>CAWHFO010000088.1:0-15239 GCA_963828215.1 uncultured Alphaproteobacteria bacterium | reverse complement strand
GCGTTGGGCAAGCACAGCCCGACCAGCGGGACGGTCCTGCCATGCCGCCACAGCTTTTCGATGTCTGCACCCCGCGCGACGACGTCGCGCAGGGTACGGTGAGCGAGGCGGAGTTTGCGGCAGACTTGGCTCGTGTGCTCCGCGGCGACGCACCGGAAATCTACAAGAGCCCCGTGCAGTTCTTTGCGAACACGCACCCGACCGAGGGTCTGAGGACACTGCTGGCCAGCGTGATGACCCGGCTGCGGCGCGACCCGGCGCAGCTCGGGGCAGTGTTCCGGCTCGACACGCAGTTTGGCGGCGGCAAGACGCACGCGCTCATTGCCCTCGTGCACGCGGCGAATGGCCTTGGTGGCGTACCCAATGCCGCCGAGTTCCTGTCACCAGAGCTGATACCGCCGAGCCAGCGTCCGCGTCGCCGCGTTCGACGGCGAGAATGCCGACCCGGTGAACGGCCGCCGGTTGCCGGATGGCGGCCGCGCCTTCACGCCGTGGGGCGAGATCGCGGCCGGACTGGCGGGGCGGCAGGGCTACGAGCTGGTGCGCCGGAGTGACGAGGCGGGCGTGGCGCCAGGCGCCGACACCATCGCCGAGCTGTTCGGCGGCGAGCCGGCGCTGATCCTCCTCGACGAGCTCGCGGTCTATCTGCGGAAGCTCAAAGGTGAACGGCAGCAGCAGGCAGGCGGGCAGCTCACCGCCTTCCTGACCGGGCTGATGAAGGCGGTCGAGGCGTCGCCTGCGGCGGCGCTCGTCTACACCTTGGCTATCGGCAAGGACGACGCCAAGGCCCGCGACGCCTACGCGCAGGAGCACGAGCAGATTGCCGCCTGGATGGCCGAGGCCGAGAGCGTCTCGGCGCGGAAGGCCGTAGTGCTCGACCCCACGCGGGACGACGAGACGGCCCAGGTGCTCCGGCGCCGGCTGTTCGCGCGCATCGACGACACCAAGGCCGCAGCCGTTGTCGATGCCTATCAGGCACTGTGGGACGAGCACCGGGCCCAGCTGCCGGCTGTGGGCGTTCCTGACACCCGGGCGGAGGCTTTCCGCCTCGGCTATCCGCTGCACCCGGAGCTGATCGAGACGTTGAAAGAGAAGACGGCGACGCTCGGCGAGTTCCAGCGCGTCCGCGGCATGCTGCGCCTGCTGGCGAGAACCGTCGGGCAGCTCTGGCACGATCGTCCGGCCGACGCCTACGCCGTCCATGCACACCACATCGACCCAGGCAATCCGCAGGTTCGTGCCGAGCTGGTGACGCGGCTCCAGCAGCAGGCGCTCGTCCCCGCGATCAGGGGCGACGTCGCCGCGACCCCCGGCGACACGCCGGCCCTCGCCCAGGCGCTCGACCGCGAGCATTTCGCGGGCTTGCCGACCTATGCCTCCTACATCGCCCGCACGGTGTTCCTGCACACCCTCGCCTTCAACGAGCCGCTCAAGGGCCTGCGCGAGGACGAGCTGCGTTTCGCGGTCCTGTCGCCCGGCACGGACATCAGCTTTATCGACGACGCCCGGCGCCGCTTTGTCGAGGAGGCGTCCTACCTCGACGACCGGCCGGCCGCGCCGCTTCGCTTCCTGGCCGAGGCCAACCTTACCCAGCTCATTCGTCGCCAGGAGCGGGAGATTGCGAAGAACCGCGCGGCAGAGGTCAGAAGCCAGCTCGACGACCGCACCCGGGAGATCTTCAAGGGCTCGACGTTCTCGGTGTTGCCGTTTCCCGGCGTGCCGGGAGAGATACCCGACGATGCAGGCGGCGGCAGGCCTTATCTCGCGATCATTCACTACGACGCCGCCGACCTCGACCCGGTGGCACCCCTGGTGCCCGACCTTGTGGCCAACCTGTTCAAGCGGAAGGGCGCCGGCCAGGACGTGCGCCTGCACGTCAACAATGTCGTCTTCGTGGTCGCCGATGCGAGCCGCGCCAGGACGATGCGCGCCGCGATGGTGAGGCGCATGGCGCTCGAGGAGCTGAAGCGCCCCGAACAGATGAAGCAGCTCTCGGAGCATCAGCAGCGCAAGGTCCAGGAGGAGCTGGGCAAGGCCGAGAGCCAGGTCGCCATCAACATCCAGCAAAGCTACCGGCACATCCTCTACCCGTCGCGCAGCCGGCTGGAGGGCGCGGGCGTCGATCTTGCCCATGCGGCGGTCGAGCTGACGCAGAGCGCGGTCCAACCCGGCGATGGGCAACGTCAGGTCGTCGCCGCGCTCCGCGACCAGGGCAAGCTCCGCCTGCCCGAGGATGCGCCCGACGCCCCGGGCTACATCCGCGACCAGACCCCGCTGAGGAAGGGCCAGATCACCACCGGCCGCGCTGCGCAACGAGTACCGGCGCGACCCCAAGCTGGCGATCCTCGTCGGCGACGACGTCCTCATCAAGGGCATCCGGCAGGGCATCGAGCAAGGCGTCTTCGTCTACCGGAGCGGCGAGCTGGTGTGGGCCAAGGGCGCGCCGCCTGCATCGGTCAAGCTCGACGAGCAGAGCTTCGTCTTCACGAGCGAGTACGCGCGCGACAATGGCATCTGGCCGCCGCCCGACAAGGAGAAGCCGGCCGAAGGTCAAAGTGACCGTCGAGGGCGACAAGGATGCTGGGGCAGGGACGACCACGGCTGGCGGTGCCGGCAAGGGTGGCGCGACCCCGCCCCCGAGCCGCCGGCCGAGAGCCGTGTCACCGCCGAGGGGCCGCTCAGACAGGCGCTCACCGAGCTGTGGGAGAAGGCGCGGGCGAAGAAGTGGGCCAAGGTCTCGCGCCTCGACATCCGCGTCTTCGCCTGGGCGGATGCCGCCCGGCTCATGGGTATCGCCGGCGCCATCCAGCGGGTCGAGCGGCGGGTCGGCGTCAAGGCCACCTACGAGACGGCCGCGGGCTCCGAGGGCGAGGTGACGTTCTCGGGCGGGCTCGCCGACGCCGCTAGCCTCAAGGACTTCCTCGACCGCGAGCTGCGCGCCGCCAAGGACCAGGACGTCAGCTGTGGCGCTGACCCTCGCCTATCGCCGAGGGCCTCGCCCTTGCCGGCGAGGCGGCCAGAGCAGCTCGCGAGCGCCCTCAGCAAAGCGGGCGGCGGTGCCGCCCATGTCGCCGCGGTCGCGGAGGGCGAGCCTTGAAGGCCATGGCCAGTCTGTTCCCGGAGGAACGGGCGCCCGGGGCCCCGGCTTACGAGCTGCGGGCGCGGGCGCATGGCCCGGGCGATCTCGAGCTCGAGGTCTGGCAGCTGCCGGCAGCGGCGACCCCGCAGCTGAAGGAGCCGCGCCGGGTGGCCGGCCTGCGCGGCCGGAACCTCGCCCTGGTCGAGCCGCGGGTGCAGCGGCTGCTCGGCAAGGTCGGGATCAAGCTCGGCGGGCTCCTGCCCGGCGTCGCGAGGCGGCAGAAGCTCGACGAGGAGCCGGCGCTGGCGCTGGGCCTGCTGTTCCGGACGCTGGCGCCGATGCGCTCGCGCGACAACATGCTGGCCTGCGTCGATGGCATCGAGCTGATGCGGCGCGAGGAGGCGGCCTACTGGCTCGGCATGGCGCTGCACCGCAAGAACCCGCGCCGCGTGCTGGGCGCCCTGCGCATCCTCCTTACCGACCCGGCCCGTGAGCGGCTCGCCGCATCGAGGCGCACCGCGTGCCTATTCCGGTGCCGCCAATCTCTGATTTTCTTGCCCTTTTGGCGGCTCGGCGGATTAGTGAATGTGCTCTTTCACTATCTTGCCGGCCATGCTGACCATCGTGTCCAACCGGCCGCGGTCCGCCTGATGCCCAAGCCGGATCGAGATCCGCTGTCCGATCTACGGCTTCATTCCGCTCGACGCCTGGGAGCACGAGATCGTCTCCAGCCGGCCTTCCAGCGGCTCCGGCGCATCCGGCAGCTCGCCTGGACGGACTATGTCTACCCTGGCGCCATCCGCACACGCGCTTTGAGCACACTCTCGGCGTGATGCACATGGCGACGATGTTGTTCGACCGCCTGGTTGAGCGCCGCAAACAGGTGATCGTCGCCACCCTCGGGGGCAATGTGGACTGGGTGCCAAGGCATCGGAGGCTGGTCCGCCTTTCGGCGCTGTTGCACGACGTTGGCCACGGCCCATTCTCGCATGTTGCCGAAGAGCTCCTGCCAGTGAGAAACGCTGAGACTGGAGAACGGTTCACCCACGAGGACTACTCGGCTGCCATCATCCGAACGCGCTTTGCCGACGTGATTGATCGTCACCGTGATAATGCATACGGCATCAGGGCCGCGGATGTGGCCGATCTGATCGAAGGCGCGCCGGAGGCGGGAGGGCTCCTGTTCTGGCGCCCCCTGATCTGGGTCAGATGGACGCCGACCGGATGGACTACCTTCTTCGCGACGCCCATCACACAGGCGTCGACTATGGCCATTACGGCTGGCAGCGGCTCCTCAACACGATCACGGTGACGCCGCCCGGCGACGACGACCAGCCGAGGATCGGGGTCACCGAAGGCGGCTGGAATGCCGCCGAGAGCCTGATCGTCGCGCGCTACATGATGTTCAACCAAGTCTACTACCACAAGACGCGTGTCGTGCTGGACCACCACGTGCACCACGCACTGGCGGCGCCTTGTAGGAGGCGAGCTGCCGAGACCGGATGGCGACGGATAGCCGGGGTACCTCGCTAAAACAGTTGGCGCGCGCTCGGCCTTCTCGGGCAGGGCGCAGGTGGCGAGCACGGCCGACGGCTGCGCGAGCGCGACCTGTATCGGGAGATCCGCCACGGGCCACCCCATCCGACCAAGCGCAACGACGCGCGGCTGCGGAAATGGCGTGCCGCCCTCGGGGGACTTCTCGCCGCAGAGTTGCCGTGGAATCGGTCATGGTACGAGCTCGAACGCACGGACATCGCAGAATCGTGTCGGAGGACGGTTCAGACCGGGTGACGCGGCTGTCCCTGCTCCGCCGATCGTCAAGCGGATGGGGCAGTCGAGGCGGGTGCGGCTCTGTCCGCGCCGAGGATCGCGCGGAAGCGGAACGCAGCTCGCCGAAGGTCGACAGGGGGGAAGCATGACGGACACATCGCGGAAGGCGCTGCGGCTGAGCGTGATCGAGGCCCTGATCGCCAAGTCGAAACGGCGGCTCGGTCGGACGGCGATCATCAAGTGCCTCTACTTCCTACAGGAGGCCGAAGGCGTGCCGCTCGGCTATCGCTTCACCCTCTACACCTACGGACCGTCAACTCCGAGGTGCTGGGCGATCTCGCCCATGCAGAGTCTCAGGGCCGGGTAAGGGCCGAGACGGTCGTGTTTCCAACGGCAGCCCGGGTTACCAATACGCCGCGGCGTCGAAGCGGGGCGCAAGGCCGGAACGCGACACATATTCGGCAGAGATCGACAAAGTCTTGGGCGACCTCGGGGATCGAACGGCTGGCCAGCTGGAAACGGCGAGCACTTCCACTTCGTCGAGCGCCGGCTGGTCCGCGACGGACGTCAGACCGATCTTGCCTCGCTTGCGAGTCGCGTCCAGGAGATCAAGCCGCACCTGGGGCGCGAGGTTATCGGGCACGAGGCCCGGCGGTTGCGCGACATCGGGTTGCTGCGGGCCTCTTGACGCTCCGGGACCGACGGCCACGCGAGCGCACCCGATTGCGCAGCAGCACGTTCGGGGACCGAATACCGACCACGCCCGCCGAGAATGGGCGTCCGAGCGGGGGAGTGGGATGACCGAGCGGTTCATCGAGCGGTGGCTGCCGATCCCAGGCGTTGGGAGAGGGAGAGCGTGCGGGAGCGGAGGTCGATGACGGCGTTTCCGGCGCCCTACGGGGGGTGGGGGGGGTGGGGGGGGGGGAGGGGGGGGGGAAGGGGGGGTTATTTCGAGGAAAGGGGGGAATCTCCTCGCCGACGGCCGAGTGCGAAACTGCCGTGCGTCCATGCCCCAAGCATAGCAGGCTGCAAACTGTTGTCGGGTTTGGGTTAGTCTGCACGTCTGGTGGGCGCGGCGGCCGCTGGTGGCGAAGCGGGGCGGCGATCCTCGCCTCGCTTGCTCCCGGCGGACGCCGACCACGGGCGCTTCATGCACATGCTCGGCATCCACGGGGATCCGGTGGCGGCGAAGCATCGGCTAGCGATGGCCGAGGCGAAGGCGTGGGCCTGGGCGGCTGCCTACGGGTAACCCGCGGGCCTTCAGCTATACGTCCTGATGAAAGGGAGCACGAATGGCTTAGGGTGAGCTGGATCGATCGATCGGCCTCGACCGTGTGCTGGACCCGACCGCGGGCGGCGGCAGCATCCCCTTCGAGG
Organism: uncultured Alphaproteobacteria bacterium; assembly: GCA_963828215.1. GTDB lineage: Bacteria > Pseudomonadota > Alphaproteobacteria > Geminicoccales > Geminicoccaceae > CAVTJL01. The sequence continues at coordinate 9,013 of CAWHFO010000088.1, read as the reverse complement.
CGGCGCGGCTCGGCCTTGCCACGTCGCGAACGACCTCAATCCCGGTGGCTGCGCTGATTCTGAAAGCCGCGGTTGAATGGCCGGCCCGGCTTGAGAAGGAGAGGTGCAAGACAAATTCGATCAGCTCCGCGCACGAGTTCTGACCCGCCGGGCCGCGCGACGTCTCGCATGGCCTGATCCGCCAGAGGGCGGACCTGAGCTACCGGCCTTTCGGCTTCCTCTGGGCGCGCACCATCACGCTGCCCCTATTTCGAGGGGCTGATTCCGTTGTCGCCGAACTGCGGCTGGCGCCGGACGGGACGGGGGTGGGGCTCCTGCCCGAGACGGCCCGGCGGGCCGGGCCGCGCCGGGACGGGTCTGTCGGTTCGAGATCATGGGGCGCGAGACCGACCAGTCCGCGGGCACGGTGGCGCGGAGGCGCCGCGTGCCTGCCGCTTCCCGGACTGCGGACGCGTCATCGACGGCGACGAGATCAAGAGCGGCGCAGGCCGGCGGCATGGGCGAGCAGCTCTTCGCGGTCGTCTACAAGAAGCGCGTGCTGTTCAAGGCGACGAAGACCGGAAGGAAGCGGGAGAAGTGGGAGCACGGCTTTCGGGCGCCGCGGCCCGGAGGACGACAACAGCGCAAGGAGATCGCGGGGTGCTTCGCCGAGAAACTCTCCGGGTGGGAAGCCATCGGGCTGTGGTGCCGACGGAAGCAATCTGGTGGTGCGGCCGCGGCCCGAGGGTGAACGATCCGGGACTGGTACGGATGTGGGCATATGGCGCGCGATGGTTCTCCCCTCGCCAGCTTCTCTGCCCACGTCACAGCGTATGGAGGCGTTTCATGATTTACTAGGCCGAGAAAGAAGGCGAAGGGCGCGTCAATCAGAGTAGAACGCGGGCGGCGTTTGGGTATCTAGGCAATCGCAATCGATACCATGCTGGGCGATTACGGATCTGGTTCGGGTGTCGCTGAGGATATTGTTAACCGACGAGGTCACGTTCGATACTTTTGAGTGGTCATGATTTTTACGTTTTTTCCCATGGTCCTATGCTGAGATGGCTCCCGCTTAGTCATCGGGCCTCGGCTATGTTGGTGGGATCGAGAAGCCAGCGAAATACATCGAGGGAGCTGGTGGAGCTGGCGAATGGTGAGGCGGCCATGCCCGGGCCTTCTCGCAGCACGACGAACAATGCCCCATCGGTCACAGTCTCCTGCGCCCCGGCCGACCAGCTCGAAGCCGGTGCCCGACAGCACGGTCGATCTCGTAGTCATCGACCCGCCCTACGAGGACCAACGTCATGTACGCTGAGCTTTCAGCCCGCTTTTCCCGGATGAGTCGTCCTTTTGGTGACGATACGGGCCAATTCTGCTAGAAACCTCAGAGCGATAGAGGTGGCTGAGTGGGCTTGGGATGGCGGACGCGACGGGTGAAAGGCAGGAACCGCTTCGGGTCGCCTTCGACCGCCGGATCAAGGTGGAATTCAACGGTGCGCGGATCACCTCCGACGGCGGCCTGCTGGCCTATCGCGAGCTGGACGATGCGCTTGGCCTGACCGCGATGGCCATCTCGGCGCTCAGCGAAGGGCGGCGTGGCCGGAATATCCGGCATCATCTCCCAGGTCTGCTGCGCCAGGCGGTCTACGGGCGGCTCGCCGGCTACGAAGACGTCAACGATGCCGAGCGGCTGGCCCGCGATCCGGTGATGCGCGCCATCGTCGGCCGCGAGGGTATCGACCGACCGGCGGCCTCGACCAGCCAGATGGGCCGGTTCGAGACCGAGTGGCTCCCGAGCGAGGCGAACCTCGCGGCGCTCATAGACCTACCTGGCGCGTGGATCGACCGGGTGCACCAGCGCCGTCCACCGGACGGCATCATCCTCGACATGGACAGCTCGGAGAGCCCGACCCATGGGCAGCAGGAGGGCTCGACCTGGAACGGCCACTTCGGCTGTAGCTGCTACCACCCGCTGTTCGTGTTCAACCAGTTCGGCGATCTCGAGCGCTGCACGCTCCGGCCCGGCAACGTGCACAGCGCCGAGGGCTGGCGGACGGTGCTCGAGCCGGTGATTGCGCGCTACCGCAAGCGCGGCCTCGACCTCTACTTCCGTGGCGACGCGGCGTTCGCCAAGCCCGAGCTGTACGAGCTGCTGGAGGCGGAGGAGATCGGCTACGCCATCCGCCTGCCGGCCAACACGGTGCTGCAGGAGCGGATCGGGCACTTGCTGACCCGACCCGTCGGCCGGCCGCCGAATAAGCCGCAGGTCTTCTTCGCCAGCTTCAGCTACCAGGCGCAGAGTTGGACCAGGCCGCGCCGCGTTGTGGCGAAGGTCGAGTGGCATCAGGGTGAGCTGTACCCACGGGTCGGGTTCATCGTCACCAACCTGAAGCGGCCGCCGGGACGAGTCAGCACGTTCTACAACGGCCGCGGCACCGCTGAGCAGTGGATCCGCGAGGGCAAGTACGCGTTGCGCTGGACCCGGCTGTCCTGTCGCGCCTTCCGCCACAATGCGGTCCGGTTGCAGCTCCATGCCCTTGCCTACAACCTCGCCAACTTCCTGCGCTCACTGGCGTTGCCCAAAGTGGTCGAGCAGTGGTCACTGACCACGCTGCGCGAGAAGCTGGTCAAGATCGGCGCCCGGATCGTGCGGCACGGGCGGTACGTGGTCTTCCAGCTGGCCGAGGTCGCCGTGCCGCGGGCGCTGTTCGCCGAGATCCTGCGCCGCATCGGCCGGCTGCGTGGGTCACCCATGCCGGCGACATGACGGGAGGCAACCAGATGATGGCTGCGGTCGAAGGGAGAGCCATGCGCCGGGGCCCGGCAGAACCAGCCGCAACCAGATGCCGGGGCGCGTGGAAGCATCTCCGGTCGCGCTTGACGGTCAGGATCGCGGCCTCAGGCACCCTGCCTGTTGACCGACGTGTCTCGGAACGGCACCGTCGATGCCGGTGGTGGTGGCCATCTGGAGAATCCCGGATCAGACTTCTTCTACGTCTGGCTGAAGCGGACGGCCGGCCGCGTCTATCCGGAGCTGTTCCGCCGGCAGCTGACCGACAAGGAGAACGAGGCGGTCGCCAATCCGGCCAAGTTCAAGGGCAGAAGGGCGCCAAGGCTCTCGCCGACCGCGACTACCAGCAGCGCATGGCGGCGATCTTCGCCGAGTGCCGCCGCGTCCTGAAGCCCGACGGCATCATGACGCTGATGTTCACCCACAAGGCCACCGGCGCCTGGGACGCGCTCACCAAGGGGCTGATGGAGGCGGGTTTCACCATTACCGCCTCCTGGCCGATCAACACCGAGGCCGAGGGCAGCCTGCACATCAAGGACAAGGCGGCGGCCAACTGCACCATCTTCCTGGTCTGCCGCCCGCGCAGGCGCCGGGCCGCCGACGCGATGACGCGTCTACTGGGAGGACGTGGAGCCGCTGGTCGCGCAGGCCGTGCGCGACGCGGGTCGACGAGTTCCAGGAGGCCGGCATCCGCGGGCGTCGATCTCTACCTCGCCGCTTCGGCCCGGCGCTGGAAGAGTTCTCGCGCCACTGGCCGCTGAAGCGCGGCACGCCGCGACCGTGCCGCGAGCACAAGCGGCGGCAAGCAGGCCGAGCTGTTCGAGGAGGAGTTCGATCCCTACGCCGTCACGCCCGAGGACGCGCTCGACGCCGCCCGCCGCGAGGTGAAGCGCTGGCGGCTGGAGCAACTGACCGACATCGAAGCCGCCACGCCGAGCTCGATCCGCTGACCGAGTGGTTCGTGCTCGCCTGGGACGCCTTCGAGGCGCCGGACTTCCCCTACGACGAAGCGCTGCGCCTCGCCCGCGTCGTCGGCGTCGACCTGGACGCGGACGTCGTCGGCCGCTGGCCGAGAAGAAGGGCAGCGACATCGATGCTGTGGGACAGCGCGACCGCGCGCGGCCAAGGGCGCGCTCGGGCCGCCGGATGGCTCGCCGCGCGATGATCGACGCCATGCACCATGCCGCCCATCGCCGTGCGCGCACGCGCAACGCTGCAGGCGGCGCCGCGAGCTGCTGGAGCGAAGCCGGGCGTCGATCGGCGAGCCCGGTTCCTCGCCGCGCTCGAAGCCGTGCTGGAGGTGCTGCCGCGTCTCGCAGACGTTCACCGGCATCGACGACTGGCGGCGCGGCGTGGCCGACGGCCGTCAGCGACTTCGAGGCGCTGGAGAACCTCCGCCGGCTCGCCTTCACCGACCAGGTGGACGAGCCGAAGCAGCTCGAGCTTCTGGACGAGAGGGCGAGGCCGCGTGAGCCTGCTCTGCGCGACCGCGCCTGGCAGCCGAAGTACAGCGCCGGAGGACGGCGACCTCGTCACGCGGTTCTACGTGCCGGCGCTGGACGTGCGCCGTGCGCTACGACCGCACCGACCGGCTACTTCTCGGCCGGCGCCCTGGCGCTGGCGGCGCGCGGGATCGAGGGGCTGGTGCGCAACGGCGGCCGCATGCGGCTGATCGTCGGCTGCACGCTCGACGCAGCCGGAGATCGAGGCCATCGAGAAGGGGAAGCGCTGCGCGACAGCGGTCGAGCGCAGCCTCGCTGGCGATGCCGCTCGCGGCCCGAGACGAGGCCGACGCGATGCGCTCGAACTGCTGGCCTGGATGGTCGCGCGGGGCATCCTCGACGTGAGGGTGGCGGTGCCGTGCGACCGCCAGCGCCGGCCGATCGCCGGCGACGGCATGTTCCACGAGAAGGCCGGCATCATCGAGGACAAGACCGGCGACCGGCTCGCGTTCAACGGCAGCATCAACGAGACGGCACGGGCTGGAAGCGACAACTGGGAGAGCTTCCACGTCTTCACCGCTGGGACGGCGGCACCGAAGCGCAGTCGAGGACGAGGAGGACAACTTCGCCCGGCTGTGGGCCGACAAGCGCGTCAGCGCGATCGTCGTCGATGTGCCGACGGCCGTGCGCGAGGACCTGCTGCGCTTCCTGCCGCGAGAGGACGCCGCGCCGCGGCTCAGAGCGACACGGAAGCCGCTGCCGAGCCGCCGGTCGACGTAGCCGAGGAGCCCCGCCGGCCTCACCGAGCCGCCGCCGGTCGATCTGCGGCGCGCTGGTCTGGGGGTTCATCCAGCACGCGCCGACGCTGCCGAACGGCGGCGAGCGGGTGGGCGAAGCCACCGCGGCGGTCGACGCCCTGGCCGCATCAGGTCCGCGCGTTCCAGCGGCTGTACGACCATTGGCCGCCGAAGCTGCTGATCGCCGACGAGGTCGGGCTCGGCAAGACGATCGAGGCGGGGCTGCTGCTGCGGCAGGCGTGGCTCGCCGGCCGGGCGAAGCGCATTCTGGTGCTCGCGCCCAAGGCCGTGCTGCGCCAGTGGCAGATCGAGCTGCGCGAGAAGTTCAATCTCAACTGGCCGATCTACGACGGCCAGAAGCTGACGCTGGTACCCGTCGCCGGCGCTCGAGGGCGTGACCGAGCGCGACGGTGTCGCGCGACGACGTGGCACCAGCGAGCCGTTCGTGATCGCGTCGAGCCATCTGATGCGGCGGCGCGACCGGCGCAGCGAGTGCTGGAGGAGCCGAGCCGTGGGACCTGATCGTGCTGGACGAGGCGCACCATGCGCGCCGGCGCGCAGCGGGCGGCCGGCGAAGGACCGGCGCCGAACCAGCTGCTGCGGCTGATGCAGGGTCTGAAGGAGCGGACCCAGGGCCTGGTGCTGCTGACGGCCACGCCGATGCAGGTGCACCCGATCGAGGTCTGGGACCTGCTGACCTGCTCGGCCTGCCGCCGGAATGGACCGCCAGCGTTCCTGCGTTCTTCGATGCGCCGGCGCGGCCGAACCCGTCGCCACGAGGAGTTCGAGCGATGGCGGCGCTGTTTCAGGCCGCCGAGACGCGCGTATGGCTCGGTGACAGCTGGAGAGCCATGCAGCGGCTTGCCGGGCTGAGCGCGCTCAAGGCCAGCAAGGTGCTCAAGGCCCTGCGGGACGCGGCAGCATCCCGCGCCGGCAACTGGAAACCGCGGAGCGCCAGGCGGCGGTCAAGCTCATGCGGTGCAGCTCACCGATCGGGCACCTGGTTTCCCGGCACACGCGCGAACTGCTGCGCCGCTACCACAAAGCCGGGAAGCTCAGCGACGCCGATCGCCGACCGCGCAGTGTCAGGACGAGTTCATCGACCTGACGCCGACGCCGAGCGCCCGCGTCTACGAGGCGGTCGAGGACTACATCTCGCAGCACGTACAACAAGGCCGCGGCCGAGGAGCGGAACGCGGTCGGCTTCGTGATGACGATCTACCGTCGCCGGCTGGCAAGCAGCTTCTGCGCGCTCGGCAGACGCTGGAGGGCCACCTCGACGGCCGTCGGCGACGGCCACGGCGAAGCTCCATGCGCCATCGACGAGGACGTGCCGGACGACGAGACGGCGAGGACGACGACTGGACACCGACGAGGCCGCCGAGCTGGAGCGGCAGCGCTCGTCGTCGAAGAGACAGGGCGACATCGAGCGCCTGCTCGGTCGCATCCTCCAGCTGCCGCCGGACACCAAGGCCGGCGTGCTGCTAGGAGGTGATCGACGAGCTGCGCAGCAGGGCTACCAGCAGGTGATGGTGTTCACCCAGTACACCGACACCATGGACTTCCTGCGCGGCGAGCTGTCGGCGACGCCGGACCTGCCGGTGATGTGCTTCTCCGGTCGCGGCGGCGAGGTCCGCGGCGCCGACGGCGGTTGGCGCGACGGTCTCGCGCGACGACGCTCAAGCGGCGCTTCCGCGAGGGCCAGGCCGACGTCCTGCTCTGCACCGACGCCGCGGCCGAGGGTCTCAATTTCCAGTTCTGCGGCGCGCTGGTCAACTACGACATGCCGTGGAACCCGATGCGGGTCGAGCAGCGGATCGGCCGCATCGACCGGCTCGGGCAGAAGCACCGACATCCGGATCGTCAACCTGCACTACGAAGGACACGGTCGAGACCGACGTCTACCGTGCGCTCGCGCACAGCGCATCGACCTGTTCACAGACCGTCGTCGGCAAGCTGCAGCCGATCCTGGCCGGCTGCCGCGGGACATCGCCGAGCGTCTCGTTCATCGCTCCTCGCGACCAGCGCGAACGCGATCGAGCCGGGCTCGTGAGCCGCATCCGGAGCGACGTGTCGTCGGCCGAAGCGGCCGGTTCGACCTCGACTCGATCACCCAGGCCGACCTCGACGAGCCGGCGCGGCCTGAGGCGCTCTACTATCTGCCCGCCTTGACCGCGTGGTTGACGGCCCCGGCCTCATGCCTCCTGGCGTCGAGGTGAAGCAACTTGGTGCCGGTCAGTACCAGTTGTCGATGCCAGGGATGAAGGAGCCGCTCCGCGTGACCACGAGTGCCGAGTTCTTCGACGAGCACGCCGAGAGCACCGAGCTGTGGTCGCCAGGGAGTCCGCTCTTCCAAGAGCCAGAGGGCATCGAGGACGAGCCGTTCGAGGCGGCTGCCGCGCGCCGTCTGCTGGGGCGAAGCTAGGACGGCCCCGCCACGGCGAGCCAAAGAACGTGCCCGAGCCGCCGTTGCGGCCGAGCGCGTAGCGTCTGCTCCGGTCAATCCCACGAGTCCCACCCCCGTCCGGCTCCAGGGGCGCAGTCCAGTATGGGAATCGCATGTGATGCAAGTTGGGCTGCGCGTTCGAAAGCGCTGCGCTGGAGGGAGAAGAATTCGAACCTTGGATACATGAGTCATGCGGTCAGAGCCGCGGCAAGGCTTCGCGCTACCTCGTTGGCAGCCAGCTTGACCGGATCTGCGGCGAGGTGGGCATAGCGCGCCGTCGTCTGCACCTGCGTGTGGCCGAGCAGCTTGCCGATCATCGGCAGCCCCTGGCCGGCGGCGACGGCGGTCGAGGCGAAGGTGTGGCGGAGGTCGTGGATGCGCACGTCCTTGAGCCCGGCGCGGGCGCGGACGCGCTGCCAGAACGGCTGAAGGTCGCTGAGGTTGGCCCCGGGCTTGATCCCGGGAATCACCCAGGGATTGCCGGGCACGGGCTCGATCCCGCGGAGCGCGTCCACGGCCGGTTGGCCGATGTGGACGACCTTGGCTCCGGTCTTGGAGTCGGGAAGCCGAAGCGCGCCTCCGTCCAGATCGACGTGCTCCCACCGCAGCGTCATGATCTCGCTCAGCCGGCAGCCGGTCAGGATGAGCAGCCGCACCGCGGCGATGGCCGAGGACAGCTCGACGCCCTCATCCTCCATCTCGCGCAGCACCTCGCCGACGCGCCGAAGCTCGGCCGGGCTCAGGAACCGCTCGCGCTTCTCCTCGGGGTACTTCTTGATGTGCTTGCGCGGATTCGAGCCGTCCGGGCGCAGGCCCCACAGCTCGGCAAGACTGAACATCTTGGAGATGATCTCGAGGCAGCGGTTGGCGTCGTAGGGCACATGGCGCATGTCGTGGTGGAGCTTGGCAATGTCGGCTCGGGTCACCTCGGTCAGGCGGAGGCGGCCGAGCGCCGGGAGGATGGTCCGTTTCAGGACGCGCCGGTAGCCCTTGGCCGTGCTCGGCTTGACGCGAAGGGCGACGTGCTCCCGGTCGTAGCGATCGGCCAGCTCTGCGACTGTTGCCGCCCTTCGATCTGCATCGCGTTTGGCCGCAGGGTCCACGCCGTTCCGAACCTGAGCGACGATCAGGATGGCTCGCGTCCGTGCCTGCTCGCAGGTGAGCACCGTGCTGGGGCCGAGGCTCATCCGTCGCGACCGCCGGCCCGCCCGGTACTGCAGCACATACCCCTTCCGCCCGCTCGGCAGCACCCTGAGCCCGAAGCCCGGCACCTCGGCGTCCCAGACGAAGTAGTCGGCCGCCCGAGGCTGGGCGGCATCAACGATGCGCTTGGTCAGTTTCGGCATACGGGCGTGGTCCAGGTCCGATGATCGATCTGCTTCCAGGCATCGACCCCGGCCGCCCCTGGAAGCACAGTGGAAGCAAGAGGGCGCAAACCGTGGCGCGAGCCTGCGCAAAGCAGAGTGGCGAACTCGCGCGGGCAAGTCAACTAAGTCATTGAAAATGCGTAGGAAAAGGAAGTTCTGCGCAATCACGCGCAGGTTGGGCGGCGGCACTC
>CAWHFO010000087.1:0-69340 GCA_963828215.1 uncultured Alphaproteobacteria bacterium | reverse complement strand
CGAATGCGGACAGGAGCTCTACCTCGTCGCGCGCCCGCGCGAGGGCAAGCGCGAGCGGCTGCTTCCTCGCACGCCCGAGCTGAACGCACCTGAGTTCGGAGATCCCGGGAGAGCCGGGATATCTCGCTCTCGAGACCGGCGACCTGTGGTCGACAGACGAAGACCTGCCCGACGGATGGTACGAATGGCGAGCCGCCGGCCCGCGGGTGAAGGCGGCCCACCGCCCGCACGAGCCTGAGCAGATCTGGGTCACACCCGACGGGACGATCTCCCCAGCGCCAGCCGACGGCGCTGTCGAGGCATGGTGGCAGCCGCGTCCGTTGATGCTCTGCCCACGGTGCCGGACCAGCTTCGATCTCCGCCAGAAGAGCGACTTCGGCAAGCTCGTCACCCTGTCCCAAACCGGCAGGTCGACGGCGACCACGATCCTCGCCTGCGCCGCCGTCGATGGGCTCGGCGAGGCCGGCGTCGACCGAGAGGTCCGCAAGCTGCTCAGCTTCACCGACAACCGTCAGGATGCGGCGCTCCAGGCCGGGCATCTCAACGACTTCGCGCTGGTTGTCCAGCTCCGCGGGGCGCTGGTCCGGGCGCTGGCGACCCACGGCAGCCTCACCTTCGACCGGCTCGGCCCCGCCCTCTTCGAGGCTTTGGCGCTTCCACCGGCAGCGTGGATGAAGACGCCTGTCGACAGCGGCCCGGGGTTCGAGCGCGCCCGCTCGGCGATGGTCGAGCTGCTCGAGTATCTTGCGATCGAGGACCTCGCCCGCGCCTGGCGCGTGGCGCAGCCCAACCTCGAGCAGTGCGGCCTGCTACGGCTGGACTATGACGGCCTGGACGAGCTGGCGGCCGATGGCGCTCGCTGGTTCGGCATCCCTCAGCTGGAAGCGATGCCAGCACCGTCGCGCAGCCGTCTGCTGCGGGCCATTCTCGACCACCTGCGCGGTGCCCTGGCGATCGAAGCCGACATCTTCGGCCGCGATCGGGGCGAATCCCTCAAGCGTCGCGTGGCGGCCGAGATCGGTGAGCCGTGGCGATTCGACGAGAACGAGCCGTTGCGCCGTGCTGCCGTGGCCCTCCTTCCGGGCGTAGTGGCCGACAATCGCGATGGCATTACGCTCGGGCTTGGGCCACGCTCCGCGATCGGCCGCTTCCTGCGATCCAAACGCACCTGGGATGTCGATCGCGACCTGCCTGGTGAGATCGCGGAGTCGATCGCGCTGGGAATCGTCGACCGGCTTCGTGGCCACCTGCTCGAGGACGTACGTCGCGGCGCGGAGGTGCGCGGCGTCCGAATGAAGGTCTCTGCGCTACGCTGGCGGCCGGGCGATGGCCGCGTTCCGGCGCCAGATCCAATCCGGGCACGGTCGCTGCACCTCCGACGCGAGGAGTTGCGGCGTTCGACGCCCAACGCCTACTTCACGCGCCTCTACCGCGATCGCGCGACGGCGCTCGCCGGCATGCTCGCCGGCGAGCACAGCGGCCAGGTGACAGCCGAGAATCGCATGCAGCGCGAGGACGCTTTCGGCAAAGGCGACCTCGCCGTGCTCTGCTGCTCCCCGACCATGGAGCTCGGTGTCGATATCCGCGAGCTAGCGGTCGTGCATCTGCGGAACATTCCACCCAACCCGGCCAACTATGCCCAGCGGAGTGGCCGGGCTGGGCGCAGTGGTCGGCCTGCGCTCGTCTTGGCCTTCGCCAGCGACGGCAATGCCCATGACCGGCACTATTTCCAGCAGCCGCCCGCCATGATCGCGGGTGCTGTGGCCCCGCCGCGGCTGGACCTTGCAAATCAGGAGTTGATCGAAGCGCATGTCCATTCCGTATGGATGGCCGCGGCCGCGCCAGATCTCCACCAGTCGATCGCCATGGTGCTGGATGTGGGGGCGCCTGAGCTGCCCCTGATGCCGGATCTCGCAGCCAAGGTCAGCCTGTCCGAGGCGCAGCTGGCAGACCTGGTTCAGGCCACCGCACGGATCGCCGACGCTTGCGGCCCCGATGTCCACCAGGCGGCCTGGTTCAGCGCCTCATGGATCCGCGAGACCGCGCACGGTGCTGGCGCCGCGTTCGACCGGGCATTCGACCGATGGCGTGAGCTCTACCGCGCCGCCTACGCCCAGCGCGAGGCGGCGCGGCGCGAGGTCGACCGTCCTGGGCTCGGGCGCGACGAGCGCGACTTGGCGCGCCGGCGTGAACTTGAGGCGCAGCGAGAGCTGGACCTCCTCCGCAACGAGGGGCGCAGCCAGCAGGAAAGCGACTTCTACCCCTATCGGTATCTCGCAAGCGAGGGATTCATCCCCGGCTATAACTTCCCGAGACTGCCCTTGCGCTGTCTCGTCGCCGGCATCTCCAGCACGGAAGCCATCGATCGGCCCCGGTTCCTGGGCCTGACCGAGTTCGGGCCGAACAACCTCCTCTATCACGAAGGCCGCCGGCACCGCGTCGTAGCGACGATCCTGCCGTCGGGTGATCTGGGCCAACGGCTGCGGAGTGCGAAGCTGTGCCGGACATGCGGCTATGCGCATACAGGCGACGAGTTCACCCGCGATCGCTGCGCGTTCTGCAATGCGGAGCTTGACGGTGCCGGTGCCGAGCTGGCGACGCAGCTATTGGACCAACCGACGGTCCGGGCCCAGCGACAGCTGCGCATCTCCTCCGAGGAGGAGGAGCGGGAAAGGCTAGGGTACGACGTCGCTACCAATTTCCGGGCTGGTGACGCGCGCGACCGCCGAACCGTCCAGTTTGCCGCACCTGATGGCCGGCTGTTGCTCGAGGCGACGGCGGTACAGAGGGCCGACCTCTGGCGGATCAACCATGGCTGGCGTCAGGGCGGTGGTCGCCAGGGCTTCGCGCTGGACCGGAGCACAGGCCGCTGGGTCGGGCGCGATGGAGCCGACGGGACTGGCGCCGCCAATGTCGTCCGCGGCCTCAAGCCAATTGTGACGGATCGTCGAAACCTACTCTTCTTTCAACCACTCGGCACTGAGAGGGACGATGCCACGCTCAAGACGCTGGCCTACGCCCTGCGACGGGCTGCCCAGCTGGTTTTCCAGATCGAGGAGCAGGAGCTCGCTGCCGAGCTGATCGGTGGGCATGCCCAACGGCGTATCTCGCTCTGGGAATCAGCCGAAGGCGGCATCGGGGTGGCGGAACGGCTGCTCGCCGATGCCGCTGCGATGCGCGATCTAGCGCGCGCCGCGCTCGGCGTCGTCCACTGCGACCCCGAAACTGGCGCGGACCATGGCGAGCAAACCCGGGGCTGCATCGCGGCTTGTTATGGATGCCTGCTCAGCTATTCGAACCAGATTGATCACCGCTACCTCGACAGGCGCAGGATACTGCCGCTGCTACGCGACCTCTCAGTTGCCGTTCCGATCCTCGACTCCGGTACGCGAAGCTACGAGGAGCAATATCAATGGCTGCTCGAGCGCATTGATCCGACCTCGAGCTTCGAGCGACGCTTCCTCGACGAGCTCTTCCGTCGCCACCTCCGCCTGCCCGACCTTGCGCAATACAGCCCTGCTGAAGGCGTACCGGTGCAGGTTGACTTCTTCTATCGCCGCGACCCGGCGCCGGGCGCCTGCGTGTTCGTCGACGGCCCGTCGCACGACCTGTCGACAGCATCCGAGAGCGATGAAGCCAAGCGCGCGGCTCTGCGCGCTCGTGGTTTCCTCGTCGTGCCGATCCGGCATGACCATGACTTGGCCGATCAGCTGGCTGCCCATCCGAACGTGTTTGGGCGAAGCTCCTAGCGATGTCTTTTTGGCGGACATCTGCCCTTTCGGGCCGTCGTCGATCCTCAGGGAGATCGGTTCCGTCTCCTGAGGGAATGCCGAGGCTCTTCTCGGCAGCAGGATCCGCACAGGTCTTCGGCCTGATCAAGGCCTGGGTATGAACGGGCCGATCCCGGAGCGCTCTGACTCGTTCGTAGAGGTCAACGGCTTCAGAACGCCAACACATTGGTTCCAAAAGGTTTCAGAGCTCGAAACTGAATCTCGCCTAGGCGAGGGGCTCGAACCCAGGCATTTGGCTCGGCCCGAGCAAGCCACTGTTCTATAAGCGTTTTCTCAAGTGGGTATCGATTGACCGAGGTTCACACCCGGCGGAGAAAACGGCCCCGGAGAGAGGCTTTGGGGCGCCCCGGCGGTTCCCGCCCAGTCAACTTCCAAGCGCGAAAGTCCTCGATATCAAGGGGTTATAGCGACGGCCGATTTGGGCCCGAGAGCGGACCGGCCTGCTAGGCGTGGCGCAGGCGCGGGATTCGAGAGCTCGGTCTCCGATGGAGCCCAAGACAGCCGTGTGGAGCGCTGCCCAAGGGCCGCGAGCACCGGTTAAGCGCGGCTAAACCATTGCAATAAAGAGGGATCGCGTTTGGCCCGTGCGGGCTGAACGGGTCGATCCGACGGCCCGGATCGGGGTCGAAGGGCGTTCGGCCGGAGAACCGCTCGCCTGCCAGTCGGTTCTCGAACGACCTCTCAATCTCGCCCGCTCAAGCTCAGGCGCTGCATTTCGCCAAGGTCCTGCCGGTGGTATCCTGATGGGACACGGGGCGGATGAGGGCGAGCAGCTACATGATCGACGTCGCTCGCTGGCTCGCCGGTCTGGGGCTCGGGCGCCACGTAACGGCCTTCCGTGAGAACGGAATCGGCGCCGATGTCCTGCGCGATCTCACCGACGCCGATCTAAGGAGCTCGGCCTCAATCTCGGCGACCGCAAGCGGCTGCTCAAGGCGGTCGCTTCGCTCGAGCCGCGTCGCGAACCCGTTTCAGCACCACGAGAAGCAGAGCGCCGTCAGCTGACAGTGATGTTCGTCGACCTCGTCGGCTCGACCGCGCTCTCCGCCTGCCTCGACCCCGAGGATCTGCGCGAGCTGATCGGGGGCTACCACCGCCGCGTCGCCATGGGGATCGAGCGCCTAGGTGGCTTCGTCGCTAAGTACATGGGTGACGGGGTCCTGGCCTACTTCGGCTATCCGCGGGTGCAGGAGGACGATGCCGAGCGGGCGATCCGGGCCGGGCTCGAGCTCGTGGCGGCGGTGCGCGATCTCGAGGCCCCGGCCGGTACCGTGCTGCGGGCCCGGGTCGGCATCGCGACCGGCCTGGTCGTGGTCGGCGACCTGCTCGGCAGCGGTGCCGCGCAGGAGCAGGCGGTCGTCGGCGAGACCCCCAATCTGGCCGCAAGGCTGCAAGGGCTGGCCGAGCCGGACAGCGTCGTCATTGCCGCCGGCACGCGCCGGCTCGTCGGCGACCTGTTCGAGTGCGTCGATCTCGGCGGCATCACGGCCAAGGGCTTTGCCGAGCCGGTCCGGGCATACCGCGTTCTCGGGATCGGCGCGGCGGCGAGCCGGTTCGAGGCGTTCCACGCCGCGGCCCTGGCGCCACTGGTCGGGCGCGAGGCGGAGATTGGTCTGCTGCGGCGACGCTGGGGGCAGGCCAAGGGTGGCAGAGGCGGGACGGTCCTGCTCTCGGGCGAGGCGGGGGTCGGCAAGTCGCGCCTGCTCGCGGTGGTGCAGGAGGTCCTTGGCGACGAGCCCCATGCCATCCTGCGCTACTTCTGCTCGCCGCATCACCAGGACAGCACCTTGCACCCGGTCACGACCCAGCTCGCTCGCGCGGCCGGGTTCGCGCGCGGCGATCCGCCGGGAGCACGGCTGGCCAAGCTGGAGGCGCTGCTGGCGCCGACGCCGCCGCCTGCGGAGGATGTGGCGCTCCTGGCTGACTTGCTGTCGCTCCCTCTCAACGACCGCTATCCGCCGTCGCCGCTCACCCCCCAGGGGAAGCGCGAGCGGACCTTCGAGGTGCTGCTGCGTCAGCTCGAGCAGCTCTCGGCCGTCGGGCCGGTGCTGATGGTCTTCGAGGACGTGCACTGGATCGACCCCAGCTCGCGCGAGCTGCTCGACCTCATGGTGGAGCGCGTGGCCCGCCTGCCGGTCCTGCTCCTCATCACCTTCCGCCCCGAGCTCGAGCGGTCCTGGACCGGCCGGCCCCACATGACGGCCCTGTCGCTCAACCGCCTCGGTCCGACGGAGGCCGCGGCGATCGTGCGGCGGGTCACGGGTGGCGCGGCCTTGCCCGACGCGCTGGTGGCCGAGATCGTCGAGCGCACGGACGGCGTGCCGCTCTTCCTCGAGGAGCTGACCAAGGCCGTGCTCGAGGCCGGCACGGGCAGGGCGGGCGGGATCCTCGCCGCGAGCCCACCCGCGGCGCTGACGGTGCCGGCCACGCTCCACGCCTCGCTCATGACGCGGCTCGACCGCCTGGATCCGGCGGCTAGGCGGACGGCGCAGGTCGGGGCCGTGATCGGTCGGGACTTCTCCCACGAGCTGCTGGCCGCCGTGGCGGGCCTTCGCGAGGACGAGCTGGCGACGGCGCTCGACCAGCTCGCCGGCGCCGGGCTGGTCTTTCGGCACGGCGAGGGGCCGGAGGCAGGGTACCTGTTCAAGCACGCCCTGGTGTGCGACGCAGCCTACGGCACCCTCCTGCGCGAGCGGCGCCGGCGGCTCCATGCTGCTGTCGCGCGCGCCCTGGAGGAGCGGTTCCCCGAGCTGGTCGGGACGACACCCGAGCTGCTCGCGCACCACCTCACCGAGGCCGGCCTAGCCGAGCAGGCGGCACGGTACTGGCTCAAGGCGGGCCGTCGATCGGCCGCGCGCTCGGCCGACCGGGAAGCGGTCAGCCATCTCAGCCGGGGCCTGGAGGTGCTCACGGGCCTGCCGGCCTCCGCCGGGCGTGACCGCATGGAGCTCGACTTCCAGCTCACGATCGGGACGCCGCTCATCGCGCTCTCCGGCTGGAGCGGCCCGCAGGTCGCCGCGGCCTACGAGCGGGCCAGCGTGCTCTGCGAGAGCCTGGGTCGAACCGACCATTTGGTGCCGGCCCTCTTCGGCCTGGCCAGCAACCGCGTCGTGCGCGGCGAGACGCGGACGGCGCAGCGCCTGGCCGAGCGCTGCCGCTCCCTGGCCGAGCTCAGGCGCGACCCCGTAGACCGACTGCTGGCGCACCGGGCGATGGGGGCGGCGCTGATGCAGCTCGGCGCTCTCCGGGGAGCCCGCGCCGAGCTCGAGGCGATCCCTGCGTTGTACGATCCGGACCGCGACCGGGACCTGGCGGCCCGCTGCGTCACCGATCCCCGCGTCTCGGGGCTGTCCTTCCTGGCCCTCGTGCTGTGGATCATGGGCTACCCGGACCAGGCGCGGCGCACCGCGGGTGAGGCGCTAGGCCACGCGGCCGCGCTGCAACACGCCAACACGACCGGCCATGTCCTGTGCCACGGCGGCGGGGGCGAGCTCGCCCACCTGCTTCGCGACGTGCCGGCGGCCCACGGCCACGCCGAAGCGATGATCACGCTCGCGGCCGAGCACGACATGCCGATGTGGCACGGCTACGGTCTGGTGCTTCGTGGCTGGATCTCCACCGAGGAGGGGCGGCCCGGCGAAGGGGCGTCGCTCGTGCGCCAGGGCATCGCGGCATTGGAGGCGCTCGGCACGGTGTTCCACCGCTCCCACCACCTCGGGCTCCTGGCAGGGATCCACGCCCGCCTAGGCGACACGGCTGCGGGCCAGCGTACGCTCGAGGAGGCGTATGGCGAGGTGGCTCGGACCGAGGTGCGGCTTTTCGAGGCCGAGCTCCGGCGGATCGAGGGTGAGCTGCAGCTTCTCGGGGGGGCGCCCGAGGCGGATGCGGAGGCGTGCTTCGTCGAGGCGCTTGCCGTGGCGCGCCGACAGGGAGCCAGGTCGTTCGAGCTCCGCGCCGCAACCAGCCTCGCCCGTCTGTGGCAGGGAACGGGCAGGCGCATCAAGGCGCGTGACCTCCTCACCCCGATCCACGACTGGTTCACCGAAGGGCTCGACACGCCGGACCTGCGGGACGCGCGAGCGCTGGTCGACGACCTCGGCTGATCTGCTCAACAACGTCGGTTGGCCATGTTCCGCTCGTGCACTATCTGCCAATGCGCCGTTCAACGCGTGACGTGGCGTGCGGACAGAGAGCATCCTGGCAGTCGCTATCTCTCGCGGATACGAGCGTGACAGCTATGAAATGCCAGCCATTGATCCCCCATAAAATCCGAGTTCGAAGCCGAATCTCGCCTAGGCGAGAGGGATTCGAACCCCGGCATTTGGCCGGCCCGCGCAAGTCACTATTCTATAAGCGTTTTCTCAAGTGTGAACAGAATGGCCGAGGTTCACACCCGGCGGAGAAAACGGCCCGAAAGAGAGGCTTTCCGGCGTCCTAGCGGGACAGGGCGAGTCAACGGCCGAGCGCGAAAGTCCTCGATATCAAGGGGTTATAGCGAGGGCCGATACGCAGCTGAGACGGGACCGGCCGGCCAGGCGTGGCGGAGGGAGAGGGATTCGAACCCTCGGTACCCCTCGCGGGGTACAACGGTTTTCGAGACCGCCCCGATCGACCGCTCCGGCATCCCTCCGCGGGGGGCGCGAGGCCGCGACTTCTCTAGTGGGCGAGCCCGCCATCTGCAAGCCGAACCGACCGGCTGGCGCCGGCGGTCTCTCGATGAGCACCTCGGATGGGCGGCGCGCAGACGGAAGGCCGCGTGGCCCTCCGTCTGACGGCACCGCTCGTCCTGCGGCTCAGTAGTCCATGCCGCCCATGCCACCCATACCGCTGCCGCCGGGCATGGCGGGCTCCCTGTCCTTGGGCTTCTCGGCGACCATGGCCTCCGTCGTGACGAGCAGGCCGGCCACCGAGGCCGCATGCTGGAGGGCGCTGCGCACGACCTTGGTCGGGTCGATGATGCCCTTCTTCACGAGATCGCCGTACTCGCCCATCTGGGCGTCGTAGCCCCAGTTCGAAGTCCTTGCTCTCGAGCAGCTTGCCGATGACGATCGAGCCGTCGATGCCCGGCATTCTCCGCGATCTGGCGTGCCGGCATCCGGATGGCTTTCCTGACGATCTCGATGCCGACCCGCTGGTCGTCGTTCTCGGGCTTGAGCCCTTCGAGCGCCTTCAGGCCGTAGAGGAGTGCCGCCCCCCCGCCGGCGACCACGCCCTCCTCGACCGCGGCGCGGGTCGCGTGCATCGCGTCGTCGACGCGATCCTTGCGCTCCTTGACCTCGATCTCGGTGGCCCCGCCGACGCGGATCACCGCCACGCCGCCCGCCAGCTTCGCCAGCCGCTCCTGCAGCTTCTCCCGGTCGTAGTCCGAGGTCGTCTCCTCGATCTGCGCCCGGATCTGGTTGCAGCGGCCCGTGATCTCCTCCTTGGCGCCGGCGCCGTCGATGACCGTCGTGTTCTCCTTCTCGATCGTCACCCGCTTGGCCCGGCCGAGCATGTCGAGCGTGACGTTCTCGAGCTTGATCCCCAGGTCCTCGGAGATCACCTGGCCGGCCGTCAGGATCGCGATGTCCTCGAGCATCGCCTTCCGGCGATCGCCGAAGCCCGGCGCCTTGACCGCCGCAACCTTCAGCCCGCCACGGAGCTTGTTCACGACCAGCGTCGCCAGCGCCTCGCCCTCGACGTCCTCGGCCAGGATCAAGAGAGGCTTGCCGCTCTGCACCACCGCCTCGAGCAGGGGCAGCAAAGTCTGCAGGTTCGAGAGCTTCTTCTCGTGGATGAGGATGTAGGGGTCCTCGAGCTCGGCCCGCATCTTCTCGCTGTTGGTGACGAAGTAGGGCGAGATGTAGCCGCGGTCGAACTGCATGCCCTCGACGATGTCGAGCTCGGTCTCGAGGCCCTTGGCCTCCTCGACCGTGATGACGCCCTCGTTGCCGACCTTCTGCATGGCCTCGGCCAGCATCTTGCCGACCTCGCGGTCGCCATTGGCCGAGATCGTGCCGACCTGGGCGATCTCGTCCGAGGTCGTCACCTTCTTGGTGCGCTTCGCCAGATCCGCGACGATGGCCTCGACCGCCATGTCGATGCCGCGCTTGAGGTCCATCGGGTTCATGCCGGCCGCAACCGACTTCGCACCCTCGCGCACGATGGCGGCGGCGAGGATGGTCGCGGTCGTCGTGCCGTCACCGGCGACATCGCTCGTCTTCGAGGCCACCTCGCGCACCATCTGCGCGCCCATGTTCTCGAACTTGTCGGAGAGCTCGATCTCCTTGGCGACGGTCACGCCGTCCTTGGTGATCCTGGGCGCCCCGAAGCTCTTGTCGAGGATGACGTTCCGGCCCTTCGGGCCCAGCGTCACCTTCACCGCGTCGTTGAGGATCTCGACGCCCCGCTGCATCTTGTTGCGGGCTTCGGTGGAGAATTTGACGTCCTTGGCAGCCATGGCTGGTCCTTCTCGTTGTGATGCCGGAGATCGCGGGGCTCAGGCGGCCTTCTTCGCCGCGGACGCGCCCTCGATGATCCCCATGATGTCGCTCTCCTTCATGATCAACAGCTCCTCGCCGTCGATCTTGACCTCGGTGCCGGACCATTTGCCGAACAGCACCCGGTCGCCGGGCTTGACGTCCAGCGGCTGGACCTGGCCCTGCTCGTCGCGGGCGCCGGGGCCCACGGCCACCACCTCGCCCTGCATCGGCTTCTCCTTGGCGGTGTCCGGAATGATGATCCCGCCCTTGCTCTTCTGCTCCTCCTCCAGGCGACGGAGAACGACGCGATCGTGCAGTGGAATGAACTTCAAGCTGGTGCACCTTCCCAAAAGACCGGTCGGAACGACCGGCTCTGAACGATTGGCACTCCACATCGCCGAGTGCCAACGCATTGCGGAGATGGCTATGATGGGGGCTGGGTTCAAGGCGCCTGCCGAGGCCGGACGACCGCTCCTTCGGAGGCCCGTGGCGGCCGACCGACCGTTCTGGCTACCCTCGCCCGCTGCCGAGCCGGCGCTACGATACGGTGCCGAGGACTGCAGATCGGCAGGCGCCTCGCGGGGACCGGGTCCCTCGTGGCCGGGCTCGCCCTCGAAGTACAGACAGTGCCGGCGGTCAAGGGAGCAGACCAGCTCGGCCAGTGTGGCCGGTACTACGACACGAGCAAGATCGTCGCGGACGCGGGGGGCTGTCCGGATCCCGGGATCCGCGTGATGTTGACATGCCGAGTAGGAGGCCTTCGCGCGTGAGATGACAGCCAACGACAGCGCCGCCGACGGGCGGCTGATGATGGAGGTGGCACCGTCCTTTCCCCGCAACCGACAGAAGTCGGCCTACACCGTCTTCCGAGGGCGGCATAGCCGGAACGAGCCGACGTCAAGATCTCCGAACGATCGGCGGCCGCCGCTTTACTCATCCGGCAACGATGACCCGGTAGGGATGCGGCGGCGTTCGTGCGCAGGCATAGGCCAGGCGCTCTGTCAGGGTGTCGAGCTGGAAGCGGCGGTTGAAGCGCCAGGCGAAGCTGGCGAGGTAACGCTGGGCGTGCTTGGCGCTGACATGGTGGTAGGTGCCGGCCAGCGCGGTCTTGATGTTGCCGAGGGTGGTGTTCACCCAAGTAAAAGGAGCCCACTTGGCTGCCTGCGGACCGCTGCCGGTCACCATCGGGAAGTGGCTGCAGCCGGCCTGCGCGACCGCCGCCCAGCAGGACAGGCCATCCGTCACCACGTTGCTCCCGGGGGCGAAGTCACGTTTGGCGAGCGTCTCGATCTCCTTCGTTCGGAAGCCCTTGACGACGGTGAGCCGCAGCCGTCTGGGCTTGCGTTCGGCCGTCGTCCCGACGGCCGCGACGAACGGCGTCTTGCCGGCCGCACCTCGGCCGCGCCTGCCGCCCGAGCGCTGCCCGCCCGGATAGGCGTCGTCCACCTCTACCCGCCCCGCCAGCCTGGGTTTCCCGGCGTCGCGCGCCGCCATCGCCGCCATCAGCTTCTGCTTCATCAGCCACGCCGTCGGCTGGCGGGTGCCGAGCCGCCGCGCCAGCTCCACCGACGACATCCCACCCTTGCTCCGGGTCAGGTGGTAGATGGGCTCCGGGTCAGGTGGTAGATGGCCAGAAACCACAGCGTCAATGGCAGCTTGGTCCAATGGAATACCGTGCCGGCAGTCAGGCCGACCTGATGCTTGCAGCGGTTGCACTGGTAGACCGCGCGGCCTCTCAGCTCGGCGTAGCGCCCGTGGCCGCAGGACGGACAGGCCCAGCCCTGGCCCCAGCGCAATTGGAACAGCATCGCCCGACATGCCGCTTCCGTCCCGAAGCGCCGCCGGAACTCCGCCTCGCTCAGCCCCTTCACCCGCCGCCACACCCCGCTCTCCGTGCCCAACAACCGTCTCCCGACACCCGGAAATCCGCGCCGAATCCAGCCAGATGCGGGATGAATGTCTCGGATGATCAGGTATTGGTATGCATATCATCCGGCGTGGAATGAGTTCCTCAAAGATGGCAAGCAGAGCTTCTTCATTCTTGCATGTATGGACAGAAGCGAGGCATATGCAATTCCACTTGCGGACATAGAGGATATGCTGCCATCGCTTAACACAACAGTGCGCCCTGATGGCCAAACCTACTGGCATGTCGCGATTACCACCATGCCAGATGGAGATTTGGCGATCAATTTGTCCAAGACAGGAACCAAGGTCGGTCTGAGGGAATATGCCTTCCCGCTGTAGACCGTACAACGATGAAACGACCGTTTAGATAATGAACATGCCCGATTTTGTAGCCTACCGCCGACAGGCCCGGGCCCAAAGAGCATCGCCGGTTCGCGGTCGACGACGCCCTGGCCGGGGCCTGGGCGACCCTGCCGATTCGAACCACGAAGCTGCCGGAGATCGACCGGCCGATCCCCAACCGGTGCCTGCAGGACCGTCGCTGGGGGGCGGCCCGCGGTCAGGCGAGCACGCGGACGGGCCGGCCTTCGAGCCAGCGATCGATGTCCTCTACCATGTCGCGGAAGAACGTCTCGTAGGTGGCCCGGGTGACGTAGCCGATGTGCGGCGTCAGGATGACGTTGGGCAGCGAGCGGAGAGGGTCGTCCGCCGGCAGCGGCTCCTCGTCGAACACGTCGAGCGCCGCTCCGCCGATCTGCCCGCTCCGCAGCGCCGCCACGAGGTCCGCCGCCCGCACGATCGGCCCCCGCGAGGTGTTGACGAGAAGGGCGTGGCGCCGCATCAGCGCGAGCTCGGGCGCGCCGACCAGCCCCTGGGTGCGCTCGCCGAGCTTGAGGTGGATGGTCAGGATGTCGGCCTCCCGGAAGAGCGTCGCCTTGTCGACCAGGGCGGCGCCGTGAGCGGTGGCGGTCTCGGGCGTCAGGTTCCGGCTCCAGGCGATCACCCTCATGCCGAAGGCCAGGGCCACGCGCGCCACGGCCTGGCCGATCCTGCCCAGCCCGAGGATCCCGAGCGTGCGGCCGTGCAGATCGCCGCCCAGCGAGATCTGCCAGCGGCCGTTGCGCACCGCCTCGACCTCGGCCGGCAGGTTGCGGACGAGGGCCAGGATGAGCGCCCAGGTCAGCTCCGGCGTCGCCTGCCCGGCCGAGCCCGTGCCGCAGACGGTGATGCCCAGATCCTTCGCGGCCTCGAGGTCGATGGACGCGTTCGCCATGCCGGTCGTGACCAGCAGCCTCAGATCGGGCAGACGTTCCAGCAGCCGGCGCGGGAAGGCGGTCCGCTCGCGCATGGCGCCGATGATCCGGAACGGCCGCAGGCGCTCGACCAGGGCGTCCTCCGCCGCGAGATGGTCCTGGAAGACCGTGACCTCGGTGCGTCCCTCGAGGCGCCGCCAGTCGGCCAGGGCCAGCGCCACATTCTGATAGTCGTCCAGAATGGCGGTCCGGGGCAGCATGGCCTGCATTTTTCTTCTCCCTAGGCTGATTGTAGCTGCTGGCGGTTGCCCGCGGGCATGGCCCCCGAGGGCGTAGAGCCTTCATGGCCGCCGGGTCTTTTCCGTCCGTGGCCGCCGCCGGCGACCCGGCAGCAGGACCCGTGGCCTCCCGCCTTTCCCGATTGCGGGCGAGGCGCGCCGGCGCTAGTCACGTTGCGAAGATGGACTGACAGCATGCGGCTTCCACCGTGAGCAGCCCTGACTATCTGGCCAACCCGCCGCCCTTTCCCCTGAGCCGGCCCCGGCGGTTGCGGCAGCATCCGTGGAGCCGTCGGCTCGTCGCCGAGCATCGTCTCCACGTCAGCGACCTCGTCCAGCCCTATTTCGTGCTCGACGGGTCGGGGCGTCGGGAGCCGGTCGCTGTCCATGCCGGGGATCGACCGCCTGTCGGTCGATCTGCTGCTGCGCGAGGTCGAGAAGGCGGCCCATCTCGGGATTCCCGCGGTCGCCCTCTTTCCGGTGACCCCCGCAGGCCGCAAGAGCGACGACGGCCGCGAGGCCTGGAACGAGCAGAACATCGTCTGCCGGGCGATCCGGGCCATCAAGCGCGAGGTTCCGACGATCGGGGTCGTGGCCGACGTGGCGCTCGATCCCTACACCTCGCACGGCCAGGACGGCCTGCTGCGCGACGGCGTCGTGCTCAACGACGAGACCCTGGCGGCCCTGACCCGTCAGGCCGTCGCCCAGGCCGCGGCCGGCTGCGACATCGTCGCCCCCTCCGACATGATGGACGGCCGGATCGGGGCGATCCGCAAGGCCCTGGACGAGGGCGGCTTCGGCCGCACCATCATTCTGTCCTATGCCGCCAAATATGCCTCGGCGTTCTACGGGCCCTTCCGCGAGGCCTGCGGCTCCGCCGCCAACCTCGGCGCGGCCGACAAGAAGACCTATCAGATGGACCCGGCCAACGGCACCGAGGCGCTGCGCGAGGTGGCGCTGGACGTGGCCGAGGCCGCCGACATGGTCATGGTCAAGCCCGGCCTCCCCTATCTCGACGTGATCCGGCGGGTGAAGGACGCGTTCGGCCTGCCGACCCTCGCCTACCAGGTCTCCGGCGAGTATTCGATGGTCAAGGCCGCGGCCAAGGAGGGCTGGATCGACGGCGATGCGGTCATGATGGAGACGCTGCTCGCCTTCAGGCGCGCCGGCGCCGACGCCGTCCTGACCTACGCGGCCACGGAGATCGCCGGGCGCCTGCGCTGACGGCCGGGCCTCGGGGTGCCGGCGGCTCAGGGGATGTCGAGAAAGCGCCGGACGCGGTCGATCTGGCTCTCCTCCATCAGCGACGGCGCGTGGCCGGCGCCGGGAACGATCTCGAGCCGCGGCGCGCGGCCCGCGCGTCGTCATGGCCGTCGCGACATCGCCGAGGAGCAGGGGGCTCTCGGCGCCGCGCAGCACGAGGCAGGGGCAGATCGATCCGGTCCCACGAGGCCCACATGTCGATGTCGGCATCGGCGGCCTCGGCGAAAGGCACCCGGATCCGGGGATCGTAGTGCAGGCGCCACACCTTTCCGTCGCGACGGGCGCTGCTCAGGGCCAGATGGCGCCACTGCGCATCGGTCAGCGCGCCGAAGCCGGCATGGACCTGGCGGAGATGCTGCTCGAGCGCCGCGATCGTGGGGAAGCTCAGGTCGAGACCCAGATAGGCGCGGATGTAGCCCAGCGCCACGGCCGGGACGAACGGGCCGATGTCGTTGAGCACCAGCCGCCCGATCGGGCTCTTCTCGGCCGCGGCGACCGCCATGCCGATCAGGCCGCCCATCGAGGTGCCGATCCAGTCGACCCGCTCGAGGCCCAGGCGCTCCAGGAGGCGGCGGATCTGCGCCGCATAGACGTCGACCTCGTAGCCCTTTGGATCGGGCAGCCAGTCGCTGAGGCCCCGGCCGGCGACGTCCACACAGATCACCCGGGCGGCGCCAGCCAGCCGCTCGGCCAGGGTGTCGAAGTCGCGCGCGTTGCGCGTCAGCCCGTGCACGCAGAGGATGGTCCGCCCGGCCTCCGGGTCGCCCCAATCCGTGAACCCGAGATGAAGATCACCGAAGTCGCCGCCGAGTGACAGCCGGGACGCCCGCATCGTTCCTCCCATACTCGCCCGGGCGGGAAACTAGAGCGTATCTGCGCTCCCTCCAAGGGCGGCCCGGGCCGGGCCTAGCCGGAAGGGGGCGATTGGAGCGACAATGGCCAGGGGGAGGCCTCGGGCGGTCGGGTCGAAGGTCGGATGCGGTCCTCGTCGGCACCCGCCCTGCGATCCTCAGGGGCAGCTCGCCTGCCGCCCGGCGGCAGCGCCCTCATTCGACGGGCATCGACGGCAGGGTGGTGGTCGCCCCGCCACGACCGGAGCATCAGGCATGAGCCAGGCATCGAGCATCGAGACGATCATGCGAGACGGGCCGGTGATCCCGGTGATCGTGATTCACGATCGGGCTCACGCGGTACCGCTGGCGCGGGCCCTGGTCGCGGGGGGCGTGCGCGTGCTCGAGGTGACGCTGCGCACCGAGGCGGCGCTCGAGGCGATCCGGGCGATCCGGGCCGAGGTTCCCGAGGCGATCGTCGGTGCCGGGACCGTCCTGTCCCCCGACCAGCTGGCGACGGTGGCCGAGCTCGGCGCGGCCTTCGCCGTCAGCCCCGGAGCGACCGACCGCCTGCTCGACGCCGCCGGCGAGGGACCGACGCCCCTGCTTCCCGGCGTGGCGACAGCCGGCGAGACGATGCGAGCCCTCGACCGGGGCTACCGCCATCTCAAGTTCTTCCCGGCCGGGCCGGCCGGGGGCACCGCCTATCTCAAGGCGCTGGCCTCGCCCTTGCCCGAGGCCCGGTTCTGCCCGACCGGCGGCATCGATCTCGAGCGCGCCTCCCACTATCTGGCGCTGGAGAACGTCCTTTGCGTCGGCGGGTCGTGGCTCGTGCCGCAGGACGCCATGGTTGCGGGCAACTGGCAGCGGATCACCGACCTCGCCCGCGAGGCCGCCTCGCTCGGCCGCCCCTAACGCCCGCTCCCCGAGGTCGACCTGTGACATCCGACACAGTTCCGACGCCGGCCCCGTGATAGGACGCCGTCCGCTTTCGACGGTAGGGGCAGATCATGTCGACGAACCTTTCCTCCCAGGTCGCCGGGCGCGCCAGAGACATCGCCGGCGGCTGGCTGGTCGTCGCGGGGCTGGTGGGGCTCCTCGCTCTGGTCTGATTTCGGCTCGACCCGCGCGGGTCCCGGGCCGCCTGCGGCCACCGACGATGCGGGCGGCGGCCCTCCCCGATGGATGATCGAGGGGGGCGGCCGTCCGGGTCCGAGAGGACGTGTGGGGCCGGTCTCAGGCCGGATCGAATCCGACGGGTGCCAGCTCGAAGCCGGCGAACTCGAAGGCCGGCGCCACGACGCAGGAGACCAGGGCCCAGCCGTCGAGGGGTGCGGCGGACTGCCAGGCCTCGGCCGGCACCAGGGCCTGGGGGCGCTGTCCGAGCGCGAGGTCCGGGCCGAGATCGAGGGCCCGCCGGGGCGCGTCGCCGGCCGCGATCTCGAGGCGCAGCGGCCCGCCCGCATGCCAGAGCCACAGCTCCGCCGCGTCGACCTTGTGCCAATGCGATCGCTGATGCGCCTCCAGCATGAAGTAGATCGCCGTGGCGCAGCCCCGAGCTCCCGCTGCTCCCACATCACGGTAGGTCTCGACGAACCAGCCGCCCTCGGGATGGGGCTGGAGGCCGAGGGTCCGGATGATCTCCTGCGGCGTCAGTGCCACGGCAGAGGCGGCTCCCTGTCGATTGCCCGGGACGCTCGGGGGAGGACAGCAGCCCCTGCCCGCCGGCGTCAAGAGAGCACAGCCGTCGTCGACACCCGAGCCCCGGGCCGGGATCCCGCCGGTTGGCGTGGATCCCGGCGATCACGATGGGCCATCGGTCAGCGGCTCGTCAGGCATCGGACGCGCCGCCTGCCCGCTGTGCGACACAGGCGGAGCGGCGGCAACCTCCTCGGGACGCCCGGCCGTCGCGGGCGCGGGTCAGAGCGGGGTCGATTGGCGCTCGGCTCGGGCCGGGAGACGATTCCTCGCGAGCGTCATCTGCTCCGCGCGGCCGCGCGCCATGTCGACGAGCAGCGGCGCCCACAGATTGGGTGTGGCGGCCAGCCCCCCCGCGTCCCGCCGAAGGGTGACGATGACGAAAACCCTGGCATGGGCAGGCTCCATCCCGAGCAGGCTCATGGCGGTCGCGACCTGCTCCGCGCCGTAGATGCGGCCCGGCTCGTCGACGGGCAGCACGACGAAGCACGGCTCGCCCTCGGCCGCGACGAGCAGCATCAGGTCCGTCCGCCCGCCCGGCATCTCGCAAAGAGCGAGCTCCTTGATGCCCGGGAACCCCGGCAGGCCGCGCGGCAGCCTTATGGAGCGGCCGGCGGTGCGCCTCATGGCACCGGGCACGGATGCGTCCAGCGGGTCGAGGGGCGGCCCACCCCACGGGTGGGCATCGGGAGCGACGGCGGCGGCGAGATGCATCGGCATGACCCGGCACAGTGAGGAGCGGCGGGCAGTCTGGCGACCTCGAGTAAAGATCCTCTTACGATCGACCATGCGCCGCGAAAGCGGGTCGAGCCCTGCCGCAACGGCCCGGTCAGCCTCGACACTCCTTGCCGATCCTCGCGGCAGTGCCGGGCTGTCGCGGCCTGCCTCGGTCGAGAGCGCGATTGAGGTCGGGTGCCAGGGCGCCTAGCATCCGGGCCGGGGCCAGCCACGAAGCACGGAGCCGCCCGATCCCGTGGCGATCGCGATCGCGAGGCAGGGCTGCCCGAGGTCCCGGGGGTCGGGATCCGAGGTCCGAGGCTCATTCCGCAGGAGGGGAACCGCGATCATGTCCGATCTGCTCGTCATCGAGTTTCCGACCGAGGCGAAGGCGGAGGAAGTCCGCCAGAAGCTGCTCGCCATGCAGACCGAGTATCTGATCGAGCTGGGCGACGCCGTGGTGGCGACCAAGTGCGCCGAGGGGCAGGTGAAGCTCAACCAGCTGTTCCAGCCGGTCAAGACGGGCGCGGTCTCGGGCATGTTCTGGGGCGCCCTGGTCGGGCTGATCTTCATGATGCCGCTGGCCGGTGCGGCGGTCGGGGCCGCGTCGGGGGCGCTCGGCGGCAAGTTCACCGATCTCGGCATCAACGACAATTTCATGAAGGAGGCGGCCAGGACCCTGCAGTCCGGCAATGCCGCCCTGTTCCTGCTGATCCGCAAGATGACCACCGACAAGGTGATGGCGGCGCTGCAGGGCAGCGGCGGCAGGATCCTGCGCAGCTCGTTCGACGAGACGAAGGAGGAGGCGCTCCAGGCGGCGCTCGCCGGCGTGCAGGCGGCGGGCGGGGCGGCCACCGCAGCAGCGGCGACCTGACTCCCGCTCGTTCAGAGGTCGAGTCCGGCTATTCCTTCCCGATCGGCCCATGCGCCGATCGGGACACCCATGCGCCGCCCGACCGGATCCAGGACATTGCGATTGGAGACCCTACCCTGCCCCGGGTGGCGGGCCCGGGATCTCATCGTCGAGCTGGCCCGTGCCCGAAAGCACGATCGCGATGGGGCGAGTCGGGCCGAAGTGGGCGCACACGATCGTGATGATGACCATGATCGGCACGCAGAGGAACATGCCGGCGATGCCCCAGAGGCTGCCCCAGACGGCGAGCGAGACGACGATGACCACGGGGCTGAGGTTGAGGGTGCTCCCCATCAGCCGGGGCTCGAGCAGGCTGCCGAGCCCGAGCTGGATGGCGGTCAGGCCTGCGACGGCCACGAGGAAGGGGCCGAAGGCTGCCGAACTGCACGAGAACGAGCAGAGCCGGGAAGGCCACGCCGAAGAACGTGCCGATGATGGGCACGATAGTTGAGCATGAAGATGATCAAGGCCCAGAAGGGGGCCTGAGCGCAGCCCACGGCGGCGAGCACGCACCAGGAGAGAGCCGCCGTGGCGATGCTGAAGACGGTCTTCACCCAGAGATAGCGCTCGACGCGGTGCCCCAGATGGCCGAGCAGCCTGCGGGCCGAGGCGGCCTTGACGGGATCGGGGAAGAGCGCGTCGATCTTGCGGTCGAAGCTCGCCTGCTCGAGCATCATGAAGGCCACGTAGAGGGCCACCAGGCCGATGCTTCCGACGAACCCGGCGAGCGCGATCGAGATCCTGCGTATCCAGACTTCCAGGTCGATCTGCCCGACGAGCGGCCCGAGGCTCAGGGGGTGCGGCAGCCCGAGCAGGTCTGCGCCCCGCCCCAGCAGGGCCAGCAGATTGGCCTCATAGGCCGGGGCCGCGGCCGACACGGCGCCGACATTGGCGACGATCAGATCGACGACGAGGCTCAGCGCCAGGCCGGTCGCGAGCACGCCCAGGGTAAGGGCCAGCCAATTGCCGCCGAATCGCCCGATGAGGGGAATTTTCCTGCACCGTGCGGCGGTCGCGTTGATGAGCTGCCAGATCAGCGCGGCGAGGGCGAAGGGAATGAGAACGTCGCGACCGCCGATCAGCACCGAGCCCGAGAGGATGACGACGGCGAGCCAAGCGGCGGCGAGGAGCGGCTTCAGGCCGGTTGACACGATGCCGCGCTCCTGCCGCGAGCCCTGCCGACGGAAGGCGCTACCGCCGCCTTCGCCCCTGGATGCCCTCGGCCGCGCGCTCGCGGGACGGCAAGGCGGACGCGGCCGTCAGGCGCTGCCGGCCCGCTCCCGCTGCCATTGCTGGAACAGCCTCTGCTCCTCGATCTCGATCCGGGTCTGCTCCGCCTGCAGGGCGCGCTGCCGCTCGAAGTCGAGCTGCAGCTGGTTCGAGGTCTGCCGCGCCGCCACGGCCTCCTGCTGACGGCGCTGCTCGGTCTGCCGGTCCAGCATCATGTTGCCGGCGAGCCCGCCGGCGGCACCGCCGATAAGCATGCCGGTCGTGCTGTTGCCGAAGAGGAGCCTTCCGGCACCGGCACCGGCGGCAGCGCCGGCCACGGTCCCGGCACCGGCGGAGCCGGTGCCGCCGCCCGTGCTCTCGCAGCCGGCCAGGGTCACGGTGGCCAAGTCCGGCCAGCACCATGATACCGAAGCCCGCCCGGATCGATCGACGTGGCTGAGGCATCAGGGGACCCCCTCTTCCATCTTGACGACCGCGACCATCTCGTCGAACGACAGCTTGCCGTCCTTGTTCTTGTCCCCCTCCTCGAAGGCGCGGATCTTGTTGGCCATCACCTCGGAGAAGGTCAGAACGCCGTCGTGGTTGGTGTCGACGCGGGCGAACTGGGCCGGGTCGTGGGGGCCGAGCTCGGCCGGCGTCAGCGTCCTGCTGCCGTCCTTGTCGAGCGTGGCGAACCCGACGGCAGCATCCCGCGCGAGCTCCGGCAGGCTGACGAAGCCGTCACCGTTCGTGTCGGCGGCGTCGAAGGCGATCTGCTCGTCGGTGCAGGGGCAGGTTATGTCCCCCGCGGCGCCGGCTTGCTGGGCCATGGCGGGGCCGATGACGGCAGCCATCGCCACACGCAACGGCGAACGATACCGATGGCAGCAGAATCCGCGCTCCGGGACCCCCTCCCGCCATCCATCCACCTTGCTCGAGCATTCTTCGTCGGCGCTCCTCGCTCGGATCCCATGTCCTCGGACTTTGGCGTCCAGGACATGAACAATCCATCCCTATCGCAATACCGAGGCGTAGCGTTAGCCGGAAGGGCGCGCCGCTGTGAAGAGGCTAGTGGGGCCGCGTCGCGGCGACCGCTGATGGGCCCGCGACAACTCCCGGCAGCGCGCGCCGCAGGCATGGTCGCAGCTTGACGGCGCCGTCGGATCCGCTGTATCTTCCGGCTCCGGGGGCCATCCCTGAAATAGCGGCAGGCGGGCTTTAATGCGGGCAGTCGGCGAGCCCTCGGGTTGTCGCCGAGTTGCTGCAATGCCCGCTTCTGGCGCCCGGGTCCCGGGGCACTTTCCGGGACCGCCAGGAAGAGGATGACGCCATGTCCATCTGCGCCGGTGCCGAGCGACGCTCGACGCTGGGCTCGACATCGGTCGGCCCTCGTGGCCGCGGCCCTGCTCCTGGCGGCTTGCCAGCCCAAGGCAGAGAAGCCGCCTCCGGAAATCCGCCCGGTCCGCACCGTCACCGTGGAGAAGCGCGAGGCGGGCGTGCCGGTGGTGCTCACCGGCCGTATCCAGGCGCAGAACGAGGTGTCGCTCGCCTTTCGCATCTCCGGGCGCATGGTCGAGCGGACGGTCAATCTCGGCGACAGGTCCAGCCCGACCAGGTCGTGGCCCGCCTCGAGCCGCAGAACGAGATGAACGCGCTGCGGGCGGCGCGAGGCCAACCTGGCGGCTGCGGAAGGCCAGCTGGTCGAGGCCAACGCCGAGTTCGGACGCCAGCAGACACCTGTCCGAGCGGGGCTTCGCGGCCCAGGCCGTGTTCGACCGGGCGAGACAGGCGCAGCAGACGGCCCAGTCGGCCGTGGATTCGGCGACGGCGATGCTGAAGAACGCCAAGGACCAGGTGAGCTTCACCGAGCTCAGGGCCGACGCCGAAGGGGTGGTGACCGCGGTCGGGGCCGAGCCCGGCGAGGTGGTCCAGGCCGGACAGCGGATCGTCCAGCTGGCCCGTCAGGGCGGGCGGGATGCGGTCTTCGACGTGCCGGCCCAGGTGATCCGCTCGGCGCCGACCGACCCCCAATCACCGTGTTCCTGACCGACGATCCGGCCGTGAAGGCGGACGGGCGCGTTCGCGAGGTGGCCCCGCAGGCCGACCCGGTGACCCGGACCTTCGAGGTCAAGGTCGGCTTGGCCGACCCGCCGCCGGAGATGCGGCTCGGGGCCACCGTGACCGGGCCGCATGGAGGTCGACTCCGGCAAGATCATCGAGATCCCGGCCACCGCCCTGACCCAGCTCGACGGACGGCCCGCCGTCTGGGTCTTCGATCAGGCGACCTCGACCGTGTCGCATGCGGAACATCGACGTCCTGCGCTTCGACCCGGCGACGGTCGTCGTGTCCGAGGGGGTGGAGCCCGGTGACATCGTCGTCACGGCAGGGGTTCAGGCCCTCCATCCGGGCCAGAAGGTCCGCCTGCTCAAGGCGCCCTCATGAAGGAGTTCAATCTCTCGGGCTGGGCGCTCAAGAACAAAGCCCTCGTCGTCTACTTCATGATCGTTGCCGTCGTCGCCGGGGTGGCGGCGTTCTTCAGTCTCGGCCGCAACGAGGATCCGGCCTTCACCATCAAGACGATGGTGGTCCAGGCGGCCTGGCCGGGAGCGACGGTCGAGGACACCGCCCAGCAGGTCACCGAGCGGATCGAGCGCCAGCTGCAGGAGCTGCCCGGCCTCGACACGCTCCGCAGCTTCACGCGGGCAGGCCTCAGCACGGTCTTCGTCGACCTGAAGGGCGCGGTGACGGCGCGCGAGATCCCGGCCATCTGGCAGCAGGTCCGCAACGACATCAACGACATCCGGCCCACCTTTCCGGCCGGCGTGGTCGGGCCGTTCTTCAACGACCGGTTCGGCGATACCTTCGGCATCATCTACGGCTTCACGTCCGACGGCTTCACCCAGCGCGAGCTCCGCGACTATGTCGAGGACGCCCGCTCGAAGCTGCTCCAGGTGCCCGATGTCTCGAAGATCGAGATCCTGGGCGCCCAGGACGAGGTGATCTTCGTCGAGTTCTCGATGCGGCAGCTGGCCAGCCTCGGCATCGACAGGAGCGCCCTCCTGGCGGCGCTGCAGACCCAGAACGTGGTCCGGCCGGCCGGCGTCGTCCAGACCGGCGACGAGACGATCTCCATCCGGGTCTCGGGCTCGTTCGAATCCGAGCAGGACATTCTCGACATCACGTTCGTCGCCGGCGGCCGCATGATCCGGCTCGCCGACATCGCCCAGGTCCGGCGCGGCTTCGCCGATCCGCCCCAGCCGATGTTCCGCGTCAACGGCCAGCCGGCGATCGGCCTCGCCATCGCCATGCGCGACGGCGGCGACATCCTGGCCCTGGGCAAGAACATCCACGAGGCGATGGCCGAGATCACGGCCAACCTGCCCATCGGCATCCAGCCCGTGCTGGTGGCGGACCAGCCGGTCACCGTGGACCACGCCATCGGCGAGTTCATGACGTCGCTCTGGCAGGCCATCGCGATCATCCTGGCGGTCAGCTTCGTGAGCCTCGGCGTCCGGCCGGGCCTTATCGTGGCGCTCTCGATCCCCTTGACCCTCGCCATCGTCTTTCCGTTGATGCAGCTCACCGGCATCGACATGCAGCGGATCTCGCTCGGCGCCCTGATCATCGCCCTGGCGCTGCTGGTCGACGACGCCATGACCACCTCGGATGCCATGCTCACCCGTCTCACGGCCGGCGACGACAAGGAGGAGGCGGCGAGGTTCGCGTTCCGGACCTACGCATTCGCCATGCTCGCGGGCACCTTCGTCACCATCGCCGGCTTCGTGCCGGTGGGCTTCGCGCAGAGCTCGGCCGGCGAGTACACCTTCTCGCTCTTCGCCGTCGTGACCATCGCCCTGCTGGTCTCCTGGGTGGTGGCGGTGGTGTTCGCGCCGGTCATGGGCATCCTGATCCTCACGCGCCCCAAGCCCAGGGCCAGCTCCGAGCCGCCGCGCGTCGTCCGCTGGTACAGGAGCTTTCTCGTCCTGGCGTTGCGCCTGAGGTGGGCGACGATCGCGATTACGGTGGCCCTGTTCGTCGGCTCGATCCTTTCGATGCCGCTCATCCCGCGCCAGTTCTTCCCCTCGTCCGACCGCCCCGAGCTGCTGGTCGATCTGACGCTTCCCCAGAACGCGTCGATCTATGCCAGCGAGGCGACGGCCAGCCGCTTCGATGCGCTGCTCGAGGGCGACCCCGACGTCGCCGGCTGGAGCACCTATGTCGGACGCGGCGCCATCCGCTTCTATCTCCCGCTCAACGTGCAGCTGCCCAACAGCTTCTTCTCCCAGGCGGTGATCGTCGCCAAGGACGTGCCGGCACGCGAGCGGCTCCGCGCCAAGATCGAGAAGGCGCTGGCGGAGCAGTTCCCGAGCGTGGTCGGCCGGACCTATCCCCTCGAGCTCGGGCCGCCGGTCGGCTGGCCGATCCAGTATCGGGTGAGCGGCCCGGATCCGCAGAAGGTCCGGGCGATAGCGCTCGATCTGGCCCAGATCGTGGCACGCAATCCCGATGCCGAGGCGGTCAACTTCAACTGGATGGAGCCGGCCCGCGAGGTCCGCATCCACATCGACCAGGAACGGGCCCGCCTTCTGGGGCTCAGCTCCGATGCGGTGGCCGGCGTGCTCAACACGGTGATCACCGGCACGAACGTCACGCAGGTGCGCGACGGCATCTACTTGGTCAACGTGCTTGCCCGCGCCACCGACGAGCAGCGCGTCTCGCTCGAGACCCTCCCCACCCTTCAGGTGCCCCTGCCGAACGGGCGGACCGTGCCGCTCAGCCAGTTCGCCACCTTCGACTACGGGCAGGAATTCCCGCTGCTGTGGCGGCGCGACCGGGTGCCGACCCTGACGGTCCAGGCGGATGTCCGGCCGGGCGTGCTGCCGGAGGGCGTGGTGGAGGCGCTCGCCCCCGACATCGCCAAGCTGAACGCCAGCCTGGAGAGGCCCTACCAGGTGGTCGTGGGTGGCACGGTCGAGGAGAGCCAGAAGTCCCAGGCCTCGGTCATCGCCGTGGTCCCGGTGATGCTGTTCATCATGCTCACCGTACTGATGATCCAGCTCCGCAGCTTCCAGCGCCTGCTCGTGGTCGTCAGCGTGGCGCCGCTCGGCCTGATCGGGGTCGTGGCCGCGCTTCTGGTGTCCGGCCGCCCCCTGGGACTTCGTGGCCATCCTCGGCATCCTGGCGCTGATCGGGATCATCACCAAGAACGCCGTGATCCTGATCGGCCAGATCGACGCCGAGCGGGCCGCCGGGAAGACGGTCTGGGACGCGGTCGTCGAGGCCAGCAGCTCGCGCTTCCGGCCGATCATGCTGACCGCGATCTCGACCGTCCTCGGCATGATCCCGATCGCACCGACCGTCTTCTGGGGCCCGATGGCCTTCGCGATCATGGGCGGCCTGCTGGTCGGGACCGTGCTGACGCTGATCTTCCTGCCGGCGCTCTACGTCGCCTGGTTCGGTCGCAAGGAGCGGACGGCCGAGGCCCGGTCGCCGGCCGTCGCATGAGCAGCCGACCACGGGCGCGAAGGATTCTGGCCAGGACGGTCAGGATCGTCAAATGGGCGGCGCTCCTGCTCGGGGTAGTCGTCCTCACTCTGCTGGGCGCACGGGCCTACAACTCGCAGCGCGGCGCGCCGCTCGAGCCCTGGCATACGTTCGTGCCCCACGAGATGCATGCCGAGGAGCTGGATAAGGCCGATTGGGCCCAGTACCTGAAGGCCGAGCAGACGATCTTCGACGAGGTCACGGACCGAGGTCACGCAAAAGCTGCCCCCGGAAGACCGGGTCCCGATCAACCGATACTTCGCGGACAGCCCGATCTATCCCGGGCATTTCGCCCAGGACTGGAACCGCTCCTACATCATGGAGCCGGACGGCCCCCCGGTGGGTGCCGTGGTGCTGCTGCACGGGCTCACGGACTCCCCCTACAGCCTGCGCCACATCGCCGAGCGCTATCGCGCCCACGGCTTCGTCGCGGTCGCGATCAGGCTGCCCGGCCACGGCACCGTGCCGGCGGGCCTGACCGACGTCGAGTGGGAGGACTGGTCGGCGGCGACGCGGCTGGCCGTGCGCGAGGCACGCCGGCGGATCGGCCCGTCGCTGCCGCTGCAGATCGTCGGGTTCTCGAATGGCGGTGCCTTGGCGATGCAGTACGCGCTCGACGCGATCGAGAACCCGAACCTGACGCGACCGGACCGTCTCGTGCTGATCTCGCCCATGATCGGCATCACGCGGTTTGCGCGCTTTGCCGGCCTCACCGCCCTGCCGGCGATTTTTCCGGCCTTTGCCAAGGCCGCCTGGCTCTCGGTGGTGCCCGAGTTCATCCCCTTCAAATACAACTCGTTCCCGGTCAACGGCGCCACGCAGTCCCATCGCCTTACCGTGGCCCTGCAAGCCCAGATCGACCGGCTGGCGAGCCAGAACCGGCTTGACGGCCTGCCGCCGATCCTGACCTTCCAGTCCGTGATCGACTTCACGGTCAGCACGCGCGCGATCATCTCGGCGCTCTATGCCCGCCTGCCCGCGAACGGCAGCGAGCTCGTCCTCTTCGACCTGAACCGGACCGTGAAGTTCGGCCCGTTGCTGCGCGTCAGCTTCGACACGACGCTGGAGCGGCTCCTGCCGCCGCCGCCCCGCGCCTATCGGACCACGATCGTCACCAATGCGGGCTCCGGCAGCAGCGAGGTGGTCGAGCGCGTGACCGAGGCCGGCGCCGCGACCGAGCAGTCGCGACGACCTGGGCCTCTCCTATCCGGCCGGCGTCTTCTCGCTCTCGCATCTGGCCCTGCCGTTCCCGATGAGCAATTCGCTCTACGGGCTCCGGCCGGAGGGCGAGCCGGAGTTCGGCATCGAGCTCGGGGCCATGGCCGCACGCGGCGAGCGCGGGGCCCTGATCATCAGCCCGGAATCGCTGATGCGCATGACCTCCAACCCCTTCTTCTCCTTCATGATCGGGCGGATCGAGGACGGCATCGGCCCGGCTGCGCACGAGGCGGGGGCGGCCTCCGCCAAGCCCTGAACGGCGAGGCTCAGAACGAGCCGACCAGCGTGCCCAGGACGATCACCGCGGCCAGCGCCAGAAGCGCGCCGACGATGGCCACCATGACGATGTCGAGGTAGCTCTTGGCGTGGGTCGAGCCGCACACCGCCAGCATGGTCACGACCGCACCGTTGTGCGGCAGGCTGTCCAGGGTGCCGGCCGACATGACCGCCACGCGATGCAGCAGTGCCGGGTCGATGCCCGTCTCGGCCGCGAGGCGGAGATAGGTGCTCCCCAACGCGTCGAGCGCGATCGTCAGGCCGCCCGAGGCCGAGCCCGTGAGGGCGGAGAGCACGTTGGTGGCGACGGCCAGCGAGACCAGCGGCCCGCCGCCGATCGACAGCACCCAGTCGCGGACCAGGCCGAACGCCGGCAGGGCCGCCACGACCGCGCCGAAGCCCACCAGGCTCGCGACGCTGAACGCCGGCAGGACGGCCGCGTTGGCGCCGGCGTCCATGCTCAGGCGAAGCCGGGGCAGCCGCCGCCAGTTGACGAGGACCAGCACCAGCGTGGCGACGGCGAGGGCCATCACCACCGCCCACACGCCGCCCACCGATTGCAGCGAGGTGGCGCCCCAGCGCTTCTCGGCCAGGAACGAGGCGTCGATGCGCGGCAGGATCACCATGGCCATGAGGAAATTGACGGCCACCACCACGACCAAAGGGAGCGCCGCGAGCAGGATCGGCGGCCCTGCGTCACTGGGGTGGCCGCGATGGATCTCGGCCGGATCGAACTCACGGGCGGTCGTGGCGCGCTCGCGGACGAGCTCGTCCTCGGCCGCCGCATCGGGGGCCACCGCTGCCCCGCCATAGCCCTCGCCTGCCCGACGGGCCGCGGCCTCGGCCCGGGCGAGCCACCAGAGCCCGAAACCCAGCATGATCGCCGCGGCGATCACGCCGAGCCCGGGGGCGGCGAAGGGCGTGGTCCCGAAGAAGGGCATCGGGATCGCGTTCTGGATCGCTGGCGTCCCAGGCAGGGCCGACATGGTGAAGGTCGACGTGCCCAGCGCGATCGCCGCCGGCATCAGCCGGTGGGGATGTCCGCCGCGCGGAACAGGGCCTGGGCCATCGGGGCGAGCACGAAAAAGGCGACGAAGAGGCTGACGCCGCCATAGGTGACCAGGGCACCCGCCAGCACGACCGCCAGCACGGCGCGCCGGGGCCCCAGCCGGTCGGTCATGAACGCGGCGATCGCCCCGACCGAGCCGCTGTCCTCCATGAGCTTGCCGAAGAGGGCCCCCAGGAGGAACAGGGGGAAGAACTGGGCCAGAAAGCCCGAGGCGCCGCCCATGAAGGTCTGCGTCCAGTGGGCCAGCGCCGGCTCGCGGGAGGCGAGAGCCGCCAGGATCGCCGCCGCCGGAGCCAGCAGCAGCACGCTCCAGCCGCGATAGGCCAGCCCGACCAGCAGGGCCAGGCCGAGCAGGATGCCGAGCAGCCCCACGGCCTCAGCCGCCGGCCAGAAGCTGGTCGATGTCGAGCGTCGAGCGCTGCCCCAGTCTCGGCTCCCCGTCCGGCCAGGAAGGACTCCGCGCTGCGCCGCCCCTCGTCGCGCAGCATGCTGAGGAAGGCCCATTCGGCGTTGAGCTTGGAGGAATAGCCGAGCTCCGTCATCATCTTGCTGGCGACGAGGTGGATGCGCATGCCCGCCCACAATGCGCCCTCGCTGTCGCCCGGATCGGCGACCTGCCGGAGCAGCGCCATCATGCGCAGCTCCTTCAGCAGCACCGCGTTGAAGGAGACCTCGTTCAGGCGGTTGAGGATGTCGCGCGCGGTGCGCGGCGTGCCCGGCCGCTCGATCGGGTTGATCGCGACGAGGATGGTGTCCTTGGAGCGGCATTCCCGGATCAGGGGCGTCATCGTGGGGTTGCCGGAATAGCCGCCGTCCCAGTAGGGCTCGCCGTCGATCTCGACGGCCTGGAACATGGTCGGCAGGCAGGCCGAGGCCAGCATCACGTCCGGCGTGATCTCGGCGTTGCGGAACACCCGGCCGCGGCCCGTGCGCACGTTGGTGGCGGTGACGAACACCTTGATCGGCGCCTCTGCCAGGCGCCCGAAGTCGACGCACTCGGCCAGGATCTCGCGCAGCGGGTTGCTTCCGCCGGGGTTCAGGTCGTAGGGCGAGAACAGCCGCGACGCCAGGTCCATGGCGACGAACACCGGGGAGTGGTCCAGCGTCCAGCGCCCCAGCAGCATGTCCAGGGGCCCACGCTGCAAGGGGCTGAGCCGGGCCGCGTCCGATACGCGGCGCCAGAAGGCCTCCAGCGCGGCGCGGGCGCCCTCGGCTCCGCCCGCAGCGTGGCCATCGGCCAGCATCGCCGCGTTCATCGCTCCCGCGGAGGTGCCGGAGATGCCGTCGATCTGCAGCCAGGGCTCCTCGAGAAGCCGGTCCAGCACGCCCCAGGTGAAGGCGCCGTGCGCCCCGCCGCCCTGCAGGGCCAGGTCGACCAGAAGCGGGCTGCGTCGCATCGTGCGTTCCCCAAGATGGCGGGCAGGTCGCCCCGATGCGACGTAAAGCGTTTGCGTACGCAGCGCCAGGAGGCGCGTGGCGCACGGGCGCTATGCCGCATTCGGGGGCTAGGTCTCGGACGGCACCTTCGGCGGCACCGCCCGCGCCAGAGCCCGGCCGGCCAGAAATGCCGCGAGGATGGTGATGACCGGGTTCAGGAGGTTGAAGAAGGCGAAGGGCAGATAGGCGAAGGCGGCGACGCCGAGCGTCGCCGACATGTAGGCGCCGCAGCTGTTCCACGGGACCAGGGGTGCCGTGACCGTGGCGGAATCGCCGAGCGTGCGCGACAGGAGGCGAGGCGCCAGGCCGCGCTTCGCGAACTCGCCCTTGAACATGCGCCCGGGCAGCACGACCGCGAGATACTGGTCGCCCGCCACGATGTTCATGCCGATTCCGGCCGCGACCACGGTCGCGACCAGAGCCACGGTCGAGCGGGCGAAGCCGACCGCCGGTGCTATGACCCGGTCGAGCATGCCCGAATGCTCCAGCACCGAGCCGAAGGCGAGCGCCGCCATGATCAGCCAGACGGTGTTCAGCATGCTGTCCATGCCGCCGCGCGACAGCAGCGTGTCCAGATCAGGGTCCCCGCTCTGGAAGTGGAATCCCGTCGCGAGCGACTGCCAGACGCCCTTGAGCAGCCCCAGCGCCTGCGGCAGATCGGCGGCGCGCCGCGTGCTCGAGCACGAGCCCCGGCTGCAGCAGGACGCCGCAGATCCCGCCGGCGAGGGCACCGGCGAGAATGGCGAGGAAGGGCGGCACGCGCGCGACCGAGAGCACCATGACCACGAGGACCGGGACGAACGCCCAGGCGCTGACCTCGTAGCGCGCCGCGATCGCCGCCCGGGTGGTCGAGGCGTCGAAGTCGCCGGGGCTGCCGAGGAGCCCGAAGGCGATGAGGGCGATGAGGAGGGCCGGCAGGGAGGTGATCAGCGACGCCCGGATGTGATCGAAGAGCTGGGCCCCGGCCGCGGTCGCGGCGAGGTTGACGGTGTCGGAGAGCGGGGATGCCTTGTCGCCGAAATAGGCGCCGGAGATCACCGCCCCGGCCGTGATCGTCGGGGAGAGGTGCATCTGCTCGGCCACGCCCATCAGGCCGACGCCGATCGTGGCGACCACGGTCCAGGAGCTGCCGATGCTGACCGCGATGAGCGCGCAGATGGCGCACGCGGAAAGGTAGAAGTAGTTCGGGCTGAGCACGGCCATCGCATAGTAGACCATGGCCACCAGGGTGCCGCTCATCGCCCAGGTGCCGATCAGGGCGCCGACGGCGAAGAGGATGAAGATCGCCGGCAGGGCGGAGGCGATGCCCGCCACCACCGACTTGCGGATGCTCGTCCCAGGCATGGCCGTTCTTCCAGGCGATGCCGGCGGCCAGCGTCGCCGCCAGGGTCAGCGCCACCTGATTGGGGCCGAACGCCCCGTCCTCGCCGAACAGAAGGAAACTCGCCGTCAGGAGCGCGATCAGCACCACGATGGCGACCACCGAGTTGGTCAGGGAGGGCGCTCTCGGCTGTCGCGCCGGCGCGAGCGTCGCTCATGCGTGTCCAGGCATTCTTCTTCTGCCCGCCCCGTCTCGAGCCGTATGTCCTCACCAAAAGTCTCGCCCATCGGCGGGCCCCAGTCAATCAGCGGGAAGCCACGACGCTGGTGAGCGCGATCGCGCGGCAGGCTACCGCTCGGCATCTTCCTCCGAAGACTCTTGCCTCCGCTCGCCCTGCTCGGCTAAGCCTTTGGGCAGCCGGCAGTAAGCTGCATGAATAAGAGCCCTATCGCGACATAAGGCCCCGGGGAGGTCAAAAAATGGCGGAATCGACCGCGAAGTTTACGCTTCCGACGCTGACCGCCATGGTGGTGGGGTCGATGGTCGGGGCGGGAATTTTCTCGCTGCCGCGCTCGTTCGGCCAGGCGACCGGGCCATTCGGGGCGCTCGTCGCCTGGACCATCGCCGGCGTCGGCATGCTGATGCTGGCCTTCGTCTTTCAAGCCCTGGCGCAGCGCAAGCCGGACCTCGACGCCGGCATCTTCGCTTATGCCAAGACCGGCTTCGGCAACTATCTCGGATTCGTGGCCGCCTTCGGCTTCTGGGCCGGCACCTGCCTGGGCAACACCACCTATTTCATCCTGATCAGCTCGACGCTCGGCCGGTTCATCCCGGTGTTCGGCGAGGGCAACACGGTGATCGCCGTGATCTTCTCCTCGGCCATCCTGTGGGCCGTGCACTTCATGGTCCTGCGCGGGATCAAGGAAGCGGCCGGCATCAACACGATCGTGACCATAGCCAAGATGGTTCCGATCGGCATCTTCGTCATCGTCATGTTTTTCTTCTTCAAGGCGGACAAGTTCGCTGGCAACTTCTGGGGCGGCGGCGCCTACAGCCTGGGCGATGTGTTCAACCAGGTGCGCAGCACCATGCTCGTCACGGTGTTCGTCTTCATCGGCATCGAAGGGGCGAGCGTCTACTCGCGCTACGCGCGGCGACGCGAGGACGTCGGCCTCGCGACCGTCTTCGGCTTTCTGGGCGTGCTCTGCCTCCTGGTCCTGGTGACCCTCCTGCCCTATGGCATGCTCGACCGCGCCCAGCTCGCGGACATGCGGCAGCCCTCGATGGCCGGCGTGCTCGAGGCGGCCGTCGGGCCATGGGGCGGCGTCGTTCATCAGCGTCGGCCTCCTGGTCTCGGTGCTCGGCGCCTACCTCGCCTGGTCGCTGCTCGCCGCCGAGGTCCTGTTCATGGCCGCGAAGGACGGGCTCGTCCCCAAGGCGTTGGCGGGCGAGAATCGGAACAAGGTGCCTTCCGTGGCACTGTGGCTCACCAACAGTCTGGTGCAGCTCTTCCTGATCCTGACCCTGTTCGCGCGCGAGGCCTTCGATCTCGCCCTCTCGCTCACCAGCGCCAAGACGCTGATCCCCTATGTGCTGGTCGCGGCCTTCGCCCTGAAGCTGGCCTGGGTGGGCGAGACCTACGAGGGGTCTCCCGGCGCGCGGCGGAAGGACCTCATCATCGGCGGGCTGGCTACGTTCTACACGCTGTTCATGCTCTATGCCGGTGGTCTCAAATACGTGCTGCTGTCGGCGATCCTCTTCGCCCCGGGATCGATCCTGTTCATCATCGCCCGGCGCGAGCAGGGCCGGCCTCTGTTCACGTCGGTCGAGTGGATTCTCTTCATTGCCGTCGTCGCCGGCGCCGTCATCGGCGTATACGGGCTGGCGACCGGAACGATCGCGATCTGATCCTTAGGGAGGTCCAGATGTCTCAAGGCAGTGCTGCCGTCCAGTACGGCGTGCATTCGGAGGTCGGCCAGCTCCGCAAGGTGCTGGTCTGCGCGCCGGGGCTGGCGCACACGCGCCTGACGCCCTCCAACTGCGACTCGCTGCTGTTCGACGACGTGCTGTGGGTGCAGAACGCCAAGCGCGACCATTTCGACTTCATGACCAAGATGCGCGAGCGCGGCGTCGAGGTCGTCGAGATGCACAACGCGCTGGCCGAGACGCTCGACAACGCCGAGGCCAAGAAGTGGCTGCTGGACCGGCAGATCACGGCCAACGAGGTGGGCCTCGGCCTCGTCGCCGAGACCCGGGCCTTCCTCGACAGCCTCGATTCGCGGAAGCTGGCCGAGGTGATGATCGGCGGTCTCTCGGCGCTCGAGCTGCCGGACAAGTACCAGTCCGAGTACCTCACCATGGTCCGCGAGGCGACCGGCGCCGCCGAATACCTGCTGCCGCCGCTCCCGAACACGCTCTACACGCGCGACACGACCTGCTGGATTTATGGCGGCGTCACCGTCAACCCGCTCTTCTGGCCGGCCCGGCACGAGGAGACGCTGCTCACCACGGCGATCTACAAGTTCCATCCGAGCTTCAAGGACGCCAACGTCCAGGTCTGGTGGGGCGACCCCGACGTCAACCACGGCTCCGCGACTCTCGAGGGCGGCGACGTCCTGATCCCCGGCAACGGCATCGTGCTGATCGGGATGAGCGAGCGGACCTCGCGCCAGGCGATCACCCAGGTGGCCAAGGAGCTGTTCGCCAAGGGTGCGGCGACACGCGTCATCGCCGCCGCGATGCCCAAGCTCCGGGCCGCCATGCACCTCGACACCGTCTTCACCTTCGCCGACCGCGACGTGGTGACGGTGTTCCGCGACATCGTCGACCGCATCCACCCGATCTCCCTGCGCCCGGGCAGCGGCCCGACCGGCATCGAGATCACGCTGGAAAAAAAGCCGTTCCCGGACGTGGTCGCGGAAGCGATGGGCCTCAAGAAGCTGCGCATCGTCGCGACCGGCGGCGACCCCTATGCCGGCGAGCGCCAGCAATGGGACAGCGGCAACAATCTCGTCGCCGTCTCGCCGGGCGTGGTCTTCGCCTACGACCGCAACGTCGAGGTCAACACGGCCCTGCGCAAGGAAGGCGTCGAGGTCATCGAGATCGTCGGCGCCGAGCTCGGCCGCGGCCGAGGCGGCGGGCACTGCATGACCTGCCCGCTGATCCGCGACCCGGCCTAGCCGGCCGGACCCGATGATACTGAGGCCTAACCGGTTTAGGGAGGACCGTCTCATGGAACGACGAGCAGTACTGACGGGCGCCGCGGCGGCCGCAGCGGGACTCGTGTCCAAAGGGGCGTCGGCCGCGCGACGTGCCGACGGCGACATCGCAGCCGCCGTGGCGCGGTTTCGTGCCTCGATCCCCGGCAATTTCGACCGCGCCTACGTGGAGAATGCAGTCATCCCGTTCTTCCTGACCAGCTTCTACGAGGGCGAGCGGCCGGCCCTGCCGATGATCGACGTCACCCTCACGAAGGAGAACGCGCTGCCGGCCGATCTCTGGGGGCTGATCTACGAGGACTGGGGGCCGACTCCCGAGGAGGGCGTGACCGTGTTCCTCCAAGGGCTGGAGAAGCGGGGCGATGACAATCTTCGCAAGCGCATCTACATGTCCGCGGTCACGCCGGATCTTTATCAGCCGATGTACGGCGACAAGGTCATCGCGTTTTTCGACCAGCTGATGGATCCGCAGTTCGCTGGCAAGCCGTTCATGCGGCACTATCTGGACTACTATTTCGACATCTACTGGGACCTCCACCTCGGCGTGAAAGGTGACGCCATTCCGCCCATGGTCCGGACGATCGGCGAGAGCTTCAATACGGTCCTCGCGTTCCGCGACCCGATGCAGCCGATCGTTTACGAGAACTACATGGCCGTTCGCGCGCTGCTCGACCCGCTGAAGAGCGTGGATCGACGAGCGGCTGGACGACGTCGCCAAGGGGCAGGTTGCGGATCCCGAAAAGACCATGGCCTACTACTGGTTGAAGAATGCTGGGAACGGCGAGCACTTCAGCAAGAAAGACGTGGTCTTCGAGTGCTTTCACAACTTTGTCGCGCTGAGCCAGTGGGGCAACACGATCTTCGGCATCATGTCGCGCCTGAGCCAGGACGGCGGCGATCCCGACGTGCGCGCGTCCTTCGAGAAGACGATGAGCGGCGACTTCGACAACGCCAAGGGCGAGCCCTACACGCCACTCGAGCTGTTCGTCATGGAGCTGTTCCGCACCATCTCGCCGAACGGCGGCAGCATCTCGGCGATCGAGGACGCGAGGCAGTCCGCCTATGGCGGCTCGCCCTTCGCGCAGTTCGGCGTTCCCTACGAGCGGCACAGCTACATCAGCACCCCGCATACCTCGACCAGCTTCGATCCGAGACACTGGACCAACCCGCTGCAGTTCGACCCCGATCGCTATCGC
Organism: uncultured Alphaproteobacteria bacterium; assembly: GCA_963828215.1. GTDB lineage: Bacteria > Pseudomonadota > Alphaproteobacteria > Geminicoccales > Geminicoccaceae > CAVTJL01. Next base: position 33,739 of record CAWHFO010000087.1, on the reverse strand, counting down.
AGCGTGCCGACCAGCGCCCAGATCGACCTGGCCAAGGCCAGCAGATCGGCTTTCCCCGGTGTCCCTTCGATCTGACGACCTTCGATGTCAGCGATGGCAGGAAGGCCGGGCTGGCCAACAGCGGCTTCGGCACCGTCTTCGGCGTCGTCGACGGCAAGCCATTGCCGGTCTGCGACTATGCGGGATTCGCGCCCTTCGGCTTCGGCTACCGGCGCTGCCCGGGGAGCAGCTGACGATCCAGGTCTTCGAGGACTTTCTCCGCAAGGTATGGCGGGACAAGATCACGTTTCACAAGCTCAACCTGCCCAATCCGGGACGGGTTCCGATCGGGCCGAATGCCGTGATCGAGGACGATATCGGCTTCACCAGGCCAGCCTGATCCGCGGCGGCCGGCCGAGAGCGATCAGCGGCCGGCCAGGAGTGCCGCGCCCAGAAGGACGGTGATGGCGAGAAGCGACAGGCCGATGCTCGGCCATGGGCGCAGGGTCCGGTCCACGCGCTCGACCGCCTCGGCGCAGACCAGCGCCACGCGCGAGGCGCCCTCGCCCATGATGACGATGTCGCCCTCGGGCACGCGCGGCAGATGCCGCCCCCAGCGCCGCAACCCGGCGAAGAGCGCCGCGCCGAGCAGTACCGGCCAGAGCGAGGACCAGAGCGCGGCGAGGCCCAGCGGCTCGGCCAGGCTGCCACCCGTAGCGACCGGGTAGAGCGCCCAGGGCACCGCGATGGCTGCGGCGGCCACCCCCAGCCAGGGCAAGGTCAGCCCCGCGGGCGCCGCCGCATCCCGATCCTCGGCGGCGGTCGGCACGAGGCGCTGCAGGAAGTGCAGCATGAGAAGTGTGGTCCCCGCAGCCGACAGGGAGGCGAGAGTCCCGACGATCCCGTAGCCAAGCGACGTCTTCACGGCCAGCTTCGCCAAGGCGCCGCCGGTGAGCGGCAGCCCTCCCATGCCCAGCGCCAGCACCGCCGCCGGCAGGAGGACCGTCCAGAGACGCCTCGAGCCCGTCGAGGCGGCCACGCCGACGACGAGGAAGAGAGCGCCCTTGGCGAGGACGTGGTGTGCGGCGAGGTAGGCGGCGTCGATCGCGCTGTGCCCGTCGCCGGCCGCCAGGCCCATGCCGAGCACGGTGGCGACCAGCCCCATCTGGCTGACGCTCGAATAGGCCAGCACCGTCTTCGGGTTGGCCTGGGTGATCCCTATGGCGACGCCGTAGAAGGCGGTCACGAGCCCGATCGTGGCCAGGGCCGCTCCCCAGCCGGACAGCGCCGCGCCGAGCGGCATGAAGCGGATCAGCCCGATGACGCCGGCCTTGATGATGGCACCGCTGAGCACCGCCGAGGCGGGCATCGGCGCCGCCGGGTGCGCGATCGGCAGCCAGACGTGAAGCGGCACCAGCCCCGCCTTGAGGCCGAACCCGGCGATGAGCAGGACCATGGTCGCGGCGCGCCACGGCGAGCCTGGAAGCGCCGCCACGACATGCCCGATCAGCAGGTCCTCGCCCGGCGTCGCCGTCGCCAGCAGAACGAAGGCCATGAGGAGGAAGACCTCGCCCGCGACCGCGAGCTCGAGATAGATCGTGCTGGCGCGCCGGGCTCGCGGCGTGCCGTCGTGCAGGACCAGCCCGTAGGCGGCGAGACTGACCAGGGCAAAGAGCACGTAGAAGCTGCCCAGATCGGCGGCCATGAAGACGCCGAGGCTGCCCGTGAGCGTCATCAGCCAGAACTCGGCGAACCGCCCGCCATGGGGCGTGCCCCGGAGGTAGGTCCTGGCGTAGGCACCGGCGCCGATCCAGAGCAGCGCCGCCACCCCCAGCAGGATGGCGCCGGGCAGATCGAGCGCAAGCATCACCCTGAGCAGCGGCAGCTCCAGCACTAGCGGCGGCCCGTCGACCGAGAAGAATGCTGCGAGCCAGCGCCGGCACGGGCGCCAGCCACAGCCACGCCATCATGCGCTCTCGAACGCTGCCGGAGATGCAGGCCGCCAGCATCAGGACCGGAAGGCCCAGGGTCGCGGCGAGCAGCGTGGCGGAGAGGGTCATGGCGGGCCCGGGCTCAAGGGAGGCTCGCCTCCGCCACGTGCAGACGGCCGATCTGCAGGACGCCGAGCTTGGCGAGCGGGACGAGACCGAGCAGCACCGAGAGCAGGGCCAGCGCCAGAACCACGGCCTCCCTGCTCCGCGCCGGCGGGCGCAGCAGCTGGGGCGTCTCCGCGCCCGCCCACTGCCGGGGCCAGCACGCGAAAGACATACCCGCCGGCCAGCAGCCCTCCGCCCAGGATCACCAGCGCCCACCACCACTGGCCGCTCTCGATCGACGCCCGGAGCAACAGCCATTTGGCCATGAAGCCGCCGCTCCACGGCACGCCCATCAAGGACAGCCCGCCCAGCGCGAAGGCGATCACCGTCATCGGCAGCACCCGCCCGATGCCACCGAGCCCGGCGATGCGGTCGTGGCCGAGCGTGGCGCCGATCAGGCCCGCCGCCATGAACATCGCGGCCTTGGCGAAGGCGTGCGACATGAGCTGGAGCACGCCGCCGGTCCAGGCGATGGCACCCCACGGCACTGCCGAGCCGTAGCCGGCGAGCGGGAAGACGAGGAACAGATACCCGATCTGGGCCACCGTCGAGTAGGCGATGAGCAGCTTCAGGCGCGCCTGCCGGAGAGCCGATACGCCGCCCACGAGGATGGCGCCCGCACCCAGAGCGGCCAGGAGCTGCCCGGCGATCGGCGTGAGCAGCCCCGGCATCACGTCGAACCACAGCCTGACGATCAGGAAGAAGGATGCCTTGACCACCAGCGCCGAGAGCACGGCGCTGGCCGCCGGCGGGGCGCCCGCGTGCGCGGGGGGCAGCCAGACATGGAGGGGGAAAAGCGCGGTCTTGGCCGCGAGCCCGACCGTCATGAGCGCTGCCGCGGCCCATGTGGCCGGGTCGCCGTGGACGCGCTCCGACAGAAGCACGATGTCGAGCGTGCCGTAGGCGCCGTAGAGCAGAGCCACGCCCGAGAGATAGAGGATGGAGCCCACCAGGGCGATCAGCAGATAGCGAAGTGCCGCCGCCAGGGTCTCGGCGCGGCCGTCCAGGCAGACCAGCGGCACCGCGGCGAACGTCAGCAGCTCGAGAGCCACGTAGAGATTGAAGAGGTCGTCGCCGAGGAAGACGGCGTTCATCGCCCCCCAGAGCGCCAGGAGGAGGATCCAGAAGACGGTGGGCGCCCGCGCCTCGGGCGATCCGCGCGCCGTGCCGTAGTCGGCCCGCGCGTACAGGCCCGTGGCGCAGATCACCACGGCCGTCATGACGAGCATGGCCGCCGACAGGCCGTCCGCGCGCAGGGCCACGCCCAGCGGCGGCTTCCAGTTGCCGAGGATGTAGGTCAGGGCGGCGCCCGTCCGCCAGACGCCCGACAGGATCGCCAGCGCGAGGGCCACCCCGATCGGCAGGTAGGCCAGCACGACCCGTTCGGCATGACGGCCGCCCACCACCACCGACAGCAGGACGCCGGCCGCGGGCAGGACGAGCGCCAGCACGAGCAGAAAGCCGGGGGCCTCTCCGAGGCCGGCAGCCTCGCTCATCGCGGGTCGGCCCCATCGCCAGCGGCCTGCGTCGGCTCCTCGGCACGGCGGTCCGCAGAGCCCGTCTCCCGAGCCAGCCGCACCACCAGCGCCACCCCGAGCGCCGTTGCCGCGAACGCGACGACGAGGCCGGTGATGACCATCGCCTGCGGCACCGGATCGGCACCCATGGCGCCAGCGGCACCCCTTCGGGCGACCACGCCGAAGAGGATGAAGACACCGCCACCGATGAGGTTGAACGCCAGGAGCTTGCGCAGCGGGTGAGGCTGAACGATCAGTCCGAAGAGGCCGAGGCCTACGAGCGCCGCGCCCAGGAAGCCGAACAGCGTCGCGGCGCTCATCGCTCCGGCGTCCGCTCGGGCGGCCCCGCCGTCAGCATGCCGAGCGCTGCGGCGACCGAGAGCGTCGCCGGCACCTCGATCGCGAGGATGAGCGGCTTCGCGAATGCCGGGGGGTAGGCGAGGAAGGCGCCCGCCATGGCGAAGCCCGCGAGGCCGACCGCCACGAACACGGCTGCCCCGACGACCAGGACCAGGCGAAGCCTACGCCCGCTCACCGGCGGCGCCTCGGTCAGGCCGGCCATCATCGCGAGAATCCACATGGCGGCGAGGATCGTGCCGCCCTGGAACGCGCCTCCGGGCTCGTCGGCGCTGACCCAGAGCACATAGGTACCGACGAGGATGCCGACCGGTATCAGAAGCCGGGCGAGGAAGGCCAGAACGCCGTCCCGGTCCAGCGGATAGCGGAGCCCCGGCCTGCCACCCCAGAAGCGATCCGGCGCCAGCGACCACACGCCCAGGAGCGCCAGCACGAGCACCACCTTCTCGAGCATCGTGTCGACGGCCCGATAGGCCATCAAGGTCGCGGTGACCGGATTGCCGACACCCGTCGCGGGCAGGCCGCCCGCCGCCAGCGGCGCCAGCGTGGGCGCCGGGTCCGGCAGCATCAGCACGCCGGCCGCGATCCCGCCCGTGACCAGGAGCGAAAGGATCGCCGCCGCGACGCGCTGGGCCGGACCCGTTGGCTCGCCGGCCGCGCCGGCGCCGGGCAGGCGCGCCACCGCACCGAGCAGGAGGACCCCCGTCACCCCGCCGCCGATCGCGGCCTCGGTCATGGCCACGTCCACCGCCGCGAGACGCACCCAGACGAGCGCCAGCAGCAGCCCGTAGACGAGGTAGCCCACCACCGCGGCGAACGCGTCCTTCACCAAGGTGATCCACGACGCCAAGGCCAGGATCAGCACCGCCAGGGCGACGTCGAGGGCGAGCGTCGCGGTCACGGCCGTCGCCTGGCGCCCAGCACCACCTGCCCGATCAGCTGGGCGACCGTCGCTCCCGGCCACCAGCACCAGGAGCCAGATGACCACGAGCTTCAGCCCGGCCAGCGGGCCCGCCGCCTGTGGCAGCAGGCCCAGCACCAACAGGCCGAGGCCGAGATTGTCCGCTTTCGTCAGCGCGTGGAGGCGGCTGAGCGTGTCGGGAAAGCGCAGCAGCCCGACCGTCCCGGCCAAGAAGAAAAAAGCGCCGGCGGTGACCGCGACGACGGTGAGAATGTCCAGCGACGCGCTCATGACGGGCCGGACGGCTCGGAGCCGCCGACAGCCGACGGCGCGCCCTTGACGAGCGCGACCGAGGCGAAGGCGCCGAGCAGCGCCAGGATCAGGGCGACGTCGACGATCGCCGGCACGCCGGTGGCCGCGGCCAGCAGCAGCAAGGTCCCGATTCCGCCGGTCGCGAGCAGCTGCGCCGCCATCATCCGATCCGCATTTCCGCGCGCGCGCAGGACGCGGACCAAGCCCACCGCCATCATGGCCAGCACGAAGAGGGCGGCGGCGAGAAGGAACTCAGTCATCGCCGGCACCCGTGCCCAGAGCCTGGGCCAGCAGCGCTTCTTCGTGGGCCATCTGCGCCGCCACGGGCTGCGTCGTGTCGAGGCAGTGGACGGTCAGCATGCCGTCCTCGTCCGGACCGATCGGCAATGTTCCCGGCTGCAGGCTCGACAGGAGACGGAACGCCTGGCGCGCCGGCCCCGCCGCCAGCGTCACCGGACAGGTCACGAAGCCGGGCTGCAACGGCAGGCGAGGGTCGAGAGCGCGCCGCGCCACATCCACGCCGGCAACGACGGACCGCCAGGTGAAACGCAGCACGAGGCGAGCCGAGGCGCCGGGTCGCGCCCGCGCCGCCCCCGGCGGCAGGAGGAACAGGCTCGCCCAGGTCGCCGCCACCGCGGCCGCCAGCCCCACGGGAAGACCGGCGGGCGCGGCACCGAAGAGGACGAGCCAAAGTCCCAGGAACCCCGCCGCGCGAAGCAAGACCGACGGCGCCGTGCCGGCGGCACCGCGCGGAATGCCGAGCCTACTCACGGCAGGTGATCAGGGCGCCCGCGCCCGTCCAGCGCGGCGATCGCCAGATGCGACGGCAAGACGCCTCGCCGCCGGTGCGCACCTCGTCGGAACCGCGGAAGGTGCCCCGTCGAGACGATCCGGCTCTCGGGCTTGCCAGGAGAGCAGACCAGCAACATCACCACCGCCAAGTCATTCTGCCACAGCAGGGAGCGTTCGAACGCTGCGGGCACGGTCGGACCGAGCCATAGCCAACCCCGACCAGCCAGTCCAGCGGCGGCGCGGTCGCGGGCGGCGGACTGCGGAAATGCCCGGAGCTCCGCCGAGGATCACCTCGACGACAGCCCGGAGCCGCCAGGATCAAAGCGGGACGGTGCCCGGTTCGGGCTATTGATTCTGTTGGCGCGCCCGGAGAGATTCGAACTCCCAACCCCCAGATCCGTAGTCTGGTGCTCTATCCAGTTGAGCTACGGGCGCCCGCCAGAGAGGCGGGCCGGATGTAGCCGCTCGCGGGCCGACTGGCAAGGCCGTGCCGCCACGATGCTGGGGCTGCGAGGGGCCCTCGGGCCGGGTCCGGCCGGGTGGGCGGTGGCGCGGAGGCCGGAGGGCTCGGGCCAAGCCGACGCCATCGCCGGCCGGGCGGCGAGCTGCGGTCCGCCCGTCGCTGCACCGACCGTCCGGGTCGGGCGACGCCCGTCGTCGAGCCGGTAGACGAGCACGGCCGCGAGGCCGGCGCCGATCAGGGCGACGACGACCAGCGCGGCGAAGAGCAGGCGCGAGCGCATGCCGGTTCCCCTGCGCGAAGCGTCACTGGCGGGACCCTGCGTGGCGAGGACGCCGGTCGCAAGCCGGCGAGCGCCCGCTGTGTCGCCGTGTCGCAAGACCGCCGATCGAGCCGGCCCTGCTAGAAAAAGCGCCGGCTCGGACGGCAGGGTCCGAGGTCCAGTCCGGGATCGCGGCCGGCGGCGAGGTCGGCCACCACGCGGCCGGTCAGGGGGCCGAGCGTCAGGCCGATATGCTGGTGGCCGAAGGCGAGCAGCAGGTTGGCCAGGCCCGGGGCCCGGCCGATGACGGGCAGGCTGTCCGGCAGGGAGGGTCGGCTGCCCTGCCACTCGCTGAGGATCCGCCCGTCGAGCCCCGGCAGGAGCCGCCGGGCGCGGGGGACGAGGCCCCGAATGCGGCGATAGTCGGGCGGGGCCCAGGCGCTCGCCAGCTCGACCCCGCCGGTGAGCCTCAGCCCATGCTCCATCGGCGCCAGCACGAAGCCGCCCTCGATCGTGTAGACCGGTCGCCGCAGCGTCGTCTCGGGATGGGCGAGCATGACGTGATAGCCGCGCTCGGCCTCGAGCGGCACCGATGCGCCGGCCCGGGCCGCGAGCCGCCCCGAGAACGCGCCCGCGGCGAGCACCACGAGATCGGCCGGCACCATCCCGGCGGTGCTGGCGACCGCGGTGACGCGGGCGTCGGTCTGGACAAAATCGAGAGCCTCGGCCTTCACGAGCTCGCCGCCGCGCTCCACGACGGTACGCACGATGCCCTCGACATAGCGCTGCGGGTGCCGCACGGCCCGGTTGTGAGGCAGGAGCAGGCCGCGGGCGACGGCGGGGCTCAAGGCCGGCTCGAGGTCCAGAACCTCGTCCCGGTCGAGCAGCTCGAAGGTGCGGCCGCGCCGCTCGAGGAAACCACGCTCGAGCGCGGTCGCGCGCTCGAAGGTGCCGGCGTCGTAGGCGACCTTGAGCCAGCCTCCCGGGCGGACGAGGTCGGCGAGGCCGCATTGCTGGATGACGAGGTCGTGGGCGCGCTCGGCCTCGCCGGCCAGTGCCGCGATCGCCCTCGAGGAGGCCTCGGCATGCTCCGGCCGGCTGGCGAGCGCGACGCGCACCAGCCAGGGGGCGAGAGACGGCAGATGACGCCAGCGGATGGCGAGCGGGCTCATCGGGTCCATGAGCAGGCCCGGCACCTTGCGGACGAGGCCGGGCGTGCCGATGGGCAGGACGCTGGCGACGCTGATGACGCCGGCATTGCCGAGCGAGGCGCCGCTGCCGGGTGGCCGCGGATCGACGATTCTGACCCTCCAGCCGTCCCGCTGCAGAAAGAGGGCAGAGCTGGCACCGACGATGCCGGCACCGATGACGAGGGCGTTGCCGGCCGAGGTCTCGCTCATCCATCCTCCGGGCTCGTCGCCCGGCGATTGCCCGGCGGCCGGAATCACTTAGATTGGGGCCGTGCGCGACGGTCAAGGGCCGGCGCACGGCGAGCAACCGAGCGGGCTGGATGGCCGTGAACGCCCCGATCCTCATCGCGCTGGCGCAGACCAACCCCACCGTGGGCGACCTCGAGAGCAATCTCGAGCTGATCCGCAGAGTCCGGGCCGAGGCGGCGGCCCGGGATGCCGACCTCGTCGTCTTCGGCGAGCTCGGCATCGCCGGCTATCCGCCCGAGGATCTGGTGCTGAAGCCGGCTTTCTGTGATTTCGCCAGACGGGCGGTCGAGGCGCTGGCCCGCGACACGGCCGATGGCGGGCCGGCGCTCGTCGTCGGCGCGCCCTGGCGGGATCGGGACAATCTCTACAATGCCGTGCTGCTGCTGGCCTGGGGCCGGATCGTCGCCTGGCGGGCCAAACACGAGCTGCCCAACTACGGCGTCTTCGACGAGGTGCGGGTCTTCGAGCCCGGCCCGATCCCGGGCCCGGTGCCTTTCCAGACCCGATCGGGGGACGTCGTCCGGCTCGGCCTCATGGTCTGCGAGGACATGTGGTTCGAGGATGTGGCCGAGGGGCTCCAGGAATCGGGTGCCGAGATTCTCGTCGTCATCAACGGCTCGCCCTTCGAGCAGGGCAAGCTCGACACGCGCCAGCAGCTGGCCGTGGCGCGGGTGACCGAGACGGGGCTGCCGCTGGTCTACGTCAACCAGGTCGGCGGCCAGGACGAGCTGGTATTCGACGGCACCTCCTTCGCGCTCGACGCCGATAGGTCACTCGTCGCCCAGGCACCGAGCTTCGAGGAGAGCCTGATCCTCACCCGCTGGCATCGGGCGGCCGACGACCGCTTGGCCAGCGTCGGCAAGGCGCCGCTGACGCCGCCGCTCCCCGAGCTCGAGAGCGTCTACCGGGCCATGGTTCTGGGTCTCGGGGACTATGTCCGGAAGAACCGGTTCCCGGGGGTCGTGCTCGGCCTCTCGGGCGGCATCGATTCGGCGATCTCGGCCGTGGTCGCGGTCGATGCGCTGGGGCCCGAGCGGGTCCATGCGGTGATGATGCCGTCCCGGTACACCTCGGGCGAGAGCCTGGAGGACGCCGCGGCGCTGGCCGGCGCCCTCGGCATCCGGCTGGACGAGGTGCCGATCGAGCCGGCGGTGGCAGCGTTCCGGGACATGCTGGCCCCGATCTTCGGCGACCGAGCGCCGGACACCACCGAGGAAAACATCCAGTCGCGCATCCGGGGCGTGACCCTGATGGCGATCTCGAACAAGCTCGGCTCCATGGTCCTGACCACCGGCAACAAGTCCGAGATGTCGGTCGGCTACGCCACGCTCTACGGCGACATGTGCGGCGGCTACTCGGTGCTGAAGGACATCTACAAGACGACCGTCTTTGCCCTGTCGGAGCTGCGCAATCGCAGGCGGCCGGCCTGCTGCCTCGGCCCGGAAGGCGTCGTCATCCCCGAGCGGATCATCACCAAGCCGCCCACGGCCGAGCTGCGCGCCGACCAGAAGGACGAGGACTCGCTGCCGCCCTACCCGCTCCTCGACCGAATCCTCGAGGGCCTGGTCGAGCGGGACCTCGCACCTCGCGACCTGGTCGGGCGGGACTTCCCGGCCGACGTGGTGCGGCGGGTGTCCAACCTTCTGGACCTGGCCGAGTACAAGCGCCGCCAGGCCCCGCCGGGCGTCAAGATCACGCGACGCGCGTTCGGCCGCGACCGCCGCTATCCGATCACCAACGCCTTTCGTCGGGTCGGCCTCCGAGAGCCGCCGCCGGAGAGCTGAGGACCAAGCCGGCGCCCGCCGCAGTGGCCGGCGGGAGAAGCCCTGGTATGCCACGAAGGGGTCGGGCCGGCGCCCACGTCGGTTGTCGCCCGGGAGTGCCTCGTCTATAAGGATGGCGCCCGCTGGCTATCGGGCAGAAACGGCGTCCGGCTCGGGCGCCGATTTTCGTGTCCCCGAATTGGCTTGGTGGTGGCGATGGCTCGGCGCAGGCAGGTCTACGAGGGCAAGGCGAAGGTTCTCTTCGAAGGTCCCGAGCCCGGCACCCTGATCCAGTACTTCAAGGACGACGCCACCGCCTTCAACAACAAGAAGCACGGCATCATCACCGGCAAGGGCGTGCTCAACAACCGGATCTCCGAATACCTGATGATGAAGCTGGGCGAGGTCGGCATCCCGACCCACTTCATGCGCCGGCTCAACATGCGCGAGCAGCTCATCCGCGAGGTCGAGATCATCCCGATCGAGGTGGTGGTGAGGAACATCGCGGCCGGCTCGCTGGCGCAGCGCTTCGGCATGGAAGAGGGGGCCCCCCTGCCCCGCTCGATCGTCGAGTACTACTACAAGTCCGACGAGCTGGGCGATCCGATGGTGAGCGAGGAGCACGTCACGGCGTTCGGCTGGGCGAGCTACCAGGAGCTCGACGAGCTTCTCAATCTCACCTTGCGCATCAACGACTTCCTGACCGGCCTCTTCATCGGCGTCGGGCTGAAGCTCGTCGACCTCAAGCTCGAATATGGCCGCCTCTGGGAGGAGGAGGACATGCGGATCGTGCTGGCCGACGAGATCAGCCCCGACAATTGCCGCCTCTGGAACTCGCGGACCAACGAGAAGCTCGACAAGGACCGCTTCCGCCGCGATCTGGGCAACGTCCAGGAGGGCTATGCCGAGATCGCCCGCCGGCTGGGCATCCTGCCCGAGGCCGGCCCGCGCGACCTTAAGGGGCCGGAGACGCTGCAGTGAAGGCTCGGGTCGAGATCGGCTTTCGACCCGGCGTGCTCGATCCGGAAGCGGTGGCGATCGAGCGCTCGCTCAAGGGCCTCGGCTTCGGCGGCGTCAAGGGCGTGCGGCGGACCAAGGTCATCGAGCTCGACCTTGCGGCGACCGACAGCGCCGAGGCCGAGGCCCTGACCCGCGCCATGTGCGAGAAGCTGCTCGCCAACCCGGTCATCGAGAGCTACCGCATCGACCTCGACTAGCTCCTGGAGCCGGCCGATGAGTATGCGCTACGAGGAGCACGCCTAGCTTGCGCGCGGCCATCGTCAGCTTTCCGGGCTCCAATCGCGAGCTCGACCTCGAGGCGGCCCTGGTGCGGGCCACCGGCAGGCCGCCGCTTCGTGTGTGGCATCAGGAGACGAGCCTGCCGGCGCTCGATCTCGTGGCCCTGCCCGGCGGCTTCGCCCATGGCGACTATTTGCGCTGCGGCGCCATCGCCGCCCGCAGCCCGGTCATGGCCGAAGTGGCGCGGTTGGCCCGGCGTGGCACCGCCGTGCTCGGCATCTGCAACGGCTTCCAGATCCTGACCGAGGCGGGCCTCCTGCCCGGTGCCCTGATCCGCAATCGGGGGCTCGCCTTCGTCTGCCGGACGGTCGAGCTCGACGTCGCCACGCGCGCCAGCAACTTCACTCACGCCTACGAGGCCGGGCAGCGGCTGCGCGTGCCTGTGGCGCACAATGACGGCAACTATATCGTGGGCGCGGACGAGCTGGCCCGGCTCGAGGACGAGGACCGCATCGCGTTCCGCTACGGCGAAGAGGTCAATGGTGCTACCGGCCGCATCGCCGGCGTGCTGTCCAAGGAGCGCAACATCCTGGGCCTGATGCCCCATCCCGAGGACGCGACCGACCCGCTGCACGGCTCGACCGACGGCCAGGGCCTTTTTTCGTCGCTGGCCCAGGCGCTCGGCTGATGGAGCGAAGCGCCATCACACCGCAGTTGGTCGCCGAGCACGGGCTCGAGGAGGACGAGTACGCGCGGATCCAGGAGATCCTCGGGCGCGAGCCCAACCTCCTCGAGCTCGGCATTTTTTCCGTCATGTGGAGCGAGCACTGCTCCTACAAATCCTCCCGGCTGCATCTCAGGAAGCTGCCGACCGAGGCGCCCTGGGTGGTGTGCGGCCCCGGCGAGAATGCGGGCGTGGTCGACATCGGCGGGGGTCTGGTCGCGGTCTTCAAGATGGAGAGCCACAACCACCCGAGCTTCATCGAGCCCTTTCAGGGTGCGGCGACGGGCGTGGGCGGCATCCTCCGAGACGTCTTCACCATGGGTGCCCGGCCCGTGGCCATCCTCAACTCGCTGCGCTTCGGCGAGCCTGGCCACCCCAAGACGCGCCACCTCGTGGCGGGCGTGGTGGCCGGCATCGGCGGCTACGGCAACTGCGTGGGCGTGCCCACCGTCGGCGGCGAGACCACCTTCCACCGCGGCTACAACGGCAACATCCTCGTCAACGCGATGTGCGTGGGTGTTGCCGAGGCCGACAAGGTGTTCTACGCCCGGGCCGCCGGCGTCGGGAACCCCGTGGTCTATGTCGGCGCCAAGACCGGCCGCGACGGCATCCATGGCGCGACCATGGCTTCGGCCGAGTTCAGCGAGGAGCGCGAGGCGCGGCGGCCTACCGTCCAGGTGGGCGACCCCTTCACCGAGAAGCTCCTGATCGAGGCCTGCCTGGAGCTGATGCGGAAGGACTGCATCGTCGCGGTCCAGGACATGGGGGCCGCCGGCCTCACCTCCTCGTCTTTCGAGATGGCGGCGCGCGGCGGCACCGGCATCGAGATGGACCTCGACCGGGTGCCGCTCCGCGAGGCCGGCATGAGCGCCTACGAGATCATGCTCTCGGAGAGCCAGGAGCGGATGCTCATGGTGCTCGAGAAGGGCAAGGAGGACGTGGCGCGCGCCGTGTTCGAGCGCTGGGGGCTCGACCTCGCCACGGTCGGCCGGGTCACCGACACCGGCCGCATGGTGATCCGCCACGAGGGCGTGGTGGCGGCCGACCTGCCGATCGCCCCGGTCAGTGGCGCCTCGCCCATCTACGAGCGGCCGAGCAGGCCGCCGCCGAAGCGCCTGCCGCTGCTGGGCAACGTGGCGACGCCGCCCTGCTCGCACCGGGAAGCGCTGCTGCGGCTCATGGCCTGCCCCGACCTCGCGAGCAAGCGCTGGATCTGGGAGCAGTACGATCACCTCGTCATGGGCGACACGGTGCAGCGGCCGGGCGGCGATGCCGCCGTGGTGCGCCTCCACGGGACGAGCCGCGGCCTGGCGCTCACCACCGACTGCACGCCCCGCTACTGCGAGGCCGATCCCTTCGAGGGCGGCAAGCAGGCCGTGGCCGAGGCTTGGCGGAACATCGTCTCCGTGGGGGCGAGGCCGCTCGCCATCACCAACTGCCTGAACTTCGGCAATCCCGAGCGGCCGCCGATCATGGGCCAGCTGGTGGCCGCGATCGAGGGCATGGCCGAGGCCTGCCGGGCGCTCGACTTCCCGGTCGTGTCCGGCAACGTCTCGCTCTACAACGAGACCGACGGCAAGGCGATCCAGCCGACCCCCGAGATCGGCGGCCTCGGGCTCCTCGAGGATCTCTCGCGGATGGTCGGCATGGCTTGGCACGAGCCGGGCCTGAGCCTGATCCTGATCGGCGAGAGCGTCGGCTGGCTCGGCGCCTCGCTCTATCTCCGGGAGATCCTGGGGCGCGAGGACGGAGCGCCACCGCCGGTGGAGCTCGCCGTCGAGCGACGCCACGGCGACTTCGTCCAGGGGCTCGTCGCCGAAGGTCGGATCGCTGGCCTGCCACGACCTCGCCGACGGCGGCCTCGCCACGGCGCTGGCCGAGATGTGCATCGCCTCCCGCAGCGGCGCCCGGCTCACCGTCCCGCGCGACGTGCCGAGCGTCATGGGCTGGCTCTTCGGCGAGGAGCAGGCGCGCTATCTCCTGGCCGTCGACGCCCTGGCGCTCCGCCCGATCCTGGGACGGGCGGCGCAGGCGGGCATCATCGCCCGCGAGGTCGGCACGACCGGCGGCGACGCGTTGATCGTGACGGGCGAAGCCCCCATATCGCTGGAAGATCTGGTGGAGCGGCAGGCCTCTTGGCTGCCCCGCTACATGGCCGGGTAACGCCGGGCCGCGAGAGGACCGAACGCGCATGCCGATGGCGGCCGAGGATATCCAGAAGCTGATCAGCGAGGCCCTGCCCGACGCCCAGGTGCGGATCGAGGACTTGGCGGGCGACGGCGACCATTACCGCGCCGTGATCGTCTCCGAGGCCTTCCGGGGCAAGAGCCGCCTCCAGCAGCATCAGCTCGTCTACAAGGCCCTGGGCCAGCGCATGGGCGGCGAGCTGCATGCCCTGGCCCTCTCGACCGCTGCCCCCGCCTGACCCACTCCCCTCCTTTGGCATCCCGAGGAACAAGTCGATGAGCAATCCGGTCTTCGATCGCATCAAGGAGCAGATCAGCGGCGACGACGTCGTGCTCTACATGAAGGGCACCCCGGTCTTCCCGATGTGCGGCTTCTCCGCCGCGGTGGTCCAGGTCCTCTCCCAGACGGGCGTCAAGTTCCAGTCCTACAATATCCTGGAGGACCAGGATCTGCGCACGGGCCTGAAGGAGTTCTCGAGCTGGCCGACCTTTCCGCAGCTCTACGTCAAGGGCGAGCTGGTGGGCGGCTGCGACATCATCCGCGAGATGCACGAGACGGGCGAGCTCGGGACGTTCCTCGAGGAGAAGGGCATCGCCGTCGGCGCGGCGGCCTGACCCGGATCGGGGCCTGACCGGACTCAGGGAAGGAGCGGCGCGCAGGCGGCCGCTCCCGGCGCCCTCCCCACAGCTCGCGACCAGCGTGACGGTCGAGGTCAGCGAGCCGTTGACGGTTTCCCCGAATATCGGCACGCGGCGCTCGTCGTCGCTCACCAGCACCCTGACCCAGCGCGGGTTGGGCTCGTCGGGAAAGGTCATGAACGTGTCGCTGCGGTCGAAGCCGTAGCGGGCGATCAGCTGGACCTTCAGCTCCCGCACGGGCTTGCCGTCGTAGGTCGAGCGGCCGAGATAGGTGGCCTCGAGGTCGTAGCGCTTCCGGCCGTCGAAGATCGGCAGGGTCGTCGTCTTCGGCGCGGTGCCGGCCTCCGCTCGCGGCAGCCAGACCCGCAGCCTCAGCAAGGCCGTCAGGGGATCGATGGTGCCGTCCTGCAGGCCGGCCGGGACCTCGCTGTCCTTGAGCCGACCATTGTTGTGATAGATCAGGCCCTCGATCCCGCCCGCGTCGTCGTAGCGGATCTGGATCCTGCGCTCGCGGTCGGGCTTCTTCTCGACGCCGTCGAACACGACCGGCACCAGGCCATGGGGGCCCGATGCGCTGGTTCCGGTCATCTCGATGGAGCTGTTGCCGCCGAGGAAGGCCGCGATGCCCTCGCTCCGGACGATGAAGGACGTGGCGACCGAGCCGCCCTGGGGCCTGATCGATCAGGCCCAGCCGGGCGACCTGAACGCCCGACACCGTCACGGCATAGCGGAGGTCGAGGTCGGCGGGCGCCGCCGCCGCGGCGATCCCGGCGGCCCAGGAGAGCCAGCGCGAGCATCGACGCACCGCCCCCGCGGAGCACGGATCGCCGGGTGGGCGAGGACCGGAAGAGAGCGCCGAAAGGCATGATGGAGGGCGCGGGCCGCTGGCCCGCGCGGCCACTCAGCGGGAGTAGTACTCGATGACGAGGTTCGGCTCCATCTGCACGGGATAGGGCACGTCCGCCATCTTGGGCGTGCGGACGAACTGGCCCTTCATGGCCTTGAAGTCGACCTGGAGGTATTCCGGCACGTCGCGCTCGGGCTGCTGCAGGCACTCCATCACCATCGGGATGTTGCGCGCCCGCTCGGTGACCTCGACGAGGTCGCCCTCCTTGCAGAGGTAGCTCGGGATGTTGACCCGCTTCCCATTGACCCTGACGTGGCCATGGTTGACGAACTGGCGCGCGGCGAAGACCGACGGCACGAAGTTCATCCGGTAGACGATGATGTCGAGCCGGCGCTCCAGGAGGCCCACCAGGTTCTCGGCGGTGTCGCCGCGCAGCCGGACCGCCTCCTCGAACATCCGATGGAACTGCCGCTCGTTCATGTTGGCGTAATAGCGCTTCAGCCGCTGCTTGGCGGCGAGCTGGAGCGCGTAGCCCGACATCTTGCGGCGCTTGCTGCCGTGCTCGCCCGGCGCGTAGTTCCGCCGCGCCAACGGGTCCTTCGAGCGGCCCCACAGATTGACGCCCAGGCGACGACAGATCTTGCCCTTGGCGGAAATGCGTTTGGTCATCGGTCCTCGAGCTTGGCAGCAAGACAACAAAAGCGGCTCGTCCGAGGCGAGCCGCGCGCTGGCGGTGCTTATAGACGGTCCGGCCCGCTTGTCAAATCCGCGGCCGCCGTCCGGTGCCCGGCCGATCAGGGCTTGGACATCACGTCGGCGCGGAAGAGGCGGGCATAGGTGACGAGGAGGAGCAGGCCGAAGCCGCCGTCGTAGAGCCCCATCCAGACGAAGCCGTCGCCCTGGCTGAAGAAGAAGAGGGCGAAGGTGAGCCGGATGAGGATGCCCAGCCAGTTCGGCCAGCGCTGGTCGAGCGGCCGCTTGTAGCCCGGCACGTAGAGGAGGTTGATCGCGACGAGCTGAAAGCCCCAGTGGCGGGGCCAGGTCGAGGGGAAGGCGTCGGGCTGGTGCAGCGTCGAGGTGAAGAAATGCGGCCAGAAGAT
Organism: uncultured Alphaproteobacteria bacterium; assembly: GCA_963828215.1. Classification (GTDB taxonomy): domain Bacteria; phylum Pseudomonadota; class Alphaproteobacteria; order Geminicoccales; family Geminicoccaceae; genus CAVTJL01. The sequence goes on along the minus strand of CAWHFO010000087.1, from coordinate 17,126 downwards.
GATGATGAAGGCGACGATCAGGTTGAGGACGATGCTGACGAGAAGGATGCGCCGGTAGGTCTGGAGCTTCGCCGCCGTGTCGGCCGCCGTCCAGGAGATCGTCTGGGCCTGGATCATCGGATCGTTCCTCGGGTCAGAAGGTGAGGAGATAGGCGAGAAGATCGGCTTTGGCCTCGGGAGCGAGATCGGTGCCGTAGACGTGGCCGCCGGCGCCGTTGCCGGGCTTCCGCGTGTCGAAGCAGAAGCCGGCCCCCGGCGGCGCCCCGTCCGGGTTGCAGGCCGGCGCCGCGAAGCCGCCATGCTCGGGGTCGAGCGTGTCGAGGCCGCGCACGAACGCCACCGGCCGCTCGGCCGGCGGCTTCAGCAGGTCGGCCAGGGTCGGCACGCCGCCGTCGTGGAGATAGGGCGCCCGGAGCCAGAGCCCGTCGAGCGGCAGGTCGGCATAGCCGTCGGTCTTGGTGAAGTGGCTGAACTGGTAAGGGGTGCCCTTGAAGAGCTCACCCACCTGATAGTCGCGCAGGCGCTCGGTATAGGAGTTCGAGCCGCGCCGGATCGACGCCGAGCTTCAGCGTTGGGCTCGACCTTGCCCAGATACTCCCCCTCGAAGACGTAGTGGTCGCCGTCCTGATAGCCGTGGCAGGCGGCGCAGCCCTTCATGTAGAGCGCCTTGCCGCGCTGGACGGCGGCCGGGTCGGGCCGATAGGGGCTGGCCGGGGGCTTCAGGGTCAGGAGCCAGTCGGCGACGCGCTCGATGGCGGGATGATCCACGGTCCTGGGCGTGACGCCGGCGCCGATCGCGGCAGAGAGATTGCGCTCGGCCAGGGAGTCGTTGTTGCCGTCCCAATGCAGCCGCATGCCCCGGCGCGGCCCCTGCTCGAAGATCGCCGGGAAATCGGCCGTGCCGATCCGCTCGGCCGGCGTCAGGTCCGGGAGGAAGAGGCCCATCTGGATGAGCTTGTAGCCGTCGAACGTGTCGACGCGGCCGGGCCCCCAGGCGGGCTGGGCTTCGAGGAGCGGCAGGAAGTGGCTGCGCCGCTGGATCAGGCCGTCCCTGACCCGGGGGATCACGTAGTAGCGCCAGACCTTCTCCTCGAGCCAGCCGAGATGGGCGCCGGAGGCCTTCATGGCGGGAATGAGCTTGTCCGGCGACAGCCGCTCGTCGGCACCGGCACTCAGCAGAAAGCGGATGAAGCGGTAGAGATCGAGATTGTTCGACGGCATCCCCGCGACGATCCGGCGGGGGCCGCCCTCGGTCTCGCGTACCGTGCCGGTGTGGCAGACGGCGCAGTTGAGCCAGACCAGCTCCACCCCCTTGACCTCGCGCCGGGAGACGCCGATCGGCAGGTCGCGCGGCCGGCCGTGGGGACCGTCCTCGTAGAGAAAGCCGAAGGCCGAATAGTCGTCCCGCCCCTCGAACGCCTCGGGGAAGAGGCGCGGCAGCGCCTGCCAGATCCAGTAGGGCAGGCCGCTCTCGGGCTCCGAGCCGATCGAGCCATAGAGAAAATGCTCGCGGGCCTGGACGAAATGGGGCGTGCCGTTGTCGCCGAGCCGCCACAGGCTCTTGATGCCGAGGGCGAGCCCGACGAGGCCCAGGACGAAGATCAACGCCACCAGAAGATAGAGCGGCAGGAGGAGGCGGCGCCGGCGGCGGAGCGCCACCTCGACCGCCGTGACGGGAGCCTCGGCGGCCATCTCAGGCCTCCTGAAGCGCGGGCAGGCGCAGCTCGGGCCGCGTCCGGTAGATCGACATCAGCTCCTCGACCATGGCGTCGTGGTCGCCGCCGAAGCGCGACAGCTCGTAGCAGCCGAGCGGGTTCTTGGCCGCGTTCAAGAGGCACTTGTTGCAGTAGGTGCAGGGCCGCTCGGGGAGATCGCGGCCCGCCGCCCACTGCTTCGGGAGGTCGTTGTTGGCGATCAGCGAGCGGGCGATGGAGACGCCGTCGCAGGCCCCGCTGGTGATGGCGTTCCGGATGAAGGAGGCCGTCTGGTAGCCGCCCGTGTTCAGCACCGGCACCCCGACCGCCCGCTTGATCGCCCGCGCCTCGTCGAGGCCCACCCCCTCGACCGGCCGGCCCTTCTTCATGCGGAACCAGATCCAGCGGAAGATCGGCCGCAGCATCGGATAGCGAAACAGGAAAAAGTTGCGGAAGGTCGAGACGCCCGAGGCGATCATCGCGTCGTAGGTCGTGGCGATGGTCTCGAAGGAGAAGTCGCCGGGCGGGTTCAAGGGATGGGGAAAGAGGCTGCCCATCGAGACGTGGATGGCGTCGGCGCCGGCGTCCTCGCACCATTTGGCCACCTGGACCGTGTCGTCGAGGCTGTTGCCCTTGCCCTCCCAGGGGATGACGTTGTTGAGGTCGACGGCGCTGAGCTTGACCTGGAGATGGAAGCCGCTGCCGACCTTGGCCCGGATCGCCTGGACCACGTCGAGCAGGAAGCGCGCCCGGTTGACGAGCGGGCCGCCGTAGCTGTCCTTCCGGTCGTTGATGCCGGAGCTCAGGAACTGGGTGAAGAGGTAGCCGTTGGCGGCGTGCAGCTCGACCCCGTCGAGCCCGGCCTCGCGCGCCCGCCAGGCGCCCTTGGCGAACGCCTCGACCGTGTGCTGGATCTCCGCCCCGGTCATCGCCTGGCAGAGAAAGCCGTGCAGCGATTCCTTGCGGCTGGTCGAGCTCAGCACCGGGCGGTGGGAGTTGTGCACGCCCGGCATGTCCATCTGCCGCCCCGAGTGCGAGAGCTGCATGATGTACTTGCAGTCGAACTGGTGCACCGCCTGGCCGAGCTTCTCCCAGAGCGGGATGAAGTCGTCCCGGTGGACGGTGGCGTAGCCCGCCATGATGCGGCCCTCGATGAGGACCGGCACGTAGGAGGAGATGATGGCCCCCACGCCGCCCCGCGCGAACTTGCTCTCCCAGTTGATGCGCGTCTGGGTGAGCGAGCCGTCCTCGTTGTCGAAGCGCCCGGAGACGTTCGATCGGAATATTCTGTTCTTGACCTCGAGATTCCTGAACTTGAGCGGGGTGAAGATGACGTCCTCGGTCATGGGCCCATCTCCTCGGCGGCGCGCCACACCGCCAGCAGAAGCGCCGGCACGAACGCCCTGGCCGGGCACCGGCTCCACTGGTCGCTCATGAAGGTCATCTCGGGCCCGGGCGCCCGCTCGCGGGCCTCGTCGAGCTGCATCAGCACGAAGGTCCCGGCCCGGAGCGGGCCGACGGCGGCACGCGTAAAAAGCTCGGACGTCACCTGCCGCGGCACGCTAGGCGGCGCCACGAGGCACTGGCTCACGATCGTCGCTTCGGACAGACGGGCGCGGGCACCCGCATCCTGACGCAGCTCGCGCATGCCCTGAAGCGAGTGCACGATGTTGTGGACGCCGATAGTGGTCGCATGGAAGGCCAGGATGTCGTCCTTGGCGAGCCTCGCCAGAAGATCGCGCGCCCGCCGCAGCCGACCCGTGATGGTCCACCAGAGACGACGAAAGGGATCCGTATTGGCGGCGTTGGCGAAGAGGATGGCCGCCTGCCAGCTCTCGGGGGTGGCCCGATAGTCGGGATCGAAGAGCCGGCCGCAGACCTCCTGGACGAGTGGCCCCAGCCGTGCCTCGTCGAGGCGTCCGGAGACGTAGGCCCCGAGGTCGCGCACGTGACCCTCGTCCCAGAGCGGCTTCTCCGCGGCGGGATCGAGCTGCTTCTCGAGGGCTGCCTGGCGCTCGGCGCGCAGCCGGTCGCCGCGCGGGGCCAGGGCCGGTATCCGCAGGCCGGGCAGGGGTGTGCCGCGCATGCGGTGGGCGATCACCCTGTTGACGAGGGGCCCTATGGGGTCGAACACCCGGTCGAGCCTCGGCTCGGCCGCCAGCTCGCTGATCTCGTGCGGGTCGTCGACGAGAAGGACATCGACGAGCCAGGGCACACGGATGCGCCGGGCCATCGCTCAGGCTCCGCCCCGCGCCCAGGGGAAGAAGACGTTGCGGACGTCGGCTACCTGCGGCGCCAGCTCCGGCAGGTGGCGGAGCAGCACGGTGCGCATGCTGTTCTCGTCGATCCAGGCCATGCCGGCCGGCGTGTAGACCTCGGGCGTGAAGTCCTCGCAGTAGAAGCGGTCGCTCTTGAGCCGCCGCGACGCCATGAGAATGAAGATGCGAAAGGCGGTGTCGCTGAAGGCGAAGCCGGGCGGCCCCTTCTCGGCCAGCATGCCGACCAGCAGGTCGACCTTCTCGACCTCGCCATAGATCTCGGCCAGCTCGCGGCGCCAGCCCGGATTGTCCGTCAGCTCCTCGAACGACTTGGGCACGCTCATGTCGAGCATGCGGCGGAAGGCGCAGTAGCGGGGCACGCCGCGCTCGCGGTCGCGCAGGATGTCGGTCGCCGCGAGATCGATGAAGATGCCCTCCTCCGGCTTCTTGTCGAGGCGCCGGAGAAGCTGCGGATAGTTGTGGAGGACGAGCGCCCCCGGATGGCTCGTGCCCAGCGAGTAGACGACGTCGGGCAGCGGGACGCTGGCATAGAGGCGCGTGGCCCCGCCCCCGGCGACGCTCGCGATGTCGGTGTCCAGCAGGCTGCCGTCGTCGGCGCGGCGCCGGAACGAGAAGGCGTCCGGGATCAGCGGGTGCATCCGGTAGACCGCGGTGAACTCGTCGGTCATCGCATAGGGTGCCGTGTGGTGGTCGTGGGTCGAGCCCAGGATGCCCGAGAGCAGCTCGCCGTCGCCCACCCGGCCGTAGGCCCGCTTGTAGGTCTCCTCGAGGATGCCCCACCAGTTGGCGCGCATGCCGACCCGCAGCTCGGGCGTGTCGAGCAGCGCCGGCGTCCACTCCGTCGTGTGGATCTTGGCGATGAGCGCCGCGTTGACGAGCCGGGCCTTCTGGAAGAGCCACTCGCCGTCCCGATCGGGATGGTCGAGCTGCAGGCGCCGCGCGATGGCATTGTGCTCGCGCAGAAAGAGGGTCGTCATGACGGAAAGGCCGATCCACCAGTTGCCGTTCACGCCGGCCAGCTCCTGGTCCACGATCTTGTTGCCCTGGTCGAGCGGCAGGTGGCCCTTGGCATCGAGATACATGAGGCCGCCCGGCAGGACCTCGCCGGTCGAGGGGTCGCTGCGCAGCCGCCGCTGGATGTCGAGGCTCGAGCCGTAGATCTGCGAGCCGTCCCACCAATGGGTCTCGCTGTTGATATAGGTGGCCGGCCGCTGAGCCTCCTCGGGCCGCCGCGTCGGGTCCGGGGCGGTGCGGAGGATCGTCATCTCCGGCGCCGGCCAGTCGTCGCCGGGCGGGATCGGGATCTCGTGCGGCGGGTGGTCGGTGTCGTTCCGGCCGTGCGTCAGCCAGTCGTGCACCATGAACTGCAGCCAGGCCGGCACCAGCATGTTGAGGGTGGTCGCCGGCACGAAGCTCTCGCGCGCCAGCAGGCGCGAGCTCACCAGCCGCACATTGGGCTCGTAGAGGCCGGGCGGCTGCTCCCCGAAGGTCATCGTCAGGGGCGCGTTGCGGCCGAACCGGGTGCCGGCCATGCCCATGCTCGGCTGGGTCAGGTCGTTGAAGCTGCCGTCCGGGGCCCGGCAATGGCGCACGTCGAAGCCCCCGATCGGCGCCACCTCCGGCCGCCTCGTCTCGGTGTCGTAGAGATTGTGCAGCCGCAGGTTGGTGCGCAGCCCGATGAGGTTGAGCATCGCCAGCGGCATGGGCAGCCGATGCCAGACCACGTGCCGGTTCAGGTGGTGGGCGATCGTGCCCAGCAGGCGCTCGTACCAGCTGATTGCCATGCCCTGTCCTCTTCGCCCGCTGTTGGTCGCCACCAGCAAGGGTCGTTGGTGTCGGCGCCGCCCGATATCACCCGATCCCCAGCCGATCTCACCCCATCCGAGGTGATCGGCCTGTGATGTCGGGCACACCGAGAGTAGAATTTTAGAGCCGATCCCGGCAGGCTCGGCAAGGGGCCAGGACGGGCCGGCCCGGAGGCCGCGCGCCGGCCGGGGTGGAGCCCCGGGCCTTGAGGATCAGGCGCTCGAGCCCGCTGCGCGCCCTCCTGTCGTCTCGCGCCCCCTCCGGGCGGCGACGGGTCGGCGGCCGGGTGATGCGCCGCCGCAACGCCCGCGGCCTCCGGGGCCGTGAGGCCGGAGCAACCCCGCCCGGCCCGCGGCGAAGACGCTCTTTGCGATGGCCCCCCCTGCCGTGCTACCCCGCCCTCAGATGTGGCGCGGCGATCCGGTTGCTCCTGCCCTGCGGGCCTCGGCCTCGATGCGGGGACGGCCTCGGCGCGGCCGGGGCGAGCGGAGGCGGGAGAGCATGGCCGGCGATCCGAGGAGCCTCGAGCCTTCGGCCCGGCCCGCGGCGCGGGCCGCCGGGCGGGGGCAGGCCGGGGAGGCGGCCTTCTTCCCTGGGGCGGTCGAAGGTCGGCGCATCGGCCTCGTGCAGCTCTCTTTGCTGGCCCTGCTGGTCGGCATCGTCACCGGCCTCGGCGCCTTCGTGTTCCGGGAGCTCATCGGCCTCGTCCACAATGTCCTCTTCCTGGGCCGCCTGTCCTTCGCCTACGAGGCCAACGCCTTCACCCCGCCCAGCCCCTGGGGCATCTTCGTCATTCTGGTGCCGGTGGTGGGCGGCCTCGGCGTCACCTTCCTCGTCTCGACCTTCGCCCCCGAGGCCAAGGGCCATGGCGTGCCCGAGGTGATGGACGCCGTCTACTACAAGGGCGGCATCATCCGCCCGGTCGTGGCGGTCGTGAAGTCCCTGGCCTCGGCCCTGGCCATCGGCAGCGGCGCCGCCGTCGGCCGCGAGGGCCCGATCATCCAGATCGGCTCGGCCCTCGGCTCGACGCTCGGCCAGGTCATCGGCATGACGGCCGGCCAGCGCATCACCCTGGTCGCCGCCGGGGCCGGCGCCGGCATCGCCGCCACCTTCAACACCCCGATCGGCGGCGTGCTCTTCGCCACCGAGCTGATGATGCCCGAGATCAGCGTCAACACCTTCCTGCCCGTCGCCATCGCCACGGGCACCGCCACCTATATCGGCCGCCTCTTCTTCGGGACCCAGCCGGCCTTCCTGGTGCCGGTGAACCTCGCCTCCATGCCGAGCGAGCTGACCAGCGCCCCCACGCTTCTCCTCTATGCGCTGCTGGGCGCCATCGTCGGCGTCGCCGCCACCGGCTTCATCCGCGGCCTGCACTGGGCCGAGGACGCCTTCGACCGCATCCCCGGCCGCTACGGCCGGCACGCGCTGGGCATGGCGCTGGTCGGCGTCCTCATCTACGTGCTGCAGCGGACGGCCGGCCACTACTATGTCGAGGGCGTCGGCTACTCGACCATCCAGGCGACCCTCGACGGCCGGCTCACCGCCCCCCTCTTCCTCCTCCTCCTCTATGTCTCGAAGCTGCTGGCGACCTCGGTCAGCCTGGGCTCCGGCTCCTCGGGCGGGGTCTTCTCGCCCTCGCTCTTCATGGGCGCCACGATCGGCGCGGCCTTCGCCTCCGTCGTCGGGATGATCGCCCCCGGCCTCCCGGTCAGCCTGCCGGCCTTCGCCATGGTCGGCATGGGCGCCATGGTCGGCGGCGGCACCGGGGCGGCGATGACCGCCGTCACCATGATCTTCGAGATGACCCGCGACTACGACATCGTCCTGCCGATGATCCTGGCCGTCGCCATGGCCCTGGGCGTCCGCCGCATGCTCTCCCGCGAGAACATCTACACGCTGAAGCTGGTCCGTCGCGGCCACCCCATCCCCAAGGCCCTCCACGCCAACCTCTTCCTCGTCCGCAGCGCCAGGGAGGTGATGGAGCGGGACGTCCTCGTGCTCGACCAGGGCACCGGCTTCGACGAGCTCATGCGGACCTCCGAGGGCGCCCACGGGCTCCGGCACGTCGTGGTGACGCGCGGCAGCCACATCGCCGGCGTGCTGCGCATCAACACCGATCTCCGCCGCGCCATCGCCCGCACCGGCACCGACGTCACCCTGGGCGAGCTCGCCGGCAAGCGCTTCACCATCGTCCGCGACACCGACGTCACCTTCGACGTCATCGCCCGCATCTGGCGCAAGCGCGCCACCATGGCCGTCGTCGTCACCGGCACCGGCCGCCCCCGCGCCGAGCACATCGTCGGCGTGATCACCAAGGAGCACGTCGCCGACACGGTGGCCGCCAGCGTCCGGATCTATCCCCGGTGAGGGGGTGGGGCAGCGACGCCCGCAGCGACGGCCGAGGCGTCGTGGCGGGCCGGTGGCACCGTCGGCCTGTCCGGGAGAGCGGCGAGATCGCGGATCACACCTCCGAGATCGGCTTCCTCGATGACGGCGTGCGGCCCCATGTCTTGGCCTTCCGCCGAGAATGGAGCCGACCGATGATCCGCTGGCCCCTCTACCCGTGACAGGCAGAGCCTGCTCCACTATGGCGCCGCCTTTGTTCTCGTCGGGCTCCTCCTGGCGGTCGGGCTCCAGATGAAGCTCGGGCCGGTGGCGGCCGAGGAGGCGCGCGCGACCCCGCCGCCTGCCGTGGATGAGCCGGCAGGGCAGGCCACATCCGAGGTCGCCGTCCTGGCCGGCGGCTGCTTCTGGGGCGTCCAGGGCGTCTTCCAGCACGTCGAGGGCGTCACCGGCGCCGTCTCCGGCTATGCCGGGGGTGCTGCGGCTACGGCCGACTACGAGAGGGTGGGCTCGGGCACGACCGGGCACGCCGAATCGGTTCGCGTCACCTTCGACCCCCAGAAGATCAGCTACGGACGCCTCCTTCAGATCTACTTCTCGGCGGCCCACGATCCGACCGAGCTCGACCGTCAGGGGCCGGACATCGGCACGCAGTACCGCTCGACGATCTTCCCGATGAGCGCCGGGCAGGCCCGGGTCGCCGAGGCGTACATCGCCCAGCTCGATCAGGACCATGTGTTCGATGCCGCCATCGTGACGACCGTCGAGCCCGGCCGCACCTTCTATCCCGCCGAAGCCTATCACCAGGATTTTTTGGCCCTCAACCCGACCTATCCCTATATCGCGATCAACGACCTCCCCAAGATCGCCGCCCTGAAGCGCCTCTTTCCCGATCTCTATCGGGCCGAGCCCGTGCTCGTGTCGGCCGCGCATCCGCCGGGCTGACCGCCACCGCACGCAGGAGACCCCTGCCCCGCCCCATCGTCGGTCCGTCCCCGACGCCCGAGCCCGCTCGCGTCCGGAACTGTCCGAGGTTATGGGGGCGGCGTCGCCGACAGGCCGGCCGTGCAGGGAGCGGCCGCTCCATGATAGTCTGCCCGGCAGGACGTTCGGGAGACAGGCCATGACCACCCTCACCGCCGTCGTCGAGCAGGACCCGGTGACCGGCCTCTACGTCGGAACCGTCCCCGGGCTGCCCGGGGCGCATACCCAGGGGGCGACGCTGGATGAGCTGGTGACGAGCCTGCGAGGAAGTCGTCGGGCTGGTGCTGGAGGAGGATTCTACCCTCGGAGGAGCAGCAGTTGTGCAGCACGTCGTGGGGGTGCAGGTCGACCGGGGTCCTCCGGGAGAGCGAGCCCGTGAAGCCGTGAAGGTGCACGAGGGCACCGAGACCGGGCCCCCCGCGCCGGGCACATCGTCGGCGTGATCACGAAAGAGCACCTCGCCGACACCGTCGCCGCCAGCGTCCGGATCTATCCCCGGTGAGGGGTGCCAGGAGGTCGTGGCCGTCGGGCCCTCCCGCGCCGTGTGGAACTGCGGCCGGCCGGTCGATCTCGCCCGAGACGCCGGTTGATCTCGCCCGAGACGGATGCGAGGAAGTGGGCCAGGATGGTGGCGGGATCGGGACGGCCTCGAGCACCGTGGCGGCCGCGACGAGGCCCGAACGCATGACAGGAAGGACGACATGAGCCGTCTTCGCCGGCACCCGGAGAGCCACCTCGTCGACCGCATCGGCTGGCTGAGGGCGGCCGTGCTCGGCGCCAACGACGGCATCGTCTCGACCGCGAGCCTGATCGTCGGCGTCGCCGCCGCGGCCGCGACGCAGGACGATGTCCTGATCGCCGGGGTCGCGGGACTGGTGGCCGGCGCCATGTCGATGGCCGCCGGCGAGTATGTGTCCGTCAGCTCGCAGTCCGACACCGAGCAGGCGGACCTCGCGCGCGAGCGCGGGGAGCTGGCAGAGCAACCCGCGGCCGAGCTCGACGAGCTCGCCGAGATCTATGTCAAGCGTGGCGTCGATCCGGCCCTGGCGCGGCAGGTCGCCGGCAGCTGATGGCGAAGGACGCCCTGGCCGCCCACGCGCGCGACGAGCTCGGGATCTCGGCGATGACCACGGCACGCCCCGTGCAGGCCGCGCTGACATCGGCCGCGACCTTTTCCGTGGGCGCCGCCATGCCGCTGCTCATGGTCGTCGTCGCGCCCGCCGCCGCCCTCGTCCCCATCGTCTCCGCCGCGTCCCTCGGCTTCCTGGCGCTTCTGGGCGCGATCGGGGCGAGAGCCGGCGGCGCCAACGTTCCGCGCGCCACGGCCCGCGTGACGTTCTGGGGCGCCCTGGCGATGGCGCTCACCGCCGGCATCGGGAAGGTGCTCGGCACGGTCGTCTGAGCGCCGGGAGCCGCGCGGGAAAGACGAAAGCCGGACCCGTCGCTGGCGGGCCGGCCGTGCAGGGGCGAGTGCCACGTGATAGGCTGCCGGAGAGGACGTCGGGAGACGGGCCATGACCACCCTCACCGCCGTCGTCGAGCAGGACCCGGTGACCGGCCTCTATGTCGGAACCGTTCCCGGGCTGCCCGGGGCGCATACCCAGGGTGCGACGCTCGATGAGCTGGTGACGAGCCTCGAGGAAGTCGTCGGGCTGGTGCTGGAGGAGGACTCGAGCCTCGAGGACAGGCTGCGGCACGTCGTGGGGGTGCAGCAGATCGAGGTCGCGTGAGGCGGCGAAGCTGCCCGTCCTTAGCTTCCGAGAGGTCGCGGGCTGCGATGATGATCGCCGCACGCCTAGTAATTTATGGTTGAGGTCCCGCCCGATTCCCTTCTAAGCCGGAACCAGCCGGCAGGCATGGTCGGGTGAAACCAAGAGAGGCGACGAGGCGCGCCCCGAGATGAGCAACCGGAAGTGGCGGGATCGGGCGCGAGGGCAACGCAGTTCTTCGCGGCTCTGGGCAGCGGCGTCTTGTGAAACTGCCTGTATCGACGCGCGGCCGAACGGGACCGTCAGCGCGACCAAGCCCCGGCAACCGCTCTCAATTCCCCGGTAGGATATGACCATCCATCTTACTGACGGACGAGGAAAAAGCCGAGGTCAAGCGGCTGGTCGACCGGGGCGAGCCGTTGCCCGACAAATACCGCTTCCGCCTGTTCAAGGAGCCGCGCGAGACCGAGCTGATCTGGCCCGGCAAGACGCATGAGGTGACCAACGTCGTCCTGCCCTTTCAGTCGATCGAGCAGATCGATGAGCCCCGGGCGGAGACGATCGACAGCAAGGCCGATCTTTTCGCCCTCGACCGCGCCACGGGCCGTCAGTCGGGCGGCTGGACCAACAAGCTGATCTGGGGCGACAACAAGCTCGTCCTGTCGTCCCTGAAGAACGGCCCGCTACGCCGGGAGATCGAAAAGGCTGGCGGCCTGAAGCTCGTCTACATCGACCCGCCGTTCGATGTGGGACTTCGATTTCTCGGTCAAGATGGAAGTTGGGGATGACGAGCTCGTGAAAGAGCCAAGCGTCATTGAGGACATCGCCTATCGCGACACATGGGGCAGTGGACGCGACTCCTACGTGGCGATGCTTGTGGATCGGCTTCGACCTATTCATGACCTCCTTCGTGACGATGGATCGATTTTTGTTCATTGCGACTGGCGCGTCTCTGCTTTGTTCGCCTGCTCCTTGACGAGGTTTTCGAGAAAGCGCGGCTGGTGAATGAAGTCATTTGGGTTCACCAAATCATGGGCGGATCGCATGGCTCCAAACTGCCCAAGGCCCACGAAACCCTTCTCTGGTATTCGGAAGTTTCGACTCGTTTCGCCGTAAACGCCGGCGCGAAGGAAATTCGTGTCCCGTTCAGCGACTATGTTCGGAGTCATGCAGCAGGATGCTGACGGCCGATGGTTCTACACGCGTCGGAGGATGAGCCGTAAGGCGACCGCCGAGGAGAAATCAACCAAGGCGCATACCGTGACGTACTGACGACCCAGACGCCGGGACAGTTGCGTCTTCAGTATGGCTGGACATGCCTGGATCAGCCCAAACCGGCCGTCAACACAAAGCACTCAAAAGTCGGATGAACTGCTTGAGCGCGTGATCGGCGCCGCCAGCGCCGAGGCGATCTTGTTGCCGATTTCTTCTGCGGTTCCGGCACCACGCTGGCCGTCGCCGAGAAGCTCGGCCGCAAATGGATCGGCTGCGATCTCGGCCGCTTCGCCATCCACACCTCCCGCAAGCGCCTGATCGGCGTTCAACGCGAGCTCAAGGCCGACGGGAAAGCCATACCGCAGCTTCGAAATTCTCAACCTCGGCAAATACGAGCGGCAGTTCTTCGTCGGCATCGACCCGACGCTGCCGGAGGAGCAGCGGCGGGCGATCTCGCTCCAGAAGGAAGAGCACTACCTCTCGCTGATCCTTACCGCCTACAAGGCGGAGCGGGTGTTCCAGTCGCCGCCGTTCCACGGGCGGAAGGGCGGGACGCTGGTGCTGGTCGGCCCGATCGACGCGCCGGTGACGCGCTGCCAAGTCGCACGAGGCGGTCGAGGCCGGCGCGGAAACTGCAGCGTCACGCGCGTCGACGTGCTCGGCTTCGAGTTCGAGATGGGGCTTGTGCCGCACGCCGCAGGACGAGGCGCAGGCGAAGGGCGTGAGCCTCGCGCTCCGCTACATCCCGAAGGACGTGTTCGACAACGCGCCGTCGAGAAGGGCCAGGTGGTCTTCTACGACGTCGCCTATGTCGAGGTGCAGCCGATCGTGAAGGGCCGAAGCGTGACGGTGAAGCTCAAGGACTTCGGCGTCTACTACCGGCAGGACGACATCGACGCGCTCGCCGGCGAGATGAAGAACGGCGGCTCCAAGGTGACGGTCGAGACGGGCCAGGTCGTGAAGATCACCAAGGACAAGAAGGGCATCGTCAAGCGCGAAGTGCTGACCAAGAGCATGGACCGACTGGATCGACTATTGGGCGGTCGATTTCGACTTCGAGAGCCGCAAGGAGATCGATCCGCGTCACGGAAGCCGACGCGGCGGCCGAGCGACGAGGTCTGGACCGGCGGCTACATCTTCGAGAACGAATGGCAGTGCTTCCGGACCCGGAAGGACCGCACGCTGGAGCTGACGAGCGCGCCGCACGAATACGCGGCGAAGGGCCGCTACAAGATCGCCGTGAAGGTGATCGACATCTTCGGCAACGACACGACCAAGGTGGTGGAGGTCACCGTCTGATGGCCGCTGCATCCCGACTTCCCGACCGATCCCTACGCGATCCTCGACCCGGCGATCCGCTGGTATCCGGGCGAGGAGATGCTCGGCGAGATGGGCTACGAGATGCTGCTGCCGCCGCTCGTCCACAAAGTCCGGCAAGGGGTCAAGGCATGGCGCGACAGCGGCTATGCGGGCGCATCGCGCGACGACGCGGGCGCTGCTGAGCCACTGGTTCGACAGACGAGCATCTGCTGCCGCAAGCGGATGGCACGGTGCGGCCGTTCCAGTGGTACTTCGCGCAGCGGGAAGCGGTCGAGTCGCGCGATCTGGCTCTACGAGGTCGAGCGCGCGCGCGACCCCTACGCGCTGATGACAATACGACTGCTCCGGGCGCGTCTCGAAGGGCATGTTCGCCGAGGACTGGACCGCGCTACGTCATGAAGCTGGCGACCGGCGCGGGCAAGACCAAGGTGATGAGCCTGCTCATCGCCTGGTGCTACTTCCACAAGCTCTACGAGCCGGATTCCGACCTCTCGACCAACTTCCTGCTGATCGCGCCGAACATCATCGTGCTCGACCGCCTGCGCACGGATTTCGACGGGCTCGCAATCTTCTATCGAAGACCCGATCCTGCCGGCCAACGGCTACGAGGGCCAGAACTGGCAGGACGATTTCCAGCTCACGCTGCACATCCAGGACGAGATCGGCCTCGTCGCCCGACACGGGCAATCATCTTCCTGACCAACATCCACCGCGTCTACGAGGGCGACAGCGCGCCGTCGCTTCGAGGACGCAGACACGACGGACTATTTCCTCGGCAGCGAGCCGATCGGGCAAGACGACCGACAGCCAGGTCGACCTCGGCATGATCGTCCGCGAGGTGCCCGATCTCGTCGTGCTCAACGACGAGGCCCATCACATTCACGACCCGAGCATGGCGCTGGTTCAAGTCCATCCAGGACATCGCCAACCGGCTGCGGCAGAAGGGCATCGCAGCTCTCGGCGCAGTTCGACCTGACGGCGACGCCCAAGCACAACAACGGCGCGATCTTCGTGCAGACGATCAGCGACTATCCGCTGGTCGAGGCGATCCGCCAGGGCGTCGTGAAGAAGCCGGTGCTGCCGGACGAGGCCTCGCGGGCGAAGCTGACGGAGCAGCAAGAGCGCCAAATTCACCGAGCAGTACGAGGACTATCTGCACCTCGGCTATCTCGAATGGAAGAAGGTCTACGAGGAGCTGCTGCCGACCGGCAAGAAATCGATGCTGTTCGTCATGACCGACGACACGCGCAACTGCGACGAGGTGGCGGCCTATCTGGAGAGCCGCTACCCCGAGCTGAAGGACGCGGTGCTCGTCATCCACACCAAGAACAACGGCGAGATTTCCGAGGCGTCGACCGGCAAGAGCAAGGAAGAGCTGGACAAGCTCCGCGAGGCGAGCCGCGAGATCGACGATCCGGCAAGCCCGTACAAGGCGATCGTCTCGGTCATGGTGCTGCGCGAGGGCTGGGACGTGCAGAACGTCGTCGCCGATCGTCGGGCTGCGGCCTTACACCAGCAAAGCGCAGCATCCTTCCCGAGCAGACGCTGGGCCGCGGCCTGCGGCGGATGTTCCGGGGCGAGCCGGTGTCAAGAGAAGGTCAGCGTCATCGGCACCGACGCCTTCATGGATTTTGTCGAGAGCATCAAGGTCGAAGGCGTCGAACTGGAATACCAGCCGATGGGCGACCGGACCAGACCGAAGTCCCCGCTCGTCGTCGAGGTCGATCAGGAGAACCAAGCCAAGGACATCGACAAGCTCGACATCGAACTGCCGCGTGCTCGCCCCGCGCATCTATCGGGAATACAAGAATCTCGCCGATCTCGATCGTGACGGCCCTGCCGCACAAGCGGATTGCCGCTCAAAGCAGTTCACCGCGGAGCAGCAACGCGAGATCGTCTTCCGCGACATCGAACACGGACGAGCAAAGCCACGTCACGGCGATGGACACGCGTGTTCACGCCGAACTACCAGAACATGATCGGCTTCTTCACGCGCGTCGATCATGCGCGACCTCCGCCTGGTCGGCGGCTTCGACATCCTGTTCGGCAAGATCAAGCAGTTCGTCGAGACGGAGCTCTTCGAAAGCCGGTCGATCTCGACGACCTGAACATCCTGCGGAACCTCTCGGAGATCGAGGCCACCCGGACGATCCTCGAAACGCTCAAGGCGGGCGATCAACGCGCTCACCGTGCGTCGATTCCGGCACCACCGAGGTACGCGGCTCGATCCGGCTCGGCAAGACCCGGCCCTATCCTGGTCAAGGACCAAGCGTATCGTCATCCCGAAGAAATCCATCTTCAACAAGATCGTCGGCGACTCCCACTTCGAGCTGGAATTCGCCGGCTTCCTCGACGGCTGCCCGGACATCGTTTCCTTCGTGAAGAACACCGCCAGGGGACCATTTCAGATCGAGTACCGCAACGCGGACGGCACATCGCGACTACATTCCGGACTTCATTGTCAAGCGGAGCGACGCCGAAATTTGGATCATCGAAACCGAGGCGGCAGGACCTCGACGACCCGCTGAAATTTGACAGGCTGCGCACTTGGTGCAGCGACGCAACGGAGCGAGCGAGCGTGGCCAGCTATCACGCGATGCTCGTGAAAGAGGAGGACTGGGAGCGGTACCAGCCTCTCGACTTCCTTTCGGCGACCAGGACTTTTCAGCCTGACGGTCCCCGCCCGAACCCCCAAGAATGATCGCGATGACCTCCGACCCTCCCCCACCCCCCGACCTCTCCACCTCCCCGCCTTCTTCGACCTCCTGACCCACAGCTTCGCCGCCTCCTCGACCCGCCGCTCGTGCCCGCCGGCCGCGATGCCACCTGGCTCTACGACGACGCCCCCTTCGTCGTCGTGGCGCACAACACCTCCCCGGACCCGCGCTTCGTCTATGCCAACCGGGCAGCACAGGCCTGCTTCGGCTACGACTGGCCCACCTTCACCTCCCTGCCCTCGCGTCTCTCCGCCGAGGCACCCGACCGCTCAGAGCGGCAGGCGCTGCTCGATGCCGTCGCCCGCAACGGCTTCATGACGGGCTATCGCGGCCTGCGCATCGCCGCGTCGGGCCGGCGCTTCTGGACCCTGAGGACGGCATCGTCTGGAAGCCTTTGGGCCGGGACGGCATCAGGCGCGGGCCAGGCCGCGACCTTCTCCTCCTGCCGCGACGCTCGGGCGCCGGCTGCTTCACGCGTCACCTCCGGCCCGTCGGGGCTAGCACCTCGTCCGCCCATCGCCGCCGGTCGATCACGTCGGACCGCGCTCCTCCCCGTCCGGGAAAGAGTGGCGCACCGGTCCGGACTGGTGATGCGCCGCCTGGCGGGGAGGCTGTTGCGACACGCTGGCTGATGGACCGAGGATCGGCGGAGGCGCAGGATGGCGCACCATGGCCGCCTTCATTTGGAGACCGTAGCTGATGAGCACGCGTGACGTTGTCGTCTGCGCGCCGGTCCGGACCGCGATCGGCACCTATAACGGCACCCTCAAGGACACGCCGGCCGTCGAGCTCGGCGCCACGGCGATCCGGGCCTGCCTCGAGCGTGCCGCCATCGGCGGCGAGGAGGTCGGCACCGTCGTCATGGGCAACGTCATCCAGGCCGGCAACAAGATGAACCCGGCGCGCCAGGCCGCGATCGGCGGCGGTTTCCCGGTCGGCGTGCCGGCCATGACCGTCAACCGCGTCTGCGGCTCCGGCGCCCAGGCGATCGCCTCCGCGCCGCCGAGATCCATGCTTGGTCTCGGACAGGGCGGTCGCCGGCGGCATGGAGAACAT
>CAWHFO010000086.1:0-29238 GCA_963828215.1 uncultured Alphaproteobacteria bacterium | reverse complement strand
ATGTCCGGGATGGGTATCACGAGGGGACCTCACCATGAGGCAGATGAACGAGGCGCACTTCGCGGTCCTGCGCCGGCACATGGTCGAAGTCGTCGCGATCCAGGTCGAGCTGGCGGACGAGGAACTCGGTAAGTCGACACTCGACCCGCGCGTGCTTGCGGCCATGGCCAACGTCCCGCGCCACCGCTTCGTGCCGTCGGCGCTGGCCTCGCTGGCCTACCACGACACGCCGTTGCCGATCGGCTTCGACAAGACGATCTCGCAGCCGTTCATCGTGGCGGTGATGACCGACCTCCTGGCCCCGCTGCCCACCGACAGCATCCTCGAGATCGGCACCGGCCTCGGTTACCAGGCGGCGGTCCTGGCGCGACTGGCTCGCCGGGTGTGGAGCGTCGAGGTGGTCGAGGAACTGGCGCTCGAGGCGGAGGCGCGTTTGACACGGCTCGGGTGCGCCAACGTCGGCACCCGCGTGGGCGACGGCTCGCGCGGCTGGGCCGAACACGCCCCCTTCGACAAGATCCTGGTGGCGGCCGCTGCCGACGTGGTGCCTCCGGTGCTGGTGGAACAGCTCCGGCCCGGCGGCCGGATGGTGCTGCCGCTAGGCGGCGAGGAGGCGCAGGCGCTCACTCTCCTGGAGAAGGACGATCGGGGCCGGATCTTGTGCCGGCAGATCCTCCCGGTGCGCTTCGGCCGCCTGGAGACGATGGCATGATCGCACGTTCGGGCGCGGTCGGGATCCATCCCTTGCTAGGGCGACGAGAGACCGTCGAGCTTCGCGGCCATGATGAAGTCGTTCTCGTGCAGACCTTTGATCTTCTTGGTCTGCAGCGAGACCGTGGCGTAGCCCCAGCCGAAGGCGATGTCGGGATGATGGCCCTCGGCCTCGGCGAGCTCGCCTGCTCGCTGGACGAAGCCGAGCGCCTCGCGGAAGTTGTTGAACCGGTAGGTGCGCTGGATCTTCCGGCCGTTGTCGAGCAATTCCCAGTTCGGCGCCTGCGCCAGGTAGGCTTGTGCTTCGCCTGCTGTCAGCGGCGGGATGCCGCCGCGGCACGGCGTGCAGCTCTTCGCGGCAAGGGCGTTTGGCATGCTGTTCTCCTCGATGGTGAGCCGGCGGCCGAGGCGCCCGAGTAATTCTGCTCCGCCTGCTGCGGCACACCGGCGCATCGACCAGATGTGGATATCGCCTGGCCCAACGACGACCTCCCAGCTTGCGTCATTCGCAAGGGACATCTGAAATGGCTCGTGGCCGCGCGACCGTGTTCGGTGGTTCGGGGTTCCTCGGCCGCCGAATCGTCCAGCGTTTGGCGGACGAGGGCGTGGATGTGCGGGTGGCGGTGCGCCACCCCGGGCGCGTGTCATCGCGCCGGACGGCTGGCGAGGCCGGGCAGGTATCCGCGATCTACGCCGACGTATGGGACGAGGCGTCGATAGGCCCGGCGCTGGAGGGCTCCGACGCGGTGGTCAACACGGTCGGGCACTACGTCGAGCGTGGCACAACAACCTTCGAGGCGATCCATGGGCACGGCGCCATGGGTGTCGCCCAGGCGGCGGCACTGGCAGGGGTCGAGCGGCTCGTGCACATTTCGGGCATCGGTGCCGATGCCGCTTCGGCCTCGACTTATGTCCGTGCCCGAGCCATCGGCGAACGGCTGGTGCGGGAACGGTTCCCGGAAGCCACGATCCTCCGCCCGAGCGTCATGTTCGGACCCGATGACGCGTTCCTCAACCGGCTGGCGGCCATGGCGCGGGTGATGCCAGTCTTGCCGCTGTTCGCCAGCGGTCAAACGAGGCTGCAGCCGGTCTATGTGGGCGACGTCGCCGAAGCGGTCGCAAAGGTCCTGACAACGCCTTCGGCGAGGGGCCAAGTCTACGAGCTCGGCGGGCCCCGGATCTACACCTACAAGGCACTGGTGCAGCTGGTGCTCAGGCAGATCGATCGCCAACGGTTGCTGATGCCAGTTCCTTTTCTTGTTTGGGAGCTTCTGGCCGGCTTGATGGCCCCATTGCCGAAGCGCCCGATCTCGCGCGACCAGGTAATTCTGATGAAGCAGGACAACGTTGTCGATCCACAGGCCGCGACCTTCGCCGACCTCGGCATTGCTCCGACCTCAATCGAAGAGATCTCGCCGACATATCTCGTACGACGCCCCGCCGAACCGGCTGCCTGACCCTCAATGCGAGCGGTATTGTCATGCAGATGGGCCCGTCTTGCTGGGCGATCAGACCCGTATTGTGCCACGACCCCCACCGGCGGACGGGCGCGCTGCCGCTCGCAACACGATATCAGCGTTCGGTGCGGCGCGCCACAGAGGGCGGGCAACAGCCCGTGTGCCCCCGCACCGCCGGGGAGAGGTGAATGGCCGCAATCCCTCCGATCGACATGGCTCTTGTCCTTCTGGACCTGCGCTCGGTGTTCAAGGAGCCAGCCGAGGTGCTCGCTCGCACGGATCTCGATGCCACCCGCAAGCGTCAGATCCTCGAGCGCTGGCTTCACGATGCGTTGGAGCTGCAGACCGCCGACGACGAGGCCATGAGCGGCGGCGAGGCGCCGATGATGCAGCGCGTAAATGACGCGTTGCTCGAGCTCGAGCGGCAGACCGGCGTCGCGGCGCCGCACACGCGCAGCATCCCTGCCTGACGATAGGTGGAACACTGGGTCTACACACTGTCGTGCGTATCCAGCACGAACCGTCGAATGTAGAGCCAGTCTCGGGTATCGAAATATGATGGACAACGCAAAGGCCCACAATACGGATAAGAATGCGTTAGGTTCCAGGCAACGAAGCTGCGCGGATGTCGACCAATGTCTTCGCGCCGAGTTGGATGGATCATTTCCTTCGGCTCCCGCGCTCTGACGGCGGCAGTGATGCTTGCGACCACGATGGCCGGAGCGCCGGCATCGGCACCGGCCGGTGACGATAACGATCCGGTTGGAAACATCGGCATTATCGCGGCCGGGTGAATGATGATTGGGGTGGCGGCCGTCGTGGGCGTTATTGGGACGGCTCGCGAGTGGTGATCTGCCAGTTACCGCCCGTGGTCGTGGTGGAATGGCGTCCGATCGTAATCCATCAGCCTCAGCCGTGGCTCATTTATCAAGAGCCGCCTGCGTTGTTGGGCTCGCCGAGCCGGCTCAACATCGTGATCCCTGCACAGATCGATTGACGAGGATTTGTCCGCGGGCTGGCCGAACGTCGAAGCGCTAGTAGATGATATCCTCTCCCGCACCTCACCTCGAACTCGCCAGCCAATACCATGCGTCATGCGCAGGCTAGGATTGGCCTCCGGCTAGCCGATCGAGCGGCCTCACTTGAGGCGCCATATCGAACCGATTGCGGCGGGAGCTGCGAGATCATTGGACACCATTACCGTAAGCTCGCGCGCTGCTCCTCCCACGCCATGGGCAGCGGCTTCTCCAGCCGGTCCAGCATGACCCGCTGATCGGCCGTCCCGGCGAGGATCGCCTCGACGATGTCCGGCGCCAGCAGCGCCAGCCGCAGGATGCGGCTGACATAGCTCTTGCTGATCCTCTCGGCCTCGGCGATCTCCCGAACCGAGCCGTAGAGGCCGCGGTCGAGCAGCTTCTGCCAGCGCCAGGCGCGGGCGATGGCCTTCACCAGCGTGCCGTCGGGCTGCGGCTTCGTCGGCGGGGTCAGCTCGGCGCCGTCGGGTGCGAGGATGCGCTTGCGGCCCCGGTGCTTGCCCAGCCGCATGGGGATGCGGACGATCAGGGTGCCGCCCTCCAGCCGGGTCTCGGCGCGCATGGTCAGGCCGCCCTCGCCGGCTTGGCCCGCAGCTCGGCGGCGAGGCTGGCGAGGCCCTCGGCCCTGAGGCGCAGCTCCAGCCCGTCCGGGAAGACGTCGACCCGCTCGACCAGCAGCTTCATGATCCGCGCCTGCTCGGCCGGGAACAGCTCGGCCCAGAGGCTGCCGAAGTCGCCCAGCAGGCCCAGCACCTCGCTCTCGCTGATCTCTTCCTCGCACCTCGCGGCCCTCCACACCCGCGCCACCATCTCGGGCGTGGTCAGCAGCCGCTGCACCTGGGCCAGAACGGCGCTCTCGACGTCGTCCGCGGGCACGGCCCGGACCGGGCAGGTGTCGTAGCCCTCGGCGATCGCCTCGCGGGTGACGTAGTAGCGGTGGATGCGGCCGTGGCGCCTGGTGTGCGAGGGCGACATCGCCCGGCCGTTGGGGCCGAAGATCAGGCCCTTCAGGAGCATCGCCTCCTTGGCCCGGCTCGTCGCCGCCCGCTGCCGGCTCGGCTCGGCCATGATGCCGTGCGCCCGGTCCCAGAGGTCCTGGTCGACGATGGCGGCGTGCTCGCCGGGGTAGGCAGCACCCTTGTGCACCGCCAGCCCGAGATAGGTCCGGTTGGCGAGGGCCTTGTAGATGTCGCCCTTGGTCCAGGCCCGTCCGCCGCGCGGGATGCCGTTCGCCGTCCAGCGCTTGGTCACCTCGCCCGCCGCGTTCAGCTCGCGGGCGACCGCGAGCGCCGAGCCGAGTGCTGCGAAGCGGGTGAAGATCTTCCGCACCAGCAGAGGCCTCGGTATCGACCACGACGAGCTTCCTGGCCTCGACCCGATAGC
This sequence comes from uncultured Alphaproteobacteria bacterium, assembly GCA_963828215.1. GTDB lineage: Bacteria > Pseudomonadota > Alphaproteobacteria > Geminicoccales > Geminicoccaceae > CAVTJL01. Next base: position 24,653 of record CAWHFO010000086.1, on the reverse strand, counting down.
CCAGGGGCACGCTCCCGCCCATCCACAGGCCCTTCCTGCGCGAGGCCAGGACCTTGTCCCGGATCCGCTCGCCGATCACCTCGCGCTCGAACTGGGCGAAGGAGAGCAGGATGTTGAGCGTCAGGCGACCCATCGAGGTGGTGGTGTTGAACTGCTGGGTCACCGAGACGAAGGTGACGTCGTGGCGCTCGAAGGCCTCGACCAGCTTCGCGAAGTCCATCAAGCGAGCGGCTCAAGCGGTCGATCTTGTAGACCACCACGACGTCGATCTTGCCCGCCTCGATGTCCCGCAGAAGGCGCTGCAGCGCCGGTCGCTCCAGCGTGCCGCCCGAGACGCCGCCATCGTCGTAGCGGTCGGGCAGGCGCGATCCAGCCCTCGCTCTTCTGGCTGACGATGTAGGCGAGCCCGGCCTCGCGCTGGGCGTCGAGGCTGTTGAACTCCTGCTCCAGGCCCTCCTCGGTGGACTTGCGCGTGTAGACCGCGCAGCGGCGCTTGCGGAGGGGTGCCTCCGTCACGGCTTCCCGCTCCGCAAGCCAAAGAACAACGGCCCGTTCCAGTGCGTGCCGGTGATCGCCCGGGCGACGGCCGAGAGGCTCTGGTAGCGCCGGCCCTGCCAGTCGAAGCCATCGAGCAGCACGGTCACGATGTGCTCGGTGCCGTGCCACTCGCGGCAGAGCCGCGTGCCGGCGACGAGCCGGGCCGGGGCGCGCTTCCTCGCTGCCTTCGGGTCGACACCGTCGGCCAAGGCGTCGAGCTTGGCCCTGGTCGCGGGCTTGAGGCCGCCGAAGTGCAGCTCCTGGAGGCGGTAGGCGAGCCGGCTGATCAGATAGGCCCGGCCCAGCGCCGGCGGCGGCTTGCCATGGAGCTCGTGCCACATCGCCTGGAGGTCACGGGTGCTGGTGCCGGGCAGGGCCGCCAGCCGGGCCGCGATGCTGTCGGTCATCGCCTCGGTCTCTCCGTGGTCAACCGGGCAGCATGCACGCTTCGGGTGGGCGGGAAGTCCAGTCGAACCGTCTCCCGGTCGCCACCCTGGGTGCCCAGCCGGCGGGCGCGCAGACGGAGGAGGCCCAGGGCCAGGATCTCGGCGACCTCGGCGAGGCGATCGGCCGATGACGGACATCGAGGCCACACTTCACGCAAAATCGGGCTCCGCCAAAGTAATTGGTGATAAACATCACATACCGAGCATCTCGGCGTTTTGTCCGGACAATCTGCGCTTGCGCCCAGAGTGAGCCTCGCCTATCTGCGTTCAACTATTGGCTCGGTCCACGGCGTGATGGCGTGGTCCGCCGACGGAATTGCGTCTTGGAACTGGGGGGATTGAGCGTGATGGATAATCCGGCTGCTGAAGAGCCGTCGGTCGAATTCTGGGAGAACCGGCTGGAGCTGCCGGTCGCGCAGGCTCTGGACGATGCTTCCTCACCAGACTTCATGGATCGCTGGATCAAGGACCGAAAACCTCTCGAGGTTGCGATGCTTCTGCACCTCCTGGGACTGCCGCCCGATCTGCAGCCGCGCGAGCGTCGGGCGCGGCTCAGGGAGCGCGGGCCGGAGCTGGCGCGGTTCGTGCCGGCAGCGCTCTTTGGCTTGCGCAAGTCGGGGCACGCCACGCTCGATGTCGCGAGGGGGTGTCTGGATGACGCAGATCTTGAGGCGGCCCGGAAGGACGACGGCACTCACGACAAGGCCGCGTTGATCTTCGCGATCCTGGAGCGCCGCTGGCCGGACCTAGAGAAGGTCTTTCACCTCGACAAGCTGCACAAGGCGGGCTTCGCGCGCATGCGGCTCGCGAAGCCACCGCGGCGGCCGGCCCGCAAGCTCAAAGACTTTCTCAATGGCGAGGAGGTGCTTGCGGTTATTCGGCGCTACGATGCCGAGCTCGGCGATCGCCATGTGAGTGAGTTGTTGCAGGTGATCGAGCTGCGCGACTCCCTTCTCGTCTTCATTCGCCGTCCTCATCAGCAAGGCTACGTCCTGGCCGATAGCCGCGTCGTGCACGGTTACACGCCTGACCAGATCGTGCTCGAATTCCGCAGCGAAGCGGAATTGCTGAACATCGCCTCGCACGGCGACGCGGCGTCCTACGACATCGCCAACAGGATCGCGTCAGCCTTCTATGGGCAGTCCTGGGAATACGAGAACATCACCGAAGAGACGTTCACCGCGCAGCTCGTCCGCTTTCTGCGGCAGCTGGTGACCAATGCGGCGCATGACCTGCGGCTGGTGCAGTTGCGGATCGACCCGAGCCCGCTCCGCGGGGCCCCTGTGCTCGACGTTTCCAACCAGGACGGTGTGTCGATCGGCCAGGCGATCACCGAGCTCCAGCAGGCGTTCAGTTGGTCCATCGACGATATCGATCGCGTGCCTCGCTTCAAGGCCTTGTTCAACAAGAAGCGGGTTGCCCTCAAGGTCGAGCCGATAGGCCCGCGCGCCTCGGAGGATCGCCGGTACGTCGTCCGCTATCGCGACCAGACGCTGAGCCTGGGTGAGCGGCCGTTGTTCGAGCGCCTGATTGAACAGGACCACGGGATCAAGATTGTCTCGACGGAAAAGCGCGGCGCCCGCGGCCGCAACGCGTGACCTAGTCAGGCGGCTCCTGTGCGACGGTGCACGCTTCCCCGAGCCGTCGCCGGACATCCTCGCGACCGCCGGCTGGCTCGAGGGGCTGCGAGTGATCCAGACGCGTCGGGCGGGGACCGTTCGCTGCGCCAACCCGATCGACCAGGACTTCCCCCCGCCTGACCGCGATTGCGGCGGCCTCGTCGAGCCTCTACCCCGAAGCGGACGAGGGGAGCGGAGATTACTACTGCCCCGACTGTGATCGCAGCGTCTATCCGGAAGCAGACGACAAGCAGATCGTCGAGGTTCTCTCGGTTGTAGTGTCGCGATCGGGCATTGAAGCGCTCCTGCTTGAGCGACTCGGCGAGGCGGCGGCCGGAGCAGGATTCACCAGTGGCGTGCTCAATATTCCTGTCGGTAACCGACCCGGCGCCTTGATCTTGGTCGACTACTGCACCGACAGTTATTGGCTCAGCGTCAGCACCGCGCGGCTCCAGCCGTGGCTCTACATCACCGTGTGCCCCGACGCCGCGTCGCGCATGGCTGCCGATCCGGCCATTAGCCGCGTGGAGCTCGCCGAAATTCTGCTCGAGGACCTGGACCTGTCGGCGATCCTGGCAGCTCGGGTCACGGTACCGCCGCGGCTGGCCGGCAATCTGGACATGCCCGTGTATGCCTTGGGTGCCAGGCCGAGCAGCCCGGCCTATCCTCCACCCCGGATCCCCCGATGTTTCAAGGTAAGCCTCTCGGGCGAGGGTGTGCGCGTTGATGAACTGCTCGTTGTGCCCGCGTCCCAGAGCCCCGCGTGCGCCATCATGCAGGTTCTCGTTACGCGAATGGCGAAAGCGCTGGCCGACGGCAGCGACGTCGCCTCCATCACGATCGGCAAGCTGGCTGACGAGATCGCGAAGGGAAGCACTGAGGCGATCGACGCCGAGTCCGTGCGACGAGCGCTGAACCGCATGCGCTCCCAGATCACCATTACCATCCGACGCGTCGTGGGCGCGCCTATCGACGACAACGACATCATCGAGACAGTATCCCGGATGGGCTCGCGGCTAGGTGAGCAGGGCTATCGGTTGAACCCCCGCAGCGTGGTGCTCGGCGGCAGGTCGCCCTGACCGTGTCCGAAGAATTCTTCTGCCTGTCCGATCCGGCCAAAGTCCGGGCCTTCAGGGCCGGCATTCCCGCGGCTCGCGCGCCCTGGCTGAGGCTCTGCTGTCCGATCCAGCGCCTTCGGTGTCCTGCACTCGCAGGGCCTGATCCCCGAGAATTCTCCGCGATGAATTCGTGGAGAAGCTCATGGCGTCTGCCAATCGCTACCCGGAACTCGACGAGCGCCTCGTCGCCGTCGTTCGCTACCATGCTCGCCGCACCACCTTCATGCTGCCTGAGCTGGAGATCGAGGACGTCGAGCAGGAGCTTCTCCTCCACGTCCATCGACGCATGCCGGCCTTTCGCCCTGAGCGCGCCGGTCTTCGGACCTTCGTTGACAGGGTCGCCCGCCACCGCGGTGCCAAGCTGATCGAGGCGGCCGTCGCGGCCAAGCGACGGCCGAGGTCCCGACCGACTTCCCTGTCAGCCCCGGTCTTCCTCGACGAGGAGGAGGGGCGCGCCAGTCTCGCCGAGACGATCACGATCGAAAAGGGGCTCTGGGTCGATCCGCCCAGGCCACCGGACGAGGCGGTCGGGCTTCGGCACGATCTTGCGCGTCTGCTCCAGAGCCTGTCGCCGAAGCTGCGACACACCTGCCTGTCGCTGGCCGAAGCCTCGGTCGCCGATGTGGCACGGGAGACCGGTCGCGGCCGCAGCTCGATCTACGAGGCTCTGCACCGCGTGCGCGAGATCTGTGTCGCAGCTGACCTCGACGACTATCTCGAGCGTCACCGGACAGTTCCGGAGCCATCCCGGTAAGTAACCAGCAAATCAACCGCATGCCGGGTCTTCGGGGGAATACGACACCCGCAAGGGGAATACCCCGACCGCGTGGCTCCAAGGCGGCGTCGGGGCCCGGCAGCAGCATCACCGACGGAACTGTGGAGCGTGAGCGACGAGCGGAGCTACGACCTTGTTCTTCACCGAACCCGTCATCGACCGACTGCGCAAGCAGAACAGGCTGTTCAGGGAGCTGCCCGACCAGCTTGAGCTGCCCCCCTTTCCCCCGCACGGGGCCCAGACGACGAAGGCCACTTGCGGACGCCACGCTCGACGATGTGGCGCTCGCCATCCCGCCCCTGCGGGCACGGATCGACGAGCTGGAGACGACGCTCGTCGTCCTGAAGCGGCTCTACGACCAGGCGCGGGTCACGGGGGCGCTCGGCGCCGCCCGCATCGCCGACCTGGCGCCGCTGCTCATCAGGATGCCGTCATGAGCGGCCCTACCGCCGGCGGGCTGCGGATCATCACCGCTGACGAGCGCCTGGCCGAGCCACGGGGCATCAAGGGCGTGCTGACCGGAATCTCCGGCATCGGCAAGACGAGCCAGCTGTGGACGCTGGACGCGCCACGCACGCTGTTCCTCAACCTCGAGGCCGGCGAGCTCGCGGTGCAGGGCTGGCCCGGCGACGAGGTCCGCCTCCGCGATTGGGAGCTGGCGCGCGATCTCGCCTGCTGGATCGGCGGCCCGAACCCGGCCATGCGCCCGGACCAGCCCTATAGCCAGGACCACTTCCGGCGCGTGTGCGAGGCCTTCGGCGATCCGGCGCTGCTCGAGCGCTACGAGACGATCTTCGTCGAACTCGATCACCGTCGCCTCGCGCCTCTGCCTGCAGTGGTGCAAGGGCCAGCCGCAGGCGACCTCCGACCGCAGCGGCAAGTCGGACCTGCGCAGCGCCTACGGCCTTCTGGGCCAGGAGATGATCGCCTGGCTGACCCACCTGCAGCACACGCCGGGCAAGAACGTCTGGCTGGTCGGGATCCTCGACAAGCGCCTCGACGACTTCAACCGCCCCTACTTCACGATGCAGGTCGAGGGCGCCAAGACCGGCCTCGAGTTGCCGGGCATCGTTGATGAGGTCGTCACGTTGGCCGAGCTCAAGGCCGAGGACGGCAAGCCCTACCGTGCCTTCGTCTGCCAGACCCTGAACCCGTTTGGCTACCCGGCCAAGGACCGCAGCGGCCGCCTCGACGTGATCGAGGAGCCGCATCTCGGCCGGCTGATGGAAAAAATCCGCCGGCCGCGCAGCGGGCGCCGCCACCGCCTCGCTCGACTTCGCCTGCCCCCCACCGGCGGCCGACGCCGCCACGACCCCGTCCGCCACCGACACCCTGCGTGGAGCCTGACCCATGTCCAGCACGATCGACTTCAATGGCGCCGAGACCCAGGACGCGGCCCTGGCCGTGATCCCGAGCGGCACCCTGGCGCGGGTGCGGCTGTCCATCCGTCCGGGCGGCACCGGCCCCGAAGGCTGGCTGACCCAGAGCCGCACCAGCGAGGCGCTCTACCTCAACACCGAGGCCGTGGTCCTCGAGGGGCCCTTCGCCCGCCGGCGGATCTACACGCGCATCGGCATCAAGGGCCGCGCGGTCAACGAGCGCGGCGAGGACGTCTACGCCAGCCGCGGGCGGGCCCTGATCCGCGGCATTCTCGAGTCGGCGCGCGGCGTGCGGACCGGACGATGCCTCGGACCAGGCGCGCGCGGCGCGCATCATCCGGGGCTTCGGCGATCTCAACGGCCTCGAGCTGCTGGCCGGATCGGCATCGATCGTGACCGCGCCAACCCCCAGGACGAGGGCCGCAACGTCATCGCCGCGGCGCATCGGCCCCGATCACGCCGACTACGCCCGGCACATGGGCGTGCCACGGCGCCGGTCGCGGCCCCCGCACCCGCGGCGCATCGGCCGGTCGGTCCGCCAGCCGGCGGCCAGTACCCCGGCGCGGGCAACGCGCCGTTCTGGGCGCGCTGAGGCCGGCATGATCCCCAGGGACTATCAGCGGGCGGCGGTCGACGCCGCCCGCGCCAGCACCGCCGCGCACGGCAACACCATGCTCGTGCTGCCCACCGGCGCCGGCAAGACGGTGACCGCAGGCCTCTACATCGGCGCCGAGGCAGCGGCCACGCCTGATGCCCGGTTCCTGGTGCTGCAGCACACCGACGAGCTGATCGAGCAGAACCGCAGCGCCATCGGCGCCGTCACCGGCCTGCCGGTGTCGGTGGTCAAGGCGGGCCAGGACGACTGGTCGGGCCGGATCGTGTTCGGCAGCGTGCAGACCCTTGCTCGCGCGAGCCGCCGCGCCCGCATGGGGGCGGTCTCCCACCTCGTCATCGACGAGTGCCACCGGGCCGCGGCCGACAGCTACCAGGCGATCATCGGCCAGGCCCGCGCGCTCGACGCGGAGGTGAAGCTGCTGGGCCTGTCGGCCACGCCCGAGCGCGGCGACGGGCGGTCGCTGCGCAGGACGTTCAGCAACGTCGCTTACCAGCTCCCGATCGGCACCCTGATCGACCAGGGCATCCTCGTGCCGCCGCGCACCTTCACGATCGATCTCGGGCTCGGCGACGCGCTCGCCGGGATCGAGGCCTCCGCCGGCGAGTACGACATGACGGCGGCCGCCAAGGTGCTCAACCACGAGGTCCTGAACGAGGCCGTGGTCGAGCATTGGCAGGCGCGCGCCGCCGACCGGCGGACCATCGCCTTCTGCGCCACCGTCGCGCACGCCGAGGCGGTGGCCCGGTCCTTCACGGCTGCCGGCATCACCGCCGCCACCATCACCGGCACGATGCCGGCCGCGGCGCGGGCCGAGCTGATCGCCCGGTTCGACCGCGGCGAGGTGCAGCTGCTCGCCAACTGCATGGTGCTGACCGAGGGCTTCGACAGCCAGCCGGTGGGGTGCATCGCGATCCTGCGGCCGATGCTGCACAAGGGCACCTTCATCCAGGCGATCGGCCGCGGCCTGCGCAAGGTCGACCCCGAACGCTTCCCCGGCCTCGTCAAGACCGACTGCATCGTGCTCGACTTCGCCGGGGCCGCCCTGCGCCACGGCTCGCTCGAGCAGGCGATCCGGCTCGATGGCGAGGACCGCGAGACGGGCGCAGCCGCGAGCAAGACCTGCCCCGGGTGCGACGCCGAGCTGCCGCTGGGCATGGCCAGCTGTCCCTTCTGCGGCCATGCATGGCCGCGGCGGAGCGGCGACAAGCGGCTCCTCGAGCGGTTCGAGCTCAGCGAGATCGACCTGCTGGGCCGCTCGCCCTTCCGCTGGTGCGACCTGCACGGCGACGGCCACGCGCTGATGGCCTCCGGCTTCGACGCCTGGGGCGGCGTGTTCTACGACGGCAGCCACTGGCACGCGGTGGGCCGGCCGAGGAGCGGCCGGCTGCGCCACCTTGGTGTGGGCGAGCGCGCCCAGGTCCTGGCCGCAGCCGACGACTTCCTGCGCCAGGCCGAGACCACCGATGCCGCCGGCAAGAGCCGGCTGTGGCTGACGCAGCCGGCCAGTGCGAGGCAGCACGAGCTGCTGCGCCGTGCCGGCTATCCCGACGCCGGGCTCGACTTCGGCCTCTCCAAGTATGCCGCCAACTGCCACCTCAACTTCCTGTGGAGCCGTCCGCTGATCAAGGCGGCGGTCCTCGGCGCCAGGGCGCGCGCCGCATGATCGTGCTGCAGCACCCGATCGACATCCCGGCCGACCCGACAGCTCGGGGACGTTCCCGGTATGTAACCATCAGACGAGCTGCGGGGTGCGCCATGTCGCCAGCCGGTGAGACCCATGTCCGTGACCACAGCCAGGACCCGGAGTGCCCTGGCACCTTGTCTGTGTGCCGTCTGCCGCCGACCGGCTCGCGGCTTCGGCTGGTACGACGCCGGCCGGCCCAGGCAGCCCCGGCCGGAGGCGCGGTTCTGCTCCATCGGCTGCCAGAGCTATTGGTGGCGGTTGGCCAGGCGGTCGCCCGCCATGGTTGACCTCGACCAGCAGGAGCAGGCGGCCATCCGGGCCGCCCTCAAGCCGGTGGCCGAGCTCCTGGCCGAGATCGGCTGGACGGTCCGCCTCAACGAGCTGACCGAGGCCCAGGTCCTGACCCTGATCGAGGTCGCAATCGGCGCCTTTCAGGACGCAATGCACCGCACCGCCAGGGTCGACGACCGGGACGTGCCCTTCTGATGGCTGCCCCGGATCTCGACTTCAACCATCGGCCCGAGCAGCCGACCCTGGCCAGCTCGGTCAACCAGCTGATCGACGCGAGCCTGATCATCCGGAGCGCCGCTCGGCCGCAGCGTGACTACCTCGGCGGCTCGCGCCTGGGTGATCCGTGCGCCCGGCGGCTGCAGTACGAGTACCTGCACCTGGCAGCCCGACCCCGGCAGCGAGCTCGCGGGACAGAGCTTGCGGATCTTCGCCGTCGGCCACGTCTTCGAGGATCTGGCCGTCGACTGGCTGCGCCAGGCGGGGTTCGATCTGCGCACCCGCAGCCGGGCCGGTGAGCAGTTCGGGTTCGCGGTCGCGGGCGGCCGGATCCAGGGGCACATCGACGGGGTCGTGGTGGCGGCACCCATGGTCATGGCGGTGCCGGCCTTGTGGGAGTGCAAGTCGGCCAACGCCAGGAGCTGGCAGGAGATCGCCAGGCGCGGCGTCGTCGCCGCCAAGCCGATCTACGCCGCGCAGATCGCCCTCTACCAGGCCTACATGGACCTGGTCGGGACGCCGGCGCTGTTCACCGCGATCAACAAGGACACGAGCGAGCTCTGGCACGAGCTGGTGCCGTTCGACGCCGCCCTCGCCCAGGCCACGAGCGACAAGGCGGTGCGCATCCTGCGGGCCTGCGATGCGGGCGAGTGGCTGCCACGCCTGACGACGGACCCGGATCACCACGAATGCGCGCAATGCGCCTGGCGCAGGCGGTGCTGGGCATGACGGCCGATCCCACGCCGCTGCCGGCCACGCCCGACCCGGCGATGATCGCCGTCTATGCCCAGACGGTGTTCGGCTACTGCGAGGGGTGGGTGCCGGTGCGCGCCGTGCCCGAGGGCGGCTCGCCCGACCAGCCGCCCCACACCCCCTTCCTCGAGGCCGACGGCGACCTCGCGGCCAAGCTGGCGATGCAGGCGGCCTGGGCCGCCGAGGCTGGCATGGCGCTGTTCGTGATACCCGGCACCGTCGCCGCACCCGGCGAGGCCAAGGCCGAGGACGTGGTCCAGACCCAGGTGGTGCTGGTCGACCTCGACCAAGGCGACATCGCGGCCAAGCGCGATCATCTCGTGCGTCACCTGGGCGTCCCCAGCCTGGAGGTGGCCTCGGGCGGCGTCACCGCCGAGGGCCAGCGCAAGCTCCACCTCTATTGGAAGCTGAGCGAGCCTGCCGAGGGCCAGGACATCGCCACCGTCTGCCGCCTGCGGCACGCCATGGCCGCCAAGGTGGGCGGCGACCTCTCGTTCCGCTCGGCGCACCAGCCGATCCGCATGGCGGGCACCATCCATGGCAAGGCCGGCGTCGACCGGCTGGTCGAGATCCTGGCGGTCACTCCCACCGAGCAGGAGCTGAGCGATCTCACCGCGGCGGTGATGGCGATGCCGCCGCTCGACGGCATCGGCGGCGAGTCCGGCTCGGCCTTCGACTTCAACGGCGCCGATGTCGTCCGTGGTGCCGTCACCGAGCTCTTCGGCCAGCGGGTCCGCGAGGGCTGCCTCGACGGCACCAGCCGCTTCGACGCGCTGTCGCGCATCATCGGCTACTGGATCCGCCGCTCCCGCGAGGGGCATGTCACCCCTGCCCAGGCCTGGGACGAGATCGTCGCCTACAACGAGGCCAGGATCGACCCGCCCTGGCCGACCGAGCGGCTGCGGCACGAGGCCGAGCGCCTGTGGCGGCGCGACGCCGAGCATGCCGGCGAGACACCTCTTGAAGGAGGTGATGACGGTGGTGGTGGCCAGCCCCTGCCGGCCGGCTTCACCGAGGACGCGCTGGCTCTCGGGTTCACCGCCCGGCATGCGCAGGACTGGCGCTACGTCGCCGCCTGGGGCCAATGGCTGACCTGGACCGGAAGCCGCTGGGAGCGCGAGGCCACGCTGCGCGCCTACGACCTGGCCCGGCTGGTCTGCCGCGAGGCCGCCAGCCGCTGCGCCAACGGCAAGCTGAAAGCCCGGATCTCGTCGGCCAGCACCGTCGCCGCCGTCGAGCGGCTGGCCCGCAGCGATCGCCGCCATGCCGCCACCAGCGACATCTGGGACGGTGATCCCTGGCTGCTCAACACGCCGGGCGGCGTCGTTGATCTTCGATCAGCCGCCATCAGCCCGCATGATCGCGGGCTCGCCATGACCAAGCTCGCCGCGGGCAGCCCCGCCGGCGACTGTCCGGCCTGGCACCGGTTCCTGGCCACCGTGACGGGCGGCGACGCCGAGCTGCAGGCCTATCTGGCGCGCGTGGCGGGCTATTGCCTGACGGGCGTCACCAGCGAGCACGCGCTGTTCTTCCTCTACGGCACGGGCGCCAACGGCAAGTCGGTGTTCGTCAGCACCATCGCCGCCATCCTCGGCGACTACGCCACCACGGCCGCCATGGACATGTTCATGGCCACCACCGGCGACCGCCATCCGACCGACATGGCCGGCCTGCGCGGGGCGCGGATGGTGAGCGCGATCGAGACCGAGCAGGGCCGCCGCTGGGCCGAGAGCAAGCTCAAGGCGCTGACCGGCGGCGATCGGATCACCGCCCGCTTCATGCGCCAGGACTTCTTCGAGTTCACGCCGCAGTTCAAGCTGGTGGTGGCCGGCAACCACAAGCCCGCGATCCGCAACGTCGACGAGGCGATGCGCCGGCGGCTGCACCTGATCCCCTTCACCGTCACCATCCCGCCCGGCCGGCGCGACCAGACGGCTGCCGGACAAGCTGCTGGCCGAGCGCGACGGCATCCTGGCCTGGGCGGTCCAGGGCTGCCTCGAGTGGCAGCGCGTCGGTCTCAGGCCTCCTGCGGCGGTCGACGCCGCCACGGCCGAGTACTTCGAGGCAGAGGACGCGCTCGGCCGCTGGCTGGCCGAGGGCTGCGTGCGCGGCGCCCAACCTCACCGCCACCACGGCCGCCCTGTTCGCCGCCTGGAAGAGCTGGGCCGAGGCCAACGGCGAGTTCGTCGGCTCGCGCAGCGGTTCCAGAGACCTCGCGGCCCGCGGCTTCGAGAAATGGCGCGACCCCGAGACCGACAAGCGCAGGGATTCCAGGGCCTCGCGCCGCGCGATCGCCCACTCACCAGCCGAGTATGGAGTTCTGAGCATCGGCATGATCAGCCAGAAACCCAGGCGTGGCGCGGATGCCGACGGATCCGACAGTTCCTTCGGTAACACCGTCACGCGCGCGCTACGCGCGCGCGTGTGAGAGCTTCTCCGAAATCATTCCGCGGCAGTCCGGTCGGCACTCGTCCTGGCCCTCGATCTCGGCCAGTCCACCGGCTGGGCGCTGCGCACCGCCGAGGGGCTGATCACCAGCGGGACAGCCGAGTTCCGCCCCGGCCGGTTCGAGGGCGGCGGCATGCCGTTCCTCCGCTTCCGGGCCTGGCTGCAGGAGCTGGACGAGACCGCCGGCGGCGATCGGCACGGTGCTCTTCGAGGAGGTCCGCCGGCATATCGGCACCGCCGCGGCACACCTCTACGGCGGCTTCCTCGCCACCTCACCGCCTGGGCCGAGAGCGCTGAGCCTGCCTTACGAGGGCGTGCCCGGTCGGCACCATCAAGCGCCACGCCACCGGCAAGGGCAACGCCGTCAAGGACGAGGTCATCGCCGCGATGCGGAGCAGGGGCTTCGCACCCGCCGACGACAACGAGGCGGATGCGCTGGCCCTGCTCGACTGGGCCCTGGCGCACCGCGTCGGAGGTGCCCGATGACCGGCGAGGACCTGCTGCAGCATGCGGCTGCGGTCGTACGCGACCGGCGCCGCAGCTATGGCGACCCCTCCGACCTGTTCGAGCGTGTCGCGATCCGCTGGTCGCAGGTGCATCGGCGCCAAGGTCACCGCCACCCAGGTCGGGCTGTGCCTGATCGACCTCAAGCTCGCGCGGCTCGTGGGCGACCCCACGCATCTCGACAGCCTGGTCGACGTCGCTGGCTACGCCGCCTGCGTGCGGGAGGTGAGCCGATGACGCCGAGAAGCTCGCTGGCCCGGCACGTCGCCAGCACCACGACGACCGAGGACCTCGACGCGATGCGGCTTCGTGCCTGGCGGCAGCAGGGCGTGGCCGTGCTGCGGCCCGAGGAGATCCAGGATCCCTGGCTGCGCCAGGCGCTGATCAACGAGGCCGAGCGGCGCTTCGGCCGGCGACGGGAGACGCGCCGATGAGGCGGAAGCTGCGGCGCAGGAAGGAGGGGCCGCTGCTCCTCGAGGAGGTCCGCGAGAAGGACCCCGAGGGCCGGATCGTCGTCCACCACCGTGTCGTCGACACCCTCGGGCGGATGCTCGGGATCGGGCGCGATCGATGCCGCGATGCACGATGCTGGCCGCGAGTTCCAGAGGAGCTTCATTCTGGCCCAGCTCGACCCGCTCAGGGCCGCCGATCTGCTGCGCGTTCCGGGCTGCGGTCGCGAGCCCGAGCCCGGCGACACGACGCTGGCCGCCCGTCGGCGGGTGCACCGGGCACTGCTGGCCCTGGGCGGCCACGACAGCCCTGCGGGCTCGCTGTGCCTGGCACGTGCTGGGCTGCGGCTGCTCGGTGCGGGAGTGGGCGCTGCGGCAGGGCTGGGGCGGCAGGTCGGTGCGGCAGGAGCAGGCGCAGGGATCCTGGTGGCGGCGCTGGGGCTGCTGGCGGCGCACTACGGGCTTACGAGCCGGCCGGCAGCGTGACCCGACATCGCTACTGGATCGTTGCCGGCTGACCCCGCCCTGACGAGCAGGCATCCCTCTCAGAACTCGAGGCAGATCTTACCGAAATGAGCCCCTGCCTCTTCGTGCCGAAAGGCATTAGCGATGTCGGCGAGCGCGAAGCTGCGATCGACCACGGGCCGCAGGCCGGTCCCGTCGATCGCGCGCACGAAATCCATCTGGTGGCGCCGACTGCCGACGATCAGGCCCTGCAGCCGAGCCTGTTTCCGCATCAGGACCGCGGTTGGGACCTCGCCCGCAAGACCGGTCAGCACGCCGATCAGCGAGATATGCCCGCCGATGCGCACCGCGGCGATCGATTGCGCGAGCGTGCCCGGTCCGCCGACCTCGACGACGTGGTCGACGCCGCGCCCGCCGGTCCAGTCGAGTGCGCGGCCACCCCAGTCCTCGTGCCTTCGGTAGTTGATTGTGTGATCGGCGCCCAGCGCCCGCGCCCGCTCCAGCTTCTCGTCGGACGAGGAGGTGACGATGACCAGCGCACCCATGGCCTTGGCGAGCTGGAGGGCGAAGATCGAAACCCCGCCGGTGCCGAGCGCCAGCACGATGTCACCGGCCTTGAGCCCACCGTTGACTATCAGAGCGCGCCAGGCGGTGAGCCCCGCCGTGGTGAGCGTGGCCGCCTCGGCGTGACTGTACCCCCGCGGCGCCGGGGTGAACCAGGTCGCGGGTCGGACTACGGCCTCACGGGCGTAGCCGTCGACCCCATCGCCGGGCACGGTCGAGAAGTCGGCGACCCTGGGCGGGCCATCGTGCCACCCGGGGAAGAAGCAGGAGACGACGTGGTCGCCGACCGTTAGCTCCGTCACGCCCTCTCCCAGTGCCTCCACCACGCCGGCGCCGTCGGACATCGGGATGCGCCCGTCCGCCGTCGGCACCCTCCCGCTCACGACGGCATAGTCGTGGTAGTTGAGCGAGCTCGCGTGGAGGCGGACCCGGATCTCGCCCGGGCCGGGTGCGCCGGGGTCGGGCATGTCAACCAGTTCCAGCCGGTCGAGCCCGCCAGGCGAGCGGAGTACGATGCCCCTCATGTTCGTCCTCGATTTCGGCAGCGAATGCTTGCCGAGCATGGCCTCGGCTCCCTACAGAAACCATGCCCCTCGTCAGACTTTCGGCGTTCGGGGGGCGTGGCGCAAGTCGCAGCTGATCCGTGCTGCCATGTCTTCCCGATCGATACACACGAGGAGATCCAATGGACTGGGCGCCGCCATCCCGGCGTGGAGTCCCCGCGGCCGAGGAACTGGTCGAGCCCGAGCCATGGGAGCGATCCCTGCTTTGGAGGTCAGCTGCCACCCCGACCTGGCCTTGGCACGCGTGCCTCGAGAAGCGACTGGTAATGGTCCCAATCGGAGGAACTGGATGATCGAGGATCTGGAAGGCGGCTGCGCATGCGGGGCCGCGCGATTTCGGCTCACCTCCGCACCGATGTTCGTGCACTGCTGTCACTGCCGTGACTGTCAGCGTCAGACGGGGAGCGCCTTCGTGCTCAACGCGCTGATCGAGACCGACCGGATCACCCTCCTCTCGGGCGCAGTGGAGCCCGTCGCGGTGCCCACCGACAGCGGCCGCCCGCACGACATTCATCGTTGCCGGGCCTGCTGGACCGCCCTGTGGAGCGACTATGGCCGCCGTCCGGCGCTCCGCTTCGTCCGCGTTGGCACGCTCGACGAGCCCGAGAGGCTGCCACCGGACGTGCACATCTACACGCGATCCAAGCTGCCGTGGATCGAGCTGCCGAAAGGCGTCCCCGCGTTCGAGGCCTACTACGACTCGAAAGCGCTGTGGCCCGCGGCAAGTCTCGAACGCCGCCGTGCGATCCTCGGCTGATCGGGGCGCTGCCGATGAGACTGTTGGCAGCGCCGGGTGCGAGCGATCGATCCGTCAGGACTGCCGCGCTTCGTTGCACCAGGCCGCTGGGCTCGACGTGCAAAATGTTCGCCAGCACAGCATCTAGCGCGCTTGACAGTGTCCATCACAACATGTAGCGTCCAGGCACAGTCGAAGAGTTGGGCCTGCAGCCCGCCCGGGTTACCCGCGGCGGGCTTTGTCGTCTTCGGGAGGCTGCATGGACCCGCTCACCGACCGGCTCCTGCGGCTGCTCCAGACGTACCATGGCTGGCGTCGCTGCCTGCTCCTGGTCCAGGAGGACGGCGGCCGGGTCGAGCTGGGTGAAGCTGCCCGATGATCTCGACCTGACCCTGCGGCTCAACACCGACGACACGGTGAGCGTCACGCTGGGCCATCGCGACGCCGGCGAGGCCTTTCTCGCTGAGCTGGCGACGCTGGTGGCGGAGACCGAGGAGAAGCGTTCGACACCGTCGACCGCTGGGGCGAGTGGTACTGTCGAACCTTCTCTACTGGCCGGCAGCGAGCCCCTAAGTCCTTGATATCACGGGTCCTTCCTGGGCCTCAGTGTATGCGGGGGGGCGGCGCCCGGGACCGCGCTACAGACAGAGCAAAAATCCGGGTTCGCAGTTCGCACCCAGCGGCCTCGAGGCGGCTCTCTTGCGACAGGCATCTTCCCCGACAGTCCTCAGCGCTTTCCGGTCGCCAGCACCGGTCAGCGACATCCGCGCTGGCCAGGTTCGCAGTCCGGCTTTTGGTTCGCAGGTCCAGGTTCGCATTTGTGAGGTTCGCAGGTGAGCGACGCGGCAACCCGGCTGACGGCGCTGGCGGAGCGCATCGAGCTGTGGCCGGTGGACCGGCTGCGGCCCTACGAGCGCAACCCCAGGACCCACAGCGACGATCAGGTGGCGAGGCTCGCCGCCTCGATGGTCGAGTTCGGCTTCACCAACCCGATCCTGGTCGACGAGGCGAGCGGCATCCTGGCCGGGCACGGCCGGCTGATGGCGGCCCGGCAGCTGGGGCTCAAGGAAGTCCCGGTGGTGCGCCTCGAGCATCTCTCCGAGGCGCAGAAGCGGGCCTACATCGTCGCCGACAATAGTCTTGCCCTTGGCGCCGGATGGGACGAGGTGCTGCTCGGCGAGGAGCTGGGCTGGCTCCGGGACGAGCGGTTCGATCTCGACCTGCTGGGCTTCGATGCGACGGAGCTGGAGCGGCTGCTGACCTTGGGCGGGGCCGAGCCGGAAGAGGCCGAGCCCGAGGAGGAGGTGCCGGAGCCGCCCGAGGAGCCGGTCACCAGGCCCGGCGATCTCTGGCTCCTGGGCCCTCACCGACTGCTCTGCGGCGACGCCACGATCCTGGCCGACGTCGAGCGCGTGCTCGGCGGCACGCTGGCCGACATGACCTGGACCGATCCGCCCTACAATGTCGACTACGGCAACACGGCGAAGGACAAGCGGCGCGGCAAGGACAGAAAGATCCTGAACGACAATCTGGGCGACGGGCTTCGAGCGGTTCCTCACCGACGCCTGCACCAACATCGTGAGCGTCACCAAGGGGGCGATCTACATCGCGATGAGCAGCTCGGAGCTGCACACCCTGCAACGGGCCTTCGCCGCCGCCGGCGGCAAATGGTCGACCTTCGTCATCTGGGCCAAGCACGCCTTCACCCTCGGCCGGGCCGACTATCAGCGCCAGTACGAGCCGATCCTCTATGGCTGGCCGGAGGGTGCCGAGCACTACTGGTGCGGGGCCGGGGATCAGGGCGACGTCTGGTTCTTCGACAAGCCGGCGAGGAACGACCTGCATCCGACGATGAAGCCGGTGGCGCTGGTCGAGCGGGCGATCGGAACTCCAGCAAGAGCCGGGACATCGTCCTCGACCCGTTCGGCGGCTCGGGCTCGACCCTGATCGCGGCCGAGAAGACCGGCCGGCAGGCGCGGCTGGTCGAGCTGGACCCCGCCTACTGCGACGTGATCGTCCAGCGCTGGCAGCGGTTCACCGGCAGGTCAGCGACCCTGGACGGCACGGCCGCAGCCGCAGGATGTCGGTAGCGCGGCCTGGGTCGTGACGCGGCATGCGCCGTGCCTCACCGGGGCTGAGACTCCGGCTCGCCGTCGCCGCCAGTCACGGGAGCCATGCTCGGCTTCATCTTCGAGGCCGGTCGCGACCGCGGTACGAAGCCGTCGAATCCGCGAACGCAGCCAGTCGTCCGCGCCACAGGACACTCAGCACCTTGGCGTCGCCCGCCCACACCTCGAGCCCGCACCGGGCAATGCTCCGAGCCGTCCCAGTCCTGCTGCGCCCGCCAGGGCGTGCCGGTAGCCCGGCGAGGAGGCCTCCTCCGGGCGACAGGCTCGTTGAACGGCGTCCAATGGCTGAGCCGCCACAAGCCCTGCTGCAGGACGATCAGGCGCACGGTGTCGCGCTGACACTCGAGCACGCCGTCCCTGCGGACGAGCGGCAGCAGGTGATCGCGGATGGCGAGCGCCCTGTCTTCATTCGAGGATACCAGTCCAGGCCCATGGGCTGACCGTACCACGGCCGCGAGCTCACGGCCCGCAACCGCCATCGGTCTAGCATTTGGCGCGGTACTGCCGCCGGCGGTGAGCCGGCGGCGCCCGATGGTCGCGGCCGCTGACGCTCAGCCCTCGGCGATGCGGTAGATGCGCTCGCCGGTCTCACCCTTCTGCGAGGTGACGTTCGAGCCCGCGCTTCTTCTTGAGGGCCCCGCTGATGGCGCCGCGGACGGTGTGGGGCTGCCAGCCGGTGGCGTCCATGACCTGGGCGATGGTGGCGCCCTCGGGCCGGCTGAGCATGGCGACCAGCTGCGCCTCCTTGGTGCCCTCGCGCGAGCGGGGCCGCGCCTCCGCCGCGGGTGCAGCCGCGGGCTCCTCCGGCGGCGTGGCGACCCGCGGGTCGCTGGGCGCGATCGGCTTGCCGGCGGCGAGCTTTTTTTCGGCATCGGCGAGGATCTTGCGCCACCTTGCGTGGGTGGCGGCATCGTCGGTCTCGGCCGTGGCCAGCGTCCACTTGCTCAGCCGGTCGACCAGGATGGCCCGCTCACCGTCCGCCTCGATCGCGAGGCCCTCGGGCAGATCCGGGAAGGCCACCTGGAGGCTCGCGGCGATGCGGGCGCCGGCCGGCGGCTCGGGCTGCTCGGTCAGCTCGGCCCGCCAAGCCTCGGCGTCGAGGCGGCCGTCGAGCAGGCCATCCGCCGCGGCCAGGACCGCGTCGGTGGTGAGGCCGAGCCGCTCGGCGCTCCGGCCGATGGCCCTGAGGGCGGCGTCCCGGTTGGCGGGGCTGCGGCGCTCGCCGTCGAGGGCGGAGAGGATCGTCGCCAGCTGGCTTTTGGTGAGGTTGGTGGTCATCGTCGGCTCCTTCCGGTAGGTCAGGGCCCCTTGCCCTGCTACGGACCCGAGCCCGGAGCGGCCGAGGCCGTCCGGGCGTATGCGGGTGGGGAGCCGCTCAGGCTTCGGCTTCGGCCTCGATCTCCATGTGCGTGACGAGGCCGGTGAGGTAGGGCAGGCCGCGGGGGATGCCGGTGTCGCGCGCCATCCGGCGGCCGATGGTCCAGCCCATCCAGCGCTGCACCGCGGCGTCGATGGCGGGCTCCAGCTCCAGGCCGGCTGGCGAGCCCGTTGGCGACGTCGTCGGCGAGGTGGCGGCCATGGCGGCTGTCGAGGAAGTCGCGGACCGCCGTCCCGGGGCAGCCGGTGGCGGTGGCGATCTTCTGCATCGCCAGCGGCCAGGCGGCGGCGGGATCGGCGTCGTGGCCGATGGTGCCCCAGAAGCCCCAGGCGGTGTTGTTGGTCGGCAGGGTCGTCATCAGGCGCTTCCTCATGCTCTTGGCGTGGGCCCATGAAGGCTTCATTCGCCGGCGTTATCCAGTCGAAGATCGCTCCGTTCTGCAGATCAAGCTCTTGACTTCGAACGGCTTCCCTCATGCGGACCACCAGCAATCGGCAGCTCGCCCAGGCGCTCGGGGTGAGCGAGACGGCGGTCAGGAAGGCGGAGAAGGCCGGCGGATCTCGCGGGCGCCGGACGGGGCCTGGGACGTCGATCAGGTCAAGGCCAGCTGGCGGGCCAACACCGATGCCGGCCAGCAGCGGGCCGCGGCGCCGGGCCTCAAGCCCGTGCCGGCGGCGGCGCTCGGCGCCGTGCGCGAGACGCTCCGGGATCATGGCGATGCGGTGTCGGCCGGGGGCATGACCTTCCTGCAGGCGCGGACCGCCAACGAGGTGCTGAAGGCGCAGGAGCGCCGGCTGCGGCTGGGCCGGCTCAAGGGCGAGCTGGTCGACCGGGCGCGGACCACGGCGCTGGTGTTCCGGCTGGCCCGGGCCGAGCGGGACGCCTGGCTGCAGTGGCCGGCACGGATCGCGGCGACGCTCGCCGCCGAGCTGGGCATCGAGGCGCACGGCCTGCAGACGGCGCTGGAGCGCAGTGTCCGCGAGCAGCTGGGCGAGCTGGTCGAGCCGCGGCTCGATCTGAGGTGAAGGCTGAGGCCAGGGCCGACTTCGGCAACAGGTCGGCGATCTGCTCGTCGATGCGGGCGAGCAGCGCTTCCACATCGTGCCGGAGGCGAGGGGTCCTCCACCAGATAGCCCTCGGCGAGGCCCGGTCGCTCGAGGACCCTGATCTCGTACTCGGCCAGGAGGTCGCGACCCGGATGCCCGTCGAGCAACCGGTCCAGCAGGGCGGCCCGCCTGTCGATCCGATCAAGGCTGCGAGGAGCAGATCGTCCATGGCCGCGACCCTGCGCGGCCGTCGGTTGACAGGGGGTTAGCAGGGCACCAGAACGGTGTCGCGGGCACAAGGACCGCGAGGGACAGACTTGTGGTCGGCGTGCCCGGAACCTTGCCCACCCTGGAGCGGCGTGCTTGGGCCAGCCATCAGCGTCTCGGCCTGGGCCATCCGCGACCGAGGGCTCTTGCCCG
Organism: uncultured Alphaproteobacteria bacterium; assembly: GCA_963828215.1. Taxonomy (GTDB): domain Bacteria; phylum Pseudomonadota; class Alphaproteobacteria; order Geminicoccales; family Geminicoccaceae; genus CAVTJL01. The sequence goes on along the minus strand of CAWHFO010000086.1, from coordinate 4,517 downwards.
CGGCACGAACCTTGATGCAATCAATTGCAGGAGGAGACCGTTCAGCTGTCAGCGGAATTCGACCTGAGGGCCTGCCCGTGGCGAGGGAGGCATGACAGGACAGCCCACCAGCAGCCGCCCCTACGAGGCTTCTTGCGGGAGGGCACCAGCCGCTCGCTCGCGCGGGTCAGGAGCCGGAGCAGGTCCGTCTGGAAGGCGAGGTAGGTCTGGAGCCGACGCATGGCCAGCTCGAGCTGACGCACCCTCACGTCGAGAAACGGGCCGCTCTTCACCAGCTCGTAGGGCGTGGCTTCAGGGTTCGGCTCCAGATCCTGCAGCCCCAGGCGCTCGAGCTGGATCTGCAGCTGCTGCTCGGTCAGGGCCGCCTTGGCCTCCGCCAGGTCGGACGTCTCCGTGGAACGCCGCACCAACTTCCCCGCAGCATCGCGGTAACGCATCCAATAGAAAGTCCAACTCCTTCCGCTCGTAGATGGAACCCATGTGACGGCTCTCCTTTTGAGATGGGTTACATATTACTAGTCAATTGATGGAAATATTACCCCCGTTATGTTCAATAATTTCAGAAACGCAATTCCCCGACTGGCAAGTTATTGGCTTTCGGTATCTATGCTGTCGCCCATTCGTGCTAGCTGACTGTCCGTGACGCTCAGGCGCCTTCACGGACGTTGCAGCGGTAGGTGAGTAGCGGGGCGGCGGCCGCATGCTCGATCAGGCAGGCGAGGCGGTGGCTGGAGTTCCCCCGGTCCCGTGGAGACTGTTCGCAAGCCGGAGGAGATTGCCGAGATGCCTATGTCCCCACCTGGGCCGGCCTTCTCTTCCTCACGGTCGCCCTCGACGCCTTCTCGAGGCGCGTAGCGGGCCCGCCGCGGCCTGGTGACCGCGGCTCCTTTTGGGGATCGATCGGCCGTTCTGTTGACGGCCGATGGGCATGGGTGTCGACCTCCGCACCCGGCTCGTCCTCGACGCACTGAACATGGCGCTCGGCCAGCGCCGCCCCCGCGAGGTCATCCCCACTCCTGTGTGGATGGCCCCTCTGGCAAGGGCGAACTCGCGTTGGTGCGAAGTCGCTTGCGCCCATGTGTCCGGCCTCGTGGCGCGGCATGCACGACCGCGGGCCCTGATGGCTTCCGCGGATCGGGGTCTCGTCAGATCTCTGAGTGGAGTTCCAGGGAGTGATCCAGACAGTTCCCGATCCGTCGCACCACCGACGACGCCATCACGCTCCTTCGTCCTTTGCGAGTCGGCGTCCACCAATCCCGCGCTGCGGCTCGCCGCGGCCGCCGAGGCCATTTTACAGGTCGGCGTGGAACAGCCTTTTGCAGCCGGGAGGTTCGCGAGCATGCGGCAGGCGAACGAGATCCTGAGGAAAGCGAGCGCCTATTGCGCCAGGAGGCCGGTGCCTCGGGCCACCGGCAGGGGATCGCCTTCATCGACACGCACCGCGGCACCTTCGGGGTCGAGCCGATCTGCAGGCTGCTGCCGATCGCCCCGTCGACGTACCACGAGCACGCGGCGCGGCGTGCCGATCCTCGAGGCTGCCGGCCCGCGCCAAGCGCGACGTCGAGCTGCGCGACCACATCCGGCGGGTCTGGAACGAGCACTTCCAGGTCTATGGGGTGAGGAAGGTCTGGCGGCAGCTGCGCCGCGAGGGGATCGAGGTGGCCCGCTGCACGGTGGCGCGACTGATGCGGGCGATGAAGGCTTCCAAGGGGTCACTCGTGGCAGCACGGTGCGGACCACGATCCGGACAAGGCCGCACCCTGCCCGCTCGATCGGGTCAACCGGGACTTCAAGGCGCCGCGGCCGACCAGGCCCTCGGCGATCTGATGATCGCCGTCCCTGGTGGGGCGCGGATCATCCGCTTTGCGGATGATGGGTGGCCGACTTCACCTACGTCGCGACGTGGGGTGGCTTCGTCCACGTGGCGTTCGTGATCGCCGCTTTCGCCAGGCGGATCCCCCGGGTCCGGCTTTGCCGGCCCGAGGACAGGCTCTGGCTGGCGGGTGTCGCGCACGGCCGAGGCCGGCTTTGTGCTCGATGCCCTGGAGCAGGCATTGCACGCCCGCAGGCCCCTTGCGGGCGGCTCGTCCCTCACAGCGATTAAATCCGCCGAATATGTTTCGATCAAGTACGCCGAGCGCCTCGCGGAAGCCGTATGGGCCGCTCCGTCGGCAGCATCAGCAACTCGTATGACAACGCCCTCGCCGAGACCGTGATCGGGCTCTTCAAGACCGAGGTGATCCGCCGGCACGGGCCGTGGCGCAGCCTCGGGGCCGTCGAATGGGCGACCCTTGAATGGGTCGACTGGTTCTGCTGAGCCTATCGGCCACATCCGCCGGCCGAGGCCGAAGCCGCCTTCTACGCCGAGCAGGAAAACCTCGCCCTGGCAGCGTAGCGGCTCGAATGAACCAGCCTCCGGCAAACCCGATGGGGTGGATGCCCCCACCGGCGGCATCGCGATGTGCCATGGTGGTTGCGCTGACGACCACCCGAAGGAGGAGGCATCCGTGCAGAAGGCTGCTATCATCGGCATCGATCTCGCCAAGTGCACGTTCCAGCTACACGGCGCTGCGACCGACGGCTCGGTCGTGTTCCGTAAGAAGCTGTCGCGGGATCGGGTTCTGGCTTTTCTCGCCGAGCTGCCGCCAGCGCTGATCGCCATGGAGGCCTGTGCCAGCGCCCATCATTGGGGCCGCGAGATCACTGCGCTCGGCCACGTGGTGAAGCTCATGCCGCCGATCTACGTGAAGCCCTTCGTCAAGCGGCAGAAGAACGACATGGCGGACGCTGAAGCCATCGCCGAAGCCGCCTCGCGCCCGACCATGCGCTTCGTCGAGATCAAGGCAGCAGAACAGCAGGGGCGGGGTATGCTGTTCCGCACGCGGGACCTTCTGGTACGGCAGCGAACCCAGTCAATCAACGCGCTGAGGGGGCATCTCGCCGAGTTTGGAGTCGTCGCCCCCAAGGGCCCCGCGCGGGTCGATCGGTTGGCGCGGGCAGTCGCCGACGAGACGGTCCCGCTGCCGGCGACGGTGCGCGAGCTCGCCCGGCTCCTGCTCGGACAGATCGTCGAGCTGCGCGAGAAGATCGACGCGCTCGAGAAGGATATCAGGCTGCGGGCGCCGAAGGACGAGCAGATCGTGCGTCTCATGACCATCCCCGGCGTCGGCGCGATCTGCGCCACCGCGGTGCAGGCGTTCTGCCCGTCCATGGCCGCGTTCCAGCGTGGGCGCGACTTCGCCGCCTGGCTCGGCCTGACGCCGAAACAGCATTCAACTGGCGGCAAGACGCGGCTCGGAAAAACCTCGAAGATGGGGCAGCGCGACATCCGTCGTCTGCTGATCATCGGTGCGTCAGCGGTCGTAACCTGGGCCGCCCGGAAAGGGCCACCGAAAGGATCATGGCTCGCCCGCATGATGATGACGAAAAAGCCCCGCATGGTCGTCGTCGTGGCACTCGCCAACAAGATGGCACGGATCGTCTGGGCGCTTACCATCCACAAGACGACCTACAGGAATCCCCTCGCTGCCTGACCAGGCATCGGCGGGGTGCGCCGGCGATGTGAACAGGTCGAAGGAAGGTAAGGGACATCGGTCAACGAGACGGGATCGCCAAAACCTGCACCGCGCCGAGCGCAGAACAGCGCGCAAACCCGATAGGGACGCGATCCGCATATCTCCATACGGGCCCGCGGCGATCGACGGCCGCACCAAGAGGCCGGACACACGACCGCACCTGACCACATGTCCTCAGCCAACCCAAAAATCTGCTTGCATCAAAGGGGGCATCCACACACGGCGCGGTTCAGGTCCTACGCGTTCAAGGGCAAGCCTCCGGTGGTCAGACGAACCGCCAAGCGGCTCTCCCAGAGCATGATCTCGGCGGTCAGCAATCGCGGTCTGATGCGCTTCATGCTCTACGACGGCGCGCTGAACGCCGAGTGGTTCATCGCCTTCCTGCGCCGGCAGATCAAGGACGCGAGGGCAGAAGGTCATCCTGACCGTCGACAACCTCAAAGTGCACCACGCCACCAAGGTGACCGCCTAGGTCGCGGCGCACGCTCATGAGATCGAGCTCTGCTACCTGCCGGCTTATGCCCCTGACCACAACCCCGACGAGTACCTCAACAACGACCTGAAGCAGAAGCTGCGCCAGCAGCCCCAGCCGGATTCGAAAGACGCGCTGACCAAGAGCACGCGTGTCGTACTCCGCACCATCCAGCGCTCACCTGCCCGGATCAAGGCCTACTTCAACCCCCAGTTTGTCCAATATGCCGCTTGATGAGCTCGGTAAAAGGTTGGGAGATTAGTCCGGGCGCCTAACCGGTTGCGCCAATGGCGCGCATCGGCCGCTCGACCTTCCCCGCGCGAGGTGGGGCAGTCGGACATCATACGAAAGGTGATAATATACTCATTCATCCGTCGCGCATGCTGGCTTGATACTTTGGCATGCTCCTCCTAAGGTAGCTGGCGACGTGCCGTTCAAGAAGCGATCGCGCAGCGAGAGGTGCGGAAGCG
>CAWHFO010000085.1:0-38266 GCA_963828215.1 uncultured Alphaproteobacteria bacterium | reverse complement strand
GCGGATCATTCACCGAGGCAGCTGACGGGGCCGGCGTGGGATAGGCCGACGGCAGGGCTACCTTGATCCGGGTTGCGAGCTCGGCGACCCGACCGGCCACCTTGATGAACGCCAGCCGGATCGTGTCGAGCTGGGCCTCGCGCCAGAACGAGGTCTTGGGTGCCAAGGCGCGCAGGGTGTGCAGCAGCCAGTAAGCCGCGGTGTGGACCAGCAGCCGGAACTGGTTGGCCGTGGCCTTGGTGCAGGAGGTGCGGTCGGAGGCGAGGTGCAGCTTGTGCGCCTTGATCAGATTTTCCGCTTGGCCACGGGCGCAGTAGACCTCCTCGTAAAGCCAACGCGGCGCGCCTTTGAGGTTGGTGACGACGAACCGGGTGTCGCTGCCTTGGGCCGATGCCTCGACCCGCGCGACGACCTGGCGTTCGACCGTCCAGCTCTTGGCGGCATAGCGGAACGCCCGTAGCGGCGGACCTTTGCCGCGGCGGCGTCGATCCGGCTGACTGCCGCGTCCTCGGCGAGGTGCCTGACCTTGCCGAGCAGGATACTGTTGCCGGCGAGGCCGAAGACGTAGCCGACCCGGTTGCGCTCCAACCAGGTCATCGCCTCGGGTCGAGCGTAGTGGCTGTCGCCGCGCACCAGGATGTCGACCCGCGGCCAGCGGCGCCGGATGGCCTTGACGACATGGCGCAGCACGAGCGCCACTTCGGCGCCGTCGGGTGTTTTCCCGGGCCGCAGGATCACCGCCACCGGTTTGCCGGTCGTGGCCTCGTAGATGTGGATCGGCAGAAAGCAGCGGCTGTCGTAGTGAGCATGAAACAGGGACAATTGCTGCCGGCCGTGGACCCGATCCTCGGTGTCGTCCCCCGCTCCGCGGGCCGGAGGGCAGGCTAAGTCGAGCACGACCCGACGCGGCACCTCGGCGAAGCTGTCGCAGAACAGCTCGATCATCGCGGCCATCATGCGCGTGAGCGCCACCCTGCCCGGCAGGTTCTCGAGCCGGCTGATGCTCGGCTGCGAGCACAGATCGGTGCCGCTCTCCGGCAGCCGGCCAACCGCCATCTTGAACGCCGGATCGGATCGCAGCGCGTCGCAGTCGTTGCCATCCGCGTAGCCGGCAGCGATCAGCAGGGCACGGAAGCGGATCATCTCGGCGAGCCGGTGCTCGATCCGCCTCGGCGCGCGCGGGTCCTCGATGCAGCGCGCCAGGCGCTCGGCGATGCCGAGCTTGCGCTCGATCTCGGCCAGCACCAGCACCCCGCCGTCCGAGGTCAGGCGTCCGCCGTCGAACGTGACCCGAACCGGCTTGCCGGCAACGGGTGACAGACCGGGGAGAAACGGGGCATCATCCGCCATGGCGGGTGCGATCTCCGTTGACCGTCAGAATTCTGCTTCAGCACCAGAATCCTACACGATCGCAACGGCTTGGCCAGCGCCCGCCAACTCCTCGCGAATTTTCCGGGCTAGAGGCCCGAGGATCTGTTGAGGCCCCGACCCGCGGAACCCATCGGGGCCTGCGGTCATGACCGACCGCGACGCGAGGCCGGACACATGATCGCAAGCAACTCACGACACCTAGAGCTCACCTACCCCCTTGCGGGCCGGGGGCCATCCACACATGGCTCTTCTCGTCGACGGAGAGCATCACGGCGTGAGCCGGCGGGTCGACGTAGAGACCGACTGCATCCCTGAGCTTAGCGGCGAAGGCCGGGTCCTTCGATAGCTTGAAGCTGCGCACCCGGTGGGCTCGAGCCGCTGCACTGCCCAGATCCGCTGCACCGAGCGGAGGGAGACACCGGTCGCGGCCGCCATCGCCCGGCCCGTCCAATGCGTCGCCTCGCCCGGCGGCTCGGCGAGCGTCAGCTGGACCACCCGGTCGACCAGGGCCGGCAGCAGCGGCGGCAAGCCGGGCCTTCTCCTCTTCTCGCGCAGAAGGCCGGCCTCGCCTTCGCGCATGAACCGCTCCTGCCAGCGCCACACGCTGGGCTTCGAGACCCCGGCCCGGCCCATGATCTCGGCCGTGCCGCAGCCCTCGGCCGTCGCCACGATGATCCGTGCCCGCCATACATCTCCTGGCGGCTGTTGCGATCCGCCACGATCCGCTCCAAACTGTCACGGTCCGCGGCGCTCACCTCAATCTCGATCCCCCTCGCGGGTGCCGCAAGATACGACGAGATGCGGCCAAATGGAATCTTCTGCTCGCATCAGAACATTAGGGATAGGGCTTTCCGGTCATCAACTCATAGATCTTCACTGCTCCAATGTGATCCTGATTTGCGCCCTCCAAGCGATCATGCAAGGCCTTGGGCACCAGCTGCATTCGCCCTAGATCTGGGGTATGGTGCCAGACATAGCCACGCGGCCTTGTCTTACGGGTGTACCCCGCCAGTCGATCAGCAGCGGCGAAGTCGCGGCTCGGCTCCCTCGCAATACGCCGATGTTTACATCCGCGATAACATCCGTAGGGCGAAACTCAAGAAAGTCCTGCGGATCTATACTCGGATCGCTCTTCGCCGCTTCGTACTCGTCCTTGAACTGCTTAAACCCGGGTTGACCCCGAATCTTCTATACCTCTTCCTGTTTCCCCTGCTGTGCACGAGGGACTTCGGGAGTAAAGCGGCGCCAATCACGTATAGTCTGCTTTGGGCCGACCGATATGCCAAGTGACTCCCTTCCTCTGAATTCTGCAACTCCGTGAACGATCTGACTCGTGATCTGCCCGCCCGCAGATGCGCGTCGAGGATCTTGCTCGATCCCCAGGCGACGGCCTAAGAACTCACTGAACAGATATCCCATTACCATATAGGCGGCGGCAATGGGGTCACTGCCCGCAGTCGCCCACATTTCCTCGACGCTCCGGTCGGCTGGCGCAGTCGGGCTACGTAGTCCCGTATTCGGTACAGCACGCGTCGCTTGGAGGTTCAGCCAGCCATTGTACGTATCGTCAAGATCCTTTATCCCAGCTTGAGAATTGCGCCTCGATCCGAGATATCCGTATCGATGAAGAACTCTAAATAGTTCGGAATCATAGTGAAGAAGAAGCTCGTAAAACCCGTCTGGTGAAGCTACCTTAGCTCGTGCAGTGTTCAGTGCTGAGAATATTCTGGCAACATACTCTACCTCATCGGGTGATGCGCCGACCGATCGACTCTCCACGCGGCGGTCTTTGACCCCCACAGATGAGGTCGCCCGGCGGTCAGGCGGCGGTTGCACAGGCTGTGCGGGAGATGGGCGGTCGATCCTAGGCGCCGCTACCTTTAGGTTCGGGATGGGGTGCGGCGGCGGCGGGGTCGCGCTAGGCTCTGTTCTCGCAGGAGGGGACGGAGGTGGCAGGACCTTGGGAAGTGGCGCAGCTTGCGGGGACGGCCTGCGGGGGCCGGCAGGCTTCGCGTCAAGACCTCTCGGTACGGTAAACCTCATTGGAGGGGGGCCATCTCCGACCGGACCCTCCTGCTTTATTGTAGATCCGTTCGGCTCGTCGGCGTCCCCTGAGATCGCGGCGGCGGTACCTCTGTCACCTGTGGCTCGGGCTTTCGCGCCAAGCCAATCCATCAAAGACCCAGCTGCATCGGTGACAGCATCGTGGGTTGCGCGGACGACAGACATTATATTCGCCTCATGCGTCGGCTGGCGCTACAATCACACTCTGCCCGCCCTCGATCACCACCTTCTTCTCGATCGTCGGGTCCTCGCGCTCGCTGTGCAGCAGGCGGTCGGCCATGCGGAGGTTCTCGAGCTCGGCGGCGCGGACCTCGGCCTGGACCTTCTTCACGTCGAGGACGCGGTGGAACAGCTTGAAGTCCTCCAGGATCGGATGGGCACCAGGCAGGGCCTCGATGTAGAGCGAGTCCGTCGGCACGATCAGCTTCTCACCGTCGGCCCCAGGGTCGTTCACGAGCCGTTGGTAGGCCGCACGCAACCCTGGAAGGAGCCGCTCGAACTCGGGTTGTGTGAGCTTTTCGCGCATGCAGCAGACATATTTGATCAGATCTGTGAGCGTCCAGTCGCCAGCCGGATCGCGCAGCCCCACGGCGGAGTCGAAGTAGGGCACGGTCATGAAGTCGGTCAGGAGGATTCGACTTCTTCATAGGGAACATCATGTCGTTCCCCCTGAACCCGAGAAGATTGTCGATGTCGGCAACCTCGGCCAGCTTCTCGTACTCGAGGTTCGGGTCGAGCTGGCATTTCGCTGTGATCTTCAGTGGTTTCTTCCAATCAGGCGGCTGCGGTACCTGATCCGGATCAGCGACGATGCTGTAGGTCATCTTGCCTTGGAGCTTGGGGACGGGGACCTCGTGCAGATGGAAAAACCGCTGGTCGGGCGGCTCGTGGCTCCAGATCGCCTGCATATACTACATGATGTTGGACTTGATGTGCACGCGGAGCCGCGATATCTGCTCCTTGCGGTTGAGGTGGTCGCTTAGGGCCTGTTTTCAAAGTGGGTTAGGCTGGGTGTATTGCCATGGGGCATGAGCAGGCACGAACTGACCGACGCGGCGTGGCGGCGCCTGGCGCCGCTGTTGCCGCTGCAACGGCCGGTGACCGGGCGACCCGCCCGGGACCACCGGACCATGATCAACGCCATGCTGTGGCTGACCAAGACGGGGACGCCCTGGCGCGACCTGCCGGAGCGCTACGGGCCGTGGCGGACGGTGGCGACGCGCTTTTACCATTGGACCAAGAGCGGGCTGTGGCAGCGGATCCTGGCCGAGCTGCAGCGGGCGGGCGACGCCGAGGGCCGGCTGGACTGGAGCGTCCACATGGTCGATGGCACCAGCATCCGCGCCCATCGTCACGCCGCCGGCGCCAAAGGGGGCAGGCGAATCAGGCGCTCGGCCGCTCGCCCCCTCGGCCGTCTCCTGACGGCCGCAGCTGCGCTGACGGATGATCGGCTGCTGCCGATCATGGCTTCGGCAGCAAGCTGCACCTGCGCTGCGAGCGGGGCGGCCGACCCATCGCCTTCGTCCTGACCGCCGGCGAGCGCCACGAGCAGACGGCGTTCGAGCCCTTGATGGCGGCCGGGGCCGTGAGGCGCTCCAGCCAAGGCCGCCCACGCTGCCGGCCTCGGGCTCTGCTCGCCGACCGCGGCTATACCGGCCGACCGGTGCGCGACGCTCTCCGGCGCCGCGGCATCACGCCGATCATCCCACAACTCGCCACCGAGACCCGACCATGCATGATGGAGTGGCGCACCTACAAGGAGCGCAACGTCGTCGAGCGCCTGGTCGGCCGGCTCAAGGAGCATCGCCGTCTCGCCACGCGGTTCGACAAGCTCGCCAGCTCCTACCTCGCCTTCGTCCATCTCGCCGCCATCCTCATCTGGCTTTGAAAACAGGGCCTAGTCCCTTCGTATAGCTCTCGGTAAGGGAGGTGAGCGCCGTCGTCTCGCGCTCCAGCCGCCCCACCAGTTCCTTCTCCAGCTTGGCCTCCCGCTCGTAGGCGTCGCGGGCTGCGTCCTCGCGGACCTGCTGCGCCTCCGGCGAGACATCCGAGCCCGGGAGGAGGAATCCGACCGGCATGGGCGATATCCCGCCCGAGCTCGCATCGGCCTCCACCGCGTCAGCTCGCTCCTGGATCGAGCTCTGGAGCGCCGCACAGCGGCTTCCGACCCGCGCTTGGATCGCGACAACGTCCTCCTTGGTCTCGTCGACGATCCGTCGTTGCTGCTGCAAGTTCTGGTACATCTCCTGAAGCGCGTGCTCATCGCCCACAATCTTGATGACGACGTAGTTCATTGCCGGAACGAAGGAATCGTCTAGAACGACGCGCCGCAGGATCCAGTTGTTCGCGACAATCCAGGCCTCTTCTATACCATGGGGGAGGCTTATCCCGTTAGCTACGGCTGATCAACATCTGGTGGCTGGCGTGCGGGAGGGTGGTGGCGAGGCCGAGGAGGCGATGGAACGCGGCGTGGCGGTCGTGCCGTCGGTTGAAGCGGAAGGTGAACTCGTCGAGGTAGGCCTGGAGGTGCTGTCGGCGCAGGCCGTGATAGGTGCCCAAGGCCCAGTGCTCGAGGTTGCTGAAGACGCGGTGGGTCCAGGGCAGGACGAGGTGGGCTGCCATGGGGCCCACGGTCCTGGGATCGTGGTCGGCCACCGGGGCGCCGCGATAGCCCTTCCAGGCGTCGCTCCGGAGGATCGCGTCCGGGGCCACGGCCCTGGCGATGAAGGCGTGCAGGCTCCTGGCCGAATAGTCGGCGAGGGTGGCGAGACGCAGCCGCCTGGGCTTGCGGCCCTCGATCTCCACGGCCGCGACGACCGGCATCCTGCCCTTGCCCGAGCGGCCATGGCCACCGCCCGGCGGATCGTCCTTCGTCCGCTGCGGCAGGCTGGTCTCGTCGATCTCGACCAGGCCGGCCAGGGGCAGCCGTCCGGGATCGACCATGGCGCGGCGCAGCTTGCGGGCCAGGAGCCAGGCCGTCTTGTACGAGCCGATGCCGAGCTGTGCCTGCAACTGCAGCGCCGAGATGCCGTTCGAGTGCGCCGTCATCAGATAGGCGGCCCAGAACCATCGTCGGTCAGCAGACCGCCGATCCATCCGCGCAGCGGCCGAGGCCAGGAGGCCTCGGCGGGGTGGTGAGCGGCAGGTGCGAGCGGTGCATCACCGTGCCGGCGGTCGCCGAGGTCTGCCGGTCGCAGCCGGCGCACTCGAAGGTCGGCAGCCGCCGCTCGAGCCGCCAGCCCCGATCATGACCGCAGGCCGGGCAGCAGAAGCCCCGCGGCCAGCGAACCGCCACGAGATACTCGCCGCACGCCTCGTCCGTCGGAAAGCGCCGCTGGAACTCGACCGGGCTCCTCGGAAACACCGCCATCTGTCCCATCCACCCTGTCGCCGCCCACGGCACCACAACATCTCGCTCGAGCGTCGTCAAGGGGATAAGCCTCTAGGTCCTGTTTTCAAAGCCACATGAGGATGGCGGCGAGGTGAACGAAGGCGAGATAGGAGCTGGCGAGCTTGTCGTATCTGGTGGCGAGATGGCGGTGCTCTTTCAGACGCCCGACCAGCCGTTCGACGACGTTGCGCTCGCGATAGATGCCCCAGTCCATCAGGCAGGGCCGGGTCTCGGTAGCGAGCTGCGGGATGATGGCGGTGATGCCGCGACGACGGAGGTGCTCGCGGACCGGCCGGCCGGTGTAGCCACGATCGGCCAGCAGGGCTTGTGGTCGACGGCGCGGCCGGCCGGGGCCCGATCGCCTGACCGCACCAGCCGCCATCAGGGGCTGGAACGCGGTCTGCTCGTGGCGCTCGCCGGCGGTCAGGACGAAGGCGATGGGTCGCCCGTTCCGCTCGCAGCGCACATGGAGCTTGCTGCCGAAGCCATGATCGGCAGCAGCCGATCATCCGTCAGCGCAGCTGCGGCCGTCAGGAGACGGCCGAGGGGGCGAGCGGCCGAGCGCCTGGCTCTCCTGCCCCCTTTGGCGCCGGCGGCGTGACGATGGGCGCGGATGCTGGTGCCATCGATCATATGGACGCTCCAGTCGAGCCGGCCCGCGGCGTCGCCCGCGCGCTGCAGCCCGGCCAGGATCCGCTGCCACAGCCCGCTCCTGGTCCAGCGGTAGAAGCGCGTCGCCACCGTCCGCCACGGCCCGTAGCGCTCCGGCAGATCGCGCCACGGCACGCCCGTCTTGCTCAGCCACAGCATGGCGTTGATCATGGTCCGATGGTCCCGGGCGGGTCGCCCCGTCCGCGGCCGTTGCGGCGGCAGCAGCGGCGCCAAGCGCCGCCATGCCGCATCCGTCAGCTCGTGTCTGCTCATGTGGAAAGGCAATACACCGAGCTAACCCACTTTGAAAACAGGCCCTAGCCTACTAGGCTAGGTGCGCGCCGAGTTGCCATCCGGGAAGTTGGGATGCTTTCGCGGCAGCAGATTGATCAGTATTGTTCTATGGGCTGTATCGTCGTCGAGGGCGTGATCGAGCCAGCCGCCGTCGCACGACTCTCTGCCTGGCGCCGCGAGTTCATCTTCCGCGGCGAGCCAGGCATGGTTCCGGAAACACGTAAGGCCAGCGAGCAGCGGCGCGTCTTCTTGAATCTGTACGGCTTTCTCCTCCGGGACCCCAAACTGCACCGTGTACTGAACGACCTCTCTAGAGCAATCGACGGGGCAGATGGTGGCGTGAAATATCTACTGGCGGCGCGTGAACAGCACTCGCGTCGTGCCCGTCATGACCCGGCCTTCGTTGCACCGCACGGCCATACGCCGGCCGGCACCAGCGGCGTCGCGGTCGGCGTGATCCTCGCTGACTGCATGCTCGCGGTCGGCCCGATAAGGTTCGTGTGGCCATTCGCAGAGATGGGCCCGCCCAGGTCGGCCGAAAGCGGGCCTGCGCTGGTGAGCCCGCGTCCAGCCGGCCTCGGGCGCGAGCTACGGCTGGACCGATGTCCGTCGGCCTTCGCGCCAATCCCGGCCACGGCCGGCTCGATGAGTTTTCACCATTGGTGCTGGGCGCCGTTTTCCAAGCCCGACGCATCGGATCCTCCTCCGCTGGCATCGGTGGCCGCACCCGGCGCCGAAAAGCCAACAATGGCCCTCGAGGCGTTTCTCGAGTTTGACCGGAGGCTCGGTGGTCTTGGGGCGCTTGCGACCCCATGGGCCAGTCAGCCGGGACCGCCCGGATAGCTTCCGCGCGGGGGTTCCAAAGTGCGCCTCGAGATCAGACGACTTCCGGCGGCCTCTCAGTCGCGGTCGACCGGCGCGGCCTCGCCCGGCGCCGGCTGCCCGGCTAAGAACGGCTCGATTAGGCTTGCGCCGTCGTTCTGTGGCCGGTTGACCCGTGGGCTCACTGGATAGGCCTCGAGTGTACCGGTCCACGGATTTGAGACACCGATCTGCACTTACGCCGCCCTGGGGAGCTGACACGACGTCTGCTACCCCAAAACTAATCATATCCGCTACGCAGCTCGACGCATGCTTGATGCCGTGGCTTAGCTGGGCGAAGAACGGGCGATACGCCAAGCCCAATCGAGGAAGCCCATGGCTCGTCAGCTGCGCCTGACCTTCGTCGACAGCGCCGTCTCAGGCGCTGTCGAGCTTCACGACGACCTCGCGCCGAAGACCGCCGAGACGATCTGGAACGCGCTGGCGCAGCCGGTGCGGATCCTGGCGTTTCACGCGATGTACGCCGGACCCGAGATCATGGTCGGCCTGCCCAGGGAGGCGCAGACTTTCGATCCCACCTCCCTGCCGGCCGAGAACCAGACTGTCATACCCGCACCGGGCGACGTGCTCTGGTTCTATCAGGGGCCCAACATGATGAAGGGGCTGAGCGACGAGTTCTGGGAGATCGGCATGTTCTACGACGCGGGCGGTCGCGTCTTCGGGCCGCTGGGCTGGACGCCGGTCACCATCTTCGGCCGCATGCTGCCGGCTGACCTCCCGGCCTTCGCGGAGGCATGCCGCCTGATCCGCCTCGAGGGTGCGAAGATGCTGGAGATCGCCCGAGCCTAGAGCATTTTCGATTTAGGTAGACCCATACCCACAGTGGGCGAGGTAATTGGCGCATTGGTCGGGCGTGAAGCGGGCGGGCAGGTCGCCTGTGACCGTCCAGAGCGCCTCCTTGGTTCGCGCGGCAGCTTTTCGGAGCAGGGCCTTGAGCTTGGCGAAGAGCTGCCCGATCGGGTTCAGGTCGGGGCTGTAGGGCGGCAGGTAGAGGATGGAGGCGCCGGCTGCGGCGATGGCCTGACGGACGCCATCGACTTTGTGGGCAGCGAGATTGTCCATCACCACGACGTCGCTGGGTGTCAGCGCCGGTGCCAGGACCTGCTCCACATGAGCCCTGAAGGCGGCGCCGGTCATCGGGCCGTCGAGGACCAGGGGGGCGATCACCCCGCTCTGCCGCAGGCCGGCGATGAAGGTCGTGGTCTGCCAGTGGCCGTGGGGCACGGCCGCCACCAGGCGCTCGTCCGCCGGGCAGCGGCCGTACCGTCTCGCCATGTTGGTGGCGGTGGCGGTCTCGTCGAGGAAGACGAAGCGGGCGGGATCCATGATCGGTCAGCAGACCGATCATCCGATCCCTGGAAGGGACCGGGCCAGCAGGCCCGGGAGGAAAGGGCTGCCACGAGCGCCAGCGCCGCCGCCGGATCAGGACGTCGGGCCGATCCTGCTCGGAGGCCCTCGAGGACTTTTTTTATGCCTCAGGCCGAGGCTGCGGAGCGTGCGGTGGAGGGTCGAGAGCGCCGGGCTCAGGCCGAAGCGGCGTCGCAGCTCGCCCTGGAGCTCGACAAGCGTGATGTCGGGCGTCGCCTCGATGGCCTTCACCAGGTCGTCCTCGTGCCCGGCCAGAGCCGGCGGGCGATGGCCGCCGACCTGCGCCGGCGCAGCGCTGCCCGTCTCGCGCACCCGCCGCATCAGCTTGATCGCCGCCGCGGCGCTCACCTCGAACCGTCGCGCCGCCTCGCGGATCGAGCCGCCACCCTCGACCGCGCGCACGATCCGCCCGCGCAGGTCCATCGATATCGGTGCCGGCATCCCAAAGCCCCAAGCTGACTTAACCGATAGTGTCGAATCACCGGTACCGATTTTATGCAGTAGGAAAATGCTCTAGGCGGGCAGCGTCGGCCGGCGCTCGCGCAAGGCGAGGGCCTGCTCGAGCGCGTGGCCGACGGCCAGCACCAGATCGTCGGCGCCATGACGGCCGACGATCTGGACCGCGAGCGGCATGCCCTCGTCGTCGAAGCCGGCGCAGACCACGAGCGCCGGGTGCCCAGAGACCGAGAACGGCATCCGTAGCGACGGCTCGCTCGTGAAAGGGAAGCTGTCGCCCGCCTCCTCGAAGCGCGGGGCGCCGCTGCGCTCGCCCAGCGTCATCAGGACGTCGACCTCGTCGAAGACGGCGCTCATGGCGGCGATCAGCCGCTCGCGGCTGCGCAGCGCCTGCACATAGTCGGCGGCGCCGAGAAAGGCGCCCAGCGTGAAGCGGTGCCGGGCGAGGCGGCCGAAGACGCCGGGATTCTCACGAAGCCGCGCCTCCTGGTTGGCGAACGCCTCGGCCAGCAGAATCACCCGCCCGGTCGCATCCATGAGCGCGAGTTCGGGCAGCTTAGTCTCGCGAATCGGTGATGCCGCAGCCGGCAAGGGCGTCGACGGCGCCCTCGAACATCCGGGCGACCGACACTGCGACCGGCAC
Source organism: uncultured Alphaproteobacteria bacterium (assembly GCA_963828215.1). Classification (GTDB taxonomy): domain Bacteria; phylum Pseudomonadota; class Alphaproteobacteria; order Geminicoccales; family Geminicoccaceae; genus CAVTJL01. The sequence continues at coordinate 27,146 of CAWHFO010000085.1, read as the reverse complement.
GTGACCCCAAGGAAGCCCGAGTTCGATGCCGAGCCTCAGGCCGGCGAGCTGACGGCCGAGGCCGGCGCGGGCATCGGTCCCGGCAACCACGTCCAGGATGATGGCGCAGTCCTCGACGGTCCAGGCCATGGGGCCCGCCTCGCTGAGGCTGAAGCACATGGGCAGGATGCCGGCATCGGGCAGGAGGCTCAGCGTCGGCTTGAGCCCGGCGATGCCGCAGAAGCTGGCGGGCTGGCGGATCGAGCCTCCGGCATCGGTGCCGATCCCGGCCGGGCCCATGCCGGCGGCGATCGCGGCGGCGGTGCCGCTGGACGAGCCGCCCGGAATGCGCTCGGGGTTCCAGGGGTTGCGGGCAGGCGGAAAGGGGAGATCGAAGGACGGGCCGCCATAGGACAGCTCGTACATCGCGTGCTTGCCGAGGAGAATGCCGCCGGCGGCCCCGAGGCGCGCGGCGATCGCGGCATCGACGTCCGGAACATGGTCCTGGAAGAGCCGTGAGTGGCCGGTCGTGCGGATGCCGGCGGTGGCGATGCAGTCCTTGAGCCCGTAGGGCACGCCGTGCAGGGGTGAGCGTTGCCCGCGCGCCTTGATCTCGGCATCGGCCGCGGCCGCGGCGGCGCGCGCCTTGGACCCGACGACCGTGATGTAGGCGCCGAGCCGGCCGTTGAGCCGCTCGATGCGATCGAGGACCGCCTCGGTCCACGCGCTCGCGCTGAGGCTGCCTGCCGCGACGCGCGCGGAGCCTTCGGCGACGGTGAGCTCAGCGAGATCCATGCGGAACCTGCGGCAGCGTGGGGCGGGGCGGCCGATCCTCGGGCATCAGGCCCTCGCGCACGATCGCGAGCTGCCGTTGCATGCCCTGCCAACCCTTCAGCAGCTCCGCGAGATCGTCCGCCTCGAGCTGGAGCCCCAGCTCCTCGGCCCGCACCCGCAGCCGCTCGAGCTCGGGATCCTCGTGCGGGGCGCTCATGCGTCGAGCGTCTCCACCACCTCCAGCACCTGGTCGCCGGAATAGACGCCCATCCAAGGCCGCCGGATCGAGCCGACCCAGGCCCTAGGGAAGGTGCAGCGCACGGTCTCGGCGACGTCGCCATAGATGTCGATGACCTGGCCCATCACCTGGCCCTCGACGAGATCGTCGCCCGGCGCCACCACCGGGTTCCAGAAGCCGCCGGTCGTGGCCTTGATGTGGATGGCGTTCCCGCCGTGGCGGATGTCGCTCACCGTAGGCGGGTCGCCGGGCAGCATTCCGAGCGCCCGGGTCAGGCCGAAGAGCGCGGTGCGGAAATTGGCGAGATCCTGATCAGTGACGCGACCGCCGCCGCCGCTCTCGACGATGATCGCCGGCCGGTCGGCGCGGCGGGTGAAGTTGCTGAAGGCCGCTCCCTTGAGCCAGCCCTCGTTCGAGGCCCACTGGTAGCGGGAGCCGACGGAGGCGGCGAGCCGCTGCGATTCGGCGTAGGCCGGGCCCTCGCCCTTGGTGTAGATGACGTAGAAGGCGGTGATGGTGAGATCGCCGCCCGAGTGCAGGTCGAGCATGACATCGCCGTGCTCGACCGCCAGCGAATGGACCCGGTGTGCCAGCTGCTCGGAGACCGCGCCGTCCGCCTTGCCCGGGAAGACCCGGTTGAGGTTGGCGCCGTCCTGCGGCGTCAGGCGGTTGTAGGCGCGAAAGCCCAGCGGGTTGGCGGCGAGCAGGCCGGTTATCGAGCCCTTGAGCTCCGCGAGGTCGATCTCCTTGAGGAAGCGACCGAGCGCGATCGGCCCCACCACTTCCGGCCCGTGGATCAGGCACTGGATCCAAAGGCGCGGGCCGGGCTGCCTGCCCCGTGCCACTATGACGGGCGCGGTCAAGGGTCCGTCTGGAGCTTGGCCCAGAACGACCTGTCCCTTGCCGATGCTGCCCGCCTCGACGTCGAAACCCAGAATGCTCATTGCTGGCGCTCTCCGCTGACGATGGCTCAGTCCTCGATCGCGATCAGGCTCGTGGCCGACCAGCGAAGGCCGACCTCGTCGCCGGGCCGAAACCCGCTTCCGCTCTCCCCCGGAAGCTCGACCAACAGCCGCCGGCTGCCGACCAGCAGCTCGAGCTGCGAGGAGGAGCCGAGGAAGGAGACGAAGTCGACCTTGGCCCGCGTGCTGTTGACACCTTCTGGCGAGGGCGGGCGCTCGACCGCGATCGCCTCCGGGCGCAGCACGAAGGTGGCCTTGCCGCTCCGCCGTGACGCCGGCGCGCAGCCTTCGAGCAGAAGGCCGTCCTCGCCGCGGGCCCGGACCTTCTCGCCCTCGCTGCCGGTGATCTCGGCCTCGATCAGGTTGGCGCGGCCGATGAAGCTCGCGACGAAGCGCGTGGACGGCCGCCGGTAGATCGCCTCGGGCAGGCCCACCTGCTCGATCCGCCCGGCACGCATCACGGCCACCCGGTCGGCGATCGCCATCGCCTCGGCCTGGTCGTGGGTGACGAAGAGGGTGGTGATGCCGAGCTCCTTCTGGAGCCGCCGGAGCTCGACGCGGGTCGTCTCGCGGAGCTGGGCGTCGAGGTTCGAGAAGGGCTCGTCGAGGAGGAGCACGGCTGGGTTGATGACGAGCGCACGGCCGACCGCGACCCGCTGCTGCTGCCCGCCCGACAGCTGGCGCGGCAGCCGCCGCTCCAGCCCCTCGAGCCTGAGCATGGCGACGATCCGCTGGACGCGGCTTTCGATCTCAGCTGCGGGCACGCGACGGCGCCTGAGGCCGAAGGCGATGTTCTCGGCAACCGTCATGTGCGGGAAGAGGGCATAGCTCTGGAACACCATGCCGGTGTCGCGCCGGTAGGGCGGCAGGCGGGTGACGTCCCGATCGGCGATGCGCACGCTGCCGGCGGTGGGCGGCACGAAGCCGGCGACGATCCTGAGGCTCGTCGTCTTGCCGCAGCCGGAGGGCCCGAGCAGGGCCACGAGCTCGCCCGGCTCGACGGTGAGGCTCACGCCGTCGACGGCGGCATTTCCGCCGTAGCGGCGCTCGACCGAGACCAGCTCCACGCGGTGGCTCATGGGCGCCTTCGGGCGATCCCGGCGAGCTGCCAGAGCACGAGGACCGAGGCGACGATCAGGATCATGATCGCCGAGACCGCGGCGATGGGTGGTGAGAAGGCGAGCTGGGCCGCCGCGTAGAGCACCGCCGTCAGCGGCGCCTCGCGCGGGCTAGCGAGGAAGAGGGCCATCTCGACCTCGTCGAAGGAGAGGATGAAGGCGAAGGCCGCGGCGGCGAGCATCGCGGGCCGGATGATGGGCAGCGTGACCAGGAGGAAGGCCGCGGGCGGCGTGGCGCCGAGATTGAGCGCCGCCTCCTCGATCGAGCGGTCCAGGCGCTGGAGGACGGGCGTCAGCACCCGGACGACGCAGGGAACGCAGATGACGAGGTGGGCGAGGATCAGGCGCGAGGTGCCGACCAGCCCCAGATGGCGCGAGAAGAAGATGGTGAGGCCCACGGCCAGCACGACCCCCGGCAGCGCCAGGGGCGAGAGCAGGAGGCTCGCGATGAGGTCGGAGCCGGCAAAGCGCCACCGGACGAGGCCCCAGGCGGCCATGCAGCCGATCAGCAGCGAGAGGATCGCCACCGAGGAGGCGATCCTCAGGCTTGTGAGGAAGCCCGCAAGATAGGTCGGGTCGGCCAGCGCCTCCCCGTACCAGCGAAGGGTGAAGCCGTGCGGCGGGAAGGTGAGGTAGCCGGTCTGGCCGAACGTCGTGGCGACGAAGATGAGGAGCGGCAGGACGATGTAGAGAAGCGCGATGGCGCTCAGGCCCAGGAGGAGCCAGCCCACCGGATGGCGGAGGCTCAGGATCATGCGGCCGGCGCCCGCTCCGCGCCGAGGCGACCGTAGATGAGGACGATCGCCACCGCCACCACGAGGAGGATCGAGGCCATGGCGGCGGCGAAGGGCCAGTCCAGAAGCTCCAGCGTCTGCTCGTAGATCGCGACCGACAGCACGCGCACCCGCGCGCCGCCGATGAGCGACGGCGTGGCGAACGAGCTCATGGCCAGCGAGAAGACGAGGAGCGAGCCCGCGACGATGCCGCCCCTGGCGAGGCGGGCGGTGACGAGGGCCAGCGTCGTGAGCGGGCCGGCTCCGAGGCTCATGGCGGCGTTCTCGAGATCGCGGTCGATGCCGCGCAGCACCGGGTAGAGTGTCAGGACCATGATCGGCAGCAGCACCTGGGAGAGCGCCACGACCATGCCGGCGAAGGTGTACATGAGCTGGAAATCGGGGTCGACGAGCCCGGTCGCCTGCAGCGCGCGGCTGACGAGGCCGGTCTTGAAGAACAGCACCATCCAGGCGAAGGAGCGCACCAGCGCGCTGACCCACAAGGGGAAGGTGACGATCAGAAGCAGCAGGGGCACGATCCGCGAGTTCGAGCCGCGCCAGCAGGTAGGCCAGGGGAAAGCCCAGGATCAGGGTCACGAGCGTCACGCTCACCCCCAGCATCACCGAGCGTGCCAGCAGCTCGAGATAGTAGGGATCGCCGAAGAAGCGATGGTAGTTGGCGATCCCGAAGGGTGCGGGCTTGTCGAAGGCGAGCCGGACCAGCTCCGCCTGCGGCACGAGAAAGAAGCCGACGAAGACGAGAAGGGCCGGCGCCAGGAACAGCGCCGGCCAGCCGACACGGCCGAAGGTCACAGGAGCCGCTGTCCTAGTGGCCGACGGCGCGGTTGAAGCGCTCGGTCCAGGCCGGGCGGCTGGCGTTGATGGTGTCGCGGTCGAGCGGCACCAGCTGGTCGAGCGCGGGGAAGAAGCCCTTGAGATCGTCCGGCAGCACGACCTTGGGATTGCTCGGCCCCCACACGACCCCGCTGGCGATCGCGATCTGTGATTTGGGGGAGAGCATGCGGTCGATGATCACCGAGGCCATGTTGCCGTTCTTGCTGTTCTTGGCGATGCAGGCAGTGAGCAGGACCATCGGCGCCCCCTCCTTGGGTGCCGCGAAGGCGATCGGCAGCCCCATCCTGTGCGTGCGGACCGCCGAGGCGGCGTCGTAGGGCATCATCCACACATCGCCCTGCGCGAAGAGGTTCTGCACGTCCGCAGGCGCCCGGAAGATCGTGGCCTTGGGGGCGATCTTGGCGAGCGCATCGAAGCCCGGATCGATCGCCTTCTCGCCGCCGCCATAGGTCCGCGCGAGCATGACGAGGAAGTCCGTGCCATAGCCGTTCGTGATGTCGGGGAAGGCGATGTGGCCCTGATACTCGGGCTTCAGGAAGTCCTTGTACGAGGTCGGAGGGGTGGAGATCTTGTCGGTGCGATAGAGGATGCCCTCGGCAATGACGCCCCAGGCGACCCAGTGGCCGTCGGCGTCCTTGAGGTTGGCCGGGATGTCCTCCATCCGCTCGGCGCCGACGATCGGCTGCGTCAGTCCCTCGGACTTGGCGATCGCCTCCTGGCCGCCCGAGTACATGAACATGTCGAGCTGAGGGTTGGACGCCTCGGCCCGCATCCGCGCGAAGGCTTGCGCGGAAAGCAGGGGCACCTGGGTAGCGCGGCCGCCTGTCGTCCGCTCGAACCAGCCAAAGACCTCCTTCTGCATCACCTGCTGGCCGGTTCCGCCAAAGCTCGAGCTCACCACCTCCCGGCCGGAGAAGCGCCCGGACTGCGCGCGCGCCGCAGCCGGTCCGGCCAAGCAGCCGGCGGCCGCAAGCCCCAGCAGTAGCTCCCGTCTGGTCGTGGTGAGAGCACGCTTTCCCCGAGGCAAGATCTGCATGGCGGCCTTCCATTCGCTGCGGGTTGCTCCGCCGCCACTATGGAATTCTGATTCCAAGCCCGACAACGCCTCTCGGCCTTCCACGCCACGGCGAGCGTCCAGTCTAGAGCACGTTCATGGCCTGCTGACGGTTCTGTGGACACCGAGAAAGGGTGGTCCAAGGAACTGGAGACTGGCGATGCAGCGGAGAAGGTTCCCGCGTGAGTTCAAGATCGAGGCGGTTTGTCTCGTCCGGGAACGGGGGCGTAGGGTCACGTCCCGGGATGTGACCCCAGCTCACCCACGTCGCCCCGCCGCCGGCCCCCTGCGTCGGCGGTCACTGCGACCGTGCGAGTCCGCAAAGTCGCCATCTTCGCGTCGCGTCCGCTGTGCGGGATTTCGCGCCCTCTTGCTTCCAGGCTGCTTCCAGGCGTGCGATGGAAGCAGGAGCGTCGCGACAGGCACGACGCTAACATGCTGACTTATTGGGTGAGTTTGGTTGCGGGGGCAGGATTTGAACCTGCGACCTTCAGGTTATGAGCCTGACGAGCTACCGGGCTGCTCCACCCCGCGGGGGATCGTGAGGGGTCGTCGGTTCGGGGGCGCTTCGAGGACCTGGCGGCGACCTACTCTCCCACGCCTCGAAGGCGCAGTACCATGGGCGCTGCGGGGTTTCACGGCCGAGTTCGGGATGGGATCGGGTGGGGCACCCGCGCCTGGCCACCAGGTCGTCGAAGCGTCCCGGCCGCCCAGGGCCCCGCCGGGCGGGGCCGTGAAGGGGGCCGGGGGATGATCATGCGGCGGCATGGGCAGGCCCGCCGTCCAGCCCTCTTGTGGCTGGGGCGTGACGAGCTCGATCGAGCGATTAGGACCGGTCGGCTCAACGCGTTGCCGCGCTTTCACCCCCGGCCTATCGACGTCGTGGTCTACGACGGCTCTCGAGCGAGACCTCGTTTCGAGGTGGGTTTCCCGCTTAGATGCTTTCAGCGGTTATCCCGTCCGGACTTAGCTACCCGGCTGCGCGGCTGGCGCCACGACCGGTCCACCAGAGGTCCGTCCACCCCGGTCCTCTCGTACTAAGGGCAGATCCTCTCAAGTCTCGAACACCCACGGCAGATAGGGACCGAACTGTCTCACGACGTTCTAAACCCAGCTCACGTACCACTTTAATCGGCGAACAGCCGAACCCTTGGGACCTGCTTCAGCCCCAGGATGTGATGAGCCGACATCGAGGTGCCAAACGACCCCGTCGATGGGGACTCTTGGGGGTCATCAGCCTGTTATCCCCGGCGTACCTTTTATCCGTTGAGCGATGGCCCTTCCACGCGGGACCACCGGATCACTAGCGCCGACTTTCGTCTCTGCGCGGCCCGTCGGCCTTGCAGTCAGGCGAGCTTGTACGCTTGCACGCAGCGGCTGGTTTCCGACCAGCCTGAGCTCACCATCGCGCGCCTCCGTTACTCTTTGGGAGGCGACCGCCCCAGTCAAACTACCCGCCATGCAGGGTCCCGGACCCGGATCACGGGCCGCGGTTAGACACGCAACGAACCAAGGGTGGTATTTCAACGTTGCCTCCACGCGACCTGGCGGCCACGCTTCATCGGCTCCCACCTATCCTACACATGCTCCGGCGCGTGCCACTGCAAAGCTGTAGTAAAGGTGCACGGGGTCTTTCCGTCTGACCGCGGGTACCCCGCATCTTCACGGGGAATTCAATTTCGCTGAGTTGGTGTTGGAGACAGTGGGGAAGTCGTTACGCCATTCGTGCAGGTCGGAACTTACCCGACAAGGAATTTCGCTACCTTAGGACCGTTATAGTTACGGCCGCCGTTTACCGGGGCTTCGGTTCGTAGCTTGCACCACTCCCCTTAACCTTCCGGCACCGGGCAGGCGTCAGACCCTATACGTCCTCTTCCGAGTTCGCAGAGCCCTGTGTTTTTAGTAAACAGTCGCCACCCCCTGGTCTGTGCCACCTCCCGCCGGTTGCCCGCCGGGAGGTCCCCCTTCTCCCGAAGTTACGGGGGCAATTTGCCGAGTTCCTTCAACACCGTTCTCTCAAACGCCTGGGTATGCTCAACCAGTCCACCTGTGTCGGTTTCGGGTACGGTCCATCTGTGGGGGCTCTTTCCTGGGCGGCCTTCGCGGCCGGGCCAATCCGATAAGGCCCGACAACTTGCAGCCGCCGTCACCACCCACGGGCCCAGGACTCTTGACCTGGTTCCCATCGCCTACGGCTCTCGCCCTCGGCTTAGGGGCCGGCTCACCCTGCGCGGATTAGCCTTGCGCAGGAACCCTTGGACTTCCGGCGGGAGGGTCTCTCACCCTCCTTGTCGCTACTCATGTCAGCATTCGCACTTCCGATACCTCCACGGAACCTCACGGTCCCGCTTCGCAGGCCTACGGAACGCTCCGCTACCGCTCCAGAGGTCAGAGATCAGAGGTCAGAGATCAGAACGACGCCGCTGCCCGCGCGACCCCAACAGGCCGGCCAGCATCCGCGCGATCGCCTGATAGTCCTGACACCAATGATCCCAGCGCGCCTCGTCGATATAGCCGAGATCGCGACAATAGCGGGTCCAGACCCGCATCTCGTCGGCCGATCCCATCGCCATCACGACGAACCGCTCGAAGTCGGCGGGCGAGCGGCCCTGCCGACCGAAACCCTCCGCAAGATTGGCGCAGATCGACTTCGACGCCCGGCGGATCTGATCGCCGAGCGCCCACTGCTCCACCTTGGGAAAGCCGAGACTCATGCGGTGGACATCCAAGGAGACCTGATAAGCCCGCCGGAAGACCTCGAGGTCCTCCACGGCACTCATCGCTTCCCTGTCCGTCCTCTGACATCTGATCTCTGACCTCTGGAATCCGCGGCTTCGGTGCGTGGCTTGAGCCCCGTTACATCTTCGGCGCGGGACAGCTGATAGACCAGTGAGCTGTTACGCTTTCTTTAAAGGATGGCTGCTTCTAAGCCAACCTCCTGGTTGTTTTGGCCGTCCTACATCCTTTCCCACTTAGCCACGACTTGGGGACCTTAGCCGGCGGTCTGGGCTGTTTCCCTCTCGACGACGGACCTTAGCACCCGCCGTCTGTCTGCCACGCTGGCTGCTCGGGTATTCGGAGTTTGGTTAGGTTTGGTAAGGATCGCTCCCCCCTAGCCCATCCAGTGCTCTACCCCCCGAGGGCATACGTGACGCGCTACCTCAATAGCTTTCGCGGAGAACCAGCTATCTCCGGGTTTGATTGGCCTTTCACCCCTAGCCACAGGTCATCGCCGACTTTTTCAACAGGCGTGCGTTCGGTCCTCCAGTGGGTGTCACCCCACCTTCAACCTGCCCATGGCTAGATCACCCGGTTTCGGGTCTGATGCCGGCAACTCGAGCGCCCTATTCAGACTCGCTTTCGCTGCGCCTACGCCTAACGGCTTAAGCTTGCTGCCGACCTCAACTCGCTGACCCATTATACAAAAGGTACGCCGTCACCCAAGAGACGATCCGAAGATCGCCCCCAGGCTCCGACTGCTTGTAGGCATCCGGTTTCAGGATCTCTTTCACCCCCCTTGTCGGGGTGCTTTTCACCTTTCCCTCACGGTACTGGTTCGCTATCGGTCGTCGAGGAGTACTTAGGCTTGGAGGGTGGTCCCCCCGTCTTCGGACAGGATTTCACGTGTCCCGCCCTACTCGAGGACCATGCCGCTTTCTACCCGTACGGGGCTGTCACCCGCTATGGCCCGACTTTCCAGACGGTTCCGGTTCTTACGGCATGGCCACTGGCCTGGTCCGCGTTCGCTCGCCACTACTAGCGGAGTCTCGGTTGATGTCCTTTCCTCCGGGTACTTAGATGTTTCAGTTCCCCGGGTTCGCCTCGCACGGCTATGGATTCACCGTGCGATACCGCCAAAGCGGTGGGTTGCCCCATTCGGAGATCTCCGGATCAAAGAGCGCTCGCCTCTCCCCGGAGCTTATCGCAGCGTGCCACGTCCTTCATCGCCTCTCGACGCCAAGGCATCCACCAGATGCCCTTCATTCGCTCGCCCCGCCCCAGCCACAAGCAGGCCGGGACGGCAAGCATACCCATGCCTCGAGCACGCCCCGGACCGGACACCGGCCCCAGGGGCGCTCACCCGCATGATCATCGACGCCGCCGCGCAACCCGCGGTCGGCATCGAACCGACTACCACTTCACGATGTAAAAAGAACAAGGCTCTGGTGGGCCCGGGCTGATTCGAACAGCCGACCTCACCCTTATCAGGGGTGCGCTCTAACCAGCTGAGCTACGGGCCCGGGTTCCAGAGGACAGAGGTCAGAGATCGGAGATCAGAGATCAGGACCGGACGCGCAGGACGCGCCAATCCGATCCGACCTCCGACCTCTGATCTCCGACCTCTGGAAGGGATATGCAGACGGCGGTGGGTATTTCCTCATCAGCGAGCGCCGTGCGCTCGCGTCAGGGGGTCCCCGCAAAGCCGTCGAACGCCTCGATGGCCCGAAGAGCCACCGATGCAGGCTTTGTGGGGCCCTTAGAAAGGAGGTGATCCAGCCGCAGGTTCCCCTACGGCTACCTTGTTACGACTTCACCCCAGTCGCTGACCTCACCGTGGACGGCTGCCTCCTCTTGCGAGGTTAGCCCACCGGCTTCGGGTCAAGCCAACTCCCATGGTGTGACGGGCGGTGTGTACAAGGCCCGGGAACGTATTCACCGTGGCATGCTGATCCACGATTACTAGCGATTCCACCTTCACGCAGGCGAGTTGCAGCCTGCGATCCGAACTGAGGTGGCTTTTGGGGATTAGCTCCACATCGCTGCTTCGCTGCCCACTGTCACCACCATTGTAGCACGTGTGTAGCCCAGCCCGTAAGGGCCATGAGGACTTGACGTCATCCCCACCTTCCTCCGGCTTGTCACCGGCAGTTCCTCTAGAGTGCCCGGCCCAACCCGATGGCAACTAGAGGCAAGGGTTGCGCTCGTTGCGGGACTTAACCCAACATCTCACGACACGAGCTGACGACAGCCATGCAGCACCTGTGATGGCCCCCTTGCGGGACACCGGCTCTCACCGGCTTTAACCACCATGTCAAGGGCTGGTAAGGTTCTGCGCGTTGCGTCGAATTAAACCACATGCTCCACCGCTTGTGCGGGCCCCCGTCAATTCCTTTGAGTTTTAACCTTGCGGCCGTACTCCCCAGGCGGCAGGCTTAAAGCGTTAGCTGCGACACCGAGGGACAAGTCCCCCGACATCTAGCCTGCATCGTTTAGGGCGTGGACTACCAGGGTATCTAATCCTGTTTGCTCCCCACGCTTTCGCGCCTCAGCGTCAGAACCGGGCCAGAGAGCCGCTTTCGCCACCGGTGTTCCACCCAATATCTACGAATTTCACCTCTACACTGGGTATTCCACCCTCCTCTCCCGGTCTCGAGCCACGGAGTATCGGGTGCCGTTCCGGGGTTGAGCCCCGGGCTTTCACACCCGACTACCGAAGCCGCCTACGCGCCCTTTACGCCCAGTAATTCCGAACAACGCTAGCACCCTCCGTCTTACCGCGGCTGCTGGCACGGAGTTAGCCGGTGCTTATTCCCCGGGTACCGTCATCATCGTCCCCGGGAAAAGGGCTTTACAACCCGAAGGCCTTCATCACCCACGCGGCGTCGCTGGATCAGGCTTGCGCCCATTGTCCAAGATTCCCCACTGCTGCCTCCCGTAGGAGTCTGGGCCGTGTCTCAGTCCCAGTGTGGCCGATCATCCTCTCAGACCGGCTACGGATCGCAGGCTTGGTGGGCCGTTACCCCACCAACTACCTAATCCGACGCGGGCCCATCCCAGGGCGACAAGTCTTTCTCCCGAAGGAGACATCCGGTATCAGCCGCAGTTTCCCGCGGTTGTCCCGAACCCCAGGGCAGGTTCCCACGCGTTACTCACCCGTCCGCCGCTCCCCCCGAAGGGGGCGCTCGACTTGCATGTGTTAAGCGCGCCGCCAGCGTTCGTTCTGAGCCAGGATCAAACTCTCAGCTTCATCCCGGCATCACTGGCCAAAAGGTCCAACCCAGACGCCACCCCCAAGGAGACCTAACCCCAAGGCGGCAGCGCCATCGAGACCCACCAGAGATGCACAGTCAGCCACCGCCGCCTGCACATCCCCTCCAACTACAAAAACATCACAATGTCAAAAGAGCATTGGCGGGGGTGAAAACCCCACCCCGCACGGCAGCGACGACCGCCGCGACGAGGGGTATATAGCTCCCACCCCCGCCTCCTGCAAGCCCCCTTGTCCGCCCCAGCCGCCGGCTCGCGCCGCGCGAGAGATTGACACCCCTCACCATGACCGGCATGGTCATCCTCATGGAGGAGTTCAGGCGCCGTGGCGTCCGCCGGGATATCCGGCGAGGCGATGCGGGGCCTGCATTCACACAAACGAGCTCCGACCCCGGACGCAGAGAACGGGTGAGCCTTGCCGACGATCAGGAAACGGCCGCTCCGCGCGGCCCTCACGACCGGCCTGTTGCTGTCGGGTGCCCTCGGTACCGTCACTGGGGCCGTTCTCTTCGAGGCCCTTCGCCCGGCCCTGGAGGCCGAGCCTGCCGACGGCACCCCCGTCCGGCAGGCGGCCCTGCGCCACGCTGCACCGCCCGGCGCTGCCGTGACGGCCGCCGCCCTCCAGGACGTCCGGGCGGACGCTCCCGTCCTGGAGCTCGCGGTGGCCTCTCCCGACGAGGCCGGGGCGGTGTCGGCGGCAACACCGCCCGCCCTCGCCGTCCCGGACAGCGTGGCGCCAATTGCGCCTGGTCCGACCACGCTCGATGGATCGGTCGGCACCCCGGCTGCGGACCCGGCGGAGGCGGCCGGCGGACCTGATCCCGACACGACCCGGGTCGTCGTGCGGCGGGGCGACACGCTCCTGGACATTCTGGGCCGCGCCGGGATCGGCGTCGCCGAGGCTCACTCGGCCCTGACGAGCCTGCGCGCCCTCTATGACCCGCGGACGCTGCGACCGGGCCAGACGATCGAGCTCGGCCTGGATTCCGGCGCCGAGTCCGGCGACGTCAGCCTCGCTTCCCTTTCGCTCGGCGTCGATCCGGCGAACGCCATCGCTCTGACGCGAGAGGATGACGGGAGCTTCAAGGCCCTGCCGGTCGAGCGCGAGCTCGGGCATCGCCGGGCGCTCGTCAGCGGCGTCATCCAGAGCTCGCTCTACGAGAGCGCCCGTCGGGCCGGCATGACGCCCGCGCTGATCGCCGAGCTGATGAAGATCTTCAGCTGGGATGTCGACTTCCAGCGCGACATTCGTCCCGGCGACCGGCTCGAGGCGGTGCTGGACGAGTCGCTCGACGCGGACGGCGAGGCCGTCGGCGACGGGCGCATCCTTTTCGCCAGCCTGACGGCGAACGGCCAATCGCTTCGGGCCTATCGCCGCGATCGACCGGACGGCTCGAGCGAGTATCTCGATGCCTCCGGCCATCCCCTCCGGAAATGGCTCCTGCGCACGCCGATCGATGGGGCCCGCCTCTCCTCGCCGTTCGGGATGCGACGCCATCCGATCCTCGGCTACAGCCGCATGCACAAGGGAGTCGATTTCGCGGCCCCGACCGGCACGCCGATCTTCGCGGCCGGCGACGGCGTGGTCGAGCTCATCGGTATCAAGAGCGGCTACGGGAAGTACATCCGGCTCCGCCACAACCGGGACTACGGCACCGGCTATGGCCATATGTCACGGTTCGCTCGTGGTCTCCACCAGGGCAGCCGGGTGCAGCAGGGCCAAGTGATCGGCTATGTCGGGGCGACCGGCCTCGCGACCGGACCGCATCTCCACTACGAGGTCCTCAAGGACGGAGACCAGATCAACCCGATGTCGCTCAAGACCATGGTCGCCGACGCCCTGACCGGATCGGAGCTTCTGGCCTTCGAGACGGAGAGGGCCGCCGTCGACCGCGAGCGCGCCGCCCTGGAGCAGGAGCGCCGGCTGGCCGCGCGATAGGGCGCCCGGCCGCAAGCTCCCTGTCCGGCGGGATGACGACAAGTGGGCGCTGCTATGGCCCGCTCCGGATCGCGTCCAGCAGCTCGGCCTCGAGAACGCCGGTCGACCGACATGGCGATTCCTGCGGGGCGTTGGTGAAACTGTTGAGATAGGTCCCGATGTTGAGCGCCGCGATGCCGACCCGGGTTCCTCCCTCGGGTGCCGGCGCCGTCGAGACGGTCACGACCGTGTCGAATCCGGACGCCTCGGTGGGGCTGAACCGAAAGGCCTCGCTCATCGGATCCCGCGTCGTGATCCGCGGACAGATCGCCCAGGAGGCATTCGCCCGGCCGTCATTGCGGGCCCGAAGCGGAGCGCCCGGCGCCTCGGCGGGCTCGACCGAGAAGCCTCTGGCACGAACGGCCGCCATGGCCCGGCTCAGCACCTCCGACGGCGGGGCCGGCACCACTGCCGTGACCTCCCCGGCGAGGCGGGGGCGGGCGGAAGCCTGGGCGCCAGCGACCGGCCGCGACGCGGCCGACTGCTCAGGAGCCTGCTGAGCGCAGGCGGCGACCAGCAGGACCGCCGTCAGCGGCAGGCTGCGCAAGGTGCAGGAGAGGCGGATCATAGAGGCGGTTTCCGTCGGACAGGATCGACGAGACCGACCCTGCGCCGCCGGTTCCGCCCGGTCAATCCCGACTCGGGACGATCGCCGGCCGGGACCCGCCCCCTGACGGACCCGGCCGGGACGATCAGGCGGCGGCGGCCACGGTGGCGCCGCCGATCACGAGTCCGCCGTCCTTTGCGTCGACGGTGACGGTGTCGCCTTCGCTGAGGCGGCCGTCGAGGATCATGAGGGCGAGGGGGTCCTGGAGGTTGCGCTGGATGGCGCGCTTGAGGGGCCGGGCGCCGTAGATCGGGTCGTAGCCGGCCTCGGCCAGCCAGGCGAGGGCGGCGTCGCTCAGCTCGAGGGTCATGCGCCGGTCGGCCAGGAGCTTGCGGAGATGGCCCAGCTGGATCTGGACGATGTCCTTCATCTGGGCGCGGCCGAGGCGGTTGAAGAGGATGATCTCGTCGAGCCGGTTCAGGAACTCCGGGCGGAAGGCCTGGCGGACGATGCCCATCACCTGCTCGCGGGCATCGCTCGCCGGTGCCCCCTCGGGCAGGGCCGCCAGATACTCGGCCCCGAGGTTCGAGGTCAGGACGATCAGCACGTTCCGGAAGTCCACCGTGCGCCCCTGGCCGTCGGTCAGCCGGCCGTCGTCCAGCACCTGGAGAAGGACGTTGAAGACGTCGGGATGGGCCTTCTCGACCTCGTCGAACAGGATCACCTGGTAGGGGCGGCGGCGCACCGCCTCGGTGAGCGCACCGCCCTCCTCGTAGCCGACATAGCCGGGCGGCGCCCCGATCAGCCGGCTGACGCTGTGCTTCTCCATGTATTCGGACATGTCGATGCGCACCATCGCCTGCCCGTCGTCGAACAGGAATGCGGCCAGCGCCTTGCACAGCTCGGTCTTGCCCACGCCCGTGGGCCCGAGGAACAAGAAGGAGCCGATCGGGCGGTTGGGGTCCTGGAGCCCGGCCCGGGCCCGGCGCACGGCGTTCGCCACCGCCTTGACCGCGTCCTCCTGGCCCACCACCCGCGAGCGCAGCTTCGCCTCCATCTGCAGGAGCTTCTCGCGCTCGCCCTCCATCATCCGGTCGACCGGGATGCCGGTCCAGCGCGCCACCACCTGGGCGATGTCCTGATCCGTCACCGCCTCCTGCACCATGCGCTGATGCTGGCCGGCCTCGGCCTCCTCGAGCTGCCGCGTCAGCGCCGGGATCTCGCTGTAGGCGAGCTTGCCGGCGCGCTCGAAGTCGCCCCGTCGCTGCGCCTGGGCCAGCTCGTTCCGGGCCTGCTCGAGCTGCTCCTTGAGCCGCGTGGCGCCGGCGAGCTTGCCCTTCTCGGCCTGCCACTGGGCCGTCAGCGCGTTCGATTCCTGCTCGAGCTCCGCCAGCTCCTTCCGGAGCCGCCCGAGGCGGTGCCGCGAGGCCTCGTCCGTCTCCTTCCCGAGCGCCGCCTCCTCGATCCGGAGCTGCATGATGCGGCGGTCGAGCTCGTCGATCTCCTCGGGCTTGCTGTCGATCGCCATGCGCTTCCTGGCCGCCGCCTCGTCGACGAGGTCGATGGCCTTGTCGGGCAGGAAGCGGTCGGTGATGTAGCGGTGGGAGAGCGTGGCCGCCGCCACGATCGCCCCGTCGGTGACCCGCACGCCGTGATGGAGCTCGTACTTCTCCTTCAGCCCGCGCAGGATCGAGATCGTGTCCTCGACCGTGGGCTCGCTCACGAAGACCGGCTGGAAGCGCCTGGCCAGCGCCGCGTCCTTCTCGATGTGCTTCCTGTACTCGTCGAGCGTCGTGGCGCCCACGCAATGCAGCTCGCCCCGCGCCAGCGCCGGCTTCAGCATGTTGGAGGCGTCCATCGCCCCCTCGGCCTTGCCCGCCCCCACGAGCGTGTGCAGCTCGTCGATGAAGAGGATGATGTCGCCCGCCCCGTGCGAGACCTCCTGCAGGAGCGCCTTCAGCCGCTCCTCGAACTCCCCCCGGTATTTCGCACCGGCCACGAGGCCACCCAGGTCGAGCGACAGCAGCCGGCGATCCTTGAGCGATTCCGGCACGTCGCCATTGACGATCCTGAGCGCCAGCCCCTCGGCGATGGCGGTCTTGCCCACGCCCGGCTCGCCGATCAGCACCGGGTTGTTCTTGGTGCGCCGGGACAGCACCTGGATCACGCGCCGGATCTCGTCGTCCCGGCCGATCACCGGGTCGAGCTTGCCGGAGCGCGCCATCTCGGTGAGATCGCGGGTGTATTTCTTCAGCGCATCATAGCCTTCCTCGGCCGAGGCCGACTGCGCCGTCCGCCCCTTCCTCACCTGCTCGATCGCGGCGTTGAGGCCCTGCGCGGTGACGCCCGCAGCCTTCAGGGCCCTGGCGGCCTCGCTGTCGACCATGGAGAGCGCCATCAGCACGCGCTCGACCGGCACGTAGCTGTCGCCCGCCTTCTTGGCGACCTTCTCGGCCTGGTCGAACACCCGGGCCAGCTCGGGCGACAGATAGACCTGCCCCGCGCCGCTGCCCTCGACCTTGGGCTGCTTCCCCAAGGCCTCCTCGACCGCCCGCAGCGCCGCCTTGGCGTCGCCCCCCGACGCCCCGATCAGATTGGCCGCCAGCCCCTCTGGATCGTCCAGCAGCACCTTCAACAGATGCTCGGGCAGAAAGCGCTGGTGCCCCTCCCGCAGCGCCAAGCCCTGCGCCGACTGAATGAAGCCCCGCAAACGCTCCGTGTATTTCTCGAAATCCATGTTTGGCTCCCTCGTCCCTCTTTCGAGCAGACCACCGCTCGCGACCCCGGAAGGGCATCGCCCGCGTCTTGGTCGAGATGTGGGAAGCAGGCCCGAGGGCGCAAGACCAGCGGAGGGCGTCGGCGGTGCCGCGAACGCTGCCTCGGGACGGCTGCGGCGAGCTGTCTCGCGACGCCGTGGGTTCTCCCGGGCGACGAGGGGAGTAGACTCTCCCCCAACCGCTCACCTGAAAGGCCCGCCATGGCTCCCGTCCCCATCCGCGGCATCTACGCCGCCGTCGTCACGCCGGTCGACAACACGGGCGCGATCAGCGTCGAGCGCTACACGCGCCACGCCCGCTGGCTGCTGCGCCACGGCTGCCACGGGCTCGGCGTCTTCGGCACGACCAGCGAGACCCAGGCCTTCTCGGTCGCCGAGCGGCAGCAGGCGCTCGACCAGTTCATCGCCGCCGGGCTGCCGCCGGAGAAGATGATCGTCGGCATCGGCTGCTGCGCCCGCGCCGATTCGGTGGCGTTGGCGCGCCACGCGCTCGGCCACGGTATCACCCGCCTGCTCTGCCTGCCGCCCTTCTTCTACAAGAGCAACGCCGACGAGGGCCTGATCCGGGCTTTTTCCGAGGTGATCGAGGGCACGGCCGAGCCGCGGCTCGAGCTTCTGCTCTATCATTTCCCGCAGGTCTCGGGCGTGCCCGTGACCAAGGGCGTCATCGCCGGGTTGATGGAGCGGCATCCGGGTGTTCTCAAGGGCATCAAGGACAGCTCGGGCGACCTCGCCCACACCAAGGACCTGATCGCGAGCTTCCCCGACCTCGCCATCTTCGCCGGAGCGGACGGCCATCTCCTCGAGATCCTGAAGGTGGGGGGTGCCGGCACGTTCTCCGCCGCCGGCAACCTCAACTGCCACGCCAACCGCGAGGTGTTCGACGCCTTCGAGCGCGGCGACCTCGCCGCCGCGGCCGCGGGCATGAAGCCCGTCGCGGGCGTGCGCGACGTGCTCCAGCGCCATCCCCTGATCCCGTCGATCAAGCACGTCATCGGCAAGGCCCGGTCCGATCCCACCTGGGCGACCATGCGCCCGCCGCTGGTGGAGCTCGATGCAGCCACGGCCGGCCAACTCGAGGCCGAGCTCGATGCCACCGGCTATGTCTACGACCCCGACCTCTACAGCGTGGCCGGCGCCTGAGGCGGCCTTCCGGTCGGCAGGGACGCGCTTCCGAGAGGGTCCTGCGGGCCTAGGTCCTGTTTTCAAAGCCACATGAGGATGGCGGCGAGGTGAACGAAGGCGAGATAGGAGCTGGCGAGCTTGTCGTATCTGGTGGCGAGATGGCGGTGCTCTTTCAGACGCCCGACCAGCCGTTCGACGACGTTGCGCTCGCGATAGATGCCCCAGTCCATCAGGCAGGGCCGGGTCTCGGTAGCGAGCTGCGGGATGATGGCGGTGATGCCGCGACGACGGAGGTGCTCGCGGACCGGCCGGCCGGTGTAGCCACGATCGGCCAGCAGGGCTTGTGGTCGACGGCGCGGCCGGCCGGGGCCCGATCGCCTGACCGCACCAGCCGCCATCAGGGGCTGGAACGCGGTCTGCTCGTGGCGCTCGCCGGCGGTCAGGACGAAGGCGATGGGTCGCCCGTTCCGCTCGCAGCGCACATGGAGCTTGCTGCCGAAGCCATGATCGGCAGCAGCCGATCATCCGTCAGCGCAGCTGCGGCCGTCAGGAGACGGCCGAGGGGGCGAGCGGCCGAGCGCCTGGCTCTCCTGCCCCCTTTGGCGCCGGCGGCGTGACGATGGGCGCGGATGCTGGTGCCGTCGATCATATGGACGCTCCAGTCGAGCCGGCCCGCGGCGTCGCCCGCCTGCTGGAGCCCGGCCAGGATCCGTTGCCACAGCCCGCTCCTGGTCCAGCGGTAGAAGCGCGTCGCCACCGTCCGCCACGGCCCGTAGCGCTCCGGCAGATCGCGCCACGGCACGCCCGTCTTGCTCAGCCACAGCATGGCGTTGATCATGGTGCGGTGGTCCCGGGCGGGTCGCCCCGTCCGCGGCCGTTGCGGCGGCAGCAGCGGCGCCAAGCGCCGCCATGCCGCATCCGTCAGCTCGTGTCTGCTCATGTGGAAAGGCAATACACCGAGCTAACCCACTTTGAAAACAGGCCCTAGCCGAGCGCGATCACGCCGAGCGCCTTTCGCACGTCGGCGACGGTCTGGGCGACAATGGGCCGGGCTCGTCTCGGTTCCCTCGCGGACGATGCGGAGCACCTCGCCTGGATCGCGGGCGAACTCGGCCGCGGCGGCAGCGGATCGGCCCCAGGAGAGCATCGAGGATAGCCGTCAGGCGCTCCTTCACGAGGCTGTCGGCGACGCCGCCCGCGACGATAGCGGGCCTCGAGCTCGTCCAAGCCGTCCTCGTCGGGATCGAAGGCGCGCAGATAGGCGAAGACGAGATTGCCCTCGATCCGGCCGGGATCCTCGACCCGAACGTGGCCGGGGTCGGTGTACATCGCCCGGACGCAGGCACGGATCTCGTCGGCGGAGGCCGAGAGCGGGATCGCGTTGCCGAGCGATTTGCCCATCTTGGCGCGGCCGTCCAGGCCCGGCAGCCGCGGCACCGGCGAGAGCATGGCCCGGGCCTCGGGCAGCACCGGCCGCGCCGTGCGCCGATTGATGGCGCGGACGATCTCGTTCGACTGCTCGATCATCGGCAGCTGATCGGCGCCCACGGGCACCAGCGTCGCGCGGAACGCCGTGATGTCGGCCGCCTGGCTCACCGGATAGCAGAGAAAGCCGGCCGGGATGGCCCGCTCGAGCCCGCGCTGGGCGATCTCGGCCCTGACGGTCGGGTTGCGCTCGAGGCGGCCGACCGTCACGAGGTTGAGGTAGAGAAGAAAAAGCTCGGCGAGCTCGGGCAGGCCGGACTGGAGGACGATGGTCGTGAAGGCGGGATCGAGGCCCACCGCCAGATAGTCAAAGGCCAGCTCGAGCACGTTTCTCTCGACCTTGGCCGGATCGCCCGCATTGTCGGTCAGCGCCTGCAGGTCGGCGATCAGCACATACTGCCGGCAGATTGCCTGGAGCCGCAGGCGGTTGGCGAGCGAGCCCGCATAGTGGCCGAGATGGAGCGGCCCCGTCGGGCGGTCGCCGGTGAGGACGACGTCCTCGGGCGTGGCCAGCACGGTCGTGACGCAGAGCGGTGAGGGTCCCTTGTCCACGAGAGTCTCTCCTTGCTTCCGGATGGGTGGCGCCGGCAGCCGGAAGCGGCTCTCGCGGGACATGAAAAAAGGCCGCTTCCTGCTGGAGCGGCCCCGAGAAACGACGACGTGTTCCGCCTCAGCCCGCCCGAAGGTGGGTCCAGCGCCAGCGGCGAGGCAGGATGCGCAGCGTCGTCATGGGCAGCATTCTAGGCGGAGGCCCGCCGCCATGCCAACCCTCTCGGCAGCCGCGTGTAGCGAGCGCGTGAGTTGGCCGGCGTAGGGAGCGCATGATCTGTCCGGGTTTGGACCTGTTCCAGTGGAGCTGGGGCGGGGATGGGCCGGGCGGGATGCTGGCGAGAATCGGGATCATGCGTTTTGAGGAGTTGCTGGAGCGTTGGGAGGCCGGGCGGTTGAGCCATGCCGAGGCGGCGGCGGCGCCGGGGGTGAGCGGGCGGACGTTCCGGCGCTGGCGGGGGCGCCATGCCGAGGACGGTGCGGCAGGGCTGGTCGACCGGCGGGTCGGCAAGCCGTCGCCGCGGCGGGCGCCGGAGGAGGAGCTGCAGCGGATGCCGAAGCTCCACCATGAGCCCTATGCCGGGTTCGCGATCCGGCATTTCCACGACCGGCTACGTCGGTGCCACGGCTACAAGCTCGGCTACACGACGACCCGGCTGTGGCTGCAGAAGAGCGGGGCCGTCGCGCCGGCACCCAAGCGGGGGGCACACCGGCGCAAGCGGCCGCGCCGGCCGCCTCGCCGGCCTTCTGGCCGGCGGTCCTGCGGACACCGGATCGGCCGGCCTGCTGGCGGCCGATGATGGGCATGATGCTGCACCAGGACGGCTCGACCCATGTCTGGCTGGCCGGGCAGCCGGCGCTCGACTTGGTGATCACGCTCGACGACGCGACCTCGGCGATCTACCCGGCCGTCCTGGTCGAGGAGGAGGGCACAGCGTCGACGTTTCGCGGCCTGACCGAGGTGATCGAGCGCCACGGCTTGTTCATCGAGCTCTACACGGATCGGGGCAGCCATGACTTCCATACGCCGGAGGCGGGCGGCCCTCCGGCGCCTCCTGGCACCGTCCGCTCCACGGATCGGATCGGCCGGCCTGATGGCGGCGATAGTCTCGAAGACCCGGCTCACCCAGGTCGGTCGGGCGCTCGAGCAGCTGGGCATCGGCCACATCGCCGCCTACTCGCCGCAGGCGAGGGGCCGCTGCGAGCGGGCGTTCCGCACCAGTCGCATGGCGGCTCCGTCTCCGGAGGAGCCGATCGTAAAGCGATCGGAGGGCAGGACCGGCTGCCCAAGGAATTCCGGCTCGCCGGGATCACGACCGTCGTGGCGGCCAACCGCTAGTACTACAGCCGTGTTTCGTGCTAGGAGCTGTCGTCATGGAGGAGAGCCATGGCGACAATGGATGGTGGCGACGCTTGGGCCGGGGCGTTCGAGGCCTTGATGGGGCGGCTGGGGCCACGTTTTGGGCGGGTCGAGCCGCGCCGGCGGTTGGCCGCGTATCTGCGGGGTCTGCTGGCACCGGTGGAGCGCAAGAACGGCTGGCAGCTGGCGGAGGCGGCGGGGGACCGGACGCCGGACGGGGTGCAGGAGTTCCTGAGCCGGGTGCGTTGGGATGCGGAAGCGGTGCGCGACGATCTGCAGGCCTATGTTGCGCTGCATCTGGGCGACTCCCGATGCCGTGCTGGTGCTGGACGAGACGGGCTTCGTCAAGAAGGGGGTGAAGTCGGCCGGGGTGCAGCGGCAATATTGCGGGCACCGCCGGTCGGATCGAGAACTGCCAGATCGGGGTGTTCCTCGCCTACAGCCAGCCGCTATGGCCGGACCTTGATCGACCGTGCCCTTTATCTGCCGGAGAGCTGGGCGGGGAACCAAGCGAGGCGCCGTGAAGCCGGCATCCCCGATGCGGTGGGCTTCCTGACCAAGCCGAAGCTGGGCCTTGCCATGCTCGAGCGGGCGCATGCCGCCGGGCTGCCCTTCGCCTGGGTAACCGCCGACAGCGTCTATGGCGCTGATCACAGCTTACGTCGCTGGCTGCAGGAGAAGGAGCTGGGCTATGTGCTGGCGGTGACGAGGGCGCAACGGCTGGGCTTTGACCGGGTCGAGGAACACGCCAGCGAGGTGCCGCCCGGCAGCTGGCACCGGCTGAGCGCCGGCGACGGGGCGAAGGGCCCGCGGCTTTACGACTGGGCCTACGCTCCCTACGGCAGCGACGCGGCGCCGGGCTGGGAGAAGGGCCTCCTGATCCGCCGCAGCCTCGTCGATCCCGGCGATCTCGCCTTCTATCTCACCCATGCCCGCCACGGCATGGCGCTTGCCGAGTTCGTGCAGGTGGCCGGCAGCGCGCTGGACGATCGAGGCCTGCTTCGAGGCGGCCAAAGGCGAGGTCGGCCTCGACCAGTACGAGGTCCGGTCTTGGACCGGCTGGCACCGCCACGTAACGCTCGCCATGCTCGCCCACGCCTATCTCGCCGTCCTCCGCAAGACCGTCGTCGGGGGACGAGCCCGATCCAGACTTGGCCGCCGAGCTGCTCCCCCTCACCCTCCCGGAGCTGCGCCGTCTGCTCTGGCATCTCGTCTTTCCGCCGCGACCCACCATCGAGGCCGTCCTCGCCTGGTCGCGCTGGCGACGACGGCACCAGCAATGCGCCCGTCGCTCCCATTGGCGCCGACGAACCTCCAATGAAACACGGCTGTAGTACTAGAGCGTTTTCACGCGGACCGTGGATAGCCGGAGTTGACGAGGTAGTTGGCGCACTCGGCGGGCGGGAACAGGTCCAGGAGCTTGCCAATGGCATTCCACAAGCCGTCGACGGTGCGCTCGGCAGCCTTGCGCAACAGCGCTTTGAGCTTGGCGAACGCCTGCTCGATCGGGTTCAGGTCAGGTGAGTAGGGCGGCAGGTAGCGCAGCTCCGCCTGCCGATCCTTGATCGCCTGCTCGATGCCGCCGATCTTGTGGGCGGGAAGATTGTCCATGATCACGATGTCGCCCGGCCGCAGCTCCGGCGCCAGCATCTGCTCGACCCAAGCCAGGAAGACGGCGCCGTTCATCGCCCCGTCGAGGACGTAGGGGGCGATGAAGCCACGGCTGGTGAGGCCACCGACAAACGTCGTGCTCTTCCAATGGCCGTGAGGCACCGGGCCGTCCAGGCGCTTGCCGCGCGGGCAGCGGCCGTAGCGCCGCGCCATGTTGGTGGCGGCACCGGTCTCGTCGACGAACACCAGCCGCGCCGGGCGCATCCCGCTCTGCTCGGCGCGCCAGTCGGCCCGCTGCGCGGCGACGTCGGGTCGCTCCTGCTCCGCCGCCCGGCCCGACTTTTTTTGAGCGTCAGCCCGAGCCGGGCCAGCGTCTTGTGCATCAGCCCGAGGCTGGCGGACACGCCATGCGTCGCCAGCAGCCAGGCCCGCAGCTCGTCCAGCGTCACGTCCGGCCGCAGCGCCACCTCGACCGCGATCAACGCGTGATGGTCCGCGAGCTTGAGCGTCTGCCGGTTGCGTTGCGGCCGGGCCTCGGTCTCGCCGGTGGCGGCGCGCCGGCCCAACGCCTTGTAGATGTACGAGATGCTGACCTGGAACAGCTGCGCTGTCACCCGCGCCGAGCCACCGCCGTCGATCGCCGCCAGCACCCAACTCCGCAGGTCCGTCGAATAGCTCTGCCCCGACTTCCACGCCATCACACCACCTCGGCTCATTGCAACCGGAAAGGGTAAATCACGTCCTGGAAGTCCTGTAAATCGAGAAAAGATTCCAGTCAGCGCGAAACTGCTCTAGCTGCGCGAGGTCTACCTGGCCGAGCACAACGCCAGCTTCGCGGTCACGCCCGAGCAGCCGGCCTCGGCCTTCGTGCCGGTCGCGCCCGAGCTGTGGCGTGACGTGCTCTGCGTGCAGGAGGAGCGGCAAGTCGGCAACGACAACTGTGGGCGCTGGCAGGGTCGCGTGCTGCAGATCCCGCCCAGCCCGATGCGGCCCCACTTCGTCCGCAGCACCGTGCGGCTGCACGCGTATCCGGACGGCACGATCGCCATCTTCAAGGGTCCGCACCGTCTGGCCGTCTATCCACCGGCGGCCGAGCCGCCGCAGGACATGGCCGCGTGACCACCGCGACGCGGCCAAGCCGGTGGATTTGTGGACAGCGCTACGCCCCGCCCACAACCCCACCGGCCCACCAACAGCGGCCAAGTCGTGCGCTCCCTATGGCCGACAAGCTAGCGCGCTCGCTACAGCGCTGCCTCCACGCCCGAGCTGGCGCCGTGCGTCGAGGATGGGGCGAGAGCCCCAACCACGCGGAGAGCTTGAAGAGAGAAGGCCGAGCTGACCGTCCGGTGGAGGCTCCCACCGGCGTCGTCGTTGCCGTGACCTGGATCGCCTCGGCCGAGCCGGACACCAGCCGGGCACCGACAGGTCTCCCTTACTCGCTCATTGGTGCACCTTCGGGTGGACGCATGCGAAGGCGCGTAGCGGCGTAGCATGCGCCCACCCGAGCGCCCGCCGTGACGGCCAGGCTCGCTTGCCGCCGGACGGCCCGCATGAGACCCGCCGCGCGGCGGGTGCCGGGAGGTTCGGACGGACCACAGGGTGTGGCGCCAAGGCTAGCCGCCCGGAGCGCCTGTCAATGAGCGATCCGCACGATCTCCCGGCTCGGGCGAGCCTAGCGCAACCAGGGGGACTCGCAGATATGGCCTATTACGGAGGACTGGACTGGGGCGGCGCCGGCCATGCCGTCTGCATCATCAACGAGGCGGAGGCATCATCGAGCGCTTCGAGGTGCGGCACGACGCCGAGGGCATCGCCGAGCTGATCGCGTCGGCTGCGCCGCGTCGCGCCGGCGGCCGAGCTGCCGATCGCCATCGAGCGGCCGTCCGGTCTCATCGTCGACAGCCTGGTTGCGGCGGGCCACCCGATCGTGCCGATCCACCCCAACCTGGCGAAGGCCTGTCGGCCGCGCTATCGCGCCGCCGGCGGCAAGAGCGACACCGGCGACGGCTTCATGCTCGCCGACATCCTGCGCACCGACGGCCATCGCTTGCGCCGGCTGGCGCCCTGCTCGGACGAAATCAAGGCGCTGCGCGCGCTGGTTCGCGGCCGCGACGACCTGGTGGCCGCAGCGCGTCGCCCTCGCCAACCAGCTGCGCAGCCTGCTCGAGAGCTTCTGGCCCGGCGCCGCCGCCATCTTCGCCGACATCGACAGCCCGATCGCGCTCGCCTTCATCCAGCGCTATCCCACGCCGGACAGCGCCGCCCGGCTCGGCGAAAAGCGCATGAAGGCCTTCATGGCCCAGCACCGCTATTCCGGCAGACGGCGCACATCCCGGCGAGCTGCTGGCGCGCCTGCGCGCCGCCCCCGTCGGCCTGGCCGGCGATAGCGAGGCCGAGGCCAAGGGCGAGATCGTCCGCGCCCTGGCCGCCGTCCTCGCCGCCCTGCGTCGCCGAGATCGCCAAGCTCACCTCGCGCATCGAGCACGCCGTCGCCGAGCTCCCTGACGGCCAGATCGTCATGTCCTTCCCGCGCGCCGGCCGGATCTGCGCCGCCCAGATCCTCGCCGAGCTCGGCGACGTACGCGACCGCTTCCCAGACCGAGCACCAGCTCGCCGCCGAGGCCGGCGTCTGCCCCGTCACCCACGCACTCCGGCAAAAGCCGCGGCGTCGTCTTCCGCTGGGCCTGCAACCACCGCCTGCGCGCCGCCATCACCTGCTTCGCCGACAACTCCCGCCACAGCCTCGCCTGGGCCGCCGACATCTACCAGCGCGCCCGCGCCCGCGGCTGCGACCACCCCCACGCCATCCGCATCCTCGCCCGCGCCTGGGTCCGCGTCCTCTGGCGCGCCTGGACCGACCGCACAACCTATGATCCGGCCAGACACCAAGCCGCCCAACGCCTCGCAGCCCGAGCTTGACACAGGGTGTCTCATGGGGGATGGGCCTGAGGTTTCCCTGGTGTCCTCTTGACCTCGTTACCCGACAAATCTCTGTACCGTTTCCCAGGACCCTCCTGCCCCGATTGCGATAGCCGGGATGCGGCCGCTCGTGGTCGCAGTGGTGCAGCAAGGCGTCCAAGTCGGCCTGCAAGGCCTCGACGCTCTCGAACAGCTTCTGGTGCATGACCGGTCGGAAAAGCTCCTCGAGGACGGCGCCGTGGAAGCGTTCGGCAGCCTGCCCTCGGGCGGCCCTCGGGCCGACCCGGGGGACGCCAGCTTGGTCCTTGGCGGGCGGGCCTTGGTCTTCCGGTGCTCGATGTCCCCCCGGTCCGGCTTTCGCCGGCCGCAGGGCAGGCTGTTGAGCGCCAGGTTGAGGCTGCCGCAGGGGTGCCGCTCGGTGCCCCAGAACTCGCAGCCCTTGTCGGTGAGCGCCGCTGCAGACCTGCATGAAGCCGAAGGCGTAGCCGCGGTGGGTGCCGACGACCGCGTGCAGGCAGACCCGGCCGATGCCCTCGAGCGAGCCCACCATCGATAGCAGCGCCATCGATCCGTGCCGCGCAGCGGACGGGGGTCCTCAGATCGCCGAGGTGACGTATCCGCCGAGAGCGGCCGGCCCGGCCGCTCGCTCTCGACATGGCGCACACGGAAGCGCGGGTTCAGCTTCTCGAGGAAGGCCGTCTGCTCGGACGACAGCGCGATCACTTGCTCGGCCTTCTGCCACTCCGGGGCCAGCCAGCGCTCGTGCCCATCACCCGCCAAGAGGCGGATGATCCGATGTCCGAAGGACCGGGGGTCAGCAGACCGCCGAGGGGGCCGGATGCAGCAGCGCCAGCGCGACGATCCGCCCGACGGCCTCGACCAGCGTGGTCATCGGGCGGCTCTTGGCGATCGCCAGCAGGTCCTGGAGGCCATCCAGGCCTTGGAGCCGGAAGCGCCGCTTCCAGTCGCAGAAGCTCGTGCGGTCGATCCCGGCGCGCCGGCAGGCCTGGGCCCCGTTGCCCAGACGCTCGGCCTGCTCCAGCACCGTCAACCGA
>CAWHFO010000084.1:0-8877 GCA_963828215.1 uncultured Alphaproteobacteria bacterium | reverse complement strand
AGCTATGGCTGATCAACATCTGGTAGCTGGCGTGGGGCAGCAGGGTGGCAAGGCCGAGGAGGCGGTGGAAGGCGGCGTGGCGGTCGTGGCGGCGATTGAAGCGGAAGACGAACTCGTCGAGATAAGCCTGCAGGTGCTGGCGACGCAGGCCGTGATAGGTGCCGAGGGCCCAGCGTTTGAGGTTGCTGAAGACGCGGTGGGTCCAGGGCAGGACGAGATGGGCTGCCATGGCGCCCACGGTTCTTGGATCGTGACCGGCCACCGGGGCGCCCGAATAGCCCTGCCAAGCGTCGGTCTTGATCGTGGCGTCCGGGGCCACGGCTTTGGCGATGAAGGCGTGCAGGCTCCTGGCCGAGTAGTCGGCGAGGGCTGGCGAGACGCAGCCGCCTGGGCTTGCGGCCCTCGATCTCCACCGCCGCGACGACCGGCATCCTGCCGCTGCCGGAGCGTCCCTGCCCGCCGCCCGGGGGATCGTCCTTCGCCCGCTGCGGCAGGCTGGTCTCGTCGATCTCGACCAGGCCGGCCAAGGGCAGACGCTCGGGGTCGACCATGGCGCGGCGCAGCTTGTGGGCCAGGAGCCAGGCCGTCTTGTACGAGCCGATGCCGAGCTGTGCCTGCAACTGCAGCGCCGAGATGCCGTTCGAGTGCGTCGTCATCGAGATAGGCCGCCCAGAACCAGGTGGTGAGCGGCAGATGCGAGCGGTGCATCACCGTGCCGGCTGTCACCGAGGTCTGCCGGTCGCAGCCGGCGCACTCGAAGGTCGGCAGCCGCCGCTCGAGCCGCCAGCCTCGATCATGACCGCAGGCCGGGCAGCAGAAGCCCCGGGGCCAGCGAACCGCCACGCAATACTCGCCGCACGCCTCGTCCGTCGGAAAGCGCCGCTGGGAACTCCACCAGGCTCCTCGGAAACACCGCCATCTGTCCCATCCACCCTGTCGCTGCTCACGGCACCACAACATCTCGCTCAAGCGTCGTCAAGGGGATAAGCCATTAGCCGAGATAGGCTTGTGACTGGTCTGACGACTGCAGCTTGTCCTCGTCGGACTCGCCGTAGGGGTGCTGGATCACGCTCATGATGTAGGCGTGCCCATCGACGTCCGGATAGACGTAGACGGAGGTGGTCTCGGCGCCGTAGGGCGTCGTCTGGATGCGGGTCAGCATGTCGCTGTCGAGATTGTAGGACCAGACCACGTCGTTCTGGTGGCCGGTCTCGGTGTCCTCGCCGATCAGCAGCGTCGACCGGCCCGGAACGAAGCTGATGTTGTCCGGGTTCGCGAGCCCGTCCATGTCGCAGGTGTTGCCGGCGTACGGGCTGTCCTTGGCGTAGCTCGTGGGCTTGCCCATCACGACGCCCTTGATGGTCTTGGCCACGAAGTCGCTGCCGACGGTCTCGTCCTTGGCGAGGTCGAGCGCGTAGATCCCCGCCGCAGGGATTGTAGCCGACGCGGATGGCATTCGCCCCGCCCGCCTCGTACTTGGTCGAGGGCTTGCCCTTGCTCCCGGGCGTCCTCCATGCCGTTCGCGATCTCGCTCATCGCGACATCGAGCAGGCCGCGATCGGGATCGTAGGTGATGCCCTCCTCCTTCCGCAGCTCCGTCGTGGCGCCCGAGCATCGAGGCGTACAGCGACGCGTCTCGAGCATCGAAGCGGCAGGCTCCATGCCGGGCTTGACCTTCGAGGCACTCGGTCACGCCGTTGGCGTTGAGAGCCCTTGAAGCCCCCGGGTCACTTGCCGTCGTCGCCCATCTTCGCCACATCGAAGATGTCTGAGAATTTGGTGCCCTTCTGGATCAGCGCCTGCACCGAGGCGCTGTCGGCATGGCCGAGGTCCACCCAGCTGATATCGGCAGCACCGCCGCTCTCGGCCGAGGTCTGCGACCACCTCATCGCGTAGAGCTTGCCCGCATCGAGCTTGCCGGCCTCGTCGGCGACGAACATGAAGAGCCCGGTGTTGGTGCCGTCGTCGGTCTGATAGACGGTCTGCCGGTCCGGCAGGGCGTACGCCAGCCCGGCGCGATGCGGCCCATGGCGTAGTGCTTGGCCGCCTCGGCCTTGCCGCTCTCGTCGACCGTGATCTCGGTCGCCCAGCCATAGTTGTAGGGATTGAAGACCTTGCGGAAGCCGTCGGCCGTGGCGCCGGGAGCGTAGGGATCGTAGCCGAAGTAGAGGGCCATCGGCAGGTTGTAGTCGCCGATCTCCTTGAGGCTCGCCGCCTCCTCGATCGTCCGGGCGTCGGGCTCGTACTCCTCGCTGCCGAGATGCGTGCCCCAGGGGGTCACCGAGCCGGCGCAGGGCACCCAGAGGCCGCCCAGCTTCGAGAAGTCGACCGGCGCCGTGCTCACCGCCTCGAGAGCTCACCCGTCGCCGGGTCGCGCTCGACCTCCGTCACGTAGACGGCCGCCGGCCGCGTCTCAAAGTGCGAGACGATGAACAGCTTGTCACCGACCTGGGACAGCGAGCTGAAGTCCGTCGCGTTCGAGATCGTGGGCGCGCCGTCCTTGCCGAGGATGGGCTTTCCGTTCTGGTCGAGGATCTGCCCGAAGGTGCCGTCGCCGACCTTCTGACCGGAGCGGAGCAGGGTATGATAGCCGACCGGCGTCGAGGCGCCATCGACGGTCACCTCGCCGGTGGCCATGACCGCCCGCTTGTCGGAATCGGTGCTCGGTGCCGGGACGGCCTGGAAGCTCAGGCCGTCCGCCGCCCGAGGAGAGCGTTGTTGCCTGCGAAAGCGAGCCCGACCGACAACAGTGCCGTCGTCGCGTAAAGCGTCGAACGCAGCATTCTCGTCCTCCTGTGCTGATGCAGGTCCGTCTGGCACAGAAGGATGACAGTTCAGTAACATTTGTCGATGGACGGCAGGCGGAGCGCGGCGCCGGGGTCAGGCCCGCAAAGTCAGAAGGAGATGGGCTCGAAGGCTGTCCGATCGGGCGGGCCGTCGCATAGAGCCAGACCGGCCGGCCGGCGGCAGGGCCGGGAACGCCAGGAGGCTGCTGCTGCGGGTGCGGGATCGCCGCCGGTGTGGATGCACATTGCGTCGCCGCGTCGCCCGTCTCGCTGGCGCGCGATCCGAGCAGCAGCCGCAGTCGGACCAGTCCCCGGCCGCCGACATCCGGCTCGCCGGCCGCGGCGAACAGAGGGCGATAGCGGCGGATGCCGGCCGAGGCCGGGTCGTCCAGATCGTGCGCGGGTGAGCATCGAGCAGGCCGAGGGCATCCTCCTGGCTGCTATTTCGGCCCGTCGCCGGCATGGCGCACCCAGATGGCTGCCTCGGCGCTCGCGACCACGAGCATCGAATGGCTGCCAGGCCCGGGATCGAGGGTCGCCAGGGCGGCTGCGGCCCCCGGGATCCTCGGCATCTGGTCGAGTGCTCTTCGAGCACGAACTCGCCGCGCGAGTGCTTGCCCCGCTCTGCCCGAGTGTTCCCGGCCGGTTGAGCATCGTCGCCATCAGCCCGTGGTTGTTGATGCCGCATCCAGGTAGTTGTTGGTCAGCACGTCGAGGCCGGTCGACGACATTGGCGCGGTCGGCTCAGTGCCGCGCGCCGCGGAGCGTCTCTACTGGTAGGTCAGCTGTCGCGGTTGGCGGTGATGATCAGCGGCGATGGGGCGGCCGGGGCGGCGCACCAGGACGAGCGTGCACAAGGGGATTGCCACTCCGCCGGGCGGGTCGGCGGCGCGGCGCACGACTGCGCCCGACAGAAATCTCTACCCAGCTCTCGACCACGGGAACGGGCCTGATGGTCACCTTTCGACGAGCGCGCGCAGCGATGGCCCGAGCAGAAGTTCCAGCCTGTGACGAGGAGCTGGCTTCTGTACTGGAATTCGTCGCAACAGTCTTTCTCGGCCTCTGGCAGATCGCCCAGGATCATCCGGCTCTCTGCCGGCGAGGCCGTGACCGCCTACGCCGAGGATGTGGTCATGGCCGACTTCGACCTGCCCGGCGACGAGGACATGCTGGGCAAGGTGCGCGCCGATCTCGAGGGCCGGCAAGAGCGTGAGCGATCACCTGCTGCACAAGCATCTGGCCGAGCTCCTGAAGATCGCTCGCGATCAGGTGATGAAGGAATAGGGCACAGCCCGTGGCCGAGCAGCGCCAGGAGGCGGTCGTGGAGGCGCCGCGGCCGATGCCGCCCCCGCGCCCTCCGGCCCGGCTCAGCCACCCGGCGAGGTCGACGGGCCCAAGGGGCCCGAGCCGACCCGCTACGGCGACTGGGAAACGGGCGGCCGCTGCAGCGACTTCTGAGCGGCGCCGGCCGGCGGGCCGCGACCCGCCCGGGGATCACGATGAGACGCATCGCCGCCGGTCGACCGGGGGAGGCGGAAGCCGGCACCGGCGCCGGGGGCTCGTAACCCTATTGTCGCCGTGACGCTCCTCTGGGGTCTCAACTGGCCGGTCATGAAGATCGCCCTGGCCGAGATCCCGCCCTGGAGCTACCGGGTCGTCTGCGTCTACGGCGCCGGACTGACCCTTCTGCTCCTGGCCCTTCTGACCGGCGAGCGGATCATCCTGGCGCGTCGGCACCTGCTGCCGATGATCCTCGTCGCCCTCTTCAGCGTCACGGGCTGGCACATGCTGACCGCCTACGGGCTGCGGATGGTCGGCGGCGGGCGGGCGGCGATCATCGCCTACACCATGCCGATCTGGGCGGCGATGCTGAGCGCGGGCGTCCTGGGCGAGCGCCTCGAGCGGCGGCACCTCATCGGCCTCGGTCTCGGCATGCTCGGCATGGCGCTCCTGCTCGGGCCCGACATCGTGGCCATCGGCCAGGCGCCGCTCGGCTCGCTCCTGGTGCTGGGCGCCGCCTTCTGCTGGGGAGCCGGAACGGTCGGCGTCAAGGCCTTCGACTGGGGCATCGGCACCAAGGCGCTGGCGGCCTGGCAGCTGCTGGTCGGCGGCCTGCCGATCCTCCTGGTGCGCCCGCTCGTCGAGCCCTGGCCGGACTTCGGCAGCTTCAGCACGCCGGCGCTGCTGGCCATGGGCTACACCGTCTTCGTGGCGCTGGTCTTCTGCTTCACCTCGTTCATCTGGCTGGTTCGCCGGCTGCCGGCCACCGTGGCGGCGATCAGCACGCTCGCGATCCCGGTCGTCGGGGTCGCCTCCTCGGCCTGGATGCTCTATGAGCCGGTCGGCCTCAGGGAGGTGCTCTCGTTGCTCCTCGTCCTGGTCGCCCTCTCGCTCGTTCTGCTGCCGCGGCGTGGGCGGGCGTGACGATCGGCGCCGTCGGGCGTTCCCTCGGAGGCTGCCAGCGTGCGAAGATCGCTTCCCGGCCGGTGCTCATAGCTTTATAGACCTCGGCAGTAATTCGCGCACAGAGAGAGGATCATGGCAGAAACGGTGGTGAGCCGCCGCGCCGGCGACGAGCGCCAGCGCGCCCTCGATGCCGCGATCACCCAGATCGAGCGGGCCTTCGGCAAGGGCTCGGTGATGCGCCTGGGCGCCTCCGACCGACTGGTCGAGATCGAGACCGTCTCGACCGGATCGCTGGGCCTCGACATCGCCCTCGGCGTCGGCGGCCTGCCGCGCGGCCGGATCGTCGAGATCTACGGCCCGGAGAGCTCGGGCAAGACGACGTTGACCCTCCATGTCATCGCCGAGGCCCAGAAGCAGGGCGGCACCTGCGCCTTCATCGACGCCGAGCACGCCCTCGATCCGGGCTATGCCCGCAAGCTCGGCGTCAACCTCGACGAGCTCCTGATCTCGCAACCCGACACCGGCGAGCAGGCGCTCGAGATCGCCGACACGCTGGTCCGCTCCGGCGCCATCGACGTCATCGTCGTCGACAGCGTGGCGGCGCTGGTGCCCAAGGCCGAACTCGAGGGCGAGATGGGCGACAGCCATGTGGGCCTCCAGGCCCGCCTCATGAGCCAGGCCTTGAGAAAGCTCACGGCGTCGATCAGCCGCTCCAAGTGCATGCTGGTCTTCACCAACCAGATCCGCAGCAAGATCGGCGTGATGTTCGGCAGCCCGGAGACCACGACCGGCGGCAACGCCTTGAAGTTCTATGCCTCGGTGCGGCTCGACGTGCGGCGCATCGGCAGCGTGAAGGAAAAGGACGAGGCCATCGGCAACCAGACCAGGGCCAAGGTCGTCAAGAACAAGGTGGCGCCGCCGTTCCGCATCGTCGAGTTCGACATCATGTACGGCGAGGGCATCTCCAAGACCGGCGAGCTGGTCGACCTCGGCGTCCGCGCCAACCTCGTCGAGAAGTCCGGCTCCTGGTTCTCCTATGGCGGCCAGCGCATCGGCCAGGGCCGGGAGAACGCCAAGACCTATCTCAGGGACCACCCCGAGGCGGCGGCCGAGCTCGAGAAGGCGATCCGCAGCCACGCCGGCGTCGGCAACGGCGGCGCCGGCCTCGACCTCCTCGAGGAGGAGCCGGTGGTCGAGGAGTAGCGCTCGGCCCCGATTGCTTCGCTAGTGGTCGAAATCCAACGGATGGTACAGAGCCGTGGCTGAGATGGTCTCACCCAATGAGATGGCCCGGTGGCTCGGCGTCACCGGCCTGCAGCTACGCAACTGGCTGCGCGCACAAGCGAAAGCCGGCCACCCACTTCTTGCCTCTCATCTGCACTACGCGCGCTGGGAGTTTACCCCTGCCGAAGCGCGCCAGCTCGTCGACGAGTGCGCCGCGCACAACAGGACCGGCAAGCCGTCTAAGCTCACGGAAGCCGCGCGGGAGCCGCAGCACGGGCACGTCAAGGAGGCCCGATCATCGCCTGCCCGGATGCAGCGCCCGCTCTCGCAGAGCTCGGGCACCGGGTGACCGAAGAGTGGATGGGCAAAGAGATCGAGACGCTCGCAGATCTGCTTCGGCCAGGGCTGCAAGCCGTGGTGGTCGGCATCAACCCGTCGCCCGTCAGCGTCGCTGCCGGCCACTACTACCAGGGCAGGTTCGGCCAGCGCTTCTTCTCATACCTGATCCGCGCCGGCTTGCTCCCTCGGGGGGACGGCTTCGAAGACGATCGGGCGTTCGCCGCGGGCATTGGCTTCACCGACGTTGTCAAGCGACCCACGCGGGGCAAGAGCGGTGTCCGGCCGGGGGAGCTCGATCACGGACGGCAGCTCCTGGAGGCGAAGCTCGCCGCTTTGGCCGTGCCGAGGATCGTGTTCGCATTCAAGGGTGCGGCCACACAGCTGCTCGGGCCTTTCGGGGGGCACGGCCTGCAGCCGGGTCGCCCCCTGGTTGGGGCCGAAGTATTCGTGATGCCCGGTCCGACGGAGCGAGGTGACCGCGTTGAACGTGCGCTCGGCCAGTTGCAGGGATGGTGGGCTGGGTACCATCCGTTAAATTCCGACCACTAGAGCATCTTCCTATCGTATAGAATCGGTGCCTGTAATTCGACACTGCTGGTTGGGTTTGTTGGAGGATCAGCATGCCGGCACCGTTATCGATGGATCTACGCGAGCGGATCGTGCGCGCGGTCGAGAGCGGCAGCTCGATGCGCGAGGCGGCGCGGCGCTTCGAGGTGAGCGCCTCGGCGGCGATCAAGCTGATGCAGCGGGTGCGCGAGACGGGCAGCGCAGCGCCGGCCCAGGTGGGCGGCCATCGTCCGGCGGCGCTGGCCGGGCACGAGGTCGGCTCGTGAGGATCGTCGCGGCGACGCCCGACTTCACGCTGGCCGAGCTCCAGGCCCTGCTGCAGCGCCGCCTCGGCCTGAGCCCGGGGCTCTCGACCCTTCACCGCACGCTCCACAGCCTCGGCCTCAGGCATAAAAAAGTCCCTGAGGGCCTCCGAGCAGGATCGGCCCGACGTCGCGCTCCGGCGTCGCCGCTGGCGATCGTGGCAACCCTTTATGGATCCCGCCCGCTTCATCTTTCTCGATGAGCATCCGCCACCGCCACCAACATGGCGAGGCGGTATGGACGCTGCCCGGCGGACGAGCGCCTGGTGGCGGCCGTGCCCCACGGCCATTGGCAGACCACGACCTTCATCGCCGGCCTGCGGCAGAGCGGCGTGATCGCCCCGCTCGTCCTCGACGGGCCGATGACCGGCGCCGCCTTCAGGGCCTACATCGAGCAGATGTTGGCACCGGCTCTGGCGCCCGGCGACGTCGTGGTGATGGACAACTTGGCTGCCCATAAGGTCGATGGCGTCCAGCAGGCCATCGCCGCCGCCGCGCGCTCGCCCTCTATCCGCCGCCCTACAGCCCCGACCTCAATCCGATCGAGCAGCTCTTCGCCAAGCTCAAGGCGCTGCTGAGAAAGGCGGCAGCCCGAACCAAAGACGCCCTCTGGACGGTCACAGCCGCTCTGCTCGCCTCATTCACACCCGACGAATGCGCAAACTACCTCGCCCACTCCGGGTATGGATCTACCTAAATGGAAAGTGCGCTAGCTGCCGTCGGGCCCCGGCTTCTTCGTGATGCCGCGCGAGATGAAGCGCTCGGCGTCAGGCTGGTCCATGCCCTGCTCCAGCAGGAAGAATACGGCTCGACTCTCGGGTTCGCTGAAGATGGTGGCCAGGATCTCGGCGCCGGTGATCTCGTCTCGTGGGCCGCGCCCTTTCTCGCTGGCGGCCCGCTGGACGACGCGCTGGAACCCGAAGGTAGGCGGCGGCTGGACCGGCTCCTCGACGACAAGGGCCGTGAGACCCTCGTCGAGGAAATCGGAGAGATCCGAGCGCAGCCGCCGGAAATCTATGCCACAGCCTTCGAGCACCCTGGCAGCATCCTCGTCCTCGGTCAGCGCCATTAGAAGATGTTCGAGCGTTGCAAGCTCGTGCCGCTTCTCGGCGGCAATGCGCAGCGCCCGACGCAGGGTTGTCTCGAGCGTCTTGGAAAGCATCCGAACGGCCTCGCGCTCTTCCGGCCGTCCTCGCCCAGGACATCGGGAGGGACCGATAAGGCGCCATTTTCCTGCGTGCAGTGACTCCAAC
>CAWHFO010000083.1:0-37850 GCA_963828215.1 uncultured Alphaproteobacteria bacterium | reverse complement strand
GGCTTCGTCGAGAACACCATCGCTGCCTTCAAAGGCCGCACCATCCACGCCTTTCATACCGAAGGCGCGGGTGGCGGACATGCGCCCGACATCCTCAAGGTCGTCTCGCTGGCGAACGTCATTCCCTCGTCCACCAACCCGACGCGGCCGTACACGGTGAACACCATCGACGAGCATCTCGACATGCTGATGGTGTGCCATCACCTCCATGCGAGCATTCCGGAGGATCTGGCCTTCGCCGAGAGCCGGATCCGCAAGGAGACGATCGCCGCGGAGGACATCCTCCACGACCTGGGCGCCATTTCGATCATCTCCTCCGACAGCCAGGCCATGGGCCGGGTCGGCGAGGTGATCATCCGGACGTGGCAGACGGCGCATAAAATGAAGACTTAACGCGGCCGCCTGCCGGAGGAGACGGGCGACAACGACAATGTCCGCGCCAAGCGCTACGTGGCAAAATACACGATCAATCCCGCGATCGCCCATGGGGTCGGGCATGAGGTCGGCTCGGTCGAGCCGGGCAAGCTCGCCGATCTCTGCCTCTGGTCGCCGGCCTTCTTTGGCGTGAAGCCCGATCTGATCATCAAGGGAGGGACCATAGCCGCTGCCCTGATGGGCGATCCCAATGCCTCGATCCCGACGCCCCAGCCGGTTCACTATCGGCCCATGTTCGGCAGCTTCGGCCGCTCGGCCGCGCTTTCGGCGCTTCATTTCGTCAGCGGCGCCTCGATCGCTGCCGGCATAGACACCCGGCTCGGGCTCGATCGGCCCCTGGTCGCCGTGCGGAACACCCGGTCCATCGGCAAGGCGTCGATGATCCACAACGGAGCGACACCGCAGGTCGAGGTCGATTCCGAGACCTACGAGGTGAGGGCGGACGGTGAGCTGCTCACCTGCGCGCCGGCCGAGAAGCTGCCGATGACGCAGCGGTATTTTCTGTTCTGACGCATGCTCAGAGCCACGCGCGTCGCCCACGAGGCTGCCTGCTTCGATACCGTGACCCTCGATCACGACGCGCGGCATCGTCGTCGCGTGCGGCTGGTGACCGATAGCGAATTCGAGTTCCTTCTGGAGCTGCCCGAGGCGCGGCTGTTGCATGACGGCGACCGCCTTCTTCTGGAGGATGGGAGAGCCGTGCTCGTGCGAGCAGCTCGGGAGCCGCTGCTCGAGCTCGCCTGCCGCGACGCGCACGCTCTGCTTCGTCTGGCTTGGCATCTCGGCAATCGCCATCTGCCGACCCAGCTTCTGGGTGACCGCCTGCGTATCCGCCGCGATCACGTGATTGCGCAGATGGCGACGGGGCTCGGCGCCGAGGTGCGCGAGATCGAGGCCCCGTTCGATCCCGAGGGTGGCGCCTACGGCGCCGACCATGGCCATGGCCACCCCTGAGCGGGCGCTGCTGACGCTGATGACCTGGTTGTCGCCGGCCTACCCGGTCGGCGCCTTCAGCTACAGCCACGGCCTCGAATGGGCGGTCGAGGAGGGTCTGGTACGCACCCGGCATGACCTCGAGGCGTGGCTCGAGACCGTTCTCCATCACGGTGCCGGACGGACGGATGCCCTGATCCTCGCGGCCGCGCATCGGGCGACGGCGGGTGGCGACGCCATCGCCCTGGATGAGTTGATCGAGCTTGCCGACGCGCTCCTGCCGACAGCGGAGCTGGCGCTCGAGGCCCTGGCGCAGGGTGCCGCCTTTATCCGCGCGACGGTGGCCGCCTGGCCCGACAGGGAGGGCCGGCTCGCAGCGCTGGCCGACCGGGACGTCACCTATCCCCTCGCCGTGGGTGTGGCCGCGGCGGCACATGGCCTCGGGCTGGAGCCGACGCTGCCGGCCTATCTGCACGCCTTCACGGCGAACCTCGTCTCGGCCGGCGTCCGTCTGATCCCGCTGGGACAGACGGACGGACAGATCGTCCTGGCCGGCCTGACGGAGGTGATCGAGGAGATCGCGGCCGAGGCGCTGGATGGTGGGCTGGACGACCTTTATACCTCCGTCCCAATGGTCGACTGGTGCTCGATGCGCCACGAGACGCAGTACACGAGGCTTTTCCGCTCATGACGCACGGGCCCTTGAGGGTCGGAATCGGCGGCCCGGTCGGCTCCGGCAAGACCGCCCTCTGCGAGGCGCTCTGCAAGAGGCTGCGCGAGCGCTACGACATGGCGGTAGTCACGAACGACATCTATACCAAGGAGGATCAGGAGATCCTGGTCCGGTCGGGGGCCCTGCCTGCCGAGCGCATCATGGGGGTCGAGACGGGTGGCTGTCCCCACACGGCCATCCGCGAGGATGCCTCCATCAACCTCGCCGCGGTCGGCGAGATGGGGCGGCGCTTTCCGGGTCTCGAGCTGCTGCTGATCGAGTTCGGCGGCGACAATCTCGCCGCCACCTTCAGCCCCGAGCTGGCGGACCTCACGATCTACGTTATCGATGTCGCCGCCGGGGAGAAGATCCCGCGCAAGGGCGGCCCGGGCATCACCCGCTCGGATCTCCTGGTCATCAACAAGATCGACCTGGCCCCGCTGGTCGGCGCCAGCCTCGAGGTGATGGACCGGGACGCCCGGCGCATGCGCGGTGCCCGGCCGTTCGTTTTCACGAACATCAAGGCCGGCGACGGTGTCGGAGAGGTGGCCAGCTTCATCATTCGCGAAGGCGGCCTTGGAATGGCTTCAGGTGCGACCTCGGAGCAGGCCGTTGCGTCCGTGGGTTCGGCGATATAGCTACCGAGCCACGTCATAGCGCCAGCCTTTGGCGCGTTCGCTCGGGATCGCTGCCATGCCCAGGTTCGCCGCCAATCTCAGCATGATGTTCCAGGAGGTGCCGTTCCTGGAGCGGTTCGGCCGGGCGGCCGCAGCCGGCTTCGTCGGTGTCGAGTTTCTGTTCCCCTATGAGCATCCGAAGGACGCCATCGCGGAGGAGCTCAAGCGTCACGGCCTGACGCAGGCGCTCTTCAACATGCCGCCTGGTGACTGGACCAGCGGCGAGCGGGGCCTGGCCTCGCTGCCGGGCCGCGAGGGCGAGTTCCACAAAGGGGTCGAGACGGCGCTAGCCTATGCGGAGGCGGTGGGATGCCGGACCGTTCACTGCATGGCCGGGATGCTCCCCGACGGAGCGCACCGCGAGGAGCGCGAGATGCTCTACGTCGACAATCTGCGGCGGGCGGCCAAGGCCTGCGCAGCCGCCGGCGTCACGCTCGTCATCGAGCCCATCAACACGCGGGACATGCCGGGCTATCTCCTGAATTTCCAGGGCGACGGCCGGCGCATCATCGAGGCGGTAGGCGAGCCGAACCTCAAGCTCCAGCTCGACCTCTACCACTGCCAGATCATGGAAGGGGATCTCGCCAAGCACATCGAGGCCTTCCTCGACGTCACCGGCCACATCCAGGTGGCCGGCGTCCCGGAGCGTCACGAGCCGGACGAAGGCGAGATCAACTATCCCTATCTGTTCGACCTGCTCGACGCCAAGGGCTACCGCGGCTGGATCGGTTGCGAGTACCGCCCCGCGGGGCGGACCGAGGACGGCCTCGGCTGGTTCGCGCCCTACCGAGCGCGGTAGCCGCCGGTCGTTACGCGATCTGCCCGCCGCGCTCGTCCTCGATGTGCTGGCGGATGATCTCCTCGAGATCGTGGTCGGCCTCAAAGCCCATGCCGAGGGCCCGCTTGGCCGCGAAGCGGGCGGGCCAGCCGCTGACGATGCGCTGGATCGTAGGGTCGGGCGCGAAGCGGATCCGATCCACCACCCGCTTGCCCGCCACCCGCTCGAGTGCCGCGATCGTCTCGCCCACGGTCATGGTGATGCCGGGCAGCGTGAGGCTGCGCACCATGCCGAAGCTCTCGTCCGCCAGCTCCATCGCGTGGATCAAGGCATCGACCACGCGCCGGGGCGAGAGGATGTACATGCCCGTCTCCCGCGTGACCGGGCAGACGGCCTCCATGCCGGCCAGCGGCTCGCGCACGATCGAGCTCGCGAAAGTCGAGGCGGCCTTGTTGGGCTTGCCCGGCCGGACGAAGATCGTCGGCAGCCGCAGCGAGCGCCCATCGACGAAGCCCTTGCGGCTGTAGTCGCCGACGAGGAGTTCCGATGCCGCCTTCTGGATGCCGTAGGAGCTTTGCGGCGTCAGGTGCCACGTGTCGGTGACGACCTCCGGCAGCTCGCCGCCGAACACGGCGCAGGAGCTGGCGAAGACGAGGCGCGGCCGGGCGCCGCGCTGTCGCAGCGCCTCGAGGACGTGGCGTGTCCCGTCAAGGTTGACCGACATGCCGAGGTCGAAGTCCGCCTCGGCTGCGGCGCTCACGACGGCTGCCAGATGATAGACCGCGTCGAAGCCGTCCTCGATGAGCTGCTCGACAGCGGCCCGGGCCCCGATGTTGCCTGAGCGGATGTCCAGGCAAGGCCCCGGGGCGAGGCCGTCCGCGTCGACCACATCGAACAGGACGAGCCTGTCGATGTCCCGGCCGAGGAGGCGGCCGCGCTCGAGCAGGCGTATTGCGAGCTTCTTGCCGATGAAGCCGGCTCCGCCGGTGATGAGCACACGCATAACTTCCCTCCCTCAATCCCGTCCCTGGCGACGCCGATGACGTGGCGTCCGATCTACAACCTGCATCCCCGGCAGCGCCAGCAATGCATCGGGCCGGTCCTCCTCGACGACGGCATCTTCCCGCCCGCTCTTACCGTAGCCGCCTTCCCCCGAGGGTAGCTCGGCGCGCCCGACCAGGTCCGGGACGCTGGATGGCCCCGGCCGCCGTCAGCGGTCGACCGCTGCTCTCGAGCAAGGCAATCGCCTCGCGCTGGAACTCGTCCGTGAACATCCGTCGTGTCTTCGTCATTCGACACCTTCCTGCTCCCTGCGGCGCTTGGCAATGGTGTCCACCGGTTCCGGGGCGGTTCACTTCGCTGGTCATGATGCACGGCAGCCGGAGCAAAGGCGGCGGCAAAAAGATTCTACAAGAACCGAGTGCAATTGCCTCGAGCCGCGAGGCCTGATGCTCGACCGGATCGCGAGACCATGATAAGCCGCTGGCGATCGAGGGACAGAGCCGGGCGGGGGGCGGAAGATCCTATGGCAGTCAGTGAATCCCGAGAGGGCGGTGTCCTCGTCCTTCATCTCGCCGGCCGCCTGGATGGGGTTTCCTCACCGGCCATCGGTGCGGAGCTCAGCGAGGCGGTGCGTGCCAATCCGGCTGTCGTCATCGATCTGGAGGCGCTCGACTATGTCAGCAGCGCCGGCCTGCGCGTCCTGATCAAGGCTGCGAAGGAAGCGAAGGCCGCCCAAACGAAGCTCGCCCTTGCAGCCCCGGGCCCGGTGGTGCGAGAGGTGTTCGAGATCAGCGGCTTTGGCACCTTTCTGGCGATCTTCCCGCAGCGCGCGGAGGCCGTGGCCCATGTCCGGTGATCAGGGACCCGCTGCGGCTCCAGTCAAGGGAATGCCGATGCTGACCTTTGCCGAGGAGGTCCTTCTCCTCTCGCACGACGAGACGGAAGGCGTGTTCCTGACGGTGCCGGACCTGACCCTGAACATCGCGCTTGCGGGCTCCGTCCTGATGGACCTCGCTCTGGCGGATCGCATCGACACGGATCTCTCAATGGTCACCGTGCTCGATGACACGCCGACCGGCGAGCCCGTGCTCGACGAGGCGCTGGCCGCGATCGTCGCCGAGAAGCCACTCGAGACCTGCGAGTGGCTGGATCGGCTTCGCCACCATGGGTCGCGTCTGTTCATGGCCGCCCTGGACCGATTGATCGAGCGCGGCATCCTCAGGCGCCAGGACACGCGAGTGCTCTGGGTGTTCGAGCGGCGGCGCTACCCGCTGCTCGACTTGCACCAGCAGCGCGACGTCAAGCTGCGCATCGCGAGCCTTCTCCTGAGCGAGGAGCTGCCTGATCCGCGCGATGTCATGATCATCGCCTTGTGCGATTCCTGCGACTTGCTGCGGCGGGTCTTTGCGGAGGAGGAGCTGCGCAGCTCGAGCGCACGCCTCGAGCAGATCGTGCAGCTGGATCTGATCGGCCGCTCGGTGCGCGCAGTGATTCGGGACATGCAGAGCGCCGTGATGGGCGTCGCCGGTTACGTTGCTGCCGTCTGACGGCGTGCCGGCACGGGCCCTCCCCTTTACGCAGCCCTGTGAGCATCCTCTGCCGCAGGGCAGGTGACGTCCCTGATGAGCCCGTCACGCCGCCACCAGGACGACGCGATCTACCGCAACATCTTCGCCAACATGAGCGGTGGGGTCATGTGTGTCGACCGGACCGGTCGCGTGATGACCTTCAATCGTGCCGCCGGCGAGATTCTCGGCCTGCCGCCCGATGACGTCGTTGGCCGCACCTTCGCAGAGCTGTTCCTGACGGACGAGACGCTGGATGGCTTCAGCGAGCTCGTCCTGAAGGCGATTTACGACCAGACCCTGACGCATCGTCACGAGCTGTCGGTGGAGCGCGCCGGCCGCCACCTCACGCTCTCGGTCAGCACGACGTTCCTGCGCACCGAAGGCGACGGGGAGGCCATCGGCGTGATCGTCGTGTTCAGCGACGAGACCGAGCGCCGCAAGCGTCGCAAGCTGAAGCGTCTGTTCGGCGACTATCTCGACCCGCGGATCCTGGATCGGCTGCTCGCCACCGACAGTCGCCTCGGCGCCGGTGCGGAGCGACGCGAGATGACGGTCGCCTTCTGCGATCTCGCTGCGTTCACGACGCTGGCGGAGACGGCCGAGCCTACGGTGCTGGTGCAGTTTCTCAACGCCTATGTCGGGCGGATGACCGACGCCGTGGCCTCTACCGGCGGGGTCACCGACAAGATCATCGGCGACGCCGTCATGGCCTTCTGGGGGCCACCCTTCACGCCCCAGGATCACGCGCTGGCCGCCTGCGACTGTGCTGTGCGGCAGCTCGAGGCGCTGGCTGCGCTGGCCGGCGATGCGCGCGGCCTCGGCCTGACGAGCCGCCCCGAGATCCGCATCGGCATCGCCACGGGCGAGGTCATTCTCGGCAGCATCGGAGTGCCTGGCGCCCGCAGCTTCACCGTGGTCGGCGATACGGTGAATGTCGCCGCCCGCCTTGAGGCCGCCAACAAGGAGCTCGGCACGCGGACCATCGTCAGCGCCGCGACCCGGAATGCCGTTGGCGACCGCCATGTGTTTCGCGAGCTGGGCGATCTGCACCTGCGCGGCCGGGCACGACCCGAGCCCGTCCACACCCTGGACAACGTGCCAGCGAGTTGAGCGGCGTTGGCAGCGGTGCGGCGCCCCGCCATGATGCAGGGGCAATCTGCAGGCAGAGGATGGTGGAGTGGAGATTGGCGTCGAGGCGCATGGTCCGACCGTCATCGTCCGTCCGGTGGGACGGGTCGACAGCACCACGGCGCCCGCATTCGAGGCGATCGTCGTGGAGGCGATCGAGGGCGGCGCACGCACGCTGATCATCGATCTCGCGAGCCTCGTCTACATCAGCAGCGCCGGTCTGCGCGTCGTGCTGCTGGCCGGCAAGCGGCTGTGCGGGTCAGGCGGCACACTGCGCCTCGCAGGCCTGGCGACCCAGATCCGCGATGTGTTCGAGATCAGTGGGCTCATGCCGCTGTTCCCGGTCCATGACACGGCGGGCGATGCGTTGGCGGCCGGCACGACTGGAGCGGCGGGGCCCGGATGATGGCCGGCAGCCGGATGCGCGTTCTCCTGGACGAGACGGTGCCGGCCGACCCCGCGGCGCCGGCCTCCCTGGCGGATCGGATCGAGACCGCCTGCAGCGGAGCCGGGATCGCCGCCGACATCATCTTCAAGCTCAACCTTTCGGTCGACGAGATCTTGACCAACGTCACGACCCACGGGGCTGCCGGCGGCGCGGGGGCTCCGAGCATTCGCTTGCGGCTCGCGGCGTCTGACGACGCCATCGAGATCGAGATCACCGACAACGGCCCCGCCTTCGACCCTTTGGCCCAGGCACCGCCCGACACGAGTGCCGGCATCGAGGAACGGCCGATCGGCGGGCTCGGGATTCACCTCGTCCGTTCGCTCATGGACGAGGTTCGCTACAGCCGCGGTAACGATGGCAATCATGTGGTGATCGTCAAGCGTCTGACGGCGCCCGATCTGTCGAGCAGGGACAGGTGACGCCGACACGGTCATCTGTGTCGACAGCATTGTTGCTTGCTCCGCCTACCGCGCCGTGTAGGTTGCGTTGGAAAAGCGCCCGAACACCTCCGGGGCGATACGATGGGGTAGGGTGGCGACGTCGAGTGCGCGAGGCCTTCAGCGATCGAAGCGACGCCCGATCCGTCACGACCGGGGTCCTGGAGCCGCGAACTGAGACCGGCATGGTCGGCGCCTATCGTCGCTATTTCGAGAGCGGCCTCTACGATCGGCGATATCCGTCGCCCAATCCTCGCACGCTGGCGCGGGTGGCGCAGGAGA
This sequence comes from uncultured Alphaproteobacteria bacterium, assembly GCA_963828215.1. GTDB lineage: Bacteria > Pseudomonadota > Alphaproteobacteria > Geminicoccales > Geminicoccaceae > CAVTJL01. The sequence goes on along the minus strand of CAWHFO010000083.1, from coordinate 29,450 downwards.
TCGAGCGCCGCGGCTCACACGTGCTCGACTTCGGCTGCGGCTCCGGCCGCTATGCTGCAGCGCTGGTCGAACGGTCCTCCGCCACGGTCATCGGTTACGATCTGTGCCCGATGGCGCTCCGGCGCATGAGCGCGCGGCATCACAATCTGATCGCAGCCGGGCGGATTCTTCCTGTCGGCGGCACGCTCGCCGATCTGCAACGTGCGCTGGCGGAGCGGCCGCCGCTCGACGTGGTTCTGCTGGCATTCGGCGTGATCGGCCATATTGCCGGCTCGGCGGCCCGTTCGGCAGTGCTCGAGGCGCTCCTGCGGGCCATGCGACCGGGCGCCGCGATCATTCTGGGCGTGCCCAACATCAGGCGCCGCTTTCGTGGCGAGCAGCGCCGTGCACGGGGGGTGGAGCCCGGCGACATCACCTATGTGCGCCAGAGCCCGGACGGCCCTATCCATCTCTTCTACCATCTCTACCGTGAGGAGGAGATTCTGGCCGAGCTGCGGGCCGTCGGTCTCGTGCCGCTAGAGATCCGGGCCGAGAGCATCTTGCCCGAGCGGCTGGTCGCCGCGCATGGCGGTGCCGCCATCCTCGACCGCCTGCTCGCCCGCGTCGCGCCGTTGCGCGAGGCCTACGGCTTTCTCGTCGTGGCCGAGCGGCCCGAGGGCGGGCCGTGATCATCCGGCTGCTGCTCGTGGCTGTCGTCCTGCTTGGAGGCTCGGGCGTGGCGCGCGCCGACAGGCTCGATCTCGTGCAGCGACGCGGCGTGCTGATCGTCGGCGTGAAGTCGGACTATGTCCCTTTCGGCAGCTATGACAGCCAAGGCCGGCTGGTCGGTATCGAGCCCGATCTCGCCGCTGATCTCGCCAAGCGGCTCGGCGTCGGCCTGGAGCTTGCGGTTGTCACCTCTGCCAACCGGCTGCAGAAGCTCGAGCAGGGCAGCGTCGACGTGATCATCGCGACACTCGGCGACACGCCCGAGCGCCGCGCCATCGCGACGCTGGTCGAGCCCGCCTATTTCGCGAGTGGTGCCAATGTCATGCTGCGGCCGGATGCCGGCGCCGTCCGCAGCTGGGCCGATCTCAACGGCAAGCCTGTCTGTGCCACCCAGGGCGCATTGTTCAACGCTGCAATGGCCAGCCGCTATCTGATGAACCTCAAGATCTACAACGGCACGCGCGACGCGAAGCTGGCGCTCAAGGACGGGCGCTGCGTCGGCTGGCTCTATGACGACGTCGCCATCGCCAACAATATCGCCGATCCCAATTGGGCCGGCTACCGGATGCCGCTCCCCACCGCAGCGGCCACACCCTGGGCCCTGGCGCTCAGCCGTAACGAGGCCGGCGGCCGGCTGGAGCGCATCGTCGGCGATACGGTCGCCGAGTGGCATCGTAGCGGGCACCTGATCGACGTCTTCCGTCACTGGGGCATGCCGGCCAGCGACTATCTCCAGAGGATGCACCGCCTGTGGACGGCGACGAGGGCCGACGGCCGTCTTCTCTGCACGCGCCAAGCCGACGGTAGCTGGCCCACGGCATGTCGTGAGGAGAACCGGCTCACGGCGACCGATGTCGGCGGTCTGCACCGCCTGGCACTGACGCTGCGGGAGCGCACGGGCCTCGATCTCTCCTTCCTCTACAATCGGTTCGAGCAGGGTCAGCTCGTGCAGGGCCTCCTGCTGACCTTGCTCCTCGTCCTTGCCTGCACGCTCGGCAGCCTTGCCCTCGGGCTCATGGGTGCCGCGCTCATGACCTCGCGGCTGAAAGGGGTGGCGGCCGTCACCCACGCCATCGCCGCGGTCTGCCGCATGACGCCGCCTTTGCTTCAGCTCTACCTCGTCTTCTTCGGGCTCGGGCAGTGGCTGGTGACGACGGCCGGCATTCAGCTGGACAGCGTCGTCGTCGTCATCGTCTGTCTCTCGCTCTACGCGGGCGCCGCCAATGCCGTCGCCATTGCCGAGGCACGGCAGAGCCTGTCGGTCGGGCGCGATCATGCGGTACCGTGGCGCATGGCCTTGGCTCAGGCCTGGACGCCCGTGATGTCGTCCTCGGTGAACGTCGCCAAGGCCACCGGCATGGCCAGCGCCATCGCCGTGCCCGAGCTGGTTCACGCGTCGACGGGGATCGTCGCCGAGAACGGCAATCCCGGTGTCATGATGAACCTCCTGATGCTCGCCTATTTCGCGATCCTGCTGGTCGTGGTCCAGCTGTTCGAGCACGCCGGCCGCCGCTGGCTCGCCCGATGAGCCCCGGGGCCGCGGTGCCGCTTCTGGCCACCTGGACACCCTACCTGCTGGGCGGGTTCGTCTGGAACATCGTCGTGTCGCTGGTGGCGATGCTCCTTGGAACTGCGCTGGGCGGCCTGCTGGCGATTGCCCGCGCCAGCGGACGGCAGCGGACCGCGCGCCTGGCCGTGCTCACGACCCATCTGATGCGCAACATTCCGACTTTCGTCTTTCTTTACTACGTGGCCTTTCTCTTGCCGTTCGAGCTCCAGATCGGGGGACGGGTCCTGCCCTTCCCGGCCTGGATCAAGGCATCGCTGGCCCTGGCCGTTGCAGTCACCGGCTTCGTCTCCGACAATCTCCTGGAGGCGATCCTCGCCTGGCGACAAGGCCGGCACAGCGCTGCCCATCTCTTCGTGCCGTCGTGGACGATGTACTTCGTCATCATCGTCATGGCCTCGTCGACCGCCTCGGTGATCGGCGTGCCGGACTCGTCGCGCGCGCCAACACCGTGATCGGCGCGGTCGGCGACGACGGCTTCATGCTCTATGCCTACGGTTACGCGATGCTCGTTTTCTTCATCTTCTGCATGCCGGTCACCTGGATCATGCGCCGTCTGCGGCAGCACTTGGCCGCGCGCACGCTCCGTGCGGCCGTCATTTGAGGAGGGCGCGTGCTCCGTCGCCTGCTGCTCTTGCTCCTGCTGGTACCCGGTCCCGCCCTGGCCGAGGGTGTTCTGGACAAGGTGCGCGCGACCGGCATCCTCGAAGCCGGAACGAGGGCCGAGGCCATTCCTTTCGCCTTCCGTCGTGACGACGGCAGCCTCGTCGGCTTCTCGGTCGATCTGCTGGAGGCCATCCGCGCCCGGCTGGAGCGTGTGCTCGGGCGCCCGGTGCAGCTCCATCTCACCACGGTGACAGCACAGAATCGCATCCCGATGGTCACCGCCGGCACGATCGCCATCGAGTGCGGCATCACCACGGCCACCTGGGAGCGCGAGGAGGCGGTCGACTTCTCGATCCCGTTCTTCGAGAACGGAACCCGGGTGCTTACGCGCCGTGACCGTGCCCACAGCCTGGCTGATCTCAAGGGCACGCGGATCGGCGTGCTCGAGGCCAGCTCGACAGAGAGCATCATCCGCCGCACGTTGCCCGATTCGACCGTCGTCCGCGTCGATACGCTGGAGCACGCCCTGGACATGCTGCTGCACGACCAGCTCGACGGTGTCGCCAATGTGGGCATCGTCCTGCGCGCCCAGATCGAGCATCTGGACGATCAGAGCCGCTTCGTGCTCCTGCCGCGTGGCGCCGTCCTCTCCTGGGAGTCGCTCGCCTGCATGCTGCCGCAGAACAACTCGCCGTGGCGCGACCTCGTCAACCACACCATCTCCGATCTGCTCGACGGCGTGGAAAGCTATAGCGGCGGCTGGGTGGATCTCTACGAGCGCTGGTTCGGCGTTCAGGGCGAGGTGTTCTACCCGCTTGACGAGAGCACCGCGCAACGGCTCGCTGCCCTGCGCATCTGGCTCAATTGAGCGTTGCTGCGCCAGCCCCTGGTGGCGGCGCGCAAGGGATCGTGCCGCCATGACGCTGAAGACGAGGCTGCTCATCATCATCCTGCTCGCCACGGCGGGCTCGGTCGTGGTGACGGCGGGGATCCTTGCTGCGGTAGCCGGGACGGCCATGGTCGGCCAGGCCCGCGACGACGCAGCCAATGCCGCCCGACTGATCGGTCGTATCGCGACCATCGCCGAGGACATGCCGAACCGCTTTGCCGCGCGGCTCGAGCACGAGCGGTTGGGAATGGCCTACGCCCTGGCCCAACTCGTGGCCGTCGAGCGAGCGAATGGCAAAGGCGATGGCGATCTCGACCGCCGCCTGCGGGACATTGCGGCCAAGGCCTCGATCGGCGAGATCCGCATCCTGGATGGGCAGGGCCATACGACCGCGACATCGCTCGATGAGGTCGAGCTGCCGATCGTCGACGACGACGTCCTCGACGCTTCTCAGGCTTTCAGGCCGTTGCTCCAGCGCCAGAGCCGGATCGCCGCACCGGCGGGCGCGCGCTTTGCGGCCGACGGGCGCGACCTCGCCTACGTGGGCGCCGCTACGAGCGGCGAGCCGGGTGCCGTGGTGCTCGGCTACGACACCGCCGATGCCGACGCGCTGCGCGACCAGGTCGGGCTCGGCCGCATCCTTCGCTCGCTGCTGGCCGGCCACGCTGCCGACGCCCTCTGGGTGTTCGATGACAGGGCAAAGGCGGTGGAAGCGACCTCGATCCGGGCACCCGGGGGTGGCGAAGAGCCCTTGCCCCGCGAGGCTGCCATGGTCGCGGCAGTGCTGCAGACCGGCAATCTCCAGAGCCGGGTCGGCCTCGGCGATCTAACGGTGGCGGCGCCGGTGCTCGACGCCGACGGCATCCCGGCAGGGGCCGTGCTCCTGCGTGTGCCGACGACCCGGCTCGTCGCCTCTCTCGAGACCTATCTGCTGACGGTGGTCGGGATCACGGCGGCCCTCGTGCTGATCGGCGTCGGCACGGCCCGCGTCACGGCCCAGCGGATCTCGGGCCCGATCACGCGGGTGACCGCGGCCGCGGCGGCGATCGAGCAGCGCCGCTTCGATCCGGCCTGGCTCGATCCGGTCGAGCAGCGACCGGACGAGATCGGCCGGCTCGCCCGGGTCTTTCGATCGATGGCGGTCGACCTTCTCGGCAGCGAGCAGCGGCTGGACGGGCTCGTGCGGGATCGCACGCATGATCTCGAGCTGAAGAACGGCGAGCTGCAGGCGGCGAACCACCTGATCGAGGCCGAGCTCGAGGCGGCACGGCATCTCCAGGCGGCGATCCTGCCGCAAACCTTCGCGACCTCGCCCGACTATGCCTGTGCCGCCACCATGGTCCCGGCCACCCAGCTCGCCGGCGATTTCTATGACTTCATCGCGCTGGCACCGGACAGGATCGGGATCCTCGTCGCCGATGTGGCGGGCAAAGGCGTGCCGGCGGCCTTTTTCATGGGAATCTCGCGCACGGTCCTACAGCAGACGGCCAAGGGCGGGGTCGATGCCGCTGGCTGCCTCACCGCCGCCAACGCGCTGCTGTGCGCGACAAACCCCACGGACCTGTTCGTCACCCTCTTCTATGCCGTGATCGACCTCAAGACCGGCCTCGTGACCTACGCGAATGGCGGCCACAACCCGCCATTCGTCCTACGCGCCGACGGTACCGTCGAGCGCCTGCCAATGGCCGGATCGCCACCGCTGGGCGTGTTCGAGGATCTGTTTTTCGTCGACAGGCAGCTTCGGCTTCTGCCCGGCGACACATTGGTCCTCTATACCGATGGCGTCACCGAGGCGATGGACCTGGACGGCGATCTGTTCGGGGAGGCGCGGCTCGTCGCCTGCCTCGCCGCCTGCACCGGACTGGATTCGGATAGCGTGCTGGCACGCGTCACCGGGGCCGTGGGCGCTTTCGTCGGCGATGCACCGCTATCGGATGATCTGACCTGCCTGGTTCTGCGCTACAGCCGCGAGCGCCACTCCGCACAGGCCGTCGGCGCAGGTCGTGGCGCGCGGGCTCTCTCCACCGCGCACTCCCTACCCGTCGCCTGACACTCGCAGGGAAAGCCACTGTCAGCTGGAGAGGCGGGCGAATCGGATCGAGCGTTTCCTGACGCTCGATGGCTTAGAGCCCAGGCGCATGGACAAGATAGGAAAAATGGCGGATGGGGTGGGATTCGAACCCACGGAGGGCTTACACCCTCGCTGGTTTTCAAGACCAGTCCGTTAGACCGCTCCGGCACCCATCCGCGCGGCAAAATCTGTCTTAGCGACGGCCGGCCGAGCCTTCAAGACGCGCCCTCAAACCGGAAAGTCGAGGGTCGGACGGGCGTCGGCGAAGCCTGGTCGCCACTCGCTCGTGGGCGGCACCCACGGTGGCAGCCGCAGGCGGGTCGGCTGGGACAGGATGCAGCCGCTGACCGCATCGAGCCCATCGTCCCGACCACCCCCACCGGGCGTCCATTCCCGCATCTCCTCGATGAAGGGCGTATCCCAGATCGACTCGTGCGCGCGCAGCCGCCGCGCCGCCAGGAGTGGGTCGAGGGCGTCCAGAATACGTCGCTCCTTTCGTGTGGAGCTGGCCTGCTCGAGCACGGTCGCGCCGACGCCGGCGAGGCGCAGCTCGCGCCGGAGCAAGGTCGGCAGAAAGCGGCCCAGACCGTTCGTCTCGACGGTGACTGTGGGCTGCTGGTGCCTGCGGACAAACGAGGCGACCAGACGGCAGAGCTGGGTAGCCTCATCGACCTCCCCGACCTTCGAGACATCGAAGGCGAGATACGCTATCCCCTGCAGCCAGTAGTCTCCTTCCTCGTCGGTGAAGACGGCGGCGACGACGCTGGAGTCGCCTGTGGCGGGCTTGCCGAACGAGGGATCCCACCAGCAGGATGCGCCGACGAGCTGCCTCTCGCCGATACGCAGTAGCGACCTCCCCCGGCGCTGGGCGACGTCGAGAGGCAGCGCGTGACGCTGCAGCCGGTCCGGGTCGAGGCGGATCTCGCTGGCCTGGGTCGGGATCAGCAGCATCTGGCTACGGAACTTGACCGGCCCCGCGCTCTGACGCAGCCGCTCGATGGCGGCGGCGTCGAACCGGCCCGGCCACCGGCTCTGACCGCGCTCGTCGACCAGCGGCACGTGAAGGCGCTTGTAGTCTTCCAGAAAGGGGCTCGTCTCGCCGCGCTCGTGCCGCGGCTCGTCGGCGTAGATCGAGTAGTAGGTGTGCGGCGTCCCGATGAAGACCTGGGTGCCCGAAGGGGCGAGGACGAAGCGCGTCTCGAGGAGCCGCTCGCGGAGGTCGCTGCGCTTCCTCGGCGTGTCGGACGTGTTCGGAACTTCCACGTCGTCACAGACGACGACGTCCGCGTGGGCGCCCGTGATGTTCGAGAAGATCCCGTGAGCGAGAAGCGACGGGTCGCGCTGCTCCCGGCTCCGACGTACGGTGAGTCGGTCGGCGGCCCATTGATCCGGCCGGGTCGGGACGATGTGCTGGGTGTCCGGATGGCGCTCGATGATGCCGCGCACATTGTGCGTCATCTTGCAGGCGAGCTCGTGCTCGGCCGCGAGAACGAGGATGCGAAGATTGGCGTTGCGGCTCAGCAGCCAGGCACAGAAGAGCCCGACGAGCGACGATTTGCCGGCGTCGCGAAACACCATGAGAAGCAGCCGGCGATCGGCGGCGGTCCAGCGGTCGTGCAGCCAGCGGGCGATCTCGTCGTGAAGCCCGGGCATAGGGCGTCCCTGGGATCGGTTCCAGGCCCAGACGAATCGCTCGAACCGGCCGGGCGCCGAGGAGGTTGCCCGGTCGCCGGGTTCCAGGGTCAGCGGCGAGCCACTGGCCCCGGCGGGGCCGTCGAGGTTCATCGATCGGCCCCTTGGAGCAGGCCGCTCAGCCCAGAAGGCTGCGGCCGGAGCCGCCGAGGCCGCCCAACAGGCTACCGCTTCCACCGAGCAGCTGCTGGCCGAGGTCGAGGAGGCTCCCCGACCGTCGGCTTCCGTACTGGTCGCGTATCCCTTGGACGCGCCGGGCCGCCTGCGCTGATCGGTAGCGACTCGGCGGCTCGGGTCTGCTGCGTGAGGCCGGCGGTGACGGCATCGATGGCCCCGCCGACGCCCCCCACACCGGCTGCGCCGGCGCGGGCCCGCGCCTGGGCGAGCTGTCGCTGGAGGGCGAGGTCGCTTTGGCGACGGCTCTCGGCGTCGCTTGCGAGCACACTCTTGATCTGGCGATCGCGGCTGGCGGCCTGCCGTTTGGCGTCCGCAGCCTGTGCCTGCTGGGCCAGCGCCAGATTGAGACCGGTCGTGGCGAGACTGGAAAAGGCACCCATCAGCTGTTCACCTGCATGTCGGTTGTTACGGCGAGGATGGTGCAGGGCGCCGGCGTCGCCTGCGCGATGCGCCAAGGCGAGGCGTCGAGACCCCGGCGCCAGCCCATGGCGCGGACGGTGAGGTCACCGCTGAATAGAGCCCCAGCGCCGCCCGGCAGAGGCAGGGAGCGAGGTCCGCTCCCCGTGTCGATGATCAGATCGCCGGTGTCGAGCACACGAAGGACGACGCGCACGGGTCGATAGACGATAGCGAGCCCGGCCGCGCCCGAGACGGCGCTGGGCTCGATCTCGTGCGTGAACGGCAGGCCGGCGGCGAGGCTGGAGCAGGGCTCCGGCAGCGTGATCGAGGATGCCGTGAGGAGCTGTGTCCCGATCACCCGACCGTCGGTCATCAGGGTCGACCGTCCGGCCCACGAGGGGATCGAGCCCGTCCCAGCTGGCCGTCGGGCTCGCCGCCTCGAGCGCCACGGTATGGTCCAGCTGCAGCCCGTCATCGAGCCGCTCGAGGAAGACACGGTCGTCCGCCTCGACGAGAAGATGAATCGCCGCATCGTGGAGCGCCAAGGCCCGCACGGGACCCGCGAGATCCTGAAGCGTCCAGGCAACCACGTTGTTGATGCGGTCGATCGTGACCGTCGCCAGATCGCCGCTCGCCAGGGCCAGACAGACGAGTCGGCGGGCCGGGTCGAACGCCATGTCCTGCGGATCGACGAGGAGGTGGCGGGAGAGGACCGCCAGGTCCGCGGCCTGGTAGGCCTGCTCCGTGTCGACGTAGAGAAATTCGCGCAGCTCCCGCCCGCTCGTGCCGACGAAGAGCGTGGCCCCGTCGACGTCGATCGGCTCGACGAGGGTGGTCGATCTCGAGCCGATGCGGGTCTGCAACTCGACCTGGACGGTGGCAGGCGTCACCGGGAAGCCCTTGACGACCCACTCGCCCGCGGCGGTGAATACCTGCAGCTGTCGCCCCGGGAAGAGGCTGACGATGTCCTGAGGCTGCTCGCCGGTCAGGCGGAAGCTGAAAGCCTCGTCGGCATTTCCCTCGCCTGTGTCGAAGTTGAAAGGTAGCGACGTTTTCGAGAACCAGAGCCGGTCCGGCAGGTCGCGCGATCCGCCGATCACGAGCCGATCCTGATAGAACGTCAGAGCCGAGGGCCAGCCGCGGGGGAGACTGAAAGCCTCCTCCGACCAGTCGACCGTGGATTTCCCGTCGATCAGCTCCTCCTCGGTCTTGGCGATGGCCACGGTCGAAGATTGGGGATTCTCGATGACCACCTGCCGGCCCTTGATCCGCATGCGCACGCCGACATGGTCGGCAGTGAAAATCGGCTCGGACGAGGTGAGCGTGATCGTCTTGTCGACGGCGATCGGATCGTCGGCCGGCGCAGTGCCGAAGACCGGCTGAATGAGCGCCGGGGCGGTCGCGAACTTGACGAACGGCGCGCGAAGCTTGGGGTAAGGGGTGCTGTCCGTGTCCCGATCGAAGGCGAGGTCCGCGATCGACCAGGCGCCGGCCTCGGACCTCGTGGCGATACGAGGATTGACCTCCGGATGGGCGAGGATCAGGCCGTCGTCGTGGCGGGTCCAGCGCAGTGTCGCCAGCTGGTCGGCCGACCATGGCGCCGCCAGCGACGCGAGGAGGGCGCCTCCCTCCACCACATCGATCCGAGACTCCGCCAGACAAAGAAGGGCCGACCAGCCCTGGCCCTGCAAGCTCACGATGCGCCGGGCATCGGGCACCTCGAGGAGCAGCCTCGTTCCGGGCCGACGGGATACGCCGCCTGTCGCCTGCACCACGACGTTGCGGAGGCGCCTGGCACCGTCCTCCAGCGAGCGCAGGTCGAGCCGTCCCGACAGTCGCGGGTCCAGCTCGCCGGCGGCAAAGCTGGTCTTCGTCGTAACGAGGGCGCTCATTGGAAGCGTGCTCGGATCAGGCTGAAGTCGTCGAGCACCGGCGGGGTCGCCTGCTGGCTGTCGAGCAGCTTGGCGAGCTGCAGCTCCGCCGCGGCCAGCCTGAGGAGCAGCTCGCTCCGCTGCGGGCTTTCGGTGAGCGGAATGCAGAGCTCGGCGGCCAGGCGGGCTATGAGCACCTGGGCGAAGTGGGCCGGAAACTCGCTCTCGGGCGCGCGCCGCTGGTAAGTCAGGAGAACGTCGGACGGCGTTCGTTTGCAGCCTGGAGCCATGCACGCGGTAGACCAAGCCCCGACCGCACCCCCCCTCGCCGGCGGAGATGGTTCGCAGGAGGTCGTCGGGCAGAAGATAGGCGTAGTCGAAGTCCCCTTTGGGCGGAGTTGGATCAGCCACCAGCTGTTGCTGGGTGAGCGTGAAATCCCAGGGATGCGCGCTCATGAGGGCGTCGCGGACGAGGGGGTAGAGGCGGCCGGCGATGTCCGCCTCCGTCGTCGCGTCATCGAAGCCGGCGATCGGCTGAGCGCCGATCTTGACGAGGGCGGCCGAGCAGAGCTCGGCATCGGTCCAGGGCATCGGTCGGTCCCTTGACTCTGGTTGACTGGGCGGTGGCTAGACGGCCGGGCCGACGGCTCGACGAAGGAGCTCGGCCAACTGTCGACGGCTCATGGGGATGGCGTCGATCACACAAAGGCCGGCTGTCAGCGCGACAACGAGGGGCTCCGCCGGGCCGAGCAGAACGTGGATCTGCTCGGGGACCATATCGGCCGCCTGATGCTCGGCTTTCCAGAGCGCGATAAGGGGTCGCGCGAGAGGGCCGCTGAGGGCGCGATCGGAGGGGCTGCCGAGCAGTTGGGCCAGGGCCACGATACTCCGGCCGGGGCAAGCCGGCGGCGTGACGGGGCCGTGGCCCTGGCTCGGCTCCTTCAAGGCGGCCATGACGGCCGCCGCATGCAGCAGTGCGCGGATCACGGGCGTGCTCCTTCGAGACTGGTGCCGGAGCCGATCGGATGATCGGCCCCGGCTGGACCAGGCGCGCCGACGAGGGCGCCGCTCGGGCTGGACCGTCTTCGAGCTGGCTGGGCCCTAGTCGGCGTTGAGGGCGCCGAAGTCGGTCACGTTGGTGAGGTCGACGGCGCCGTCGCTGTTGCTGACGACGACGAGCACGCCATGCGTCGGGAGCACGCCCACACCCGCATTGACGAGGACGAAGTCCCCGACGCGGAGCATGTTCGTCGCCGGATTGAAGTAGCCGGCGTTGTCGACGTCGGTCACCGCGTCGCTCGTCCGATAGTGCCAGAGCGTGAAGCCGTTGGCGTAGCAGAGAGCGCTCAGGTTCTGGGACTCGTATGCCATGGTCAGTCCTCCAGGCACGCCAGCTTGATGACGCCGTCGCTGTCGATCAGCGCAGAGCCCTGCGACATCGAGTTGGAGATGAAGTGGGCAGCACGGTCGCCGTGCCAGCTGATGTCTGTGACGACATCCTGGCCGACCGCATGGCCTACGGCGCTCTTGTGGTACCAGAAGCAGCTGCGCACGTTGGCGTCGATGGGCAGGCCGCTATGCGGGATCCAGAGCGTGCCCAGCCAGCGCTTCGCCTGGCTGCCACGCCAGGGCAGCTGGTCGTTGCCGATGAACTCTGCGTTGGTGAACTCCGGCAGGCCCAGCAGCTCGGACCACTGCTTCCAGCCGATGATCGCGTAACGCTGACCGTCATCGGGCACGTTGTTGGCGCCGAGCATCTCGAAGGCCTCAAGTACCTTTTCCTTCGTGAGGCCGCTCGAATCGCTGCCCGCATTGTTCGGCGACGCGACCATGGCCTCGATGATGAGGTCGTCGGTCTTGCGGCCGAGCGCGAAGGCCCCGGCGTTGGCCAGCACCTGCCGCTCGTCGATGTTGGTCTTCAGCTCGTCGAGCCGATCGACCCACTCGCCGGCATAGTAGTCGGTGAGAACGGCCTCGGTGTTGGTATGCAAGACGTTCATCACCGGCACCATGCCGTGACGGCTCTTGGTGTTGGCCGAGCCCTTGCCGACCTTCTGAAAGACGGTCGAGCTGCCGCGAACGCCCGTCTTCGTGCGAACCGTCGGCCGCAGCTTCGAGCCCTGACGCTGATAGAACTCGTGGACCTCGCGTTCGAACTGCTTGATGAAAGCCTGATCGATAGAGAGTGACATCGCGTTGCTCATCCTTTGGTTGAGCCAGGGGTCGCGACGATCCGTCAGTTGTCCGAAAGGGCCGATGGATCGGGGGGTGGGAGCGCCGCCCGGCCGGGCGTGAGTCCGGTTGTCCGGCGGCGGTCCCCGCGCGTCAGCTCGAGAAGAGGCGTCTGAAGCCGTCGGTGACGCGCGCGATGAAGTCGGGATCTCGATCGCGCCAGTAGCGCGGGTCGCGGACCATCTCGTCGAGCATCCGCTCGTCGACCGCCGCGGAGTCGCGTGCCTCGCCGACGAGGTCCGGCTCGCGGACCTTCATCATCTCGTGCATAGCGAGGACACCGTCGGCACTGGCGCTCAAGGTCTCGAACACCGTCGGCTCGAGATGGCTCTCGCCCCAGGTCTTGATCTGCAGCGCCACTTGGCGCCAGGCCTCCTCGCCGCCGAAGTGGCGGGCCAGGAGATCCACCTGTTCGCGCGAGCGGCTCTCCTCGGCGACCTGGTCCATCACCGGCACGAGATGCTCGGCGGCCAGGTCGTAGACGAGCTGGGCCTGCTCCTGCGTGAAGCCCGCCGCGTGGAGCCGCTCATTGAGTGCCGGATCGGGAGGTACCCGCTCGTGCGGCTGACGGATGGCATAGGCGTCCGGTGTGGCGGGTCGGCCGAGGGTCTCGAGGAGTCGCTCGCGCGCCGCCACATCGTCGTCGCCGGCCGGCAGCGGGAGGGACCGCGAGAGCTTGCGCTCGAGCTCGGTGTAGGATCTGAGGAGCCCATCCACGCGCACGGCGCCGTCGACGGGATCCCAGAACTTCTCGGGAATGCCGTCGGGACGCTCGGCTCCGGCCGGACCGGCCACCGGGGCCGTTGCGGCCTCCTCGGGCTCGGTAACGCTGCCTTCTTCGGTCATTGACATGTCCATTGGGGTGGTTGTGCGGTCGGCGGAAGCGGTCAACCGCGGCCTCTCTCGACCAAGGAGAGAATGTGGGCGATCACGCTCCGCTGGCCCTCGGTGTGCCTGAGCTCGGCATCGCTGGCGGATGGCCCGAGGCGCCTGTCCAGGAAGACGCGACGCAAATGATCGATGGCCAGCGCGCCGTCGGCACCGCGAAAACAGGTCGCAAAGGCTCGTTGCAAGACCAGGGCCTCGTCCACGACGGCGGTCGGGCCGGCCTCGTAGGGCCAGGCGGCGTCGTCCCGATCAGGCGCCATCGACAACACCGCGTTCCGGATCCGTCGGAGCCTGGGGGGCGAGGTCGTGGCGAACGAGCTCGCTCGGCACGCCGAGCGTTCGGGCGAGCCAGTCGGTCGCCGCCCCGAGATCGATCATCCGCTGGGCCTCGGGACCGAGCTTGGCAACCGCGTCCAGCCACATCATCGTGTTGCGGACATCCTGGCGGGCCTGGGCGCGAGCCAGGGGAGAGCGATAGTCGATCTCCACCGTCCGCCCATCGACGGCGATCGGCGGGATCTCCCCGCGCCGACGAAGAATGCCCATCGCTCGAAGCAGCAAGGGAGTGAGAAGCTCGGCCTGCAGTCGGCCATACACGGCCCCCAGCAGGCGGGCCGCCTCCGCGCTCCGCTCGAGCACCTCTGTGGCCGTCATCTTCGCGTTGCCCACTGGGGCCAGTCTATCAACCAACAATGTATGCCTGATGCTGGCGCGAAGATCGTTGAGGACGAGTTCCGAGACATCGAACCGCCCAGGCGCCTGAAGCGGCGTCAGGCCGGCCGATCCGATCGCTTTGGGGATGATGCTGCCCGGCACGAGCCGGACATTGGCCGGGTTGAGAACGCCGTCGTCGTCCGCCAGCCAGATGCCCGTGACGGCGATGGATGCGTTCTTCAGGATGAGCTCGACGACCTTGTTGGCGGTCTTGATGTCCGGCAGGGCCGTCATCACGGGCGAGCGGCCATAGAGCTCGCCGGCACCCTTGACCCAGCGAAATGTGATGTAGGGCGAGGTCTCGAACCGTCCTTCGACGAGCACGGTGCCGCCCTCGGGGCCGTCGGTGCCGGCGTCGAGGAGAAAGGCGTCGTAGGCATAGCCGCCATGCTCTCCGAGGATGGACTCGACGACCTCGAAGCAGCGGTCGGGCTGCTCGCTGCCGAGCTCGGCGACGGAACGTGGGATCAGGGACAGGCCGAACTGGTGGCAAAGGGCGCCCAAGGTCAGCTGCGAGCGGCGGTAGAAGCGGCGGATCTGGCCACTCCCGTCGCCGTCGACGAACATTTCCGATGCCGGCACAGCCGAGAAGCGGAACGCCGAGGGGGAGCCGAGAGGGGCCTCCTGGAAGGCGAGGGTCGCCGTCCCGATCGTCGCGAGGTCGAGAAAGCACTGGTGGATCTCGACCGCGAGGTTGGACCGATCGAAATGCCCCTGGAGGCGCTCCGATATCCGGTCGAGCTCCTCGGCAAATGCACCGCTGCCGTCGCTGGGGACATCCGGCCCCGGCCTGAGGCCGAACCACTCGGACCAGGGCGGCAGGAGCTCGGCCAGGAGGCTCGCCGCCAGCTGATCGACACCGTCCGGAGCGGTGCCATCGAACAGCCGGTCCGTGAGCCTGGACCCCGGCCCGACCTCGACGCCCAGCCCCGAGCCTCGGTGCGGCAGCGCATAGGCATAGCAGTCCCGCCACAGGCCCTCCCAGGCCATGCGTCGCGCGCGGGCGCGGCCGAAGCCGTTCTTGATCACCTCGAGCCTTTCCGCTGACATCATCACTCCTTGCCGACGAGCCGGGTGACGGCGTAGAGTTGGATATTATTCCTAGTTAGGAACGATGTCAACCGGCTTTGATGAGCAGCCTGGCGTCGATGAACGGAGGAAAGGTGCGGCTCGGGTCGGTCAGGTGACGAAAGAGCTGCCGCGGCGTCCATACCTCCGGCGCCGCGATGGCGAGCACCCGCTTGACCTGCTCCACGCAAGTCGTCGGCCGGATACCCGGGCTATCTCGATCCGGCGCCCTGCGCCCGAAGCCGGCGACTGCGACGCGGCTCGGCGTGAGATAAGACTCGGCGAGGACATCAATCGGCAGTGATGGTATGATGTCGAAGTAGGTGCACGCCTTCAGCGGATCGATGAGAAGCCATCCCCCTGGGGCCCCAACGAGGCAGAAGCAATGTCTGTAGCCCGGAGACAGCAGTCGCATCATCCCCCGGCTGGGTCGATGCTCGAAAACCACGAGGGCGGGCCGCTGGCGCATGGTCAGGCCGTCTGCTGCGGTTGAGCGGCTTTCAGCTTACAAGAATGAAAGCCTAGTGACAGGACCGAGTCCTGTCAAGAAACTAGTCGTGCCGCGCCCCAGGGCGCCTGACATCGGAGCCGGGTCCTAATGCTGACGCACAAGCAGGTCTGGGAGGGTATCGAGCAGCTTGCCAAACGGAACAACCTCTCCGCTTCCGGGCTCGCCAAACGCTCGGGCCTCGACCCCACCACCTTCAACAAGAGCAAGCGCACGACCAAGCAGGGCAAAGCCAGGTGGCCGAGTACCGAGAGCATCTCGAAGATCCTCGACGCGACGACGACGTCGATGCGCGACTTCGTCGAGCTGATGCACGTCGGGGACGGCCGGGCGGCGCGGTCGGTCTCGCAGCGGCTGAAATGCATTCGATTGGCCGACCTGGAGCAGGGAGGCGGCATCGATGCCAGCGGCTTTCCTGGAGAGGGGCCGTGGGAAGAGATCGACTTTCCTCTGATCGAGGACGATCGAGCCTATGTCGTGGAGCTCGATCGTGATCTCGCCGCGCCGATCTATCGGAGCGGCGACCTCGTCGTCGTCTCGCCGAGCAGTAGCGTGCGTCGCGGCGACCGGGTGCTGGCGCGGCGCAAGACCGGCGAGCTGACGCTGGGGCTCCTGGTCCGGCGGACGGCCCAGCGCGTCGTGCTCGACGACGTCAGGGACGACCAGCGAGAGCAGATCATCGACTCGGCGGAGCTGGCTTGGCTCGCGCGCATCGTTTGGCTGAGCCAGTAGAAAGAGGGGGCCGCCACATGGTGGCGGCCCGAGCGACAGGGAGGCATCACAACGTCTGGGAGGACAAGCCGCCCACCGTCGGCGCT
This sequence comes from uncultured Alphaproteobacteria bacterium, assembly GCA_963828215.1. GTDB lineage: Bacteria > Pseudomonadota > Alphaproteobacteria > Geminicoccales > Geminicoccaceae > CAVTJL01. Next base: position 13,242 of record CAWHFO010000083.1, on the reverse strand, counting down.
GATGAAGGACCATCGAGCGCCTCAGTGGGTCGCCGCCGCATCTTATGGGGCATCAATGAAGAGCGGGTTAAGCGCGGCCCTGGGATCGCTGGCAGGAGCTGTCGGGCGCGGAGCGCTGCGGTAGCCGGCCGGCGACGGCTCGGGCCGTCTCCGGCTCACGGGGCGCTCCGGACCCGCGGCCAGTGGCGGCCATCGTAGGCGATCCGCGCTCCCTCCAGCGATTCGATCAGCGAGCGTCGGTCGAGGCCCATGAATCGCTGCAGGAGCTCGACATAGGCGGCGACGAACAGCGGGCCATGCCGGTCGGAGGCCAGGCCGTGGGCACACTCGTGAAGGACGATGGGGCGAGTTCGTGACCATCGCGGGAGCTTGATCACCTCTCGCGACCCGGCCGCGTGACGACGCCCTCGTCCGTCGGCGACGAGCGGCGGACTCCAATCAGCCACCGCTCCCTTGCTCGGCTCCGCCCATCGGTAGACCTGCTTCCACCAGCGCTCGGCATTCGGGCAGGGTCAGGAGGCGCCGATCGTGCACGAGGACATGCGCATCCTCCCATCGGTAGACCCTGGCGCGCTGAAAGTCTTTCGTCGGCACGTGCTCCGGCGGCTTTCCGACTGCGATGTCTCGACGCTCCGGACGGGACGGGGGCCGCCGAAATCCGGGAAGAAACGAGAAGAGGCTGATGGGCGGGCCCTCGGGTCCGGGTGGCTCCGACCGGCCGGCGGAGCCTCGCGCCGGCTGCCGACAGCGGGGACGCTGGCGCGCCGGGCGACGAAGCCTGTATAGTCCGGCGTCCGCAGCCATGTCACCAAACAGGGCGAATGCACGCGACCGCCGATCCGAAGGGCTACTATCGCATCCTGGCGGTGCCGCGGAACGCTTCTCCGGAGGAGATACGGACCGCCTTTCGCGAGCGTGCGAAGCTCTATCATCCCGATCACGGGGGCGAGCTCGCCGATGATCGCCGTTTCCGGCTCCTGCGTGAGGCCTATGAGGTTCTCCGGGATCCTCAACGTCGCCTGCAGTACGATGCTGAGGGCCTGAAAGCGCCGCCTCGGGAGGGCCCTGCGGCGCCGAGGTGGCCGAGTGGGGCCGGCTCTGCCAGCCCCCATGGGCGGGCGAGGCCGCGTCCTTCTGCGAGGCCGTTTCGCATACGCATGAGCCCGAGCACGCTGCTGATGGGCGCGCTGGGCACGGCATTGCTCATCGTGATGGCGCTCTGGTGGTCGAGCGTGCGGCAGCTGGAGCTGAGAACCCTGCAGGTTTCCCAGCTCTCCTATCGCCTCAATGACGCGGCCGTGACGCAGGCGGAAGGGAGAGCGCGCCGCCGTGGGACAATGCTCGGCAGTCTCGATCAGGCGGCCGGCACGGATCAGGATGGCGAGTTCGAGTATCTCTACTCGACGGCCATCGACTTCGCAGCGGGGCAGACCCAGCTCGACGAGCGTCTGGAAGGCAAGTTGCGGCGCTCGGTCACGGAGCTGGCAACGGTGACGAACAAGATTCCAGCGGGCCGTGGCTGGGTCATTCTTGTCGATGGCCACGCCATCAGATCGGTCTCGTCCGAAGGAGTCGAGGCCGCCGCTTGGGAAACCGCCCTTCTCCGCATTGGAGCGGTCGTGAATTTTCTCGCACGAGCAGGCTTGCCTCCCGAGCGTCTGGCCAGCCGCTTTCTGGCGGGATCGGATATGGTCGATCCCCGGCAGGACGACGGCCGTGTCGTCGAGGTGAGGCTTTTGTGCTGCGCCCAGTAAGCGGCGAGCCGGCCGACCGACATCGACGCGACGTCCAGCCGGTCCCGAGGCCGATTTCAGATGGCGAAGTTCTGAACGTCCTTCTTGGGGGTGCCCAGACCTTCCTGCTCGGCTCGCATCCGGAGATCCTCGACCGAGATCGCGTCCAGCTCGACCATGAGGGCGCGATCGATGTCCGCCCATAGGGGCGCCATCACCTTGGTGCCGAGAGGACTCCGGGACGCGCCCGCCTGCTCGTCCGCATCGCCGTCTCCGGCGACGATCCGCAGGATGTCGCCGACCGAGATGCGGCGCTGCTCCTTGGCCAGCCGATAGCCGCCCCGCGGACCGCGGACGCCCTTGAGAATGCCGGCGCGGACGAGCTGTTGCATGACCTGCTCGAGATAGCGGCGCGGGAGGTCGAGCCTGCCCGCGATATCCATGCTCTGAACAGGATCGGGCCCCAGATGGCAGGCGATATCCAGGACAGCCTCCACGGCGAGGGCGGCCTTCTTGGTGGGCCTGAGCATCAGCGGCCGTCCTCCTCGGCTGCCGTGAGGCCGGTCGAGCCGAAACCACTTTCGTCGCGAGTTCGTGCCGAGCGGCGGAACGACACTCGGAATCCACGTCGTCCTCAGGGTCGGAGCAACGACCAGTTGCGCGATGCGATCGCCTCGGTGAACAGACCAGTCCGCCTCGCCGAGGTTCACCAGGATCACCCCGATCTCGCCTCGATAGTCGGAATTGATCGTTCCTGGGCTGTTCAAGACCGTGATGCCGTGCCTGATCGCCAGGCCCGAGCGGGGCCGCACCTGAGCCTCGACGCCAGCCGGCAGCGCGAGGCGGAGGCCGGTCGGGATCAGAGCGCGTTGCAGCGGCCGCAGCGTCAGCGGCGAATTGGGTCGTATGGCAGCCTGAAGATCGAGGCCGGCCGATCCCGCCGTGGCGTAGGTCGGAAGCGCCAGGTCACGCGCATGGGGCAACTGCTCGATGGCAATCTCGACCGCAATCACAACGGGTCCCGCTTCTTCAGCTCGATGGCGATCTCGGACACGAGTTGAGACGCGACCTCTCGTTTGGTGAGCCTTGGCCAGGCCTCGACACGGCCATCGGCCCGCATGAGCGTGATCTTGTTGTCGGCTCCGCCGAAAACACCCGCTCCAGGGCCCACCTCGTTGGCCACGATCCAGTCGCAGCCCTTTCGTCTCAGCTTCTGAGCGGCCTCCCGCTCGAGGTCACCGGTCTCCGCCGCAAAGCCTATCACCAGCCGAGGGCGCAGGTCGGATCGAGTCGCGAGTGACATCAGAATGTCCGGATTTTCGACCAGCCGGATCTCCGGAGCGGCTCCGGCGCCCTTCTTGAGCTTTCGCGCGCCAACCACGTCGGGCCGCCAGTCGGCGACGGCAGCGGCACATACCGCCAGTTCGACGGGCAACGCCGAAAGACAGGCATCGAGCATCTCCCGAGCCGATACCACCTTGACGACCGAGACATCCTCGGGATCGGGCTCGTGCACGGGTCCGGTGACAAGGGCCACGCGGGCCCCGGCCTTCGCGAGGGCCTCGGCGATGGCATGACCCTGCCGCCCCGACGAGCGATTGGCGATATAGCGAACCGGGTCGATATCCTCATGCGTCGGGCCGCTCGTCACCAGGGCGCTCACGCCGGACAAGGGACCGGGCGCCTCTGCGAAGAACGCGTCGATCGCGGCCAGGATCTGGGCAGGCTCGGCCATTCGGCCGGTTCCAACCTCTCCACACGCCATATCCCCGCCGGCCGGCCCAACGGATCGAATGCCGTCGGCCCGGAGGTGCTGGAGATTGCGCTGGGTGGCCGGATGCGCCCACATCTGCGGATTCATCGTCGGGGCGATCATGACCGGCTTGTCGGTGGCGAGGAGGATCGCTGAGGCCAGATCGTCGGCGTGGCCGTGGGCCATCTTGGCCATGAGGTCCGCCGTGGCGGGCGCCACGACGACCAACCGAGCTTCCCGCGAGAGCCGGATGTGTCCCATCTCGGCCTCGTCGGTCAGCGAGAAGAGCTCGTCGTAGACCTTGTCGCCGTTGAGGCTCGCCACCGAAAGGGGCGTGACGAACTCCTTGGCCGCGCGGGTCATGACGCACCGGATTGCATAGCCTCGCTCTCGGGCCCTTCGGATCAGCTCGAGGCATTTGTAGGCGGCTATGCCGCCGCCGATGATGAGAAGAAATCGCCGCTGGTCGTCCGACCCATGGTCGGCGCTAGAGCCGGCAATCGCTGTGGCGACCATTCACGCACCAAAAATCGGGATTTCACTAAATGAATGTGGACATCGCCCAGGCGAAGGCAAGACCTGCGAGCAGTCCGAGGCCGAAGGTGGCGACCAGATGGCGTGTGGCCGGCAGCCGGACACGGACCGTCTGCACGGTCCGTGCGTCACGAAGCGCCTCGTCGAGTCGGGCAACCAGGCCGGGCAACCGGCCGATCGTCGCGACGGCCTCCGTCGCCTTCTCCCTCAGGATCGCCTCGGGACCCAGATGGCTCCGAATCCATGCCTCGACCAGCGGCTGCGCCGTCTGCCACATATTGATGGAGGGGTTGAGCGCCCGCCCGACGCCTTCCGCCACCACCATCGTCTTCTGGAGCAGAAGGAGCTGCGGCTGGGTCTCCATGGCGAAATCGTCCGCCATATGAAGCAGCTGACCGAGCAGCCTGCCGAAGGATATCTCGTTGAGCGGCAGGCCCAAAATCGGCTCGCCGATCGCCCGGCAGGATTGCGTGAAGGCGGCCCGGTCCCGGTCGGGGGGAACGAAGCCCGCCCTGAAGAATACTTCGGCAACCTGGGCGTAGTTACGAGTGAGGAATCCGACCAGGATCTCGGCAAGGTGCTTCCTGGTAGGCAGGTCCAGGCGGCCCATGATACCGAAATCGAGGGCGACGATATCGCCCGTTCGAAGGTCCACGAGCATGTTGCCGGGATGCATGTCGGCGTGGAAGAATCCGTCGCGGAACACCTGGTTGAAGAAGACCACCGCCGCCGTCTCGAGGATGGCGTCGGGATCGAGCCCGGCCGCGACCAGGACCTCGCGGTCTGCCAACGGCGATCCATCGATCCGCTCGAACGTGACGACACGACGCGACGTGCGGTTCCAGTCGACCGAGGGGACGCGGAAGCCCCGGTCGTTCCGGCAATTCGACGCGAACTCCACCGCAGCAGCCGCCTCGAGACGAAGGTCCATCTCGCGGCGGGTCGAGGTCGCGAACAGCTCGACCGCCTCGACCGGCCGGAAGCGTCGGAACGGCGGGTGAAGCCATCGCACGGTCTCGGCCAGCCAAAGCAGGAAATCCAGATCACGCTCGAATGCCGCCTCGATTCCCGGGCGGAGCACCTTGACAGCCACGCGATCGCCCTGGGTGCTCACCCCGAGATGGACCTGGGCGATTGACGCTGCGGCCACGGGCACCTCGTCGAGCTGATCGAACAGCTCGGGCAGGGGCCTGCCGAGCTCGGCCGCTATGGTGGCCCGTGCCTGGGCGCCTGAGAACGCGGGCAGACGATCCTGGAGCAGGGAAAGATCGCGGGCGGTTGCAGCGCCCAGAAGGTCGGCCCGGGTGGCCAGGCTCTGGCCCAGCTTGATGAATGCCGGGCCGAGCTCCTGGAGTGCCAGCGCCAGCCTTTGCCCCGGCCGGCCGGGAGCCGAGCGATCGACGAACGGGTCGATCAGGAAGAACAGCGGCCGACACTGCGGAACCGCCTCCAGGACGAACAGCGCATTGTGCCGGGCCAGGCAGCGAAGGGCCGAGGCAATGCGCCACAGATGGCGCAACGCCCGCCACATGGCGCGTCAGAGCCGCCAGGCGGAGTGGATCGCGGCGATTCCGCCCGAGAGATTCCGACAGCGCACCTGACCGAAGCCCACCTCGGCGATCAGGGAGCTCAGGGTCTTCTGATCCGGAAAGCGCCTGATGCTCTCGACGAGATAGCGGTAGCTCGCGGCGTCGCCCGCGACGACGAGACCGACCAGGGGGACCACCCGCTCCGAGTAGAGATCGTAGAGAGGCTGCAGCATCGGGACCAACAGGCGACTGAACTCGAGGCAGAGGAAGCGGCCGCCCGGCCGCAGGACGCGCCTCGCCTCGGCAAGCGCCTCGTCGATGCGGGTCACATTCCGAAGGCCGAACGCGATCGTATAGGCATCGATCGACCGGTCCGGAAGCGGCAGCATCATGGCGTCGCCGGCGATCCAGTCGACGTCCGAAAGAGTGCCCTCGTCGAGCGACCGGTCTCGCCCGGTGGCCAGCATCGTCGCGTTGATGTCGATCACCGTGATGCGCGAGGCGCCCTCGATCCGGCGCTCGATCCGGCTCGCCATGTCGCCCGTGCCGCCGGCGACATCGAGATAGTGGCGACCGGCACGCGGCATCAGCCAGTCGACGACGGAGTCCTTCCAGAGTCGGTGGATGCCGCCGCTCATCAGATCGTTCATCAGGTCGTATCGACCGGCGACCCTGTCGAAGACCCCCTTGACGAGATCGGCCTTGACCGACGGGTCCACCTCGGCGAAGCCGAACGAGGTGGACAGCTCTCGGGCTGCCTCTCGTCCGAGCGATGGCTTTTGGACACGCGCTGGCCGAGATCGCATCCCACGCTCGCTGATTCGGATCGGGATCTGCTCGCCGACTTGCTCTCGCCGCTTCTAGGTGAGGTGCCGCCCTGCGGCAAGCGGTTGGGCTGCGAGGTGTGCGTTGCCGGAGCTTCCTGAGGTCGAGACCATCGTCCGGGGCCTTCGCGCGAGCCTTTCCGGCCGTCGGATCGTGGATGTGGCCCAAAGACGCATGGATCTGCGTCTGCCACTGCCACCGCGTCTTCGAGCCCGACTGGAGGGTCGGACGCTCCTTGATATCCGCCGGCGCGCCAAATTCATCCTCGTCGACCTCGACGACGGCAACGCGCTCATCATGCATCTCGGGATGTCGGGTCGACTTCGGCTGGACGGCGAGCCGGCATCGCGCCACGAGCATCTCACCTTCCAGTTCGACAACGGCCGGACCTTGAGATTCATCGATCCTCGGCGGTTCGGCCTGCTCGATCTCTGGCCATCTGCCGACCTCGCGATGCACCCGCTCCTGCGGCACCTCGGGGTCGAGCCGCTCGGGCCGGACTTCTCGGGATCCGTCCTGCTCCGGCTGCTGCGCGGCCGCCTCCTCGCCGTCAAGACGGCGCTGATGGATCAGAGGCTGGTGGTCGGCGTTGGCAATATCTATGCGAGTGAGGCGTTGTTCCGGGCCCGTGTCGCGCCCTCCCGGTCGGCTCTCTCGGTGGGGCCGCTGCGGGCTCAGCGGATCGCCGGGGCGGTTGAGGCGGTCCTGGTCGAGGCGATCGAGGCTGGCGGCTCGAGCCTTCGCGACTACGTTCAGACCGATGGCGAGCTGGGGAGCTTCCAGCGTCGCTTTCAGGTGTATGAGAGGGCCTCCGAGCCATGTCTGATCTGCGGGCAGGCAATCCGGCGATTCGCTCTCGGAGGACGTTCCACCTACTGGTGCCCCCGGTGCCAGCGATAGGAGCCGTCGGCCGTCCTTCCACCTCGGTCTTTCGGGCTGGACGGTCGTCGGGGGCCGTCCTATAGCGGCGCCGCCTTTTGTGCGGTGCAGCGTCGGGCGGGCGGTCGGAAGCGCGAGCGAGTGACGCCGCCGTCTTGTGGGCGTCCAAACGTCAAGGGGTATGGGAATGCCGTACGAGACCATCTTGGTTGAGAAGCGCGGTGCTGTCGGGCTCGTGACCCTGAATCGCCCGAAGGCGCTCAACGCTTTGAGCCAGCAGCTCGTGGCCGAGCTCGACGGGGCCCTGGTGATGTTGGATGCTGATCCCACCGTGGCGGCCATCGTGGTCACCGGCTCCGAGAAGGCATTCGCCGCCGGGGCCGATATCAGGGAGATGCTGGAGAAGGATTTCGCCGGGGCCTATGCTTCCGACTTTATGAGCTCCTGGTCGAGGATCGCGCATCATCGCAAGCCGATCATCGCCGCCGTCGCGGGCTACGCGCTGGGCGGTGGCTGCGAGCTCGCCATGATGTGTGACATCATCCTCGCGGCCGACAATGCCAAATTCGGTCAGCCCGAGACGAACCTCGGAACCATTCCCGGAGCCGGCGGGACCCAGCGGCTGACACGCGCCGTCGGTAAGTCGAAGGCCATGGAGATGATCCTGACCGGCCGCATGATGGACGCGGAGGAGGCCGAGCGATCCGGCCTGGCGACACGGATCGTGCCGATAGGCGAGCTCATCGAGGAAGCGGTCAAGCTCGGCGAGGCGATCGCCAGCAAGTCCAAGCCGATCATCCAGATGGCCAAGGAGGCCGTCAACGTGGCCTTCGAGACCTCCCTCGCGGAGGGCATTCGGTTCGAGCGGCGGGCCTTCTACGCCACCTTCGCGACCGAGGACCGTCGCGAAGGCATGGCCGCCTTCGTCGACAAGCGCTCGCCCACGTTCAGCGACCGCTGAGTAGGCGGGTCCACTCGCGGCCATGCCGGGCCCCAGGGGCCTTTTGGAGAGCAACACCGAGCCTGCCAGAGCGGCTGTTTCCGAGGCCAATGCCGCCTCGCCTCTTCCATCTCCGAGCCTGGACACGAGGTTGACGGTGACAGGCCGTGGCGATATACAGGCGAGCCAAATTTTTGGAGATCGAGCTGTGGCCAACACGCCTTCGGCGCGTAAGCGGATTCGTCAGACTGCCAAGCGCACGGCGTTGAACAGAAGCCGTGTCAGCCGCATCAGGACCTTCCTGCGTAGAGTTGACGCCGCGCTCGCTCAGGCGGACGTGGACGCCGCTCGGGTTGCCTTTCAGCTCGCTGCGCCGGAGCTCCAGCGTGGCGTGCAGAAGGGCGTTGTCCATGCCAACACGGCCTCCCGGAAAATCTCGAGGCTCGCCCAGAGAATCAAGCATCTGGAGCAGGCTGCCTCCTGACCCGGGCTGCCTGGACAGCCGCCTGTAGCAGTAGGCATGCCTGCTGAGACAGGTCGGCGCGTACGATCTCAACCGTGACGAGATTTCCCTCGTTCTCTATTCGATCCTCTTGCCAGCCGTCGTGCCCCTCCTTAAGGTCGCTCCTCGTGGCGGAAGTTGTTTGACGAGGCGGCGTAATATATCCAGGTCAATCGTTCGAAAGACCTCTCTGATCGTATCCGTTGTCTATCCTAAGTCTGGCACTTTATTCTCGGTCTTATTTGCCTGCTAGTTGCGCCGTCTCGACAATGGCGCGAAAGCTGAATCCTTCGGGCTCTCGTGCGGTGTGGGCACGGGTGGCAGGGACAATCGACCGTCGACGACGGCGGAGGCATCGAGCGGCGGGGCTTGACGATGGCCTTCTGGCCCAAATATCGGCTGAATTCGAGCGCAGGCGACGCGGAAGCCGCCTCCGAGGGTGGAATGATCCCTCCGACGAGCGAGATCTCGCATCAGTGGCAGCAGGTTCAATCGCTGCTCCAGGCGGAGGTCGGCGACACCGCCTTCAGCACTTGGCTGAAGCCGCTGGATCTCAGCGCTGTCGAAGGCGAGCGGGTGGTCATCGCTGTCCCGACGCAATTCATGCGCGACTGGGTGGTGGCGAACTATGCGGACCGGATTCGCTGCATTTGGGCGAGCATCAACCCTTCGATCCGCTCCATCGCCCTCAATGTCCGGCCCGCGAGCGTGGCCGCGACGGTCCCTGCGCCTGCATTGGAATCTGCAGAGTCGGCCCCGTCGGTTGTCGCAGACGGTGCGGGTCTCCTGGACGAGCTCGGCGCGCGGCTCGACGGCAGGTTCACGTTCGAGCGTTTCGTCGTCGGCAAGCCTAACGAGTTCGCCATGGCCGCAGCCGAGCGGGTCGCCACCTCATCGAAGACTCCCTTCAATCCGCTCTTTCTCTATGGTGGGGTGGGTCTCGGGAAGACCCACCTGATGCACGCGATCGCCTGGCGGGTGAAGCAGCGCGATCCCGGCCGCCGCATCGTCTATCTTTCTGCCGAAAAGTTCATGTACCAGTTCATCAGGGCCCTCAGGTCCAAGGACACGATGAGCTTCAAGGAGCTGTTCCGGTCCGTCGACCTCCTGATGGTCGACGATGTCCAGTTCATCAGCGGCAAGGACAGCACCCAGGAGGAGTTCTTTCATACCTTCAATGCCCTGGTCGATCGCGGCCGGCAGATCGTCATCTCCGCTGACCGCAGTCCCTCGGATCTGAGCGGACTGGAGGAGCGCATCCGCTCGCGCCTCTCCTGGGGCCTTGTCGCCGACATCCATCCGACGACCTACGAGCTCCGGCTCGGCATCCTTCAATCCAAGGCCGAGCAGGCGGAGGTCGAGGTTCCGCCGCGGGTCATCGAGTTCCTGGCCTCGCGCATCACCTCCAACGTCCGCGAGCTCGAGGGGGCGCTCAATCGCATCGTGCACCAGGCGAGCTTCACCAAGCGTCCGGTCTCGATCGAGATGGCGCAGGAGATCCTCAAGGACGTTCTCAGGGCCGCCGACCGCCGGGTGACGATCGAGGAGATCCAGAAGGCGGTCGTCGAGCACTTTGCTATCCGTTTCGCGGACATGAGCTCCAGCCGCCGGTCCCGGGCGGTCGCCCGGCCGCGCCAGGTCGCCATGTATCTCGCGAAGATGCTCACGCCCCGATCCCTGCCCGAGATCGGCAAAAAGTTCGGCAACCGCGACCATACGACGGTGATGCACGCCGTCCGGCAGATCGAGAAGCTCTGCGCGGAGGATCGCAGCCTCGCGGACGATGTCGAGCAGCTGAAGCGTCGACTGCAGGCCTGAGCGGCCGGCGCCAGCCGTTGCTGGAAAAGCAGTCAACGGCGGCTCTCGATTCTGCTAGCGTGCGCTCCCCTTGGTCCCCCGCGGCGGCGAGTCCGCAGTCTGTCCGTAGGTCAGCTCCATGAAGCTCACGATCGAGCGTGCCGCGCTCCTCCGATCTCTCGCCCACGTGCAGAACGTCGTCGAGCGCCGCACGACCATTCCCATCCTCTCGAACGTCAAGCTCGACGCGACGGGCGAGCGTCTCGGTCTCACCGCGACCGACCTCGACGTCACGCTGATGGCCTACGAGGACGCTGTCATCGCCGAGCCGGGCTCGACCTCGGTCGCCGCTCATACCTTCTTCGAGATCGTGAGGAAGCTCCCCGAGGGTGCCCAGCTGGCGCTGACGCTGGCGAGCGGCTCGGCCGAGCTCAGCCTCGAGGCCGGGCGATCGACCTTCGCCTTGCCCTGCTTGGCTGCCGACGAGTTTCCGGCGATGGCCGCCGAGGAGCTGGACGTCCGCTTCACGATGCCGCCCGCCGATCTGGCCAAGCTCATCGACAAGACACGCTTCGCCATCTCGACCGAGGAGACACGCTACTACCTGAACGGCATCTATGTTCACGCCACGCAGGCCGGCGCTGCCAGCATGCTGCGCGGCGTCGCGACTGACGGTCACCGCTTGGCGCGGGTCGAGGTCGGCCTGCCGGACGGTGCCGCCCCGATGCCGCCGATCATCATTCCCCGGAAGACCGTGGGCGAGCTCAGGAAGCTCCTGGAGCAGGCGGGCGACAGCGTCGCCGTCGCCGTCTCGCCGACGCGCATCCAGTTCACCTGCGGCCGGGCCATCCTCCTCTCCCGCCTCATCGACGGCACCTTCCCGGATTATGAGCGGGTCATCCCGAGCGGCAACGAGAGGGTCGGCCTCGTGGCGGCCGCAGCCTTCGCCGAGGCGGTCGATCGGGTCGCCACCATCTCGACCGAGAAGGCGAGAGCCGTGAAGCTGCGTTTCGAGCCGGCGCAGATGACGGTTTCGGCCATGAGCGTCGATGTCGGCCGCGGCACGGAGGAGGTCGATCTCGACTTCGCCGGCGAGCCACTGGAGATCGGCTTCAATGCTCGCTATATATTGGACATGATGGCCCAGGTCGAAGGTCCAGAGGTCCGACTGGAAATGGCGAATGCCGCGGCACCGGCCCTGGTCCGTGACCCGGCCGATCCAGCTGTGCTCTATGTATTGATGCCCATGCGTGTTTGATGGCCCTGTCGAGAGACCCTGCGGCGGGACGCCGGTAGGGGCGGCGCCAGCGCTCAGGATTACCCGCCTCGCTCTCCGCGACTTTCGAAACTACGCGAGCCTGCTTGTCTGCCCGCCGTCCGGAATCGTCGTCCTCAGCGGCGACAACGGCGTAGGCAAGACCAACATCCTCGAGGCGATATCGATGCTGTCCCCGGGGCGGGGCCTGCGCCGGGCTGCCGTGCGGGATCTCGATCGCGACGGCATGGCCCCCTGGCACGTCTCGGCCGAGCTTTCGGGTCCGAACGGGTCGGTTGACCTCGCCACGTGGCGGCCGCCGGAGATGGATCGCCGAGCCGTCGAGATCGAAGGGGTGGCGGCGCGCAGCCAGGTGGCCCTGTCGGAGCATACCGGCGTCATATGGCTCACCCCCGCCCAGGACCGGCTCGTTCAGGATCCGCCATCGATCCGCCGGCGCTTTCTCGACCGGCTCGTGCTGAGCGGCTCGGCCGGGCATGCGGCGCGGGTCGGCCTCTACGAGCGGGCCCTGCGCGAGCGCTCCGCCCTGCTGCGGGCCCGGTCGAGGGACCGGGCATGGCTCGACGTGGTCGAGCACCGCATGAGCGAGGCCGGCGTTGCAGTCGCGGCTGCCCGCCTCGAGGCGGTGGCGGGGCTGAACTCACAGCTCGAGCGGCTGCGGACCCCGTTCCCCCGCCCAGTCCTGGAGGTGATCGGCGAGATCGAGCAGGCGCTCCTGGCCAAGCCCGCGATTGATGTCGAGGAGCAGCTCGGGACCGATCTTCGGAACGCACGCTCGGCCGATGCGGTGAGCGGCGGCGCGTCTCATGGGCCTCATCGCAGCGATCTGCTATTGATCGATGCGGAGGCCGGCGGCTCCGGGCAGGTGGGCTCGACGGGTCGCCAGAAGTCGCTCCTCGTCAGCATCGTGATCGCCGAGGCGTTGTTGCGTCGCGACCGTCAGGGGGCCCTTCCTGTCCTTCTGCTCGACGAGATCGCGGCTCATCTGGATGCGCGTCGGCGCGACCAGCTTCTGGAGCTTCTCGACGGTCTCGGGGTCCAGGCGTGGCTCTCGGGCACCGATCCCGACGCCTTCCGGGCACTCAAGGGCAAGGCGGCGTTCTTTCACGTCAACGACGGCAGACTGACCACCCATGATCGATGCAGCTCCCCGTAGTCCCGAAGCGGTGTACGACGCCTCGGCCATTCAGGTCCTCGAAGGCCTCGAGGCCGTCCGCATGCGGCCGGGCATGTATATCGGTGACACCGACGACGGCTCCGGGCTGCATCACATGGTCTTCGAGGTCGTCGACAACGCCATCGACGAGGCCCTGGCCGGCTACGCCGCGAACATCGAGGTGCGCCTCAACGCCGACGGCTCCGTGACGGTCACTGACGACGGCCGCGGCATCCCGGTCGACATCCACGAGGAGATGGGAGTCTCGGCCGCCGAGGTCATCATGACCGTCCTGCACGCGGGCGGGAAGTTCAACCA
>CAWHFO010000082.1:0-12926 GCA_963828215.1 uncultured Alphaproteobacteria bacterium | reverse complement strand
ACGCCGCCGTCGGGACTGGTCGCCGACGCCTCGCCCCTTCGCCCATCGGTAGTTCCGTGCTAGCCTAAGTCGTGAGGAAGGCGGATCGCTATGGCGACGCGCAAGGCCGAGTTGGACGAGGCGGAGGTCCATGCCGGGACGGAACACCTATCGGCGGCAAGGTGCCGGCTCGCAGCGGAGCGCCGGAGGCGCCCGATCGACCCCAAGCGTTTGGCGCGAGCGAAAGGCCACCTCGGGCCATGCGCGGTTGCAAGACATGGCATAATCGCTGACGTGGTTGAGGCGACTGCCCTCCAAGTGGATAAGGGGACTGCGGAAGTCCTTTGGATCCATGGAGAGCAGTCATGAAGCAGTATGCCGCGTTCGACGTGTCGTTGAAAGTGGCGCAGGGTTGCGTGGTCGCCGAGGACGGACGGGTGCTCGTGGAAGGCAGGGTGGCGGCGGAGCCGGAGGCGATGGCCCTATGGCTGGGGCGGCACGCGCCGGGCCTGGTTCGGGTCGGGATCGAGACGGGGCCGCTCGCGACCTGGCACCTCCAGGGCCTTCTCGGGCTCGGTGTGCCGGTCGTGTGCATGGACGCCCGCCACGCGCGGAAGGTGCTGTCCTGCTGGCCGATCAAGACCGACCGCAATGATGCGCGCGGGCTGGCCGAGCTGGTCCGGCTGGGGGCGTTCCGCGAGGTGGCCGCCAAGAGCGCGGCGAGCGTTCGCCGGCGCGCCCTGCTCGGCGCCCGCGAGCAGCTGGTCGGCATGCGGCGCGACGTCGAGAATCAGGTCCGCGGCCTGCTCAGGAGCTTCGGCCGGCTGATGGGCGCGGCACGCGGCGCCGAGTTCGCCGCGCGCGCCGAGGAGCTGATCGCGGGCGAGCCGCTGCTGACGCTGATCGTCCGACCACTCTTGCGGGTGCGCGAGCGGCTCCGGGACGAGGCCCTCGGTCTCGAGAGCGAGCTCGTGGCCGAGGCCAGGGCCGATCCGGTGTGCCGGCGGCTCGCGACCGTGCCCGGCGTCGGGCCGATCACGGCGCTGGCGTTCAAAAGCGGCGTCGACGACGTGACGCGCTTTGCCGATCGGCGGCAGGTGGGCGCCTGGCTCGGCCTCGTGCCCCGACGCTACCAATCCGGCAAGATGGACTGGTCGGGCAAGATCAGCAAAGCCGGGGACATGATGCTGCGCGCCCTCCTGTTCGAGGCGGCGCACGTGCTGATGAGCCGGGTCAAGCGGCCCTGTGCGCTCAAGATCTGGGCCGAGCAGCTGGCCCGGCGGGTCGGGACGATGAAGGCCAAGGTCGCCGTGGCCAGAAAGCTCGCGGTGCTCTTGGCGCGGCTCTGGGCCAAGGAGGAGGAGTTCCGCTGGCAGCCGGCGTGAGGCACGGACGAGCGGTCCGAACGCCGGCACCGGCGGTCGAGGTCCCTGCCGGGACGGGGTGCGGGTGAGCCTCGGGGGTCAGATGCAGCGCACCAGCGACTGCGGGCAAGACATCAGGCCACCGCATCCACGGGCACCATCATGCGCCAGCCGAGCGCGAAGAGAACCATGCACCGGCAGCGGCCGACGGCCAGATGAGGAAAAAGGGAGAACGAGCTTGATCGCGATTAGAGAACCTGACCCCAGAGCTGGCGAAGCCGAACCGCTGTTGTCACCGTGACCCCGATTCAGACATTGGCGCGTCACCACAGCCGCGTACCGGCCGGCACAGACTTGCATTCGGGGGACGGACACCGCATGCTCCTCCTGAAGTCTGGGGAATCGCCGGCAAGACGGCCGCCGAGTCCAATCGATGCATGTCGCGGCTCTTGAGATTTGAGAGGGATCGCGGTGCGGATACTGTTCTGGATCGTCGTCCTGCTGATCGCGCTGGTGATCCTGATATGGATCTGGGCGCGTCGTGGCTTCCCATGCATCCTGTGCGACCTGTTGGGACCGCACAAGCCGCCTTTCGGTCCGGACCGGGCGCCACCCCACCGTGGCAGCGTCCGCATCCCAAGCGACGTCTATAAGCGCGCGGACCCTCTAATCTATTCCCAGCAGTTCCTCTCGTCGCAGGGGCTCGCGGTCACCTGGAACAATCCCGACATCCACATCGAAACCGTCGGCCCTGACGGCAAACCAAGCGGCACAGCGGTCCCGTCCTCCGAGCTCACGGCCGACACCGACTATTTCGTGATCTCCCGCATCTGGAACGGTTCGGTGGAGGCGCCGGCGATCAACCTGCCAGTCGAGATGTCCTTCCTCAGTTTCGGCATCGGCACGACCAGCACGCCCATCGGCATGGCCCATGTGGACCTGCCCGTGAAGGGCGTCGCCGGATGCCCGGCCTTCGCCGCCCTCAAGTGGCACACGCCCGCGACGCCGGGGCACTACTGTCTGCAGGTGCGGCTCGTTTGGGCGGACGACGCCGAGCCGGGCAACAACATGGGCCAGGAGAACACTCAGGTTAAAGCGCTGAATTCACCCCATGCGGCCTTCGACTTCTTGCTGCGAAACGAGGCAGGCCGGCCGCAGGTCCTGCACCTCGGCGCGGATTTCTATCGTCTCGGCCCCCGTCCGACCTGCCCAGACGATCCGAAGCCGGCGTCGAATCCACATCTCGCACCCGCCGAGATTGCGCTCCAGCGTAGGACGGCTGCCTCGGAGCATGGGCGGGACAAGTTCCCGATCCTGCCAGGATGGACCGTCAAGATCGTGCCGGAGGAGGTCGAGCTGCAGCCGGTCGAGGAACACGCGATCACCGTCGACGTCACCGCGCCGGACGGGTTCGCGGGCCAACAGGCGGTCAACGTCAATGCGTTTCTAGGTGAAAGGCTGGCTGGCGGAGTGACGCTCGTAGTCACTGGCGACGGTAGCTGACGCAGGAGGCCGCCATGCCCGCTCCGCAATACACCACCTGCGTTAAGCCCGAGGACTACAAAGACCCGGGGTTTCCCGGCGGCAACTTCCTCTCCACGCTCGGCGGCGTCATCGCCCAGGGCGGGCTCGATATCCTCCTCCGGGTCTGCGACTACCTCCTACATGGCAAGCTCGTCTGCCTCGGCGGCGACCGCTGCGCGATCGGGCGGGTCGCGAGTTTCGAGACCGTCGACGACAAGTCCGGCTTCGAGAAGCTCGACAACGACTTCTCGATCAACCTCGCGCTCTGCCCCGATCCGCTCAGCGGACTTCAGCCCGGCGCGGCAAACCGGATCGCAAACTATAACTTCGCGGTCGCCAACAAGCAGGGTGAACTGATCAAGGAGCAGCCCGGCATGCCAATCCCCCGGGAGACGCCAGGGGACCACCAGCCGTCGGCCCGCTATGCTGGGACCTTCGTTAAGATTTCATACGATCTTGTCGCTCGACAATCCGATCCCGGAGGACATCGCTAATGAATCCGACTTAACCACTTGGCACCTGCCGATTCTCCACACTGAGATCGAGGGCAACCGCACCGTAGTGGTTTGCGCCGCCGCGAACGCCTTCTGGCGGCCGATCCACGACACCGTCTGCTCGATCCCGCTGATCGGCCCGCTGCTGTGCTTCCTAGCCAGCTTGGTCCTCGCCCCGGCCTTGGCCGCTGTCGTGGCCACCGCATGGGCCCTGGGCTCGAACGACAACCGCGATTTCGACGGCGGCGGCGACCTGAAGGCCGACGATCTGGTGCTGATCCGCGGTCGCTGGGTATATGATGCCGCCCACAAGGGCTGGAACGAGCTGCACCCGGTCAAGCATATCCAGAAGATCCCCGACACCGACGCCTGCCGATGGGCGACTTTCGACGACCTCAAGAAGCGCTGGTGTGACGAGGTCGACCGCATCCCTTCGGCGCCGAGCGACGCCACCGAGCGCCCCGATGACGCCACGCCCGTGCAGAATGAGACATGGGACATTCAACGGCGGCCCGAGAACCGCTGGTATTTCCACCCACTCGTCGACGGCTGCGAACCGGCGGTCGGGCCCCCCGACATCCGATAAGAAGCCAAGGCATGGACTTCATCGAACAGATCTTCGGAATCGCTCCGAACGGCGGCTCGAGCCCTCTCGAAATGCTGCTTTTCGCAGTGCTCCTCACTGGACTGGCAACGCTCTACCTCTGTCGGCGCGCCCGGAGCATGCGCCCTCTGTCGCGGAAGGAGCCTCTGCACCAGCACTGACCCGTTGCGCACTGTTGGAAGCGACTCCGTCACAGAGGGCCACGACAGCCCGGTGCGATGACCCATTTAGACTATGCAGCTTAGCGGCAATGCTCGCCGGTGTGGTGGTCCAGACGAACGACTTGGGCGCGGTGTTGTGCTCGGCGAGGGAAGCCTGGGGTCAGGTTCTCTAATCGCGATCAAGCTCGTTCTCCCTTTTTCCTCATCTGGCCGTCGGCCGCTGCCGGTGCATGGTTCTCTTCGCGCTCGGCTGGCGCATGATGGTGCCCGTGGATGCGGTGGCCTGATGTCTTGCCCGCAGTCGCTGGTGCGCTGCATCTGACCCCCGAGGCTCACCCGCACCCCGTCCCGGCAGGGACCTCGACCGCCGGTGCCGGCGTTCGGACCGCTCGTCCGTGCCTCACGCCGGCTGCCAGCGGAACTCCTCCTCCTTGGCCCAGAGCCGCGCCAAGAGCACCGCGAGCTTTCTGGCCACGGCGACCTTGGCCTTCATCGTCCCGACCCGCCGGGCCAGCTGCTCGGCCCAGATCTTGAGCGCACAGGGCCGCTTGACCCGGCTCATCAGCACGTGCGCCGCCTCGAACAGGAGGGCGCGCAGCATCATGTCCCCGGCTTTGCTGATCTTGCCCGACCAGTCCATCTTGCCGGATTGGTAGCGTCGGGGCACGAGGCCGAGCCAGGCGCCCACCTGCCGCCGATCGGCAAAGCGCGTCACGTCGTCGACGCCGCTTTTGAACGCCAGCGCCGTGATCGGCCCGACGCCGGGCACGGTCGCGAGCCGCCGGCACACCGGATCGGCCCTGGCCTCGGCCACGAGCTCGCTCTCGAGACCGAGGGCCTCGTCCCGGAGCCGCTCGCGCACCCGCAAGAGTGGTCGGACGATCAGCGTCAGCAGCGGCTCGCCCGCGATCAGCTCCTCGGCGCGCGCGGCGAACTCGGCGCCGCGTGCCGCGCCCATCAGCCGGCCGAAGCTCCTGAGCAGGCCGCGGACCTGATTCTCGACGTCGCGCCGCATGCCGACCAGCTGCTCGCGGGCGCCGAGCAGGGCGCGCCGGCGAACGCTCGCCGCGCTCTTGGCGGCCACCTCGCGGAACGCCCCCAGCCGGACCAGCTCGGCCAGCCCGCGCATCATTGCGGTCGGTCTTGATCGGCCAGCAGGACAGCACCTTCCGCGCGTGGCGGGCGTCCATGCACACGACCGGCACGCCGAGCCCGAGAAGGCCCTGGAGGTGCCAGGTCGCGAGCGGCCCCGTCTCGATCCCGACCCGAACCAGGCCCGGCGCGTGCCGCCCCAGCCATAGGGCCATCGCCTCCGGCTCCGCCGCCACCCTGCCTTCCACGAGCACCCGGCCGTCCTCGGCGACCACGCAACCCTGCGCAGCTTTCAACGACACGTCGAACGCGGCATACTGCTTCATGACTGCTCTCCATGGATCCAAAGGACTTCCGCAGTCCCCTTATCCACTTGGAGGGCAGTCGCCTCAACCACGTCAGCGATTATGCCATGTCTTGCGAGCGCATATCGTCGCTCACGGAGAACCACGGTGGCGTGTGTGGCTTCCTCAGCCTTCCCGACATTGCTTCATCCCAAACGCCTCCGCCAGCAGCTCGTAGGACCGCCGCCTTGCCTCATGATCAAAGATGGCGGTAGTAATAGTAGCAGCGTCCGCGCCGGTGGCTTCGGCGAAAGCTGATAAAAGGTCAAAAACGCGGGTGGGGAGCCGACGAAGAGGCGGGCGCGGTTGGCGCGGCGGGCGGCTTCCTCCGCGGGCGTTCCGCGGAACTGATAAAAACCTCGGAGGGGCTCGCCAGGGCCGCGTTCGATGCCGTGGGAGCGGGGGACGTAGTTGAGGTCGATGGTGAGGGCGAGGTGCTCGGCTTCGGCGTCGGTGTCGGCGGTCTGTTCCGGCTCAGCGGTCGGCGAAGGCCAGCTTGGCGCCGAGGCCACGAAGGCGGCGGCAAAGGTGCGGCGCATCCAGGTGAGCACACGCGGGCGCGAGATGACGTGGTCGCGGACCGCGGAGGCGAACAGGCCGTAGCCGACGAAGACGACAAAGGTCATCGCCATGAAGACGGCGCTGAGCTCGCCCATGCGGGCCACCGGATGGGCCTCGCCGGCATCGATGAACTGGGGCAGGAAGGCCATGAAGAAGATCGACAGCTTGGGATTGAGAAAGTTGATCAGGATGGCGGTGACGATCACCTGGAGCGAGGAGCGGCTGCCCGGCTGCTGCTCGACCTTGAGGGCGCCGTGCTCCTTGAGCGTCATCCAGGCGAGGTAGAGCAGGTAGGCGACGCCGACATACTTGAAGATCTGGAAGGCGACGGCGCTGGCATGGAGCAGCGCGGCGAGGCCGAGGATGGCGGCGGCCATGTGGGGGATGATGCCGAGCGTGCAGCCGAAGGCGGCGACGACGCTGGCGCGCGAGCCGCGCGTCAGCCCGGCGGCAAGCGTGTAGAGGACGCCGGTGCCGGGCGCGGCGACGACGATGAGCGAGGTGATCAGGAATTCGAGGCGCATGGGCTTTTTCTGTTGCACGGTTTGGGGGTCGCGGGCGGCAGGTGTCCCGCCGGGGCGGCGCAGGCAAGCCTCGTGCGGAGGGGTTCCCCTTGCCTTTGCTGCACCGCAGCACGACCTCGGGAGTGGCGGGCGGCCCGGTGACGGGCCCGCTGACGTTCCGGCAGAGGATGGGAAGGATGCCCAAATGCCAGAGTCTGGCCCTGACGGAGCTGCCGGCCGCACCGGTCGCTCCGGCCCCGCCGGGACCCGCGCGACGGCTGCTGCGATCGGCGGGCAGGGCAGGGAGCGGCCCGGGCGACCGATCGACGGCGAGCCGGGGGCTGCTCGCGCTCCGGCTGCCGCGCCGGATCGCGGGGCGGCGGCTCAGCCTGGCGCTTCAGGGCGGCGGCGCTCACGGTGCCTTCACGTGGGGTGTGCTCGACCGGCTGCTCGAGGTGGGCAGGCTCGACCTCGACACGGTCAGCGGCAGCTCGGCGGGCGCGGTCAACGCCGTGACCCTGGCCACGGGCTGGCTCGAGGGCGGGGCCGAAGGGGCGCGCGAGCGGCTGGCCCAGCTCTGGCAGGCCGTCAGCGAGCGGACCCGGTCGCTGCCGCTGGCGCCGGGTGCGGTGCGGGCCTTCGCCATCGGGCTCGCCGCGCACCTCTTCTCGCCGCACGACCTCAACCCGCTGGGCATCGACCCCTTGCGCGACATCGTCGAGGGGCTCGTCGACTTCGAGCGCCTCCGCGGCCAGCGCGGTCTGCGTCTCCTCGTCGCGGCCACCTCGGTGCGCACTGGTACGGCCCGGATCTTCGAGACGCGTGAGATGACGGTCGACGTCGTCCTCGCCTCGGCGGCGCTGCCTCAGCTGCACGAGCCGGTCCTGATCGACGGCGAGGCCTACTGGGACGGCGGCCTGTCGAGCAACCCGCCGCTGGTCGAGCTGGCCCTCCGCTCCGCACGCCCCGCATCCTGCTCGTGCGGCTCGCGCCGTGGGAGACGGACGCGGTGCCGCGGGCGGCCTCCGAGATCCGGGCCCGGGTCACCGAGATCATGTTCAGCCGGCCGCTGCGCGAGGGAGGCTCGCCCGGCTGGCGGGCGCTCGCCGCCTGCGCCGCGCCGGGCAGGGCTGGTTCAGCGCCGAGCTTCAGGCGCCTCGGGCGCGTGCGTCTGGCCGTCATCGACGGCGACGCGACGTTGGCGGAGCTGCCGCCGCTGACCAGATCGAGCCCGGGCGGGCGCTCGTGGAGCAATTGCGCGACGCGGGCCGGGGCGCCGCCGACGCTTGGCTGACGCGCCAGGACCAGCGGCGCGAACGGCCGCTGGCTGTCTTGCGATCGAGCGTCGCCACGGCCGGGTAGACGCACGGGTCGGCCACCGCGACGCTCGCGGACTCCGCAGCCCAGCCAGATCAGATAGGCGGCGCCGGCGAGAGGCACCCACACGAACCACCCGCCCATCGTCGCGATCAGCGAGGCGAGACCCAGCAGCACCACGCCCACCCTGGGCGCCGGGCCGAGCCGGATGCCCGCCATGCTCGGGAGGCCGGCGCGACGCCCGTGGTGCGGGCTATTGGCGACGATCAGCGTCACGGCGGGGCTTGGCACGATCATGACGACAGCGCAGGCGAGCGGGAAGGCGAGATAGATGCATAGCGACATGGCTCGCTCCGGCGGCAGGTGAACGCCCTGGCCATGCCAGCCGACCTTCTCTTTTGGGGCGGGGCCGCTCTGGCGGTCCACTGCCGGACGGGGCATCCTTGGGGTGAGGCGGGCAACAAGGAAGCGTGCTCCGATGGTCAGGCTTTTCGACTATCTGCCGTCGGGCAACGGCTACAAGGTGCGGCTGGTGCTGCACCGGCTGGGGCTGCCGTTCGAGCTGTCGAGCTCGACATCATGAAGGGGGAGACGCGCACTCCCGCGTTCCTGGCGAAGAGCGCCAACGGCCGGGTGCCGGCGCTCGAGCTCGAGGACGGCACGGTGCTGGCCGAATCCGACGCCATTCTCTTCTATCTCGCCGAGGGCACGCCCTTGCTGCCGGACAGCCGGCTCGGGCGGGCGCAGGCGCTGCAGTGGATGTTCTTCGAGCAGTACAGCCACGAGCCCTTCATCGCCGTCGGCGCGCTTCATCCGCCATCTGCTGCCGCCGGGCCACCCGCGCGAGGCCGAGCTGCCGCGGCTCCTGGAGCGCGGCAACGCGGCGCTCGGCGGTGATGGAGCGCCACCTCGACGGCCGGGCGTTCTTCGTGGGCGAGCGCTGCACGATCGCCGACATCGCCCTCTACGCCTACACCCACGTCGCCGACGAAGGCGGCTTTTGTCTTTTGTCCTTTCCGGCGGTGAGGGCTTGGCTGGACCGGGTAGCGGCGGAGCCGGGGCACGTGCCGATCGGGCGGCGCTGAGCGTCCCGGCGGTCAGCCGGCGCTCCGGGCCATGGCCGCGGCCCGGCGCTGCAGCTCGTCCGGAGCGATGTCCTCGATGTGGGTCGAGACGTGCCAGATGTGGCCGAAGGGGTCGAGGATGCTGCCCATCCGGTCGCCATAGAACTTGTCCTCGACCGGGCGCTGCAGCTTGGCCCCGGCGGCCACGGCCCTGGCGACGACGGCATCGACGTCCGGGATGTAGAGCATCAGGCTCACGGGCGAGCCGCCGATCGAGCGGGGGCCGCGGGCGCCCATCTCGGGATTCTCGTCGGCCAGCATGACGACGAAGTCGGCGATCCGGATCTCGGCATGGCCGACCTTTCCGTTCGGCCCGTCGAGGCGCAGGGCGACGGTGGCGCCGAAGACCTTCTCGTAGAAGGCGATGGCCTTCGCGGCGCCGTCCACGACGAGGTAGGGGGTCACGCTGTGATAGCCGTCGGGAACTGGTTTGGCGGTTGAGCTCATGATGTCCTCCCTTTGCTTGCTCGGCAGGTGCACTATGCCCCAAGCTGCGCGCCCGCGCGGAAGCGCTCGGTCGGTCGGGGCACGGTGCCGTCAGGGCGACGGAGGCGCCATTCTCCCCGTCCTGGCCATCTCAGTGAGCGACGCGCGTTCGTCCACGGTGAACTGGGTCGGCACCTACCTTGAGGTCGGCGCGCTACACGGTGAAGGGCCTACTGCGTGGGTGGTCCACCCGTCTTGCGATGACTGTCGCTGTGATCGGATCTTCGTCGCCAGCTTCAGCTATCAGGGCGCAGAGCTGGGCCAGACCGCGCCGGGTGGTGGCGAAGGTCGAGCTGCACCAGGGTGAGCTGTACCCGCGCGTGGGCTTCATCGTCACCAATCTGAAGCGGCCGGCCGGAGCGGGTCAGCAGTTCTACAATGGCCGCGGCACCGCCGAGCAGTACATCAAGGAAGGCAAGCTGGCGCTGCGGTGGACGCGGCTGTCCTGCCACGCCTTCCGCCGCAACGCCGTGCGGCTCCAGCTGTTCGGCCTGGCCTACAACCTGGCCAACTTCCTGCGGTCGCTCGCTTTGCCCCAAAGTCGAGCAGTGGTCGCTGACGACCTTGCGCGAGAAGCTGGTGAAGATCGGCGCCCCGGATCGTCCGGCACGGGAACTATGGTCAATGTTGGTGGATGGGCTTCAGGCGGCGGCCTGGTCCTCGGCAGCGTGAAGCGGCTCGCCGTCGCGGAAGCGGACGCCCTGGATGACCTGGGCGAGGCGATCCGACCCGTTCAGGTGGCGCCAGTGGCGCTCGGCCGATTTGGCGAGCTTGAAGACCATCGCCAGCGCCGTCTTCCTCGAAAGGCAGCCCTTGGTCTTAGCGGTGCGCAGCCTGACGGTGGCGAAGGTGCTCTCGATGGGGTTCGTGGTCCGAACGTGCTTCCAGTGCTCGGCCGGTGAATCGTAGAACGTGAGCAGGGACTCGCGATCCTTGGCCAGACAGGCTGCCGCCTTGTCGTGCTTGGCGCCGTACTTGGCGAGGAAGCGATCGAACGCCTTCTCGGCGGCAGCCCGGCTGTCGCCCTCGTAGATCGCGTGCAGGTCCTGCTTCGCCTTGCCGTGGACCGATGGCGGCAGCTTGTTGAGGACATTGGCGGTCTTGTGGACCCAACAGCGCTGCTGCCGGGTGTTCGGCCAGACCTCGTGCAGGGCCTGCCAGAAGCCCAGGGCCCCGTCGCCGGTGGCGAGCTCGGGCTCAAGCGCAAGGCCGTTCTCGTCGCGCAGCCGCAGCAACAGCTCGCGCCAGCTCTGGGTGCTCTCCCGGAAGCCGTCCTCGATCGCCAACAGCTCCTTGCGCCCTTGGGCGTCGGCGCCGAGCAGCACCAGGATGCACTGCCGATCGTGCTCGAGCCGCGGCGTGAAGTAGACACCGTCGGCCCAGAGGTAGACGTAGCGCCGGGTCGAGAGGTCGCGCTGCTGCCAGCGCTCGTGCTCCCCCTGCCAAGCCTCCGTCAGCCGCCGCACCGTGGCGGCCGAGAGGCCAGGTGCGTCGGCGCCGAGCAGCGCCGCCAAGGCCTCCTCGAACTGCCCGGTCGAAACGCCCTTGAGGTAGAGCCACGGCAAGAGCTCCTCGAGGTTCCGGGTCCGCCGCAGGTAGGCTGGCAGGACCGCCGAGGTGAAGCGGATCGCTCCCGAGCCGCCGTCGCCGCGGTCGCGGACCCGAGGGCGGCGCACCTTGACCGGGCCGATCCCGGTCTGAATCTGCCGCTCGGGGGCATGGCCGTTGCGCACCAGCCGGCGCCGGCCCTGCTCGTCCACAAGCCCAGCATGAGCCACGAGGAACGCTTCGACCTCGGCCTCGACCGCCTGCGTCAGCATCCGCCGAGCACCCTCGCGCAGCATGCCCAACAGCGGATCGTCCGTGACGCTCGATCCTGGCCTCGGCAGCGCAACAACCCTATCCTCCTCCATGGCGTATCCTTCCAGGTGACCTCAACCATCACCGAGGATACGCCGCCGCCCGCCTCATCCCCCAAATTCGAGCATAGCTCGGCGGCACGGGCGGTACGTGGTCTTCCAGCTCGCCGAGGTGGCGGTGCCGCGAGCGCTCTTCGCCGCGATCCTGCGCCGGATCGACCGCTTGCGAGGACCGCCCATGGCAGCGGCCTGACCGGAGCGGACCATGGAGCGGCCAGTGTCGAGGGGAGGTCCATGCGCCGAAGGTCGGTAGAGCCCGCCGGAAGCCGCCGGGCAGACCTGTGGCGAGGTCTCGCATCGCCCACGCCGACCGTGGCCGCAGCCTTTGGCGGGTCTTCGGTTGACGCACAACCCTTCGAGGAGCACCGTCGAACCCGAGAACGGAGGCTATCTGGGCGATGTCGGCCAAGTTAGTTCCGACAGTGCAGCCGTCGTGGAATCTCAAGGAATTTGACACTGGCACCGTGGTAGTCGGACAGGAAGGCCCCGGCGAGATGCAGGACAGCGGCGGTCCATTTCCAAATGGACGCATGATTGGGAAGATGGCAGCGAAGCGATGATCTGGTAATGAGCGGCAACTTTAGTTGATGGCGCCGAAGCGGGGTATGACAATGGGGCGGAGTTTAGGTAATAAAGAGCTTCGGAGTGTTCGCGATGTAAAGGTCGAGGAGCCAAACTACAAGGCAGATTTAGCCCTATTGGAGAACTTTCAAGATTTTTCTGCTGAGGTTACTCGCCTGGCTCTTTTGTTTATTGGCGGTTTGGCATTCTTTCTTAAGTCTAGCTCTGACCGACCGTTACACTGGTTCGCAGGAAGATATTGGGGCCTCTCCTGTTTTATCTTCGCGCTTTGGCAGTAGCTTTAGCTATGGCGCATAGATTTTATTCGGCAGATGGCTTCGCTGGACATATTGCCTATCTTCGCCACAAGGATATAAACGACGC
Source organism: uncultured Alphaproteobacteria bacterium (assembly GCA_963828215.1). GTDB lineage: Bacteria > Pseudomonadota > Alphaproteobacteria > Geminicoccales > Geminicoccaceae > CAVTJL01. Next base: position 509 of record CAWHFO010000082.1, on the reverse strand, counting down.
TCGGGCAACGGAGGAGCACACGCACTCAAAGAAACTCTATAAACGGTGCTCAATTCTTTTATTTTTATCAGCCTTATCTTTCGTTTCGGCGTCAGTCTGCTTCACGATTGCGGTCACTTTGATTATCTTCTTCTAATCCGCTTGGGCAAGTAAGAATGAGCCTCTCGCGGAATAATATCTCAGTTTGGGTGAATGGGCGAATTCCGGGAGTTGATCTGCTGACCCGACAGGTCACTGTTAGAGCCCGTCCGAAAAGGAGTTGAGCGGAATCAGGCGGTTGTGGAGTGTGCCTCGTGTGTGAAGCGAGGAGACGTCGCCATGTGGACCGATTTCGGCCGTTAGTAGCTGGCCTCCTCTGCGATTCAGCTAAGGCAGAATTTGGTGGTTGGGGCAGGAGGCGGCGTATCCTCGGTGATGTTCGACGTCACCAGGAGGACACGCCATGGAGGAGGATACCGTCGTTGCGCTGCCGAGGCCAGGATCGGGCGTCGTGGGCGATCCGTTCTAAG
>CAWHFO010000081.1:0-17538 GCA_963828215.1 uncultured Alphaproteobacteria bacterium | reverse complement strand
TAGAGGTCGTCGGTTCGATCCCATCGGCTCCACCAGCCCCCGATCCTGGACCGCCCCGTGCTGTTCGACATGCGCGAGGCCGTGCGGTGCGCCTGTGTCGGCGAGCTCCCCTGCGCTGTCTGGCCGCCCCTCACACAGCTCGCCTGCCGCACTGCTCGACCACGGGCGGCATCACTCCGAGCCCCCTCGCCAAGCCGGGCTCCGCGTTGGTCCTCGGCTCGTTCCGCCGGTAACCTGCAGAAGAGTATCGACAAGTACGCTCGGGCGGCTCTGAACCGGCCCATGGGCCGAGTTCCGACAATCCGGTCACCCGTCCGACCCTGCCCGAAGGAATCGCGACAATCCCCCAGGGCCATGGGGTGGGCGGCTGCGCTATAGAGGCGGAGCCTCGGGGGCAGGATCACCGACGAGGGATGTCGGCCGATCAGACATGGCCGGGCTGGTCTCGGCGTCGCCGGCCTGCTGGCACTGATCGCGTTCCTGCCGCCGATCTCCGAGCGGCTGGGCCTGCCCTATACCGTGCTGCTCGCAGCCCTTGGTTGCCTTCTCGGGGTCGGGATCGGAATCGCCGAGCCCGTCGGCGCGGGCGCCCTCGGCCGCCCCCTGGTCGAGTTCCTCCTGGAGCTCAAGGCGCTTCCGGTCACCGCCGGCCTCTTCCTCTGGGTCTTTCTCCCCCTTCTTCTGTTCGAGACCGCGCTGACCGTCGATTCCCGGGCTCTGCTCGACGATCTGGCGCCCGTGCTCGTGCTCGCCGTGGTCGCCGTGGTGCTCTGCACCGTCGGCGCCGGCACGGCCCTCTTCGCCGTCAGCCACGAGAGCCTGGTCGCGTGTCTTCTCCTCGCCTCGATCATCGCCACCACCGATCCGGTGGCGGTCATCGCCATCTTCCGCGAGGTCGGGGCGCCGCGGCGGCTGAGCACTCTCGTCGAGGGGGAGAGCCTCCTCAACGATGCCGCCGCCATAGCGCTCTTCTCGGCCCTCCTCGCCGCGGTCACCGGCAAGGCCCCGCTGGAGGTCGGCACGATCGGCACGCGGTTCCTCGAGGAGTTCCTGGGCGGGGCCCTCGTCGGCGCCATTGCGGGCCGGCTCGCAGCCCTGCTGATCGGGCGTCTCGACCAGGGCGGTCCAGCCGAGATCACGATCAGCGTGGCACTCGCCTACCTCACCTATGCGATCGCCGACGCCTATTTCGGCGTCTCGGGGGTCGTGGCCGTGGTCGTTGCCGGGCTGGTCTTCGGCGGCGTCGGCAGGACGCGGCTCGCGACCCACGAGTGGCGAGGCGTGACGGCGATCTGGAGCCAGCTCGGTTTCTGGGGAAGCTCGCTGATCTTCGTGCTCGCCTCGATGCTGGTCCCGAAAACCCTGGAGCACGTCACCGCCCTCGATCTCGTCGGCGTCGCCGCTCTAATCGTGGGAGCCCTCGCGGCTCGGGCGGCGACGCTCTTCGGCGTGCTGCCACTCGTTACCGGGGGCCGCCGCGGCGGAGCCGTCGACGGACGCCATAAGCTCGTCATCCTCTGGGGGGGACTGCGCGGCGCCGTGACCCTGGCGCTGGCCCTGGCTCTGGGCGAAACCGCCGGTGTCTCGCCCTCGGTTCAGCACTGGGTCTCGGTCCTCGCCACGAGCTTCGTCCTCTTCACGCTGCTGGTCCAGGCGACCACGCTTCGGCCCCTGCTCCGGTGGCTGCGGCTCGACGAGCTCAGCGCGGCGGAGCGGCTGTTGCGCCGGCGGGCCCTGGCCCTGACCCACGCCGAGATCCGCGACCGCCTTTCCGCGGCCGCCATCGCCCACGGCCTCGATCTCGAGGCGGCCGTCGGCACGCCGCAGTTTCCGACCGAGCCCGCGCCCGAGGAGGATGATCCCAGCGAAGGGATGCTCCGGGAGCACCTGGTCAGCGCACTTCTGACCGTGACCGCCCGCGAGGGCGAGCTCTATGTTCAGGAGATGGCGGAGCGCATGATCTCGCGCGGCGCCGCTGGCGCTCTCGTCCGACGCACCACCTCGCTGCTCGACGCCCTGAAGCAGGACGGCGTGCAGGGCTACCGCCGTGTCGCCCGCGACCAGCGCTGGCGCTCCCGCTGGACGGCCACCGCGGTCTTCCTCCATCGCCGCCTCGGCATCGAGCGCCCGCTGGCGCTCCATATCGCCCATAGGGTCGAGCAGCATCTCGTGCAACGACGCGTGCTGGAGGAGCTGCTCGCCTTCACGGGGCGCCGCATCGAGGTGCTGTTCGGGGCCCGGGTCGCGGAGACCTCGCGGCTGATCCTCGAGGCGCGGCTGAACGAGGTGGAGCGCGGCCTCGACGCCGTGCGGCTGCAGTATCCGGCCTACTGGGAGCAGGTCTCCGCCCAGTACCTCACCCGCGTCGCCGTTCAGCTTGAGCGCGACGGCTACAACCGGCTGCGGGAGGAGCGGCTGCTCTCGGCGGAGCTGTTCCGCAGTCTGGACGAGGAGATCCGCAGCCGCCGCCACAAGCTGGAGCGGGCGCCGCCGCTAGATCTCGGCCTCGACATCGCCGAGCTAATCCGTCGCGTGCCGCTGTTCCAGGGACTGGGCGAGACCGAGCTCGCGAGCGTGGCACGCCTCCTGAAGCCGCGCCTGGCCCTGCCCAACGAGCGCATCGTGCACCAGGGCGAGGTCGGCAACGCCATGTATTTCATCGCCTCCGGCGCGGTCGAGGTGGCTCTGGAGAAGGATCGCGTCCGACTGGGCACCGGCGACTTCTTCGGCGAGATGGCACTGATCCTGCGCCGCCCGCGCGGCGCCGACGTGATCGCGCTCGGCTATTGCAACCTGCTCGAGCTGCGCGCGACGCGTTCCGCGCCTTCCTCAAGCTTCGCCCCGAGCTGATGCGCGAGGTGCGGCGCGTGGCCGAGACACGGATGACGGCGGCGCCCGCGACAGGCGCGGCGGCAGCAGCCGGGGAAGCAGCCTCCTAGCCGTCGGCGGAACCTTCATGCAGCGCTCGGAGCGTCCTGGCTTTCTCTGGCGTTCCTCGGCCGCTGGGGGCCGCGCCTACCGTGAAGCCGCCTTCACTGGCTCCCTCCCGTAGCCTCTGCGAGTCTGCCGAGACAGGTCGGAGTGGCACCATGGATTGCGACGACGGTTTTTCTTTCGGCTACAGCCTGGGGCGGCTGGTGCTGCGCCATCGCCATCGCCATCGCCATCGCCATCGGCTGACCGCCCTTCTGCTCGGCGGGCTCTGTCTGGCACCGGCCGCATGCGTCGAGTCCCAGGGCGGACATGGCTACCGGAATCAGCCGGCATATTCCGAGGGCCCGCCGCCAGTGGTCGTCGAGCGACCCGTCTACGTGGACAGGCCTCCGCCGCCACCCCGCTACGAGCAGGTGCCGCCGCCGCCACACAATGTGGCCGCCGCCTGGGATCCGGGCCATTGGCGCTGGAACGGTCACGACTATCTCTGGGAGCAGGGCCATTACGTGCGTGCGCCGCAACGGAATGCCCGCTGGGTTCCCGGACACTGGGTCCATCATGAGCGCCAATGGGTGTGGGAGCCCGGCCACTGGGCCTGATCGATCGGCAGCTTCGGGCACCGTCGATGCCGGAAAGCTGATCTTCGCCCTGGCGGAGGGCCACTGGCGGGATTCCCCGACCGGCGCTGGGCTCACCTCCGACGTGCGGGCGGTCGTCATCGAGCCCAGCCTCGCCGGCGCCGAGCGCGACCTCCTGGCGGGGATCGGCATCGTGCCCGGCCGGCTGGGCGTGGTGACCGACGAGGCGACCTGGGAGGCCTTGGGCCGCCGCGTCCTGATGGCGCTGCCCGGTGCCCGGGAGATCGTCCTCGACCATCCGCATGCCGACTGGGAGACCGCGACCGCGCTCACCGACCGCGGTCGGCATCTGGATGCGCTGATCGCCGTCGGCTCGGGCACCCTCAACGACCTCTGCAAGGAGGCGAGCCGACGCCTGGGCATCCCCCACGCCGTCTTCGCGACCGCGCCCTCGATGAACGGCTGGGTCACGGCGACCGCCTCGCTGCTGAAGGACGGCCTCAAGATCAGCCAGCCGACGCGCAGCCCCTCGGGCGCCTTCTTCGATCTCGGGGTCCTCACCGAGGCGCCGCTCAGGCTGATCCGCGCCGGCTTCGGCGATGCCATCTGCCGAACGACGACCCAGACCGACTGGCTGCTCGCCCACCGGCTGCGCGGCACGGCGTACGAGCCCACCTCTTATGCTCTTCAGGTCCGGGCGGAGACAGACCTTCTCGACCTTGCAGGCGCCCTCACCGCACGCGACCCCGAAGCCGTGGCGAGCCTCACCAGGCTTCTTGTTCTGGGTGGCTTCGCCATGCTTCTCGCCGGCTCGAGCAGGCCCGCCTCGCAGGGCGAGCATCTGATCAGCCACTATGTCGAGATGCTGGGCGACCCGCCGGCCGGGACGTTGCACGGCGAGCAGGTCGCGGTCGCGACCTGGACGATGGCGCGTCTCCAGGCCTTCGTCCTGGGGATGCCCGAGCCGCCACGAATCGAGGCCACCCGGATCGACGAGCCGGCACTTCGGGCACGCTTCGGCCGGGCCTTTCCCGAGTGCCTGGCCGGGCTTCGAGCCAAGGCGCTGGACGCGGCCGGGGCCGAGGCGCTCGAGGCACGCCTGGCCGCGAGCTGGCCGGACCTGACCGCCGAGCTCGCCGCCGTCATGCTGCCGCTCGACCGGCTCCGCGCCGCGCTCGACGCTGTCGGCCTCGCGACCACGCGCGGCGCGCTGGGGCTGGAGCCGGGCTTCTATCGCGAGGCCGTCCGCCACGCGCGGGAGACCCGCGACCGCTACACGATGCTCGATCTCGCGGCGGACGCGGGCCTGCTTCTCCCATTTGCCGAGGGTGAGGGCTAGCCGCCCCCTGGTGCTGCCGCGGCTCAGCCGCTAGTCATCGAGGCCGATGCCTTTTCCCCGGGGAGAGTGTGATGGCGGCCTTCGATGTGATCCTTCGCGGCGGGCGGATCGTCGATCCGGGCACGGGAACCGACCAGGTCGCCGACATCGCCTTCAAGGACGGCAAGGTCGCGGCCGTCGGCGCCGGCGCCCGCGAAGGCTCGGCCGGGACGGAGCGCCTGGTCCGAGGCGCCATCGTCATGCCGGGGATGATCGACTTCCACACCCACGTCTATTGGGGCGGCGCCTCGCTCGGCGTCGACGCCGACAAGCTCGCACGCCGTGCCGGCACCACGACCTGGCTCGACGTCGGCACCGCCGGGCCCGGCAATTTCGAGGGCTTCCGCAAGCACGTCATCGAGCGCAGCGAGACCAAGATCCTGGCCTACCTGCACATCTCCTTCGCCGGCATCTACGCCTTCTCGAATGATGTCATGGTCGGCGAATCGCTCGACCTGCGGCTTCTCGATCCCAGGGTCTGCGCCCGCGTGGCCAGGGAGCACCCGGACGTCATCAAGGGCATCAAGGTCCGGATCGGCGCCGGCACCAGCGGCCCGCATGGCCTTACGCCCCTCTATCTGGCGATCGAGGCGGCCGACCGGGCGGGGCTGCCCTGCATGTGCCACATCGACACCCCGCCGCCCCGCTACGTGGACGTGCTCGAGGTCCTGCGGCCGGGCGATGTGCTCACCCACTGCTTCCGGCCCTTCCCGAACGCGCCGGTGCACCCCGACGGGAGGATCCGCGACGGGGTCTGGCAGGCCCGCGAGAAGGGCGTCCTGTTCGATATCGGCCACGGCAAGGGCTCGTTCGCCTTCGAGACGGCGCGGGCCATGCTCAAGGGCGGGTTCGCCCCGGACGTCATCAGCTCGGACGTCCACACCCTCTGCATCGACGGGCCGGCCTACGACAATCTCGAGACGATGAGCAAGTTCCTCTCGCTCGGCATGCCGCTCGTCGACCTCGTCCGGGCGGTGACGGAGACGCCGGCCCGGCTGCTCGGCCGCCCCGACCTCGGCGATCTCTCGGTCGGCAGCACGGGCGACGCCACCGTGCTGCGCATCGACGAGGGCCGGCACCGCTACGAGGACGTCGTGGGCGAGGAGCTGGTCGGCGACCGGCGCTTCGTCCTCGACAGCGTCGTGCTCGACGGGCGCCTCTGGCACACGGCCGGCGCTCACTGAGGGTCGGGCATCTCCACCTTCCTGACCTCCACGGCGACCGTGATCTCGCTCGTCGTGCCCGCGTGGCCGCTGAAGCTGCCGGCGATCGGCGAGACGGCCCTCGGGTCGCGGGCGATGGCGACGCGGATGAGATCCTGACCGCCGACCAAGGCGTTGGTCGGATCGAACTGCACCCACCCGGCGCCGGGCAGATAGATCTCGGCCCAGGCGTGGGTGGCGCCCCCGCCGATCAGGCCGGGCCCGCCCTCGTCGGCCGCCGGGACGTAGAGATAGCCGCTGACGAAGCGGGCGGCGATGCCCATGGTCCGCACCGCCTCGATGAGCAACACCGCGAAGTCGCGGCAGCTGCCGCCCTGGGCCAGCGTCTGCAGGGGCGGCTGGATGCCCTCCTCCTCGCGCACCCGGTAGGGCAGCTCCGCCTTGATCGCGCGCATCACGCTGAGGAGCAGATCGTGCGTGTCGATCGCCGCCTGACCCGGCGACGAGAAGCGCCGGACCCAGCGGTCGAGGACACCGTCGGGATCGCTGAACTGCCGCTCGATGTAGAGCTTGAGGTCGGGCCACTCCTGGGGCCGGTAGTTGAAGGGCCAGGTCTCCGCGAAGGGCTCGAGCGGAAACTCCGGGCCGGACAAGCCGTAGTGCGCGACATTCAGGCGGCTCTCGATCCGAAGCTCCTGCGTCTCGCCCGCGAAGGTCGCCGTCGCGATCGAGTTGCCGTAGACGTCGTGGAGCCAGGTCACCGCCGCCGGCTCCGGCGTGATCGCCAGCCCGGTCTCGCGAATCCGGAGATCGTGGCTGTCGCGTGGCCGCAGCACGAGGCGTTGCGGCCCCAGCTGGGCCGGCGCCGAATAGCGGTAAAGAGTCGAATGCCTGACCTCGTAGACCTGCATGACGCTGGATGGCTCCTGCGGGCGCGACGTCGCCGTCGCGCACCATTCGGTTCGGTATGATGACGAGAAGGCGCCGGCCTTTCGCTGGACAGGCCCGGGCCTCCTACCTATAACGCGCGGCGCGTGCCCAGGTAGCTCAGTTGGTAGAGCAGCGGACTGAAAATCCGCGTGTCGGTGGTTCGAATCCGCCCCTGGGCACCAAACTTCCTCAACAATTCCAGGCAGAAGATGACGGGCTGATGACTATAGAAAACGGCAGGGACGGCCCTAGTCATCAACCAGTCCTCAACCCGCTGCTGAGACCTTTTGCCGCGACTTCCCGCTGCGCCAGGAGGCATACCCGATGAACGAGGTGCCACTCGACCGCGAGGCCGCGATCAACACGGCGCACGCCTTTCTGGAGCGCGAGCCCGGCCTCGCCTGCTCGACCTCCTCGAGCGCCAGCTCCAGTTGGTCGGCATGGGCGGCCTTCTCCGAGCGTCGGCCGAACAGCGCCCGCTGCAGCTCCCTGACGATCGCCCGCAGCCGCGCGTTCTGGTCGGAGAGCCGCTCCGCCCTGGCCCGCTCGGCCAGGAGCAGGGCCTGCAGGGCCGCCACGTCGCCCGGCAGCGGGCCCGAGCCAGTGGCGCTCAGCGCGTCGCTCATGGCGGCAGTGGAGCACGCGACGCCGGATCTGCAACCTATTGATTCGATTGGCGATTCACTTTGTCGCAGGGGTCATTGCGCGAGCTGCGGCCGGGCGATCCTCCGGCTGTGGACGCGCTTCCAGTCGAGCCCTTCGAAGAGGGCGCCGAGCTGCCCCGGCGACAGCCGCATCACCCCGTCGGCGATCCGCGGCCAGCAGAACTTGCCCTCGTCGAGCCGCTTGTAGATCAGGGTCAGGCCGCTGCCGTCCCAGACCAAGAGCTTCACCCTGTCGGCGCGTTTGGCCCGGAACACCAGGACCGCGCCGCAGAACGGATCGAGCCGCAGCTGCTGCTGGGCCACCGCCGCCAGCCCGTCGATCCCCTTGCGGAAGTCGACCGGCGTGGTGGCGACGAACACCTGGAACCGGCCACCCGAGAGGATCATCCGACGGCCTTCAACGCCCGCAGGACCCGCGCCAGCTGCCGCTCGTCGACACCGCCAGCGACCCGCAGGATCACTCCGTCAAGCTCGATCTCGATGACGCCGGCACGAGCCGCGGTGGCGGGCCTCGGCTGGGCCGAGCCGCTGGCCGCTGCTTCCGCGACCACCGGGACGAACCGCACGGCCTCCGCCACCGGCAGCGCCAGCCGCCCGGCCCGCGCCAGGCGCCGCCAGGTGAACAGCTGCTGCGGCCGTAGCCCATGCCGCCGCGCCACCGCCGACACCACGGCCCCGCCCTCGAGCGACTCGCCGGACGATCCGAGCCTTCACCTCGTCCGGCCAGCGCCGCCGGCCAAGATCACCCGACAACACCTCCAGCCGCCGCACGCTCACCGGCTTCGGGTCAAGCGTAAGGTCAAATGCTGCCATGAAACGATCCCCGTCCGAGGACCGTCACTCTGGCCGATCAGCCCCGGCCCCGACAGGTGCCGGCAGCACAGCGCTTACCATCGGGAGCGTCGAAACCCTCGCCTAAGGAGAGATTGACTTGGACATCCCGTGTTGCGCGCGACGGCCTGGATGGCGGGCTTGAGCACCAACCCCTGCCATTGGGCGCATAAGGGAAGTGCAGAGTTTCGATTCGGCCGAGACCTTCGCGCGCGACCGAGTTACGGTGCCAGAGTTACGGTGCAGTGCACTAAACCCAGATACCAGCAGCTTTCAGATGACGGGGGGCAGCCAGGGCGGCCAGGCCTAAGTGCAAATGGCCACGGGCTTCTCCGTCAAGTTGGCCCTTCGTGGCAAGGATGTTGAGGCTGGGCCCAATTGCGTCGTGGCGAGGTGATTTAGTTCTTCCGACTGGCGCCGTGCCTGGTCGGATGGAGGTGTGCGCGGCGACCCATCACTGGGCCCAGACATCGCAGCGCCCTGGCACGACGTGCTTGAGTGGCATCGACCACCCCCGCCAGAGTGTTCACGCCATTGGGGTCGCGTCGGTGGCGTGAACTCTGGCTGCGGCTCAGCCCGGGGGGCAGACTGCACCCGTCTCGACCCAGGCCTTAATGAGCTCGCCGAAGGCTTTTTGCGACCCGGGTGCCGGGGTGCGGCCGGCGCCCGGATGCCAGCCCCAGCCGACCAGCGAATCCTCGGCCATGTGGTGGACGAGCTGGTCCATTGAGCGGCCGCCATTTCGCTCCGGGTCTTTGATCTGCTGGCAGATCTGCGCGAGCGACTTGCCCTGCCAGGCCATCTCGATCGGCGCCAGCTGCCAGTTCTCATGGCCGGGAATGCCGACGGCATCGTAATTCCGGGTCTGGTGGCAGGCCGGGCAATGCAGGCCGGCGACGCCGATATTGGCCTCGCCGCGCTGCACCGCCGGTATGTGCAGATGGCTGTCGTCGCCCTGGAGCGGGCGGTTGCCGGCCGGGTGGCAATTGACGCAACGCGGATGCTGTAGAACCTTGCCCGCCTCCCCGAACAGAGCCAGCGAGCGCTGGTTCTGGTCGCTGATGCCGGCGAAGGCGCTGGGCTCGCGCAGGCCCTGAGCCGGTCCGCCGGCGGCCTCGGAGCTGCCGGCCAGGGCCAGGCCCAGCGGCAGCAGTGTGACGACCGTCGCCCGCAGAGCGGATCGCATAGCTGTGGCTCCAGCTGCTGCCTCAGGCGGACCGGAGATGGTTCTTGCTGAACGGCAGCACCCGGATCCGCTTGCCCGTCGCGGCGAAATAGGCGTTGGCGACCGCCGGTCCCACCGGCGGCACGCCCGGCTCGCCGACACCCGTCGGCTCCTCGGTCGAGGCCATGATATGGACCTCGACCTTGGGCATCTCGTCGATCGTCAGGACTTGGTAGGTGTCGAAATTGCCCTGGACGACGCGACCCTTATCGAGCGTGATCTCGCTCTTCAGGATCGCCCCCAGGCCATAGCCGATGCCGCCCTCGATCTGCGCCCTGACTATGTCCGGGTTGACGGCGATGCCGCAATCGACGGCACAGACCGCCCGCTCGACCTTGGGGCTGCCGTCGGGGCGCAGCGAGATCTCGACCACCTGCGCGACGTAGGTCTCGAACGCCTCGTGCACGGCGACGCCGCGAAAGCGCCCGTGCGGCAAGGAGCTGTCCCAGCCAGCCTTCTCGGCCGCGAGCTCGAGCACGCCCAGGTGCCGCGGCTTGTCCTTGAGCAGTGCCCGGCGGAACGCGACCGGGTCCTTGCCGGCGGCATGCGCCGCCTCATCGATGAAGACCTCGGTCGAATAGGCTGTGTGGGTCGAGCCGACCGAGCGCCACCACAAGACCGGCACGCCGACCTCGGTGGTGATGAGATCAACATGCAGGTTCGGGATCGCGTAGGGCAGGGTGCTGGCCCCCTCAACCGAGGTCGGGTCATAGCCCGCCTTCGCCATCATGGGCTCGAACGGCGTGCCCTTCATGATCGACTGGCCGACGATCCGATGCTGCCAGGCGACGAGGTTGCCGTCCGCGTCCAGGCCGGCCTTCAGCGTGTGGTAGTAGAGAGGGCGGTAGCGGCCGCCGCGCATGTCGTCCTCGCGCGTCCAGACCAGCTTGACCGGCGCCTTAGCGCCGATCGCCTTCAAGGTGGAGACGACCTCGACGATGATGTCGGCATCGCCGACGGCGCGGCGGCCGAAGAAGCCGCCGGGCGTCATGCAGTGCAGCGTCACCGCCGACGGCTCGAGGCCCATTATCTTGGCCGCGACCTGTTGGTAAAGGTCGGGAATTCGGTGGCCGGCCCAGACTTCGAGCCGACCGTTCTCAAAACGGGCGGCAGCGTCGAGCGGCTCCATCGCCGCATGGGCAAGGTAGGGAAACTCGAACTCTGCCTCGATCACCTTGGCGGCAGCGGCCAGCGCCTTGGCCGCATTGCCGTCATTGCGGATCTGCTTCGCCTCGGCGGTGCGGGCGAGCTTCTTGTAGTGGACCATCAGCTCGTCCGTGCCGCGAGCCTCGCCGCCGCTCTCGTCCCAGGCCACTTTGAGCGCCTGGCGGCCCTTGAGCGCGGACCACATGTCTTGGGCCGCGACGGCGATGCCGCGCGGCGTCTCGACGACATCGACCACACCTGGAACCTGCTTCGTCGCCGCGGCGTCGAACGACTTGGCCTTTCCGCCGAAGAGCGGCGGGTGCTCGATCACCGCCGTCAGCATGCCCGGCAGCTGGACGTCGATCGGGAACTGCTGCCGGCCTGTGGTCTTCGGCACGGAGTCCAGCCGGCGCAGCTTCTCGTTGCCGATATAGACCCAGTCCTTGGGGTCCTTGAGCTTAACCTGCATCGGCGTGCCCAACCGTGCCGCCGCATCGGCGAGCTCGCCAAAGCTGGCCGAGTGGCCAGAACCATTGCTGAGCACGCCCTTTTGGATCGTGATCGAATCGGCCAGGACCTGCCACTCCTTGGCCGCCGCCTCGACCAGCATCATTCGCGCCAGGGCGCCGGCCTGGCGGTAGCGCTGCCACGAGCTCTTGGTGCTAGAGGAGCCGCCGGTGCCCTGCATGAGACCGCCCCAGGTGAGGTTGCCGTAGAGCTTGGTGTTGCCGTAGGCGCCGTCGACCCGCATCTGCGACCAGTCGGCACCGAGCTCCTCGGCGACCAGCGTCGCTAGGGCGCTGTAGATGCCCTGGCCTCCGTCCATATGGGCCGACAAGACCGTGACGCTGTTGTCGGGCGCTATGTGGACATAGGCCTGAAAGGGGTTGATCGGCGCTCCGTCGGCGGCGAAGCCGTGGCCGAAGGGCAGGTGGAAGCCGATGGTGAGACCGGCACCGGCCGCGGCGGCACCGATCAGGAAGCCGCGGCGGCTGGGCTGCTGCAGACGCTCTTTGATCGCCCTCATCGCTCAGCCCTCCAGGATCCGGGCCGCTTCGTGCACGGCGGCACGGATGCGGTGATACGTGGCGCAGCGACAGATGTTGCCGGCGAGCGCGCCGTCAATGTCGCTGTCGCTGGGCGTCGGGTTTTCGCTTAAGAGCGCCACCGTCGTCATGATCTGACCCGACTGGCAATAACCGCACTGGACCACGTCGAGCTTCTGCCAGGCGGTCTGCACCGCCTGCGCCGTCTTGTCCGAAAGGCCCTCGATCGTCGTCACTTCGCGGCCCTCGGCCGCCGCCACGGGCGTGGCACAGGCGCGGGCAGCCATGCCGTCGATATGCACGGTGCAGGCGCCGCAAAGTGCTTGGCCGCAGCCGAACTTGGTGCCGGTGAGCTGCAGGTGATCGCGCAGGAGCCAGAGCAGCGGCATCTCGGGATCGACATCGGTCTCAACGGACCGACCATTGACCTTGAAATTAACCATTCGTCGCCATTCCGCCATTGCCTCGACGAAGCAGGCCGACGGCCATGTATGCTCTCAGCCGACATTGCCCGGATGGGCGGCTGCCTCCGGGAATCCTGCTCTTCATCCGCTTCTCGGTCAAGCGGAGCGCATGATTGGAGGCGGATCCCATGTGCGGGGGACCACCGGACCCCAGTCCGCGGGCCGGTCGGGGCTGTTCTGGTGCCCCGGTCGATCTCGGCCCATGGTTCTCTTCTCGGCTCCGGCCGCGTCCCATGGCCGGCTCCCGTTAGGCCAACGCAAGGGGCGGTCCTCGCAGGCGATCGATCCGGCGCAGGATCGCGGCGAACACGGCACGAGGCACTGCTACCTCAGCCAGCTGGGACATGTACCGGTCCACAGTTTTGAGACACCGCTTTGCGCTTATGCGGCCATTGGCATTGGGTGCTGATCTGCTCAACACGGACCTGAGCGGGTGCCTTATAGCCGTGGCGCTCGAGGATCCAGCTCTGGTTGTAGGTCCACTTGAACGCGATGAGTGCCAGGCGGAGTTCCTCGACGGTCGCGAAGTGGCGGACCCACAGCAAGTTCTCTTTCAGGGTCCGGATGAACCGTTCGGCGCAGCCGTTGCCTTCAGGCTGCCGCACGAAGGCCGGTGAGCTTCCGATGCCGAGGAAGCGGATCTCGGACTGGAAATGATGGCTCACGTATTGGCTGCCGTTGTCGTGGCGCAACTGGAGGCCGGCGGCGACCCCCTTGGCAAACGCGCCAAAGCGCTCGCGCACCGCCTGCTTGACCGGCTCGAGCGTCTCGAAGCGATCGGCGCGATGGCTGGCGTGGATGCCGACACACTCGGCCGAACAATGATCCACAGCGATGACTGCCGCCAGCCTGGCCCTCGCCGGTCATGACCGAGGTCAGGTCGGTGCCCCACATCCGGTCGACCCGCTCGGTGGTGATCGTGCCGTCGTGGGCCTCGGGCCATGCGGTCGGCCGGCACGTTGCGGCGCCAGCAGGCCGTGCGCCCGCATCAAGCGCAGCACACGGCGTCGGCTGGTGCAGATGCCCCTGAACGCAGCCGTGCCCACAGCTTGCGGTAGCCTTCCCCATGAAAGGGGCTGTCCGTCAGGAGCTGGCGGATCGCCGCCAACAAGTCGTCATCCGACATGGCCCCGAGGGGTCCGGGCCGCTTGCGCTCGACCGCCCGGGTCGGGTGGCGGTGGCGATAAATGGTTGCCCGCGCCACGCCCCAGCAGCGCGTGACCCGCTGCAAGCCTTAGACCTTGTCCGTGGAGGGCGAGACCTGCCGGCTCATCGCCTCGACCTCCGGCCGGCCAAAGGGCGGTGCGTCTCCAGGTGCTCGATCTTCGCCTCCAGCAGTTCGGTCGTCATCGTCAGCTCGCCGACCTTGGCCTGCAGCCGCCCGATCTCCAGGTCGTGCGCGTCGGCGGGCCGGCTTCTCAACGACGCCTCGCCCGCGGCGAGGAAGGCCTCCCGCCAGCCGCTCAGCTCGGCGGCCGTCACCACCAACTCGCGTGAGACCAGTTCCAGGTCCTAGCCCCGCAGCAGGCGGAGCACCGCCTCATGCTTGCGCCGCGCCGACATCCGCCGCCGCGGCTCGGGTGTGGGCCCGGCTCCGCCAGCGTCTTGCGCGCGCTCCGCCGCGCCCACACCCACCCCAACGTTCTCGTCCATCCCCCACCTCCTTGCGGTCCCTACCTGCAAAGCGGTGTCTCAGCGAACCGTAGGCCGGGAGAGACCTCATCCAGTCTCACCAAGGGGACCGCCCGCCAATTGTCGCTTCGCTCAGCACGAGGTCACCCGAGGTTGACGCCCTAGCACCGACCACTGTAACGTGGAAAGCTAGTTTCGGTGAATGGTGCCGCGTGGGAGCGCTGAATTAGCCGAAGGCGTTCACATGAAGGTCAAGCAACGGGCGATCCGGGTCTGGGATCTGCCGACCCGCCTGTTTCACTGGCTTCTGGTCGTCCTGGTCGCCGTGGACCTCTTTACCGGCTTCGTGGCGCCGGAGTGGTGGATGGGCGTGCACCTCTGGGCCGGCTACGCCATCGTGGCGCTGCTGGTGATGCGGCTGGTCTGGGCGATCTTCGGGCCAGAGTACAGCCACATCACCAGCTTCGCCTATGGTCCCCGCGATGTCTGGGAGTACGTCCGCGGCCTGCTGCTCCTGCGGCCCAGCCATCACATCGGCCACAACCCAGCCGGCGCGGTCATGATCTACTTCCTATTCGCCGTGCTGGTCGCCACGACCGCGACGGGGCTGCTCGTGCTCGGCGGCGAGGAGAAGCAAGGACCGTTTGCTGGGATCGCGACCTATAGCGTCGGCAACGGCGCCAAGGTGGCCCATGAGGCGCTGGTCTTCGTGCTCCTCGTCCTCGTGGCGGGACATGTTGCCGGCGTGATCGCGCATGGTCTCCTGACCGGCGAGAACCTGATCACGGCGATGATCACGGGTGACAAGAGCCTGCCGCCCGGAACGCCCTTGCCGACGCCGCGGCCCGCACGGCTGGCTCCGGCCGCCGTGACCGTGGCCGCGATAATCGGGGTCGCCGCCTTGGCCGTGGTTGCCCTCGGTCGCCTACCGCCGACGACAGGCCATCCGCTGGTCCAGAATGCGGCTTATGCCAAGGAGTGCGGTGCCTGTCACGACGCCTTTCACCCGAGCCTGCTGCCGGCCGCCTCTTGGGCTGCGCTGATGGCCGGCCTGAAGGACCATTTCGGCGAGGACGCGAGCCTCGATCCGGCGCGCGCCGAGGAGATCGCGGCCTGGCTGACGACCAACGCCGCCGAGACCTGGGACACCGAGATCGGCAACCGCTTCCGCGTGACCGACCCGGCACAGCCGCTGCGCATCACCGCGAATCCCTACTGGCGGCGCAAGCATGCCGGGATCCCCGCGCCCGTGTTCGAGCGCAAGGCCGTGGGCAGCAAGGTCAATTGCTCGACCTGCCACCGTGACGCGGCGACCGGGCGGTTCGACGATCAAGCCATCCGCATCCCCAAGGAGGAGCCTCAATGAGCCGCCGCGCATTGCTTGCCATCGCATCGGCTGCCGCCGGCCTTGCCGCCGCCGCGGCGGCCGCGCAGCCGGCGGCGCGGGACCAGATCCTCGCCGACTACCTGGCTCAGGCCAAGCAGGCCGACGCCACCTTCGCCGGCTTCAATGCGGAGCGCGGGGCCGCCCTGTTCCGCACCCGGCACCCCGGCGGCAACTCCGCGACCCCGGCCTGCACGAGCTGCCACAGCGACGATCCCCGTAGCCGCGGCCAGAACGCCAAGACCGGCAAGCCGATCGAGCCGATGGCGGTCTCGGCCAACCCGAAGCGCTACACCAACAAGGCCGACGTCGAGAAGTGGTTCAAGCGCAACTGCAACCAGGTCCTCGGGCGCGAATGCACGCCGGCCGAGAAAGGCGATTTCATCACCTTCATGATGAGCCAATAGCGAGGAGGAAGAGACCGATGCGTCCGCTCGCCATAGCCACCGCCCTGCTCGCAGTCGCCGCCACCCTGGCCCCTGCGCTCGCCCAGGAGCTCAAGCGCGTTCCGCCGGTCACTAACGAAGCCGCGAAGAAGGAGTGCGGGGCCTGCCACATGGCCTACCAGCCGCAGTTCCTACCGGCCAACTCCTGGCGCCGGATCTTCGCCGACCTCGGCAAACATTTCGGCGAGGACGCGAGCCTGGATGATGCCGTGCGGCAGGAGATCCTCGGCTATTACGTGGCCAACGCCGCCCCCACGCGGGGCGGCGAGGCGCCGCTGCGCATCACGGAGCAGCGCTGGTGGGTGCGCAACCACCGCGAGGAGGTGCGAGAAGCCGACTGGGCCAAGGCCAAGTTCAAGGGCAACTGCACGGCCTGCCATGCGCGCGCTGAGCAAGGACTCTATGGAGATTAGGACTGAATAAGGATGCATCGCGCCCGTAACGCCAATTCACCTTGGCCAACGGCAAGACGGGCGAGGTTGAGGTCGTGGACATGACCGGGCCGCGTCGGAGCTGACCGGCAGCCGGGATGCCGACACGGCGCCGGCCGCCGATAGACGCTCAGGGTTGGGGTCGCGGCGTGGCGGCGACCGAGGGCGGCAATATGGGGTACACCACCCTCGGGCTGCTCGCCAGTCAGGCTGTGCAGGAATTCCGTAATCTTCGTCACCTCTTCGTCGGTCAGCTGAATGCCGAGCTGGCTTGCACCCATGACGGCCACCGCCTGGCGAAGGTCCCATGACTTGCCGATCTGGAAGTACGGCGCCGTCAGCGCGATGTTGCGCAGGGTCGGCACCTTGAAGACGTACTCGTCGTCCACCGTCCTGGTGACCTCGAAGCGCCCCTTGTCGGTCGGCGGCAGGAATTCGCTGCCAGGCCGCTCCACGACGCCGAATGGCGCATACATCCCACCGCCGACATTGATCCCGTTGTGGCAGGCCGAGCAACCCTTGTCCATGAACAGCCTGAGGCCGTCCTTCTGCGCCGCCGTGAGGGCCCCGGCGTCGCCCTTCAGGAACGCGTCGAACGGCGCGTTCGGCGTGATCAGGGTCGCCTCGAAGAGGGCAATGGCTTTCTCGACGTTCCCGAGCGTGATGGAATTCAGTTCGCTGGGGAATGCGGCCTGGAACTTCTCGAGGTAGCCAGGTATCCCGGCCAGTTGCTCGATGACGTGCCCTGACGGCGAGAGCCCATCTCGATTGGGTTGGCGATCGGCCCACCGGCCTGAGCCTCGAGGTCCTTCGCGCGTCCATCCCAGAACTGCGCGCCGTGTTGAAGATCGCGTTCAGCACTGTCGGCGCGTTACGCCCACCGCGCTGCCAGCGGTGGCCGATTCAAGCTTCCTGGCCGTCCGTCAACGCCGCCCAGGCCCACGATATGGCAGGAGTTGCAAATAATCCAATGGCTGCCCCCCGACAGCCGCGGCTCGAAGTAGAGCATGGTCCCGAGCGCGACCCGGTCAGCCGTGGCCTCGACCCCCGGCACGGCGGGCGGTGTCTCGGGAATCGGCTTGAAGGTCGCTTGGGCGCTCTTGAGGAGGTCTTCCTGAGCGCCGACTGAACCGGCCGCGACCAGAAATAGAGGGAGCGCAACTGCGGCGAGGCTTCGGTGCATGGTTCGACCCTCCATCCAAAACGCATGCGCAGCGATCCAGTTTTGCCTAGACGCTCGCCGTCGCGCAAGGCGGCCGCGAGCTCCACCGCTATTTTCTTCCCT
>CAWHFO010000080.1:0-197692 GCA_963828215.1 uncultured Alphaproteobacteria bacterium | reverse complement strand
TGCGGATTCCGACGAAGCCGGCCGGTCATTCCAATATGAAGCCGGCCACCTATTCCGACACGAAGCGGGCCACCATTCCGATTCCATCCCGGCCGCCCTTCCGATTTGAAAGCGGCCACGCCGATGGTTGCTCCTGGGTCGTGGTGGATGTTCGAGGCGATCGCGCCGGCGGTCAAGCCGGCGTGGTTGGTAGCTCGGGCGAGCGACGTTTGCGGAGGCTCTCGCCGGCCAGCTCGATGCGGTAGGCGTTGTGCAGGAGACGATCGAGGACGGCATCGGCGATGGTGGGATTGCCGATGATCTCGTACCAGCGATCGACGGGCAGCTGGCTGGTGACGATGGTGGATCGTCGCTCGTGGCGGTCCTCGATGATCTCGAGCAGGTCGCGGCGCTGCTCGTCGTCGAGCTTCTCGGGTCCCCAATCGTCGAGGATGAGCAGGTCGACCCTGGCGAGGCCGCGCAGCATCTTGGCGTAGCGGCCGTCACCGCGCGCCAGGGCGAGAGCGGCAAACAGCCTGGGGGCACGGTGGTAGGCGACGGAGAGATCCTCCCGGCAGGCCTTGTGGCCGAGGGCGCAAGCCAGCCAGCTCTTGCCGACGCCGGTCGGCCCGGTGAGCAGCAAGCCATGCCGGGCGCGGATCCAGCCGCAGCCGGCCAGCTTGAGGAACAGCCCGCGATCGAGACCGCGGGCGGCGCGGAAGTCGACGTCCTCGACGCTGGCCTGATGACGCAGCCGCGCGGCACGGGCGCGGCTCTCGAAGCGTTTTTGCCGGCGCAGGGTCATCTCCCGGTCGAGCAGCAGAGCGAGCCATTCGGCATGCTCCAGGCCCTTCGCCTCCGGTTGGGCTTCGAGATCCTGAAAGCCCTTGAGCATGCCGTGGAGGCCAAGATTGGCGAGCAGGTCGAGGGTCGGGTGGGCGAGCATGGTGGTTCTCCTCAATGGAAGTAGCTGGGGCCACGCAGGTTGACGTGGTCGATGACGGCCTCGGGCTCGGCCGTGGCGGGTTGGCGGCCCAGGCGGTTGGCGAGGATGGAAGCGATGCTCTGGTAGGTGAGCGCACCGATCCGCAGGGACCGGGCCGAGACGGCTTCGGCGCGGCTGGCTTCGAGGTCGCGAAACAGCCTAAGGACGCCGAGGCAGGTTCGAAAGCCCTGCTCGGGATGCGGGCGATGGGCCAGAATGGCCGTGACCAGGGCTTCGGTGTTCGGCCCGACCGAGCCCGCCCAACGGCGGAAGCGGTCCGGCGTCCAGTCCGCGTAGCGGCGGTGGGAACTGGGCATGTGATCGGGATCGGTGCCGTGGCGACGGCCGCCGTAGCGGCGCTGATGCAGGGCGACACGTTGCCCGCGGTGGAACAGCTCGATCGTGCGGCTGGTCGCGCGGACGTCGACCTGTGCTCGGATCAGGCCGTGCGGCACCGAGTAGAAGAACCCTTCGTGCTCGACGTGATAGTCGACGCCGACGCGGGCGAGCCGCCACTCGGCGAACTCGTACTCATCACCCGGCAGGGGCGCCAGGACCCGGCGCTCGATGGTCTCGAAGAGGTGCCGGCGGGTGACGCCGAGGCGGCGGATGACATGATCGTTGATGCGGTCGAGGGCACCGGCGATGGCCAGGTTGGCGTCGGCGAGCGAGAAGAAGGTCTCGCGCCGCAGGCGGCCGAGGATGCAGGTCTGGGCGAAGCGGACGCCGTTCTCGACCTTGGCCTTGTCCTTGGGGCGGCGCGGCCGGGCCGGCAGGACACCAACACCATAGTGCGAGGCCATCATCCCGTAGCTCCGGTTGAGCTCCGGGTCGTAGAACGAGGCCTTGTTGACCCCGGCCTTCAGATTGTCGGGCACCACCAGGCGCGGCACACCGCCGAAGAAGCGGAACATCCGGACGTGCGCGCCGATCCAGTCGGGCAGCGACTGGGTCCAGGTCGCCTCGGCGTAGGTGAAGTTCGAGGCCCCGAGCACGGCCACGAAGATCTCCGCCGCGCGGATCTCACCCGTCTGTGGATCGACGATGGCGATCTTCTTGCCCGAGTAGTCGACGAAGACCTTGTCGCCGGCGACGTGATCCTGCCGCATGCTCGGCGACAACCGGCGCTCGAAGCCGCGGAACAGCTCGCAGAAGCGGCTGTAGCCGTAGCCGTCGGGCCGGGTCGCCCGGTATTCCTCCCAGAGCACCATCATGGTGACGCCGGGCTTCTTCAGATCGATGACCAGCTCGGCCCAGTTGGGCTCCGCACGACGACGGGTACCCTGCTTGACCCCGGCACGCTCGAACAGCCGCTGCTCGAGGGCATGATCGGTGAGCTCACCCGGCAGCGGCCAGCTCAGACCCCCGTCCGCCGCGCGCTTCAGGTTCTCCTGGACGGTGCTGCGGGCAACGCCCAGCACGCGCCCGATCTCGCGGCTACTGGCCCCGTCGCGGGCCAGACGCAGCATCTGGCGTAGTTGTCTCATGGTCAGCTTCCTCTTCGCCGGCATCCCGCCCCTCCGTCACGATCGACACGAGGATCGAGATGCCCGAGTTGCTGACCCAGGAGCCGTACGGGGGCGGCCAGCTGGCCGCCTTCAAATCGGAACGGTGGCCGGCTTCAGCCCGGAACGATGGCCGGCTTCAAGTCGGAAAACCCGGCCCGATTGAATTCGGAATTGCACAGGCGAGACCGAGGTCACCGGCGGGATCAGCCCTTCGCGGCCTGCTGGCCGCGCTCGCTTCGCGACCCGGACCCGCGGTCTTCTGGTCGCGGATGGTGGGCGACGCGCCTCGGGAACCGCGGGCGCGGCTCCCGCCCTTGTCGGGCCGGATGATCGGCGTTGCCGATCATGGTGCGGAGCGCCCTCTACGAGGCCGCGAACGTGATGTTGACCAGGGCCGGCCGGCTCTCGACCCTGAAGCGCCGGGCGATCGAGGTCGGCAAGCGCCGTGGCATGAAGCGCGCGAAGGTCGCGCTCGCCCGCAAGCTCGCCATTGTTCTGCACCGGATGCGGGTCGACGGCACCAGCTTCCACTTCGGCAAGCAGGCGGCCGTCGTGTGAGCGGCTGAGAAGGAGGAGGTTTCTGGACAGGGCCGAACGCTCTGCTCCACCGAGGTCCCGTCGCCGGGACGCGGGAGCGGTGAAGCCGGTGATCCGGGAGTGGGCTCGCTCGCAGCGGGAACCACGCGACCCTAGATTGGCTCGCCAATCCTGGCTCTGATGGCATGATGTGGCGGAGAGGACGCCGACCACGGACGGAAGCATGAGCCCGGCGGCGAGATGATCACTCGAGGGACTTGACGCCCCACGGCCCATTACGGAAGCCGAAAGACCGGCGATGGCCGCCTCATTAACCGCCTGCTCCTACACCACCTCCTGGGACACGACCCTCCGCCGCGCGCTTGATCAGGTCGCCGCGACCGGAGAGCGCTGGTTCGAGGCCGAGCTGCGGAGGCTCGCGGGCGAGGGGCTCTTACTCGGGGGTCGTAGTAGCGAAGCCGCAAGGGATTTTGCCTCTGCCCGCAATGTCGCGATCGGGCGACACGCCAAGCTGTGGGAGCTGCGCGCCGAGATCGCTCTGTCTGCTCTGGGCGGAATACGGCGAGCGGCGAAAGGCGCATGATACCCTCGCCCCAATCTATAGCTGGTTTACCGAGGGCTTCGACACGCGGGACCTCGTCGCTGCCAAGCAGCTGCTCGACGCGTTGGCATGATCCGGGGCTGTGCCTCGCAGAGAACGATTTGGCGGTTCCTCTCGCTCGGCCACCACCGAGTCAGCAACGGAAGAACGCCAACTCGTTGATCAGAAACGATTTCCGAGTTCGAGACTGAATCTCGCCTAGGCGAGAGGGATTTCGAACCCCGGCATTTGGCCGGCCCGGTCAAGTCACTGTTCTATAAGCGTTTTCTCAATCGGATACCGAATGACCGAGGTTCACACCCGGCTGAGAAAACGGCCCCGGAGAGAGGCTTTGGAGCGCCTCGGCGGTTCCCGCCCAGTTAAGGAACCTCTGCAAAAGGCATGGTCCTGCGATCCTGGTATGATGTTCGTCGGGGTTGATCGGCGCGCACGGGTCGGGATCGATGACGCAGCTGACGCTGGCGATGGCGGGGTTCGGGCGCTACGCGAAGACGACTCGGCGGGCGGCGTTTCTGGCCGGGATGGAGCGCATGGTGCCGTGGTCGGCGCTGTGCGGGCTGGTCCAGCCGTTCTATCCCAAGCCCGGCCACGGCCGGCCGCCGGTCGGGGTGGAGCGGATGCTGCGGATCTATTTCTGCAGCACTGGTTCGACCTGTCGGACCCGGCGGTGGAGGAGGCGCTCTACAACTCGCTGGCGATGCGCCGTTTCGTCGGGATCGACCTGGGCCAGGAGCCGGTGCCGGACGAGACCACGCTGTGCCGCTTCCGCCACCTGCTCGAAGCTGATTCACGCGGTCGTGGCGACGCCGGCCCATGTCGCCGACAGCACGGTGCTGCCCGATCTGCTGCACGGCAAAGAGACGAAGGTGTGGGGCGACCAAGCCTATCGCGGACAGCGGGCGGTGATCCGGCGGCGCGCGCCGCGGGCCAAGGATTTCGTCAATCGCCGCTATCGCCACCGCGGCGTCGTGGACGAGACCGAGCCTGCGAAAAACCGCACCAAGTCGATGGTCCGGGCCAAGGTCGAGCACACGATCGGCGTCATCAAGCGCGTCTTCGGCTTCGCCAAGGTGCGCTATCGCGGCCTGGCGAAGAACGCCCATCGCCTCATCGTCATCTGCGCGCTCGCCAATCTGTTCATTGCCCGCCGGCATCTGCTGCGCCGCCAGGAGGCGTAGTGTGCCCACACCGGGCCGGCACACCGCGCCGCCAGCCCAGCACGGCTCCGAACGGCGCCACGATCCAACCCCGAGGCCGGGTGAGGACGTCTCCGTCCTCCTCAGCCAGGCAACAACCCCTTGTTCAGATGTTCCTTGACGGCCGAGTGCGAAAGGCCTCGATATCAACGGGTTATAGCAGGGCCAATTTGGGCCGGAGAGCCAACTCCGGGGCGGGGGCTGGTTGAGGGAGAGGTACTGGGGCCGAACCCTCTCTGCTTGTTTTTCAACGGCTTAGAGAAGGCCGGTAGATCCACCCTCTGGCACGCTGGATTGCCCCGGCCCTGACCTTCGGTGGATCGTGCCCCGTGGTGTGGTGTAGTTGGCACCGATCACCGCCATGGCCGGCAGGGCCGGGTTGGTCAGGCGGCCGGAACGGACCGGGGCCTGAGAGGGTATGGGTCCAGCTGTAATCGTCGGCAATGCGAACTTGCTCCCAGCCGAGCAGGGCGCGGTGCGCGAGGAGATTGTCAGGCACGATCTCGTTTCGCGCGCATCTCGAGCCACGCCCGGGATTTACGGTCCAACATTGTCGTGCCGTCTCAGTTAGTGTACCTCCGGACGAAAGGGGGATCAGCCGACTCCCGCTACCGCCGACCGCTCCAGCCGGTCGAGCTTCCAGACCACGAGTGTGTCGCCCTTGCGCATGTCGCGGAGCGCCGCTTGCAGCTCGCGCCGCTCACGCTGCGGGCCAGAGGCTTGCCCGTCGAGCAGGGCTTTTTGGCGCCAGTCGCACGCTGCGCCGGGGCAGTTGGCGGCTCAAGCTCGGCGCCGGATCTCGACGAACAGTACCACGACCGAGCGTGCGGCTGCTCGATAGGTCCTCTGGTCAGGGAGCGGGAGAGCAGCCTCCCAGGCAGGATGTCCTCCGGCGATGCGAGCGAGGTATCGATCCAGCGGCGCCAAGAGCCACCGTTATCCGCCGACGGCAGCTCGAACGTCAGCGACTCCCAGTAGGCGTTCAGGATCAGGTAGACGCGGACACCTTCGCGCGATAGCTCCGCCTCGAACGCGAGGCTGTGGGAGTGATCGCTCCAGTCCGGCTGCCCGGGCTTGACCCCGTGCCAGCTCTTGCTCGCCTGCCGAATCATCTGGTCCAGGCTCAGCCGATCGCGCTCGTGCTCGACATCGCGCAAGAGCCGCCGCGCGTTGAGCAGCCTCACGAAGCGGTGCAGGTCGGCGTGCCGCTCGACCAGGGCCCAGTCGAACCAGCTCGTCTCGTTATCCTGGCAGTAGGCGTTGTTGTTGCCCGATTGCGTGCGCCGCACCTCGTCGCCCATGAGGATCATCGGCATGCCCAGCGAGAGCAGCGTGACGGTGAGGAAGTTCTTGACCTGCCGGTTCCGCAGCGCCTCGACGGCCGGGTCGTCGGTCGGCCCCTCGACGCCGCAGTTCCAGCTCCGGTTGTCGTCCGCGCCGTCGCGGTTGTCCTCGCCGTTCGCCTCGTTGTGCTTCTCGTCGTAGGACACGAGGTCGTTGAGCGTGAAGCCGTCGTGGCAGGTGACGAAGTTGACGCTCTGCTCGGCCTCGCGCCCCTCGTGGCCGTAGATGTCGGGGCTGCCGATCAGCCGGTCGGCCATCCGCCCCACCGAGCCGGGCTCGCCGCGGAAGAAGCTGCGCACGTCGTCGCGGAATCGTCCGTTCCACTCCTTCCAGCTGTCGCCGATGAAGCTGCCGACCTGGTAGAGGCCCGCCGCGTCCCAGGCCTCGGCGATCAGCTTGGTGCCCGCCAGCACCGGGTCCGATTCGATGTCCCACAAGACCGGCGGGTTCGGCAGCGGGCGGCCCGACGGGTCGCGCGACAGGACCGAGGCGAGGTCGAAGCGGAAGCCGTCGACGTGCATCTGCCTCACCCAGTAGCGCAGGCTGTCGACGATCATTCGGCGGACGACCGGATGGTTGGCGTTGAGCGTGTTGCCGCAACCCGTGTAGTTGGCGTAGCGCGCGCGATCGGGCTCGAGGATGTAGTAGGTGGGATTGTCGATGCCGCGGAAGCACAAGGTCGGCCCCGTCTCGTCGCCCTCGGCGGTGTGGTTGAAGACGACGTCGAGGATCACCTCGATGCCCGCCCGGTGCAGCGCCTTGACCATGTCGCGGAACTCGTCGACGGGGGCCGAGCGGGTCCCGGCGCGAGCTGTAGGCCTGGTGCGGGGCGAAGAAGGAGACCGGGGCGTAGCCCCAGTAGTTGACCTTGCCCGGCGGACAGTCCTGCGGGTCGAACTGGAACACCGGCAGCAGCTCGACCGCGGTGATCCCGAGCTGCTGGAGGTACGGGATCTTCTCGATCAGGCCGGCATACGTGCCGCGCACGGCCTCGCCGACGCCGGAGCTCGGATGGCGGGTGAAGCCGCGCACGTGCATCTCGTAGATGATGGTCCGCGCCGAAGGCAGGCGCAGCGGCGCGTCGCCTTCCCAGTCGTAGGCGTCGGGATCGACCACGACGCTTTTCATGGCAGTCGCAGCGTTGTCGCCGGGCTGCGAGCGGCGGCGCGGCTGTAGCCGTCGGGGACGACCACGCCGAGGCCATAGGGGTCGAGCAGGACTTGGCGGGATCGAAGCGCATCCCGCTCGCTGGGTCCAGCGGGCCGTCGATCCGGTAGCCGTAGAGCTGGCCCGGCTGCGATGCCGGGGACGAAGACGTGCCAATAGTGATAGGTGCGGTTCGCCACGGGGTCGAGCCGGATGGCCGCGCCGGCGTCGCATCGTCGACCCGATCGAAGAGCAGCAGCTCGACCCCGGTGGCGTGCCGCGAGAACAGGCTGAAGTTCACCCCGTCCTGGTCCAGCGTAGCCCCCAAGGGCGAGCTCGACCCCGCGAACGATCCGCCCGTCTTCGCCGGCCGCTTCGCCGCTATGGAACGGGGCAAGGCTTCACCTGCCAGATCCCGGTCGCGTACTCGGCGATCGTCCGGTCGCTGGAGAACCGGCCCGAGCCGGCTATGTTCAGGATGGCCTTGCGCGCCCAGCCTTCCGGATCGGCATAGAGGTCGAGCAGCCGCTGATCCGCCTCGAGGTAGGAGCCGAGATCGGCCAGATGCATGTAGTGGTCGCCGTGGGTGAGCAGGGTCTCGCGCAACGGCTCGAAGATGCCCGGCTCGTGGCGGCTGAAATGATCTGAGGCGATCAGGTCCAGGGCCGCGCGGGTCTCCGGCTCGTGATTGTAGTGCCACCAGGGGTCGTACCAGCCGCGACTGTCGGCCACCTGAGCCGCCGTCAGGCCGAACAGGAAAAAGTTCTCCTCGCCGGCGGCCTCGGCCATCTCGATCGTGGCGCCGTCGCGCGTGCCGATCGTCAGGGCGCCGTTCATCATGAACTTCATGTTGCTCGTGCCGCTGGCCTCGTAGCCCGCGGTCGAGATCTGGTTGGAGACGTCGCTCGCGGGAATCAGGCGCTCGGCGAGGGAGACGCAGTACTCTGGCAGGAAAACGACCTTGAGGCGGCCGCGCACCGCTGGATCGCCGTCAATGGTGCCGGCGAGGTTGTTGAGAAACTTGATGATGAGCTTGGCCAAGTGGTAGGCGGGCGCCGCCTTGCCGGCGAAGAAGAAAGTGCGCGGCGTCATGGAGGCGTCCGGCTTCTGCCGCAGCCGGTTGTAGAGGACGACGATACGCAGCGCGTTCAAGAGCTGCCGCTTGTACTCGTGGATGCGCTTCACCTGGCTGTCGAAGATCGAGTCGGGGTCGACAATGACCTCTGACGTCGCGGCGAGCCGCTCCGCGAGGCGAACCTTTGCCTCGCGCTTGGCCTCGCGCACGGCCTCGCGAAAGCTCGCGTCATCCGCAAGCGGCTTCAGCCTCTCTAGTTGCGCGAGATCGGTGATCCAGCCTTCGCCGATGGCTGCGGTGATGCTGGCGGCAAGCGCGGGATTGGCCAGCAGCAGCCAGCGCCGCGGCGTGATGCCGTTGGTCTTGTTGCTGAAGCGCTCGGGAAACAGCTCGGCCAAGTCCCTGACGGTGACCGTGCGCAGCAGCTCGGAATGGATCGCGGCGACCCCGTTCGTGCTGTGCGAGCCGACAATGGCGAGGTTGGCCATGCGGATCTTCCGCTCGCTCCCTTCCTCGACCAGGCTCACGCGTGCGCAGCGACCCTCATCGCCAGGGAAGCGCGACCGGACCTCATCGAGCAGGCGGCGGTCGATCTCGAGGATGATCTCGAGATGGCGCGGCAGCAGCAGCTCGAACCACCGCAGGGGCCACCTCTCCAGCGCCTCGGGCAGAAGCGTATGGTTCGTGTAGGCGAGCGTACGGCGGGCAATGTCGAAGGCCTGGTCCCAGCCGAGGCAGCGCCTCATCGAGCAGGATCCGCATGACCTCCGGCACGGCCAGGCTGGGATGCGTGTCGTTGAGCTGGATCGCCACCTTGTCGGGGAATGCTGCCCAATCCGCGTTGCCGCGCCGGAAGCGCCGGACGAGATCCGCGAGCGAGCAGGCGACGAGGAAGTACTCCTGCACGAAGCGCAGCCCTTGACCCATGCTCGTCGAATTGTCGGGGTAGAGCACGCGCGTCAGGGATTCGGCCGCGAGACGCTCGGCCAGCGCGCTCACGAACTCGCCGTGGCTGAATGCCTGGAAGTCGAAGACGTCGGGTGCCGCAGCGGCCCAGAGCCGGAGCGTGTTGATCGTCCTGCCGCCGTAGCCCACGATGGGGCGGTCGAACGGGATGCCGAGCAGGCTCGACGGTCGGCCGGCGACCACGCCCAGGCTCCCGCCGCGCACCTCGAACGAGCAGCCGAGCCTCACCTCGACCTTCTCGTGCGGCCGGGCGACCTCCCAGGGGTCGGGCCGCCTCAGCCAGTTGTCCGGCTGCTCCTCCTGCCAGCCGTCCCTGATGGTCTGTCTGAAGATGCCGTACTCGTAGCGCAGCCCATAGCCCATGGCCGGGAGCTGCATCGTGGCCATCGAGTCGAGGAAGCACGCGGCGAGGCGGCCGAGGCCGCCATTGCCGAGGCCGGCGTCCGGCTCCTCGTCCAGCAAGGCGAGCCAGTCGAGGCCCTTCTCGTCAACGGCCCGCTTCACAAACGGATCGAGGCGGAGATTTAGGATGTTGTTGGCGAGCGAGCGCCCTATGAGAAACTCCATGGAGAGATAGTAGATGCGCTTGGGGCTCTCCCGCTCATAGGTGCGTTCCGTCAACACCCAGCGCTGCGAAAGCACGTCCCTGACCGAGCGGGCGACGGCCTCGTAGCGCTCCCGCGGACCCGCCTCGGCCGGATCGACGACGTTGTCGAACATGACGTGCCGCTCGTAGAGCGCATCGCCCGTGCCGGTGAACCGGACCGGGCCGCACCCATATTGCCTGAGCAGCTGGTCCAGCTCCGGCGCGCGCCCGGTTGCGCTGTCACCCTCCATTGTCCCTCCCTGAGGCACGAGCCTCGTTCGTTACCGAGCCGCTTGCCTCGATCGTCGCCTCCTGGCCGGCAGGTGGCGCTTGCCGGACTCTGACCGCAAGTATCTTCTTGCGCCGGATCGCGAGCTGGCCCCGGCAATCGCGATCCCCCTCCTACCGGCTCAGATGTTGTCGGCCTCCGTCGAGCTGCTTCGGGTGACAGCCACCTCCTGACCCCACCGCCAGCCCGCAATCTCAGGCATATCATCGCCGCGCCGGGCGATGTACGCCTTTTGCTCCATCAGCTTGTCCCGAATTGCCTGCTTGGCGTAGGCCGCCCGTGCTCCGAGCCTCGGCACGCGGTCGATCACATCGCCCACCAAGTGGAACCGGTCGAGGTCGTTCATCACGCACATGTCGAACGGGGTGCTGGTGGTGCCCTCCTCCTTGTAGCCGCGCACGTGCAGGTTTTTGTGACCGGTCCGCCGGTAGGTGAGCCGGTGGATGAGCCACGGGTAGCCGTGGAACGCGAAGATGATCGGTTTGTCCGTGGTGAAAAGCGCGTCGAAGTCCTTGTCGGGCAGCCCGTGCGGATGCTCGCTCTGGGGCTGCAGCTTCATCAGGTTGACGATGTTGATGACCCTGACCCTCAGCTCGGGCGCGTGCCGGTGCAGGAGATCGACCGCAGCCAAGGTCTCCAGCGTCGGCACGTCGCCGCAGCAGGCCATGACGACATCGGGCTCCCCGCCCTTATCGTTGCTCGCCCACTCCCAGATGCCCAGGCCCGCCTCGCAGTGCCTGACCGCCTGGTCCATCGTCAGCCACTGTGGTGCTGGCTGCTTGCCGGCAACGACGACGTTCACGTAGTTGCGGCTCCTGAGGCAGTGGTCGGTGACGGAGAGCAGGCAGTTGGCGTCTGGCGGCAGGTAGACGCGGACCACCTCGGCCTTCTTGTTGACCACATGGTCGATGAAGCCCGGGTCCTGGTGGCTGAAGCCGTTGTGGTCCTGGCGCCAGACGTGGCTGGAGAGAAGGTAGTTCAGCGAGGCGATCGGACGTCGCCAGCCGATGTGGTTGCACACCTTCAGCCACTTGGCATGCTGGTTGAACATCGAATTGATGATGTGGATGAAGGCCTCGTAGCATGAGAAGAAGCCGTGCCGCCCGGTCAGGAGATAGCCCTCGAGCCAGCCCTGGCACTGGTGCTCGCTGAGCATTTCCATGACCCGCCCGTCGACGGCGAGGTGATCGTCGTAGGGATAGGTCTCCGCCGCCCAGGCGCGATCGGTGACCTCGAGCACGTCCTGCCACCGGTTCGAGTTGTTCTCGTCCGGGCTGAACAACCTGAAGTTCCGCGCCTCCATGTTGAGCTTCATCACGTCGCGCAGGAACCGACCCATGACCCTGGTAGCCTCCACCAGGCCTGCGCCGGGTGCAGTTACCTCGACCGCATAGTCGCGAAAGTCCGGCAGCCGCAGGTCACGGAGGAGAATGCCACCATTGGCGTGCGGGTTGGCGCTCATGCGCCGGACACCCTTGGGCGGCAGCTCGGCCAGCTCGGGCTGGAGGCGGCCGCCCTCGTCGAAGAGCTCCTCGGGGCGGTAGCTCTTCATCCACTGCTCGAGCAGCCGCACGTGGGCCGGGTTCTCATGCATCTCGCCCATCGGCACCTGATGCGAGCGCCAGTAGCCTTCGGTGCGCTTGCCGTCGATCTCCTTCGGGCAGGTCCAGCCCTTGGGCGTGCGAAGCACGATCATCGGCCAGCGGGGGCGTCCGGTGAATCCGTTCCGACGCGCGTCGTCCTTGATGCGCCGGATCCTGGCCATGACCTTGTCCAGCGTCGCGGCCATGAGCTCGTGCATCGCCTCCGGCTCGTCGCCCTCGACGAAGTAGGGCGTATAACCGTAGCCGCGGAAGAGGTGATCCAGCTCCTCGTGGCTGATCCTGGCGAGGACGGTCGGGTTGGCGATCTTGTAGCCGTTGAGGTGCAGGATCGGCAGCACCACGCCGTCGGCTACGGGGTTGAGAAACTTGTTCGAGTGCCAGCTCGTCGCCAACGCCCCTGTTTCGGCCTCGCCGTCGCCGACGACGCAGGCAACGATCAGATCGGGGTTGTCGAAGGCCGCGCCATAGGCGTGGGAGAGGGCGTAGCCGAGCTCGCCGCCCTCATGGATCGAGCCCGGAGTCTCGGGCGCGACGTGGCTCGGGATCCCGCCAGGGAAGGAGAACTGGGTGAAGAGGCGCTTCATGCCCGCTCGGTCGGCCGAGACGTTCGGGTACACCTCGCTGTAGGTGCCTTCGAGGTAGGCGTTCGCGACCAGCCCAGGACCGCCATGGCCCGGGCCGGTGATGTAGATCATGTCGAGGTCGTGCTTCTTGATGAGCCGGTTCAGGTGGACGTAGATGAAGTTGAGCCCGGGCGTGGTACCCCAGTGGCCCAGCAGGCGCGGCTTGATATGCTCCTTGGCGAGCGGCTCCTCGAGCAGCGGGTTGCCGTAGAGATAGATCTGGCCAACCGACAGGTAATTGGCGGCACGCCAATAAGCGTCTATCAGCGCTCGCTCCTTGTCCGACAGCACCTTCGCCATCCTAGCCTCCTCTGATCTCTTTCTCGTCCAGCCAACAATCGCAACGTCATTGCCGACCGTTACGGCGGGGGCCGGTGGACCACTCCCCTTCGTATCACCAGCGGCCGCCCGCCGCTTCACGCAAGATAGCAGCGCTGCGCTCGAGGAGGCTCTGCTCTTCCGAGTTCAATCGCGGGCTCAGCGTCCTGAGCACGCCGCTGCGGCCGACGATTTGCGGCAGCGACAGGGCCACTGGCCCCTCGGCCCCGAGCCCCTCGCCAACCGCCGAGACCGTAAGGACGGCACGCTCGTCGCCCCCGATGGCACGGGCGATCCGGGCGACGCCGCCGGCGATACCGTACCAAGTTGCTCCCTTGCCACGAATGATCCGGTAGGCTGAGCGCCGGACATTGTCGTCGATGGCGGTCCGGACCTCGTCGGTCAGCGGCCGGCCGACTTGGCGCGCGAACTCGGTGACGGGGATGCCGCCCACGTCGGCCTGCGACCAGCACAGCACCTCACTGTCACCATGCTCGCCGAGCACATAGCCGTGCACGGACGAGGGCGCCACGCCGAGGTGGCCGGCCAGACAGGTCCGGAAGCGGGCGGTATCAAGGATGGTCCCGGAGCCGATCACCTTCTCCGGGGGCAGGCCCGACAGCCGGAGGGCGACCAGCGTCATGATGTCGACCGGGTTCGCCGCCACCAGCAGGAGGCAATTCGGCGCGGCGGCGAGTACCTGTGGAATGATCTCGCCGAACACCGCGGCGTTGCGCTCGAGCAGCTGGAGGCGGGTCTCGCCGGGCCGCTGCGATACGCCGGCGCTCAGCACCACCACATCCGCACCAGCGAGGTGGTCGTAGCCGCCGGCGCGAACGAGCGCATTGTGCGCGAAGGGCGTGGCGTGAAGGACGTCCTCGGCCTCCGCCGCGGCCCGCTCCGGCTGCGCGTCGAGGAGAACGATCTCGTCCGCCACCCGCGTGAGCACGAGCGCGTTGGCGCACGCACCTCCGACCATCCCCGACCCTATGATGCCGACTTTCATCGCCGCTCCTTAACACCGGTTCGCACAGGCTGCTGCATCATGCCCGATGTTCCTGGCCCCGGGCCGACGGAGCTGTCTGCGGTATCCCGTGCTCGAAGATCGCGCCGGATTGGCCGACGCGGAGCTTCAGGCATAGGACATAGGCCGAGCTTACCACGCTCGTGGGATTTGACGTTCACAAGACGACGCGGTCTGCGGCAATCCCCGAGCCCGGTCGCGATAGTGAGGTTCTTGCCCAGCCGAGATCGCTAGCGGCCCGGAGGCATCGTGTCGCTTGGTTGAGCGGCTGAAGAGCCGCCGTCTGCAGCTCACTTCTGCTTCGAGGCTGGACCGTGCGCCTACGCCGTGCATCGGCCCCCGAGCGGGTGCTGTGAGGACTGCAGCACTGTCGTTGGCCCCGCGACGGCTGCCCGATCTGGGGTCGCCGCGGCGGCGGCAACGGCCCCTGCCGACATCGTGCGGCGTCGGGCAGCTCGTGGCCATTCATGCTCCATGGCGATCCACCCAGCTACTAATATCCCAATGATATACATGGCATTCAGGCGGCGTAGCGGACGGCCGGCGGCTCGAAGTAGGCTGAAGTTGACCCAGTTTCGTGGGGTGATCGAGGACTTGGTTGATTACGGTTCTGTCGTGGCCATGTGGCCTTCTGTTTCGTATCCGATCGGCGATCGGTAGCCCAGGGCGGAGTGCAGGCGCACGGGGTTATAGAACCCCTCGATGAAGCTGAAGCACGCGATGCGTGCCTCGGCCTGTGACGCAAAATGGCGGCGATCCAGCAGTTCGCACTCGAGCGTTGCGAAGAAGCTCTCGCACATGGCGTTGTCATAGGCGTCGCCGACCGAGCCCATGGAGGGCCGAACGCCGGCTTCCTTGCAGCGCTTGCCGAACGCCAAAGACGTATATTGGCTGCCCTGATCGCTGTGGTGAATCACGTCGCGCGGTCGCCGCTGACCGATCGCCATTTCAAGAGCATCGAGCACCAGCTCGGCCCGGAGATGGTTCGCCATCGACCAGCCGACGATTTTGCGGCTCCAGACATCGAGCACGACCGCGAGATAGAGGAACCCTGCGGCGGTCGGGATGAAGGTGATGTCAGCGACCCATCGACAGCCGGTTCGGGCCCGGGGCGGAGAACCGGCGGTCGACCAGATCTGGTGCTGGTCGGGCCTCCTTGTCCCGCCGCGTTGTGGTTGGCCCATTGCGGCGGCGGCTGGCGCCGACGAGACCGGCGTCGCGCATGAGCCGCGCAATCCGCTTGCGCCCGTGTCTCTCTCCTCCTGCCCGCAGCTCGGCGTGCACACGGGGCGCCCCATATGTCTCGCGTGAGCCGGCGTGTACGGTTCTCACCCGCTTCAGCAGCGCCGCGTCGGCGAGCGCAT
This sequence comes from uncultured Alphaproteobacteria bacterium, assembly GCA_963828215.1. Taxonomy (GTDB): domain Bacteria; phylum Pseudomonadota; class Alphaproteobacteria; order Geminicoccales; family Geminicoccaceae; genus CAVTJL01. The sequence continues at coordinate 182,547 of CAWHFO010000080.1, read as the reverse complement.
GGGTCGATGGCGGGCGATGGCGCCATGCATGGTAGCCAGTCTCCGACACGCCGAGCACGCGCGCCATGGTCGCAATCGGGAACACGGCCTGATTCGCGCTCATGAATTCGAAGACCCGGACGGCACCGCGCCTGTCTCGCGGGCGAACCAGGCCGCGGCTCGAGAGAAATGTCGCGCTCCAGCCGCAGCTGCTTGTTCTCACGGCGAAGCCGGACCAGCTCGTCGCGCTCGGCGGCCGGCAGGACGTCGGATTTCTCCTCCCGGCGGCCCTCTCGCCGATCAGACTGCGCGACCCAGTTGCGGATCGCCTGCGCGGACGGTTCAAACTCACGAGCGAGGTCCGCCGGATCGCGCCCAGCACGAACCAGGTCGACCATTTGGCGCCGAAACTCCGGCGAATAGGGCGGACGAGTATGCGGCATCGGGAACACCTCCTGCGAAAGCCTGACGGGCTCCACGAAGGCGGGTCAACTTCAGGCCTGGATGCGGCGAGGTGAGCGCTGGATGGCGCGCAGCACGGCACGGGTGCTCTCGAGCAGCTCGGCTTTCGAGGCGGGCTGGGGCTGTTGGCGCAGCTGCTGCTTGAGGTCGTTGTTCAGGTATTCGTCGGGGTTGTGGTCGGGCGCGTAGGCAGGGAGGTAGAACAGCTCGATCTCGTGCGCATGACGTTCGACCCAGGCCTTGATCAGCTTGGCGTGGCGCACCCTCAGGTTGTCGACGATCAGCAACACCTTCTGTGCGGCATCCTTGATCAGGCGGCGGAGGAAGCTGATGAACCGGTCGGCGTTCAAGGCACTCTCGTAGAACATGAAGCGCATCAGTCCGCGATTGCTGACCGCCGAGATCATGCTCTGCGTGACGCGCTTCGCCGTCCGGACGACCACTGGCGTCTGCCCCTTGGGGCGTAGGAGCGGCCGATCTGGTCCTGATTGGAGATCCCGGTCTCGTCGCCCCGGTAGATCACCGCCCGCTCCGCCATCGGCCTACCGCCGATCCCCCGGAGATACCGTGTTGGCGGTCGAGCTGCTGCAGGCTCGTTCGGGGAGGGTGTGAACGGTTTTTTTGGCCCGGATGACGGCGTAGGCGAAGACCAGGAGCTTGCGCGCGACCGCGACCAGCACGACCTTGGGCGGCTTGCCGCTGGTTGTCATGCGCTGAACGAAGCCGGCAGCGCCCCGTTGGCTCGCTTGGCGCTGAGCGCGCACATGAACAGCGTCCGGCGCAACCGCTCGCTGCCGGTACGGCTGATCGAGCTCGTGCGACGTCGCGAGCTGCCGGACGAGGTCTCGCGCGGGGAGAGGCCAGCGAAGGCGGCAAGTGCCTTTGGGGTGAACTCGGCGATGTTGGGGAGCTCGGCCAGCAGGATGACGGCCGAGATCTCGCCGAAGCCGGTGATGCTGCGCACCAGGGCAAGGTTCTGCCGCAAGGCCGGGTCGGCCTCGATGAGCTGGCGGGCTGGAGCAGGATCTCGACCGCCGCCTGACTGACCCGCCCAACCGTCACGCCACCACCTCCACCCCCGCCTCGAGCGCATCGACGCCGGCCTTGGTCCACGCGGCGCCGGTTGCCGGGTCGGTCTCGAAGCGGTCGTCGTAGAGCGCATAGGAGGTGCCGAGGATCGGGTGGCGCCGTTGGCCGTGGTCGCGCCCGACCGGATGAGCGTCCGCAGGCTTCGGCTGCCGGCATCGTCCTTGCGGGCGACGGTGGCGACCTGCACGGCCATGATCGCTGCCGGGGTGCCGGCGAGGTCCTGGTAGGCGTAGCGGTCCTGATGCCCGACGGTGCCGCTCTCGACATAGCTGGCATCGCCATCATCGTCGGGCGCGTCGTCGACGAGAGCAAAATGCGAGGTGCCGGTCGAGGGCGTGAAGTCGGCCTGGGCGGTGCCGGCGGTGGGGTGGAGGGTGACCACGCGCACGTCGCCGAGCAGGTCGTTGTTGAGGCTGCCGGTGGTATCAGAGACGGTATAGGGCCTCTGGTTGTTCGGCAGGACGACATCGAAGCTGCCGCCGGGGTGGGTGGGGTCGAGCTGCAGGACGGCCGAGCGGAGCGCGGTCGTTGTGGCGAGGACGAGCGGCGAGGTGGCGCCCGTGAGACTGATGACGGTGAGGCCACAGATCGCCTGGTCGAGCGCGTCGAAGGCCGTGACTTCTTTTTGATTCTGGCTGGCGGCCATGTGCGCGATGGCGAGGTTGGGGGTGCTCATCTAGGGAACCTCTGCAAAAGCCATCGACGAGCGGCTTCGGCTGTGGATCATGGGGAGTGGCTGATTTGACTGGGTCGGGCGGAAACGATACGGCAGGTGAGCTTGGCGACGGCGGGCTTTGAGCGTTACGGCAAGACGACGCGGCGGGCGACATTCCTGGGCGGGATGGAGCGCGTCGTGCCGTGGCCGGCGCTGGGCGCGCTGATCGAGCCGGTCTATCCGAAGGCCGGCAAGGGCCGTCCGCCGATCGGCCTGGAGCGGATGCTGCGCATCTACTTCCTGCAGCAGGGGTTCAACCTCGCCGATCCGGCGGCGGCGGAGGCGCTCTATGACTCGGCTGCCATGCGCGGCTTCGTCGGCATCGACCTCGGCCGGGAGCCGGCGCCCGACGAGACGGTGATTTGCCGCTTCCGTCACCTTCTCGAAGACCACGCTAGGGGCCGCCGCCTGGTCGAGGAGGTGCATCGCCACCTCGAGGCGAGGGGCATCGAGGTGGCGACCGGCACCATCGTCGATGCGACGATCATCCAGGCGCCGTCCTCGACCGAGAACGCCGACAGGGTGCCTGACCCCGACATGCACCAGACCAGGAAGGGCAATCAGCGGTACTTCGGCATGAAGGCGCCTCTCGGCGTCGACAGCAAATCGAAGATCATCCACGCCGTGGTGGCGACGCCGGCCCATGTCGCCGACAGCGTGGTGCTGCCCGACCTCTTGCATGGCCCCGACCTCTTGCATGGCGAGGAGACCCGGGTGTGGGGCGATCGGGCCTATCGCGGCCAGAGCGAGGTGATCGAGACGCACGCCCCGAAGGCCACGGACTTCACCAACCGCCGCTACCGTCACCGCGGCGTCGTCGACGAAGCCGAGCGGGCGAAGAACCGGACGAAGTCGAGGGTGCGGGCGAGGGTGGAGCACGCCTTCGGCGTCATCGAGCGCGTGTTCGGCTTCGTCAAGACGCGCTATCGCGGACTGGAGAAGAACGCGCAGCGGCTGTTCGTGACCTGCGCGCTCGCCAATCTGTTCATGGCGAGGCACCACCTGTTGCGGCGGCAAGGGGCGTAGGGCGTCCCGCCCCGACCCAATCCGCCGCGCCCCGCCGATCGGCGGCAGCCAACCGGCTTCGCCGCTCCACAATCCGACGACGGAGCCGCTCAAAATCACAGCTCTCAACCCCACGACCCCTTGTTCAGACGTTCCCTAGGGTAGCCGCGCGCGCTTGATCACGATCGTGCTCGTCGTCATCTTCGTCATCGCTCGTCGTCGACCGGGGACGCTCGCAACGTCCCCGGTCGACCCTACTGCCCGGGTCCGCCGGGCCGGTCGAAAAAGCCGATTGTCTTCGGCTCGGCCGTGTCATAGGCGCGCGTGCACCACCACAGGTGCTCTAGGATCGTGCCGATCCGCACCGCGGCCCCCGGCAGCTTGCCGGTCCATGAGAGGAAGAGGCCCGAAGGCTTCCTGCTCGAGTCCCGCGACCCGCTCGCGCCACGCCTGAATGGCGTCGGCGGCGTCGGGGTCAAGTGGCAGCACGCGCGGGCGGGGGTGTCCGGCGACAACGTCCTGGTCCAGGACCATCAGCCAACGAAGTGCGCAAAGAGCCGACGCGTCGTCAGTGATATTCCGCGGGCGCGTGGGTGGCCTGGGGTCCGGCCAGCAGTAGAGGACGCGCGCCGACATTCCGTCGTCGTCGCCGAGCAGAAGCATGGTGGCGAGCCGGTCGGGCTGAATCCCGCCTACCACCGTCACGGAGAGGTTCGGAATGCGGATGGCCTCGCCGCCATCCTTGACGCGATCGACGACGTAATCCCTTCCGCCGTAGGCTTCGACGAAGAAAGCGCGATCGCCACCGGCTCCGCCGTACTTATCGAGCGAGCCGAGCCAGCCGGCCAGCTCGTCGCGGACGAGACAAAGGCCACGGGTGTTCGCTGACGTCAGCTTGGCCAGCTTCTCGGTCGTGACGTCCACGGTGTGACGTCCACGGTGTAGAGCCGCCGACGAGTAGGCGTAGGCGGCTCCTCGGCCTCCTTTGGCGGCTCGGGCGGCGGGAGCCCCTTTTTCACGGCGGCCGTCACCTCGGCCTCCCATTTCTGCCGCCTCGCCCGCGCGATCTCCTTCGCGACCATGAAGCTGCGGCGCCGCTCGGCAAAATCGTTGTCGAACTCGATCTCAAGCTCGCGGATGAGGTCGACGACGGCGTCGAGCGCTGGCGACTTGCCGGTCGAGGGAGTGCCGCAGTTGGCGACCCAGACGATCGGCGGCTCGATCCATCCCGACCATGGGGAGCCGCGGCGGACATTGGCGATGAGCGAGCCCGCCATACCGAGTAGGGGCAGGGCGACGTAGTCAGGGGTCGACCCCTTGCTCTCCGCCGATGCGCTGATCCAGGCGTCCCAGAAGGGACCGAAGATGTCGATTGGCAGCTGCGGGGCCGGCAGGCGACGGGGCGAAACGATGAGGAGATCGGGCTCGCCCCATGACGACGCCGCCTCTTCCCGCCGCCCCTCGCCCGTCTCGATCCGCAGCCAACGCTCGACCGCATCGGCCCGCTTCCGGCCGATCACCTCCACGAGTTTCGGCCAGCCCGTCGCCGCCTCGCTGTTGGCGATCTTCCTGACTGTGTCGTCGAGCAGCCGCTCGCCTTCGCTCTCTCGGTAAAGCTCGCCGAGGACGAGGCGGGCGGCGGCCCGGAGGACCTGCCGTGCGCCGTCCCTCCCCATCCCGCGAACCAGGGCGCCAGAGATCTCGACGAGGTAGGCGTGACGGTCGGCGGCAGGGGCGGCGCGGACCAGCAGGGCCGAGGCACCGATGGAGCCCACGGCTATCGCCAGCCGGCCGATATCGACCCAGGTCGGCTCGGCGTCATCCTGCCATTCGATCTCCTCGCCGGTATCCTCGTGGTGGGACGGCGGAAAGACTGTCTGGCCACCCGTCGAGCGCAGCTCGAGCAGCATCCCGCCCGTTTCCGGGTCCTTGAGCTGCTCCGTGGCGAGCCCAGGCGCGTTGTACAAGTGGTGGGGGTTCGGCTTTCCCGAGCGCCCGAAAACCGCGTCTGTCGCCGGCAGGAACGTGGTGTACCGGTCCACAGTCATGAGACACGGCTCTGGGCTTAAGCGGCCATGGGCATGGCCGCGCTCTGCTCGGCCCGGAGCCGGGCTGGTGTCTGGTAGCCGTGTCGCTCGATGATCCAGGTCTGGTTGTAGAGCTGCTTGAAGGCCTGGAGTGCCAGGCGCAGGTCCTCGATGGTGGTGGAGCGCTGCACCCACAACAGGTTCTCCTTCAAGGTCCGGATGAAGCGTTCGGCGCAGCCGTTACCCTCGGGCTCGCGGACGAAGGCCGGCGGGCTCTCGATGCCGAGGAAGCGGATCTCGCTCTGGAAGTGGTGGCTGACAGACTGGCTGCCGTGGTCGTGGCGGAGCCTGAGACCGGCGGCGACAGCCTTGGCGAAGGCGCCGTAGCGCTCGCCGGTGATCACCGAGGTGAGGTCTGTGGCCCACATGAGGTCCACCCGCTCGGTGACGATGGTGCCGTCGTGGGCTTTCGAGCCGTGCGGCCTGCCGGCTCGCTGATGTGCCAGGAGGCGGTGCGCCCGCATCAGCCGCAGGACCCGGCGCCGGCTGGTGCGGATGCCGGCAAAGCGCAGTCGCGCCCACAGCTTTCGGTAGCCTTCACCGTGGAAGGGGCTGTCCTCGAGGAGCTGCCTGAGCGCTGCCACCAAGCCTTCGTCCGGCATCGCCCCGGGCGGCCCAGGTCGCCGGTGGACGAGCACTTCGAATTGATGACGGTGACGGTAAACGGTTGCGCGCGACACACCCCGGAGGCGTGCGACCCGCTGCAGGCCGTAGACCTTGTCCGTGGAGGGCGAGACCTGCCGGCTCATCGCCTCGACCTCCGATGAGCCAAAGGGCGGCCCGTCTCCAGCCGCTCGATCTTGGCCTCGAGCAGCTCGGCGGTCATCGTCAGCTCGCCAACCTTCGCCTGCAGCCGCCCGATCTCGGCGTCCCGGGCATCCACCGGCCGGCTCTTCAAGGATGCTCCGCCGCCGGCCAGAAAGCCATCCCGCCAGCCGCTCAGCTCGGCCGCCGACACCGCCAGCTCGCGTGACAGCAGCTCCAGATCCTCGCCCCTGAGCAGCCGCAACACGGCGTCCTGCCTGCGCCCTGCCAACATCCGCCGCCGCGGCTCGAGCGTGGGCCCGGCTCCGCCAGCGTGCCGGGCGCGCTCCGCCGCGCCCACGCCCGCCCCAACATCCTCGTCCATCTCCCACCTCCTCGCGGTCGCCTGCCCGCAAAGCGGTGTCTCAAAGAACTGTAGACCGGGAGAGTGGACGCAAGTGCGAGCGCCTCAGCGCAATCGAGATCGACGTCGACGAGGCCATGGCTCGGCTCGCCGAGGATGCCCCCGATGTTGCACGGCCCGCCTCCGAAGTACCGTGGCGCATCCTCGACGCCGATCCGCAGCTTCTGCCATCCGTCCAGGATGGGGCCCTTCCGCCGGAAGGGGATCGGCACGGGAGCCCAGCCGCGCCGAAATAGTCCATCGCCGCGTCTAGGGTGGCCGTCCCCATCACCGCAATCCTTCGTGGTGACTACAGGCTGACAGCGGCGCTGACCGCGAGGCCGGGTCCGTGGTGATCTCGGGCGCGGTCGTGCTCGCCCGCGGATTTGGCGTCAGAGGACTTGCGGATACCGCTTGCGGCGCGGCAGCGGGGACGGCAGAACGAGGGCGCGCTTGGTCTGCCGCCCGGTCCGGACTGCCGTCCGGCCGGGCATCTCCCACGTCATTTCGCCTCGGACTGCGGCTCGCGCGGCGGGCGGGTCCGCGACGCGATGTAGCGCGCGCCCGGCCGCGGACACTTTCACCGCCCGAGAAGAAAGCCTGATAGTCTCGACGGACCTAGCCGGCCCGCCCTCGCCGTAAAAAAGCGCTTTGCTCAAGTTCAAGGCGCGGCGCCATGCCTCCATTCCGACGAGGTCGAGATCATCCTGCGCGTTCGTCATTGTCGGCTCCACTGTTGGCCTCGGCCAACCATTGGAGACCGGCACACACCCAAGTCAAAGGGAACGAAACCGCCGAATCTGGAACAAAATAGGCGCCGACTGGAACAAAATCGAAGGCGTATCAGGCTACATTTTTCCGAACCTCTTGCGCCGCAGCGCAGTACGCAACGCGCCGTCGGTGACGTCGAAGCCGCGCGCGCGAGCCCACGCGCCGAAGTGGCGCATCGTCTTTCGCTCAGTCTCGGCCGTGACCGCCGGCAACGCGGCGATGAGCGCATCCCAATCGACCTTCGGAGGCCGACCGCGGCGGGCGATGGCACGTAAGCCTGCCCGAATGTTGGGTAGGCGCATCGCGGCTTCCACTCTGAGCGACGGCACCCGCACAACGGCACCTGTTCCGATGCTCGGCGGATGGAGCTGTGCCTTTGCCCCGAGCGCCGGCACCGCGATAACGAAGCGCTCCGCCTTGCGCGCGAGCGTCGGGTGTCGGATGATTTCGAGCCGCCATCGGAGCCTTTCCTCCCTTGGCCGAGCGGCCCGGACGTTCACGCGTCGCGGGCCGCAACTCCCTCAGCCTAGCCGATCGCCGTCTTCAGCGGCACCACCTTGGACTCGGGCTCGCCCCCGACGATCCGGGCGACGTGCTCGGCCCATCGTTCCAAGGCGCGCCGCCGCTCGGGCATGCGGTCGTAGCGGTCATAGACGCCGAGCACCCCGGGGAGCCGATGCCCGATCACCAGCTCGGCGGTCACCGGGTCGACGCCCAGCCGGACGAGCCCGCTGCGGCAGGTCCGCCGCAGATCGTGGGGCGACCAAGGCGCCAGCGGCTCGCCGCCTCGCGCCTCGGCTATCGCCTCATGAAGCCGACGCAGACATTGCCCAAAGCCGGAGAACGCCCCCCGGCGCCCGAAGACGAGCTGCCGCCCCGCCGTCCGTGGCCGGGCCGTCAGGATCGCCCGCGCCATCGGGGGCAGCGGAACGATGTGCGCTTTTTTGCCTTTGGTGCGCTCGGCCGGCAGCTCAAGCCGGGCCTCTGGCCCGTCGAGGTCGCAGACCTCTGACCATCTGAGGGCGGCGATCTCCTCGCGGCGGCATCCGGTCAGTGCCAACAGCCTCATCACGTCCCCGAAGTCGCCATCGCCGAGATGCTGCCAGACGAGCCGCAGCTCGTCGTCGCTCATGGTCCGGTCGCGTGGATGCTCTCGGCCGAGGGACTTGATGCCGATCAGGCAGTTCCGGCCGATGACGCCCTCGCCGACCGCCCAGGCGAGGCAGGCCGAGAGATAGGACTTCGCCCGTCGGCTGGTGCCCTCGCCCCGCTCTGACCGGATGCCCTTCATCCATCGGACCAGTTCCTCGGCCGGCAGATCGTCGGCCGGCATGGCGTGCAGGGGCACCGCCAGCACGAGGAGTGCTCGCCGGACCTCCTTGAGGGTCGCTGGGCGGAGATGCTTGGCGCCAGTCTCCAGATAGGCCTCGATCACCCGGTCGAGCCGGCGCTCGCTCTCACGCGCCTTGGCCTCGGCAGCCGCCTTCCGCCGCTCCAGAAGGTCGACGCCGCCGCGGGCGGCCCTCACATGGTCTCCCGCGAGCTCGCGCGCCTTGGGGAGCCTGAGACCCGCTACAGGCCCGAGGGTGACCTGCCGTTGCTTCTCGCCGACGCGGTAACGGCAAACCCAGGTCGCCCGCCCTCGCTGTAGCCTCAGCCCGAGACCGGGCACGGCATCGTCCCAGGTCGTTCCGTCGGGCGCGTCGCGGGCGCTGGCGAGACGGTCGACGGTCTTCTGATCGAGACGCATGGAGGCTTCCCTTCGGGCCGTAGTCATCGGTCAGTCATCAACCGGCGAAAACTGCGGCGAACCAACAGCGAACATCGTCCGCGTGTCTATGAGCCCGGAAAGCCATCGGAGCAAGGAAATTTAGTGCGCGTTAGTCCGCGCTAGTTCTCAGGGAAGGCGCCATGCGGCGGACTTTTAATCCGTAGGTTCCGGGTTCGAGTCCCGGAGCGCCCACCATGGTTTCGATGAATTGACTGCTTGTCGTGCATTGCGTTGCCGCGCGGCTCGGGTCGTCGCCACGTCGACACGAGCGACGAGGCCATCCGCCCGCTTGATGTGGGCGGCTTCCGTCCGTCTCCGCGGCGGGGCGCTTGGCGGGTGCATGGCCCCCCGGGGCGGCGGGAGGGAGCGGTGCCTCGGTTGCGACCGCCGTCGGTCGACTTCGAGGATGCCCAGAGAGAGCCATCTTGACGTGGACGCCTGAACACACACTCTCGAAGCGGTTGCCCGGCAGCCGGATCCGGCCCGATCCATGCTCTCCGAAGGAGGGAAGGCGCATGAGCTTTCCGATCGCCCTCGTCGTCAACGGCACGCGCCGGGAGATCGTTCTCGAGGACGAGCGGGTGACGCTGCTCGACCTGTTGCGCGAGCGGCTCGACCTCACCGGCACCAAGAAGGGCTGCGATCGCGGCCAGTGCGGGGCCTGCACGATCCTCGTCGACGGGCGGCGGGTCAATTCCTGCCTGGCTCTCGCGGTCAGCCATGACGGCGCCGAGCTGCTCACGATCGAGGGGCTGGCGGTCGGCGACGACCTGCATCCGGTCCAGGCCGCCTTCATCGACCATGACGGCTTCCAGTGCGGCTTCTGCACGCCGGGCCAGATCATGAGCGCCGTCGGGCTGATCCGGGAGGCCCAGGCCGGGGACGACCCCGAGCGGGTGCGCGAGGCGATGAGCGGCAATCTCTGCCGCTGCGGCGCCTATGTCGGCATCACCGAGGCCGTCCTCGACGCCCAGGCGCGGATGCGTCGGCAGGGCTCGGAGGCGCTGCCGTGAACCGGTTCGACTATGTCCGCGGCAACAGACGATCGCCGAGGCCGTCGCGGCGGCCGCGGCACCCGGTGCCGCCTACCTCGCGGCGGGCACCAACCTCCTCGACCTGATGAAGGGCGGGGTCGCGCGGCCGGCCCGCCTCGTCGACGTGACGCGCCTTCCCGGCCTCGACGGGATCGAGCGCCTGCCGGACGGCGGGCTCAGGATCGGCGCTCTCGTGCGCAACAGCGACCTCGCCCACGATCCCGATGTGGCGCGGCGCTATCCGGCCGTGGCGGAAGCCCTGCTCTCCGGTGCCTCGGCCCAGCTGCGCAACGCCGCGACCACGGGCGGCAACCTCGTGCAGCGCACGCGCTGCCCCTACTTCTACGACACCGCCAGCGCCTGCAACAAACGCGAGCCCGGCGCCGGCTGCGACGCGAGAGGGGGCGAGACGCGCCTCCACGCGGTGCTGGGCTGGAGCGAGCATTGCGTCGCGACGCACCCGTCCGATCTCTGCGTGCCCCTGGTGGCCCTCGACGCGGTCGTGGAGATCGAGGGAGCGCGGGGCGCCGGGAGGTGCCGCTCGAGGCCTTTCATCGGCTGCCCGGCGACGAGCCGCAGCGCGAGACCGTGCTCGAGCCCGGCGAGCTGATCGTCGCCGTGCGCCTTCCGCCGGAGGCTGCGGGGTTCGCGGCCCATGCGCGCTATCTGAAGGTTCGCGAGCGCACGTCCTACGCCTTCGCGGTGGTCTCCGCGGCCGCCATGTTGCGTCTCGAGGGCCGGAAGATCGTCGAGGCGCGGGTGGCGCTCGGCGGTGTCGCCCTCAAGCCCTGGCGGGCGCGCGAGGCGGAGGCGCTGCTGGCCGGCCAGGAGGTGGGCGAGCCTGCCTTCGGCCGTGCCGCCGAGGCCGCTCTCGCCGATGCGCGGCCGTCCGGCGACAACGAGCAAAAGATCGAGCTCGCGCGGCGCCTCGTCGTGCGGGCGCTCGCCCGTGCCGCCGCCGGCACGCCCGAGCGGGTGCCGGCGCTGCCCGGCTCCGTCCTCGCCCCAGTCTCCGGAGCTTCGGCCCATGCCTGAGACCACGCCGACGCAGATCCGCCACGGCTCGAGCAGCGGACAGCCGCTCACGCGACGGGACGGCCTCCTCAAGGTCACCGGCCGCGCCCGCTACGCCGCCGACAACCATCCGCCCGGCATGCTGCACGCGGTGATGGCGGTGAGCAGCATCGCGCGCGGACGTGTCACCTCCCTCGATGTGGCCGCCGCCAAGGCCCATCCCGGCGTCGTCGAGGTGATGACGCCCGCCAACGCCCCGAGGCTCGCCCGTCACCCCGACGAGACGGGCGATTTCTTCACCTACAAGCTCGACCTTCTGCAGGACGACAGGGTCCGCTACGCCAACCAGCCGATCGCGGTGGTCGTCGCCGAGACACTCGAAGCGGCGACCGAGGGTGCCGCTCTGCTCAGGCCGTCCTATGCGGTCGAGCCCGCCCACGTCTCCCTCGACTCGGCCGAGCGCTTCGTGCCGGCCGCGGTCGGCCTCGGGATGCCGCCGGATGCCGCCAAGGGCGACGTCGAGGCCGGTCTCGCTGCGGCCGACAAGCGCATCGAGGCGACCTACGACACGCCTCCCCAGTACCACAACGCCATGGAGCCGCACGCCGTCGTGGCGCAATGGGACGGCGACAGCCTCGTCCTCGACACCCCGAGCCAGGGCATGGCGCTGGCACAGGGCCGCCTCGCCGGCCTCTTCGGCATCGAGCCCGCGCAACATCCACATCCGCAGCCCCTTCCTGGGCGGCGGCTTCGGCTCCAAGGGCGTGGTCTGGGACCCACAGGTGCTGGGCATCATGGCGGCGAGGCTCGTCGGCCGGCCGGTGAAGCTGGTGACCCGACGCGAGCAGATGTACGGCCCGGTCGGTCATCGAGCGGCGACCCGGCAGACCCTGCGCCTCGGCGCCGAGGCGGACGGCGCGCTCACGGCGCTGGACCACCATACGCTCACCGCCTCCAGCACCTTCGACGACTTCTTCGAGCCGAGCGGCGGCCTGTCGCATCATCTCTATGCGACCCGGACGCTCAGGACGTCCTACGAGGGGGTCCGCCTCGACACCGGGACGCCCTTCTTCATGCGCGCCCCCGGCGAGGCCTCGGGCAGCCTGGCGCTCGAGAGCGCCATCGACGAGATGGCGGATGCCTGCGGCATGGACCCCCTGGACTTTCGCCTGAAGAACTACGCCGAGGTCGAGCCGATCTCGGGCAAGCCCTTCTCGTCGAAGGCGCTGCGCGAGTGCTATGCGCAGGGCGGCGAGCGGTTCGGCTGGGCCGGGCGGCCGCTGGCGCCGCGGCAGATGAAGGACGAGGCCGGCCTGCTCGTCGGCTGGGGCATGGGCACGGCGACCTTCCCGGCGCTGGTGTTCCAGGCCGAGGCCCGGGCGGAGCTCAAGGCCGACGGCAAGGCCGTGGTCGAGATCAGCGCGCTCGACATGGGCCAGGGTGCGTGGACGGCACTGGCCCAGATCGCCGCCGACGGTCTCGGCCTCGACATCGAGCAGGTCGATTTCCGCATGGGGGCGTCCGACCTGCCGAACGGCGGCATCGCCGGCGGCTCGGCCCACACGGCGACGGCCGGCTCGGCCATCCACAATGCGGGCGCAGCCGTGATCGAGCAGCTGGCCCAGCTGGCCATGAGCGACGAGCGGTCACCGCTCTTCGGCGCCGGCAATGTGGGCGTCGTCGCGCGCGGCGGGCGCCTGCTGCGCCGCGACGACGAGAGCCGGGGCGAGAGCTTTTCCGACATCCTCGCGCGGGCCGGGCGCGGGTCGATCGAGGCGCGGGGCCAGGCCGCGGCCGATCCGGCCGTGCAGGAGCGCTACGCCATGTTCTCCCACGGGGCCGTCTTCGCCGAGGTCAAGGTCGACCCCGATCTCGGGCAGATCCGCGTCACCCGGCTGGTCGGCGCCTTCGCGGCCGGGCGGATCATCAATCCCCGGCTCGTGCGCAGCCAGTATTATGGCGGCATGATCTGGGGCGTCTCCTTCGCGCTGCACGAGCAGGCCGTGATGGACCCCCGCTCGGGCCGGCCGATGAACGCCGACCTCGCCGAGTACCACGTGCCGGTGAACGCCGACCTGCCGTCGATCGAGGCGATCCTCGTCGAGGAGCACGACCCGCACGTCAACGTCCTGGGCATCAAGGGGGTCGGCGAGATCGGCATCACCGGCACCGCGGGTGCCGTGGCGAACGCCGTCTGGCACGCGACCGGGTGTCCGCGTCCGCCGGATGCCGATCACGCTCGACAGGCTTCTCTAGGTCGTCGGGCGATCTCGACCGCCGGCAATGCCGGGACGCGCCGGCCCGCAGCGCGTGCCGCCGGCTTGCCAGTCGGGCGGGGGCGGCCTAAGACCGCCGTCGGTTCGGCGGCGGGGTCGAGCGGCTGTCGCTGGAGCCATGCGCGAAAGGGTCGGCGATGGTCGAGATTGGACGGTGCCGGTCGGGACGATGGGCGAGGCTGACGGGGATCGCGGTCGTCCTGACGCTCCTGGGCCAGCTCGCCGCGACGGAGGCCAGGGCCCAGGAGGGCGACCCGCTGGAGCCGCTCAACCGGGTGATCTTCAACATCAACGACATCTTGGACGGCCTCATCCTGGGGCCGCTGGCGACGCTCTACGGCGACGTCCTGCCGGAGCGGGGACGAACGAGCGTTCGGAACGTCCTGAACAATCTCCAGGAGCCGATCACCTTCGCCAACGACCTTTTCCAGGGCAAGGGCGACCAGGCCGGGCAGTCTCTGGCCCGGTTCATGATCAACACCTCGCTCGGCGGGCTCGGTCTGTTCGACCCGGCCACGACGCTCGGGCACCCCCGCCACGACAACGATTTCGGGCTGACCCTGGCCCATTACGGCGCGGGGCCGGGGCCGTACCTCGTCCTGCCCGTCTTCGGTCCGTCCAACCCCAGGGACGCCGTGGGCCTCGGAGTGGACAGCTTCGTGCTCAATCCCATGGCCTATGTGGCGCCGACCGACGTGCGGCTCGGGATCGCCGCGGCCAACGGCATCGACACGCGCTACCGGCTGGGGCCGAGCATCGACGACCTGAGGGCCAACAGTCTCGACTACTACGCGACGGTTCGCACGGTGGCGCAGCAGCATCGGGCGGCCCAGGTCGCAGGCGCCACGGGCGGCCCGAACAAGGCCTATGAGGACATTTTCAATGAGAATCTCGACGAGCAGGCGCCGCCGCCGGCCAAATAGGTCGGCCGAGAACCCGACCGGCCTGTCCCGCCGTCGCTGTCTCGGACTCCTGGCGGCAGCCGGGGCGATCGTCGGGGCAAAGGCGGCGAGCGCCGCCGACACGGAGGGCGCCAAGCGCTTCATCAAGACGATCGGCGAGAAGACGGTGGCCGTCCTCAAGGACAAGAGCCTCCCGCCGGCGAGCAAGGTGACCGAGCTCAACGACCTCCTCAAGGTGGCGGTCGACCTGCCGCTGCTCGCCCGGCTGGTCATGGGGCGCTATTGGCGCCAAGCCTCGGAGAGCCAGCGCCAGGAGTACCTGAAGCTCTTCAACGACCTCGTCACGCACACCATGGCGACCCGGCTGAACACCTATGGCGGCCAGACCTTCGACATCGTCGGCGCCTCCTCCGTCGACGACACCGACAGCGTCGTCTCGACAAAGATCCTGCAGCCCTCGGGCGGCGCACCAGTCAATGTCGACTGGCGCGTCCGTCAGGCCGATGGCGGCTTCAAGATCATCGACATCGTGGCCGAGGGCGTGAGCATGGTGGTGACCCAGCGCTCCGAGGCGGGCGACATCATCGGCAAACGCGGCATCGACGGCCTCCTGGACGAGATGCGCCGCCGCCTCAGCCAGCCGGGCTGACGGCCGGGCGGGGCCTGTCCCGGACGGAGGCGTCCGACAACTCCGCGGCCTGTGCCGCCGGCAGCGTGAAGCAGAAGGCGGCACCGCCGAGGCCGGCCTTCTCGACCCGGATCCGGCCCCCGAAGCGCTCGACGATCTGGCGGCAGATGGCGAGGCCGAGGCCCGTCCCCTTGGGGCGCGACTTCTGGTCGTCGGCGAGCTGGCGGAACTTCTCGAACACGGCCTGGCTCGAGCCCGTCGGCACGCCGGGCCCGTTGTCCTCGACCCTCAGCTCGAGCTCCCCGGCCCGGCGGTCGAGCCGGAGCCGCACGCGGCCCCCCTCGTCGGGCACGAACTTCGCGGCGTTCGAGAGGAGGTTGATCACCACCTGGATCAGCCGGTCGCGATCGCAGCGGACCAGCGCCGCGCCCGAGCCCAGGTCGGCCTCGAGCGCGATCCGGCGCTCGGCCAGCAGCGAGCGGGTGGCGTCCAGCGCCTGCAGGACGACCTCCTTCAGGTCGCAGTCGACGATCTGCCACTCCATGCGGCCGGACTCGATCTTGGCGACGTCCAGGAGGTCGTCGATGAGGCGCGTGAGGCGCTCGGATTCCCGGGTGACGATCAGGAGGAAACCCTGCCGCTGAGCCGGGTCGAGATCCGGCGTGTCCAGGAGGATCTCGGAGAAGGAGCGGATCGCGGTCAAGGGGGTCCTGAGCTCGTGGCTGACCGTCGCGATGAAGTCGTCCTTGAGCTGGTCCAGATGCCGCAGGCGCTCGTTGGCGCGCCGGAGCTCGGCCGTCGCCGCCTCGAGCGCCCGGGAGTTCTCCTCGAGGCGGCGGCTGTATTCCAGCACCTGCGAGGTCTCGTCCAGGATCTCCATCAGGTCGTCGGGGCCGATCACCTCGCCCCGGACCGCCGAGCCGACCACGGCCCGGGCCGAGGCGGCGCCGATGGCGCGGGCGAGCTGGCGCTCGCAGAAGCTCGACGATCGCCCCGTCGGCCCGCTCCTCGGCCGCCAGCGCCCGGCCCCGCCCGCGCGCGTCCTGGGCGAGGGCGGCGTCGGCGCGGTCCCTGCCGAGGAAGCGCCGCAGCAGGTCGCGCAGCGCGCCCACGCGGGCCTCGCCGCGCCAGAGATGGGCACCGGGCCGCTCCTGGTCGGCATCCACGTAGAGACGGGCCTGGAGCCGCTCGAGCTGCGACTGGCGGCCGAGGAGGCCGCCGCCCACGAGGCAGGCGATGTTGAGGCCGAGGCTCCAGACGAGGGCGTGGCTCACGGGCTGGAGGCCCGACAGGCCGAACAGCGCATAGGGTCGGAGCAGGGCGATGCCGAAATAGCCGTGGGCCACGATCTCGGCGGCGCCCGTGCGGACCCCGGCGAAGGCGGGCACCACGAGGATCAGGAACCAGATCAGGAACCCGGCGACGAGGCCGAGCAGGGCGCCCAGGCGATTGGCGTCCCGCCAGTAGATCCCGGCCAGGATGAGGGGGCGAACTGGGCCACGGCGGCGAAGGAGATGAGGCCGATGCTGGCGAGCCCGTAGCGCCCGCCCACCACCTCGAAGAAGCCGTAGCCCGCGAGCAGGACGACCAGGATGCCGAGGCGGCGGACCAGCAGCACGAGGGCCGAGAGGTCGTGGCGCCGGCCGAGCTTCGAGGAAGCCCAGGCGCAGCAGCACCGGCATCACGAGGTCGTTCGAGATCATGGTGCTCAAGGCCACGGTCTCGACGATCACCATGGCGGTCGCGGCCGAGAGCCCGCCCAGGAAGGCCGCGAGCGCCAGCCAGTCGCGGCCGGCGGCGAGCGGCAGGGTCAGGACGAAGAGGTCGGCATCGGCCGGGTCGAGCCCGCTGATGCGGCCGGCCAGCGCGATCGGCAGCACGAAGAGGTTGATGACCAGCAGGTAGAGCGGCAGCAGCCAGCTGGCCCGGCGGAGATGGTCGCTCTCGAGGTTCTCGATCACCGCGACCTGGAACTGGCGCGGCAGGACGAGGAAGGCGGCGCCGGCGAGGAGGGTCGTGAGGAAGAAGTCGGCATAGCCGCCCGCCGCCCCGCCGATCCGCCCGAGGCCGCCATAGCCCGCCAGGGCGGCACGCCTGAAGATGTCGCCCGGCCCGTCGAACAGGACGAAGGTCACGACCACGCCCACGAGAAGAAAACAGAAGAGCTTGACGAGGCTCTCCAGCGCCACGGCCAGCACCATGCCCTGGTGGTGCTCGGTCGCGTCGATGTGGCGGGTGCCGAACAGGATGCTGAAGGCGGCGAGCACGATGGTGACGAGGAAGGCGGTGTCGGTGCCGATCGCGGGGACCCCGCTCGCCACCGACCGGTCGCCCAGCATGACCTCCACGCTGAGCCCGACCGCCTTGAGCTGGAGGGCGATGTAGGGGACGATCCCGACGACCGCCACGACCGTGACGAGGCCGCCCAGGAGCCCGCTCTTGCCGTAGCGGGCCGAGACGAAGTCGGCGATCGAGGTGATGCCGTTGGCCTTGGTGATCGTGAGGATCTTGCGCAGCACGAAGGGGAAGAGCAGCGCCACCAGGGTCGGGCCGAGATAGATCGGCAAGAAGCTCAGGCCGGCCGTCGCCGCGACGCCGACGCTGCCGTAGAAGGTCCAGGCGGTGCAGTAGACGGCGAGCGAGAGCGTGTAGACGAGGGGGCTCCGGATCACCGAGCGGCCCTGGTCGGCGCGGCGGTCGCCGAACGTGGCGGCGGCGAAGAGGGCCACCAGATAGGCCGCGCCGAGAACCAGGGCCGAGACGGCGAGGGCCATGGCGGCTAGTCCTCCGGCCGCCGCTCGACGAGCCCTGCCGCCAGCAGGATCACCAGCCCCCAGGCCAGCAGGAGATAGAGCGGCAGGGGCGGGAACGGGCCGAGATCGGGCAGGGACGCGACCAGGGCCAGGACCGGGAAGTTGAAGAGCAGCAGCGCCAGGCCGAAGAGGGCGAGGAGGTGGCGCGCCCGCCGGCCGATGAGCGGCATGGCCTCACGCCTGGCCGAGCATGGCCTTGACCTGCTCGACCAGCTCCCGGGTGGAGAAGGGTTTCGTCACATAGGCGTCCGCGCCGAGCGCCAGGCCGCGCCGGCGCTCGGCCTCGCGGCCGCTGGCGGTGAGCATCACGATTTTCGTGGTCCGCCACTCCGGCCGCTGGCGGATCCGCTCGCAGACCTCGAAGCCGTCGAGCTCGGGCATCATGACGTCGAGGAGCAGGAGATCGGGCGGCGTGCGGTCGAGCGCGGCCAGCGCCTCGGCACCGTCCCTGGCGATCTCGACCTCGAAGCCCGCCCGGCGCATCAGGAACTCCAGCGAGAGGACGATGTTGGGCTCGTCGTCCACCACCAGCACCCGCTTCGCCATCGCCGCACCTCCCCCGGGCCGTCCTGGCGCGGCCGCGTTGGTCAGAGCCGTCGAGCCTGACGCTGCCGGGCGCGCCTGTCAAGCTCCCGTCGTCGGGCCTGCGGCTCGGCTCTGCGCCGGCTGCCCGGGGCTGCGCCCGCCCGGGGGCATCGGTGCGTCGTCGGTCTCCCCGGCACGGATTGCGGCCGGTCGCGTGCCTCGATCGGGCCCCGAGGAAGCGTCTTGACAGGCCGATCGGGCCCGGGTCATAACTAAACGCAACTAAACTAAACTTCCCGCCGCGCAGGGGTGCGGCGGTCGACCGCCAGGCTGGGAGGCCGACGATGCGAGGATCGCGCTTGATGCAGGGTGCCGCGGTGGCGGCGATGGTGCTGGGCTGCGCCGCCGGCGAGGCCAGCGCCCAGACCAAGGAGCTGACCTTGTGCTGGGCGGCCTGGGACCCGGCCAATGCGCTGGTCGAGCTCTCGAAGGACTTCACCGCCGAGAGCGGCATCCAGATGAAGTTCGAGTTCGTGCCCTGGACCAACTATGCCGACCGGTTCCTCAACGAGCTCAATTCCAAGGGCAAGCTCTGCGACCTCATCATCGGCGACAGCCAGTGGATCGGCGGAGCCGCCGAGAACGGCGCCTACGTCAAGCTCAACGACTTCTTCGACAAGAACAAGATCTCCATGGACGACTTCATGGAGGCGACCGTGGTCGGCTATTCGGAGTGGCCGAAGAACACGCCCAACTACTGGGCGCTGCCGGCCATGGGCGACGCCATCGGCTGGACCTATCGCAAGGACTGGTTCTCGCGCCCCGAGATCCAGGCCGACTTCAAGAAGAAGTACGGTCACGACCTCGCGCCGCCCAAGACCTATGACGAGCTGAAGCGGATCGCCGAGTTCTTCCAGGGCCGGGAGATCGACGGCAAGAAGGTCTATGGCGCCTACATCTACACCGAGCGCGGCTCGGAGGGCATCACCATGGGCGTGACCAACGTGCTCTACGACTGGGGCTTCGAGTACCAGAACCCCAAGAAGCCCTATGACATGCAGGGCTACGTCAACTCGCCGGGCGCGGTCGCCGGCCTCGAGTTCTACAAGTCGCTCTACGATTGCTGCACGGCGCCCGGCATGAGCAACGCCTACATGTCGGAAGGCCTCGACGCGTTCAAGTCGGGCCAGGTGGCCATGCAGATGAACTTCTTCGCGTTCTTCCCCGGCCTCTACAAGGACCCGAATGTCGGCGGCGACAAGATCGGCTTCTTCGTCAACCCGGCCGAGAAGGACCACTACACCCAGCTCGGCGGGCAGGGCATCTCGGTCGTCGCCTATTCCGACCACAAGGACGACGCGCTCGAATACATCAAGTGGTTCGCCAAGCCGGACGTGCAGAAGAAGTGGTGGGCCTTGGGCGGCTATTCCTGCGCCAAGTCGGTGCTCAACGATCCGAGCTTCCCGGCGAGCGCGCCGTTCGCCCAGGACTTTCTCGAGTTCGATGAAGATCGTGAAGGACTTCTGGGCCGAGCCCTCCTATGCCGAGCTGCTGCTGGCCATGCAGAAGCGCGTCCACGACTATGTCGTCGCGGGCCAGGGCACGCCGCAGCAGGCGCTGGACCTCCTGGTCAAGGACTGGACCCAGACCTTCCAGGACGACGGCAAGCTCTGAGCCTCGGGCCCGCGGCCCCGGCCCGGGGCTGCGGGCGTCCCTCCACCCGATGACCTCTCCCTGGTGCCGATGAGCGACGCCCTGAGCCTCCGCCGGTCCTCCAGCAGCGCTGCAGCCGCAGGCGCCGGCCTGGGCGGCGGGGTCAGGGCTCGCGGGCTCTCCAACCGGGCGATCGCCTGGCTGTTCATCGCGCCCACCATCGTCCTGCTGCTCGCGATCAACATCTTCCCGCTGCTGTGGACGGTCTATCTCTCCTTCACCAACTATCGGGCCAATCGTCCCAACGCGGCGCTCGAATGGGTGGGCACGCGCAACTATGAGCGGGTGCTGACCGACCCCGACGTCTGGCACACCCTGCAGGTGACGGCACGCTTCGTCTGCTGGACCATCCTGCTCGAGGTGCTGCTGGGCTTCGGCCTCGCCTATCTCATCAACCGGCGCTTCCGGGGCCACGGCTTCTGGACCACCCTCATTCTCCTGCCGATGATGCTGTCGCCGGCCGTGGTCGGCAATTTCTGGAAATTCCTCTATCAGCCGCAGACCGGCCTCTTCAACTACGTCATCGGGACGCTGCTCGGCGTGAGCCCGTCCTCGTTCCAGATGATCGGCGATGTCGAGCTGGCGCCCTGGTCGATCGTCATCGTCGACACCTGGATGTGGACGCCCTACGTCATGCTGATCTGCCTGGCCGGGCTGCGCTCGATCCCGGACTATATCTACGAGGCGGCCGAGGTCGACCGCGCCTCGCCCTGGCGCCAGTTCTGGTCGATCACCCTGCCCATGGTGCTGCCGTTCCTGATGCTCGCCGTCCTCTTTCGGGCGATCGAGAACTTCAAGATGTTCGATCTCGTCGTCGAGCTCACCTCGGGCGGCCCGGGCTCGGTCACCGAGCTCGCCTCGATCAACCTCAAGCGCGAGGCGTTCGAGAAGTGGCGCACCGGCTATGCCAGCGCCTTCGCCGTCATCCTGTTCGTGACCGTGTTCGGTGCCGCCAACATCTACGTCAAGGCGCTGACGCGCGTGAAGAACCGATGAGCACCGAGGCCCATTCCGTCGTCGACCCGACTCCGGGCCAGCGGCGCATCGCGGGCACGCTGGTGATCCTCTATGCGCTCGTCACGCTGGTGCCGCTGCTCTGGATTCTCCTCACCGCCTTCAAGACGCCGCCCGACTCGATCGCCTACCCGCCCAAGCTTCTGTTCCAGCCCTCGCTCGAGGGCTACGTCAACCTCTTCACCACCCGGACCCGCCAGACGCCGGAGTACATGGCGACGCTGCCGCCGCCCGAGACCTGGTACGACAGGCTCGTGCGCTCGCACGACATGGTGATCGCCGGCCCCTCCAAGTTCGGCGAGCGCTTCGTCAACTCGCTCGTCATCGGCTTCGGCTCGACCTTCCTCTCGGTCGTGCTGGGGACGCTCGCGGCCTACGGCTTCTCGCGCTTCAGGGTGCCGCTGAAGGACGATCTTCTGTTCTTCGTCCTGTCGACACGGATGATGCCGCCGGTGGCGGTCGCGATCCCGATCTTCCTCATGTACCGGACGCTCGGGCTCTCCGACACCTGGCTCGGGATGATCCTTCTCTATACGGCCGTGAACGTCAGCCTCGCCGTCTGGCTGCTGAAGGGCTTCATCGACGAGATCCCGCGCGAGTACGAGGAGGCGGCGATGATCGACGGCTACACGCGCCTCGAGGCCTTCATCAAGGTGGTGCTGCCGCAGGCCGTGACGGGGATCGCCGCCACCGCCATCTTCTGCCTGATCTTCGCCTGGAACGAGTACGCCTTCGCCGTCCTCCTGACCTCGGGCAACGCCCAGACGGCGCCGCCCTTCATCCCGACCATCATCGGCGAGGGCGGGCTCGACTGGCCGGCGGTCGCGGCCGGGACCACGATCTTCCTGGGGCCCATCCTGATCTTCACCGTGCTGCTGCGCCGTCATCTGCTGCGCGGCATCACCTTCGGCGCGGTGCGCAAATGATCCGCCGCCTCTTTCGCCGCGGCCCCTGGGAGATGCTGGCGACGGCGCTGATCGGCATCGGCATCGTCATGCTGATGCAGCCCTTGGCGCTCGTCCTCTACAGCTGGAGCTTCGCGGTCATCCTCACCGGCACGGCGATGTTCGTCGTCGTCAGCCATTTTCCGGACTGAGGGCCGTGGCCGAGATCCGCCTCAGCAACCTCAGGAAGGCCTTCGGCGACTTCGTGGCCGTGCGCGATACGAGCCTCACGGTCGGCGACGGCCGCTTCTTCGTCCTGCTCGGGCCCTCGGGCTGCGGCAAGACCACGACGCTCAGGATGATCGCCGGGCTCGAGCTGCCGAGCTCGGGCGAGATCCGCCTCGATGGCGAGGACGTCACCTTCAGGCGCGCCCGCGAGCGGGACATCGCCTTCGTCTTCCAGCTTTTCGCCCTCTACCCGCACATGAACGTCGCGCGGAACATCGGCTTTCCCCTGCGCTGCATCGGCACGCCGCGCGCGGAGATCCGCCGCCGGGTCGAGGAGGCGGCGAAGCTCCTGCGCATCGACCATCTCCTGAGGAGCCCGGTCAGCGGGCTCGCCAGCGGCGATCGTCAGCGGGTGGCCCTCGGCCGGGCCATCGTGCGCCGGCCCAAGGCCTTCCTGATGGACGAGCCGCTCGGCACCCTCGACGCGGCCTTCCGCGAGCTGATGTGCGAGGAGCTTCGCGCCCTGCACGACCGCATCGGCGCCACCACGGTCTATGTCACCCACGACCAGAACGAGGCCCTGGCGATGGCCGACGAGATCGCCGTGATGAACAGAGGCCTGGTGCTGCAGGCGGGGCCGCCGGCCGAGATCTACCAGCGCCCGCGCAGCATGTTCGTGGCCGGCTTCATGGGCAGCCCCGCCATGAATTTCCTCGACTGCGAGGGCCGGGTGGGCGTCGGGGCCGAGGCCGTCACCCTGTGCGGTCGGCCCGTGCCGGTGCCGCGGCTCCACGTCGACGCGCCGCAGGAGCGGCTGGTGCTGGGCGTGCGGCCGGAGCATGTCCGCCTCGACGAGGGGTCGCCGATCCGCGGCGAGGTCTTCGGCGTCGAGTACATGGGAGCGCGCCAGATCATCACCGTCGACAGCGAGGCCGGCCGCGTGCGGGTACGGGCACCCAACAGCGAGCGGGCCGAGCTGGGCGAGCGGATCGGCCTGAGCTTCGCCCCCGACCGCGTGATCCTCTTCGACCCCGCGAGCGAGCGGGCGCTCGCCTCCGAGCTTCTGCCGGAGCCGGCCGGCCATGGCTGAGGTGCGGCTCCACTCGGTGGTCAAGCGCTTCGGCGACATCACCGCCGTCGACCGGCTCGACCTCACCATCGGCGACGGCGAGCTCGTCGTGCTGCTGGGCCCGACCGGGGCCGGCAAGACCACGACGCTCCGCCTGATCGCCGGCCTCGAGGCGCTGGACGGCGGCACCGTCCATATCGGCGGCCGGGACGCCGGCCGGCTCGAGCCCGCGGCCCGGGACGTGGCCTTCGTCTTCCAGCAATATTCTCTCTATCCGCACTACAGCGTGTTCGACAATCTGGCCTTCCCCCTGCGCTCGCCGCTGCGCCGCCTGTCCGAGGAGAAGGTCGCCGCCCGGGTGCGCGAGATCGCCCGGCTCCTGCGCATCGAGGAGAAGCTGGAAAACCGCGCGACGCGGCTCTCGGGCGGCGAGATGCAGCGGGTCGCGATCGGCCGGGCGCTGGTGCGCGAGCCCGCCTGCTTCCTCATGGACGAGCCGCTTTCCTCGCTCGACGCCAAGCTGCGCGAGGATCTGCGGATCGAGCTCAAGCGCGTCCAGCGCGACCTCGGCGCCACCATCCTCTATGTGACGCACGACCAGATCGAGGCCATGACCCTGGCCGACCGGATCGGCGTGCTCGAGGAGGGCCGGCTGCTCCAGCTCGGCACGCCGCAGGACATCTATGCCCGCCCGGTCTCGATCGAGGTGGCGCGCCGGCTGGGCTCGCCGCCGATCAACCTCGTGGCCCCCGAGGCGCTCCCGATGTTTGCGGCGCCGGCCGGCACGCGGCAACTGGGCCTCCGGCCCGAGAGCGTGCACCTCGATGGCAAGGGCCTGCCGGCCAGGATCGAGCGCGTCGAGCCGCTCGGCGCCGAGACCGTTGTTCTTCTCGACATGGACGGCGTGCGGCTCCAGGCCCTCGTCCCCGGAGAGACCAGCCTCCGCGCCGGCGAGCCGACCCGGATCGAGCTGCCGCCCGAGGCCTTCTTGTTCTTCGGCGCCGATGGCCGGCGCCTCCCCGACTGACGGATCGCCCATGACCGACGCCCTTAGTCTCGCCCTGATCGACGCCAGCTGTGCTGCGATCGACGAGGCGGCCGACGAGCTGACCCGTCTCGACCAGGCGATCGGCGACGGCGACCACGGCCTCAACATGCGGCGCGGCTTCAAGGCCATTCTGGCCCAGCGGGACACGCTGGCGGCGCTGCCGCCGGGCGAGGCCCTGCAGAAGGCCGGGATGCTCCTGGTCACCACCGTTGGCGGCGCCTCGGGCCCGCTCTATGGCAGCCTCCTGATCGGGACGGGCAAGGCCGCAGCCGCCGGCAAGGGCTGGGTCGACGCCCTGGCCGACGGCATCGAGGCCGTGAAGCGGCGCGGCAGGTCGGATGTCGGCGCGAAGACGATGCTCGACGTGCTGGTGCCCGTGCTGGCGGCTCTGCGCGAGGAGGGCGACCTCGGGGCGCGGCTGGACCGTGCCCGCGCGGTCGCCGACACGAGCCGCGAGGCAACGAAGGACATGCTCGCGACGAGGGGCCGCGCCTCCTTCCTTGGCGAGCGCTCGCGGGGCCACTACGACCCGGGGGCCACCTCCTCGCAGCTCCTGATCAAGACCGTGTGCCGAGTGCTGGAGCAGGGGGCATGAGCGACATCGTCGCCATCGTCATCGTCTCGCACTCGCCCAAGGTGGCCGAGGGCGCCGCCGACATGGTCCGCCAGATGGTAGGCGACGAGGTGCCCTGCGCCTGGACCGGCGGCGATCCCGCGGGCGGCCTCGGCACCGATCCGACCCGCATCAAGGCGGCGATCGCCGAGGTCTGGAGCGAGGCCGGCGTCGCCGTGATGGTCGATCTCGGCGGGGCCGAGATGAACACCGAGATGGCGATCGAGATGCTGAGGCCCGACCAGGCGGCGCTCGTGCGCATCTGCTCGGCACCCGTGGTCGAGGGGGCGGTGGTGGCCGCGACCGAGGCGGCCGGCGGCGCCGACCTCGATGCCGTCTGCGCCGCGGCCGAGGAGCTGGGCCCATGACGGCCGAGCGCGCCACCGTCACCATCACCCACCCGACCGGGCTTCACGCCCGGCCGGCCGTGAAGCTCACCAAGCTCGCGAAGACCTTCCCGGCGCGGATCCGCCTGCGCCGGGCGCCCGACGGCGACTGGGTCGATGCCAAGAGCATCGTCAAGGTCATGGGTCTCAAATTCCGCACCGGCACCCTGGTCGAGCTCGAGGCCGAGGGCGATGCCGCGGCAGCGGCGGTCGAGGAGCTGAAGGCCCTGGTGCAGCGGGATTTCGACGAGAGCCATGGCTGAGCAGCGCCTCAGCGGCCGGCCGGCGGCACCGGGCCTCGCCATCGGCCCGGTCGCCCACGCCCTCCCGGCGGAGGCCACTCCTTCCACCGCTGGAATACCTCACGAGGAGCTGGCCCGTCTGGAGGCGGCGCTGGCGGCGGCCAAGGCCGGGCTCGAGGCGCTGGCCGCGGACCAGGAGGGCATGGCCGCCGAGATTCTCGCCTTCCAGATCGAGCTGCTCGACGATCCCTCGCTTACCGAGGGTGTCCGCGCCGCGATCGCCGAAGGCCGCGGCGCGGCCATGGCTTGGCGGGCGGGGCTCGAGGCCCAGGCGGCCGAGTACGAGGCCGCCGAGGACGAGTATTTCCAGGCCCGGGCCAGCGACCTGCGCGACCTCATGGACCGGGTGCTGGCCCATCTCGTCGGCACCCGGGCGGCCCGGGAGCTCCCGCCCGGCGCGATCCTGCTCGACCACGACCTCACGCCGTCGCGCTTCCTGGCGCTCGACTGGCGCCAGCTCGGCGGGGCGGCGCTCGAGGCTGGCAGCCCGTCCTCGCACGTCGCCATGCTGGCCCGCGCCCGCGGCGTGCCCCTGGTGACGGGGCTGGGGCCGCACAGGGCCTCGGCGACGGAGGCCGTGCTCGACGCCGACCAGGGCGTTCTGATCCTCGACCCGGTGGGGCCGACGCGGCAGCGCTACGAGATGCTCCTGGCCGAGCGCCTGGCCGAGGACGGGCTCGCGGCCGCGCGTCTCGGCGAGCCGGCCGTCACGGCGTCGGGCGAGCCCGTCGAGCTCATGGTCAATGTCGAGGACCCGGCCGCCATCGACGATGCGACCCTCGCCGCCGCCGACGGCGTCGGCCTGATGCGCACCGAGTTCCTGTTCCTCGGCCGCGACCGGCTGCCGGACGAGGAGGAGCAGCACAGGGCCTATGCCGGTCTGCTCGCCCGACTCCGGGGCAAGCCCCTCATCGTCCGCACGCTCGACGTCGGCGGTGACAAGCCCCTGCCGGGCGTCAGCCTGCCTGCCGAGAGCAACCCGTTTCTCGGCCTGCGCGGCCTCCGACTTTGTCTGGACCGGCCCGAGCTGTTCCGCCCGCAGGTGCGCGCGCTGCTGCGCGCGATGCCGCTCGGGCCGCTCAAGGTGATGCTGCCGATGGTGACCATCGCCGCCGAGCTCGAGGAGGCGAGGGCCTTCTTTCAGCGCTGCCTCAGGGAGCTCCTGGTCGAGGGTGCCCCGGCGGCGATGCCGCCCCTGGGCATCATGGTGGAGACGCCGGCGGCCGCGCTCGCCATCGACACCCTGCCGGCCGCGTTCTTCTCGATCGGCAGCAACGATCTCACGCAATATGTGATGGCCGCGGCCCGGGACGGCGGCGGCCGCGTCGCCGCCCTGAACGACTCCCTGCATCCGGCGGTGCTGCGCCTGATCGGCGAGGTCGTGGCGCATGGCGAGCGGACCGGGGTGCCGGTGAGCCTCTGCGGCGACATGGCGTCGGACGAGCGGGCGGTCGCAGCGCTGCTGCGCCTGGGCCTGCGCCGGCTCTCGCTGGCGCCGGCGGCGCTGGCCCGGATCAAGGCCGCCGTCCGCCGCTTCGAGGGCTAGCGATGACGGCCGATCAGCCGCTCGGCCGGGGCGACGCCGTCGCCGCCTACAAGACCCTGCTGCGCGCCTTCATCGAGCGCCGCCCCTCCGGGCTGCGCGGCCGCCTGGCCCTGGCGCTGGGCAAGCACAAGAGCTTCGTCTCGCAGATCACCAACCCGCTCTACAGCGTGCCGATCCCGGCCGCCGACCTGCCGATCATCGTCGACATCTGCCATCTCTCGGCGGCCGAGCGCGAGCAGTTCCTGGCCCTCTATCGCGCGGCCCATCCCGAGCGGCAGCGGCGCCTGCCGCCCCCCGGCCCGATGCCGCACGAGCTGCGCATCGCCCTTCCGGCGTTTCGCTCGGAGGCCATGGCCCGCGAGATCGAGGCCCTGATCCTCGAGATGGCCGCCCGCATCATCCGCATCGGCCAGAACGCCGAGGCGCGCGAGGGCAAGGACTGAGAGGCGGGCCGGATCGGCGGCTCTGCGGCCGGCCGCCGGCTCGGCCGGCTCTCAGGCGATCTCCAGCTCGACCCACAGGCCCGGCCCGTGGCGCACGCTGCGGATCGAGCCGGTGGGGGCCTGGAAGCGCTCGTCCACGGTCTCCGTCTGGATCCAGGGATCGTCGGCGCGGATCACCCGGCCGCCGGCCCGCCGCTCCAATTCATCGAGGATGCCTTTGAACGGCATCTCGCCCCATCCGACTTTTTTCGCGTCTGCCGCGTTGGTCGGGACGAAGGCTGCGAGGTCCGAGCTGCTCATCAGCCCGAGACCCTTGGCCTTCAGGGTGGCGTTGTGGCTGCCGTGGTGGCCGACCTTGTAGTAGACGGTGCGCGCCAGGAGATCGGGGCCGGTGACGGCCTCGTCGCCGGTGCCCCAGCGCAGGTCCTGCCAGCTCAGCCAGTTGCCGACCTGGGCGTCGGCCACGAACAGCAGCACGCGCCTCGATCCGACGATCTCGAAGGCCAGGGCGAGGCTGGTGTTGTTGGTGCGGTCGTCGAGCTGCAGGGCAAGATCGGCGCTGACGCCCAGCCAGTCCATGTCGATCCGCCGCCAGGCCTGATCCGTCGGAGCGGGATCGGGCTCGCGCCTGCCCCGCCGGCCTGACGACGCCTTCTTTTCCTGGACGGCCCCCGCATAGTGATCCTGGACGAAGGCGCGGATGCTCCTGTCCTTCGGGGAGTCGGCGTGCGCGCCGCCCGGATCGAGCAGGGCGGAGAGGGGCGATCCGAGATTGGGGTCGAACGGCGCCGCACAGTCCTCCGCCGACTCGGTGAGCCCGGCGCCCAGGCCCAGGGCGCCGCCGAGTGCCGCGGCCATCGACCAGCCGCCTGCGCCGGCCAGCCCGTACATCTCGCTCGCGCGCTCGGTGACCCCGAGGAGGGCCGCGTCGCGCGGCGGGCCCAGGACGTAGATGCGGATACCGCCGACCCCGACCAGCGAGAGGGGCGGCCCGCCGGGCTCGAGATAGCGCCGGCCGTCCTGGGCCAGCGCCGCCGCCGCATCGCGCGCCGCCCGGACGCGCTCGCCCTGGGCGCCGAAGTTGAAGCCGAGGACGGCCCGCAGGCCGTCGCGCAGGCCGGCGAGGTGGGGACCCAGGTCTCTGGCCCGGTCGAGGCGGTGGCCCGCCCCTTGCAGCGCGGCCAACGCGTCGGCCTTGAACTTGTCGAGCTGACGGGCCTGCGGATCGGCCGGATTCTCGGTCCAGCCCATCCAGACCTCGCCGACCTCGATACCCGCGAAGCCCTCCGCCGCCGACAGGAAGCCGGAGACGTGGTCCCAATGCTCGTGCGTCACGACCAGCACGTCGATCCGGCCGGTGACCGAGGCGATGTCGGCGACGACCCGGCGCATCGTCTCGGCGCCGCGGGACACCGAGCTGTGCACGCCGCAGTCGATCAGCATGAAGAAGGGGCTGCCGTCGTCCTTGGCGAAACGCAGGAGATGGCAGTCGCCTATTCCCTGGCAGTAATGCCGGATGGTCACCGCCGTGGCGGCCGGGGTCCTCGGTGCGCCGCGCCGCCGCCGGCCGGGGCTGCGGGTGCCGCCGGCGCCCTCGGCGGGCGGCTGCGCGGCCTGGGCTGCCTAGCCATGGTCCAGCTCCCGATAGCTCGCATGCAGGGCGGCGAAGGGCTCGCCGACCGCGTGGCCGAAATAGAGCGCCCGCAGCGGCGAGACGAAGCTTCCCGACACGGTGCTCCTTTGCCGCTCGAGGCGGGTCAGGCTGCTGCTGTTCTTGACGATGCTGTAGCGGATCTCCTGGTGCCGCTCGCGCGGGTCGAGGATCAGGGTGGCGCCGCCGCGGAACCAGAACCAGCCATTGGCCATGTCCTTCCCGTCGATCGGCTCGGGCCGGCGCTGGTCGATCACGGCCACGACATCGGTTCGGAACGACCCGTCGGGCCCGACCCGGCGCGCCGGGCGGACGCCGTAGACCTCGAAGGTCGTCTCGCCCTGCGGCGGCGTCTTGACGGTCCTGCCCTCCCGGTCGAAGCGCGGCAGGCTCGGCATGAGGCCCAGCTGGGCGCAGGCATTGGCGTCGGCCGCGAACGCCTTCTTGAGCGCGCGCCACATGATCCAACGGTTCTTCTCGTTCAGCCCGAAGATCTCCGACCGGCTGAGATCCTGGTCCCAGCCCAGGTCGATGCCTGTCGAGGATACCCCGCAGCCAACGCGGCCTCGGCTCCTGGAGCGTGTTCCAGGCGAGCGATTCCTCCGAGACGGTGCGGACGTCCCGGGGCAGGATGCCCCGGTTGCGGAAGGCCTCCATGAAGGCGGTGCGGTAGCCGAGGCGATCGTCCGGCACGAGGTCGAGGTCGGCCGTGATCAGCGCCCGCAGATATTCGCCGAAGGTGATGTCGACCGCCGGGCAATAGTCGAGCGCGCGGATGCAGATGTGGAGGACGTGGGCCGCCGTCTTGCAGGTGTCCGTCGTCAGGCGGTCGACGAGGTCGGGGTGCAGGGCGCCCTGGGCGAGGATGCCGGTGCCGCCCGTGGCGAGACGGATCAGATCGCCGGTCCGCCTGGCCACGATGGCGAGGAAGGCCTCGTAGACGGCGAAGACCAGGATCGAGCCGCGGTCGTGCACCTCCTCCGTGTCGGCGTAGCGGAGCGTCCGCATGGCCGGGTCGATATAGTTGCGCAGCGGCCCGCCGCGGCTGACGCCTTCGCCGAACTGCTTCGCCAGGCCCCCGAGGAGCCCGGCCGCCGACAGGTCGCCCCGGGCCCGGGCGATCTCGAATCGCACCAGCTCGGGCACGGTGAAATGCTGGAACAGGGCCACGATGTCGGCGAAGGCCTCGTGGAAGGCCGGGACGTCCGGGTTCGAGGCCTCCTGGAAGCGGCGATGCAGGCCGTCCAGCAGGGCATGGGACATCTCGTGGGCGATGATGTCGGAGGACAGGCAGGAGAACACCATGGAGCCCGGCGCCGTGGCGTCCCCGTCCCTCGAGCCCGCCGGGAAATAGCCGAACAGCAGGGCCTTCTTGTCGGGGCTGTAATAGGCATTGTCGGTTCTGAGCGCGTGCGGATAGATCCTGAGGCGCCTGACCTCGTGGGCCTCCTGCGGGCCGTCCTCGGCTCCGGAGTCGACCCGGGCATAGCGCGGCGCCCACAAGGCCCGGCGGCCGAGCGCCTGCTCGAAATGGCGGATCGTCGTCATGCCGACGGCGTAGACCATCTGCTGATGGAAGGCCGGATTGCCCTCGGACGGCGCCCAGCCGTCCTGCGCCAGGACGGTCTTGTGGTTGAGGTCGACCGGGTCGTAGACCTTGTCCGAGGCCGGGTCGACGTCGACGACCTCGAGATACTCGCCGACCGGCCCGGGCCGCAGCGGCTCGTCCCCGACCGGAACGTCGTCCCACGGCACCCTCAGCACCGTCTCGTTCACGGCCATCGAGGCCAGACTCTTGGCCACGCTCGGGTCGAGGGCGTAGACGCGCAGCCGGCGGTCCGGCGTGGGCGGCCTCTTGACCTTGCGCTCGATTGCTGGCTGGGCGGCCGTCGGGGGCCGGGCGGGAGGGGCGGCCTGCCGGCCCAGGAGCCGCTCGAGCACGGCCCGCAAGGGCCCTGACGGGTCTGCCCTCGTCGAGCGCCGCCTCGAGGTAGCGGTTGCGGGCCGTGGCGGGAATCTCCTCCGGCGGCCGGCCCGGATCGTCGATGGCCTCGTCGACCGCCTGGATGCGCTGCGCCATCTGGGTCAGCTCGAGCGCCAGCATGGTCCGCCGGGCCGGTGCCATGGGCTGCCCCGCGGCGAAGCTCACGCCGCCCCCGAAGAGGAGATCGGCCCAGGCCCAGGAAGCCTCGGCCGGCGGCAGCCTGGTGAGCGTGCTCTCGGCCGGCGGCTGGATCGCCAGCGCCGCCTCGGCCTGCATCACGCCCTGGCCGATCTTCTCGAGCGTCTCCGCCTCGTTCATCCGCGGGGTCGATTTCTGCGCGGAGGCGAAGAGGGCATGGCGCACCGCCTCGATGCGCATCCAGGGCTGGGAATAGGCGCTGACCGCGTCCCAATGCTCGGCGAGCCAGAGGGCCGCCGCCGCCGCGATCTGGGGCGTGGCCGCCGAGGTCCCGGCGCCGTTCATGTCGACGACCTTGCCGCAGTCGATCTGCGCCCAGGGCACGTTCGGCGTGTAGGCGCCGAGCGCCGTGCCCATCTTGTCGGCGGGGCCGTAGTTGCCCTGCATGGTGCCGGCCGACAGGCCGGCATAGGCACGCCCGTCGGCCATGACGCCGCAGGCCGCGAGGACCCGCTTCAGGCGCGCCGGGAACACGATCGACTTGGGGCTGGGCACGTAGGCGATGTTGTTGCCGCCGGCGGTGACCATCACCAGTCCGCTGTCGTAGGCGAGGTTCACGGCATCGACCACCGCCTGGGACGAGAGGCCGCCCATGCTCATGGACAGGACATGGGCGCCCTGCTGCTGCGCATAGCCGAAGCCCTGGACCATGGTGCCGGTGGTCAGCCGCACCACCCAGTCGGCGATGCGCACCGGGATGACCCGGGCGAGCGGGGCACCGCCCACATAGTCCTGGAATCCGGCCCAGCCCGGCGAGGTGCCGTCGAGCTTGTTGCCGGCCAGCAGAGAGAGCGTGGCCGTGCCGTGGCCGCGATTGGCCGTCAGCGTGTTGCCCGGCGGCGTATGGTCGGTGGCGTCGCCGGGATCGCCCTCGCCCTGGACGAAATTGCGCTGCAGCTCGAGGCAGAGATTGGCGGGCTTG
This sequence comes from uncultured Alphaproteobacteria bacterium, assembly GCA_963828215.1. Lineage (GTDB taxonomy): Bacteria > Pseudomonadota > Alphaproteobacteria > Geminicoccales > Geminicoccaceae > CAVTJL01. The sequence goes on along the minus strand of CAWHFO010000080.1, from coordinate 150,328 downwards.
GTGACGTGGCCGGGGTCGAAGCCCGTGTCGAGATGGGCGATGAGGATCTTTTTCTGCTTGTCGCCGACCTGGTTGCGGGCCGAGCCGAGCTGGCTGAAAGCGTCCTTGAAGTTCCAGTCCAGCCCCGGCCCCTGGGCCCTGCCGCCGCCGGTGTCCTGGTCGTCGAAGGCGCAGAACTCGGCCCTGCTCGCGGCGACCGCGTGCTCGCCGCCGCCCGGAGAGGGCTCGTGATAGAGCCAGCCCTGCTCGAGATCGGGCTCCACCGCCAGGACGGCCTGGCCGCCGGCCGCCGCGAAAGGCTGGCCGGGCGCCAGAAGGGCGTGGGCCCGGTCCCAGGGATTGCCCGCGTCCGGCGCCGCGGCCCGGACACGCAGCCAGGTCGACGGCGGCGCGGCCGCGAGGCCCTGGGCCCTCGCCGCCGCCCGGGCCGGCACGGACAGGATCGGCTCGATCGTGACCGGGGCGGCGCCGAAGGCCCGGGGGGCGGCCTTCGCGAAGGCCTTGCCGTCCCCGGCCACCTTCACCAGCAGTCCCTCAGCGCTCGCCATTAGCCCCTCCCCGTCGACGGCTCGGCTGCCGCCTTGTCCCGGCCCGCGGGCTGCCGCACCGGAGCCCGCAGACGTCGCCCGGGCCCGGCGAGTCCCGGAAAGCTGCGGGGCCATCCGCGCCCGACCTCCGCCGGACAGGATCACGCTCCTGGTGACCCCGGCTCGCCGTCGTGCCACCTCTGGGTGGAACCTACACGGTCGGCTCGGCGCGCCACAGTGACATTCGTCACCGGCCAGCGTCGGCTCCGTCGGATCTCTGTGGCGGTCGGTGCTTCCGGTGCCCTCGCCGTGTCGGCCTGCCCTACGCCGGCCGCCATCCGGGGGCCTCGACGATCCCCTCGAGTAGCTCTATGCGCTCACATCGGGGTCCGCGCCCGTGTCCGGCGCCATGAGAGCCTCGTCGAAGGGAGACACGCCAGCCATGGCCGAGACGCTCCACCGCATCGTCCTCGCCCGCCGTCCGCAGGGAGCCCCGGTGGTCGAGGATTTCCGCCTCGAGACGGCGGCCCGGCCTTCGCCCGGGCCAGGCGAGGCGCTGGTTCGTACGATATGGCTCTCGCTCGACCCCTATATGCGGGGCCGCATGAACGAGGGGCCTTCCTATGCGGCGCCCGTCGGGCTCGACGAGCCGATGACGGGCGAGGCCGTGGGCGAGGTCCTGGAGTCCCGCAGCGAGGGCCTCGCCCGGGGCGATATCGTGGCCGGCCACGGCGGCTGGCAGAGCCACTTCGTCCTGGCCGGGGACAAGCTCAGGAAGATCGATCCCACCGCCGCGCCGCTCTCGACCGCGCTCGGCGTCCTCGGCATGCCGGGGATGACCGCCTATACGGGCCTCCTCGGCATCGGCAAGCCGAAGCCCGGAGAGACCGTGGTGGTCAGCGCCGCCTCCGGTGCGGTCGGCGCCGTCGCCGGGCAGATCGCCAGGCTCGAGGGCTGCCGGGTCGTCGGCATCGCGGGCGGGGCGGAGAAATGCCGCTATGTCGAGGCGGAGCTGGGTTTCGACCGCTGCCTCGACCGCAGCGAGCCGGATCTGGCCGCCCGCCTGAAGGACGCCTGTCCCGACGGTGTCGATGTCTATGTCGAGCTCACCGGCGGCGAGCCCTTCTGGGCCGTGCTGCCGATCCTCAACCTCCACGCCCGCATCCCGGTGATCGGCACCATCGCCTGGTACAATCTGAAGGCGTTGCCGGAAGGGCCCGATCGCACGCCGCTCGTGATGCGCACGATCCTGACGAAGCGCCTCCATATCGAGGGCATGATCGTCTCGGACCTTGCCGCCATGCGTCGGGACTTCGAGCGCGACGTCGCGCAATGGATCCGCGATGGTCGCATGAAGTACAAGGAGGATGTCGTCAAGGGCCTCGACAATGCTCCGCGTGCCTTCATCGGCCTCCTCGAGGGCCGGAACTTCGGCAAGCTCCTGGTCAAGGTGAGCGACGAGCCGGCCGCGCCGCAGCACGCGCCGTAGCCGCGTTCCGAGCGCAGAGCTGCGAGCCTTCCGGCCAGGGCGTGACATGGGCGAGAAGCTCCTCGAGCCCTATACTCGGAAAAAGTCGGTCGGCGGCTGATCACAGGCGAGGGAGGGCGCCATGGCGCGCATGAGGGTGGTGCAGGTGAGCCGGCCCGGAGGTCCGCTGGAGCTGGTCGAGCGGGACATGCCGAGCCCCGGCAACGGCGAGGTACGGATCCGGGTCGAGGCCTGCGGTGTCTGCCACAGCGACGTGTTCACCAAGGAGGGCTCCTTTCCCGGTATCGGCTATCCGATCGTGCCGGGCCACGAGGTGGCGGGGCGCATCGACGCGTTGGGGTCCGGTGCCGAGCCCTGGGCGGTCGGGCAGCGGGTGGGCGTGGGCTGGCATGGCGGCCATTGCGGCCGGTGCGACCGCTGCCGGCGCGGCGACTTCGTCACCTGCCGCTACCTGCGCATCCCGGGCATCAGCTATGACGGCGGCTACGCGGAGTACATGATAGCGCCGACGCAGGCGCTGGCGCTGATCCCGGACGATCTGGCCGCGGTGGACGCGGCACCGCTGCTCTGCGCCGGCATCACCACCTTCAACGCGCTGCGCCACAGCGGCGCCATCGCCGGCGATCTCGTGGCTGTCCTCGGCATCGGCGGCCTCGGCCATCTGGCGGTGCAGTTCGCGGCCCGGATGGGCTTCGAGACGGTCGCCATCGCCCGCGGCCAGGACAAGAAGGACCTGGCGCTCAAGCTCGGCGCCAGCCGCTATCTCGACAGCCAGGCAGACGACGTGGCGGCCGCCCTGTCGGCGCGCGGCGGTGCGCGCGTCATCCTCGCGACGGTGACGAGCGCCAAGGCGATGAGTGCCGTGATCGACGGGCTGGGCGTCGACGGCAAGCTGCTGGTGGTCGGAGCGTCGGCCGAGCCGATCGAGGTCTCGCCGTTCCAGCTCATCCTCAAGCGCACCTCGGTCCAGGGCTGGCCCTCCGGCGTCGCCGCCGACTCCGAGGATACGCTCGCCTTCAGCGCGCTCACCAAGGTGGCGCCGATGATCGAGACGTTCGCGCTCGAGCAGGCGGCCGCGGCCTATGAGCGGATGATGAGCGGCGCGGCGCGGTTCCGGGTCGTCCTGACGATGGGCGGCTGATCCGGGAGCTCCGGTCCCGCGACAGCCGGCCACTGCGACCGCGGTCGAGGCGAGGCGCGGCCCGTCCGGCCCGACGCCGCGATGGCCCGTGTCGCGCTCGGCTCGGTTCCCTGGGCGAGACGGTGATAAATGTCATAGGCCGCCTCGCATCCGGGGCGGAGAGTTCATCGGGCGCTGCTGTCTGGCTCGTGACTGCCGGGATCGGCGGTATCGAAGGGCGGGTCGGCAGCGCTCGAATCGCGGTCCGGGGCCCTCGGGGCGACACACCGCTGCGTTCGCAGCCACGGTCCAACGCGCCGTGATCGAGCTGCGGCTCACCGATGACACCCGCCGTCTCCGGCACCCTGTGCGTCTCTAGTCCAAGACAGAGTCTCCCTGGCCTCTCGAGGAGCGGAATCCATGTCAGAGCAAGCGAAGGTTCGGCGGTCCGTCTCAGGTAGCGGGCGTGCCCCGGTACCTGGGGCGCGGCTGGTCGGTCCGGTCGACCCCAATGAGAAGATCACCGTGACGCTGGTCCTGCGCCGGCGGCCCGAGGCCGGCGGCCTCGCGGCGCATCTGAGCGGCACCGCAGGCGGCGAGCGGCAGCCGCTCCCGCGCGAGCAGTTCGCCGCCACCTACGGCGCCTCGCCCGAGGACATCGCCAAGGTCGAGGCGTTCGCTCATGAGCACGAGCTGAATGTCGACCTCGTGGAGCCGGCCCAGCGTCGGGTGGTGCTGTCGGGCACCGTGGCGGCGATGAGCCAGACGTTCGGCGTCTTCCTCGGCCGTTGGGAGCATGCCGGCGGCGAGTACCGCGGCCGTACCGGCGAGGTCCACGTGCCCGATGACATCGCGCCCGTCGTCGAGGCTGTCCTCGGCCTCGACAACCGACGCCAGGCACGGGCCCAGTTCCGCCACGCGAGAGGGGGTGTCAGGCCCCATGCCGCGCCGGCGCGCAGCTTCACCCCGGTCGAGCTCGCGAAGCTCTATGGCTTTCCGGGCGATGCGACCGGCAAGGGGCAGACCGTCGCGATCATCGAGCTCGGCGGCGGCTACCATTCGCGCGATCTCAAGACCTACTTCAGGCAACTCGGAGTCGAGCCGCCCTCGGTCGTGGCGGTCGGCGTGGACGGCGGCGGCAATCATCCGGGCGACGATGCCGACGGCGAGGTCGACCTCGACATCGAGGTGGTGGGCGCTGTCGCTCCCGACGCGCGCATCGCCGTCTATTTCGGGCCGAACACGGACCAGGGCTTCTACGATGCGATCGCCACCGCGATCCACGACACGCGGCGCAACCCCTCGATCGTGTCGATCAGCTGGGGCGGCCCCGAGATCGCGTGGACCGGGCAGGCCATGTCGGCCATGGATTCGCTCTTCCAGGATGCGGCGGCGCTCGGGGTCACGGTGTGCGCTGCGGCCGGCGACGACGGCTCCTCCGATATCCGCGACGAGTCCCAGGACGACGGCAAGCTGCACGTCGACTTCCCGGCCTCGAGCCCCTTCGCCCTGGCCTGCGGCGGCACGCGGCTGGAGGCCGCCAACGGCACGATCACGAGCGAGGTGGTCTGGAACGAGGGGCGGCAGGACGGCGCCACCGGCGGCGGCGTCAGCGATGTCTTCGACCTGCCGGCCTGGCAGAGCGCGGCCAGCGTGCCGTCGAGCCCGAGCGGCAGGGCTGGACGCGGCGTTCCCGATGTGGCCGGCGACGCCGATCCGCTCACCGGCTACGTGGTCCGTGTCGACGGGCGTGACGGGGTCATCGGCGGCACGAGCGCCGTGGCACCGCTCTGGGCGGGCCTCGCCGCTCGACTGAACGAGAAGCTCGGTCGCCCGGTCGGGTACCTGAACCCTGTCCTCTACGGTCTGCCGGCGGGCGCGTTCCGCGACATTCGGCAAGGCGACAACGACATCTCGCACGCGGGCAAGCCGTACAAGGCCGGAGACGGATGGGATGCCTGCACGGGACTCGGCAGCCCCGACGGGACGGCCCTGCTCGAGGCGCTGCAGGCCCAGTCGCCGGTGGCCTGAGCCGGGCCGGCAGGTGCGTCCGGCATCGTCTCGTCCGGTCGTTTGCGGATGAGCGCGGGATAGCGCGACGGGGGCGTCACGTCTCGGGATGTGACACCCCCGTCTCCTTTTCGACCACGGGCAGGACCTGTGAAGCTGGCCTCGCGAGCGGGGGGGTGCTCGGCATGCTGCAATGCAACAGAAATCGGCGCGATCGCGGCGCCGACGGGCAGGTGCGGCCCCGCCCCGCAAGGCCGCCTTCAAGATCGGCGCAAGGCCATGAAAGTCTTGTGACAGCGGAGCTACTCGCCAGCGACTTCCGCTGACCCGGGCCGCCGGCGCCCTGGCTCCGCGGGGCCGACTGCAATGCTGCAGTGCAAAAACGATCCTGCTTCGCCATCGTCGACGCACCACGTGCTCAGGTGTCGGGCCGTTGCCCCCATCGGGGCTGGCGGCGGCCCGCTGAACGAGGAGATGCAGTGATGACTGCCCATACGAGCATTGCCACCAGCCTGCTGGCGCTGGGCGCCCTGGCTGCGGTGGCGCTGCCTCACAGCCTGCGCGAGCTGGCCGGTCGTGCCGACGCGGCGCTGGCCCGGCTGCCCGAGCGGCTGCGCGAGACCGTGCGCTACCAGCGCGCGGTCACCGAGCTGCGCCACCTGGACGACCGCGACCTCGAGGACATCGGCGTTGCGCGCGGCCAGCTTTCCGCGCTGGCCCGGCGGCATGCCCGCGGGATGCCGCCGCTGGCACCCCAGGAGATCGCCCGAGCGCTCTGACGCGCCAGCCCTGGAGCAAAGGAACGCGGCGGCCGGCCCCCGGCCGCCGCGCTGCTTTCCGGGTCATCGATCTCATTGCGCCCCGCAGAAAGAAGGAGTGAGATAATCGACCGCGAGCGCCGGGAGCGCTCATCCAGGGAGGATTGCCTCATGACCATGAAGAAGGATCTCGCCGAGCAGGTGCAGGGCCAGATTGCGGTCTGGCAGGGGCAGATCAAGACCTACCAGGAGCGTATGGGCCAGGCGGGCGCCCAGGCGAAGGCGGACTACGAGAAGTCGATCGCGTCGCTTCGGGACAATGCGGAGCGGGCCAACAAGCTCCTGGGCCAGATCCGCGACGCCAACGAAGGCGCCTGGAAGGACATGCAGGCCGCATCGGAGAAGGCGCTGGCCCAGCTGCAGCAGGGCTGGGCCGAGGCCCTGAAGCGGTTCCAATAGCGCCGGGGGCGGGTCCGGTCGGCGGTTGACGGCGCGGAGTCCGGAGGGAGCTCCCGCCGTCAGCCGACGCCGTGCGCCGAGGACGGGCTCACGCGATGCCGACGGGTCGGGCCCTGGACGGCCGCAGGCGGGAAGGTGACGATGTTCGAGCCGCTCGCTCTGGTGATCGAGGCCTTCGCCGACCGGCTGGGGCGCAACTATCGCGCGGTCTTCGGCAAGAGCGAGCCGGACCACGCCCCGATCATCCGGGCCACGGCGCGCCTGGCGCTGGAGCGGATCGCCGGCACGGACGCCGTCTATCACGACGTGCTGCACACGCTCTTCGTCGCCGACGTCGGTCAGTCGATCCTGCGCGGGCGGGCCATGGCCAAGGCGGTCAGCCCCGGTGACTGGCTGCACCTGACCGCCGCCACCCTCCTCCACGACATCGGCTATCTGCGCGGCATCTGCCCCGGCGACAGCACCGGCCGCTACGTCGTCGACGCCGCCGGCAACACCGTCACCGCCCCGCGCGGCTCGACCGACGCGTGCCTGGCTCCCTGGCACGTCGAGCGTGGCAAGATCTTCGTCCGCCACCGCTGTGCCGCCATCGGCTCCTTCGACGTGGAGCGTGTCTGCCGGGCGATCGAGCTGACGCGGTTTCCGGTCCCCGAGGACGGCGACCATGCCGAGACCGACACCGAGGCCGGGCTGGTGCGCGCCGCCGACCTGATCGGCCAGCTGGCCGACCCCGCCTACCTGCGCAAGCTGGCCGCTCTCTATTTCGAGCTCAGCGAGATCGGCATCGCGGAGAAGCTGGGCTGCAAGGACCCGGCGGACCTCGCCGACGAGTATCCCCGCTTCTTCTGGCAGCGCGTCGAGCCCTATGTCGGCCCGGCGCTCGGATACCTCGAGAAGACCGCCCAGGGGCGCCTGTGGGTCGCCCAGCTCTACGCCCACGTCTTCGTCGAGGAGCACGCCCGCGGCCGTCTCGGCCCCGAAAGGGGCCAGGGGCGGTGAGAGGCGCGTCGGGCCAGCGGGCGGCAACGCCTCAAAGCGGCCCTTCCGGGACAGTCGAAGCAGGCGTATCGTCTTGCCAAGGGGGAGGGACGCCAATCGCCGTGCATCGCGCCGCCGAGCCGACCACGAGGGCTACGCGACGGTCTCCGGGACCAGTGTGCCGGCGCGCGATGCGGTCGACGGCGGGTGCGACCGCCGCGAGATCGACCCTGCCCGGGGCCGAGGCGCTCGGTGCGCAGAGGCCCGACGTGAGCGTCGTCACCTGTCACCGTGAGCTCAAATGGGAGGCGTGAAAAGGATGTCCGTGGTTCGGCACTCGACCTTATCGAGCGGGGTCTGCGGCATGGCCGCGCTGCTGGTCGCCGCGACTGTGCCGTTGGTCGGCAGTCCTCGGGATGCCAGAGCCGCCGATGCGCCGATCTCCATCTACTTCGTCGGGTGCGCGGCGCCGACGGGCTTTCACGGCTATCTGGCGCGCGGCGCCGAGGAAGCGGGGAAGAATCTCGGCGTCAAGGTGACCTACATCTACCCGGACCAGCTCACCATCCCGAACCAGGTCCAGAAGATCGAGGAGGCCATCGCCGCCAAGGCCAATGGCATAGCGCTCTGCGAGTTCGCGCAGGACGACGCCTACACGGAGGTGGCGGCCCGCGCCAAGGAGGCGGGCATCGCCTTCGGCAGCGCCGCCGCACCTCCCGCCGGCGCCCAGGTCCGCGATCCCAACGACATCTTTCTCTTCCGCACCGGCTCGGACGAGAAGGCCGCGGGAGCGCTCACGGCCAAGCGCCTCATCGCCATGGGGGTCAAGGGCGGCGTGGTCGTCGGCGACCAGCAGCCCGGCGACGCCACCTGCCGCGACCGCGCGGAGTCGGAGATCTCGGCGCTCAAGGCGGCGGGCATCAAGGCGGACTTTCTCGAGCTCACCATGGACCCCGGCCAGCAGTCGGAATCGCTCTTCAACTATCTGCGCGTCCATCCCGACACCCAGGCGGCGACGAGCGTCTGCGACGTGATCGACGGCTTCCTTTCGGCGAAGGCCGACAGCGGCCGGAAAGACCTGATCCTGACCGGCTACGACATCGTGGCGCAGTCCCTGGCCGCGATCAAGGACGGCCGCCAGGCCTTCACCATCGATCAGCAGCAGTTCTGGCGCGGCTACATGCCGGTCCTCCTTCTGACGCACTACATCAAGTACGGCCTGATCGAGGCCAACTACTTCCTGACCGGCCCGACCATCGTCGATGCCTCGAACGTCGATCGGGTCGCGGCACTCGTCAAGCAGGGCTATCGCTGAGCGACGGGGCAGCCGGCGGCACCTCGCAGGCGGTGCCGCCGGCCCCTTGGGCCGATCATCCGACATGAGCCCGCCAGATTCCGGAGGGGGTGCGAGCATCCGGCCGCCGTCCCGAGGCATCGCCGTCGGCGAGGCGGTCCGGCGGTTCATGCTGCGCCCCGAGTCCACGGCGCTCGCCGCCGTCGTCATTCTGTTCATCGTCTTCACGATCCTGAGCCCCGATCTCTTTCCCACGAAGCTGACCTACATCAGCTTCATGGCGGTGGCGGCGGAGCTGGGGATCGTCAGCATCGGCGTGACCCTGCTCATGATCGGCGGTCATTTCGACCTGTCGGTCGGGGCCGTCCTGGGTCTCACCTCCTATGTCACCGTCGTGCTGATGCGGGACTATGGGATGCCACCCCTGGTGGCGGCTCCGGCGACGGTCGCGGTCGGGGCCCTTCTCGGGGCCATCAACGGCGCGATCGTCGTCAGGTTCAGGATCCACTCCTTCGTGGTCACGCTCGGGACGATGCTGATCTGGCGCGGGGTGCTGATCGCGCTGACCGGCGGCTTCCCCATGACGGTGACCATTCCGCCGGGGTTCAAGAGCCTGATGTCCGGGCCGCTGCTCGACGGCTTCAGGATGTCGATGCTGTGGTTTCTCGTCCTCGGCGCCCTCGGGACGTTCCTGCTGTCGCGGACGCGGCTCGGCAACTGGATCCAGGCGCGCGGGCAGAACGAGCAGGCGGCCCGCAATCTGGGTGTGCCCGTCGACCTCGTCACGATCATCCTCTTCATGCTCACATCGGCCCTCGGAGCCGTCGCCGGGATCATCCAGGTGGCCCGGTTCTCCTCGGTCGACGCGCTGCGCGGCGAGGGCATGGAGCTGCAGGCCGTCGCGGTCGCCGTCATCGGCGGCACGCTGCTGTCCGGCGGCTATGGCAGCGTGATCGGCACGGTTCTGGGCGCCATCACCTTCGGCATGATCCAGGTCGGGCTGGTCCTGGCCGGGGCGCCCGGGCATTTCTTCCGCACCCTCACCGGCCTGATCGTGGTCGGGGCGGTCATCCTGAACACGTCGGTCGCGAGGCGGATGGCGAGATCGAAGCCGCTGGGCGGCTTTCGGCGCGTCAGCGTGGCGGCCGACGCCGCCATCTCCGAGATCGCCGGCCGGGCCGCCGCGGGCAGCGAGGCCGGAGACACGGGTCCCGAGGGGCAGGCGAGGCGCCCGGACCTCTCCGAGGAGCCCCGAGGATGACCGAGCGGCATGGCGCCACGGGGGATCCGGGCGGAAGGCCGCAGGCACGGCCGAGCCCGGCCGGCCTCCATGCCCGCCCGAGGACGATCGAGCCGATCCCGCCCGGTGCCGTGCCGGTCATGGAGGCCAGGAACGTCTCGAAGGCCTTCGGCGCCACGACGGCGCTGGTCGATGTCTCGCTCCGGGCCTATGCGGGCCGCATCCTGGCGCTGCTGGGCGACAACGGGGCGGGCAAGTCCACGCTCATCAAGATCCTCTCGGGCGTCTTTCCCCCGGACCGGGGAGAGCTCCGCTTCCGGGGCGAGCCCGTGACCTTCACCAACCCTGCGCAGGCCCGGCAGCGCGGCATCGCGACGGTTTTCCAGGACCTCGCCGTCTGCGAGCTCCTGTCGGTGACCCGCAACGTGGTGCTCGGCCGCGAGCCGCAGAAGGGCTTCGGGCCCTTCAAGTGGCTCGACATCAAGCGGGCCGACGAGATGGCGAGGTCGGCCCTCTATCAGCTCGGCGTCCGCTGGGAGCGGGGACTGGACGAGCGGGGCGTCAACATCTCGGGCGGAGAGCGCCAGTCGCTCGCCATCGCCCGCGCGATGTTCTTCGGCTCGTCGCTGCTGGTTCTCGACGAGCCCACCTCGGCGCTGGCGGTACGTCAGGCCGGGCGGGTCCTGGACCACATCGTCGAGGCCCGCGATCAGGGCCAGGCGGTCATCCTCATCACCCACAATTTCCGCCACGCTCTGTCCGTCGCGGACGATCTGACGGTGCTGGCCCAGGGGCGCGTGGCGGCCCATTTCCGCCGGGACGAGGTCGAGCTGGACGAGCTGACGGACCTCGTGGCCAGGGTCTCATGACCGCTGCGCGCGGGGCGCCGAGCCGAGGGGGAGCCTGGGCATTGGATCGGCGATCAGCCGCGACCCTCGAGGCGCGGGCCGTGCCCGGCCCGACGGAGCCCGGGTGATGCGCGCCGCCATCGTCGGCAGCGGCGGCATCGCCCGCGTCCATGCGACGCTCATCGAGCAGCTCGGCGGGACGGTCGTCGCCGTCTGCGGCCGGACGCTCGCCGGCGCAGCGTCGCTGGGGCGCGGGCAGGCCTACGACGATCTGGCCGCGCTCCTGCGCGCCGAGCGGCCCGACGTCGTCCACGTCTGCTCGCCCAACTTTCTTCACGCGGAGCACGCCATCGCCGCGCTCGAGGCCGGTGCCCACACGGTCTGCGAGAAGCCGCTCGCGACGACGCGGGACGAGGCGCTGCGCATGGTCCAGGCGGCGGATCGCTCGGGCAGGGTGGCGGCGGTGTGCTATACCTATCGCGGCTATCCCCTGATCCAGGAGCTTCGCCTCGCGGTCGCGGCCGGTCACTTTGGTCGGCTCCGGCGCGTCGGGGGCGAATATCTGTCCCAGGATCTCGTCGATCCCGACAAATATGTGTGGCACTTCACCCGCGGCATGTCGGGGCCGGCCTTTGTCCTGCTGGACTATGGCGTGCACTGGCTGGACCTGATCGAGCACGTCACGGGCGAGCGTATCGTCGAGATCTCGAGCCAGTTCTCCACCCACCAGCGCCAACGCTTCTGGCACGGCGCGGCGGGCGAGGGCCCGCGGCCGCCCCTCGGGACGGCGCTCGCCGACGGCCGTGTCGCCGTCGAGGTCGAGCTGGAGGATCATGCGGACCTCCTGATCCGCCTCGAGGGCGGTGCCGCCGGTGGCGCCACGATCAGCGCGCTCTCCATCGGCAATCCCAATCACATCGTGCTGTCGGTCGACGGCGAGAGCGGCGGCTTCGACTGGTGCCAGGAGACCGCCGACACCTTCACCGAGCGGCGGCTCAACGAGAAGGCATTGCGCCACCGCGATCCGCAGCGCCTGCCCCCCGAGCTCGCCTGGACCTCCGCCCTTCCGGCCGGTCATCCCGAAGGCTATCTCGACGCATTTCGCAACGTCGTCGGATCGGCCTGGCGTGCCATGCGGGGAGAGCCCGTTCGCTATCCCACCTTCGGCGACGGCTGCCGCGGCAACGCTCTGGTGGACGCGGCGATCGAAAGCGCGAGGTCTCGCCGACCGGTCGTGCCGAAATCCTGAGACCGCCTCGCGTGCCTTTGCGGCCAACCTCGAAAGAGAGAAGAGCAATGACGCTCGCAGATCCCGTCCCGGGCCAGCGGCTGGTCGTCATCCATGAGGATGACGTCGGCATGACCCACGGCGCCAACACGGCTTTCGTCGAGCTGTCGGGCCTCGGCACGTGCAGTGCCGGCTCGGTCATGGTGCCCTGCCCGTGGTTCCCCGAGGCGGTCGAGATGGCCAGGGCGGACCCCTCGCTCGATCTCGGGGTCCACCTCACGCTCACGAGCGAGAAGCGGCCCTATCGATGGCGGCCGCTCACGGCACCGCCGGGGTCTGCCGGGCTCACCGACGCGCAGGGCTATTTCTGGCCCGACGTTCCCAATGTGCGCCGCCATGCGGCTCCCGAGGCGGTCGAGACCGAGCTCAGGGCCCAGATCGACACGGCGCTCGCGGCCGGCCTCGACGTCACCCACCTCGACGCGCACATGGGCACGGCGCTGTGCCCCGAGTTCGTCGAGATCTATCTTCGCCTCGGCGGCGACTACAAGCTCCCCATTCTCCTGATCAAGGACTACAATAACTACAATCCTCGGACCTACTCCGGCCCGCTTACGACGGAGCGCTACGACGCGGCGCTGGCGAAGGCGCGGGCCCAGGGCTTTCCGATCTTCGACACTGTCCCGGAGACACCCTGGCAGCGCCGGTCCGATGCCGAGACCGCCTACCGCGAGATGTTCGAAAGCCTGCCCGAAGGCAGCAGCTTTCTTTCGCTCCACTTCAACGCGCCGGGCGACTTCGAGGTGGTGGAACCGGAGTACGCTCACATCCGCACCGAGGAATATGCACTCTTCAGGACCGGGCGCATCGCGCAGTGGGTGCAGGAGCTCGGCCTGACGGTCGTCGGGCTGCGCGGGACCCGGGATGCGCTCCGGTCTCGCTGGTCGGCGTCGGGGGCCTGATCGCCTTCCGATCCGCCGACCACCTCCAGGCGAGATAGCGGATGCCCGGCGACGGCCTCTCAAGGTGTTGATCCGACGATGCCATCTACGTGTCTTGGCGGAGGGGATGTCCGCGTCCGCCATTTTCGGCGCGTTCCGGCGCGTTCCGGCCTTTGCCGGCGCGACGCGCAAATTCGCGCTTTGCCAAAAGCTTACCCTCCATTTCGTTCTTGCGCGTTCCGACCCATTCCGGCACGATCCCTGTCTCGGTTGTAGGCTGAGATGTGGGTGGCAGGGTATGGCGGAGAGAAAACAGCGCTCGCGCCTCACGGCGCGAGAGGTGGCGACGGCGACCGGGCCGAAGCGCTACGGCGATGGCGCGGGGCTCTGGTTGCAGGTAACGGCCTCGGGCGGCCGGTCATGGCTGCTAAGGTACACTCGAGGCGGCAAGGCCCGGCACATGGGCCTCGGGCCCTGGCCGGAGGTAACGCTCGCGAGCGCGAGGGAAAAAGCCCTTGCGGCCCGGCGCGAGCTCGTCGAGGGTCGCGACCCGCTGGCCGAGCGGGCACGCGTCCAGCCCCTGACATTCAGGCGGGCGGCCGAGGCGCTGATCGAGGCCAAGGCGCCCGGCTGGCGCAGCCCCAAGCACACGGCGCAGTGGGCGGCCACCCTCGCCACCTACGCCTATCCGACGCTCGGCGGGCTGAGCCCGGCGGCGGTCGACACAGGCGCGGTCCTCGGCGTGCTGCGGCCGATCTGGAGCGTCAAGCCCGAGACGGCGAGCCGGGTGCGGCAGAGGATCGAGGCCGTGCTCGACTATGCCGGGCGCGATCGGGCTGCGCTCGGGCGACAACCCGGCCCGCTGGCGGGGACATCTCGACAACCTCCTGCCCAAGCCGACGAAGGTGCGAGCGGTCGAGCATCACGCGGCCCTGCCCTGGCAGGAGACGCCGCTCTTCGTGGCCGATCTGGCAAAGCGGGAGGGCATCGGCGCTCGCGCGCTCGCGTTCGCGATCTTGACGGCCGCTCGTAGCGGTGAGGTCCGCGGGATGACCTGGCGCGAGATCGAGGGCGACGTCTGGACGGTGCCGGCCGGGCGGATCAAGGCGGGCCGCGAGCATCGTGTGCCGCTCACGGCCGCGGCGTTGGCGCTTCTCGGGGAGCCCGGAGATCCCGACGAAGCTGGTGTTCCCGAGCGAGATGAAGCCCGGCAGGGCGCTCTCCGACATGAGCCTGACGGCCGTCCTGCGGCGCATGGGCCGAGGCGGGCTGACGGTGCACGGGTTCAGGTCGAGCTTCCGCGACTGGGCAGGCGAATTGACGCCGCACCCTCGCGAAGTGATCGAGGCGGCGCTCGCGCATCGTCTCAAGGACAAGGCGGAGGCCGCCTATGCGAGGGGCGACCTGTTCGCGAAGCGCCGACGGCTCATGGCCGACTGGGCGGGCTTTTGCACGACGACGACGCCAGCGGGCGAGGTCGTGCCGCTCCGGGCCCGGCGCGCATGTCTGACGAGCTGCGGCACGCGCGCGAGGCTTTCGTGCGGCGGCAGCTCGCCCGCTGGGAGCGCGCGTGGCGAGCCGGGGCGTTGCACGCGCTGGCCGATGCTGATCGCCTTCTGCGCCCGGGAAGATCGCCCGCTGCCTAGCTGGGCGAGCCACGGCGCCCTGGCGGCCATCGCCGCCCAGCTCGCGGCGCCCGCGATCGGGCGGCTGGGGCGCCACGCGAGCCGCGAGGCGGGCCATCGGTCCGACATGCTCCACTACGAGCGCTGGGAGCCTGGTTCGGGAGCTGCAGGATCGGGCCGACGAGCTGCAGGACATCGCCTCCACGCAGGAAGAAAGATACGCGGCCGTGGCCCGGCTCCAGGGCACGGCCGCGGCCGGCTCGGAAGAGACCATCAAGCGCAGCTATCTGCTCGTCGAGCGCGCCATGGGCGAGGGGCGGGGCGCCCGGTTCTACCTCCCGTCCGGGTAGAACCGTGGGCGCCGAGTTTCAGGTAACAAAGTCGGCGACTTAGTTGCCTGGACGCCTCTAAAAAACCGCAGAATATAGGGCTCCGCAACGTCCGGTCACGCACCGGTCCTGAGGAGCAAACCGATGAAGTTTCTGCGGCGCAGAGAGGTCGAGGAGCGTGTGCGCAAGTCGACCTCGACGCTTTACAACGATGTCAAGCACGGTCGCTTTCCCGGGCCCGTGAAGATCGGCGTGGCGGCGGTCGCATGGCCCGAGCACGAGATCGAGGCCTGGGAGAATGAGCGGATCGCCGAGCGTGACCGTGGCGTGAAGCGCACCTGAGCGATGGTCAAAAGCAGCAACGCCCCGGAGGCGAGCCGGGGCGCTGCGGTTCAATGCAAGGCGAGACGCCGTGCATCTACCGCGATCGAGGAGGCCCGGCAAGGGGCTCCTCACAGACCCGCCGAGGGTCGTTTTACCGTCGAGGTTCTAGACCTTCTGAGCGCCCTGGCCGGCGGCGCGCCTGGCGCATGGGCGGTCGTCGCCCAGGCGGTCAGGGCAGCCCGGCGGC
Organism: uncultured Alphaproteobacteria bacterium; assembly: GCA_963828215.1. Taxonomy (GTDB): domain Bacteria; phylum Pseudomonadota; class Alphaproteobacteria; order Geminicoccales; family Geminicoccaceae; genus CAVTJL01. The sequence continues at coordinate 134,911 of CAWHFO010000080.1, read as the reverse complement.
CCGAGGCCACGGCCTGCAGTCAGTGCTTTGTCTGCCGCCGGCGTTGGGAGCCGGATCGGGGCCCGGCGGCGCATTTCGTGCTCCGCCCGCTGCGCGGCGAAGGGGACGGCGGCGCCGGCCTCCTGTGCCGCGCCTGTGCGAGCGGGCCCGGGTGGAGCGACCGCCTGGTCGCCGAGCTGGGCGCGGCCTTCGGGTTGCGGCGGGAGATCGTCTGCCCGGGCGGCCGGGCATGACCCCGGCCGCCCCCCGTCACCGGCTCGATCGGGAGGCGCCGTGAGCGCCGGCGAGCCGGCCCCGAGCGGGACGAAGGGGCCTGTCTGCCAGACGCGCCTCGAACTGACGACAGACGGGCAGCCCCGCGCGATCGCCTACAATGTCGAGCTCGGTGCTCAGGCACGAACCGCCATTCCGGGGACGGCTGCGCTTCGACCTCATGGGAACGGGCACCGTCACCCGGGATCTGCCCTGGCAGCCCGGCGACGGGTGGCGGCAGTGGAGCGATCTGGACGACATCCGCCTCGCCTCTTGGTGCCAAGAGCGGTGCCTATTCGTCCGGCCGACGACCTGCGCCGAGGCCGTGGCCGCCGTGGCCGCGGACGACACGTTCCACCCGGTTCGCGACTGGCTGGCCGGGCTCGTCTGGGATGGCGAGAACCGCATCGGCGGGTGGCTGACCAGCTACCTCGGCGTCGAGCGCTCGGCGTACTCGCGCGCGGCCGGGCGCGCCTGGCTGGTCTCCGCCGTCGCTCGCGTGCATCGACCCGGATGCAAGGCCGACTGCGTGCTCGTTCTCGAGGGCGCGCAAGGCTCGTTCAAGAGCCGGGCCGCCGCCATCATGGCCATTCGTCCGGAGTGGTTCGCAGACGAGATCGCCGACGTCGGCGGCAAGGACGCCGCCCAGGACCTGCGGGGGAAATGGGTCATCGAGATCGCCGAGCTGGCAGCCATGCGCCGCTCGGAGATCGAGCGCATCAAGAGCTTCGTGTCTCGGTCCTGCGACCATTATCGGCCGAGCTACGGCCGCCGCTCCGTGGACTTTCCGCGCCAGTGCGTGTTCATCGGCACGACCAACGCCGACGCCTATCTCGACGACCCTACAGGCGCGCGGCGCTTTTGGCCCATGCGCGTCGGCAAGATCAAGATCGAGAAGCTGCGTCATGACATGGGCCAGCTCTGGGCCGAGGCCGTTGCCGCTTTCAAGGCGGGTGAGAGATGGCACCTCCAGGGCAAGGCCGAGACGCAGGCCAAGGAGGAGCAGGCCGATCGGCGAGAGCAGGATCCCGTGGGAGGAGAAGATACTCGAGTGGGCCGCGGAGCAGCTCCTGCCCATCCGCATCGCCGACGCCCTGGAGCAGCTCGGCATCAGGACTGAGGACCACGATCAGGCGCGGCAGAAGCGGGTCGGCGCCGTCCTCAGAGCCAACGGCTACGAACGCGCCCGACGGCGCATCCCCGGTGAGCGCTACGCCAGGGATGTATACGTTCGGCGCCCCGTGTGTCCCGTCCGGGGCGAAAAGCAGTGAGGACTGGGCAAAAAACGACCTCCCGGGTGAGTTTCAGGCCCCAAATGTCTGTCTGTGTCCCGTCCTGGACGGTACCCCGTTACAACGGGTCTACAAACAACCTCAAGAGTATCATAGCCTGTGTCCCGTGTGTCCCGTGTGTCCCGTATGGTCTACATGTATGCGCGCGCAAGGGGGGCTCTACGCCAAAGTCACGGAAACACGGGACACACGGGACACACGGGACACACCGTCGCGTCGCGCTTCGCCCACTTGCCCAACAGTACGAGGCGCCGGGCCGGTGCGGAGTGCTCATGCGGCAGCCGGTCGAGACGCCCCACACACGGGACACACGGGACACTTTCCGGGCGGCCGGAGGGGGGGTGGCAAAAGATTTTTTGGGGAGAGCGACCCTGTGCCCGCACCTCCATCGGCGCGCGCGGCCCGCGCGTTTTGCCGTCCGAGGGGGGGGTGGTCGCGAGCTGGACGGCGGCACCTTCGGGACCGGCGGGGGGGTCGAGCTTTGCTATTTTCGTAGTTTCGACAATAAATGATCGGCAGTCGACAGGACGGAGTAAGAGCTCGATGGCTCGTCAATCCGCAGAGGCCCGGGCGGCAGCAGGTCTCAGAACGGCCGGGCGCCCGCCTCGTGCCCCGCGCAACCTCGGCGAGGCCGAGCGAGCTGTGTGGCGCGAGACGGTTGCTGATTTTGCTCCGGACCACTTTCGCGGCTCGCGCGCGTTGCTTTTAACGTACTGTGAGTTGATGGTGATGATCCGGGCGACCGCTGCGCAGCTCGAGGTCTATCCCGTCGGGGGAGCCCGCGAAAAATGGAAGCTGCGGCGTCTGCATCTGCAAAGGGTCCGGGCGGCGGAGTCGCTGGCGAAGGCGCTGAGGCTGACACCGTCCAGCCGGCTGCGGCCCGACGCGGGCGCGCTGGCGGAGAAGCCGCCTCGGCGGTCCCCCTTCCTGGCCGCAGGCCTCGAGGCCCGGCCGCGAAGCGCGGGCGATGCGCTTTTTCTCGGCCCGTCGCTCCCGGTGCCGGCTCTGGCGACCGCCGATGACGATGGCGGCTCGCCGCCGCCCGATCTGCCCGGGGCCGAGCCGTGAAGCATCGCCGCCCGCGGCCGCCGGCGCGGTTTCGCGGACGTGAGGCGGAGCTCTGGCGCCTGATCGTTGGGAGATTCCCCACCTGTCATTTTCGCGGTTTCGATTACTATGATCTCGCGAACCTCTGCGGCCTGATCGGCATGGCCGAGCGTAACGTCGCGGAGTTCCGCGCGTCGGCCGATCGAGCCGAGCGTCGCGAGTCTCGCCGAGCTGCTCCTCGGCGAGCTGATCCTCATCGGCGAGATCGCTGAGCAGATCGGGGTCTCGCCGGACGGATGGCGGCCGGTCCACGACGCTCTGCGCCTGGCGCCCGCCGCGCCGCTGTTTGGGCGCGCCTGAACGCCGGGCGGCGCCCGGCCTGTGGAGGGGGTGCGGGATGCGCGAGGAGATCCTAGACGAGCTGATGCGGGCGGCCGTGAAAGCGGTCGAGGCCGCGATCGACGAGCTGGCCGAGCCCCAGAAGGGCGCGGTCATGGCGGCCGTGGTCTCCGGCGCCTCGCCCCGGATCATGCTCGACCTTCCGAGCGGCACGGTTCTTGTCACGCTGAAGCAGGGCGAGGGCCTAGTGCCGTTGGGTTCTTTCGCCTTCCGACCGCCGACCGCCAATTGACACGAGCTGACTTTTCTGTACTGTTTCGCCGTCCATTAGCGCTCTCCACAACAGCCCTCGGCGCAAGGGAATTGCGCCCTCCGAGCCCTCGGAGCAACATCATCCAGCCCCGGCCGGGAGGCGATCCCGGCGCCCGCGCCAGGTGGCGCGCGGCTCCTCAAACCCGCCGGCGGCCGGCCTTGCCGCCCCTGATGCGCAACGCATCAGGCCACCCCATCCGCGCGGCCCCGGCTGCGCCCCCTTTACCCAACCATCAGGCGCTCGCCGGCTCAGGCTGTGCTCGAGCGCGAGGAACCGACAGCAATGGATCGTATCCAAGAGCTTCTGACCCGTCAGTCCGAGCTGGCCGACGGGCTCAATGCCATCCAGGTTCTCGCCGACCAAGAGGGCCGCGATCTCAATGACGTCGAGCACGACCAAGTGCAGGCCAGGTTCGCCGAGCTGGAGACCATCAAGGCCGAGATCGCGCGGCGCCAGCGCATCCAGGAGGTCAACGCCTCTCTGAGCGTGTCACGGGGCCGTAAGACAAGCGACGCCCTGCCCTATGGGCCGACCCAGCCCCCAACGCCGGCGACGCCGATCGGCGGCCCGCCGACCTTCGCAAATATGTTCGGGCAGGCCCGCGACAGCAGCGGCTTCAGGGCCGGCGACTTTCTCCAGGTTCTCGCCTCCGGCCGGCATGATCCGCGCATGGTAATGGATGCCGCGACGATTTCGGATGACGCCAGCGGCGGCTATCTGGTCCCGAGCCCGCTCGTCGCGTCGATGCTTGACGGCTCGCTTTCCATGGAGATCGTTCGCCCGCGTGCCCGCAACTTCGCGATGACGGCGAAGACGTTGGCCGTCGTCGGCCTGGACTCGGTCGACCGCTCGGCCGGGCTCGTCGGGCGGCTGGCTGGGCAGTGGCTGGCCGAGGCCGCGACCGCCACCCTGACGGACGTGCCGAAGTTCTCGCAAGTCCTCCTGGACTCGACGAAGCTGGCCGTCTTCACTTCGGCAAGTCTCGAGCTGGTCCAGGACGCGATGGGATTTCAGCGGGAGGTCACGGCTGCTTTCTCGGCCGCCTTCGCCTACAACCTGGATGCAAAATTCCTGTTTGGGAGCGGCAGCAACCAGCCGCTCGGGTGCCTCAACGACAGTAACGGGGCGCTCATCACCGTCTCGGGCGAGACGGGTCAGGCCAGCAACCAAATCTTGTTCAAGAACATCGTCAAGATGTGGGCGGCCCTCTCGCCTGGATCGCACAGTCGGGCCGTGTGGCTGGCAGCACCAGAGGCGCTGCCGAGCCTGTTGTCGATGACCATAACCGTCTCCGATGCTTCGGGTGGCATCGTCAGCGGCATCGCAGCGCCGATCACCCAGGACGCCAGCGGCGCCCTCTTCATTCTTGGCCGCCCGGTCATTTCTTGCGAGCACATGCAAGCTCTTGGCTCAAAGGGTGATCTGGCGCTCGTCGACTTCAACGCCTACGCGGTCGGCATGAGGAATGGCGTCTCGATGGACACCAGCATCCATGTCGGCTGGTCCACCGGGTCCGTGGCTTTTCGGGGCCTACTTCGGGTCGATGGCCGGCCGCTGCTGTCGGCTCCCGTCTCGCTGCCGGACGCCTCCTCGCCGCCGGCGAGGTTCGTCTCGCCCTTCGTCACCCTCGAGGACCGGACCGGCACGCCGGTCTAGATCCAGGTGTAGGCCCGCGCTTGTCCGGCGCGGGCCGGGACCAGCCGGAGCGTGTCCCGAACAACGGCCGGCAGCCAGGGCAGTCGCGTTTCTCCCACCGGCGGGCCCTGGCGCATTCCAGCAGACACAGCTCCATGACGAAGATCGCGAGCGCGCCGGCGGCGGATGACCGCTACATCGCCGTTCAAGATTTTGACCTGGCGTTCACCGGCCGACTGGTCTTCGCCGGCGAGGTCGTGGCCCTGGGCCCGCGCCTCGCCGCGGCCCTCGTCGCCGATCGCAAGGTCGTGCCCGTCAGGAAGCGCCAGGTCGATCGCCGAGCTGCTGGCCGCCAAGGGCCTCACTGACGGGACCGCGAGCTGCTGGCCGCCAAGGGCCTCACTGACGGGACCGCGAGCCGGCCGGCCGCGGCGCCGGCCCGGAGCCAGAGCGCCAGGTGGACCAGCTCCGGCGGCCGCTCCCGGATCGTCGCGAGCACGCCCGAGAGGCGCCGCCGGCTGGGCCGCCGCCGCTCCGCCGTGGCGGCCTGCACCTCGGCCAGGATGGCCGGCTCGCCGGCGGCGGCGAGCCGCTTGGCCTCCATGGCCTGCTTGCGGGTGAGGCCGATCTCGGGGAGGGTGGCCATGCGAGTGTCCCCGCTTGGAACACTCGTGGACTGGACGCCGCGCCCATGTTTGTCTTCAGTCGCCAGCTCGCCGCGCTCCTGGGCGGCTTTCAGCTCGGCGCCGATGCGGGCCTCGGCCAGGATGGCCGTCTCGCCGGCCGCGGCGAGCCGCTTGGCCTCCATGGCCTGCTTGCGGGTGAGGCCGATCTCGGGGAGGGTGGCCGGGGTCATGTTCCCTTCTGGAACATGACCCCTTTGGTCGCCCCGTCCGGTGCATCTCTCTCGTCGCCAGCTCGCCGCGCTCCTGGGCGGCTTTCAGCTCGGCGCCGATGCGGGCCTCGGCCAGGAAGACGACGAGCTCGCAGCGGCGAGCCGCTTGGCCTCCATGGCCTGCCTGCCGGTGAGGCCGATCTCGGAAAGGGTGGCGGGGATAATGTTCCCGCCCGGAACATTATCCCGAACACGATCTTGATCTCCGACCTTGGCCAGCTCGCCGCGCTCCTCGGCGGCCTGCACCTCGGCCCGGATGGCCGGCTCGCCGGCCGCGGCGAGCCGCTTGGCCTCCATGGCCTGCTTGCGGGTGAGGCCGATCTCGGGGAGGGTGGCTGGTGCAGTGTTCCCATTCGGAACACTGCCGGGATGTCGATCCTGCGTTGCCAGCTCGCCGCGCTCCTGGGCGGCTTTCAGCTCGGCGCCGATGCGGGCCTCGGCCAGGATGGCCGTCTCGCCGGCCGCGGCGAGCCGCTTGGCCTCCATGGCCTGCTTGCGGGTGAGGCCGATCTCGGGAAGGGTGGCCCCAACGGTGTTCCCGTTACGAACACCGTTGGGGATGTTCGCCCTTCCGCGGTCCTGCGTCGCCAGCTCGCCGCGCTCCTGGGCGGCTTTCAGCTCGGCGCCGATGCGGGCCTCGGCCCGGATGGCCGTCTCGCCGGCCGCGGCGAGACGCTTGGCCTCCATGGCCTGCTTGCGGGTGAGGCCGATCTCGGGAAGGGTGGCGGAAACCTTGTTCCCGTCGGGAACATGGTCGCGTATGGCGGTCCCATCCTCGCGTCGCGCCAGCTCGCCGCGCTCCTGGGCGGCTTTCAGCTCGGCGCCGATGCGGGCCTCGGCCAGGAAGACGACAAGCTCGCCGGCCGATGCAAGACTTGTAGGCTCTGTTGTGGGCTGGCCACCGACCCCTAGAAAAAACCCTCTAAAATCAATAGCTTAGTAGGAATAGTGGCGGAGGGGATGGGATTCGAACCCACGATACGGGTTTAGGCCCGTATAACGGTTTAGCAAACCGCCGCCTTCAGCCTCTCGGCCACCCCTCCGGCCCCGCTCGGATACAAGAGCCCGGCCGCTTCCGTCAATGTCCACGCTGCGCCGGTCGCGCGGGTGGGCGCCGGGCGGATCGGCCGTCGGCCGGCCCGCCCGGCCCGTTGGCGGTCAGGCGACGATGGTCTCGTGCCCCGCGTGGACCAGATGGGCGGTCTGCTGCGACCAGGGCGCCTCGGTGCCGAGGTCGGCCGCGGTCAGCGACGTGTGGCCCTCGACGGTCACCTGGCCCTTGAACGCCACCTCGTTGGCGGGTCCGGGATCGCCGTTTCCGGCGATCGTGATGCCGAGGTCGAGGGTGATGCTCTTGCCCTGGACCGACACGCCCCCGCCATCGGCGCCGCTCAGGATGCCGTCATGGTTCGTGTCGAGGACGCCGAACAGATCCTGGCTGCTCAGATGGTCCGCCTGGCCGTTCAGGTCGAAGGCGAGCTGATAGTCGATCACGTCGTGCCCCGGCTCGAACCCCGTGATCGTGTCGTGGCCGAGGTCCACCAGGTCGTGCGACGGGTCGAGGTCCACGGAGGCCAGGTGCAGGTTGAAGGTGTTGTTGCCGCCCGTGGCGGTCCAATGGTCGTCGGCCGCCGTGCTCGTGAAGGTCTGGCCCTCGCCGTCACCGCCGGCAGGGTGGGAGCCGTCGGCCACGGTCACGGCGACCTTGCCGAGCGTCGTGCCGCCGTGGCCGTCGTCGATGCGATAGGAGAAGTGGTCCTTGCCGTGCCAGCCGGCATCGGGCGTGTAGAGCAGGCTTCCGTCGAGGATCGTCAGGATCCCGTGATGCGGCGTTCTCCCGATGGCGGACAGGGTCAGCGTGTCGCCGTCCCGGTCCTTGTCGTTGGCGACCGCGTCGATGGTCACCGCTTCGCCGCCTTGCGACGCCGCGAAGTCGGCGACCGCATGCGGCTTGTGATTCGTCGGCATGTCGAGCCTTTCACATGATGCGAAGGGCAGGGGCCCTGGGGCCCGACTCCACCAGCCGGGCGCCACCGAATCTCCGGCGCGCCCGTGTTGCACTGCAAGGGCAACCCGGTCGGCCCGGCATCTCCGGGTATGCATGGATCGAGAGGCAGCCCCGCAGGGAAGGCCGGGCCCGGCCCTCAGATCCCGATCGTTCCGGACAGGCGGCCGCCGGTGAGCCGCAGGAGCTCGTCGAGGCTGGTGGCGAAGACGCAATGCGGGTGTCCGGCGGCCGCGAAGAGACGCTCGAAGCGGCCGAGGCTGGCGTCGACGACCGTGGGCAGCGGGGCCGGATGGCCGAGCGGGGCGACGCCGCCGATCGCGAAGCCGGTGACCTCGCGCACCCGCTCGGCATCGGCGCGCCGCGCCGGGCCGTCGAGCCCGAGGGCGCCGCCGAGGGCCGCCGGGTCGCAGCGCCGGTCGCCGGCGACCAGCGCCATGACGGGCCGGCCGCCGACCTCGAACACCAGCGACTTGACGATGGCGCCCACCTCCACGCCGCAGGCGAGGGCGGCGTCGGCCGCGGTGCGGGCCGTGGACGCGAGCTCGATGACGGAGCCCTCGGAGCCGGCGGCCTCGAGCGCCTCCCGGACCCGGCGCACCGAGGCGTTGGCGAGCAGGCTCATTCCGGGAGCGGGACCGCCTGACCGCTCCTCGGCACGTCGTAGCCGCGGGCGACGGCCGGGCGGGCGGCGATCGTCTCGTACCAACGGCGCACATTGGGGAAATCGGCCCAGCTCATCCCGTGCCACTCGAAGCGGGAGATCCAGGGCCAGGTGGCGATGTCGGCGATGGTGTAGATGTCGCCGGCGAGGAACGCGTTGCCGGCGAGGCGGCGGTCCATGACGCCGTAGAGCCGCAGCCCTTCCCGGTGATAGCGCTCCTCGGCATAGGGGGCCTTGCCCGGGTTGAACCGGAGAAAATGGTGGACCTGGCCCAGCATCGGCCCGACGCCGCCCATCTGGAACATCAGCCACTCGAGGGTCGCGATCCGCAGCGCCGCCGGCTCCTGCGGCCACAGCAGCCCCGTCTTCTCGGCGAGATAGATGAGGATCGCCCCGCTCTCGAAGACGCTCTGGCCGGTGTCGCGATCGACGATCGCCGGGATCTTGTTGTTCGGGCTGATCTTGAGGAAGGCGGGGCTGAACTGCTCGTCCTTGCCGATATTGATGGTGTGGACCTCGTAGGGAAGACCGCATTCCTCGAGCATGATCGAGGCCTTGCGGCCGTTCGGCGTGCCCCACGTGTAGAGATCGATCATCCGGCTTTCTCCCGTTGCCCGCCCGGCGGAGGCGCGGTGGAGGCATAGCGGCGCCGGCCCCGGAGGAGAAGGCCCGAATGGGCGGGAAGGCCTGCCCGGCCGGCCGTCGCGGACGCCCGGGCAGGCCATGCGGGGCCCTGGATAACTTATTGTACGGCCGAGGAGATATCGGCCTTTACAGGGGCGGGACACTGACCCATATAGCGCCCTCGACAGTAAGCCTATGCACTGCGGCGCGCGCGGCGGCGGCACACTGATCGTCTTAACTCTCTCACGGGGTTGGGAGGTCGGTATGGCTGACACCTACGGCAGCGCGTCGGCGCTGCTTTCGCGTCGTCCTCTCGAGGCTCCGGCGATCTGCCTGCGCCCCCGCCTCGTCGAGGCCCGGGCCCGGACGATCGTCGCCGCCTTTCCGGGCGACGTGCTCTATGCGGTCAAATGCAACGACACGCCGGCGGTGCTGCAGGCGCTCTGGGACGGCGGCGTCCGCCAGTTCGACACGGCGTCGATCGCCGAGATCCGGGCGGTCAAGGCCCTGCTGCCGGCGGCCGCCTGCCACTTCATGCATCCGGTGAAGAGCCACGAGGCGGTGGCCGAGGCCTTCGGGGAGCACGGGGTGAGGCGCTTCGTGTTCGACGACGAGGCCGAGCTCGACAAGATCCTGAGCGTGACCGGTCACGCGCCGGACCTGGAGCTCTATGTCCGGCTTGCCGTGCCGGGCCAGGGCGCGATCCTCACGCTGACCGGCAAGTTCGGGGTCGATCCGGGCGAGGCGGCGCGGCTGGTGCGCCGCGCCCGGCCGCATGCCCGATCGGTCGGCGTCACCTTCCACGTGGGCTCGCAGTGCCTGGCGCCGGCCGCCTTCACGCGGGCCATAGCCCTGGCCGGCGAGGTGGCCCGGGCCGCGGGCGGAATCGATCATCTGGACGTCGGCGGCGGCTTCCCCGCCCTCTACCGTGGGGACGAGCCCGAGTTCGAGGTGTTCGCGGAGGCCATCGCCCGGGCCGTGGCGCGCGAGGGCCTGGACTGCGCGCTGGAGTGCGAGCCGGGCCGGGTCCTCGTGGCCGACGGCGCCTCGGTGATGTCCCGGGTCGAGCTGCGCCGCGGCCGGGCCCTCTATCTGAACGACGGTGTCTACGGCAACCTGGCCGAGCTCAAGTGGATCGGGCCGCATTTTCCGATGCGGGTGATGCGCTCGACGGGCGAGGCCGGGGGGCGCCGGCAGAATTTCGACCTCTTCGGCCCGACCTGCGACAGCATCGACAGCATGCCGGGGCCGCATTGGCTGGCGGCGGACGTGGGCGCCGGCGACTGTATCGAGGTCGGGATGATGGGCGCTTACTCGAATGCGCTCAGGACCCAGTTCAACGGCTTCGGCAGCGAGGCGATCGTCGTCGTCGACGACGCCGGATGGTACCTGCCGGCGCTGCGCGAGATCCGGCCGGCGCTCGCCGCCTGAGGATCGGCGGCGCCGTCGGCCGGCGTCTCGTCCGGCCGGCCGGACGCTCAGCCGGCCCGGGCGAGGGTGGTCGTGCCCGGGCGCAGCAGGACGACGATGGCGACCAGGAGGAGGGCCGGCAGGGCCAGAAGGTTCATCGCCTGCCAGCCGAGCGTGGCGTGGAGAACGCCCGACAGCGTCGCCGACGCGGTCACACAGCCGAAGATGAGAAAATCGTTCAGGCCCTGGACCTTGGCCTTCTCGGCCTCGGTATGGCAGGTCGTGAGCAGGGTCGTGCCGCCCACGAACATCAGGTTCCAGCCGACGCCGAGCAGGAAGAGGGCGGCGGCGAAATCGTCGACCTCGACGCCGGAGAGGGCGACGAGGATGCAGAGCAGGGTGAGGCCGACGCCGAGGAGGATCACGCGCTGGACGCCGATCCGGACCATCAGGTGGCCGGTCAGGAGGCTCGGCGCATACATGCCGACCACGTGCCATTGGATGACGAAGGCGGTGTCCCGGAAATCGAGGCCGCAGGCGACGATCGCGAGCGGCGTGGCCGTCATCAGCAGGTTCATCGTCACATAGCCGACGAGGGCCGCGAGGAACGCCGTGATGGCAGCCGGCTGTCGGGCGATGAGGCGGAGCGGCCGGCCCTGCATGCGGAGGCTCGCCAGGCTCGGGCGGGGCAGCCGGAGCAGCCCGAGCGTGCCGAGCGCCAGGATCGCGAGGCCGACGATCGCCACGTAGCAGCCCGCGAAGATCACCGGGCTCAGCAGGTCCCGGGTCGCGATCGCGACGGCCGGGCCCAGGACCGCGGCGGCGAGGCCGCCGAGCAGGACCCAGGAGATCGCCCGCCCACGGCTCTTGGCCCGCTCGGTGCCGTGCGCGGCGTCGGCGGCATCGGCGGCATCGGCGGCGGCGAAGCGCAGATACTGGCCGAACGCGCCGAACACGCCGTAAACGGCCCCGGCCAGGCAGAAGAGCAGGAAGCTGGCCTGCCAGATGGCCAGCACAGCCAGGCCCCCGGCCAGGACGCCGAAGCCGGCGCCGACGCTCAGGCCCGCGCGCCGGCCGAGGCGCCGCATCAGGAGCGAGGCCGGCATCGTCGTGCACATCGTGCCGAGGAACTGGACGCCCAGGGGCACCGTGGCGAGCGCCGCCGTCGGGGCGTATTGCAGCCCGACCAGGGGGGACGTGCTGGCGACGATCATGTTGCACATGAGGAAAAGCGCCTGACAGACGCTGAGCGTCGCGATGTTCCTGACGAATCCTCCCTGTGCCATGCGCCGGGTCATAGCCGAGCCGGGCAGCCCTGGCGAGCGCCGGCCGACGCGGCTAAAGAGGTCGGTGGCCCGCCCCCCAGGAGCGGCCATGACGAGCGCATCGGCGTTGTCAGAGCAAGAAGGGCTTGCCCTCGCGCGGCGGCGTGACCGACGCCGCCATGTCGGCGCGGGCCGAGCGTGTCATGCCGAACGAGGGTCCGCACGTGGTCGAGGCGGTCCACACGCCGGATCGCCTGGGCCGCTTGGCAGAGTCTCAGGCCAAGAAGACACCCGGGCTCCGTCGGCCGCGCAGCCGGCAGCCGGCGGGACCCCCTATTTGAGCGAGAGAATCAGGGCTGCGATGTCGCGCAGCTGTGCCTGGCTCAGGGGCGGCTCCGGCATCTGCGGGTGCGGTTTGGCCACGACGAGCGCCACGAGTCCATCTGCGTCGATACCGGGCCTCGCGGCGATCTCGAGGAAGGTCGGGGCGTCGGCCAGCGCCGGGCCCTTGTCCTCGCGCTGCACGAGATGGCAGGAGCTGCAGAACTGTCTCGCGAGAGCAAGGCCCCGCTGCGGGTCGCCCGGCGGGCCCGAGGCAGCCTCGGCCAAACCTGCCGTGCCACAGGCGCAGGCCAGCGACGCCGCGAACAAGAGGACTGCCGATCTCGCCATCTCCGCTCCGATAGTCCGATGCAGCCTACCCCTTGGCAGGTCGATCGCTCCTCGGCAAGCCTACCAGGGTGACCTGTCCCGGCGCAGCCGGCTTATCTCCTCGAGCGTGCGATAGTCGATCGGCTGGCGGAAGGGCTCGCCGATGGCGTGCTCGACATCGCCGCGGCTGAGGCCGACGTCCTTGAGAAGGCTGTCGCTCATCGAGGCGAGCGCCCGTCGCTGGCGATAGGCCCGCATCAGGCTCACCATCCATGCGGCCACCCTGCGGGCGGCGGATGTCCGGGTGGCGGGCCGGGTCGGGGACCGAGTGGGCTGCAGGGAGAGGTTCAGAGCCATCGGAAGTCTCCATGGGTCACGTTGTGACAGAGAGATGGCGATGGCCTCTTGATCAATCCAACGAATAGAGCTTATCCTGGAGATCAACGTCATTGATGGATGGATCATGATCTCCCACCTCGAGCCCGACCTGCTCGGGAGCTTCGTCGCCATCGCCGAGACGTGCAGCTTCACCGAGGCGGCACGGCGCGTCGGCCGGACCCAGTCGGCGGTGAGCATGCAGATGCGGCGGCTGGAGGAGCGGCTGGGGCGGCCGCTCCTCGTCCGGCAGGGGCGCGCCACGGGCCTGACGCCGGACGGCGAGATGTTCCTCGGCCATGCCCGTCGGGTGCTTCGTGCGCATGCCGAGGCGGCGGCGGCTTTCGACGGCGCCAGCCTCGACGGCCGCGTGCGCATCGGCGCGCCGGACGACTATGCCAGCAGCTTCCTGCCGGGAATCCTCGCCCGGTTCGCCCGGACGCACCCGCGCGTCGAGGTCGAGATGGTCTGCGAGCAGTCCACCCGCCTGCTCCGCCTCGTCGAGGCCGGCGAGGTCGATCTGGCGCTCGTCACGCAGGGCTCGGGGGAGACGGACGGCGCCGTCGTTCATCGCGAGCCCCTGGTCTGGGCCGGCGCCAGCGATCACGATACCCATCTGCTGGACCCGCTGCCCCTGGCGCTCTTCCACAAGGACTGCGTCTTTCGCCGGAGCGCCCTCGAGGCCCTGGCCGCGCAGGGCAGGGCCTGCCGGGTCGCCTATACGAGCCTCAGCGTCGCCGGCATCTACGCGGCGCTGTCGGCCGGCCTCGCGATCGGCGTGCTGCCGCGCTCCGCGGTGCGGCCGGGCCAGCGCATCCTCGGACCCGGCAGCGGCCTGCCGCTCCTGCCGACCTTCGGCGTCGTGCTGATCAAGCGTCCGGGTCCATCGACGGTGATCCGCGACGTCCTGGAGCGGCACGTCGTCGCCTCGCTCGCCACGCCGCCGCTGCTGATCGCCGCCTGAGGCGCCGCGTCCCGCTCCCGCCCTTCGGGGAAGGAGGCAACCTCGAGGGCACGTCGGTGTTTGACCGATTGTCGAGGCGCATCTATAGGCGTTCGTGAAGAATAACGAATTAGCCGTCACGGGGTATCGCATGTCAGGGAAAGGGCGCCACCGCAGTCGTCGTCTGTTGCAGCGGGGGGCTCTGGCGGCATCGATGATCGCACTGATGGCCGGGGCCGCGCCGACGCGGGCGAGCGTCGGCGCCGAGGCTCCGGGCCCCCGCGCCGCGCCGCCGGCGGCCCGTGTCGCGGTCGAGGGCGAGCGGCCGGCGGTTCCCGCCGATGACCGGATAGTGACCCTGACCTGCCAGGAGGGCGACAATCTCGTCGACCTGCTCCAGGCGAACGGCGTGCGCCGGAATCGGATCGAGGAGGCCGTGAAGGGGCTCGATGGCTTCCTTTCCAGCCGCGGCCTCTGGCCGGGCGATCAGCTTCATCTCGTGTTCGCGAGGGACGCCGCCGCCGTCGAGCGGCTCACGGCCCTCTCCGTCACGGACTCGCATCGGCGGTCCTGGACGGTGGTCGCCGACGGGGACGGGACCTTCGACCCCTCGCCGGAGGGCTGGACCTTCCGGAGGGAGAGCCTGTCGGGTGTGGTCAAGGGGTCGCTGCTCGAACTCGTTCCGGGCGGCCGGGGTGCCCGGCCCGGTGGCCCTGCAGACCGTCGACGCCTTCGCGCTCGATCCCGACATCCCGGCCCGGCCGGCCAAGGGGGCGCCCTTCCGGATCGTCTACGAGACGATCGAGACGGGCGGCTCCGACGGGCCGCGAGGCCTGCTTCACTATGCGACCATCCGCGCCCATGGGCTCGTCCACAGCGTCTACCGCTACACCACGGCGGACGGCCAGCTCGCCTTCCTGGAGCCGGACGGCAAGGGCGTGGCCCCCCTCGGCCTGGCGCCGCCCATCAGGGATGCCCGCATCACCTCGCCCTATGGCTGGCGCATCCACCCGGTGCTGCATGTGCGGAGGTTCCACAAGGGCGTCGACTTCGGGGCGCCGGTCGGGACGCCGATCTATGCGGCCGGGGAGGGCGTGGTCCAGTATGTCGGATGGCGGGGCAACTATGGCCGCTACATCAGGATCGAGCACTCCGAGCAGGTGTCCACGGCCTACGCCCACCTGGGTCGCTTCGCGGCGCGCCTGAAGGCGGGGACGCATGTGCGCCGCGGCCAGGTGATCGGCTATGTCGGCGCCTCGGGGCTGGCGACGGGCCCGCATCTCTACTACGAGGTGCTCATCGACCATCGCCAGGTCGATCCGGAGCGGCCGGACCTCGCGGTTCCGGTGGCGCTGACCGGCCCGTCGCTGCAGCGGTTCGAGACCTTCGTCGAGCACGTCACCCGGACGGCCGAGGCCGGCCGCTGAGGCGGCGCCCGCCCGACGGGTCCCGCGCCCGATCTCGAGCGCGCTTCAGCTCCCATGAAGGGCTTGGAGCGCCGTCCTTCGACGCCACGCGAGGGCGTGCCGGTCCGCCGAGCCCTAGTCGAGCTCGAAGGCGTCCTTGTAGTCGAGCTTCAGGCCGGGGTCCTGGTCCTCCTTCCTGAGGAGGCAGTTGCCGACCACGAGCCGCTCGATCTCGGTGCCCATGAAGCAGCGGAAGGCGTCGGCGGGCGAGCAGACGATCGGCTCGCCGCGGACGTTGAAGCTCGTGTTGACGAGCACGGGGCAGCCGGTCCGCTGCTTGAAGGCCTGGAGGAGGGCGTGATAGCGCGGGTTGGTGTCCTGATGGACGGTCTGGACACGCGCCGAATAGTCGACATGGGTGACGGCCGGGATGTCCGAGCGCGCCACGTTCAGCTTGTCGATGCCGAAGAGCGCCTGCTCCTCCGTCGTCATCGCCCGCCGGCGCCGCTCGACCACGTCGGCCACGAGCAGCATGTAGGGGCTGTCCGTGTCCATCTCGAACCAGTCGGCCACGTCCTCGCGCAGCACCGAGGGGGCGAAGGGGCGGAAGCTCTCGCGATACTTGACCTTGAGGTTGAGGAGCTTCTGCATGCTCGCCGAGCGGGGGTCGCCGAGGATCGAGCGGCCTCCCAGCGCCCGCGGGCCGAACTCCATGCGGCCCTGCATCCAGCCGACGGCCTTCTCCTCGGCGAGCGCGTCGGCGGTGGCGGTGATCACCTCGTCGTCCTCGAGCAGGATGTATTTGGCCCCCGCGTCGCCGAGCTGGCGCTCGATGTCCGTCTGGCGGAAGGCGGGCCCCAGATAGGCGCCCTTCATGTGATCCTGATGCCCGTTGAGCCAGGCGCGGGGCTGGTTCTCGAACTGATGGTAGGCGGCGAGCGCCGCCCCGAGGGCGCCCCCCGCATCGCCCGCGGCCGGCTGGATCCAGATCTCGTCGAACACGCCTTCCTTCAGCAGCTTGCCGTTGGCGACACAGTTGAGCGCCACGCCGCCCGCCATGCAGAGATTGCGCAGGCCGGTCTCCCGGGCCAGCGAGCGGGCGAGCTTCAGGACGACCTCCTCGGTCACCGCCTGGATCGAGGCGGCCAGATCCATCTCGCGCTGGGTGAGGCGCTGCTCGGGCTTGCGCGGCGGCCCCCCGAACAGCTCGTGGAACCGCTCGCTCGTCATGGTGAGGCCGGTCGTATAGTTGAAGTAGCTCTGGTCGAGGCGGAAGGAGCCGTCCGGCTTGACGTCGAGCAGCCGATCGAGGATCAGCTGCGCGTATCTGGGCTCGCCATAGGGGGCGAGGCCCATCACCTTGTACTCGCCGGAGTTGACCTTGAAGCCCGTATAGTAGGTGAACGCCGAGTAGAGCAGCCCCAGCGAGTGCGGGAAGTGGATCTCCTTGGTGATCAGGAGGCGATTGCCGTCGCCCCGGCCGACGCTGGTCGTGCACCATTCGCCGACGCCGTCCATGGTCAGCACGGCCGCCTGGTCGAAGGGCGAGGGGAAGAAGGCCGAGGCGGCGTGGCTCTGATGGTGCTCGGTGAAGAGCAGGGCCCGGTTCCAGCTCTCGCCGCCGGGCAGCTTCTTCAGGTGATCCCGGAGCATGCTCTTCTGGAAGAGCTTTTCCTTGATCCAGACGGGCAGCGCCATGCGGAAGGACTGGAAGCCGCGTGGCGCCGTCGCGAGGTAGGTCTCGAGCAGCCTCTCGAACTTGATGAACGGCTTGTCGTAGAAGACGACGTGATCGATCCCCGCGAGGTCGGTGCCGGCGGCCTCGAGGCAGTAGCGGACCGCCTGCTCGGGGAAGCCCGAATCGTGCTTCTTGCGCGTGAAGCGCTCCTCCTGCGCCGCCGCCACGATCTCGCCGTCGGCGACGAGGGCGGCGGCGCTGTCGTGGTAGAAGGCGGAGATGCCGAGAATGCGCATCGGCCTTGGGCCTCCTGCTGGCGTCCGTCTCAGTGCCCGGTCCGGCACGGCCCGGCTCAGAACAAGGTGTAGATGAAGGGCGCGACGGCGCTGCCCTTGGTGAGGACGATGAGCCCGCCGAACACCGCCGTCATGACGAGGATCGGCAGGAGCCAGAACTTCTTGCGGGCACGCATGAAGCGCCAGAGCTCGGTCACGAACTCCACGGAGGACCTCCTCAGAACTGGTTGATCATCGTCTCTGGTGCCGGGCCGGGCGGTTGCCGCTCGATCCAATAGCTCGACGCCGCGGGGTCACGCTTCAGGCGCAGCGGATCGTGGCCCCGGGCACGCATGATGAGGCCGACCGGCAGGATGGTAGTGAAGAAGATAAGCCCCATCACGATCGGGTTGACGATCTTGAACAGCAGGAGACCGAGCTTCATCCAGGCCCGGTTGAGGGCATCCAGGGCGTCCGGCCGAAGCAGCGCGAAGGCGACAAGCAAGCGCTCCGACGACGAGGAAGACAAAGGTCAGCCAGTTGAAGCCGGCATGGCCGATGAAACCGCGGATGAGGGCCAGCACGACCAGGATGCCCCCGACCGTCAGACCAAACTTGCGGTCGCTCGGGCCGTGGTCCTCGTCGTCGTGCGAATAGCTTTCGTGGAAGTTCTGGTCCTTTCGCGCCATGGATCAGCTCCGCTCGCCCGGGCCCGCCCGCGGCGGGACCGGGATGGGAGTCACGGCCCGCTTCGTCCGTCAGCAGGTACGCCTCATTCTTCTCGATATAGGAGGTCACGGCCTCGGCGATCACCCGGCTCCCCAGAGCATTGGGATGACCGTCGATCTCGAAATAGAGCGGCTCGTTCCCCTTGGCCGCATGCACGTAGGGCCGGCGTCGGGTCGAGGCAAGTGACGCCGCGCGCCGAGAGCGCCTTGACGAAGGGGCCGATCTCGGGCGGCACGGGCCTGCCGAGCATCGGCAGATAGACATGCTCCTTGGTCGGCATCATGAGGACGACAAAGCGGCTGCCCTGGGCCGGGCGATGTCCCGGGCCTTGGTCACGCTCTCAACGGCCAAGCGGAAGTCCGGATTGCTCGGGCTCGAGCCGCTGCGCATTGCGCTTGACGATCATCGGCGTCAGCTGAAGCTTCTGGCCGTCCCGAACTCCATGGTCTCGCCGGCGAAGCTCGGCTCCTCGGATTGCGGATCGCTTCCCTGGCCACGGCATAGAGATAGCTGTGGCTGACGAGGTTCGCGATACTCGATCCGGGGGCGTGGCTTGCCGTTTTTGCCGTCGTTCATGCGCCAGTCGATGAAGGTCTCGTCTGCGCGGCGAGCGGAGCCAGCTCTGGAAGACGCTGGCTCCTCGACGTCGTTGCCAGGGAACAGCATCAGGATCACCAGCCGCGGCTCTCGCGGCACGCCGAACCGCTCGTAGATCCGTGAGATATTGCTCGGGCGCGGCCCCGATCATGCCGAGATTGATGAGCGAGGCGTGCCGGGCATCGCGCTTGCGACGAGGCTCGGCCAGGACTGATCGGCGCGCAGGCCATAGCCGAAGGCCATCGAGTTGCCGAGGACGACGATGTCGGCGCGCGGCGGCCAGGGCGAGGGGTTACGGAAGCCGTGTCGTCGGTGGTGAAGGTGAAGTGGATGTCGCCGCGGCTCGACCGTCGACGTGTGTTCGGCCTGTAAAGGAAGCCGATGTCGGGATCAGGCATGACCATCCGCTCGCACGCTCTTGCATCGTCACGCAGTCGCAGCCCAGTGCACGCGCAACGCCGCCTCCTCGGTCAGAAGCTGCGGGAACGCGCGCAGCGCAAGCTCCGCCATGCCGATGCAAAAATCAGGCTGCAGCCCAGCAGGACCAGATTGAGGAAAGTAGCTTCGGAGCGCGACGGCCGCGCCCGGCGCAGCTCCCCGGCGCGCCCCGTTCGGCACCGCTTCGGCCCGGTGCGGCTCTTGAATTAGCTGCCTGCTCACATGTTATCGCACCTCGTCTTGGCGATTTTCGGACCGCCGGTCGAGCATCGCCGCTTGACCGGCTTGCCGAAGTCCTTCGCGACGCACCGGCCGTCGACCAGCGGACGGTTGCTCCGCCGCGTCTCCACGAACCGAGGGGTCAACGATAAGTGGCAGCGCACGAGCGCCCGGTCGACCACCCTACACGGTGACCGATGTCTTACCAAGTAGGACATCAAGAAGAAATGCAATCGTGCATGGCCGATGCGTAGTGTCGCGCGTTGCATGGCGATCACCTTCACAGGACTCCGCTATCAAGGTAGCGTACTGCTAGATAATCTCTAGGTGACACGGATGAGGATGGGACAAGCATGGCGCTAGACTGGTCGCCCGACCAATATGCTCGGCATCGGCAGCCGAGGCTGCGGCCCGGCCTGGACCTGATCGCCCGTATCGAGCGCCGACGCGATCCGCTCGATCGTCGATCTCGGCTGTGGCGACCGGCGCCCTTTTGCCGTCGCTGCGCCGCCGCTGGCCGGCCGCTGACCATCACCGGCGTGGATCTGTCGCCGGCGATGCTGGAGGCCGCCCGCACTGTCGATCCCGAAGCTTGCTTCGTCGAAGCCGATGCGGCGAGCTGGCGGCCGGCGGCACCCGTCGACCTGATCTTCTCGAATGCGGCCCTTCATTGGGTGCCGGACCACCGGCGCCTGCTTCCGGAGCTTCTGGCACGGTGCCGGCTGCTGGCGGTGCAGATGCCGCACAATGACGACGCGCCCTCGCATCGGCTGCTGCGCGAGCTGGCCCGGGAGCCACCCTGGCAGGAGCGGCTGGGCGCCCCGACCCTGGAGCGCCACGTCCTCGAGCCCGCCGACTATCTGCGCCTGCTCGGGCCGGAGGCCGCCCGGGTCGATCTCTGGGAGACGATCTACCATCAGCCGCTGACCGGCGCCGACCCGGTGCTCGAGTGGGTGCGCGGCACGACCCTGCTGCCGATCTACGAGGCCCTGGGCGGGCGCGGGTCCGAGCCGGCCAGGGCCTTCGAGGCCGCCTATGCGGAGCGCCTCCGGGCCGCCTATCCCGCCGAGCCGAGCGGTATCACCATCTTCCCGTTCCGACGGCTGTTCCTGGTCGCCGAGCGCTGAGCGGCGCCGGCTGGCCTTCGGTCGTCAGAACTCGACGCCGAGCTGGCCTTTCACGCCCTGGCGGAACGGATGCTTCACCAGGGTCATCTCGGTCACGAGGTCGGCCATCTCGATCAGCTCGGGCCTGGCGTTGCGGCCCGTCACGACGACGTGCAGCGACGGCCGCTTGTCCCGCAGCGCCTCCAGCACCTCGTCGAGCGGCAGGTAGTCGTAGCGCAGCACGATATTCAGCTCGTCGAGGATCACCAGATGCAGGTCCGGGTCCTGCAGCATCAGCCTCGCCTCGGCGAAGGCGGCCTCGGCCGCGGCGACGTCGCGGCTCCGGTCCTGCGTCTCCCAGGTGAAGCCCTCGCCCATCACCCTGACGGTGACGAGATCGGGGAAGCGCTGGAGGAACCGCCGCTCGCCCGTGTCGCGGCGGCCTTTCACGAACTGCACCACGCCGATCCTGAGGCCGTGCCCCAGGCAGCGCATGGCCAGCCCCCAGGCGGCCGTGCTCTTGCCCTTCCCGGTGCCGGTATGGACGATGACGAGACCTTTTTCCTTCGTCTTCGAGGCGTAGAGGCGGTCCTTCGCGGCCTTGATCCGCGCCATCTTCTCGTGGTGCCGGGCATCGCGGTCGGCGTCGCTGATCACGCTGGTCCTCCCGGCAGGGGCGCGCAGTCGGCCTCCCCGCGCCGCATGGTGAATCCGCCGCCGACGCGGCGATAGAAGATGGTCTGCACGACCGAGCCCGGCGGCGGCGTGCGGCTGGAACATGGCACAGCCGGTGCCATCGACGCCGACCTGCTCCATCGCCACGCCTTCGGGTTGGGCCTCGGCTCCCCCGCGCTGGCAGGCGGCGACGAGCACGAGGACGAGCAGAAGCATGGCTGTCGATATCCCGGCTCCGACCGTCGGGGCCTCCTCCGATTGGGCAGGACCGGACCTTAGGAAGACGAGCCCGCGCGGACAAGCGGACATTCTTGATCCAATTTCTCAACTGAAGGGTGGAGAGGCTTGTTTCCATGAGCTTAAGGAAGAACTTGCGACTGTCGATAAAAAGCGTTTGAAATTAACGGCTTAGACATCTATCGTGGCATTCAACCTAGGGTCGTCGACTTCCAGGGTGTCGGCGGTCCGGTGAGGTCCCATCCACCGTCATGCGGCGCGGAGAGCCGGCGATCGAGCCGGCCGTGGAGGGCATTGCACCATGACAGCCGGATCGCTCGCGAAGACGTTGCCGCAGACGCCCGAATCGCTCGGCCTGCTCGCCAGTCGAGGTGCCGCGGCGCTGGCGATGCCCCCGACCCGAAGCGATCGCCGGAACGACCCGCTCTCCATGGCCGGGCCGATAACCGCCACGTTCGTCGGGCTCCTGATGGTCCATGCCCTGGGCTTCACGGGTGTGGCCGAGGCCGCGACGCCGCACGGCGCGCCGGCCGGCGACGGGCCGGACCCCTCGTCGCCGGGCGCGGACCAGGGCGTCGGCGACGCCATGCCCGGGCTCGGCGGTTCCGGGCCGGGACCGGCCCCGGAGGCGGTCGGCTCCGTGCTGACCGCCGGTGCCCTGATCGACCCCAGCGCCTTGACCAGCCTCTCGGGCACGGCGCACTTCGCGGACGGCTATGCCGAGCCGTCGCTGCTCGCGGCCGCTGCGCCCGGAGCCGCGCTACCGGAGCCGTCGGCGGCGCTGGCGGCGGCCTCCGCGCCGATGTCCGTCAGCCTGGGCGGCATGGGGGCGATCACGTTCCCGACCGTGACCGACCCCGGCAGCACCGAGCCGGACCACGGGACGGTCGGCGGCACCCAGGACGGCACCGACGGCAACGACGTGCTGACCGGCACCAGCGGCAACGACACGATCAGCGGTGGCGGCGGGGACGACACCATCCACGGCGGCGCCGGCGACGACCAGCTCGCGGGCGACTCCGGCAACGACCAGCTCTACGGCGATGCCGGCAACGACACGCTGGCCGGCGGGTCGGGCAACGACACGCTCGACGGCGGCTCGCGGCAACGACGCGCTCGACGGCGGCTCGGGCAACGACGTGCTGCTCGGCGGCACCGGCAACGACACGCTCGACGGCGGCAGCGGCAACGATACGCTCGACGGCCAGACCGGCGAGGACCAGCTCCATGGCGGGACCGGCGACGATACGCTCGTCGTCCACAGCATCCACGACCTGGCGCTCGAGACCCCGTTCGGCGCGGACGGCGGCGGCATCGACACGATCGTCGTCACCGACGACTACACGGCCAGCCTGAAGCACGAGCTGCCCCAGCTCGCGCCGCACGGGCTCGCGACCTTCGCGCTCGGCCAGACCCTGGGCGATCCGCTGCCCGACGGCGTGAACGCCTACCGCCAGCAGGTCCAGCCGGACATCGAGAACGTCCGCCTGGAGGGCACGTCGGCCCACGACGTGGTGGGCGACGGCCGCGCCAACACGATCGTCGGCAATGACGGCGACAACATGCTCTTCGGCGGCGGCGGCGACGACCATGTCGAGGGTGGTGCCGGCACCGACCATATCGACGGGGGTGCCGGCAACGACTGGCTGAGCGGCGGTGCCGGCGACGATCTCGTCTATGGAGGCGCCGGCGACGACGTGTTCGTGATCGGGCTGCACGAGGACGGCACCGACACGATCTTCGACCACGAGGGCGTCAACGCGCTCAAGGTCGACGCCGGCGACGGCGATCTGCTGGCCGCGCATCTGAACGGCAGCGATCTGGTCCTCACCGACAACGGCGCCGATGTCGCCATCGTCAAGGACTATGCCGGCAATCCCGGCGCCTTCTCGGGCGTCGATACCGGCCACGGCGTGACCAGCCTCGACGACCTGTTGGCGCCCCACGTGGCCGACGCCCCGGCCGACATCCTCGGCCCGTTCCTCGACGGGACGGGCACCGCGCAGGCTGCTCAGGCGACACAGGCGGCGGCACCGTTGCCGGCGGCATCGGAGGCCGCGGCCAGCGCCCCGAGCGCCGGCATGGCCGGCGAGGCGGCCTTCATGACCGCGCACGACCTCTGGCTGCCGCCGGATTCCTCCGACCTCGTGGTGATCGAGGATCCGGCCCCCAAGAGCGGGCAAGCGGCGGAGCAGGACCACCACCACGCCCACAAGGTCATGGCCTGAGAGAGCCCGCCGGGGCCGCGCCTCGGCGCGGCTTTCCCCCTAGAAGAGGCCGGCGCCGCGCAGGGCCGGGTAGAGCGCCCGGTAGCGCTTGTGGAGGCGAGCGTAGGTCTTGACGTCGGCGGGCTGGGGCCAGGACTCGAAGGTGGGCGGCCGTGCCACGGCGGCTGCGGCGGCCTCGAGGCCGGCGTGCAGGCCCATCCCGACCGCGGCCAGCATGGCGGCACCGACCGCGGCGCTTTCCGGCTGCTCGAGGCCGCGGAGCGGCAGGCCCAGCTGGCTGGCCAGGATGCGGCGCCAGAGAGGGCTGCGGCTCCCGCCGCCGACGAGCGTCAGCGCCTCGGGCGTCGTGCCCAGCTCGTGCATCCGCTGCAGGCAGTCGGCGAAGGCGAAGCCGACCCCCTCGAGAAGGGCCCGCAGCAGGTGGGGGCGGTCGTGAGCGAGCGTCAGGCCGAGCCAGCCGCCGCGGGCGCTCGGGGTCCATGTGCGGCGACCGCTCGCCGGCCAGATAGGGGAGGAAGAGCAGCCCCTCCGCACCCGGCGGAATCTCCTCGGCCGCCTCGAAGAGCGCATCGAGGCCGCCCGGGGCGAGGCGCTCGCGGAACCAGGCGAGGGAGGCGCCGGCCGAGAGGATGACCCCCATCAGGTGGTAGCCCCCGGGCACGCAGTCGCAGAAGGTGTTGAGCCCGCCCAGGGGGTCGATCGGCGGATGGTCGCTGTGGACCATCAGCGTGCCGGAGGTGCCGAGCGAGCAGAGGCCCAGGCCCGGCCGGATCAGGCCGGCGCCGATCGCGGCGCAGGCATTGTCGCCACCACCGCCCACGACCGGCAGCCCCTCGCGCAGGCCGGTGGCGGCAGCGCCCTCGACGCTGATCCGGCCGCTGACGTCCGCGCACTCCACGATGTCCGGCAGGAGGCCCTCGTCGACGTCGAGAGCCTCCAGCATCGGCGCGCTCCAGCGGCGGGTCCGGATGTCGAGCAGCAGGGTGCCCGAGGCGTCGCTCGGGTCGGTCGCGAGCTCGCCGGTCAGCCGGTAGCGCACATAGTCCTTGGGCAGAAGGAGCCGTGCCACCTTGGCCGCGGCTTCCGGCTCGTTGGCGCGCAGCCAGAGCAGCTTGGGCGCCTGAAAGCCGGCGCTGGCCCGGTTGCCGGTGATCTGGATGACCTGCTCGCGACCGACCCGGCCCTCGATCTCGGCCACCTCGGCGCCGGTCCGCGCATCGTTCCAGAGGAGCGCCCGGCGGATCGGCCGGCCCTCGGCATCGAGAAAGACCGAGCCGTGCATCTGGCCGGACAGGCCGAGGCCGACGAGGTCGACCTCCGCCGCCGCCTTGAGCTGCTCGACGATCTCGACAGTGGCTCGCCACCAGTCGTCCGGGTCCTGCTCGCTCCAGCCGGGCCGCGGGTGGTGGAGCGGATAGTCCCGGCCGATCGTCGCCAGAACCCGGCCGTCCTCGGCCAGGAGAACGCCCTTGGTGGCGCTCGTCCCGATGTCCAGGCCGATCGTCGCTTTCTGGGGACCCTGGCCCATGCTGCTGCCTCCCGGACGGCGCGGCGGCCGCTCGACTTTACGGCTCACCACCCCTTCTCTATAAGCCGGCACGCGGTTGCGCCAGAGCGTCGGCCGCCACCCTCCGCCAGCCGCCGAGCGACGATCCCCTTGCCCGAGCCCGACCGCGCCCCGTCCGTCGTCCATCTGGCCCTGCCCAAGGGCCGGATGCAGGAGAACGTCCTGGCGCTGATGAAGGACGCCGGCATCGGCCTGACCTTCGACCGCCGCGGCTATCGGCCGACCTTGTCCCTCGAGCGCTTCGAGGCCAAGCTTCTGAAGCCCCAGAACATCGTCGAGATGCTCGACATCGGCTCGCGCGACCTGGGCTTCGCCGGCGCCGACTGGGTGGCCGAGCTGGGGGCCGAGCTGGTCGAGCTGGTCGACACGGCCCTGGACCCCGTGAGGCTCGTCGTCGCGGCCGCCGGCGACTTCCTCGTCCGGGGCCGCCTGCCGGCCCGCCGGTTCGTCGTCGCCACCGAGTATGAGCGGCTGACGCAGGTCTGGCTGGAGCAGGCCGGCCACGACGGCACGATCGTCCGCTCCTATGGGGCGACCGAGGTCTTTCCGCCCGAGGACGCCGACGTCATCGTCGACAACACGGCGACCGGCGCCACGCTCAGGGCGAACGGCCTCGTCGTGGTCGACGAGGTGATGCGCAGCTCGACCCGCCTCTACGCGAACCCGCGCTCGCTCGACCAGCCGGCCAAGCGCAGCCAGATCGAGCACTTTGCGCTGTTGATCCGCTCCGTTCTCGATGCCCGCAAGCGGGTGATGGTCGAGTTCAACGTTCCCTCGGCGCAGCTCGAGGCGGCCGTCGAGGTCCTGCCCTGCATGCGCGAGCCGACCCTGGCCCCCCTCCATGGCGACAGCGGCTTCGCCGTGAAGGCGGCGGTGCCCAGGATCGGCCTGCCGGACCTGATCCGCGTCATCAAGGAGCGGGGCGGCACCGATATCGTGGTCTTCGAGATCGCGCAGATCGTGCCGTGAGCGCGCGGGCCGCCACGATCGAGCGCCGGACCGGGGAGACGGCGGTCCGGGTCGCCCTCGTGCTCGACGGCACGGGCTCGGCCGAGGTCGCTTCCGGGCTGGGCTTTCTCGATCACATGCTCACGGCTCTCGCCAAGCATGCGCGCCTCGACCTCGAGCTTTCCTGCGACGGCGACCTCCAGGTCGATGATCACCACACGGTCGAGGACTGTGCCCTGGCGCTCGGGCAGGCGCTGGACGAGGCCCTGGCCGACCGCCGCGGCATCCAGCGCTTCGGCCATGCCTATGCGCCGCTCGACGAGGCCCTGGCGCGCGTGGTGATCGACCTTTCGGGCCGGCCCTCGGCCGAGGTCGAGACGGGATTTCGCCGCGACATGGTGGGCGACGTCGCCACCGAGAACCTGACCCACTTCTTCCGCTCGCTCGCGATCGCGGCCCGGATGACGCTCCACGTTCATCTCCTGTCGGGCGAGAACGACCATCACCGCGCCGAGGCGGCCTTCAAGGCGCTGGCCCTGGCGCTGCGCCGGGCCGTTGCCCGGGACGGCACGGGCGAGATGCCGAGCACGAAAGGGGTCCTCTAGGCTCATGCCCGAGGTCTTGATCGTGCCGACCGGCACCGCCAACATCGCCTCGGTGATGGCGGCGTTCCGGCGCCTGGGCGCTACGCCCCGCGTGGCCGCCGATCCCGCGGCGGTCCGCTCCGCCAGCCATGTGATGCTGCCGGGGGTGGGCTCGTTCGGGGCGTCGATGTCGCGGCTGGCCGAGCATGGCCTGGATGCGGCACTCGTCGAGCGGATCGCCGCCGGCCGGCCGACCATCGCGATCTGCGTGGGGCACCAGCTCCTGTTCGAGGCCAGCGAGGAGAGCCCCGGCGTGCGCGGCCTGGGCGTCATCGGGGCGAGCCTCGGCCGCTACCCGCCGGGGGTGCGGGTCCCGCAGTTCGGCTGGAACGAGGTCCTCGCCGGCGACGAGAGCCTCCTTCTGGAGGGAGGCTTCGCCTATTTCGCCAACAGCTACCGGGCCCTCGCGGCGCCGGGCTGGCGCGTGGCGACGGCCGAGCACGGGGGGCGGTTCGTCGCCGGCGTGGAGCGGGGCAACGTCATCGGCTGCCAGTTCCACCCCGAGCTCTCCGGCCCCTACGGCGCGGCCCTGCTGTCGCGCTTCCTGGAGCTCGGCCGGTGCTGACCTCGCGCATCATCCCCTGCCTCGACGTGAGCCATGGGCGCGTCGTCAAGGGCGTGCGCTTCCAGGGCCTGCGCGACGCCGGCGACCCGGCCGAGCGGGCCTCCTTCTACGAGCAGCAGGGCGCCGACGAGATCGTCATTCTCGACGTCTCGGCCACGCCCGAGGGCCGCGGCCATCAGCACGAGACGGTGCGGCGGGTCCGGGACGGGCTTTCCATCCCGCTCACCATCGGCGGCGGGGTGCGCACCGAGGAGGACGCCCTCCGTCTCCTCGAGGCCGGCGCCGACAAGGTCTCCGTCAACACCGCCGCCGTGGAGCGGCCCGAGCTCCTGGGCGAGATCGCCGCCCGTTTCGGGCGCCAGTGCTGCGTGCTCGCGATCGACGTGGCCCGCCGCGACGGCCGCTTCGAGGTGCTGGTCAAGGGCGGGCGCGAGGGCACCGGGATCGACGCGCTCGAGTGGGTCCGCATGGGGGAGCGGCGGGGCGCCGGCGAGATCCTCCTGACCTCCTGGGACCGGGACGGCACCCGCTCCGGCTACGACCTCGAGCTGACCCGGGCCGTGGCCGAGGCGGTCGCGCTGCCGGTGATCGCCTCCGGCGGCGCCGACACCAGCCAGCACATCCTGGAGGCGTTCGAGGCGGGCGCCGACGCGGTGCTCGCCGCCTCGATCTTCCACGACGGCGACCTCACGCCGTACGATGTGAAGCTCTATCTCCAGGACCACGGCCTGAGGGTCCGGCCTTGATCGTTCCGTCGATCGATCTTCAGGGCGGGCAGGCGGTCCAGCTCGTCGGCGGCGAGACCAAGGCCATCGATGCCGGCGATCCCCTGCCGATCGCCGAGCGATTTGCGGTCGCCGGCGAGATCGCCGTGATCGATCTCGACGCCGCGATGCGGAAGGGCTCGAACGCGGCGCTCGTCGAGACGCTGGTCGAGCGTTTCCCCTGCCGTGTCGGCGGCGGCATCCGCGACGTCGCGACGGCGATCGGCTGGCTCGACCGGGGCGCCCGAAAAATCATCCTCGGGACCATGGCGACGCCGGAGATCCTGGCGGAGCTGCCGCGCTGAGCGGCTGATCGCCGCCCTCGACGCCCGTCATGGCGAGGTCGTCGTCGAGGGCTGGCAGCAGGGCACCGGCCAGGGGGTGCTGGAGCGGATCGCCCAGCTCAAGCACCTCGTCCAGGGCTTTCTCGTCACCTTCGTCGAGCGCGAAGGGCGGATGGGCGGCACCGACCTCGAGCGGGCCAAGGCCGTCGTCGAGGCGGCGAGGCCCGCCCGCGTGACCATCGCCGGCGGCGTCACCACGCCCGAGGAGATAAAGGCCCTGGACGAGATCGGCGCCGACGCGCAGGTCGGCATGGCGCTCTATGCCGGCCGGCTGGATCTCGGCGACGCCATCATGGCCCCGCTCGTCACCGACCGGCCGGACGGCCTTTTTCCGACCGTCGTGGTCGACGAGCGCGGGGTGGCGCTGGGTCTCGTCTATTCGAGTCGGGACTCGATCCGCGAGGCGGTGCGCCGCCGCGTCGGCGTCTACCAGTCCCGCTCGCGCGGGCTCTGGGTCAAGGGCGAGACGAGCGGCGCCACGCAGGAGCTGCTGCGCATCGATCTCGACTGCGACCGCGACTCGCCGCGCTTCGTCGTCCGCCAACGCCCGCCGGGCTTCTGTCACAAGGACACGCGCACCTGCTGGGGCGAGGACGAAGGACTGGGCCGACTGGGCGACCTGCTGAGGGCGCGGCGCGAGGGCGCTCCCGCTGGCAGCTATACGGCCAGACTTTTCGCCGACCGGGACTCTTCTCGATGCCAAGCTGCTCGAGGAGGCCGGCGAGCTGACGCGAGCCCGAGGCCCGCGACGAGGTCATCTGGGAAGCCGCCGACGTCCTCTATTTCACCCTCGTCCGCCTCGCGCGCGAGGGCATCGACCTGGCCGAGGTCGAGCGCCATCTCGACCGCCGTGCCCTCAAGGTGACGCGGCGCGGCTGAGGGGCCGTCGCCCTGCCCGGCGTCGCCGGACGATGCCGTGCCGATCAGCTCGCGAGCAGATCCGGGCCGATGTCCTGGGCCGGGGCCTCGGTCGCTGCGCCGAGCGCTACCGCCTGCGGCAGGAGCTGGCGGACGTAGAAGCGGGCGAGGCCCGGCCAGGCGGTGCCGCCCGGGTCGCCGGCGGCGCAGGCGGCACCGCGGGCCAGGAGGAAGCCGCCCATGGTGGCGCCGAAGAGACGGAGATAGGGCGTGGCGGCTGCGCCGCGCCGCTCCTCGTCGGCCTGCTGGAGCTGGCGGGTGGCGCTCGCCAGCGTCGACAGGGCCCGCTCGAGCCCGGGGCGGAGCTGCGGATCGGAGGAGGCCAGCTCGGCCTTGAGCTCGGCGAACAGCGGCCAGGGCAGATCGCCGCCCTCGACCCCCAGCTTGCGGCTCACGAGATCCATCGCCTGGATGCCGTTGGTGCCCTCGTAGATCGAGAGGATCCTGGCATCCCGATAGTGCTGGGCGACGCCGGTCTCCTCGATATAGCCCATGCCTCCGTGAACCTGGATGGCGAGCGAGGCGATCTCCTGGGCGAGGTCGGTGCACCAGGCCTTGACGACCGGTGTCAGCAGCGCCACCCGGCCGGTGGCCTTGCGGCGCGCCTCGCTGTCCGGCTCGTGCTCGGACCGATCGACCCAGGCGGCGGTCTCGTAGGCGAGCGCCCGCATCGCGGCGATCTGGCTCCGCATCGTGACCAGCATCCGCCGGACGTCGGGGAAGTCGACGAGGCGCGCCGGCCGGCCCGCATGGCGCCCCTGGACCCGCTCCTGCGCATAGGCGAGGGCCTGCTGATAGGCCCGCTCGGCGAGCCCCAGGGCCTCGTGGCCGACGGCGAGGCGCGCATTGTTCATCATCGTGAACATGCAGCGCATGCCGGCATTCTCCTCGCCGACCAGGTAGCCCATGGCGCCGCCGCCCTCGCCGTAGGACATCACGCAGGTGGGGCTGCCCCTGATGCCCAGCTTGTGCTCCAGCTTGAGGCAGACCAGGTCGTTGCGCCGCCCGAGGCTGCCATCGGGGTTGGCGAGGAACTTGGGCACGAGGAAAAGAGAGATGCCCTTGGTGCCCGCGGGCGCTCCCGGCAGGCGGGCCAGCACGAGATGAAGGATGTTGGGCGCGAGGTCGTGCTCGCCGAAGGTGATGAAGATCTTCTGGCCGCGGATCAGATAGCCGTCCTCGGCGGGCTCGGCCCGGGTCTGGAGCGCTCCCACGTCGGAGCCCGCCTGCGGCTCGGTGAGGCACATGGCACCCGTCCAGGCGCCGCTCATCAGCCGCGGCAGATAGAGGCCCTGCAGCTCGGCGCTGCCATGGTCGATCAGGGCCTCGATCGCCGCCTGGGTCAGCAGCGGGCAGAGCATCAGGCTGGTGTTGGCCGCGTTCCAGATCTCCGCGACGGCCGTGTTGACCAGCCTCGGCAGGCCCTGGCCGCCCACCGCCTCGGGAAAGGGCAGGCCCATCCAGCCGCCATCGGCGAAAGCTCTATAGGCGTCCCGAAAGCCCGGTGCCGTCCGCACGGCGCCCCGCTCGAGCACGGCACCCGCCTCGTCGCCGACTTGATTGAGGGGAGCCAGGACGCCGACCGCGAGCCGGCCGGCCTCGTCGAGAACCTGGTCGACCACATCGGTGCCGGCTGCCTCGAGCCCGGGCAGGTGTCCCACCTGGGCGAGCCCGGCCACCCGGCTCATGACGAAGCGCATCTGGTCGAGGGGCGGCGTATAGGGCGTCATGGCAGGCGTCCCGATCGCTGACCCAATGGGGCCGGCGCCAGCTAGGGCCGGCGCCGGGCCGCCTGTCAAGCCGTTGCTAGCGCTCAGCCCTCGGCGGCACGGATCAGGCTGCTCTCCAGAACACCCGTCGAGGTGCATGGCGCCGTCTCGGCGTAGTTGATGAAGTCGTTGAGATAGCTGCCCACGAACCGCGCTTCGACGCGCGCGGTGGTGGTTTGGCCGGACGGTGTCAGGCTGGCCACGATCGTGGCGCTGGAAGGCCCGGGCCTCGCGGCCCGTTGGCGTGGACCGGCGTTGCTATGGTCCCTGTACCAGACGGTGGGGCAGTTGACCCAGGCGGGATCGATCGCACCGCCGGCGGCCGTCGCCACAAGGCTGGTCGGCCCGGAGGAGTTGGACAAGGTGAGCTTGTCGGCCGCAATCGCCTCCGCGAGGCGGGCCCGCACGACGTCGGCGGCGGCGTTGACGTTCGCCGCGGCGGTCGGCGGTGGCGCGGGCTGTGTTGCGCAGCCGGCGACGAGTCCAACGATGGGCCCGAGGACGAGGAGCGGGAGGTATCGCATAGGATGATCCTTCCTTCGAATCGACATCCGCGGAAACTGACGATCCGCTCGCCCCGCGGGCGCGACGGCTCAGCCGGCCGCGGCCGCGTCGAGCAGCCGCCTCTCGAGGGTTCCCGTCGAGCGGCAGGATGCGGTTCTCGTGTAGTTGACGAAGTTGTCGAGGTAGGTGCCCTCGAAACGAGCCTCTGCACGGACAGCCGTCATGCCGCCCGAAGGTGCTACGCCGACCCTGACCATGGCGCTCAGCGGCGACGGCCTGGCCACCTGCCAGCGCGGAAAGAAGCTCGTCGGGTCCTCGTACCAAAGGTGCGGGCAGACGGCCCAGGACGGGTCGATCGCGCCGGCGGCGGCGGTCGCCCTGAGATCCGTCGGCGCCGAGGTCGGGGATGGAACGAGGCCCATGGCGCCGATGGCCCGGACGAGCCGGCTCCGGACGACCTCCGGGGTCGCGTCGACCTGCGCCACGGCCACGGGCGAGGGGGGCGGCGAGGCCGTAGCACAGCCTGCGCAGATGCCCGGTGCCAGACCCAGCCAAAAAAGCGCCCGAAGACCGGACCTTGCGTGCAGCCGTTCCATCGTCACACGCGAGAGAGGGGGAGCAGGACGGGAGCTCGAGAAGCGCTCAGCCGGCGGCGGCCGCGTCGAGCAACTGCTTCTCGAGGACGCCGGTGGCGAGGCAATCACGCTCGAACCCGGTGTTCGTGAACGGATTGACATAGTGCCCGAAATAGCGCGGCTCGAGGCTCACGATCGTGGTACCGGAGATCTGCGTCACCGTCGCGACCACGAGCGCCCGGAGGCCCACGGGCTCCTCGGAGCTGAACCGGTGCGTGTCGGAATAGGGGTCGTTGGCCGTGGCGGTCGGGCAGGATGCCCAGGCCAGCGGGGCGCCCGCAGTCTCGGCACGGATCGCCCCCCCCGGTCCCAGGGTCGCGTCGACCTTGAAATCCAATGCCTGGAGCTTGGCCAGGAGGCGCTCTCGGGCGACGTCCGGGGCCACCGGCACGTTGCGCGACCGCTCGACCCCTGCGTCCCCGACGCGGAGAGGGGCCGGCGTCGAGCAGGCGGCCACGGCGAGGAGCCCGATCAATCCGGCGAGAGCGGCGTGACGCATGAAATCCTTCCGAGGCTGCGCCGCGCCACTAGTAGGGGCCGCACGCGACCGCGCAAGGGGCCGCGTGCGGTGCCCGGTCAGTCGTTGCTGCCGATCCGCCGCCGCCGGGCCGAGGCGACGACCGCGACGGCGAGCAGGGCCAGCATGAGCAGGTAGATGCCGTCGGCGATCGGGCTCCTGACGAGGATGCTCCAGTCGCCGTTGCTGATGCTCAGCGCCCGGCGGAGATTTATTTCCATGTCGTCGCCGAGCAGGAGCCCCAGGATGAGCGGCACCAGGGAGATGTCGAGCTTGCGCAGCACGTAGCCGAGCACGCCGAAGGCCACCATCATGTAGAGGTCGAAGGCGCTGTGGTTGATCGAGTAGACGCCGAGGAAGCCGACCATGACGACGAGCGGCATCAGCAGCCAGTAGGGCAGGCTGAGGAGGCGCGTGAAGATGCCGACGAGCGGGAGATTGAGCACCAGCAGCATCAGGTTGCCGAGGTAGAGGGCGGCGATCAGCCCCCAGACGACCTCCGGCTGCTTGGCGAAGAGGAGGGGCCCCGGCGTGATGTTGAGCGAGATCAGCAGCGCCAGGAGCACGGCGGTGGTGCCGCTGCCCGGCACGCCGAGCGTGAGCATGGGCACGAGGGCGCCGCCGGCGGCGGCGTTGTTCCCGGCCTCCGGTGCCGCCACGCCACGCGGATCGCCCTTGCCGAAGGTATCGTCCTTGTTGGAGACGCGACGCTCGAAGGCATAGGCCAGGAAGCTGCCGAGCGAGGCGCCCGCACCGGGCAGCACGCCGGCCAGGAAGCCGATCACGCTGCCGCGCAGCATCGCGCCCCGCGTGCGCCAGAGGTCGTGGAAGATCGCGCCGAGCCGTCCCATGGCGACGCGGGCCTCGGTGACCTTCATCGGGTTCTCGAGGAAGACCAGAAACTCGCTGATCGCGAAGACGCCGACGATGGCGACGATGAAGTTGATGCCGTCGTAGAGATTGTAGACGCCGAAGGTATAGCGCGGGACCCCCGTCTGCGGGTCGCTGCCGATCGTTCCAAGCGCCAGGCCGAGCGCCGCGGCGACCAGGGTCTTGGCCGGGTTGCTGCCGGTGACGCCGCCGATCGTGGCGAAGGCCAGGATGTAGAGGGCGAAGTATTCGGCCGGCCCGAAGTCGATCGCCGCTTTGGCGAGAAGCGGCGCGAAGAAGGTCAGCCCGATGGTCGCGAGGGTGGCGCCGACGAAGGAGGCGACCCCGGAGATCGCCAGCGCCTCGGCGGCCCGGCCGCTCTTCGCCATGGGATAGCCGTCCAGCGTCGTCATCACCGCCGGCTCGTCGCCCGGGATGTTCAGAAGGATGCTCGAGATGCGGCCGCCGTACATGCAGCCGTAGTAGACGCTGGCGAGCAGGATGAGCGCCGAGACGGGCGCGAGCTGGAGGCTGTAGGCGAGGGGGATGAGGATGGCGACGCCGTTGACCGGCCCCAGCCCGGGCAGCGCCCCCACGATGGTGCCGACGAACGCGCCGATCAGGGAGAGCAGCAGGTTGTTCGGCTGGAAGGCCACGCCGAAGCCGTGCCCCAGCGCCAGGAGCGTGTCCATCTAGGCGCGCGCCTGGGCGAGGAGCCCGAGGGGCAGCGGCAGCCCCAGCAGGCGGTCGAAGGTGACCCAGAGCAGGGCGCTCAGCGCCACGCCCGCCACGGCTCCCTGCCACCAGCGGGCGCCGAGCAGACGGGCGATCAGGGCGATCGCGAGCGCGGTGGCGATCGGAAAGCCGAGCCCCTCGAGGGTCATCGCGTAGAGCACCAGCAGGACGAGCCCGGCGCCCTGGCGAAGGAGAGCTCCACCCCTCGGCCAGTGCGGCTCGGCGTCGGGGCGGAAGACCAGGAAG
This sequence comes from uncultured Alphaproteobacteria bacterium, assembly GCA_963828215.1. Lineage (GTDB taxonomy): Bacteria > Pseudomonadota > Alphaproteobacteria > Geminicoccales > Geminicoccaceae > CAVTJL01. The sequence continues at coordinate 100,587 of CAWHFO010000080.1, read as the reverse complement.
AGCCCGAGCAGGCCGAGGGGTATCGAGACGAGCTGGGGGAAGGCCGCGGGGCCCAGCGGATCGCTGAAGCCGCTCTCGTACTGCCCGGCGGTCAGCCCGTACCAGAGCGCGAGCGCCACGACGACGACGCCCGCGATCCGGTCGCTCATTTGATGACCCCGATCTCCTTCGAGATCTTCGTCATGGCCTCGACCTGACTGTCGACGAAGGTGACGAAGTCCTTGCCGCCGATCCATTTCAGGATCAGCCCGTTCCCCTCGGCGATCTTCTTCCAGTTCTCCGAGCCGTACACCTTGTGCATGATGTCGACCCAGCCGTCATAGGCCTCGTCGCCGACCTTGCCGGGGAGATAGAAGCCCCGCCAATTGTAGCCGACGACGTCGTAGCCGGCCTCCTTGGCGGTCGGGATGTCCTTGAAGGTGGCATTGTCGACGCGCTCGTCGCCGAGGACGGCCAGCGCCCGGACGTCGCCGGACTCGACGAAGCCCGCGATCTCGCCGAGGTCCACGAGCACGACGCCGGCGTGGCCGCCGAGCATCTGGGTGATCGCGGGCCCGCCGCCATCGTACTGGACCCAGCGGATCTTCCTGAGATCCGCGCCGGAGATGCCGGCCTTCTCGGCCAGCATCAGCAGCCGGAGATGGTCCCAGCCGCCGATCGCGCTGGAGCCCGCCGCGACCACCGAGCCCGGGTCCTTCTTGAGCGCATCCAGGAGGTCCTTGAGCGTCTTGAAGGGGCTGCCCTTCGCGACGAGGACGGCGCCCACGTCGGTGCCGAGCATCGCCAGCCAGCGCATGGTGTCGACGCCGCCCGGATAGCGGCCCTGGGCGATCTGCGTGATGCCGACCGTGCTGGTCGCGACCAGGAGATTGGCGTCGTCCGCACGCTTGCCCGCGACGTTGGCGAAGGCGACGGCCCCGGTCCCGCCCGGCATGTTCGTGACCTGCACGGGCTCGGGCACCAGCTTCAGGTCATAGAGGATCTTGCTCACCGAGCGGCAGGTGAAGTCCCAGCCGCCGCCCGGGCTCGCGGGGGCGATGCATTCGACGTGGCTCGGGCTGAAGGCACTCAGCGCCAGCCAGAGGCCGGCGCTCGCGACGACCTGCGCGGCGCGGGGTAGGGCCATGGACTGCCTCCCTCGACATTCGATTTCGTTCAAGACAGGTTTCGTTAAAGCGCCGTCCATCGAGGACGGCAAGCCTCGATCTTCGGCGCCGCTCAGCCGGCGGCCGTGGCCACGGCCCCGGCGTCGTGCAGCCGGAGACGCGGGCCGGCCTTCATGACCTGGCCGGGCAGCTCGCGGCCGACCGCCTTCTCGACCTCGTGCGCGGCGCCGATGATCCGCTCCAGGTCGATGCCCGAGGCGATGCCGCACTCGTCCAGGAGATAGACGAGGTCCTCGGTGCAGATGTTGCCGGTGGCGCCCGCCGCGAAGGGGCAGCCGCCGAGGCCGCCGATCGAGCTGTCGAAGCGGGTCATGCCGATCTCGAGCCCGGCCAGGACGTTGACCAGGCCGATGCCGCGCGTGTTGTGGAAGTGCAGCCCGATCTCCACCTCGGGCACGGCCTCCCGAAGGGCCGCGCAGAGGCCCCGGACGAGGGGCGGGGTCGCCATCCCGGTCGTGTCGCCGAGCGAGATCTGGCGGATGCCCAGGTCCCGCATCGCCCTGGCGATGCCCTCGACCTTGCGGACGGGCACGTTCCCCTCGAACGGGCAGCCGAAGGCGGTGGCGATCGCCGCGTGGACGGCGATCCCCGAGCCCTGGACGGCCCGGCATACGGCCTCGAAGCCGTCCAGCGATTCCCGGACCGTGCGGTTGACGTTCTTCCGGTTGTGCGTCTCGGAGGCGGAGAGAAAGAGAACGATGCCGTCGATGCCGGTCTCGAGCGCCCGCTCGGCACCCTTGACGTTGGGCACGAGGGCCAGAAGCTCGGTGCCCGGCGGGCGCCGGACGCCGGCGATCACCTCGACGGCGTCCCGGAGCTGCGGCACGGCGCGCGGCGAGACGAAGCTCGTGACCTCGAGATGCCGCACGCCCGCCCCGATCAGCCCGTCGATCAGCTTTATCTTCGTCTCCGTCGGGATGAAGGCCTTCTCCATCTGGAAGCCGTCGCGCGGCCCGACCTCGAGCACCGTGACCGCCTTGGGCAGGCTCGGACGTGTCATAGGATCACTCCCGGATTGAGGAGCCCTTCCGGATCGAGCGACGCCTTGAGCTTCCGCATGAGCGCGAGCTCGACCGGCGACTTGCGGGCGGCCATGGCCTCCCGCTTGAGGCGGCCGATGCCGTGCTCGGCGCTGATCGAGCCGTCGAGCTCGGTGACGAGGTCGTAGAGGCGGTCGAGCAGGATCGGGCGCAGGCGCTCGACCTCCGCCGGCGGCGTCACGAGGTTGAAGTGGAGGTTGCCGTCGCCGACATGGCCGAAGGGGATGAGCTCCACGTCCGGTGCCGCCTCGCCGACCCAGGCCTGCATCCGGCGGATCAGCTCCGGCAGCAGCGGCACGGCGACCGTGACGTCGCTCCTGACGATGTAGCCCATGTGGCGCGTGGCCTCGCTCTGGCCCTCGCGGATGCGCCACATCATCGCCCGCTGCGCCTCGCTCTCGGCCAGCGTGCCGTCGGCCACGAGCCCGCGATCGAGGGCGGTCGCCAGGATCGCCTCCACCCGGTCGCGCAGGCCCTCGCGGAAGGACCAGGCCGCCTCGATCAGGAGATGCCAGGGATGCGGGTCGCCGAGCGGGCGGCGCACGCCCGGAAGGTGCTCGGCCGCCGCCTCGACGCCGAAGCTGGTCAGCAGCTCGAAGCTCGAGATCAGCTCGCCGAGCTCCGCCTGAAAGAGGGAAAAAAGCTCGATCGCCGTCTCGGGGCTCTGGATGCCGAGCCAGAGCGTCACCCGCTCGTTCGGCCGCGGCACGAGGCGCAGGACGGCGGCGGTGATGATGCCGAGCGAGCCTTCGGCGCCGATGAAGAGCTGCTTCAGATCGTAGCCGGTATTGTCCTTGCGGAGCGCCCTGAGCCCGTTCCAGACCGTGCCGTCGGCCAGCACCGCCTCGAGGCCGAGCACGAGCTGCCGGGTCATGCCGTAGCGCAGCACGTTGACCCCGCCGGCGTTGGTGGAGAGGTTGCCGCCGATGCGGCAGGAGCCCTCGGCGCCGAGGGAGAGCGGGAAGAGCCGGCCGATGTCGTCCGCCGCCTTCTGGATGTCGGCCAGCACGCAGCCCGCCTCGGCGACGATATGGTCGCCCGCCGGATCGATGTGGCGGATCCTGCTCATGCGCTGCAGCGAGAGCAGGACCTGCCCGCCGCTCTGATCGGGGATGCCGCCGCCGACGAGGCCGGTGTTGCCGCTCTGCGGCACGATCGGGACACGCTCGGCAGCCGCGAGCCGCACGATCGCCGCCACCTGGTCGGTCGACGACGGCCGCAGCACGAGACTGGTCCGGCCTTTGAAGTAGCCCCAGAAGTCCGTGACGTAGGGCTCGATCTCGGCGGGATCCCGGGTGACCGCGCCGGTCCCGACGATGGCCGTGCAGCGCTCGGCGAAGTCGGCGGGCAGCACGGTCGCTGATGCGGTGCTGGACATGCGAGAGAGGTAGGCCACGCATGGGCCCGGCGGCAAGCGCCCGCGTTGACAGGAAGAGGGTGGGCGATAGGCTACGGCGCTCCGAACTTCAGCAGGGCGCTCGGTAATGGATGTGGCTGGGCTGCAGGCGACCATCGAGGCCGCCTTCGAGACGCGTGAGACGATCGGTCCGGCCACCGGCGGGAGCGCCCGCGAGGCGGTCGAGCAGGCGCTGGACGCGCTGGACCGGGGCGAGCTGCGGGTCGCCGAGAAGCGCCAGGGCACCTGGGTCGTCAACGAGTGGCTGAAGAAGGCCGTGCTGCTGTCGTTCCGCCTCAACGACATGGAGCCGATCGGGGGCGGCCCGGGCGGCGCCGCCTGGTGGGACAAGGTGCCCTCGAAATTCGCGGGCTGGGGCGAGAGCCGCTTCCGCGAGGCGGGCTTTCGCGCCGTGCCCGGCTGCGTCGTGCGACGCTCCGCCTACATCGCCCCGGGCGTCGTCCTGATGCCCTCCTTCGTCAATCTCGGCGCCTATGTCGACGGCGGCACCATGGTCGACACCTGGGCCACCGTCGGCTCCTGCGCCCAGATCGGCAAGAGCTGCCACATCTCGGGCGGCGCCGGGATCGGCGGCGTGCTCGAGCCCTTGCAGGCGAGCCCGGTGATCATCGAGGACAACTGCTTCATCGGCGCGCGCGCCGAGGTCGCGGAAGGCGTGCGGGTCGAGGAGGGATCGGTCATCTCGATGGGCGTCTATCTGGGCGCCTCGACCAAGATCGTCGACAGGGCGACGGGCGAGACCTTCCAGGGCCGGGTGCCGGCCTATTCCGTGGTGGTGCCCGGCACCTTGCCCGGCCGGCCCCTGCCCGACGGCTCGCCCGGCCCGGGCCTCTACTGCGCCGTGATCGTCAAGCGCGTGGATGCGCGCACCCGCCAGAAGACGTCGATCAACGAGCTCCTCCGCGACTGACATGCCCATGGTCGACCCGGTCGAGCTGACGCAGGCGCTCGTCCGCTGCCCCACGGTGACGCCCGACGCCGGCCCGGCGCTCGATCTGCTGGAGCGCACACTGGCGCCCCTGGGCTTTCTCTGCTCAGCGGCACAGCTTCGAGGAGCCCGGCCATCCGGCCGTCGACAATCTCGCCCTGAAGCTCGGGACGGGGCGGCCGCATCTCGCCTTCTGCGGCCATGTCGACGTGGTGCCGCCGGGCGATCCTGGCCGCTGGAGCGTCGACCCCTTCGCCGGGGAGATCCGGGACGGGCGCCTGATCGGTCGCGGCGCCGCCGACATGAAGAGCGGTGTGGCGGCGTTCGCGTCCGCGGCATCGCGCGTCGCGCCCGTGCTCCCCGACGGGAGGGGCGCGGTCACGCTGCTCCTGACCGGGGACGAGGAGGGGGAAGCGGTCAACGGGACGAGGAAGCTGCTGGAGCTGGATGGCCGCGGCCGGCGAGCGCTACGACGCCTGCCTGGTCGGCGAGCCGACCTGCCCGAGCCGTCTCGGCGACATGGCCAAGGTCGGTCGCCGAGGATCGCTCAGGGGCACGCTCACCGTGATCGGGCGGCAGGGCCACACGGCCTATCCGCAACGCGCCGACAATGCCGCGCATCGTGCCGTCGCCATGCTCTCGGCCCTGCTCGCCGAGCCCATCGACGCCGGGACGGCCTGGTTCCAGCCGTCGAGCCTGCAGATCACGAGCATCGACATCGGCAATCCGGCCTCGAACGTCGTGCCCGGCGAGGCGGTGGCGCGCTTCAACATCCGCTACAACGACCTGCACGACGCGGCGTCGCTGGAGCAGTGGCTGCGCCAGCGCCTCGACCGCTGCGGCGGCCGGTACGAGCTCGAGATCGTCTCGAGCGGCGATGCCTTCCTGACCGAGCCGGGCCCGCTCAGCGAGCTGCTGGCGGCCAGCGTCGAGGCGGTGACGGGCCTGCGCCCCGAGCTCAGCACCTCCGGCGGCACGTCCGACGCCCGTTTCGTCCGCCGCTACTGTCCGGTGATCGAGTTCGGCATCGTCGGGGCGACCATGCATCAGGTCGACGAGCAGGTGGCCACGGCCGACATCGAGGCGCTGGCGCGCATCTACGAGGCGTTCCTCCGTCGCTTCTTCGGGATCGCATGATCCCAACTCTCGACGAGATCCAGCGCTCGCTCTACGGCGCATGGCTCCTCGTGCGCCGCGACCGCAGCGGCATGGACTGGCTCGACCTCAGCCTCGAAGGGTTCTTCAGGTCGTTCTTCGCCGCCATTCTGGTGGCGCCGCTCTACGCCTGGCTGGTCGTGGACCGCTATCAGAGCCAGGGCGGCATGCCCGCCGACATCGGCGCCGTCCTGGTCGGCGAGACCCTGAGCTACATCCTGGGCTGGCTGGCCTTTCCCCTCGCCGCCGTGCCCATCACCCGGTTCCTGGGCCTGGGCGGCCGCTACGTGTCGCTCGTCGTCGCCACGAACTGGGCGGCCGTTCTCGAGATCGTGCTCTTCGTCCTCGTGATGCTGGTGGGCAACCTCCTGCCCGACGGCCTGCAGGGGCCGCTCCTTCTCGCCGCCACGCTGGTCGCCTTCGTCTACGAGTGGTTCGTGATCCGGACCGCGCTCGAGACGACCGCCGGCATCGCCGCCGGCCTCGTCGTCATCGACGTCCTGCTGAGCTCGATCATGAGCCTCGGCACCACCGCGCTGATCGGCTCGGGCTGAGGCCGGGCCGTAGCGGACGAGCTCGAGGTAGAGGCCGGAGGCCGGTGCCGTCGGCCCCGCCGCGGCCCGGTCCCGGGCTTCGAGCGCCGTCCTGGGGAAGTCGACGGGCCGCTTCCGCTCGCCGACCAGCTTCAGCGTGCCGACGACGTTCCGGACCTGATGATGGAGGAACGAGCGGGCGGTCAGGCGCACCTCGATGAGGCCGCCGCGACGGCTGACGTGGACGAGGTCGAGCGTCTTGACCGGACTTCGCGCCTGGCACTCGCTGGCGCGGAAGCTGGTGAAATCGTGCCGGCCGACCAGCGCCTGCGCGGCCTCGTGCATCAGCTCGGCATCCAGCCGCAGCGGCACGTGCCAGACGCGGCCGCGGTCGAGGGCGGGCGGCACCCGCCGGTCGAGGATGCGGTAGAGATACCGGCGCCCCGAGGCCGAGAAGCGGGCATGGAGTTCCCGAGGCACCCGCCTCGCCTCCAGCACGACCACCGGCAGCGGGCGCAGATGGGCGTTCAGCGCGGCGGTCAGCCGCTCGGGTGCCACGTCCCGATCGAGGTCGACATGGGCCGCCTGGCCCAGCGCATGCACGCCCGTATCCGTCCGCCCGGCCGCCACGACGGTCGCCTGCTGCCCGCAGAAGGCCAGGATGGCGGTCTCGACGGCCGCCTGCACCGTCGGGCCGCTGGCCTGGCGCTGCCAGCCCCGGAACGGTGCGCCGTCATATTCGAGCCGCAGCAGGAAGCGCGGCATCGGTCAGCCGACGCGCGTGCCGACGGGAACCGGAAAGCCGCGCTGCAGCTCCGCCGCCGGCATGGGCCTGCGCCCGGCGCGCTGGACGCGCAGGACCCGCAATGCCCCGGCACCGCAGGCGATCGTGAGCGGCAGGGCCAGGACGGTGCCGGGCGCCCCGGAGCCCTCGGCCGGCTCGGCCTCGAGGATCAGCAGCCGTTCGCCCAGGACCGTGCAGAAGCAGCCCGGCACCGGCGTCAGGGCCCGGATCTGCCGGTCCAGCTCGGCGGCCGGACGGCCGAGGTCCAGCAGCCCCTCCTCCTTGCGGATCTTGGGCGCGTAGGTCACGCCGGCGGAGGGCTGCGGGGTGGCCTCGAGCGTGCCGGCTTCCAGACCTGCGAGAACGTCGGGCAGCAGCTCGACCGCGAGGGCGGCCAGGCGGTCGTGCAGCTCCCGGGCGGTCGTGCGGGGGCCGATCGACACCGGGCGCATGGCGAGCACCGGGCCGGTGTCCAGGCCCTCCTCCATCTGGAATATGGAAAGGCCGCTCTCCTCGTCGCCGGCCAGGATCGCCCGCTGGATGGGTGCCGCACCGCGCCAGCGCGGCAGGAGCGAGGCGTGCAGGTTGATGCAGCCGAGGCGCGGTGCCGCCAGGATGGCCGGCGGCAGGAGCAGGCCGTAGGCGCCGACCACGGCGAGGTCGGGCTCGAGGGCGCCGAGCTCGGCTTCTGCCTCCGGCGTGCGCAGGGTCGACGGCGTCCGCACGGGCAGACCCAGGCGCAGCGCCGCCTCGTGCACGGGGGTAGGCCGCTCCCGCTGGCCGCGACCGGCCGGGCGCGGCGGCCGGGTGTAGACCGCAACGACCCGATGCGGCCCCCGGGCCAGCAGCTCGAGGCTCGGCACCGGGAAGGAGGCGGTGCCCATGACGACGAGGCGGAGGCTCACGCCTTTTTTCCTCAGGCGCGGACGCGCCGCGCCTTGCCGAGCTTGCGGAGGATCATGTTGCGCTTCAGCGCCGACAGGTGGTCGACGAACAGCACCCCGTCCAGGTGGTCGACCTCGTGCTGGAGGCAGCGGGCGAAAAGCCCCTCGGCCTCGACCTCGCGCTCCCCGCCGACCTCGTCCAGGTAGCGCATCCGCACCGCCTTCGGGCGGCGCACCTCGGCGAACTGCTCGGGCAGGCTGAGGCAGCCTTCCTCGGCGACCTCCGACTCCTCCGAGCGCCAGGTGATCTCCGGATTGACGATGCGCATCGGCCGCCGCTCCTCGCCCTCCTTGGCGAGGTCGACGACGATGATCCGCTTGGTCACCCCGACCTGCGGCGCCGCGAGGCCGATCCCGGGTGCCCGGTACATCGTCTCGAGCATGTCGTCCATCAGACGGCGCACCGAGACGTCGATGTCCGTGACGAGGGCGGCCCTGGTCTTCAGGATCGGGTGGGGGGCCTCCAGAATGCTGAGGAGCGGCATGGCGGGTCGACTTCTCTCGAGACTAGCGGCAGGCTGCGCTCAACCGACGGGCTGACGGGCCTTGAGCGCCGCGGCGAGGGTTCCCTCGTCCAGATAGTTGAGCTCGCCGCCCACCGGAACCCCGTACCCGAGGCGGGTGACCGCACAGCCCGAGGCGGCGAGGCGCTCGGCCAGATAGTGGCCGGTGGTCTGGCCGTCGACCGTGGCGCTCAGCGCCAGCACGACCTCCTGCACCCGGTCCCGGTCGACGCGCAGGATCAGGCGGTCGATGCCGAGCTGCTCGGGCCCGACCCCGTCCACCGCCGAGAGGGTGCCGCCCAGCACGTGGTAGCGCCCGGTGAAGCTGCCGGCCCGCTCCATGGCCCAGAGGTCCTCGACCTCCTCGACGACGAGGAGGGTCGTCCCGTCGCGGTCCGGGGCCGCGCAGATGGCGCAGGGATCGCGCGCGTCGAGATTGCCGCAGACGCTGCACGAGGCGACCTTGTCGAAGCAGGCCTGCATGGCCTCGATCAGGGGCAGCATGAGGCGGTCGCGGCGCTTCATCAGCGCCAGCACGGCGCGCCGCGACGAGCGCGGGCCCAGGCCCGGCAGCCGGGCCAGCAGCCTCGCCAGCTGCTCGATCTCCGGCGCCGCCATGGGCCCCTCAGAAGGGCAGCTTCATGCCGGGCGGCAGCGGCAGCCCGCCCGTCAGCTTGCCCATCTCGGCCTGCAGATGGGTCTCGATCTTGCCCTTGGCGTCGTTCGTCGCCGCCACCACCAGATCCTCGAGGATCTCCATCTCCTCCGGGTCGGCCAGAGACTTGTCGATCTTGATCCGGCGCATCTCGCCCTTGCCGTTGAGGGTCACGGTGACGAGGCCGCCGCCCGACTGGCCCTCCATCTCGGTCTCGGCCAGGCGCTGCTGCATCTCGGCCATCCGCGACTGCAGCTTCTGGGCCTCCTTGAGCATGCTCGACAGGTTCTTCATGGCGTCGACTCGTCCTTTCTGGCTTCGGGGCCGGCCTCGGGCGATGTCCGGGCGGGTGCCCGCAGCTCGACCAGGGTGGCGCCGGGGAAGGTCTCGAGGAGACGCTGGACCAGGGCGTCCCGGCGCAGCTCCTCCAGCCGGTCCTGGCAGCGCCGGCGCTCCTGCTCCGCCAGGGTCGGCTCGCCGGGCGCCTGGCCCAATGCGATGAGCCAGCGCCGGCCGGTCAGGCGGCTGGCCGCTTCCTGGAGACGGCTCACCACGTCCTGGGACACGCTCGGCTCCAGCCGGAGATCGATCCGGCCGGGCTCGTAGCGGATCAGATGGGCGCCCGCCTCGACCCAGGCGACGAGCGCCGCCTCGCCGCCCAGGCGGAGCACGTCCATCAGGCCGTCGAAGCTCTGCGGCACCGCCTCGGCGCGGGGTGCGGCCCTGGCCGCGGCTGCCGGTGCTCGGACGTCCCGGGCCGTGGCGCCGGCCGAGGGGGTCGGGCGGCGCCGCACCTCTGGCCCGGGGCGCCGCCGGCGCCGGTGCGGCCGGCGTCGGCTGCGGGCCCGGCGCCACGCCCGCCGGCGGGCCCTCGCGCAGCAGGCGCGCCAGCTCGGCCGGCGGCGGCAGGTCGCTGGCGCAGGCGAGCCGCAAGAGCACCATCTCGCCGGCCGCCACCGCGTCGGGCGCCCGGCCCGTCTCGTCGATGCCCCGGAGCAGCATCTGCCAGGCCCGGGCCAGGACGGCCAGGTCCAGCCGCTCCGCCATGCCCCGGGCCCTGGCCTCCTGCTCCGGCGGCAGCGGGAGCGTCGAGGGGGCGGGGCCGGCGGCGGCCCTGATGCGGCTCAGGTGATGGACCAGCGCCAGCAGATCCTGGAGGATCACGGTCGGATCGGCGCCGAGCCCGTACAGCTCCTGGAACAGGGCCAGCGCCCGGGCCGCCTCGCCCGCAAAAAGGGAATCGAGCAGGTCGAGCAGCCGGATGCGGTCCCCGAGCCCCAGCATCGCCTGGATCTGCGCAGGCTCTATCCGGCCGTCGCCCAGAGCCATGGCCTGATCGAGAAGCGAGAGCGCGTCCCTGACGGAGCCCTCGGCCACGCCGACGATCAGGGCCAGGGCCTCGCCGCTGGCGGCGACGCCTTCCTTGGCACAGAGGGATTCGAGGTGCGCCAGGAGGGTGGGAGGCTCGACCCGCCGGAGGTCGAAGCGCTGGCAGCGCGAGAGCACCGTCACCGGGATCTTGCGGATCTCGGTGGTCGCGAACACGAACTTGACGTGCGGCGGCGGCTCCTCGAGCGTCTTCAGAAGGCCGTTGAAGGCCTTCTCGGACAGCATGTGCACCTCGTCGATGATGTAGACCTTGTAGCGCGACGAGGTGGGGGCGTAGCGCACGCTGTCGACGATCTCGCGGACATCGTCGATGCCGGTATGGGTCGCGGCATCCATCTCGATGACGTCGAGCGCCCGGTCCTCGCCCATCGAGCGACAGGACGGGCAGACGCCGCAGGGCTCCGGCGTGGGGCCGCCCTGGCCGTCCGGGCCGGTGCAGTTCAGGCCGCGGGCGATGATCCGGGCGGTCGTGGTCTTGCCCACGCCACGGATGCCCGAGAGCAGGAAGGCGTGCGCCACCCGCCCCGAGGTCAGGGCATTGGTCAGGGTGCGCACGAGCGCCTCCTGGCCGATCAGCTCCGAGAGCCGGGTCGGCCGGTAGTTGCGCGCGAGCACCCGATAGGCGGGACGGGGCTCAGCGGGTGGCATCGCACGAACGGCTGGGCACGGCCTCGCAGGCGGGCGGGAAGGGGAGCGACGGGCGGCGGAAGGCTGGCGAGCGACCCGGCACGGAACTCGTTACGGCTGCTTCCTTCCGGACCTGACCGGGTTGGCGAGGGCACCGTCCGCCACCAACCTTCCAGGCCCCAATATCGGCCGTCGGGGCGGCTTGCGCAAGCTCGCCGCATCGTCGAGAGTGCGGCCGCCGAAGGGGCTCCCGATGCGACCGATCCTGAATCCGCCGCCACATGTCTACTCGAGCCAGGGCTTCGATCGCGCGGCCGAGCGCCGCAAGGACAGCGACTGGCTGAGGGCCAGGCGGGCCGATCCCCGGTCGCGGGCGGTGCTGCTCTCCAACCTGAAGGTCCTCGTCACCGAGCAGGACGGCCAGCCGCGGGCGGCGCTGACCAGCGTGGCGGAGCTGGGCCGGCCCCTGCCGGACACCGCGACCTTCCTCGGCATCGATTCCGGGGGGCCGCTCTTCTCGGTGGAGGGCGACGAGGCGGAGGATTCCGCCGAGGGCTTCGTCGAGCTGCGCTCGGTCGGCACGGCCTTGCCCGCGGCCGAGGCGGGGCTCCTGGCCTATGCCCGGGCGCTGGCCCATTGGCACGTGACGCATCGCTTCTGCGGCGCCTGCGGAACGGAGATGGAGCGGATCGACGCCGGCCATGCCCACCGCTGCCCCGCCTGCGGCCGCGAGGTCTTTCCGCGTACCGATCCGGCGGTCATCGTGCTCGTGACCAAGGGCGACCGCTGCATCCTCGGCCGCTCGGCCCGCTTCGTGACGGGCATGTACTCGACCCTGGCGGGCTTCGTCGAGGCCGGCGAGTCGCTCGAGCAGACCCTGGCCCGGGAGGTCAAGGAGGAGGTGGGCGTGGAGATCGCGCGCGGCGTCTACCGCTCGTCGCAGCCCTGGCCCTTCCCGCAGTCCCTGATGCTCGGCTTCCGTGCCGAGGCGCTGACCGAGACGATCCGCATCGATCCCGAGGAGATCGAGGACGCCCGCTGGTTCACGCGCGCCGAGCTCCAGGACGAGGAGCGCCGCCCGGTCCGCCTGCCGGGCCCGGACAGCATCGCCCGCTACCTCGTCGAGGAATGGCTGGCCGAGGCGGGACAGCCGTCGGCCTAGAGCCCCGACGTCGGATCGATCAGCGTGTGCAACCGCGCCGCCGCCAGCCTCGCGAGCCGGAGCACGAGAACGCGCCGGCGGGCCGCCGGGAGGGGGCGCTCGCGCGGCGGCCGCAGCACCTCGCCGGCGTAGCGGTCGGCGACGACGAGGCCCTCCTCGGCAGGCAGCAGGTCGAGAGGAAAGCCCGGCGCCACCGCGAAGTAGAAGGCGTCGGCGTAGCCCAGATAGTCCTGCCACTTGGCGTCGCTCAGGAAGTCTCGGGCGCAGCTCTTGATCTCGACCAGCGTGATCCGCCCGTCGGGGCCGACGGCCATGAGATCGGCGCGCCGGCCATTGTCGAGCGTCACCTCGGCGAGCGGCATCAGGTCGAGGGAGGCCAGCAGCCGCATCGTGCCGCGGCGGACCTGCCGGGCCATGTCGGTCGGGTCCTGGTCCGGCGTGCTCATCCACATGGGTGGCGACCGTGCCGGCGGATGCCGCGCGGGCCGTCCCCGCCGGCCGGGACGGCGGGACGGCAGCCCTTGGAGAATCTCGTGAGACCGTGGCCGGACGAGCGGGCGACCTGCCGGATGCGGGTGCTGCCAACCGCTTGGCCGCCCCCTTCAACACCGCCTCGACAGGGCCTCCCCACCTTGTCCACCGCCCCGTCCACACGAGCCGGCAACTCCGGCCTTTGCCCTCGCGCGGAGCGTGATAAGGTCCGCCCATGGGAGACATCCAGACCATCGGCCGCACGGCGGACCACACCGACAGATCGGTGGTTCCGCGGACCCAACCGCACAACCTGGAGGCGGAGCAGGCGCTCCTCGGCGCCATCCTCGTCAACAACGAGGCCTATCATCGCGTCAGCGATTTCCTGAAGGTGGAGCATTTCTTCGAGCCGGTGCATCAGCGGATCTTCGACGCCTGCGCCGAGCGCATCAAGCTGGGTCAGCTGGCCGACCATCGCACCCTCTTCCACCTCTTCGGCACGGACCCGGCCCTTCAGGAGCTGGACGGCGCCCGCTATCTGGGCCGGCTGCAGACCGCCGCCGAGACGATCTTCAACGCGACCGAGTATGGCCGCGTGATCCACGATCTGGCGCTGCGGCGCGGCCTCATCGGGGTCGGCGAGGAGATCTTCAACCAGGCCTTCGACCCCCGCGCCACCGAGACCGGCCGGGAGCAGATCGAGACCGCCGAGCGCCGGCTCTTCGAGCTCGCCCAGGAAGGCGAGATCAGGGGCGACTTCCGGCCGTTCACGAACGTCCTCACCGACGCCGTCAAGATGATCGAGTCGGCCTTCAACAAGGCCGGGCGGGTGACCGGGGTACCGAGCGGCCTCAGCGGCCTCGACGAGAAGCTGGGCGGCCTGCAGCCCTCGGACCTGCTGATCCTGGCCGGCCGGCCCAGCATGGGCAAGACGGCCCTCGCCGTCACCATCGCCGCCAACGCCGCCGCCCTCGAATCCCCCGAGGCGGAGCGCGATCGCCACCGCAACTACATCGTCGGCCTGTTCTCGCTCGAGATGTCGGCGGAGCAGCTCGCCATGCGCCTGCTCTCGGCCGACGCGCAGATCCCGTCCGACGAGCTGCGGCGCGGCCAGATCGGCGAGGACGACTGGCCGCGCGTGGTCCGGGCCAGCCAGAGCCTCGCCGAGCGGGCCCTCTTCATCGACGACACGCCGGCCCTCTCGATCGCGGCGCTCCGGACCCGGGCGCGCCGGCTCAAGCGCACCCACGGCCTCTCGCTGCTCGTCGTCGACTATCTGCAGCTCGTGCGCGGCACCGGCGGCAACAGCCAGGCCAACCGCGTCCAGGAGATCGGCGAGATCACCCAGGGGCTGAAGGCCATCGCCAAGGAGCTCGACGTGCCGGTGCTGGCTCTCTCCCAGCTCTCGCGCGCGGTCGAGAGCCGGGACGACAAGCGGCCGATGCTCTCCGACCTCCGCGATTCGGGCACGATCGAGCAGGACGCCGACGTCGTGATGTTCGTCTTTCGCGAGGAGTACTACCTCTCCCGCGCCGAGCCCCGGCAGCGGGACAACGAGGACGCCGAGAAATTCGGTCAGCGCTACCGCGCCTGGCAGGAGCAGTACGCCAAGTCGCACAATCGGGCCGACGTCATCATCGCCAAGCAGCGGAACGGCCCCATCGGCACGGTGCAGCTCCAGTTCGACGCCAGCTACGGCCGCTTCCGCAACCCCGAGCTCATCGACTATTCGGGCCAGTATCATTAGCCCCGGCCGGCGCGATGCGACCGGTCGTCACGCGCCCTGCCTGCCGTCCGGAAGGGCGACGACATTGACGCCGCGGGAGCCGTCGGCTACGGCGCCATCCGGACGAGGCGGCCCGACCGTCTCCGGGCTCGGCCAGAGGGGACGGAACTGATCAGTCTCGAGGAAGCGGGCGGACGGCGGGGCCGGCCCGGAGACCATGCCCGGAGGCACGGGGCGTGAACCCGGTCGCCTCGATCGGGCGCGGCACGCTCGGCGCCTGCGAGGTCGTGGGCGCTCTCGTGGCGTTTGCGGGCCAGGCGCTCGCCGCGGGCCTGCGCGGGCCGCTCTACCTTCGCCAGCTCTGGCGACAGATGCTCGAGATCGGCTACTACTCGCTGCCCGTGGTCGGCCTGACGGCGGTCTTCACAGGCATGGTGCTGGCTCTCCAGAGCTATACGGGCTTCTCCCGGTTCGAGGCGTCGAGCGCCATCCCCACCATCGTCGTGCTGTCGATGACCCGGGAGCTGGGGCCGGTCCTGGCCGGCCTGATGGTGGCCGGCCGCGTCGGCGCCGCCATGGCGGCCGAGCTCGGCACCATGCGGGTCACCGAGCAGATCGACGCGCTCTCGACCCTGTCGACCGATCCGATGCGCTATCTGGTGTTCCCGCGGCTGATCGCAGGCACGATCATGCTGCCGGCCCTGGTGCTGGTGGCCGACATCATCGGCGTGCTCGGCGGCTTCCTGGTCAGCGTCTACAAGCTGGGCTTCGGCCCGATCAGCTTCATCTCCAGCACCTTCCAGTACCTCAACACCGAGGACGTCGTGTCCGGCCTCGTGAAGGCCGCGGTGTTCGGCTTCATCATCGCGCTGATGGGCTGCTTCCAGGGCTACCACTCGAAGGGTGGCGCCCAGGGCGTCGGGGCCGCCACGACCCGTGCCGTGGTGTCCGCCTCGATCCTGATCCTCACCGCCGACTACATCGTCACAGCGCTCTTCTTCAGCCGATGACCGAGCCCGACGTCAAGATCCGCGTGCGCGGGCTCTCGAAGAGCTTCGGGCCCAAGACGGTGCTCCGGAATCTCGACCTCGACGTTCCGCGCGGGCGCTCGCTGGTGGTGATCGGCGGCTCGGGCACCGGCAAGTCGGTGCTGATCAAGTGCATCCTCGGCATCGTCCGGGCCGACAGCGGCTCGATCGAGATCGACGGCGACGAGGTGGTCGGCGCCGGCCGCGAGGTGATCGATCGCGTGCGCGCCAAGGTCGGGATGCTCTTCCAGGGGTCGGCGCTGTTCGACAGCCTGCCGGTCTGGGAGAACGTGGCCTTCGGCATCCTGGCGAAAAAGCAGATGGGCCGCCGGGCGGCGCGCGAGAAGGCGATCCTCACGCTCGGCGAGGTCGGCCTGCCGCCCGAATCGGCCGATCTCTTTCCGGCCGAGCTCTCGGGCGGCATGCAGAAGCGGGTCGGGCTCGCCCGCGCCATCGCGACCGAGCCCGAGATCATCTTCTTCGACGAGCCGACGACCGGCCTCGATCCCATCACCGCGGACGTCATCAACGAGCTGGTCCGCCGCTGCGTCAGCCAGCTCGGCGCCACGGCCCTCTCCATCACCCACGACATGGCGAGCGTGCGCAAGATCGCGGATCGCGTCGCCATGCTCTTCGACGGGCGGATCATCTGGGAGGGGCCGGTCGGCGAGATCGATCGCTCGGGCAACGCCTATGTCGAGCAGTTCATCCACGGCCGCGCCGACGGACCGATCAAGGTGGCCCAACCTGCGGTGGCGTAGCTGGCCGCGCCACGGGCGGGCACCCTCCCGGCGCGGCGGCCGCGACCCACGGCTTGGCGCGCTGGCCTTTCGCGGCGTTCGCCCCTAAGGTGCGGGCCCCAGAGCGGCAGTGAATGGCGCGACCCCAGAAGCTCTTCGTCTGTCAGTCCTGCGGCGCGGTCCAGCCGCGCTGGGCGGGCCGTTGCGACGCCTGCGGCTCCTGGAACAGCATCACGGAGGAGGCCGCCCCGGCGCCGATCGGGCCGGGCAAGGTGGCGCGGATCGGCACGCGACGGGCCGGCGTCGAGCTGGTGGGCCTGGGCGGTGCCGAGCGCCCGCTCGAGCGCGTGCCCACCGGCATCGCCGAGCTCGACCGGGTCCTGGGCGGCGGCCTGGTGCCCGGCTCGGCCCTGCTCCTGGGCGGCGATCCGGGCATCGGCAAGTCGACCCTCACGCTCCAGGCGGCGGCGGCGCTCGCCGCTACCGGCCGCTCGGTGGTCTGCGTCAGCGGCGAGGAGTTGGTCGAGCAGATCCGCCTCCGGGCGCGGCGTCTCGGTCTCGCCGACGCCGTGGTCGAGCTCGCCGCCACCACCTCGGTGGCGGAGATCCTGAGCGCGCTCGACGGCCCGGCGGCACCCGACCTCCTGGTCATCGATTCGATCCAGACGATGTGGGTCGAGGGCCTCGAGGCGGCGCCGGGCACGGTGGGCCAGCTCCGCGCCGCCGCCCACGAGCTGATCCGCTTCGCCAAGAAGCGCAGGACGAGCGTCCTGCTCGTCGGCCACGTCACGAAGGACGGCCAGATCGCCGGTCCCCGCGTCCTCGAGCACATGGTCGACGCCGTGCTCTATTTCGAGGGCGAGCGCAGCCACCAGTTCCGCCTCCTCAGGGCCGTCAAGAACCGCTTCGGCCCGAGCGGCGAGATCGGCGTGTTCGAGATGCGCGAGCAGGGCCTTGTGCCGGTCCTGGACCCCTCGGCTCTCTTTCTCGCCGGCCGCGAGGCGGGCATCGCCGGCACGGCCGTCTTCGCCGGCATGGAGGGCACCCGCCCGGTGCTGGTGGAGATCCAGGCCCTGGTCTCGCCGAGCCCGCTCGCCACGCCGCGCCGTGCCGTCGTCGGCTGGGACGGCAACCGGCTGGCCATGCTGCTGGCGGTGCTGGAGTTGCGCTGCGGCCTTGTTGTCGGCCCGCGCGACGTCTACCTGAACGTCGCCGGCGGCTTGCGCATCCAGGAGCCCGGTGCCGACCTCGCGGTGGCCGCGGCCATCGTCTCGTCGCTGTTCCTGGCGCCCCTGCCCGAGGAGACGGTTTTCTTCGGTGAGGTCGGCCTGGCCGGCGAGGTCCGGGCCATCGGCCATTCGGCTGCGCGGCTCAAGGAGGCCGGGAAGCTCGGCTTTCGCCGGGCGATCGTTCCGCGCTGCCAGGACTGCGAGCAGCTCGGGCTCGAGATCGTCGAGCTCAGGCGTCTCGTCGAGCTGGTCGAGACCCTCGAGCCCGACGTCGATAGCCGAGCATCCGCCAACGCCGAAGGCCCCGCATCGAGATGAGCACGCTGCCCTTCACCCTTCTCGATCTGATCGTGGTCGCGATCGTGCTCCTCTCGGCCCTGCTCGCCCTGAGCCGCGGCTTCGCCCGCGAGGCTCTGACGCTCGTCTGTTGGGTCGGCGCCGGTGCCGTCGCCTACTTCGCGTTCACGCCGCTGCGCCCCACGGTTCTCCAGGCCGTGCACAACGCCCTGGTCACGGATCTCGTCACCGCGGCCATCGTGTTCCTGATTCCGCTGGTCGTCTTCAAGCTGGTGGCCGGCATGCTGACGCGGGGCATCGAGGAGTCGCGCCTGGGCTTTCTCGACCGGGCGCTGGGCCTCCTGTTCGGTGTGGCCCGGGGCGTGCTCCTCGTCCTGGCCGGATGGCTCGTGGTCACTCTCGTCATCAAGCAGGAGCGTTTGCCCGACTGGGTCCAGCACGCCTATCTGCGGCCGCAGATCGAGCGGGGTGCCGACATGCTGGCGACGCTGCTGCCGGCCGATCTCGCCGCGGAGGCCCGGTCCACGGCCGACTCCACGGTCGAGCGGGCACGCCAGCTGCGGGGTCAGGCGCCGGGCGGCTCCGGCGGCGGGAGCGGCGACCAGGGCTATACGGGCGCCATCCGCGAGAAGCTGGACCAGTTCATCTCGAAGCAGAAGTAGCTCTGGAGCGCAGGAGAAAGCCGATGCTCGACGATGCCTCCGGCACGACCGGCTCGTCCCTGCTCGACGACGACAAGCCCAAGGAGGAATGCGGGATCTTCGCGATCCACCGCAATCCGGAGGCGGCCGCGCTGACGGCGCTGGGCCTGCATGCGCTGCAGCACCGCGGCCAGGAGGCCGCCGGCATCGTCGCCTTCGACGGGCGGGTGTTCCACAGCCATCGGGCGGCGGGCCTGATCGGCGACAATTTCTCGCGCCAGGCGGTCATCCAGGGCCTGCCGGGCCACACCGCCATCGGCCATACGCGCTACGCCACGGCCGGCGGCTCGATGCTGCGCAACGTCCAGCCGCTCTTCGCGGATTTCGCCTTCGGCGGCCTGGCGCTCGGCCACAACGGCAACCTGACCAACGCGATGACCCTGAAGCGCCGGCTGGTCGACGAGGGCTGCATCTTCCAGTCCACGACCGACACCGAGGTCATCATCCACCTGATCGCCCGCTCGCGGAAGCAGTCCATCGTCGCGCGGCTGGTCGAGGCGCTGGATGCGGTCGAGGGCGCCTGGTCGCTGGTGGCCCTCTTCGACGACGGCATCATCGGGGTGCGGGATCCGCTGGGCGTCCGCCCGCTCGTCCTGGGCGAGCTCGACGGGGCCATCATCCTGACCTCGGAGACCTGCGCGCTCGACATGATCGGTGCCGCCTTCGTGCGCGACGTCGAGCCCGGCGAGGTGGTGGTGGTCGACCGCCAGGGCGTCCGAAGCCTCCATCCGTTCGCCAAGACGCCCCAGCGCTTCTGTATCTTCGAGTATGTGTACTTCGCCCGCCCCGACAGCAGCGTCGAGGGCCGGGGGGTCTACGAGGTCCGGAAGCGGATCGGCGAGGAGCTGGCGCGCGAGGCGCCGGCCGAGGCGGACCTCGTCGTGCCGGTGCCCGACAGCGGCGTGCCGGCGGCGATCGGCTTCGCCCAGGCCTCGGGCATCCCCTTCGAGCTCGGCATCATCCGCAACCACTATGTCGGCCGGACCTTCATCGAGCCGACCGACCAGATCCGCAACCTCGGCGTGCGGCTCAAGCACAACGCCAACCGGGCCATGCTCGACGGCAAGCGGATCGTGCTCGTCGACGACAGCATCGTGCGCGGCACCACCTCGACCAAGATCGTCGCCATGGTCCGCCAGGCCGGGGCCAAGGAGATCCACATGCGGATCGCCAGCCCGCCCACGACCCACAGCTGCTTCTATGGCGTCGACACGCCGGAGCGCTCGAAGCTCATCGCCGCCCGCCACAGCGTGGAGGAGATGGCGCGGATCATCGGGGTCGACAGCCTGGCGTTCATCTCGATCGACGGCCTCTACCGGGCGGTCGGCGAGGAGAGGCGGCGGGCGCAGGCGCCGCAGTTCTGCGACGCCTGCTTCACCGGCGCCTACCCGACCCGCCTCGTCGACGCCGACGCCGCCCAGCAGCGGGACCAGCTCTCCCTCGTTCTCGAGGACGCCTGACGCATGGGGCTGGCCGGCCGTCTCGTCCTCGTCACCGGGGCGTCCCGCGGCCTCGGGGCGGCCGTGGCCGTGGCCTGCGCCCGCGAGGGCGCCCAGCTCGTTCTGGTCGCCCGCACGAAGGGCGCGCTCGAGGAGACCGACGACGCGGTCCGCGCCGCCGGTGGTGAAGGAGCCACGCTGGTGGTCGCCGACCTGTGCCAGGGCGAGCTCGTCGACAGGCTCGGCGCCGCCCTCTTCGAGCGTTTTGGTCTTCTGGACGGGCTGGTCCTGGCCCACGCCGAGCTGGGCCTCCTGACGCCGGTGTCGCACCTGAAGCCGGAGGTGCTGGCCGACACGGTCGCCGTGAACCTCCTGGCGACTCACCGTCTCATCCGGACGCTCGACCCGCTGCTGCGGCTCTCCCCGTCCGGGCGCGTGGTCGCCCTGACCTGCGAGGCAGCCCGGGCGCACACCGCCTATTGGGGGCCTTACGCGGCGAGCAAGGCGGCGCTCGAGGCTCTCGTGACCTGCTGGGCCGGCGAGACCGAGCGGACGCGGATGCGCATCAACCTCGTCGATCCGGGCCCGATGGCGACCCGGCTCCGCCGCCGGGCCTTTCCGGGCGAGGAGCCCGATGCCCAGCCGGCACCCGAGCTGCGCGCCCCGGCCATCCTCGAGCTCCTCCAGCCGACCTCCGAGCGCCACGGCGAGCTGGTGAGGCTGGCGTAGCCTCTTGCCGTGCCCGGAGGGAGGCGACCCCGCCTCCGGGCCGGGTCAGATGAGGCCGTCCTCGACCAGCGTCTCCGCGATCTGCACGGCGTTGAGGGCGGCACCCTTCCGGAGATTGTCCGAGACGACCCACATGCTGAGGCCATAGGGCACGCTTCTGTCCTCGCGGATGCGGGAGACGAACACGCCGTACTCGCCGACACAGTCGACGGGGGTGGCGTACTCGCCACGATCCGTATCGTCGACCACGACGACGCCCTCGGCGTCGGCGAGCGCCTCGCGGGCCTGCTCGGCCGAGATCGGCTCCTCGAACTCGACGGTCACGGCCTCGGCATGGCCGACGAAGACCGGCACGCGCACGCAGGTGGCCGCCACCTCGATCGCAGGATCGAGAATCTTCTTCGTCTCCACGATCATCTTCCACTCCTCCTTCGAGGAGCCGTCCTCGAGGAAGACGTCGATCTGGGGGATGACGTTGAAGGCGATAGTGCGGGGGAAAACGGACGGTTCCTTGCGATCGTTCATGTAGATCGCCTTGGTGTGCTCGAAGAGCTCGTCCATTCCCTCCTTGCCGGCGCCGGAGACCGACTGGTAGGTGGCGACGACGACGCGCTTGATGCGGGCGATGTCGTGCAGGGGCTTCAGGGCCACCACCATCTGGATGGTCGAGCAGTTGGGGTTGGCGATGATGTTGCGGCTGCGGAAGCCCCCCAGCGCCTCGCGGTTGACCTCGGGCACCACGAGCGGGACGTCCTCCTCCATGCGGAACTGGGAGGTGTTGTCGATGACCACGCAGCCTGCCCGTGCCGCCCGCGGCGCATAGACGGCCGAGACCTTCGCACCCGGCGAGAAGAGGCCGATGTCGAAGCCCTCGAAGTCGAACCGCTCGAGATCCTGGACCCGAAGGCGCTGATCGTCGCCGAACGACACCTCCTTGCCGAGCGACTTCTCGGAGGCCAGGGCCACCACCTCGTCGACCGGGAAGCGCCGCTCGTGCAGGATCTCCAGGATCTCGCCGCCGACGGCGCCCGTGGCGCCTACGACCGCTACGCGGTAGCCCATGACACGTCTCTTCTGGGTTGGCGACGCCGGCAGGCTGCCGGTGCCGGGGCCGCTTCATACACGAAGCGGATGGCCGCGTGAACCTCGGAGCCGGCGGCTCGGGCCGCCGGAAACGGATGGCTGGCGCGAAACTTGCGGCCGCTCCCGGCATCGGGATTGTGGCTGTCCGCATCGACACCTATGCATGGCGCCGAACTTCGAGCGGGACGAGAGATGGATGCCCTGATCCAAGGCTATCGCCGATTTCGCAGCTCCGCCTGGCCGGAGCATCGCCAGCGCTACGAGGAGCTGGCGGTGGCCGGCCAGTCGCCGCGCACGATGGTGATCGGCTGCTGCGATTCGCGGGTGGCCCCGGAGCTGATCTTCGGAGCCGCCCCGGGCGAGCTCTTCGTCGTTCGGAACGTCGCCAATCTGGTGCCGCCCTACGCCCCCGATTCGCACTACCACGGCACCAGCGCTGCCCTCGAGTTCGGCATTCGTGGCCTGGAGGTCGAGCAGCTGGTCGTGCTCGGGCACGGCCGCTGCGGCGGCGTGCGCTCGCTGCTGGAGCCGCCGCCGGTGGCCCTCAAGGACTTCATCGAGCCCTGGATGGCGCTGGCTGCACCGGCCTGCCTGCGCGCCCTGGCCGCCGCCGAAGGGCAGGGCGCGGCGGAGCGGCAGCGCCGGTGCGAGTACGAGATCGTCAAGGTGTCGCTGGCCAACCTGATGACCTTCCCCTGGATCCAGCAGCGGGTCGAGGTCGGCAAGCTGGCCCTTCAGGGCTGCTGGTTCGATGTCGGCACGGGCGAGCTGATGCGGCTGGTGCCCGGCGGCACCTTCGAGGCCGTTCCGGCCTGACGGGAGGCCCGCGCCCCTCCGCCGACCCTCCTCTCTCCGTTGGCCTCTCTCCGTGGCCTCTCTCAGGCGGCGCTGGCGTCCAGCTGCTTCAGCACGGCGCTCCCCATCTCGCTGGTCGACGCGGGCGTCATGCCGGGTTGCATGATGTCGGCGGTGCGATAGCCGTCGTCGAGCACCTTGGCGACGGCCCGCTCGAGCCGGTCCGCCTCCTGGCCGAGATCGAAGGAATAGCGGAGCAGCATGGCGAAGCTCATGATGCAGGCGATCGGGTTGGCGATGCCCTTGCCGGTGATGTCGGGAGCGGAGCCGTGCACGGGCTCGTACATCGCCTTGCGGCGGCCGGCCGCGTCCGGGGCACCCAGCGAGGCCGAGGGCAGCATGCCGAGCGAGCCGGTCAGCATCGCGGCGCAGTCCGACAGAATGTCGCCGAAGAGATTGTCGGTGACGACCACGTCGAACTGCTTGGGCTGGCGGACGAGCTGCATGGCGCAGTTGTCGGCGTAGAGGTGGTCCAGCGCCACGTCCGGGTAGTCGGCATCGTGCAGCGCCTGGACGGTCTCCCGCCACAGCACGCCGGTCTGCATGACGTTGGCCTTCTCGACCGAGGTGACCCTGTTTCGCCGCTTGCGCGCGAGCTCGAAGCCGACGCGCGCGATCCGCTGGATCTCGGAGGTCGTGTAGACCTGGGTGTCGACGCCGCGCCTCTGGCCGTCCGGCAGCGTCTCGATGCCGCGCGGCTCGCCGAAATAGACCCCGCCCGTGAGCTCGCGCAGGATCATGATGTCCAGCCCCCGCACCAGCTGCGGCTTGAGCGAGGAGGCGTCCGCCAGCGCCGGAAAGACGATGGCCGGCCGGAGGTTGGCGAAGAGCCCCAGCTCCTTCCTGAGCCTCAGAAGGCCGCGCTCCGGCTTCTGGGCAAAGGGCAGGGCGTCGTATCGCGGGCCGCCTACGGCCCCGAACATCACGGTGCCGATGCTCTTCGCCTTGGCGAGGGTCGCGTCGGTGAGCGGCGTGCCGTGGGTGTCGTAGGCGGCACCGCCCACCAGGTCCTCCTCGACCGCGAAGCCGATCTGGCGGCGCTGCAGCCAGCCGATGACCCGGCGCACCTCCTCCATGACCTCGGGGCCGATGCCGTCGCCGGGAAGGAAGAGGATGGTGCGAATGTCGGACATGAGGTGCTTCCTGCGCTGGATCGACCGCCCGGCGCCTCTTAGCAGCTCGCCGACGAGCCCGAAACCCGCTCGCCCCGGTCGCTTGCCCGAGGAGAGCCTTTGGTCGATCATGACGCCATGGCTCAGATCGGAAGCCTCGAGGCGCTCAAGGCGGAGCTTCGCGCGCTGTTGCCGGGGCTGCGTCAGCGCTGGCCGATCTCCTATCTCGGCGTCTTCGGCTCCTGGGTCCGCGGCGAGCAGCGGGCGGGCAGCGACCTCGATCTGTTGGTGGACTTCGACGGGCCCTTGTCGGGCTCGGGCGAGATCGAGCTGGAGCTCGAGCTGGAGCGACGCCTGGGCCTCGAGGTCGACCTCGTGCCGCGCCGCCAGCTCAAGCCGTTCATCGGCGCCCAGATCCTGCGTGAGGTGCAGGCGCTCTGATGCCCCGCGATCATCGCGACTACCTCAACGACATCATTTCCCGACCGCGTGCGGAGGCTCGCTCTCGAGCGGGCCTTGGAGGTCGTCGGCGAGGTCGCGGGCAAGATCCCGGCCACCGTCCGCGAGCGGACTCCCGAGCGTCGTAGGCAGCCCGGCCCACCAGAGCCTGCTCGACCACGACGCTGATCTGCCGGCGCTGCAGCCAACCGATCGCCGGGCGCATCTTCTCCCAGTGGCCGCTCGGACCGCCTCGGTCGATTCCGGCAAGACAGTCAGGTGGCGCTGGAGGCGCTCCCGAGACGGGCAGGGGACGCGAGCGCGCCCCGCCATAGATAGAGTGCCAGCAACGGCTCGTCCCTCGTCCGCATGGCGTGCGCCAGCCCGGATGGATGATGGATCACCGTTGTCGGCTGTGACGCCGTCCAGGGCCCGCCGGTCCGCCACCAGAGAGCGGTGCCGGCGAGCACGACATAGATCTCCTCCGCCTCGTGGGCGTGGGAGGGATATTCGATCTCAGGACCGAGGAGGAGAAATCCCAGAGCCAGCCGCTGGCTGGCGTAGGGTCCGCGCAGCCCCAGAAGCTCGGTCCAGCCGTAGCGCTCGAGGAATGTGGAAGACGTCTCGTCGGCGCTGTAGGTCCGCGCCCACCGGAGGCTCGGTGCCGCCTCGACGAGGCTCCGGACCAGCGCCTTGCTCGTCGGTGCCGCGAGTGCCGGCAAGCCGGCGAGACAGCCCAGAACGGGAAGAGAGGCCGCCGCCACCTTCCGATCCGGCGCCGCCGGGTCAGGCAGGTCGCTCAGCCACCTGCCATGACGGGCGGCAGGACCGCCATGAGAAGGTCCCGCACCTGCGGCAGCAGCCGCGCGGCGGCCATCGCCGGCGCGGCCGTCACGGCGAGAGGGTCAGGCGACGTCGCGATAGAGCCAGGGCTGGCTCCCGCGCTGCCCCGCCTCGAAGCTGTCGATGCTCGGTGCCTTGGCCATGGTGAGGCCGATCTCGTCGAGGCCGTTCAGGAGGCAGTGGCGGGAAAAGCCGTCGACGGAGAAGGAGATGGGCGCGTTGCCGCGCGGCCGGATGATCTCCTGCTTGTCGAGGTCGATCGTGAAGGTCGGATCGGGCGCCTCGGCTGCCTCCTGCATCAGCAGGTCGATCTGCTCTCGAGGCAGAACAATGGGAAGAACGCCGTTCTTGAAGCAGTTGTTGAAAAAAATGTCGGCGAAGCTGGGGGCGATCACGCAGCGGATGCCGAAGTCGAGGAGCGCCCAGGGCGCGTGCTCGCGGGAGCTGCCGCAGCCGAAGTTCGGGCCGGCGATCAGGATCGAGGCCTGCCGATAGGGCTCCCTGTTCAGCACGAAATCGGGCTTCTCCGAGCCGTCCTCGTTGTAGCGGAGCGTCTCGAAGAGGGCGACACCGAGGCCGGTGCGCTTGATGGTCTTCAGGTGCCTGGCCGGGATGATCTTGTCGGTGTCGACGTTCTCGATCCGCAGGGGCGCGGCGATCCCGACATGGGTGGTGAAGGGTTGCATGGGCGTTCCCGGATTTACAGATCGGCGCCCGCGGTCGTGGCGCCCGAAGCTGCCGCCTTCTAGGACAGCTCGGCCGCACCGGCAACCTGCAGACCCTCGAGGCCGCTGCAAGCCTGTGCTGCGCGGCACAGCCACGCTCCCGCTCCCATGGTGTATGCTCGGCCGATGGTCCGCATCGGCGGGCCGCGATCAGGAGGCCGAAGGTGGCGCGCAAGCTCGTCGTCTGCTGCGACGGCACATGGAACAGGCCGCGCAGCGACACCAACATCTATCGAACCTTCGCCCATCTCGGCGCCTGGGCCGGGGCGGCGATCGGCAAGGACGGCAAGCTCTCCGGCTCGCAGAGCTGCAGCGGCCGGAACGCCGACTGCGATTTTCTCCTCTTTTACGACGAGGGCGTCGGCACGCGGCCCTGGGACAGGCTGGGGGGCGGGGTGCTGGGCCTCGGCCTGTCGGCCAACGTCCGCGCCGCCTATCATTTTCTCGCCACCAACTATCTGCCCGGCGACGAGATCTACGTCTTCGGCTTCAGCCGCGGCGCCTACACGGCGCGCTCGCTCTGCGGCTTCATCGGCGCGGCCAAAGGCCTGCTCGTGGCGCCGACGGAGACCGACGTGCGGGCCGCCTATCTGCGCTACTACGCGACCCGCGAGCGGATCGTCGGCCGGCCGACCGGCCTGAGCCTGGACGTCGCCTGGGACGTCCTCAAGGGCTGGTTCGGCGACCAGACGCGCCCGGATCTGGACAAGGCACCGCGGCATCCGGACGCGAGGATCCGGTTCGTCGGCGTCTACGACACCGTGGGTGCCTTGGGCATACCGTTGCCCAAGGCGTCGGTGCTCAACGAGCCGATCGTGGGCTTCCACGATACCGATCTCGGCCCGCTCATCGAGCACGCGGTCCAGGCGCTCGCCGTCGACGAGCGGCGGGGTCCCTTCGAGCCGACCCTCTGGCGGCTGCCGCCCGGCGGGCTCGCCGAGCGACAGACCTGCCTCCAGGTCTGGTTCCCCGGCGTCCATTCGGACATCGGCGGCGGCTATCCCGACCGCGGCATCGGTGACATCACCCTAGACTTCATGCTGCGCCGCGCCGCCGAATGCGGCCTCTTCGGCACGCCGGGGCGAAGCCCGCTGCCGGCCTTCGTCCCGTCGGACCTTCCGGCCCAGCATGAATCGTTCGACGACCTCTGGCGGAAGGTGAGCCAGCTCTTCGATGCGCCGCCGGGCGTGCGGGCGATTGGCCCGGCCGAGCGGGCCGGCAAGGCGACACCCGGCCCGCCGCCGGCCGCGAGATGCTCCATCCGAGCCTCACGCGCCGCCTCGGCAAATCCGTTCAGATGATCACCGAGCGGGAGATCGGCGGCGACCAGATCGCAACGGGCCCCTATGTGCCGACCAACGTGCCCTGGCCGCCCACGGACATCGAGGCCGGCCTCGCCGACCTGCCCGAGTTCCGCGAGCGGAGCGCGCTGCGGCTGCCGGCGAGCGCCGCGGCCCAGCTCGACGGGCGGCCCTGCACGCTCGTCGATCGCAGTCCGCGCGGGGCCAGGGTCAGGATCGCGCCCACCCCCGCGCAGGGCTCGAGCGTCGATCTCGACGGCCGCCGTGGCCGCGTCGCCTGGTCCACCGGCACCGAGGCCGGCATTGATCTGGCCGCCTGAGCCCCGCGTGCCATCCAGGCTCATCTGGAGGGCCGGGCCGCCGGGGTAGCCCCGTCGATCAGCTTGCAGGGGAGGCCGAAGGGCTGCCGCGCCGAGGAGCAACCCACTTCCCGAAGAGGTCACGCAGCTTGCCGGGCGTGGCATCGGAGTCGTTCTCCAGCAGGAAATAGGCAATGCCCGCATCGGAGACGTCGGGCTTTCCCGTCGCCTGCATCCTGTCGTAGATCCAGCTCATAGTGGATTTGCGCGAGTCGCGGAGCCACGCCCAGGGCTCGAAGTCCGTGCCCGTGTAGAGCGGCGCGTCTGGTCCGTGATCTCGACCCACTTCACCCCGAGCGCCCGAACATCCGCTGCCTCATGCGTCATCTCGGGCGCACGTGATTGTTGTTCCATGGCGAGTGGGACCATGACCGTCACATTCGTGTTGTCGGGCTTAGAGGCGCTGAGCGCGCTCCACAGAACCTCCATCGGCCCCGCGGCGATCATGTACAGCGGTCTCTCGCGCACGATGCGTCGATCTGCGCCCGAAGTTGGCGATGGCGCCGGCGAGTCGGTCTGGCAATCGAAAAACGCCTTGCGCTTGAGCCCGAACTTGTTGGCGCCGTCGAGCGCGCTCTGCCGCATCTGCCGGCCATCGCCGTATCGTTGGCGCCAGCACCCAGCGAGTTGTTGTAGCTGTAGTGGACCAGCTGGTGTTGCAGCTTGAGGCGCGAGATCGATGCCAGGATGACCGGTGTCGCCGCCCAGTCGTCCGGGTCGTCGAAGTTGCCGTCGACATCGACCGCTATGCGATCGTGGTCGTAGGCGGCTCCGCCGCCGCCGGTGCCGCCGCCGGTCCCGCCATCGCCACCGGAGTTCGACACGGTGAACGCGACGGTGACGGGCGTGCCGGCCGTGCCGGAGGCGCGTGACCCGGTATAGGGCGTGGCGGTGACGCTATGGCCGCCGACCGACGGTGTCCACGGCGCGTAGTCGCCCGAGTTGTCGTCGGCGATCGCATAGGGTGCTGCATTGTCCGTGGAGTAGGAGCCTTTGCCGTCGAGGCCGAAACGGACACTGCCGACGGTTGAGGGGTCGGTGTTGGCCCGGATACTGAGATTCCGGGTCGACAGGGTTGCGAGGTCAAGGGTCGCGCCGCTGCGCACCGGATCGTAGCCCGGGATCGGCTTGTTGGTGTCGGCGTTGATGAGCGTCAACGAGCTCACCGCCTGTGTGACGCTGGGCGTGGAGTCCGTCACCGTGAAGGCGAGGTGAGGGAAGTGCCGCCGGTGCCGCCGGCGCCTGCGCCCGTGTAGGGCGTCACCGTCACGCTGTGACTGCCGACCGACGGCGTCCACGCGGTGTAGTTACCCGAGCTGTCGCCGGCCAGCACATAGGGTGCCGCATTGTCTGTTGAATAGGCGCTCTTGCCGTCGAGGCCGAAGCGGACGCTGCCGACCGTTGCCGGGTCGGTGTTGACGCGGATGTTGAGGTTGCGCGTTGGCAGGCTCGCGAGATCGAGCTTCGCCCCGTTGGGCAGCGGGTCGTAGCCCGAGATTGGCTTGTTGGTGTCGGCATTGATCAGCGAAAGCGAGGTCACCGTCTGCGGCTGGGTGCCGCCGCCGCCGGAGTTCGTCACGGTGAAGGCGACGGTGAGGGCTGTGCCGGGAGTGCCCGTCCCTCCGGCACCCGCATAGGGCGTGGCCTTCAGGCTGTGGCTGCCGACCGATGGCTTCCAGGCAGCATAGTTGCCCTAGCTGTCGCCGGCGAGCGCATAGGGGCCGCGTTGTCGGTGGTATAGGAACCGTTGCTGTCGAGGGCGAAGAGGAC
This sequence comes from uncultured Alphaproteobacteria bacterium, assembly GCA_963828215.1. Classification (GTDB taxonomy): domain Bacteria; phylum Pseudomonadota; class Alphaproteobacteria; order Geminicoccales; family Geminicoccaceae; genus CAVTJL01. The sequence goes on along the minus strand of CAWHFO010000080.1, from coordinate 71,438 downwards.
GCTGCCGACGCTGGCCGGGTCCGTGTTGGCGCGAATGTTAAGATTTCGCGTCGGCAGGGTAGCGAGGTCGAGCGTCGTGCCGCTCGGGAGTGGGTCGTAGCCGGAGATCGGCTGGTTGGTGTCGGCATTGATCAGCGAAAGCGAGGTCACGGTCTGCGGCTGGGTGCTGCCGGCGCCCGAGTCCGTGACCGTGAAGCCGACGGCGAAGGGTGTGCCGGCCGTGCCGGCGCCGCCCGGGCCTGAGTACGGCGTGGCCTTCAAGCTGTGGCCACCGACCGTCGGTGTCCACGCGCCGTAGTTGCCCGAGCTGTCGCCGCCGAGCGCGTAGGGTGCGGCGCTGTCGGTGGCGTACGCGCTGTTGCCGTCCAGAGCGAAGCGGACGCTGCCGACGCTGGCCGGATCGGTGTTGGCCCGTATGTTGAGACGGCGGGTCGGTAGGGTCGCGAGGTCGAGCTTCGCCCCGTTGGGCAGTGGGTCGTAGCCCGAGATCGGCTTGTCGGTGTCGGCGTTGATCAGTGAAAGCGAGATCACCGCGGTCGCGTTGCCGCTGCCACCGCCGGAGTTCGTTACCGTGAAGGCGACGGTGAAGGTTGCGCCGGCGGTGCCGGTGGCGCCCGAGCCCCTGTAAGGCGTGCCTTCACGCTGTGGCTGGCGACCGACGGCGTCCACGCGGTGTAGTTGCCCGAGTTGTCGCCCGCGAGCGCATAGGGTGCCACACTATCCGATGTATAAGCGCTGTTGCCATCGAGGCCGAAGCGGACGCTGCCGACGGACGCAGGGTCGGTGTTGGCGCGGATGCTGAGATTCCGGGTAGGCAGCGTCGCGAGGTCGAGCGTGGTGCCGCTCGGCAGCGGATCGTAGCCCGATATCGGTTTGTTGGCGTCCGCGTTGATCAGCGTCAACGAGGTCACCGACTGCGGCTTGGTGCTGCCGCCGCCGGAGTCGGCCACGGTGAAGGCGATGGCGAGCGCCTTGCCGGCGGTGCCGGTGCCGCCAGCGCTGCCATAGGGCGTGGCCGTGACGCTGTGGCTGCCGACCGAGGGCGTCCAGGCGACATAGTTCCCCGAGCTGTCGCCGGCGAGCGCGTAGGGCGCTGCGTTGTCGATCGAATAGCTGCTCTTGCCGTCGAGGCCGAAGCCGACGCTGCCCACCGTGCCCTGATCGGTGTTGGCGCGGATGTTGAGATTGCGCGTCGGCAGGGTCGCGAGGTCGAGCTTCGCCCCGTTAGGCAGCGGGTCGTAGCCCGAGACGGGTTTGTTGGTGTCGGCGTTGATCAGCGAGAGCGACGTTACCGCTGCCGCGCTGCTGGCGCCACCGGAGTCGGCCACCATGAAGGCGATCGTGAGCGCCTTGCCGGCGGTGCCCGTGCCGTCGGCCCCGGTGTAGGGCGTGGCCGTCACACTGTGGCTGCCGAGCGAGGGCGTCCACGCCGTGTAGTTGCCGGAGCTGTCACCGGCGAGCGCGTAGGGTGGTTCCGTCTCGGTGCGGTAGCTGCTATTGCCGTCGAGACCGAAGCGGATGCTGCCGACGGTGGCCGGGTCGGTGTTGACGCGGATGTTGAGGTTGCGCGTCGGCAGGCTCGCGAGATCGAGCTTCGCCCCGTTGGGCAATGGATCGTAGCCCGAGATCGGCTTGTTCGTGTCGGCGTTGATCAGCGAGAGCGAGGTCACCGACTGTGGCTCGGCGCTGCTACCGACCCGAATCGGTGACGGTGAAGGCGACGGTGAGCGACGTGCCGGCTTCGCCGGTGGCTCCCGAGCCTCCATAGGTCGTGGCGGTGACGCTGTGGCTGCCGACCGACGGCGTCCACGCTGCGTAGTTGCCCGAGCTGTCGCCCGCGAGCGCGTAGGGCGAGCCGCTGTCGGTGGAATAGGCGCTGTTGCCGTCGAGGCCGAAGCGCACGCTGCCCACGCCGCTGCCGTCGATGTTGGCGCGGATGTTGAGATGGCGAGTCGGCAGGCTCGCTGAGATCGAGCGTCGCGCCGTTGGGCAGCGGGTCGTAGCCGGAGATCGGCTTGTCGGTGTCGGCGTTGATAAGCGACAGCGAGGTGACCGTGCTCGGGGTCTCATTCTGAGGCGTGACCCAATCGCCGAAGAACTGGCGAAGCTTGTCGGGCGTGCCATAGGCGTCGTTGCGCAGAAGGAAATAGACCATTCCCGGCGTCGGAGATGTCGGGCTTTCTCTCCTCCAGCATCCGGTCGTAGATCCAGCGCATGCGAGCGTCGGAGCGCATCCTTGAGCCATTGCCAGGGCCCATAGTCGATGCCTGTGTAGACGTGGGGCCAGGGCGCATTGTCCGAGCCCGTGTAGAGCGCGGCCGTTCTGGTCGGCGATCTCGATCCAGTTCACCCCAAGGGCCTTCACGTCCGTCGCCGTATGCGTCATGTCCGGCGGCGCCACGCGGTTGTCGTTCCAGGGCGAATGGGAGATGACCGTCACATACTGCCTCTCGCTCTGGATCGGACGCGCTGAGCGAGCGCCACAGAACTTCCATCGGTCCGGCGGCGATGACGAACAGCGGGTCGGTAGCAGAGGAAGCGTTGACCTGGGCTTGAAGATTGGCGATCGCCGCGCTGAGCGCGCTCTGGGCAATCGAAGAACCTCGATGTGCTGAAGCCGAATTTGCTGCGCGCCATCGAGCGCGCTCTGCCGCATCTCGGCCGCCATGCGACGTGCCATTGGCGCCGAGCGAGTTGTTGTAGTCGTAGTGGACGAGCCTGCTCTGCAGGCCGAGGCGCGCGATCAGCGCCAGCATGACGGGTGTCGCCGCCCAGTCGTCCGGGTCGTTGAAGTTGCCGTCGACATCGATCGCTATGCGATTATGCGCGTAGGCGATGACGCAGGGTGCCGAGGGGCACGGATCGGCCGCGACGCTCGCCCGCTGCGGCAGCAGGACCGCCCCCAAGGCCACCAGACCAATCCAAAGACGCCTCATCCTTCCCCTTGCTCCCTGCGGCACATGCGCCGGGCTGATTTGGCTGGGGCTGGCGTCTGTTGAGTGGACCGCCGTGGGAGCACCAAGTGGCCGTGCTCCCGGCTTCCTCAGAGTCCAGGCTGCCCTCCGAATGGCCGTTCGTCAACCACAAGGCTTCCGAATAGTTGCGCATTCATGGATTAGGTGACTATGTGTGGCAGTCGCAGGGCTCGCCCGTCACGAGGGCGGCGCGGCCCAGCTGGATCCGCCATCTCGCGAGGTTCGGACGAGGCCGGTTGGCAGGGCCTGTTTGGCGCGAGCTACGCGAGCTTTCTCACGTCCGCCAGATGCCCCGTCAGCGCCGCCGCCGCCGCCATCGCGGGCGAGAGCAGGTGGGTCCGGCCGCCCTTGCCCTGGCGGCCCTCGAAGTTGCGGTTGCTGGTCGAGGCGCAGCGCTCGCCGGGCTTGAGCTGGTCGGGGTTCATGCCGAGGCACATCGAGCAGCCGGCCTCGCGCCATTCGAAGCCGGCCTCGAGGAAGATCCTGGTCCAGACCCTCCTCCTCGGCCTGGTGCTTCACCAGGCCCGAGCCCGGGACGATCATCGCCTGGACACTGGGCGCGACCTTCTTGCCCCGCACCACGGCCGGCGGCGGCGCGCAGGTCCTCGATGCGGCCGTTCGTGCAGGACCCGATGAAGACCTTGTCGATCCTCAGCTCCTGCATCGGCGTGCCGGCCTCGAGGCCCATATACTCGAGCGAGCGCTCCATGGCCCGGCGGTGCTCGTCGCTCCTGGCCTTCCTCGGATCGGGCACGGCGCCGCCGATCGGCACCACGTCCTGCGGCGAGGTTCCCCACGTCACCTGGGGCTCGATGTCGGCCGCGTCGAGGACGACCTCCTTGTCGTAGGTGGCGCCGGGATCGCTGGGCAGGGTCCGCCAATGGGCCAGGGCGGCTTCCCAGGCTGCCCCCTTGGGCGCCTTCGGCCGGCCCTCGAGATAGGCGAAGGTGGTCTCGTCCGGGGCGACGAGGCCGGCCCGGGCCCCGCCCTCGATCGACATGTTGCAGACGGTCATCCGCCCCTCCATGGAGAGGCCCCGGATCACCGAGCCCGCATACTCGATCACGTGGCCGGTGCCGCCGGCCGTGCCGATCTTGCCGATGATCGCCAGGACCACGTCCTTGGCGGTGACGCCCAGCGGCAGCTCGCCGTCGACCGTGATCCGCATCGTCCTGGGGCGCTTCTGGATCAGCGTCTGGGTGGCCAGCACGTGCTCGACCTCGGAGGTGCCGATGCCGAACGCCAGCGCCCCGAAGGCGCCGTGGGTCGAGGTGTGGCTGTCGCCGCAGACGATCGTCGTGCCCGGGTAGCGTAAAGCCCTGCTCGGGGCCGATGACGTGGACGATGCCCTGGCGGATGTCGTTCATGCCGAAGAGCTCGACGCCGAACTCCTCGCAGTTGCGGTCGAGCGTCTCGACCTGGATGCGCGAGGTCTCGTCGGCGATGCCCAGGCGGCGGTCGGTCGTGGGCACGTTGTGGTCGGGCACGGCCAGGGTGGCGTCGGGGCGCCGGACCTTGCGGCCGGTCGAGCGCAGGCCCTCGAAGGCCTGCGGGCTCGTCACCTCGTGGACGAGATGGCGGTCGACATAGAGGAGGCAGGTGCCGTCCGGCTGCTCGTCGACGACGTGCCCGTCCCAGATCTTCTCGAAGAGTGTCTTCGCCATCCTGTCCGACTCCCAGGACCCCGGGGCCGCAGCACCTCGCGGGCGACGGCCCCGGCCCCTTTTCCTGCGCCTCCGGGTGGCAGCCGCGTGGTTGCCGCCCGAAGCGCCCTACTCGGCGGCCGCCTCGGGGGCGGCGCCGGCCGGCGCTGCCGCTTCCGGCTGCACCACGCCGCCGCGCTCGTCACGCAGCTCGGCGATGCGCGCCTTCTTGCCGGTCCTGCCCCGCAGATAATAGAGCTTGGCGCGCCGCACGCGGCCCTTGCGGACCACCTGGATGCTGTCGATGCGCGGGCTGTAGAGAGGAAAGACCCGCTCGACGCCCTCGCCATAGGAGATCTTGCGCACCGTGAAGGCCGAGTTCAGCCCGCGATTGCGGCGCGCGATGCACACGCCCTCGAACGCCTGCACGCGCTCGCGGGTGCCCTCGATCACCTTGACGTTGACCCGCACCGTGTCGCCGGGCCGGAACTCGGGTACCGGCCGGTCGGCCGTCGCGAGCGCGATCTGCTCGCGCTCCAGCTCTTGGATCAGGTTCATGGAGTCCCTCGCTCGACAAGGGCGACCGACGGATCGTGCCCGGCACGACAGTCGGTCGCGGAAAATTCGGTATCCAACAGGTCCGGCCGCCGCCGCCGCGTGACCTCCAGCGCCATGGCGCGACGCCAAGCGCCGATCTGCTCGTGATGGCCAGAGAGCAGAATCGCGGGGACCGGTCGGTCCTCCCAGACCTGCGGGCGCGTATATTGCGGATATTCCAAGAGGCCGCCAGCGAAACTTTCCTCCTCGAGCGAGCGGCTGTCGCCGACCACGCCGGGGAGAAGGCGGACGCAGGCGTCGAGGAGGGCCATGGCGGCGATCTCCCCGCCGGAAAGAACAAAATCGCCGATCGAGACCTCCTCGAGGCCGCGCGCCTCGATGACCCGCTCGTCGACCCCCTCGAAGCGCCCGCAGAGGCAAACGACCCCCGGCCCGGCGGCCAGCGCCCGCACCCGTGCCTGCGAGAGCGGGCGGCCGCGCGGCGACAGATAGACGAGCGGACGGGGCGCGCCGGAGCTACCGGCCCGGTCGATCGCGGCCGCCACCACGTCGGGCCGCATCACCATCCCGGCACCGCCGCCGAAGGGCGTGTCGTCGACCGTCCGGTGGCGATCGGTCGCGAAGTCGCGGAGATTGAGGGCCTCGAGCGACCAGAGGCCGCCGCCGAGTGCCTTGCCGGCCAGCGAGCAGCCGAGCGGCCCCGGGAACATCTCGGGAAAGAGGGTGAGGACGGTCGCGGCCCAGGGGCTGGTCACGCCCGCTCCTCCGCGGCGTCGATCTCGGCCGGCGGCGCCACGACGATCCGACGGCCAGCGAGATCGATCTCGGGGACGGCCTCGCGCGTGAAGGGCAGGACCAGCGTCGTTCCGTCCTCGCCCGTGACCTCGATGAGGTCGCCGGCGCCGAAGTCGTAGACGGCCGAGACCCGGCCGGCCGGGGTACCGTCCCGGGAGACGGCGGCGAGGCCGACCAGATCCTCGTGATAGAACTCGTCTGCGTCAGGCTCCGGCAGCCGGTCGCGAGGGACGTAGAGGCGTGTCCCGCGCAGCGCCTCGGCCGCCTCCCGGCTCGCGATCCCGCGCGCGCGGGCGATCACGCCGCCCTTGGCGCGACCGATCACCTCGAGCGGGAAGAGCTCCCTGCCGGCCTCATCATGGACGGGCCCGTAGGCCGCGACACTCTCCGGCGCGACCGTGAAGCAGCGCAGCTTCATGGCCCCCCGCACGCCATGCGCCGCCGCGACGGCGGCGACGCAGACCAGGCGCTCGGGTCGGGTCGGGGTCATGGGGGGCCGTGCTCACCCGCAGGATCAGGCGGCGGCCGGGGCCTCGGCCTCGGCCTTCTTCTTGGCGATCTCCGCGGCGCGCTTGCCGGTGCCCTTGTGGCGCGTGGCGCCGGGCAGGATGCCGGCCTTGTCGAGGAAGCGGGCGACGCGGTCGCTCACCTGCGCACCCTGGCCCAGCCAGTAGCGGATGCGCTCCTCCTCGAGGACGATGCGCTGGTCGCTGTCGGTCGGCAGGAGCGGGCTGTAGGTGCCCAGCTTCTCGAGGAAGCGGCCGTCGCGCGGGCTCCGCTGGTCGGCGGCGACGATGCGATAGAAGGGGCGCTTCTTGGCGCCGCCTCGGGCGAGACGAATACGGACCGTCATTCTCTTCTCTCTCTGGCTCGGGGTCGGTGGAACGAAGGCGGGGCTCAGCGCGGGAGAAGGCCCGGCGGCAGCCCGCCGCGGCCGAGCATGCCCTGAAGGCCCTTCATCCCGCCGGCCTTCCTCATCTGCTTCATCATGTCCTGCATCTGGCGATGCTGCTTCAGGAGCTTGTTGATCTCCTGCACCTCCGTGCCGGAGCCCCGGGCGATCCGCCGGCGGCGCGAGCCGTCGATGCTCCGGGGATCGCGCCGCTCCTTCTTGGTCATCGAATCGATGATGGCCATCTGGCGGGTCACCATGCCGTCGTCCAGCCTGGCGTCCTGGATCTGCGCCTTGAACTTCTGGATACCGGGCAGCTTGCCCAGGATTCCGCCCATGCCGCCCATCTTCCTCACCTGGGCGAGCTGGGAGCGGAGATCGTTCATGTCGAAGCCGCCCTTGGCGAGCTTCCGGGCGATCTTCTCCGCCTCGTCCTGGTCGACCAGCTCGGCTGCCTTCTCGACCAGCGACACGACGTCGCCCATGCCGAGGATGCGGCCGGCCATCCGGTCCGGATGGAAGGCCTCGAGCGCGTCGAGCTTCTCGCCGGTGCCCACGAGCTTGATCGGCTGGCCGGTCACCCGGCGCATGCTGAGGGCCGCGCCGCCGCGAGCATCGCCGTCGAGGCGGGTGAGGACGATGCCCGTGACCCCGATCCGCTCGTGGAACTGGCGTGCCACGTTGACCGCGTCCTGGCCGGTCAGCGCATCGGCGACCAGGAGGGTCTCGGTCGGACGCGTGAGGTCCCGGACCCGGGCCAGCTCCTCCATCAGGGCGTCGTCGATATGGAGTCGCCCGGCCGTGTCGAGGATCAGGACGTCATAGCCCTCGCGGCGGGCCGTCTCGAGGGCGCGCCTCGCGATGTCGGTCGGTCCTTGCCCCTGGACGATGGGCAGGCTCGTCACCTCGACCTGCCCGGCCAGGACCAGGAGCTGATGCTGGGCCGCCGGCCGCTGCACGTCGAGCGACGCCAGCAGCACCTTCTTCTTGTCCCGCAGCCTCAGGCGTCGGGCCAGCTTGGCCGAGGTCGTCGTCTTGCCGGAGCCCTGGAGGCCGGCCATCAGGATCACGGTCGGCGGCGAGCCGGCGAGGCGGATCTCGGCCGCATCGCCGCCCAGGAGCTCCACCAGATGGTCGTGGACGATCTTGACGACCATCTGGCCGGGCGTGATCGACCTCAGCACCTCCTGGCCGACCGCCTTCTCGCGGATCGCGGCGACGAAGTCCTTGACCACGGGGAGGGCGACGTCGGCCTCGAGGAGGGCCACCCGGATCTCGCGCAGCGCCTCGCCGACGTCCTGCTCGGAGAGGACGCCCTTGCCCTTCAGGCGGTCGAAGACGGTGCCGAGACGGCTGGTGAGGTTCTCGAACATCGATGCCCAATGGCACGCCAAGCATCCCGCCCGATCGGGACCTCCCGGCGCGCTCTCTCGTCGAGCTGTTGCACCTGGCGCGGCAAGTCTCGCCGCAAGCCGGGAGCGTATGTGCCTCCGCGCGGGCAAAGTCAAGGTCGGGTGGCCTGCCGGGCAGCGCCGGGCATTGCGCCAGAGCCCCGGCCCGTCTATCTCCGCGGCCATGCGATCAGTCCCTTTCCGGAAGATGCACGGTCTCGGCAACGACTTCGTCGTGATCGATTCGCGACGCGAGACCTTGCCGCTGAGCCCTGCTCAGCTGGTGCGGATCGCGGACCGGCATCGAGGCGTCGGCTTTGACCAGCTCATCCGCCTGGAGCCCGCCGAGACGGCCGATGCCCGGCTCGTCTTCGTCAACGCCGACGGCAGCCCGGCCGGCGCCTGTGGCAACGGGACGCGCTGCGTGGCGCGGCTGCTGATGGACGAGCTGGGCCGGGACGAGCTTTTGCTCGACACCTCCGCGGGCCCGCTGCGCGCGCATCGGCGGCCGGATGGCCAGGTCACCGTGGCGATGCCGGCGCCGCGCTTCGACTGGCGGGACATCCCGCTCGCCGCCGCCTGCGACACTGCCGAGGTGCCCCTCGACCACGAGGACCTGCCGCGCCCCGTGGCGGTGAGCATGGGCAACCCGCACGCCGTCTTTCTCGTGCCCGACCTCGAGGCGCTCGATGTGGAACGCCTCGGCGCCGCCCTCGAGCACCATCCGATGTTCCCCGACCGGGCCAATATCGGCTTCGCGCAGGTAGCGGGCCCGTCGACGATCCGGCTGCGCGTCTTCGAGCGCGGCGCCGGCCTGACCCTGGCCTGCGGCAGCGGCGCCTGCGCGGCGCTGGTCGCGGCCGTCCGGCGCGGGCTTGTCTCGTCGCCCGCCACCCTCATCTTGGACGGGGGATCGCTCGAGATCGCCTGGAGCGGAGACGGCCCGGTGCTCATGACGGGCCCGACCGCGCTCGGTTTCTCGGGCGTCCTCGAGGACGAGCTGCTCGGGGCGTGAGAGAGGCCGTGGACGTCGAGGTCGTCACCTTCGGCTGTCGCCTGAACGCCTTCGAGTCGGAGGTGATGCGGGCGCACGCCGTGCGGGCCGCGCTGGACGACACGGTCATCATCCATACCTGCGCCGTCACGGCCGAGGCCGAGCGCCAGGCCCGCCAGGCGGTGCGGCGCGCCCGCCGCGCCCGGCCGGATGCCCGGATCGTCGTCACGGGCTGCGGGGCGCAGGTCGGGGCGGCCCGCTTCGCGGCGATGGCCGAGGTCGACCACGTCGTCGGCAATGCGGAGAAGCTGCGCGCCGAGACCTGGCAGGCGATTGCCCTGGCCCGGATCGACCGGATCGCCGTGGCCGACATCATGCAGCCGCAGGCGGCCGGAGGGCATCTCGTCGAGGGATTCGAGGGGCGGACCCGCGCCTTTCTCGAGGTGCAGGGTGGCTGCGACCATCGCTGCACCTTCTGCATCATCCCCTACGGCCGCGGCCCCAGCCGCAGCGTGCCGATCGAGGCGATCGTCGAGCAGGCGCGCCGGCTCGCTGCCAACGGCTACGTCGAGCTCGTCGTCACCGGCGTCGACATCACCTCCTACGGCAAGGACCTGCCGGACCGGCCGACGCTCGGCCTGATGCTGCGCCGGGTGCTGGACGAGGTGCCCGACCTGCCGCGGCTCAGGCTCTCCTCGCATCGATCCGGCCGAGATCGACCCCGACCTCGAGCGCCTGATTGCCGAGGAGCCGCGGCTGATGCCGCACCTGCACCTCTCCGTTCAGGCTGGCGACGATCTCGTCCTCAAGCGCATGCGCCGCCGCCATCTGCGCGCCGACGTGGTCCGGCTGCCCGAGCGGCTCCGCGGGCTGCGCCCCGATCTCGTCCTCGGCGCCGACCTCATCGCCGGCTTCCCGACCGAGGACGAGGCGATGTTCGAGCACTCGCTGGCGCTGATCGAGGATGCCGGCCTGACTTTCCTTCATGTCTTCCCCTATTCCGAGCGTCCCGGCACGCCGGCGGCCCGGATGCCTTCGGTGCCGAAGGCGATCCGCAAGGAGCGGGCGGCGCGGCTTCGGGCGGCCGGCGAGGTCGCGCTCGAGCGGTTCCTGCGCGCCCAGCTCGGCCGGCGTCGGCGCGCCCTGATCGAGCGGAACGGTCTCGGCCGCACGGACCAGTTCGCGCCGGTGCGCCTCGCGGCAGGTGAGCCGGCCCTGGCCGCCGGGACGATCGCCGAGCTCGAGCTCGGCGCCCTCGAGGGCGGCCTGCTGGTCGGCACGGTGGCCCGATGAGCGAGGCGACGACAGGGCAGGGCTGGCTCGGCCGCCTGCGCAGCGGGCTGGCACGGACCTCGACCAGCCTCAAGGAGCGCATCAGCGGCATCTTCACCAGGCGGCGCCTCGACCAGACGACCCTGGACGAGCTCGAGGAGGCGCTGATCGCGGCCGATCTCGGCGTCGAGACGGCGGCCCTGCTCGTCAAGGAGCTGGCCCGCGACCGCTTCGGCAAGGAGGTGGGCGAGGTCGAGATCCGCGAGGCGCTGGCAGCGGCCGCGGCGGCGATCCTGGAGCCAGTGGCGGAGCCGCTGCCGCATCGGCCGGCGCACCGGCCGCAGGTCGTCCTGATCTGCGGGGTCAACGGCACCGGGAAGACCACGACGGTGGGCAAGCTCGCCAAGCAGGCGCGGGATGCCGGGCTCTCGGTCGTGCTCGCCGCCTGCGACACCTTCCGGGCCGCCGCGGTCGAGCAGCTGCGCGTCTGGGGCGAACGCAACGGCGTGCCGGTCATCGAGGGCCGCCCCGGCGCCGATCCGGCCGGGCCTCGCCTTCGATGCCCTCGAGCGCGCCCGGGCCCAGGGCGCCGACCTCCTGATGATCGACACTGCCGGCCGGCTGCACAACAAGCGGGCCCTGATGGACGAGCTCCGGAAGATCGTCCGGGTCCTGAGGAAGGTCGATCCCTCCGCACCCCACGATGTCGTCCTGGTCCTCGACGCCACCACGGGCCAGAACGCCCACAATCAGGTCGAGACCTTCGCCGAGATGGTCGATGTCTCGGGCCTGATCGTCACCAAGCTCGACGGCACCGCCAAGGGCGGCGTCGTCGTGGCGCTGGCCCGGCGCTTCGGCCTGCCCCTTCATGCCGTGGGCGTCGGCGAGGGGATCGACGATCTGAGGCCGTTCGAGGCGCGGCCCTTCGCCCGCGCCCTCTTGGGTCTCGACGCCGAGCCCGGTCACGGATGAGCCCGCCGCAGGAGATGTTTTCTCAATGAACAGAAATGTGGTCGAGACCGCGCTCGGCGCCGTCGTGCTCGTCATCGCTGCCGCCTTTTTCTACTGGGCCTACACCAGCAGCGGCCAGGCTCAGGGCAGCAACGGGTATCCGCTCGTCGCCAAGTTCGATCAGATCGACGGGCTGGACGTGGGCTCGGATGTCCGCATCTCGGGGATCAAGATCGGCAAGGTCGTCGCGGAGCGGCTGGATCCCCAGACCTTCCGGGCCACCGTGACCTTCAGCGTCCAGAATGGCATCGAGCTGCCCACCGACAGCAGCGCCGCCATCGTCAGCGCCAGCCTGCTGGGCGGCAAATATCTCTCCCTCACGCCGGGCGGCGACGAGAAGATGCTGAAGCCCGGCGGCGAGATCACGCTGACCCAGTCCTCGATCAATATCGAGCAGCTCGTCGGCAAGTACATCTTCGGCGGCGCCGGCGGCTCATCCGGCGGGTCGCCGCCGGCGACCGGCGGCGACGGCAAAGGCGGGCAGGGCGCGCCCGCCGGCGCGGCCAAGGAGGGCGGGCAGGGCGCTCCGGCCGCCGAGGGCGGCCTCTTCAAGTGAGGCTCGGGGCCGCTGCGGCCGGCGCCCTGGGCCTGGTCCTCGCGGGAAGCGCGCTCGCCGCCCAGCCGACGATCCGCTACCGGACGGCCGTGCTGCAGGGCCTCGACAAGATCACGGCCCGCGTCCAGGAGATCGACGCCGCGGTCGGGCAGGAGACCAGCTTCGGAACCCTGGCGATCACGCCCGAGGCCTGCCTCGAGACGCCGCCGACCGAGCCGCCCGAGAGCGCCGCCTTCCTGGTCATCGACCAGGTGGACCCGGACGGCACCCGCAAGCGCCTGTTCAGCGGCTGGATGTTCGCCTCGACGCCCAGCATCTCGGCCCTCGAGCACCCGATCTACGACGTCTGGGTGCTCTCCTGCCGGGATCCCGTGGCCCCCGAATCGCCCGAGGCGCCGCCCGCCAGCGACAAGGCGAAGCAGTAGGGGTCGCGGGGGAACCGCGCCGGCCGGCCGACCGCCCGGGCCAGCCGCTCGCGGTAGGCGGCGCGGGGGATCTCGACGGCGCCGAAGCGGCGCAGATGATCGGTGACGAACTGGGTGTCCAGAAGCTCGTAGCCGCCCGCCCTGAGCCTCGCCACCAGCTCGACGAGCGCCACCTTGCTGGCGTCGGTCTCCTTCGAGAACATGCTCTCGCCGAAGAAGGCGGCGCCCAGGCTGACGCCGTAGAGCCCGCCCACCAGCAGGCCCTGCCGCCGCGTCTCGACGCTGTGCGCGTAGCCGCGCGCGTGCAGGTCGACATAGAGCTCGATCAGCTCGTCGTTCAGCCAGGTGCGGGGCCGCTCGACGGTCGAGGCGGCGCAGGCCCGGATGACCGTCGCGAACGCCGTGTCGACGGTCAGCTCGAAGCCGCGCCGGCGGACCGCCCGCTTGAGGCTGCGCGGGATGTGGAACGCCTCCAGCGGCAGGATGCCCCGGCGCTCGGGATTGATGAGATAGATGGTCGGATCGTGCCGGTCGTTGGCCATGGGGAAATGGCCCATGGCATAGCAGCGCAGCAGATCCTGCGTGGTCAGGACGCGCATGCTGGCCGAGGGTGGCTGCCGTCGGCCAGGGCGGGGCGGCAGGGCGGGGCGGCCCTTTCCGTCCTGCTCAGCCGCTCCACCTCTCGAGGAAGCGGCCGAGCCAGCCGGTGTCGAACCGGGCGGCATGGATGTCGTCCTCCGCCAGCAGCGCGCGGACCAGGGGCACCGTCGTCGAGATCCCGTCGATCACGCACTCGGCAAGGCTCCGCTCGAGCCGCCTGAGGCAGGCCTCCCGATCGTCGTCGAGGACGATCAGCTTGGCGATCAGGCTGTCGTAATAGGGCGGAACCGTATAGCTCGCGTAAAGAGCCGAATCGATCCGGACGCCCGGCCCGCCCGGCGCGTGGAAGGCGGTGACGCGCCCGGGGGACGGCATGAGGGTCCGCGGATCCTCGGCATTGATGCGGCACTCGATCGCGTGGCCGCGGATCACGATGTCCTTCTGCCCGAAACCGAGCGGGGCCCCGGCGGCGATGCGGATCTGCTCGCGGACGATGTCGATCCCGGTCACGAGCTCGGTCACCGGATGCTCGACCTGCAGCCGCGTGTTCATCTCGATGAAGAAGAACTCGCCGTCCTGCCAGAGGAACTCGATCGTTCCGGCATTCACGTAGCCGAGCTTGCGCATGGCGCCGGCGACCCGCTCGCCGATCGCCGCCCGGGCCGCCGCGTCGAGGACCGGCGAGGGCGCCTCCTCGACGAGCTTCTGGTGGCGGCGCTGCAGGGTGCAGTCGCGCTCGCCCAGGTAGACGACGTTGCCCTGGCTGTCGCCCAGGATCTGCACCTCGATGTGCCGCGGCCGGTCGAGGAAGCGCTCCAGATAGACCCGGTCGTCGCCGAACGCCATCCGCGCCTCGTAGCGGGCCATGCGGATGGCGTCCTTGATCTCGCCGTTGTTGCGCACGACGGTCATGCCGCGCCCGCCGCCGCCGGCCACGGCCTTGATCAGAAGGGGAAAGCCGATGTCGCGGGCCGCCGCGATCGCCTGACGCTCGGTGTCCACGGCCTCGTCCGAGCCCGGCACCACCGGCAGGCCGAGCTCGACCGCGGCCTGCTTGGCCCGGATCTTGTCGCCCATGATCCGGATGTGCTCGGCGGACGGCCCGATGAAGGTGAAGCCGTGCTCGACCACCATCTGGGCGAAGTCGGCGTTCTCGGCGAGGAAGCCGTAGCCCGGATGGATGGCCTCGGCACCCGTGATCTCGGCCGCCGAGAGTATGGCCGCGGCGTTCAGATAGGACTCGGTCGCCGATGGCGGGCCGATGCAGACGCTCTCGTCGGCGAGGCGGACATGCATGGCCGAGGCGTCGGCCGTGGAGTGCACCGCCACGGTGGAGATGCCGAGCTCGCGGCAGGCGCGCAGGATGCGCAGCGCGATCTCCCCGCGATTGGCGATCAGGACCTTCTTGAACAAGGGGGCCCTACTCGATGATCAGCAGCGGCTCGCCGTACTCGACCGGCGTGGCGCTCTGGACGAACACCTTGGTGACGCGGCCGCTGCGAGGCGCCCGGATCTGGTTCATGACCTTCATCGCCTCGATGATGAGGACGGTGGCTCCCTCCTGCACCTCCTGGCCCGGCGTCACGAACGGTGCCGCGCCCGGATCCGGCGACAGATAGACGGTGCCGACCATCGGCGAGGTCACGACCCCCGGATGCGCGGCGTCGGGCACCGGCTCCGGCACCGCCGCGGCCGGCGGCGCCGAGGGTCCCGGGGCTCCGGGCTGGGGCGCATAGGCCGACACGTCGATCGTCGGGGCCTTCTTGGCCACGCGGACCCGCGTGTCGCCCAGGCTGATCTCGATCTCGGTGAGGCCGGTGCGCTGCAGCAGCAGGGCCAGCTCGGCGATGTAGTCGAGGTCGATGTCGGGCTTGGCCATGCGTCAGGGTCTCGGGGCGTCTGTCCCGCCGCCGGCTGGGCCGCCCAGCCGGGCCCCGAGCCCTTCGAGGGCCAGGCGGTAGCCGTCGCCGCCGAGGCCGCAGATCACGGCGGTGGCGGCGAGCGAGACGTAGGAGTGGTGACGGTAGGGCTCGCGGCGGAAGATGTTCGACAGATGGACCTCGACGACCAGGACCCTCGAAGGCACGGAGGGCATCGAGGAGGGCGATCGAGCTGTGCGAGTAGGCGCCGGCGTTGACCACGAGCCCGGCGAACCGGCCCCGCGCCTCCTGGACCCAGTCGACGAGCTGGCCCTCGTGATTGCTCTGGCGGACGTCGACGGCGAGCCCGAGACGCGCTCCGACCGTCCGGCACATGGCGTCGATATCGTCCAGGAACTCGCTCCCGTAGATCGCCGGCTCCCTCTGCCCCAACAGGTTGAGGTTGGGTCCGTTCAGGACGAGGACGCCTGGAGCCATCGACCGATCCGTTGACACGTCGCCGGGTTCTTCGTCTCGCCCGCATGACAGGGGTCCGCTGTCGGACCCGCCCGACGCGGACGGCGCGCTTATACCACGCTGTCACGGGGCTGCAATCCGCGACCGGGCCCGCCCTGGCGCCCGGATGGCCCGGCCGCTAAGGAGGACCGGCTTTCGGCGAGGCGGCATGAAGCTCATCCAGCGGTGGACGCGGCGCATCGACCGGCTGAACGAGGCGGTCGGCCGGGCGGTCTCCTGGCTCACCCTGGGCATCGTCCTCGTCACCTGCGTGGTGGTGGTCGGACGCTACGGGTTCGGCTGGGGCCGGGTCTGGCTCCAGGAGTCCTACGTATGGATGCACGGTCTCGTCTTCATGCTGGGCGCCGGCTACACGCTCCTCCACGAAGGCCATGTCCGGGTCGACATCGTCTATCGCCCCGCCGGCCGCCGCTATCGGGCCGTCGTCGATCTCCTGGGCGCCCTCTTCCTTCTCGTGCCGATGGTCGCAGCCGTGCTGTGGCTCGCCTGGCCCTATGTGCAGGAGAGCTGGCGCACGCTCGAGGGCTCGCGCGAGTCGGACGGCCTGCCGGGCGTCTTTCTCCTCAAGTCGGTCATTCCGGCCTTTTGCGTCCTGGTCGGGCTGCAGGGGCTCTCCCTCGCCGGCAAGGCCTTCCTGGCGCTGGCGGGTCTCCCGGACCTCTACGACCGGAAGGGCGAGGGCGGAGCGCCCGAGGCATGACGGCGGACGTCCTGAGCCTCGGCCTCTTCGCCGTCGCCTGCGTCGTCCTGCTCCTGGGCTTCCCGGTCGCCTTCTCGCTCGGCGGCACGGCCCTGGCGGTCGCCGTCGTCGGTCACCTGCTCGGCGACTTCGATCTGCGGCTCCTGGGCGGGCTGCCGTCCCGCTATTTCGGCGTCATGGTCAACGAGGTGCTGGTGGCGGTGCCGCTCTTCGTCTTCATGGGCGTCATGCTCGAGCGCTCGCGGATCGCCGAGCAGCTCCTGGAGACGATGGGGCTGCTGTTCGGCCGGCTGCCGGGCGGGCTCGGCTATGCCGTCACGATCGTCGGCATGCTGCTCGCCGCCTCCACCGGCATCGTCGGCGCCACGGTCGTCACGATGGGGCTCCTGAGCCTGCCGGCCATGCTCAAGGCCGGCTACGACAAGCGCCTCGCCTGCGGCACGATCTGCGCCTCCGGCACGCTCGGCCAGATCATCCCGCCCTCGATCGTGCTCGTCATCCTGGGCGACGTGCTCCAGGGCGCCAACACGCAGGCCCAGCTGGCGATGGGCAACTATGCCCCGGAGCCCGTCTCGGTGGTCGACCTCTTTGCCGGAGCCATCCTTCCGGGCCTCGTCCTGGTCGGCCTCTATCTGGCCTATCAGGTGGCCGTGGCCATCCTCCGCCCCGAGTGGAGCCCGCCGCTCACCGACGCCATGCCGGGCCGGGG
This sequence comes from uncultured Alphaproteobacteria bacterium, assembly GCA_963828215.1. Lineage (GTDB taxonomy): Bacteria > Pseudomonadota > Alphaproteobacteria > Geminicoccales > Geminicoccaceae > CAVTJL01. The sequence goes on along the minus strand of CAWHFO010000080.1, from coordinate 54,521 downwards.
CCTGGGCCGCCGCGTCCTCCTCGTCATGCTGCCGCCGGCGCTCCTCATCGTCCTGGTGCTGGGCTCGATCCTCTTCGGGGTCGCCACGCCCACCGAATCGGCCGCCGTGGGTGCCCTGGGCGCCATCCTGCTCGCCGCCCTGTCCGGCCGGCTCGACCTCGCGACCCTCCAGGAGGTGATGCGCCACACCACGCGGATCAGCTCCATGGTCTTCCTGATCCTCCTGGGCGCCTCGATCTTCTCGCTCGTCTTCCGCGGGCTGGGCGGCGAGGAGCTGGTCCGGGGCGTGCTGCAATCCATGCCGGGCGGCGCCGGCGGCGCCATGCTCGTCGTCATGGCGGTGATGTTCTTTCTCGGCTTCTTCCTCGACTTCACGGAGATCGTTTTCGTCGTCGTGCCGATCGTCGGCCCGGTCCTGCTGGCGCTCGGCGTCGACCCGATCTGGCTCGGGGTGATGATCGGCGTGAACCTGCAGACGAGCTTCCTCACGCCGCCCTTCGGTTTCGCGCTCTTCTACCTGCGGGGCGTGGCGCCGCCCGAGGTCACGACGATGGACATCTATCGGGGCATCGTGCCGTTCGTCGCCCTGCAGCTCGTCGGGCTCGGGCTCGTCGCGATGATGCCCTCACTCGCCACCTGGCTGCCGCACGCCGTCTTCCGGTAGCGGCCGCCAATCGAGGGCGGTGAGCTGCTCGAGCGGGCGGAAGCGGGCCTTGTAGGCCATCTTCGGGCTCTCGGCGATCCAGTAGCCGAGATAGACGTAGGGCAGCCCCAGCTCCTTCGCCCGCAGCACGTGCCAGAGGATCAGGAAGGTCCCGAGCGAGCGTCGGGGCTCCAGGGGCTCGTAGAACTTGTAGACACCGGAATAGCCCGAGCGGAGGCGGTCGGTGAGGCTGACCGCGACGAGCCGGCCGTCGGCGTCGCGCACCTCGACGAGCGTGGTCGAGCCGGGCCCGCGCTCGACCATCTCCGCATAGTCGGCCCGGTCCATCCGCGCCATCCCGCCGTCATCGTGCCGGGCCAGCAGGTAGCGGTGGAACAGCTCGAACTGCTCGGCGGTGGCCGCGGGCGGACGCTCCTCGACCACGAGGTCCGCGTTGCGGGCGAGGATCTTCCGGAAGGTCCGGCTCCAGCGGAAGCCGTCGACCACCACGCGGACCGGCACGCAGGCGCTGCAGCCGGGGCAGAGCGGGCGGTAGAGGTAGAGCTGGCTGCGCCTGAAGCCCGCCTCCGTCAGCTCGTCGAGCTGGTCGTCGGGCGCACCGGGCTCGAGAATGGCCACGATGCGCCGCTCCTGCCGGCCTGCGAGGTAGGGGCAGGGCCCGAGCTCCGTGCTGTAGAACGGGCGCTGGGTGCGAAGCGACACCACCCTCAGGTCCCCTCGGGCGCGATCTCTGCGGCGGCGGCGAAGGCAGCGGGCCTTCCCCACCGGCCGGGCATGCTATCGCGACCGGACGCCCGCGGCCATGGCCTCGATGCGCCGGGCCCGTCCGCCGGCGTCGTCACGACGCCGCGTCGGTGGGCACGGCGAGATGATGAACCTCCACCGGCATGCGGCCGGCGAGGTCCGCGGCGATGAGATCCCGGTGGCAATGCCGGTGGTCGTGCTCCAGGCAGAGGATGCAGGGGCGGCGCCCGGCGGCGACCAGCTCCAGGAGATCGGCCATGTCGCGCTGGGCCTCGAGCGTCAGGAGGTGCGCGGCGTAGATCCGGCGCATCTCCGCGTGCTTCTGCGCGCGGGCCGCCTGCCGTCCGTCGGGTGGCGTCCCCAGGCCCTTGAGGTGGAGATAGGCGATGCCGGCCTCGCTCAGCCCCGCCGCGAGCTGACGCTTCGAGAAGCCGGGCCGGCGCGAGGCGGCGACCGCCCGGACGTCGACCAGGAGATCGATCCCCTGGGCCCGGAGCGCCGCTCGCAGCGTGTCCGGCGTGGCCTTCTCGTAGCCGATGGTGAAGAGGTCCATGGCCCCTTTCTCTACAGGACCGGCCCCGGGGACGCCAACGCCCGGCGCCCCGCGCGACGGGCTTTAGAGGGTTGCCCTCGGCCGCGAGGCTTGCAACCCTGGGCGCCTTCGACGGTTGACCACAAGACGACAGGGAGAGGAGATCATCATACAGGGCGCGCGCATCTACAATCTGCACCCGCTCCTCGCGGGCGGCATCGGCGCCTGGGCCGACCATCTGCCGCGCATCGCGGGCATGGGCTTCGACTGGGTCTACGTCAACGCGTTCTTCGCCCCCGGGGGCTCCGGCAGCATCTACGCGATCCGGGACCCTTTCGAGCTGCATCCGCTGGTCCGGGCCGGCGAGGAGGGCGAGGCGGCGGCGCTCGTCCGACGCTTCGTCGCAGCGGCGCGGGACCGCGGGCTGCGGGTCATGACCGATCTGGTCCTGCCGCATGCGGCCGCCAATTCCCGGCTGGTCGAGAGCCATCCCGACTGGTTCCTGCGCGACCCGTCCGGCAACCCGCTGCCGCCCGTGCTGGCCGATCCCACGGCACCCCACCGCCCGCAGCCGCTTCTCGACCTGGCCGAGCTCGATCTCGGGCGCCCCCATCTGCGGGCCGCGCAGCTCGACTACTTCACAGGCCTCGCGGACCATTTTCTGGATCTGGGGATCGCCGGCTTTCGCTGCAGCGCCGCCTACAAGGTTCCGGCCGACCTCTGGCGGGCCCTGATCGGCCGCCTCAGGGAGAAGCACCCGGCGGCGCTGTTCCTGGCAGCCACGCTGGGCGGCACCTTTCCCGAGGTCCTGAAGCTCGAGGGCTGCGGCTTCGACTACCTGTTCAACAGCAGCCGCTGGTGGGATTTTCGCGCGTCCTGGCTGCTCGACCAGGAAGAGGCGCTGGCCCGCCTCGGGCCGACGGTGGGCTTCCCCGAGGATCACAACACGCCACGGCTCAGGGCCGAGATCGCCAGCGACGATCCACGAGAGGTCGAGCGTCACTATCGCTTCCGCTACCTCTTCGCCGCCGCCTTCTCCTCCGGCGTCCTGATGCCGATGGGCTACGAGTATGCCTGCCGGCGGCCTCTGGACCCGGTCGAGACCCGGCCGGACGACTGGCAGGCCGAGACGGCGAGCCCGACCATCGACCTCGGCCGGTTCATCACCGAGGTGAACCAGCTGAAGGCGGCGGCGCCGGTCCTCGGGGTGGCGCGGCCCCAGCGTCGGATCACGGCGCCGAGCGCCACGGTCGTGGGCCTGATGCGGCTCGACACCGGCTCGGTCGTGACGGCCGGATCGGCGCGCATCCTGCTCGTCAATCCGGACCCGGGCCGCGCCGACGGCCTGGACCCGAGCGATCTCCTGATGGCTGCCGGCGGGCGCTTCGGGCACTTCGCCGATGTCACGCCTGACCTCGCGGCCAAGGAGGTGACGCCCGGCCGGCCCCTGACGCTGGGCCCGCTCGAGATCCGCCTCCTCGAGGGCGAGGCGGAGGCGCCGAGGCGCCGCGCGCCTCAGCCCCGGGCCAGCGAGCGGCGGCTCCAGGATCTGGCCGCCGATCGGGTGGCGATCGAGAAGGTCGAGCCCGAGCTGGACGGCGGCCGCTTCGCCGTGAAGCGGGTGGTGGGCGACGTGCTCGAGGTCCGGGCCGACATCTTCTGCGACGGCCACGACAAGATCGCCGCCAGCCTCTGCTACCGACCCCAGGACGAGCGCGCCTGGCGCGAGACGCCGATGCGCTTCGTCGACAATGACCGCTGGGCCGGCTCGTTCCCCCTGACCCGCAACTGCCGCTGGGTCTACACGATCGAGGCGTGGCGGGACCAGTTCGCGTCCTGGTGCGCCGAGGTCTCGAAGAAGCACGATGCCGGCCTGCCGCTCGCCCTCGAGCTGCGCGAGGGCCGGGACCTGATCGAGCGGACGGCGACCGAGGCCCAGGGGCCGGACAAGGAGGCGCTCGACCGGCTGGTCGAGGAGCTCCGGGCACGGGAGGGCGACCATGGGGGCATGCTGGCGACCATGCTCTCCGAGACCACGCTCGGGCTGATGGGCCGGGCCGGCCTGCGCACCAACCGCTCCCGCTACGAGCGGGAGCTCGAGGTGGTGGCCGACCGGACGGCCGCGGCCTTTGCCGCCTGGTACGAGCTGATGCCGCGCTCGCAGGCCGGCGATCCCGGTCGCCACGGCACCTTCGACGACGTCGTCGCCCGGCTGCCCTACGTCCGCGACCTCGGCTTCGACGTCCTCTATTTCCCGCCGATCCATCCGATCGGCCGGACCAACCGCAAGGGCCGCAACAACAGCCTCACGCCCCAGCCCGGCGATCCGGGCTCGCCCTATGCGATCGGCGCCGAGGAGGGCGGCCACACGGCGCTCCATCCCGAGCTGGGCGGCTTCGAGGCGTTCGAGCGGCTGGTCGCCGCCGCCCACGAGCAGGGCCTCGAGCTGGCGATCGATTTCGCCATCCAGTGCTCCCCCGACCATCCCTGGATCAAGGAGCACCCGGAATGGTTCGACTGGCGGCCGGACGGCACCATCCGCTACGCCGAGAACCCGCCCAAGAAGTACGAGGACATCGTCAACGTCCACTTCTATCGTGGGGCGCTGCCGGCGATCTGGCACGAGCTCCGCGACGTCGTGCTGTTCTGGGTCGGCAAGGGGGTCAAGATCTTCCGCGTCGACAATCCGCACACCAAGCCGTTGCCGTTCTGGGAGTGGATGATCCGCGAGGTGCAGGACCGGCACCCCGAGACCATCTTCCTGGCCGAGGCCTTCACCCGGCCGAAGATGATGAAGCGGCTGGCCAAGGTGGGCTTCACCCAGAGCTACTCCTATTTCACCTGGCGGAACTCGAAGGCCGAGCTGGTCGAGTATCTCACCGAGCTCACGCAGGACGAGCCCCGCGAGCACATGCGGCCCAACTTCTTCACCAACACGCCCGACATCAATCCGGTCTTCCTGCAGACGGGCGGGCGACCCGCCCATCAGATCCGGGCGGTCCTGGCGGCGACGCTCTCGCCGCTCTGGGGCCTCTACAACGGCTTCGAGCTGTGCGAGGCCACGCCCATTCCGGGCAAGGAGGACTATCTCGATTCCGAGAAATACGAGATCAAGGCCTGGGACTATGACCGGCCGGGCAACATCCGGGACTATGTGGCCGCGCTGAACCGCATCCGCCGGGAGAATCCGGCCCTCTGGCGCTTCACCAACCTGGAATTCCACAACGCCTGGAACGACAACATCCTGCTCTACTCGAAGGTCACCGCGGCGCGCGACAATGCCATCCTGGTCGCCGTCAATCTCGACCCGCACCATGCGCAGGACTGCAACTTCGAGGTTCCGCTCTGGACCTTCGATCTCGGCGACGACGCGGCCATCGAGGTCGAGGATCTGCTGGCCGGCCACCGGTTCACCTGGCAGGGCAAGGTGCAGCATCTTTGGCTCGATCCGCACCAAAATCCCGCGGCCATCTGGCGGCTGAGGCCGCCCGGGCGGACCGCGGCGCGGGGCTGACCAGATGACGACGACAGCGGAGGCGGGGGCCGAGGTGGCGATGACGGGAAGCGACGATCCGCTCTGGTACAAGGATGCGGTCATCTACCAGACGCATCTCAAGGCGTTCTTCGATTCCAACAATGACGGTGTGGGCGACATCGCCGGGGTGGTCCAGAAGCTGGACTATATCCAGGAGCTCGGCGTCACGGTGATCTGGCTCCTGCCGTTCTATCCCTCCCCGCTCAAGGACGACGGCTACGACATCGCCGACTACCGGAGCATCAACCCGGCCTATGGCGACCTGGGGGACGTCAAGCGCCTGATCCAGGAGGCGCACGGCCGCGGCCTGAAGATCATCACCGAGCTGGTCATCAACCACACCTCCGACCAGCATTGGTGGTTCCAGCGCGCCCGCCGGGCCAAGAAGGGCTCGCGGCATCGCGACTACTACGTCTGGAGCGACACGGACCAGAAATACCGGGACACCCGGATCATCTTCATCGATACCGAGAAGTCGAACTGGACCTGGGACCCCGAGGCCCAGGCCTATTTCTGGCATCGCTTCTACAGCCACCAGCCCGATCTCAACTTCGACAACCCGGCCGTCATGCGCGAGGTGAAGAGCCTCCTGCACTACTGGCTGAAGCTCGGGATCGACGGGCTGCGCCTCGACGCCATCCCCTACCTGATCGAGCGCGAGGGCACCTCGAGCGAGAACCTGCCCGAGACGCACGTGATCCTGCAGGAGATCCGGGCCGAGATGGAGCGGCACTTCCCGGGCACGATGCTGCTCGCCGAGGCCAATCAGTGGCCGGAGGACACGCGCCCCTATTTCGGCGAGGGCGACGAGTGCCACATGGCCTTCCACTTCCCGCTGATGCCCAGGATGTACATGGCGATCGCCCAGGAGGATCGCCTGCCCGTCACCGACATCATGCGCCAGACGCCGGACATCCCGTCCACCTGTCAGTGGGCCATCTTCCTCCGCAACCACGACGAGCTCACCCTCGAGATGGTGACCGAGAGCGAGCGGGACTATCTCTGGAACACCTACGCGACCGACCGGCGGATGCGCCTCAATCTCGGCATCCGACGCCGCCTGGCGCCGCTCATGGACAATGACCGGCGCAAGATCGAGCTCATGAACAGCCTCCTGTTCTCGATGCCCGGCACCCCGGTCGTCTACTATGGCGACGAGATCGGGATGGGCGACAACATCTATCTCGGCGACCGCGACGGGGTGCGGACGCCGATGCAGTGGTCGCCCGACCGCAATGGCGGCTTCTCGCGCTCGGCGCCGCAGCGCCTCTATCTGCCGCCCGTCATGGACCCGATCTACGGCTACGAGGCCGTCAACGTCGAGGCGCAGCAGCAGAGCGGCGGCTCGCTCCTGAACTGGATGAAGCGCATCATCGCCGTGCGCCAGGCGCACAAGGCCTTCGGCCGCGGCAGCCAGACCTTCGTCTATCCGCGGAACCGGAAGATCCTGGCCTATCTGCGCGAGCACGCGGACGAGACGCTGCTCTGCGTCTTCAACCTCTCCCGGAACGCCCAGGCGGTCGAGCTCGACCTCGGGCGGTTCACCGGGATGGTGCCCGTCGAGCTGCTCGGCCGGACCGCCTTCCCGCCGGTCTCGGACGCGCCCTATCGTCTGGCGATGCCGGGCTGGGGCTTCTACTGGTTCGTCCTCTCGCGCGAGGCGGACGTGCCGATCTGGCATATCCCGACGCCCGATCCGCTGCCGGAGCTCATCACCGTGGTTCTCCAGGCCGGCTGGCGGGGCATCGCCGAAGGCGCCGGCGGGCGCGACCTCGCCCTGCAGGCGCTCCCCGCCTTCCTCGCCAACCAGCGCTGGTTCGCGGCCAAGGATGCCCGCATCGGCCAGGTGCGGCTCGCCTTCTCCGCCGTCCTCCCGGGCGACGGCGAGGGCTATCTGGTGACCGAGATCGAGGTCGACCTCACCCCCGGCGAGACGCAGCGCTACCTCTTGCCCCTCTCCATCGCCTGGGGCGAGCAGAACCTGGCGCCGGGCAGCGCCCTTTTGCCGTACACCGTGGCCAAGGTGCGCCGTGGCTCCAAGGTCGGGGCCCTCTACGACGCGCTGGCGGCAGACGACTTCGTCCGCGCTACGGTACGCCGCCTGCGGCAGGCCAAGGACGACAGCGTCTCGCCGGACGGGTTCCGCCTCTATGCCGGACCGGCACTGGCTGCGGTCGAGCTCACCGACGAGCTCGTGATCCGGCGGCTCGGGGTCGAGCAGAGCAATAGCTCGGTGCTGATCGACGACCGCATCATGCTCAAGGTCTACCGGCGGCTGCAGCCCGGCATCCATCCGGAGATCGAGGTCGGGCGCTTCCTGACCGAGGTCGCCGGCTTCGCCGGCACGCCGCCGCTCCTGGGCGTCATCGAGCATGTCCAGGCCGACGGCACCAGCACGGCGCTCGGCAGCGCCACGGGCTTCGTCGCCAACCAGGGCGATGGCTGGCGCTTCACCCTCGACTATCTCGATCGGGTGCTCGACGAGCTGCGCGTGGTCCCGACCGGGGACGAGCCACGGCCGACCGTCGAGGTGCACGAGAGCTACCTGCCGCTGGCCCGCCTGCTCGGCCAGCGCACGGCCGAGCTGCATCGGGCCTTCGCTATCGACACGGACGACCCGGCCTTCCGGCGGGAGCCGATCGAGGCGAGCGACCTCGAGACCTGGGCCGGGAGCGTCCGCCGCGAGGCCGAGCACGCCTTCCGGACCCTGGAGCGGGCCCTGGGCGACTTGCGCGAGGACGATCGGGAGATCGCCCAGGCGATTCTGGCGCAGCGCCAGCAGATCCAGGAGGAGATCCTGGGGCTCTGCCGGGAGCCGATCCAGGCCGACAAGACCCGGCTGCACGGCGACTACCACCTGGGGCAGGTGCTGGCCGCGGTCGGCGACTTCATGATCATCGACTTCGAGGGCGAGCCCCGGCGCCCGGTCGACGAGCGCCGCCGCAAGGGCTCGCCGCTCCGCGACGTGGCCGGGATGCTGCGCTCGTTCGACTATGCCGGCTGGGCGAGCCTGCAGCGCTTCGGCGAGAGCGATCCGAGCGCGGCGGAGGGCCTTCTGCCGGCGGCCATGGCGTGGCGCGACGAGACGACCTCGGCGTTTCTCGACAGCTATCGGGCGACGATCGGGGACTGCCCGAGCTATCCTCGTGAGGCCGACCAGGCCGAGCGCCTGCTGCGCCTCTTCCTGATCGAGAAGGTGCTCTACGAGATCGGGTACGAAGCGGCGAACCGGCCGCCCTGGCTCCGCATTCCGGTGCGCGGGCTGGGCGGCCTGTTCGGGATCGGCAAAACCGCTCAGGAGCCGCAACATGAAAGTGACTAAGAGGGCGACGGCCGATACGGGCTCCTGGCGCGCCGAGCGGGGCGCGGTGGAGGCGGTGGTCGAGGGGCGCCACGGCGACCCCTTCGCGGTGCTCGGCATGCAGGGCGGCGATGGCCGGCCGCTGGTGGTGCGCGTGTTCCATCCCACCGCCGGGCGGGTGCAGGTCGTCGACGGCGACGAGGTGGTGGCGGACCTCGAGCGCACCGACGACACGGGCTTCTACGAGGGCGTCGTCGCCGGCCGGACGAGCCGCTTCCCCTATCGGCTGCGGCTCCTCACCCATGCCGGCGTCTTTGACGTCGAGGATTCCTATCGCTTCCCGCCCATCCTGGGCGAGCTCGACGTCTATCTCCTGGCGGAGGGCAATCACCTTCGCCTCTACGAGCAGCTCGGCGCCCATCCGAGGACGATGGAGGGCGTCGCCGGGACGGCCTTCGCGGTCTGGGCGCCCAACGCCTCCCGCGTCAGCGTCGTCGGCCCGTTCAACGAGTGGGACGGCCGTCGCCACCCGATGCGCAAGCGGGTCGAGTGCGGCGTCTGGGAGCTGTTCGTGCCCGACCTCGCTGCGGGCGAGATCTACAAGTTCGAGCTGCTCGGCCCGTCCGGCGAGCTCCTGCCCCTGAAGGCCGACCCCTTCGCCTTCGCGGCCGAGCATCCGCCGGCCACCGCCTCCGTCGTCCATGGCCTGCCCCGGCGGGGCTGGGCCGACGAGCGATGGATGGCGCGTCGCGCCGACGCGCAGGGCGTGACGGCGCCGATCAGCATCTACGAGTGCCATCTCGCCTCGTGGCGCCGCGTCCCCGAGGAGAGGGGCCGCTACCTCACCTATGCCGAGCTCGCCGATCAGCTCGTCCCCTACGTCAAGGAGCTGGGCTTCAGCCACATCGAGCTCCTGCCGGTGAGCGAGTACCCGTTCGACGGCTCGTGGGGCTATCAGCCGGTCGGCCTCTTCGCGCCGACCAGCCGGCACGGCACGCCCGAGGATTTCGCCCAGTTCGTCGAGCGCTGCCACGAGGCGGGCATCGGGGTCATGATCGACTGGGTGCCCGGCCACTTCCCGACCGACGCCCACGGCCTCGGGCACTTCGACGGCACCGCCCTCTACGAGCACGCCGACCCGCGCCTGGGCTTCCACCAGGACTGGAACACGCTGATCTACAATTACGGCCGCACCGAGGTCGCGAACTTCCTCCACGCCAACGGCCTCTTCTGGATGGATCAGTTCCACATCGACGGGCTCAGGGTCGATGCCGTGGCCTCGATGCTTTATCTCGACTACAGCCGCAAGGCCGGCGAATGGCTGCCGAACCGCTTCGGCGGCAACGAGAACCTGGACGCCATCAGCTTCCTCAAGCGTCTGAACGAGCTCTGCTTCGGGCGGCATCCGGGCTCGACGACCGTGGCCGAGGAATCGACCGCCTGGCCGGCCGTGTCGCGGCCCGTCTATGTGGGCGGGCTGGGCTTCGGCTTCAAATGGAACATGGGCTGGATGCACGACACGCTCAACTACATGAGCAAGTCGCCCGTGCACCGGAAGTTTCACCAGAACGACCTGACCTTCGGCCTGCTCTATGCGTTCAGCGAGAATTTCGTTCTCCCGATCAGTCACGACGAGGTCGTGCACGGCAAGGGCTCGCTGATCGACAAGATGCCGGGCGACGTCTGGCAGAAGTTCGCCAACCTGCGCGCCTATTTCGGCTTCATGTGGGGCCACCCCGGCAAGAAGCTCCTCTTCATGGGCTGCGAGTTCGGCCAGTGGTCGGAGTGGAGCCACGAGCGCAGCCTGGACTGGCATCTGCTCGACCAGCCCACCCACAAGGGCCTGCAGACGCTGGTGCGCGACCTGAACGCCGTCTACCGGGAGCTGCCGGCGCTCCACGAGCTCGACTGCGACGGTGCCGGCTTCGAGTGGATCGACGCCAGCGACAACCAGCAGAGCGTGCTCTCGTTCATGCGCAAGGGCCGGGAGCCCGGCCGCGCGGCGATCATCGTCTGCAACTTCACGCCGGTGGTCCGCTACGGCTATCGGGTGGGGGTGCCGTCGGGCGGCTTCTACCGCGAGCGTGTCAACACCGACTCGGCCCTCTATGGCGGCAGCGACGTCGGCAACGGCGGCGGCGTCGAGGCCGAGGCAACCTCCTGCCATGGTCGGCCGTTCTCGGTCGCCCTGACGTTGCCGCCCCTGGCGACGCTGATCCTCGAGGCGCCGCATGGCTCAAGCTAGCCGCATCCGTCCCGGCAGCCCCGCTCCGCTCGGGGCCACCTGGGACGGCAGCGGCGTCAATTTCGCGCTCTTCTCCGCCAATGCCCAGAGGGTCGAGCTCTGTCTGTTCGATCCGCACGGCCGTCGCGAGATCGAGCGGATCGACCTCCCCGAATACACCGACGAGATCTGGCACGGCTATCTGCCGGACGTCTTTCCGGGCCTGCTCTACGGCTATCGCGTCCACGGCGACTACGACCCCGCGAACGGCCACCGCTTCAATCCGGCCAAGCTGCTCATCGACCCCTATGCCCGGCACCTCTCGGGGCCGCTTCGCTGGACCGATGCCCATTTCGGCTACCGGATCGGCGGGCGGCGCGAGGACCTGACCATCGACAGGCGGGACAATGCCGCGGGCATGCCCAAATGCATGGTGGTCGATGCCGCCTTCACCTGGGGCGATGATCGGCCGCCGAAGGTCCCCTGGGAGCGCACGGTCGTCTACGAGGCCCATGTGAAGGGGCTGACAAAGCTGCGCCCCGATATCCCCGAGTGGCAGCGCGGCACCTACGCCGCCCTCGGCTCGCCCGCGGTGATCGAGCACCTCCAGGAGCTCGGCGTGACGGCCCTGGAGCTGATGCCCGTGCACGCCTTCGTCCAGGACCGCCATCTCCTGGACCAGGGGCTCCGCAACTACTGGGGCTACAACACCATCGGCTTCTTCGCGCCCGAGCCTTCCTATCTCTCGCCGATGGCGACGCTCTTCGAGTTCAAGACGATGGTCCGCAAGCTGCACGCGGCCGGGCTCGAGGTCATTCTCGACGTCGTCTACAACCACACGGCGGAGGGCAACCATCTGGGGCCCACGCTCAGCTTCAAGGGCATCGACAACGTCAGCTACTACCGCACGGTGCCCGACGACCCGCGCTACTACATGGACGTCACCGGCACCGGCAACTCGCTCGAACCTCGCCCATTCGCGGGTCCTCCAGATGGTCATGGACTCGCTGCGCTACTGGGTCGAGGAGATGCATGTCGACGGCTTCCGGTTCGATCTCGCGACGACGCTCGGCCGCGAGCGGGACCTGCGCTTCGATCCGGGCAGCAGCTTCTTCGACGCCATCCGCCAGGACCCGGTGCTCGCCCGCATCAAGCTGATCGCCGAGCCCTGGGATATCGGCCCCGGCGGCTACCGGCTGGGCGGCCACGGCCCAGGCTGGGCCGAGTGGAACGACCGGTTCCGCGACACGCTGCGGAGCTTCTGGAAGGGCGACGAGGGCCAGCTCCCGGAGCTGACCACGCGACTGGTCGGCTCGGCCGACCTCTTCGCCCACCAGGGTCGGCGCGCCTGGGCCAGCGTCAATTTCGCCGCCGCCCATGACGGCTTCACCCTCCACGACACGGTCTCCTACAACGAGAAGCACAACGAGGCGAACGGCGAGGGCAACCGCGACGGCCACAGCCACAACCTGTCCTGGAACTGCGGCGTCGAGGGGCCGGCGGACGATCCGCTGATCCGCGCCCTGCGCCAGCGCCAGAAGCGCAACATGCTGGCCACCGTGCTCCTCGCCCACGGCACACCGATGATCCTGATGGGCGACGAGCTGGGGCGCACCCAGAGCGGCAACAACAACGCCTACTGCCAGGACAATGCGATCTCCTGGCTGGACTGGGGCAGGATCGACGCCGACGGGCGCAATCTCATCGCCTTCGTCGCCCGCCTCGTCCACCTGCGTCGGACCCACCCGCTGCTCGCCAGCTCCCGGTTCTTCAGGGGCGCGGACGTCGGCGGCGGCCTGAAGGATCGTGGCCTGGCTGGCGCCGGGCGGGAACGAGATGGCCGAGGAGGACTGGCGGAACCCCCAGGCCAGAGTCCCTCGCCATGATGCTGGCCGGCCCCGATCCCGAGAACGCCGCTTCCGGCGAGCCCGTGGTCCTGCTCGTATTGTTCAACGCCTACTACGAGCCCGTCACGTTCCAGCTTCCCGACCTCCAACGGTTCCTCGGCTGGCGGGCCATCCTGGATACCGACCGCGCGCGTGGCGACGTCGACTCGACGGGCATCGCGGTCGAAGCATGGCAGGCGGCGGGGCGCTCGCTCGTCCTGCTCGAGGCCGTCCCCGGCGTCCCCGATCGGCTGCGCGGCGGCCACACCATGCCCTTCGGCGCCGAGCTGCGCGACGACGGCACCGTGCGGTTCCGCCTTTGGGCACCGGCGCAGGACCAGGTTGCCCTGCTGCTGGAGGGCGGCGTCGAGCCGCCGCGGGCGCTCCCCATGGTCCGGCAGGAGAACGGCTGGCTCGAGCTGCGCACGGACGCGGCTCGGGCCGGATCGGGCTACCGCTTCCGGCTCGCCGACGGCACGAAGGTGCCCGATCCGGCCTCGCGCGCCCAGGCCCAGGGCGTGCACGGGCCGAGCCTCGTCGTCGATCCCCTCTCCTACCGCTGGCGCTACACGAGCTGGCGCGGCCGGCCGTGGCACGAGACCGTCCTCTACGAGCTTCATCTCGGCACCTTCAGCGAGGAGGGGACCTTCGAGGGTGCGCGAAAGAAGCTCCAGCACCTGGCGGATCTCGGCGTCACCGCGGTCGAGCTGATGCCGATCGCCGATTTCAGGGGCCGCCGGAACTGGGGCTATGACGGCGTTCTGCCCTTCGCCCCCGCCAACGCCTACGGGCGTCCCGACGAGCTGAAGGCGCTGGTCGACGCGGCGCACGGCCTGCGCCTGATGGTCTTTCTCGACGTCGTCTACAATCACTTCGGACCCGACGGAAACTACCTCGGCGCCTACACCCCGGGTTTCTTCCGGTCGGATGTGCCGACACCCTGGGGGCAGGCCATCGACTATCGCCGCGGGCCCGTGCGCGACTTCATGATCGAGAACGCGCTCTACTGGCTGGAGGAGTACCGTTTCGACGGCCTCAGGCTCGACGCCGTGCACGCCATCGTCGACGAGAGCGAGCGGCATGTGCTGAACGAGCTGGCCGAGCGGGTGCGGGGGCAGTTCGCAGGCCGCCGCGAGGTCCATCTGGTCCTCGAGAACGACGCCAACCAGGCCCGGCTCCTCGACCGTCAGGGCCACGAGCCCCGCCACTTCGACGCGCAGTGGAACGACGACTGGCACCATGTCGCCCACGTGCTCCTGACGGGCGAGGAGAGCGGCTACTACGCCGGCTACAGGGACGATCCCCTGGCCGGGCTCGCCCGCGCCCTGACCGAGGGTTTTGTCTATCAAGGGGAGCCTCTGGCCTACCGGGACGGGGAGCCGCGCGGCGAGCCCAGCTCGCACCTCCCGCCGACCTCCTTCGTCGCGTTCCTCCAGAACCACGATCAGATCGGCAATCGCGCGATGGGCGACCGCCTGACCGTCCTGGCCCGGCCGCGAGCCCTCGAGGTGATGACGGCGCTCCTTCTCCTCGCCCCCTCCATTCCGCTGCTCTTCATGGGCGAGGAATGGGGCGCCGAGACTCCCTTCCTGTTCTTCTGCGACTTCGAGGGGGAGCTGGCCGCGGCGGTGCGCAACGGGCGCCGCCGGGAGTTCGCGCGCTTCCCCGAGTTCGCCGACCCGGAGGCGCGCGAGCGCATACCGGACCCGGTGAGTGCCGCCACCTTCGAGCGCTCCAAGCTCCAATGGGGCGATCTCGACAAGGAGCCGCATGCCGCGCGCCTGCGCCTCGTCAAGGAGCTCCTCGCGATCCGCCGCCAGCACATCGTCCCGCATCTCGCCGGGCTGAGCGGGCATGCGGGCGACGTGCAGCGAATCGGGGCCTCGGGCCTCCAGCTTCGCTGGCGGCTGTCGGCCGCCCGGCTGTCCCTGCTCGTCAATCTCGGCCCGGAGCCGATCTCCGGCTGCGAGAGGCCCGTCGGGCGACACGCTCTATGCCAGCGCCGAGGGTCTGGGCGACGAGCTGCTGCACGGCCGTCTGCCCGGCTGGTCCATCGCGGCCTTTCTGGAGCGGATCGGCTGATGGACCCGCTCGACGAGCTGGCCCGGCGCTGCGGCATCGAGGCCGGCTACTGGGACATCGAGGGCACCTGGCACACGACCTCGACCGACACCAAGCGCGCCCTCCTGGCCGCGATGGGTGTCGATGCGGGCTCGCCGGGCGCCCTGTCGGCCGGCCTCGAGCGCGTCCGCCCTTCCGAGGCGGTGCCGCATCCGACCGACCAGTGCCTGGTGCCGGCCGACCTCGGCGTCGGCCGCGCCTGGGGCGTCACCTGCCAGGCCTATGGCCTGCGCTCGCGGCGCGCGGCCGGCATCGGCGACCTCGAGGACGTGGCCCGCCTGGCGGAGGTGGTCGGCCGCCAGCAGGGCGACTTCCTCGGCCTCAACCCCCTGCACGCCCTTTTTCCCGCCGATCCCACGCGCTGCAGCCCCTACGCGCCGTCGAGCCGGCGCTGGCTCAACATCATGGCGATCGCCGTCGACGCGGCCGCGGCCGACCTCGGCCTGCCGATCCCCGAGGGCCTGCCGACCTCGGACAGATCGCCGGACCTCATCGACTACGCCGAGGTTCAGCCGGCCAAGCTCGCGGCGCTGAAGGCCCTCTGGCACGAGTTCCGGACGGCGCATCTGGCCGGCGCCCCGAGTGCCGCAGGCGCCGCCTTCATCGACTGGCGCAGCGGGCAGGGCCGGGACCTGGAGCTTCACTGCCGCTTCGACGCGATCGCCCTTCACCTGGCGGCGACCAGCGACCCGTCGCCCTGGTGGGTCTGGCCGGACGGCCTCGACGTCGCCGCCTCGGCGGCGGTCGATCGCTTCGCAGCCGCTCACGAGGACGAGGTCGCCTTCCTGGCCTTCCTCCAGTGGCTCCTGGACCGGCAGCTCGAGGCGGCCCAGGCGCGGGCGCTGGCGACCGGCATGCGGATCGGTCTCTATCGCGACCTCGCGATCGGCGTCGTGCCCGACGGCTCGTCGGCCTGGGCCGAGCCCGGCGCGATCCTCAGGGGCGCCACCGTCGGAGCGCCGCCGGACGCCTTCAGCCCGCTCGGCCAGAACTGGAACGTGGCACCGCTCTCGCCCCTGGCGCTGCGCGAGCAGGCCCTGGCGCCGCTCATGGCCGACCTCCGTGCCGCCATGCGCCATGCCGGTGCCGTGCGCATCGACCATGCGATGGGCCTGATGCGGCTTTTCTGGATCCCCGCCGGCGGCACCCCGGCCGACGGCGCCTATGTCCGCTATCCCTTCGCCGAGGCGCTGGCGGCCGTGGCGCGCGAGTCGCGCGAGCGCCGCTGCCTCGTCGTCGGCGAGGATCTGGGCACCGTGCCCGAGGGCTTCCGCGAGCCGATGAACCAGGCCGGCATCCTCTCCTGCAAGGTGCTCTGGTTCGAGCGCTGGCCCGACGGCCTCTTCAAGGCGCCCGACGCCTACGACGCCCGCGCGCTGGCGACCATCTCGACCCACGATCTCTCCACGGTGCTGGGCTTCTTCGGCCAGGACGATCTGGCGTGGCGCGAGCGTCTCGGACTCTATCCCGACCCGACGCAGGCCGCCGAGGAGCGGCAGCGGCGGGCGACCGCCGTCGAGGACCTGCGGGGCGCTCTTCGCTATGCCGGCCTGCCGGCCGACACCGATCAGCCCGAGGTGATCGCCGAGGCCCTCCATCGCTATCTCGCCCGGACGCCGTCCTGGCTGGTCGGCGCCCAGATCGAGGACCTGGTGGGCGAGACCGAGCAGCCGAACCTGCCGGGCACGATCGACGAGCATCCCGAACTGGCGCCGGCGCATCCCCGTGCCCGTCGAGGATCTGGCCGACCATCCGCTGGCCCGACGGCTCTTCGACGCCCTGCGCGAGGAGCGGCCGCATGGGTAGGGAACGGCCAGGAGCCACCTACCGCCTGCAGTTCCGCTCCGGCATGGGCTTCGCCGAGGCGGCGGCGCTCGCCCCCTATCTGGCCCGCCTCGGCGTCAGCCATCTCTACGCCTCCCCGATCTTCAGGGCCCGCACCGGCTCGACCCACGGCTACGATCTCGTCGATCCCAACGAGCTCGACCCGGTCCTCGGCGGCCGTGAGGGCTTCGAGCGCCTGGTCGACGCCCTGCACGAGAGCGGCCTCGGCCTCGTGCTCGACATCGTCCCCAACCACATGGGCATCGGCCAGGAGAACCCCTGGTGGCAGGACGTCCTGACCTGGGGCCGGGCCAGCCCGAACGCCGGCGTGTTCGACATCGACTGGCAGGCCCGCGGCGGCGCCACGCCGGGCAAGATCCTCGTCCCGACCCTGGGCGTGCCCTATGGCGAGGCGCTGGCGGCGGGCGATCTCCGCGTCGTCCTCGACGCCGAGGCCGGAGGTTTCGCCGCCGCCTACTTCGACAGCCGTTTTCCTCTCCAACCCGTCACCTCTGTCGAGCTGATCCGCGGTCTTCTGCCGGACCGATTTGTCGTCGCCTTCGAGACGGCGACGCCCGCGACGTTCCCGCCGGTCGCGGAAGAGCTGCGCTCGGTCCTCGCGGCCGATCCGGGGCTGACGAAAAAGCTCGAGGCGGCGGCAGGCGCCTTAAAGGCTGAACGGCTGCACGACCTCCTGGAGCAGCAGAGCTACCGCCTCGCGCATTGGCGGGCGGGGCCCGAGATGGGCAATTACCGGCGCTTCTTCGACATCGACCAGCTCATCGGCGTGCGCGTCGAGGACCCGGCCGTGTTCGAGGCGACGCACAAGCTCATCCTCGAGCTGGTCGCCGAGAAGAAGGTCGACGGGCTGCGCGTCGATCACGTCGACGGGCTCGCCGATCCCAAGGGTTATCTCGAGCGTCTGCGTCGTCGCACCGGCGAGGTCTCGGACGGCCGCCCCTGCTACCTCCTCGTGGAAAAAATCCTGGGCGAGCAGGAGGAGCTGCCCGCCGACTGGCCGATCGACGGCACGTCCGGCTACGAGTTCCTCAACGTCCTCAACGGCGTCTTCGTCGATCTCTCGGGCCGCCCGACGCTGGATCGCGACCTGGTCCCGCGATGGGCGGCGAGGCCGACTTCGGGGCCGTCGTGGCCGAGGCGAAGCGCCTCGTCCTCGACCGCTCGCTCCTGGCCGAGCTGCGCCGCACGCTCTCGCATCTGCACGAGCTCGCCGCCGCCGACCCGATCGGGGCGCGACCTCGGCCCCCGCACGCTCCATCGGGCGTTCTGCGACGTCCTTGCCGGCTTCGACGTCTACCGCACCTACGGCACCGACCGTCCCTGGGAGGAAAGCGACCGTGCGCGGCTCGAGCACGCCCTCGCGGCCGGTGAGTCCGGAACCGACCTCGAGGATGCGGCGGCCTTCCGGTTCCTTCGCTCCGTCCTCATCGGCCGCGGCCCTGCCGATCCGGCGGTGGCGCCGCTCGTCCGGCTGATGCAGCAGCTGAGCGGCCCGGTGATGGCGAAGTCGCTCGAGGACACGTCCTTCTATCGTTGGCACCGCCTCGTGGCACTCAACGAGGTGGGCGGCGAGCCGCACGTCTTCGGGCGCCGCGCCAGCGACCTCCACGCGGCCAACGCGGCGCGAGCCCGGCACTGGCCCCTCTCGATGCTGGCGACCGCGACGCACGACACCAAGCGCGGCGAGGACACCCGCCTCCGCATCGACGTCCTGTCCGAGCTGGCGCCGACCTGGTCGGCGGAGGTCGAGGCCTGGGCCGGCCTCAACCGGCATCTCGTGCAGGAGGGCCCGAACTGCTCCATGCCGGACGGCCCCACCCAGTATCTTTTCTATCAGACGCTGGTCGGCGTCTGGCCGCTCGATCCGTCGGCCCTCGACGCTCCGGGCCTCGCGGCGTTGGCCGACCGGGCCGCCGCCTATTTCCAGAAGGCCGTCCGCGAGGCGAAGGAGCATACGAGCTGGACCCGGCCCGACGAGGCCTACGAGTCGGCGCTGGAGGCGTTCGTCCGGGGCGCCCTCGATCCCGAGCAGAGCGAGGGCTTCCTCGCCCGGTTCGCCGGCTTCGTGGCCGGCGTCGAGGTGCCGGGCGCCGTCAACGGCCTCGCCCAGACCCTTTTGAAACTCACCTCGCCGGGCGTGCCGGACATCTATCAGGGCACCGAGCGCTGGGACCAGTCGCTGGTCGACCCGGACAACCGGCGCCCCGTCGACTTCGCCGCCCGCGCGACGGCGCTCGACGACACGGGCGACTGGGGGGACCTGCTCGGTGGCTGGCGGGACGGGCGCATCAAGCAACGCCTCATCGAGCGCACGCTCGCCCTCCGGCAGATGCTGCCGGACCTCTTTGCCGAAGGCGGCTACGAGGCGCTCGAGGTCACCGGCGGCGAGGCCCGCAGGGTCATCGCCTTCGCCCGCCGGCTCGGGGGCAGGGCCACCGTCACCATCGTGCCGCGGCTCGCCACACCCCTTCTCGAAGGCTGCTCCATGCCCCTGCCGCCCCCGGAGCGCTGGGCCGGCACCCGCGTGGCGCTGCCGCGCGATGCGGGCCCGTGGCGCGAGTGGCTGACCGACCGCCCGGTCACGCCGACCGCCGGATCGACGGTGGCACTGGCCGGCCTCCTGGACGAGCTGCCGGTAGCGCTCCTGGTCAGCGGCGAGGCCTGATCCTCGCCCGACGAGAAAAAACTACGCGGCGTCGTGGAAGATCACGCCCAGACAAAAACGTTCGCCCGAGCGGACCCGGCTCACCCCATGGCGCATCGTGACGCGGTAGCTGCCGCGGGTGCCGGCCACCGGCCGCTGGCTCACCGCGAACATGACGCCCTGGCCCTGGCCAGCGGCACGACCTCGGGCCGTGACTGGCGCCTCGGCCGCTGCTCGACGAGCACGAATTCGCCGCCGGTGAAATCGGCACCCGGCTCGCTCAGCAGCACGGCAAGCTGGATCGGGAAGGCCAGGGCCCCATAGAGGTCCTGGTGCAGGCAGTTGTGGTCGCCCTTGTGATAGCGCAGCAGAAGCGGCGTCGGCCGAGTCTGCCCGGCCTCGTGGCAGCGGTCGAGAAAGCCGGAGAGGGTCGCCGGAAAGGCCGCCTCCATCCCCATGGCCTCGTACCAGCGGTTGGCGACCGGCACGAGCCGCGGATAGACGGCCTCGCGCAGCGCTCCGACCGCCGGGGGCAGGGGATAGGAAAAATACTGATACTCGCCGCTGCCGAACCCGTGGCTCGCCATGACCACGCGCGACCGGAATCCCTTTCGATCGTCACAGAGCCCGGCGATCGACCGGCACTCTTCCGGCGACAGGAGCGGCCCCACGACCGCATAGCCGCGCTCGTCGAGCTGCGCCTCCACCTCGCCCCAGGGCAGGGCGGCAACGGCCTCCGTGACGTCCGTGTCGGCGCCCACAACGGCGCGGCTTCGCATCGCGAGGCTCATGATCTCTCTCCCGGCATCTGACCGCCACCATGCGTCACGCCGGCCTGCCCCGCGACCCGGTTCTTGCTCCGCTTTCCAAAGGCACTCCCGGGAGAAGCCGCCGCCGGAGCGGCTTCCGCCCGAGGCTCCGGCCGAGTAGTCTTCATCCTCGTCAATCATCGAGGGCGGCACGCCGGAGGCTGCGCCTGATTCCTTCCATCACTACCGCGACAACAGCTCGTGGAGGGAACGCCATGGAGCTCGGCTGTATCGCAGCTGGGCGCAGGCCCGGGGCTCGCTGATGCTCGAGCGGGTCGCCGCCGGGACTGCTCGCCGCTCTTCGGGCACCGCCGCCCGGAGCCCCCGCGACGCTGCCGTCGCCCGTGCCCTTGCGGCCGTGCGGGGCTGGCGTCAACGCGCGGACCCCGAGGCCGCGATCTACGCCGCCAAGGTCGCGGCAGCCTCGCTGCTGGCGCTCTACGCCGCCTTCCTGCTCAATCTGTCTCACACCTACTGGGCGCTGATCACGATCCCCTTCATCGTCAGGCCGCAGGCGGGGCTCACCGTCTGGCGCAGCCTGGCGCGCCTGCTCGGCACGCTCACGGGGGCGGCAGTCGGGCTCTGCTTCGTCGCGATGTTCGCCCAGAGCGCCTTTCTCATGCTCGCCTGCCTCGCCGCCTGGCTCTTCGCCATGGGGTTCATGGCCCGGTTCGAGGTCGGCACCGATGCCTACACCTACGGGGTCGCCGGCCTGACCACCCTCGTCGTCGCCATCGGTGCCGGGCCGGCGGCCGATTCCGCCTTCACCCTCGCCGTTCTGCGGGCCACGGAAACGATCATCGGGATCATGGCCGCCTTCGTCGTCGTCCTCATCGTCTCGCCGCGCTCGGTCGGGCCGGCCCTCATGGCGACGATCGACCAGACGCGCCTGGATCTCCTCACGCTGATGCGCAAGGCGCTGCAGCGTCAGTGGGTGTTCCCCGTCGCCTTGCGCCAGAAGGTGTCGGCAGAGCTGGTCGAGATCCACACGACGCTGCGCGCCTACCGGCTCGAGCGCGGGGGCAACACGCCCGGGGCGCGCAAGATCGCGGCGGTCGCCAACGATCTCGCCCGCGTCGTCGTCGCCAAGGAGATGCTGGCGCGGGCGCTCGGCGGCTGCCCCGACGCCCTCGACGACCCGGAGGTCGTTCGGGCCCGCCGCCGGCTCCAGGCGCTGCTGGCCGAGCTGCCGGCGTTGCCTCGGGCCGCCGGGGAAGCGCGCGACAGCGCCCGGCGCCTGCGGGCGGTCGAGGGCGACCTGCCGCAGGCCTCCGCCATGGCAGAGACGCTGGCCCTGCCGCCCGGCGGGGAGGCGACCGATCCGGTGCAGCGGATGGTCCTGCTGGACCGCTTCGGGCATCTCGCCCGCGTGATGGCGCAGTTCTTCGAGGCCACCGCGGACGCGCTCGACCCGGCCGCGCCGGCGCCCCGTGTCGAGCGGCTGCACCTGCGCTACCGCGATCCGGTCGCGGCTCTCGAGGCGGGGCTGCGGCCGGCCATCACCCTGATCGTCCTGTCGGCCTTCTGGATCCTGGGCGCCTGGCCGGACGGCAGCACGCTCGCGATGCTGGCCGGCGTCACCTCGCTGATCATCCCGATCCTGACGCCGCGCGCAGCGCTCCCGACGATCGGGCTCAAGCTCGGCTCGGGCATCCTCGTGATGATCGTGCCGACGCTGATCCTGCTGACCTTGACCCCCACGATGCAGGACTCGGGCGATCTCGTCCTTCTGCTCGGGCCCGTCATTTTCCTGCTCTACTATTTCTGCAGCGCGCCCGCGGACCTGGCGATGGCCCTCGGCGGCATGATGCTGATCGCGATCGCCTACCAGCCCACCAACCTGCAGGTGATCAGTGCCGCGGGCTTCTTCAACACGGCAGCCACGCTGGCGCTCCTGCCCCTGGCGCTGCAGGCGGCTCTCTCCATCCTCTTTCCCGAGGACGTGCCCCGGCTGCGGCGCCGGCTGCGCCGGGGGAGCGACCGGCTGCTCCGCCGCAGCCTCGCAGGCTCGGGCGTCCGGCGCTGGACCCTGATCGCCGAGTTCCTCGACCTTCTGGCGGACTATGGGGGCGCCATCGATCCGGAGGGGCCGTTCGACCATCTTCTGATCGAGCGCGCCCGTGCGCTCATGCTGGCCGCCATCGAGCTCGCGCGGCTGCGGGGTTGCGCCGACGCGTTGCCGCGGGAGCTGGCACCCCGCCTCCGCGCGGCAGGCTCGGCCGTCGTCGAGGCCAGCCGCCGGCGCGCTGGCGCTCCCTCCGAGGAGGACCTCCTGCCGATCGACGCCGCCGTCCTGGATGCGCGCGGGCTGCTGGCCCGGCGGATCGACGAGCCCACGGTCGCGGATGCGCTGGTCCGCATGGTCCTGGCGCTGGGGGCGCTCCGCTGCCTCGTTGCCCAGGATCTCCTGGCCCTGCCGGAGGAGCCGCCGCGGTGACGCACGAGGTCTCGATCTTCGGCATCTTCGTCCCCTCGCTCCTGGTCTGCTTCCTCGTGGCCTCGGCCATCTGGCTCCTGATCGACCAGCTGATGCTCCGGCTTTCACTCTGGCGTTTCTTCTGGCATCCGCCGCTGGCGCGGCTGGCGCTTCTGATGGCGATCTTTGCCCTGACCGCGTTTCTGGCCCCCAACCCCATGGCCGAATGAGGGTCGCTCGCGTGCTCGTCGTCCGTCTTTTCCTGACCGCCATCCTCATCATCGCCGCGGTAGCCGGCGTCGACTATGTCTGGACGACCTATTTCGCGGCACCCTGGACGCGCGATGCCCGGGTGCGGGCGAACGTGGTCGAGGTCGCGAGCTATGTGCCCGGCAAGATCGTCCGGCTCGACGTGCGCACCAACCAGCTCGTCCACGCCGGCGACCTGCTGGCCGTCGTCGATCCGGCCACCTACCGCCTGGCGCTCGCCCAGCGCGAGGCCCAGCTCCGCGGCCTCGACGCCCAGCGCCAGCAGCGGCGCCAGGATGCGAGCCGGCTCGACAGGCTGGCCCAGGAGGGCTCCCCTGCCGCCAACGAGCAGGCCACGACCAATGCCGGCCTCGCCGCCCAGGCTGCCGAGGCCGCCTATGAGGGCGCCGTCGTCCTGCGCGACCAGGCTCAGCTCGACCTCGACCGGACCGAGATCAGGGCGCCCGTGGACGGCTACGTCACCAATCTGAGCCTCGAGGTCGGCGACTATGCGGAGCCCGGCAGCCCGCTGCTCGCCGTCGTCGACAGGCACTCCTATCGCGTCGACGCCTATTTCATGGAGACCAAGCTCCCGCGCATCCGCATCGGCGCCCCGGCGACCATCCAGCTGATGAGCGGCGGTCCGCCGCTCCGAGGCCGCGTCGACGGCATCGAGCGGGCCATTCTCGACACGCAGAATGCGGCGCCGGCTTCGACCCTGCTGCAGGCGCCCCAGGCTGCCTTCGAATGGATCCGTCTGGCCCAGCGGGTGCCCGTGCGGATCGAGATTCTCGACCAGCCGGACGGCTTTCCGCTCGTCGCCGGCGTCACCGCGACCGTCATCGTCCACCCCGGCACGGTGCCGCCCCCCGGCCAGCCGACCGAAAACCAGCCGGCGCCCCCGACCGCCGGCACGCGGCCAACCCAGGGCAGCCGCTGTTGGCGCCCTCGGCGTTGGCGTCGCAGACGTTCTTCCAAGTGTCATAGTTGAACGGCAGGCTGATGCTGTCGCCATGCTCGAGGTCGCGTCTGCAGTAGGCGAGGCCGTCGAAGACGAAGCACTTCGCCGCCATCACGGCGGGGAGAGCCGAGCATCAACCCCAGCATGACGGCCCAAAGCCGCCAACGCGGCGCCGCACCGTCGCGGCGACGAATGATCGCGCTCATTCCAATGCGCCCTCCCGCCCGGGCGAACCACCCGACTTCTCGTTGCGCCCTTCCTGACCGGCTGCAATGGCTTATGGGCCGGCTATCCCGGCTCGCGTAAATGTTCACCTAGAAGTTGTGCTGCTATGTGCCGAGCGTCAACGCGCCGGTGACCCACGACGTTGCATGTGCGCCGCGCCACCCGGAGCCACCTCGAGATCCTGGCCGAACGGACAACGGAACCGGGGGACGGCCTCCGGGACAGAGCTCGGAGGTTCTCGACGCCTTCACCAGCGGGGAATGGAAGGCCACCACCTTCATCGCTGCGCTCCGCCACGACGGTCTCACAGAGCCTTGCGTCCTCGACGGCGGGATCAACGGCGTCCGCTTCCTGGCCTGCGTCGAGCAGGCCCTGGCACCGACCCTGCGCCCGGGCGACATCGTCGTCATGGACAACCTCACCGCCCATGAGGTCGCGGGCGTGCGCGCGGCGATCAGAGGCGCCGAGCTGCTCTATCCGCCGCCTTGCAGTCCGGATCTGAGCCCATCGGGCGTCAGCAGACGCTCGATCCGGGCCCCGAAGGGGACGCCGCCGGCAGGCCGCGGAGGCGAGCAAACCTTCGCCAAGCTCCAGACCCTGTTGCGTACCGCCGCCTGCGGCACCGTCCAAGGCCTCTGGTCGGCCATTGGACGATTGACCGAGCCCTTCGCGCCCGACGAATGCGCCCGCTGCATCGCCCATGCCGGCTATGGTCCATCCAATTGGGAAATGCTCTAGCCGACCGGGTGAACGTGGGCGGTATGCACGACATGATCGAGCGCGGCCTGCGAGGCCCACGGCGCTGTCGTGTGCAGGTCCGCGGCGGTCAGCTCCGTCTTGCCCTCCACGGTGACCTGGCCAGTGAAATGGTAGACCCGAGGATCGCTGGGAGACCCGGCCACGTCCTGCGACAGGTCGAGCGTGATGCTGTGGCCGTGAACCTCGACGCCGCCGCCGTCTGAAGCGCTCAGGATGCCGTCGCGATTCGTGTCGAGCTCGTTGAGCAGATCGAGCGAGTTCAGATAGTCCACCTGAAGGCCGTCGTCGAAGTGCAGCTGGAAGTCGATCGCGTCGCCCTGGCCGAAGTGCTTGATCGTGTCGTGCCCCAGATCACGCAGGTCCGACAGCGGCGGATAAAGCGAGAAGTCGAAATGCTCGTTGAACACGTCGGGCGCTGCCGTGCCCTTCCAGTGCTCGTCCAGGGCGGTGCTGTTGACGTCCAGGCCGGTCACGACCGTCGCACGGCCGTGTGCCGTCCCGCCGTGCCCGTCGTCGATCATGTAGGTGAGCTTGTCCGTGCCGTGCCAGTCCGTATCGGGCGTGTAGAGCACCGATCCGTCGACGATCTCCGCGATTCCGTGCTTGGGCGCCTTGAGGAGGCTGTCGAGCGAGAGCGTGTCGCCGTCCTTGTCCAGGTCGTTGCCCAGCACATCGATCGTGGCGCTCTGGGCGGCCGGGATGGCGGCGAGGTCCGGCGTGGCGTGAGGGTTATGGTTCCTTGTCATGCGCGTCCTCCATTCGACGATACCCTAGAGGGTCGGGCGGCGAGGAGAATTGAGGCGGATCAAACGCGCCTGCCCAGCGGGGGACTGTCAGCATTTCCGTGTGCGGGCCATGACGATGGGAAGGAAGGAGCCCACGCATGGCACGCCGCAAAGCACCTGTTATCCCCGACGAGCTGCTGGAGAAGCAGCCTCTGCCGCGTCTCTCCGTTTTTTCTCTTCTTTGCAGAAGTCTACAGCTCGAGCTCCCAGGTCTCCCCGACCAGGTCCTTGCCGAAGCTCCGATGTGCCTCCTCGGCGATCAGCCTGTAGCCGAGGCCGGCATAGAGCTTCCGAGCGGGCAGCAGGATACTGTTGGTCCAGAGCCTTATTCGACTGTAGCCGGCCTGCCGGGCGAAGCGGCTGCACTCCTCGACGAGCTGACGGCCGAGGCCCAGCCCCCGCGCCGCCGGCTCCACGAGAAGAAGGCGCAGCTTCGCCACCTCCCCGCTGTCCCGCACCAGGAAGACAGAACCAACGCTCTCGCCCGCGCGCTCCGCGATCCAGCAGCGCTCGCGAGCCGGATCGAGATTGCGGATGAACCCCGCCACGATCTCGGCCACCAGCGCCTCGAACGTCTGGTCCCAGCCATACTCCTCCGCATAGACGGCCCCATGGCGCTGGACGACCCAGCCCATGTCCCCCGGCCGGTGGGTGCGCAGCACCAGCGGCACCGGTCGCGCCGCGTCGCCGAGCAGCGCCCGGATCCCGCCCATCGCCTCGACCAGCCGCCGCTGCTCCGCCGCCCCGAGCTTTTTCAACAGCTCGCCGATCAACGCGTCGGACCTCTCCTCGAGCGGCGCCAGGGCCCCCAGGCCCGTCCTGGTGAGCGACAAAAGCGTCTGCCGCCCGTCGCTGGGGGAGGGCGCCTTCGCCACCAGCCCCTGCTCCTCGAATCCCCTCACCATGCGGCTGACATAGCCCGCGTCGAGCCCCAGCTCCCGGGCCAGCCCGACGACCGTCGCGTTCCCGCCATGCGCCAGCTCGTAGAGCACGCGCACCTCGGTGAGACTGAAAGGGCTGCCGAGCAGCCCGTCCGTGAGCACCCCGATCCGCCGCGTATAGAACCGATTGAACCCCCGCACCGCAGCCACACGATCGGCGAAGCAGGCATCCAGCATGCGCGTTCTCCAAGCGGCGATCCATGCGTCCAGGCATATAACTCAGTGCCGAAAGCATGTACACACTGTCACCCATAACCCCGCTGCGTCGCGCCGAAAGAACCGCCACAAAGAGAGATTGTCGAGCGCCTTGGACACCCATAAGTATATGCGGGATGATCCTTCTTGTGCTCATCGACAAAGGAGAGCATGGTCTAATGTTGCCGGAATGGGCAATAAAGTAACGGGAGAAGGGGCGTGAAGCCTACTTACATCGCACGGCTGCTCATGACGACTGCTACAGTGACTTTCCTGTCATATGGGATCGTCTCGGCAGGCGAGCCGACCAAGCTCTGGGAGGCAAGTGGACTGAAGAATCCGGAATTGGCCGTTTTCGACTCCGCCTCCAACGCCATCTATGTCTCGAACATCAACGGCAATCCGATGGACAAGGATGGCAACGGCTTCGTCTCGAAGATCGGGCCGGACGGCAAGATGATCGCCCTCGAATGGGTCAAGGGGCTCGATTCGCCCACAGGCCTCGTCGTCGTGGGAGAGCTGCTCTACGCCGCCGATGTGGACAAGGTCGTCGTGATCGACATCGCCACGGAAACGATCAAAGAGCGCTACGAGGCGCCGGGCGCGAAATTCCTCAACGACGTCGCCGCCGACAGGAACGGCCGGGTGTATGTCTCGGATATGGTCACCAACAGCATCTGGGTCGTCGAGGACGGCAAGATCTCGATGGTGCTGAACGACGAGACCCTGGCGAACCCGAACGGGCTCCTGGTGCTGGAGGACGGCCGCATCGCGGTCGGCTCCTGGGGCGTCATGGCGGCGGACTTCTCGACGAAGGTCCCGGGGCACATGCTCGTGGTCGATCCGGCCAAGAAGGCGGTGGCCGACATGGGCGATCCGACGCCGGTGGGGAATCTCGACGGCGTCGTCCCCGACGGCAAGGGCGGCTACCTCGTCACCGACTGGATGAAGGGCGTCCTTTCCACGTCACGCCCGACGGCAAGGCCACGAAGCTGATGTCCCTGAAGCCGGGCAGCGCCGACCTCGGCACCGGCCCCAACAGGAACGAGGTGCTCATCCCGATGATGAACGAGGGCACACTCGACGCCTACCGGGTCGACTGAGGCGCGGAGGAGCCGGATGTCTTGCCGCTATGGCGCGGTGGTGCTGCCGAGGGCGATCGAACCTACGACCTCATCCCCGCCAAGGATGCCCTCTACCGACTGAGCTATGGCAGCGACAGCCATTGGCGCCCTCCCTCCCCGCACCGAGGGCCAACTCCATCCGCAAGACAAGGAGATGACGACGACAGGCAAATATTTTGCCATGTCGAGCAGGACGAAGTCGGGAGCTCCAGGAATGACGGCTCCTGGTGCTTGCGATTGACCGCCATCCCCACTCGATCTCGGTGCGACCATCTCGGGCGGCGGGCCGCCGGGGCCCGGCAACGAGGTGACCTTCACCGGCACGGTGACGGTCAAGGGGCACACGAGCCTGACGGCCGCCGATGTCGTGTACCGCAAGCACGAAGCCCAGATGGCCTGCATGACGACGCCCGGGCCTCGTCACGCCCCGGGCTCGGCGACGCACGGTGCGCTTCTTACAGCAGCTGGCGTGTGCGCACCGAGAACCCCTGGCGGAGGAACGCCTTGTTGTCGTCATTGGGGTTCATGTCGGGAATGTTGGCGGCCGCTATGCCCCCGCCGAAGGCGGTGTGCTGGTCGCCCCGGTTCGGAAAGAGATTGTGCAACGCTTCGTGGAAGGCGAGTGCCCCGTAGCGGCGCAGGGTGATCGGCCCTCTGGGCGTGGTTCGGTAGAGCTCGGTCCCCGAGACCGAGCCGTGCACATGCGTGTGCCCGCCGGCGTTCGGATCGACCCTCATGGCGGGCCAGGTCCGCTTCAGGTAGGAGTGGGCGACATCCTCGACGAAATGCAGCACGAGATCATCGTTGGCGTTGGCGGTGCCCCATGCCGCGCTGATGCCGTCCTGGGTGCCGACGAAGGCCAGCCCCATCACGTGCGCCACGCTGGCACAGATCGCCGTCGTCTCGGCACGGCTCGAATTGCGATGATCGACGAGCTTCACGCTGTACGTTGTCATGGTTTCCTCCGGGCCTTCGGCATGCTCATGTCAGGCATGCGGGTCGCACGCCCTGGAAGGGTCGGCCTTGCCGGAGCTCGACGAGAGCGCAGGTCGTGGCATCCAGAGCGACGTCGACCCGATCAGGGCGTCCGCCACTTGCATGTCTCCGGCGCGAGCCGCAGGCATCCGGATCGTCCCGAGGCGAGGCAGCACTGACCCTACAGGCGCCGGACGCCCGGGAGCTGTGATGTTGCTCACAATTCCCGTGGGGTCGCTGCCGGCTCGTGGTGGAAGGTGCGGAAGCTCTGCAAGGCTGCGTCCAACCCGGCCGTCCCCTGCGCAAGACTCGACGGTCGGAACACTTGAAGAGGAAAAATACGGACGATAGGAACCGAAGCGACGACCTCGCTCGACCCAGGACGCGCTCTACCGGCTGAGCCACGGCAGCGGGCGGGATATGCCGCGCTCGCCCGCCGTGTGCCATTTATCACAACCCGTTCCACCGCTCCTGGTGTAGCATCGCTTCCCTCTCTGGCGCAGGAGGAGCAAACGCGATGTCCACGAACCACCAGCCGCATGCAGTGCCGGATTTCGCCGCTGTCTCGGGTGGAGAGGCCACCACCATCGACGTTCTGGCCAACGACACCGACCGGGACGGCGACACGCTCAGCCTCGCGGGCATCCTGAAGGAGCCCAGGCACGGACAAGCCGAGATCCTCGACGGGTCGTTGCTCTACACCCCCGACCCCGGCTATCGCGGCGTCGACCACCTGCGCTATCTCGTCGACGACGGGCACGGTGGCACCGCCCAAGGGCTGGTCGGGCTGCTCCTCACGGGGTCGGGCCACACCTTCGACAGCGGCCCGGGCAGCGATTTCTGGATCGCGACGCC
The DNA here is from genome assembly GCA_963828215.1 of uncultured Alphaproteobacteria bacterium. GTDB lineage: Bacteria > Pseudomonadota > Alphaproteobacteria > Geminicoccales > Geminicoccaceae > CAVTJL01. The sequence continues at coordinate 24,731 of CAWHFO010000080.1, read as the reverse complement.
GGGACCGGACACGTTCAACGAGCATTTCTCGTTCTTCGACTACGACCCGACGCACGCCGTCGTCGACCTGGGCCACGACGTCATCCTCGGCTTCGGCCATGGCGACGTGATCGACTACCATGACGCGGGCGAGCTCAACCGCCAGGCCTTCAGCCACAGCAGCCTCGATCTGATGAACAGCCTCGACACGGACCGCAACGGCATCCTGGACGCGAACGATGGCGGCAACGTCGAGGTTCACGGCCACAGCATCACGCTCGATCTGGGCTCGACCATCTCGGGCAACGGGCCGCCGGGGCCCGGCAACGAGGTGACCTTCACCGGCACGGTGACGGTCAAGGGGCACACGAGCCTGACCGCCGCAGACCTGAACACGACAGCACCCTGGGCTCCCGCTCCGGCGCTGGAGCATGTCGTGCACCACGGACACGAAGCCGCGGTGGGATAGTCCACGAGGCGAAACATCGGGCTTGCCGGGGTGCCGCCCTGCTGGCCGCGCCTCTTCGGCCTCACGAGTCCGAGGCCCGACCGCTGCGCGGCACCCTTCGAGCCGAGCGCCCGAGGAAATGGTGCTGATAAGATGACCTTCACGGGCACGGTGACGGTCAAGGGCTACACGAGCCTGACAGCCGCTGATCTGAACGCCGTGCCACCCTGGGCTCTAGCTCCGGCACTTGAGCCTGTCCTGCACCATGGCACGAAGCCCGATGGCCTGGGTGACGAGGCCCGAGGCTCGTCACCCGCCGGCTCGGCGACGCGCGGTGCGCTTCCTACAGCAGCTGGCGTGTACGCACCGAGAACCCCTGGCGGAGGAAGGCCTTGTTGTCGTCATTGGGGTCCATGTCGGGAATGTTGGCAGCCGCTATGCCCCCGCCGAAGGCGGTATGCTGGTCGCCCCGCTGCGGAAAGAGGTTGTGCAGCGCTTCGTGGAAGGCGAGCGCACCGTAGCGGCGCAACGGTATCGGCCCTCTGGGCGTGGTTCGATAGAGCTCGGTCCCCGAAACAGAGCCATGCACATGCGTGTGCCCGCCGGCGTTCGGATCGACCCTCATGGCGGGCCAGGTCCGCTTGAGATAGGAATGCGCGATATCCTCGACGAAATGCACCACGAGATCGTCGTTGCCGTTGGCGGCCCCCCACGCCGCGCTGATGGCGTCGCTCGTGCCGACGAAGGCCAGCCCCAGCACGCGCGCAATGCTGGCACAGATCGCCGTCGCTTCGGCACGGCTCGAACCGCGATGGTCGACGAGCTTCACGCTGTACGTTGTCATGGTTTCCTCCGGGCCTTTGGCATGCTCGTTCAGGATGTGCCGGTCGCGTGCCCGGGGATGGTCGGCTTTGGAGCGGCTCGTCCCCAGGCGAGGCGCCCTGAGCCTACAGCCGCCGGACGCCTCGCGGCTGTGACGTTCCACACATGTCCCGTGGGCTCGCTTGCCGTCCCGCGGTCGCCAGGCGGCACTCGCTTGGGCTCCGCTGGAGCGCATCCGATCGGGCCGTCAGGCGCGCAGGAGCCAAGGGTCGACTCACGCCGCCGGGCGGCAGCCCCCGCACACCACCGTGACTCCGAGCGAACGGAAAAGATGCTGCCAGGAAGAATTGGGGCTGCGCTCTCTGAGCTGCCCGAGCGGGCTCCCCGGCCAGTCGGCCAGCCCAGACCGACTATCTCACCGCCTCCGGAGGCTAAGGCCGTGCGGACCGCCGCCCCAAGGCCACCCAGGGCCGTATCCGCGACCACCAGGTGCCCCCAAGTCCTCGATTTGATTGGTGCTGCCGATAGGAATCGAACCTACGACCTCATCCTTACCAAGGATGCGCTCTACCGACTGAGCTACGGCAGCGGGCGCCGTGCGGGGTGACCGATGCACGGGGCGGGTGGTAGATGCCATAGGGTATCGGCGGACGCAAGCCGAGGAGCAGGCGGGCATGGACGAGCGCCCCGACGGGCCCGGCGACGGAGGGAAGCGGCCGCGGCACCCGAAGCGGTCGAAGGAGGATCGGGCGGCGGAGCTGGCCGCCCGGCTGCGCGAGAATCTGCGCCGGCGCAAGGACCAGGCCCGCGCCCGCGAGGCCGGGACGGCCGAGCCGCCCGAGCGTCCGCGCCGCGGTTGAGCCGGGGCAGGGGATCGCCTACATAGGCCCCCGAGGCGAAAAAAGCTGCCTGGGACATCCCCGTCGCATGTCGATCATGCCCGATCACTGGATCCGCAGGATGGCGCTCGAGGAGGGCATGATCGAGCCGTTCGTCGACCGGCAGACGCGCGAGGGCGTCATCAGCTACGGGCTCTCCTCCTATGGCTACGACGCCCGCGTCGCCCCCGAGTTCAAGCTTTTCACCAATGTCGACAACGCCATCGTCGACCCCAAGAACTTCTCGGCGCAGAGCTTCGTCGAGCGCCATGGCGAGAGCTGCGTGATCCCGCCCAACAGTTTCGCGCTCGCCCGGACGGTCGAGTATTTCCGCATCCCCCGCGACATCCTGGTGATCTGCCTCGGCAAGAGCACCTATGCCCGCTGCGGCATGATCGTGAACGTCACGCCGCTCGAGCCGGAGTGGGAGGGCCACGTCACCCTCGAGATCTCGAACAGCACGCCGCTGCCGGCGCGCGTCTACGCCAACGAGGGCCTTTGTCAGTTTCTTTTTCTTCAGGGCTCGTCGCCGCCCGAGGTGTCCTATGCCGACCGCAAGGGCAAATATATGGGCCAGCGCGGCGTGACCCTGCCGCGCCTCTGACCGTCCTGGCCTGGCGCAGCGGCCGATTGGGAGCAGCATGGATCGACTTCTGATCGAGGGTGGCCACCCGCTCTCCGGCACCGTGACCATCAGCGGTGCCAAGAACGCGGCCCTGCCGCTCATCGCCGCCTGCCTCCTGACCGACGAGCCGGTCGAGCTCGGCAACGTCCCCGAGCTCGCCGACGTCACCTCCATGCTGCGCCTCGTCCAGCGCCTCGGGCACCGCGGCCACCTTCCTCGCCGGCGAGCCCGGGCGCATCGCCCTCCATACGCCCCGCCTGCTCGGCACCACGGCTCCCTACGATCTCGTGCGCAAGATGCGGGCCTCGGTGCTGGTCCTGGGCCCCCTGCTGGCGCGCAGCGGCGAGGCCATCGTCTCGATGCCCGGCGGCTGCGCCATCGGCACGCGCCCCATCGACCTCCACCTCATGGGCTTCGAGCGGATGGGGGCGACGATCGAGCTGGTCGACGGCTATGTCCGCGCCAGGGCACCCGGCGGCCTCAAGGGGGGCCGCATCGAGTTCGCCCAGCCCTCCGTCGGCGCCACCGAGAACCTGATGATGGCGGCGGCGCTGGCCCAGGGCGAGACGCTGATCGCCGGCGCCGCCCGCGAGCCCGAGATCGTCGACCTTTCTTTTCTTTTGCAGAGCATGGGGGCCCGGATCGAGGGGGCGGGCTCGAGCTACGTCACCATCCAGGGTGTGCCGAAGCTCCGGGCCGCCCGCCACTCGATCATGCCGGACCGCATCGAGACCGGCACCTACGCCATGGCGGCCGGCGTCACGGGTGGCCATATAACGGTCAGGAACGGCCGCCTGGACATGCTGGGCGGGGCCGCCGAGAAGCTGGTCGAGGCGGGCATGCGTCTCGAGGACACGGACGAAGGCTTCACCGCCTCGCTCGGCAATGGCGGAATGAAGGGTGTGGACGTGATGACGCGGCCCTATCCGGGTTTCGCCACCGACCTCCAGGCCCAGTTCATGGCCATGATGTGCGTCGCCGAGGGGGCCTCGCTCATCACCGAGACGATCTTCGAGAACCGCTTCATGCACGTGCCCGAGCTGGCGCGGATGGGTGCCAAGATCACGGTCCATGGCGGGTCGGCGCTGGTGCGCGGCGTGAGCGGGCTCAGGGGCGCCCCGGTCATGGCGACCGACCTGCGGGCCTCGGTCTCGCTCGTCCTGGCGGCGCTGGCGGCACGAGGAGAGACCGAGATCAACCGCATCTATCATCTCGACCGCGGCTACGAGCATCTGGAGCAGAAGCTCCGGGACGTCGGCGCCCGGGTCGAGCGGGCGCCCTGAGCGCCCCGGAGAGCAGGCGAGGAGAGGGGCGATGGGCGACAAGCTGCGCTTGAAGGCAACCGACGTCGAGGATCTGGCCGTCATCGCGGCCTGCCTCCAGGACGCCCGCATCCCGCTGCGCGAGATGGTCTACCTGAAGGACCAGCGGCGCTTCGTCTGCGCCTTCCGGCGCTACCGCCGCGAGCTCCAGGCCGACCCGCAGTCCTGCGAGGGCCTGACCGAGTGCATGGCCGCGCTCGTCCTGGACGGCATCGAGGAGGTCAAGTACCGCGGCCTCGACACCTCCAGCCCCGAGAAGGAGCTGGGCCTGCTCACCATCGCGACCGAGCCCGGCAAGAGCCACCTCATTCATGTCGACCTGGTCTTCGAGGGGGAGGCCCAGATCCAGCTCCGCACCAACGCCATCGCCTGCCGGATGGACGATTTCGGCGAGCCGGAGCCCTGCCGCGTGACGCCCTGCGATCACTTCGCCACGCAGCTGCCCGGCTGGACGGAGTCGTATGGCGAGCCGGCTTGACCAGCGGGACCCGGGCTTCGCCGCTGCCTTCGAGGCGCTCGTCGAGCGCCGGCGCGAGGAGTCGGCCGACGTGCGGGACGCCGTGCGCGCCATCCTCGACGAGGTACGGGCCGAGGGCGACTCTGCCCTCGTCCGGCTGACGGCGCGCTTCGACCGCCTCGACCTCGAGCCCAGGCAGCTCCGGATCGGCGAGGAGGCGGTCGCCGCCGCCCTTGCCGCCTGCGGCCGTGCCGAGCTGGCGGCGCTCGAGCTGGCCGCCGGCCGGATCCGCGCCTTCCACGAGCGCCAGCTCCCGGCCGATCTCGACTATCGGGACGATCAGGGCGTCCGCCTCGGCCTCCGCTGGCGGCCGGTCGATGCGGTCGGCCTCTACGTGCCGGGCGGCACCGCCGCCTATCCCAGCTCCGTTCTGATGAACGCGATCCCGGCCAAGGTGGCCGGCTGCGGGCGCGTGGCGATGGTGGCGCCGACGCCGGATGGCGACGTCAATCCGCTCGTCCTGGCGGCCGCCCACATCGCCGGCGTCGACGAGATCTATCGGGTGGGCGGGGCGCAGGCGATCGCGGCGCTGGCCTACGGCACGGCCACCATCGCCGCGGTCGACAAGATCGTCGGCCCCGGCAACGCCTACGTCGCCGAGGCCAAGCGCCAGGTATTCGGTCGCGTCGGGATCGACATGATCGCCGGCCCCTCGGAGATTCTCGTCGTTGCCGACGCCGGCGCCGATCCGGCCTGGATCGCCGCCGACCTCCTCTCCCAGGCCGAGCACGACGAGCGCGCCCAGGCGATTCTTCGTCACGGACGACAGGGGTCTCGCCGACCGCGTGGCGGCCGAGGTCGATCGCCAGCTCCGGACGCTCGGGCGGGCCGGGATCGCCCGCGCCAGCTGGGAGCGCGAAGGAGCACTGATCCTCGTCCCCTCGCTCGAGGCCGCCCTGCCGCTCATCGACCGTCTGGCCCCGGAGCATCTCGAGCTGCTCGTCGCCGACCCAGAGCCTCTGGCCCGCCGCATCCGCCACGCCGGCGCCATCTTCCTCGGCCCCTTCACGCCCGAGGTGATCGGCGACTATGTGGGCGGGCCCAACCATGTGCTTGCCGACCAGCCGGAGCGCGCGCTTCGCCTCGGGCCTGGGCGTGCAGGACTTCATGAAGCGGACGACGTTCCTGGGCTGCGACGCCGCTGAGCTTCTCACGATTGGCCCCGGCGGCGGCGACCCTGGCGCGCGCCGAGGGCCTCGAGGCCCATGCGCTCGCCGTCGAGCGGCGGCTGGGGCGGCCGGCGTGAGCGAGGAGCGGACCGACCGCGTGGTCGCCCTCGAGCTCGACCAGAAGAGCATCGTCCGCTGGAGCCCCGAGGTCGAGCACGAGCGCAACGTCGCCATCTTCGACCTTCTCGAGGACAACCGCTTCGACATCGTCGACGGCCCGTCCGGGCCCTACCGCGTCCGCCTTTCCCTGCGGGACGCGACGCTCGTCCTGGACGTCGCCGCCGACGAGGGCGGCGAGCGGCACGAGATCGCGCTCGCGGTCCGCCCCCTGCGGCGTGTCGTCAAAGACTATTTCATGATCTGCGAAAGCTATTTCCAGGCGATCAAGGGCGCGACCCCGTCGCGGATCGAGGCGATCGACATGGCCCGCCGCGGCCTCCATGATGAAGGCTCGGCGTTGCTGAGGGAGGCGCTGGCGACGCGCGTGCAGATGGACCACGACACCGCCCGGCGCCTGTTCACGCTCGTCTGCGTGCTGCATGTCCGCGGCTGACCGATGGCGGATCTGCCCGGCAGCGTGCTCTTCGCGTGCTCGATGAACGCGATCCGGTCGCCGATGGCCGAGGCGATCCTCAAGTTCCTCCACGGCCGTCACGTCTATGTCGACAGCGCCGGGGTCCGGGCCGGCGAGCCCGATCCCTTCGCCGTGGCCGTCATGGACGAGATCGGCATCGAGCTCGGCCGCCACCGGCCGAAGAGCTTCGACCAGCTCGAGGACGGCTATTTCGACCTCGTGATCTCGCTCTCGCCCGAGGCCCAGCACAGGCGGTCGAGATGACCCGCGACACCGCCACCGAGCTCGAGTTCTGGCACATGCCCGACCCCAGCCTCGTCGACAGCTCCCGCGATCAGCGGCTGGAGGCCTACCGGGCGCTCCGCGACCTCCTCATGGAACGCATCCGCGAGCGCTTTCCGGTCGAGGGCGGCCCGCAGCTCTGAGCGGCCCCGGCGGTCGGAACGCCGCCCTGATCTTGACCTCGCGGAGCCGGCACCCCATGAAAAGGGCGCGCCTCGAGCCGGGGCGCTGTCCCACTGGGAGTGTCGATGGCGAAAGAAGAGCTGATCGAGTTCGGCGGCACCATCACGGAAGTGCTGCCCAATGCCATGTTCCGGGTCAAGCTCGAGAACGACCACGAGATTCTGGCGCATACCTCCGGCCGCATGCGCAAGAACAGGATCCGGGTGCTCGCCGGCGACAAGGTCACCGTCGAGATGACGCCTTACGACCTGGCGCGCGGACGCATCACCTACCGCTTCAAATAGGGGTGGCGGAAAGCCCGCCCGCCCCGCTCGTCCTGGCCTCGTCCTCGCCGCGGCGGCTGGCGCTGCTGCGCCAGATCGGCATCGAGCCGGACCGCATCCTGGCCCCCGACATCGACGAGACGCCGCTGCCGCGCGAGCTGCCGGCGGCCCATGCCGCACGCCTGGCCACCGCCAAGGCGCGCGCCGTCCGGGCCCTGGCCGATCGAGCGGGAGGCGGGCGAGCCGAGCCCTTCATTCTCGCAGCCGACACGGTCGTCGCCTGCGGCCGGCGCATCCTCCCCAAGGCGCTGGACAGCGCCACGGCGCGCCGCTGCCTCGATCTGCTGTCCGGCCGCCGCCACCGGGTCTATGGGGGGATCGCCGCCATCGCCCCGGGCGGCCGGGAGCGGCTGCGGGTCGTGACGACCATGGTGAAGATGAAGCGGTTGAGCCGGAGCGAGATGGACCGCTACCTGGACAGCGAGGAATGGCGGGACAAGGCCGGCGGCTACGCCATCCAGGGTGCTGCCGCCGCCTTCATCGCCGACCTCAACGGCTCCTACACCAATGTCGTCGGGCTGCCGCTCACCGAGGCCGTGGGCCTTCTCGAAGGTCTCGGCTGGAGGCGGCCTTGAGCCGGCGGCTGGTCGTCGAGGCCACCGGCTTCGGCGTCCGCGGTGCCGTCCTGGAGGGCGGCCGCCTCATCGATCTGGTCGATGCCGACGAGATCGGCGGCTATGTGACCGACGCCCTCTTCCTCGGCCAGGTGCGGGGCATCGAGCAGCGGCTGAATGCGGCGTTCCTCGACATCGGCTCGCCCGAGCAGGCTTTTCTGAACGGCAAGGACGCCCGCCATGCGGCCCCGTCGGAGGAGCGCCTGCCGATCGGCCGGCTGCTCCAGGACGGCCGCCGCCTGATCGTCCAGGGCGTGCGCGAGCCGGAAGCCGGAAAAGGCCCCCGGGTCACGACCGACCTCAGGCTTTTCGGCTTTCACCTGATCTACCGCCCGCACGGCCGCCCGCTGGATCTGGCGGGCCCCATCCGGGGCCGCGAGCGCGAGGCGCTGCAGCGCCGCGCCGAGACCCTTTTCGGCCCGAAGGGCGTCACGCTGAGGAAGCTCGCGACCGGGGTCGACGACGCCCTGCTGCTGGAGGAGCTGCAGGCGCTCGAGGAGCGTTGGCGGGCGCTTCAGGCCGAGGCCGGGCGCGGCAAGCCGGGCCGCCTGAGCGGCGACGAGCATGCCCTGGAGCGCCTGGTGCGCGCCGTCATGGACCCCGAGCTGCGCCGGATCGAGGTCGCCGATGCGGGCCTCCTGGCCCGCTGCCGCCGCCTCGCCGAGGGACCGCTGCGCGCCCACGGGGTGGAGATCGTCCGCCTCGATTCGGGCTCGGGCGCCTTCGAGCAGACCGAGGTCCTGGGCGAGATGGAAGCCGCGCTGGCACCCGAGGTGAGGCTGCGCGGCGGCGGGCGCATCACCATCGAGCAGACCAGGGCCTGTGTCGCAGTCGATGTCGACGGCGAGGGCAGGGCTGCCCTCGACGTCGACATCGAGGCCGCCAACGAGCTGGCTCGTCAGGTCCGCCTGAGGAACCTCGGCGGCACGATCGTCGTCGACTTCGTCGACCTGCCCGCCAAGGCGTCGCGCCAGCGGCTCGAGGACGCGCTGAAGCGTGCCTTTCGCGCCGACCCCGCCCCCTTGCAGACCTATCCGATGTCGCCGCTGGGCATCGTCCAGATCAGCCGCGCCCGGCGCGGCCGCTCGCTCGAGGCGCGGCTGCGGCGCGACTGCCCCCAGTGCGAGGGTAGCGGACGCGTTCCCTCGCTCCGCGCGGCCGCCGAGCAGCTCGTGATCGGGCTCGGGAGCGGATCGCCCCGCCGCATCCGCGTCGCCCCCGACCTCGCCGACTATCTAGCGGGCGAGGCGGCACCGATGTGGCGGAGCGTCGGCAGCCCCGTCCCGCTCGACCGGGACCCGGCACTGGCCCGGGGTGCCTTCGTTCTCGAGAGCGGCTGAGCCATGGCCGACGAGCCCACGGGCGAAAAGAGACCGGCGCGGGTGCCCCGCTGCCCGATCTGCGGCAAGCCGCGCGATCAGCGTTTTCGGCCTTTCTGCTCTCGCCACTGTCGCGACCGCGACTTTTTGAACTGGGCGGACGGCCGCTACGCCGTGCCCGCGGTCGAGACCGACGAGGAGGCGCCGGCCCCCGACGAGGAGGAGTAGGCGGTTGTCACCGGCCGCCGCCCGCCCGATATCTTCTCGGTATCTGGACGAGGTGGGAGAGGGCGATGGGCGTGACGACGGACGGGCGAGGGGCGGGGACGGCGGGGCCGCGGCTCCGCCTCGAGATCGTGTCCGACGTCATCTGCCCCTGGTGCTTCATCGGCAAGCGCCGGCTCGAGAAGGCCCTCGCCGCCGTGCCCGATCTCGACGTCGAGGTGGTCTGGCGCCCCTTCGAGCTCAATCCCGACATGCCCGAGGAGGGAGTCGAGCGCAGCGTCTATCGGACCGCCAAGTTCGGCTCTCCCGAGCGGGCCAGGATGCTCGACGCGCGGGTAGCCGGGGCAGGGGCCGACGAAGGCATCGACTTCCGGTTCGACGCCATCCCGCGGACGCCCAACACGGTCAAGGCGCACCGCCTCATCTGGCTGGCGGGCGAGCAGGGCGTCCAGGACGCCGTCGTCGAGCGCCTGTTCCGCGCCTATTTCCTCGAAGGCCAGGACATCGGCGACGATGGCGTGCTGGCAGCCGTCGGCGCCGAGGCGGGGCTCGATCCAGCGGCGATCGCCGATCTCCTCGCCTCCGACCAAGGCGTCGACGAGGTGCGCCGCGAGGCGGCCGCAGCGCTCCGCCTCGGCATCCGGGCCGTCCCCACCTTCGTGCTCGACGGCCGACCCGCCTTCGAGGGCGCCGTCGACCCGGCCCTCATCGCCCGGCACCTGCGCGATCGCGCCGGAGCGGTGCCGGCCGGCGTGGCCTAGCCCCGCCCGCTGACCGGAATGGCGGCGCCGTTCACCGCCCGGCCGGCATCCGACAGCAAAAAGGCCATCACCTCGGCGACCTCGGTCGGCGTCACCCACTTTTCCGGATCGGCCTTCGGCATCGCCGCCCGGTTCTGCGGCGTGTCGAGCGTGCTGGGCAGGACGCAGTTGGCCCGGATGCCGTCGCCCTTGAGCTCCGCCGCCAGGCTCTCGGTCAGCCGCAGCACGGCGCTCTTCGAGGCGGCGTAGGCGGCCATGCCGGCGGGCGCCCTGAGCGCCGCTCCGGCCCCCACCGTCACGATGCTGCCGCTTTTCCTGTCCCGCATCGTCGGGACGACGGCCCGGCAGATGTTGACCGTCGTCCGGAGATTGGCAGCGAACAGGAGATCCCAGTGATCCTGGGCGGCCTCGGCGATGCCGGCCATGGCGAAGGTGCCGACGGTGCAGGCGAGCCCGTCGATCCGGCCGAGGCGGCGGAGCACGTCGGCGGCAGCGGCCTCGCAGGCGGCTGCGTCGCCCGGATCCACGCCCGGCAGCGGCGTGCAGCCCCGGGCATCGTCCAGGCTGGCGAGCAGCCGGTCGAGGGCCGCCGGCGTGCGCTCCATGGCGACGACCCGCACGTCCCGGCCCAGCAGGAGCCGGACCAGCGCCGAGCCCAGATTGCCGGCGGCGCCCGTCACGATCACGACCTGGTCGGTGGCTGTCATCCGGGCCTCCTTCGGGCGGGCCTCCTTCGGGCGGACCCGCTTCGGGCGGGTGCCGATCCCGGCACCCCGCGCGTCAGTCGGGCGCGAAGCTGTTGGCGATCGCCTGGAAATGGCGCAGCCGCTGCTCGTTCATGGTCCGCATGCTGACGCCGTAGCGGTCGTCGCCGGCCGCCTGGACGCGCAGCACGAGGTCGAGGCCCAGCCCCTCGGCGCCGAAGGTGCAGCCCATCTCCCAGCGGCCGTGCGACCGCGCCGCCGGCTCGTCGCAGGCGGCCAGCGGCGCCTTGGCGAGGCTGCCGAGCCCCGTCATCAGCGATCCCAGGGCATCCTTCAGCGTGCTCCCGCCGAACGGGCTGTCGGGATCCATCACGAGCCTGCCGAGCGCGCCCTTGACGCCCGAGGTGTCGATGACCAGCCGTTGGCGGAGCCAGGCCGCGGGATCGCTCCAGGCGAGCGGGTCCGTCGCGTGATCGAGGGGCCACACCGTCATCCGGCTCAGGCTCGCGAACTCCCCGCTCACCGGCTCGATGACCACGCCTCCCATCGCGGCGTCGTCGGCCGGCCGGCAGGACAGGCCCAGCTCCTCCGGCACGAACAGGGCCGAGCAGAGATCGGCGGGTGCCGCCCGGGCGCCGCAGGACAGCAGGGCCAGCAGGATCGCCGCGGCCGTCAGGCCGCGCACCGCTGCTTCTCGGAGTAGAGAACGCTGGTCACGGTGACGACCCGGCCAAGCCGTTTCGCCACCCGCGCCGCGGCCTCGGGCGTGAGGTCGCTCATCTGGACGTCGATCACCAGCTCGTCCCCGCCCTGGCCGCCGAGCTGGCTGTGGCACTGCTCGGGCACGTGCCCATAAAGCGCAAAAACGTCGAGCACGCGCGGCAGGCTGGCGGGGGTGGCGTCGCTGTGGACGGAGAAGCAATAGACGCTGGACATGGCCGTCTGATCCTCATCGACGAAAACGAACGAGCCCTTGGCCCCGGTCTCAGAGAGAGACCGGGCAGCTAATTCGCGTGACCGTGATGAGCGCCCTGCAGCGTGACATGCCAATGCCGTTAGCCCGACGCCGCCCAAAGGTCAAGACGGCAGGCACGGCCATCCTGCGTCTCAGCGCGAGGGCGCTGCACCTGCGGAAGAGCAGGAACACGCGAGAAGCGGCTCCCTGGGGGCCCGCGCCGACGACTCATCGCCCCACGGCCTTCTCGTGGACGATGACCATGCCCGTTCGCTCCATGTCGAGAAAGTTCTTCGCGTCCTCGACCGCTGCCGCCATCTCCGGCGAGCTCAGCGCCCTGGTCATCGCCTCGTCGCTCTCGAACCAGAGCTCGCCCACGCCGTCGCACACCGGCTCGCCTGGGCCGCCGACCACATGGTTCTGAACCCATCTCGTGAGACCCGGCGATCGTGTTGACGAGGGCCGTGTGACCGGGCCGCTCCAGTGACCGCAGGCACTGCGTCCCGGCTCTGGTCGCGCCGCTTCTGCAGGATGAAGATCACCTTGGCCATGGCATCACTCCTGGTTCTGAGCTACGGAGATAAGCTGAACACGCAGATCACCATGATCTCATGTGTACCTTGTCCGGCCGTCGGGAACAAGGCTGGACACGCATGGCCGCATGCGGCGGGGGCGATACCACGCCCTCCTCGTCTTGCGCGGCGGCTCAGTCGGGGACGATGTCGCCGAGCAGGCGGCGGAGGTGGGAGCGGCCGCCCTGGGACACGCGGTAGCGGCCGCGCTGCACCAGGAAGACCCGCTTGGCGGCCAGCGACTGCCGCACGCATTGCGAGGGGTTGCCGACCTTGACGCCGTGATCGGTGAGCTTCCGGCTCGCCTCGCCCGTGCTGAAGGCATCGTCCCCGGCCAGCTGCTGCACGAAATAGCCGGTCGCCAGGATCTTGTCGGTCTCGGTGGCGGTGTTGGGGATGAGCTGCAGGAACTCGCCGAAGGTGCCGAGCGGGCTGCGCGACGCCGGCTCCGCCGGCTCGCCTGCGGCCGGCATCGGGCGGGCGGCCTCCAGGGTCTCCAGCAGCTCCTCGATGCGGGTGGCCCAGCGATCGACGAAGGCCTCGGGGCCCTCGACCTCCAGCTCGCGCTGAGAGAGATTGATCCGCACCCGCGCCCGCTCGCTCACGCCACCCTCGTCCGGCCCGGCCCCGCCATCGCCCCGTTCTAGAGGCTGATGAAAGCCTCAGCAAGGCTCAAGGGCGGCGGCCCGGACTCAGCGGGGCATCAGGCGGTCGATCGCGCCCTGGATGCCCGGCGGAACCGGCACCGGCCGCTGGTCGGCGCGGTCGACGAAGACATGAACGAAATGGCCGTCGGCCGCGGCATCCTGCTCGTCGTTGCGGAAGAGGCCGATCTCCCAGCGCACGCTGGTGCGCCCGACCCGGCCGACGCGCAGGCCGGCGTCGATCCGGTCGGGAAAGGCGATCGGGCTGTGAAAGCGGCAGCCGGTGTCGACGGCGAAGTCGATGAAGGGCGAGGCCAGCGGCTCGAAGCCGCCCTCGCGCATCAGGAAGTGGGCGATCGCCGTGTCGAAATAGCTGTAATAGATCACGTTGTTGACGTGGCCGTACATGTCGTTGTCCATCCACCGGGTCTCGAGCGGATGGAACCAGGCATAGTCGGCCGCGGGTCGGTCGCGGCGGACGCGCCCGGCTCAGCCGCGGCCAAAGCGATCCTCGAGCATGGCGAGGAGCGGCCGCAGCCCCGTGGCCTCGGCACCTTTCGGCCGACCCGGCCGCGCATCGTCGTTCCAGGCGAAGATGTCGAGATGCGCCCAGCCCTTCGTCTCGGTCACGAAGTCCTTGAGGAACAGGGCCGCCGTGATGGCGCCGGCGAAAGGCTTGCTGCCGGCGTTGTTGATGTCGGCCACGGCGCTGTCGATCAGCTTGCGGTAGGGCGCGTGCAGCGGCAGCCGCCACAGCGGCTCCTCGAGCGCCACGCCCTTGGCGAGGATCGCCTGGGCGAGGTCGTCGTCGGGCGTGAAGAGCGCCGGCAGCTCCGGCCCCAGGGCCACGCGCGCCGCCCCGGTGAGCGTCGCCGCGTCGAGCATGACCTCCGGCCTCTCGAGATCGGCCTCGGCCAGGGCGTCGCACAGCACCAGCCGTCCCTCGGCATCGGTGTTGCCGATCTCGACGCTCAGCCCCTTCCGGGTGCGCAGCACGTCGCCGGGCCGGAAGGCGCTGCCCGAGATGCTGTTCTCGACGGCCGGGATCAGCAGCCTGCAGGCGCACCGGCAGGCCCAGCGCCATCACCGCCCGGGCCAGCCCCAGCATCAGCCCGGCCCCGCCCATGTCCTTTTTCATCATGAGCATGCCGGCCGACGGCTTGATGTCGAGCCCGCCCGTGTCGAAGCACACGCCCTTGCCGACCAGCGTCACCTTGGGGGCTCCGGCGTCGCCCCAGACGAGGTCGAGCAGCCGCGGCGCCCGGCTGCTGGCCCGACCGACGGCATGGATGGTCGGATAGTTCCTGTCGAGCAGCTCCTCGCCCACGATCGAGGTGAGCCGGGCACCCTGAGCCCTGGCGACCTCGGCCACCGCGGCCTCCAGCTCCTCCGGGCCCAGGTCGTTGGCCGGCGTGTTGACGAGATCCCGGGCGAGGCAGATCGAGGCGGCGAGCTCGCTGGCCCGCCGATGCGCCGCGGCGTCGCTCACCACGAGCCGCGGACGGGGGCGCTCGCTCTTCCGATAGCGCTCGAAGCGGTAGGAGGCGAGCGCGAAGGCGAGGCCGGCCTCGGCGGGCGACAGGAGCCCCTGGCGGTCGTCCAGCCGCCAGTCCCCTTCGGGCAGGACGGCGGGGAGCCCGCCCGCGTCCCAGGCGCCGGCCGGCGAGCCGACCACCAGGAGGGCGCCGGCCACGGCACCGTCGGCGCCGGGCAGCAGCGCCGCGGCCCCGGGCTTGGCCTTGAAGCCCGTCGAGCCCAGCCATCGCTGTTGCGCCGCCGGCAGCGCTGCGATCGCCGCTGCCGCGTCGGCAACGCCCACGACCCGCACGGGCCGCCCGTCGGCGGCCTCCCTCACCAGACAGTCGACCATGCCACGATGCCTCCCGCGATCAGACGATGCGCGCCAGCGCCTCGGTCAGCCGCGCCGCGACCGCCAGGGCCTCCTCGAGCCGCTGCCGCTGCTCCAGGACGACATCGGCCGGCGCCCGCTCGACGAAGCTCGGATTGGCGAGCTTCTGCTCGATTTTTGCGGCGTCGCCGGCGGCCTTGTCGATCTCCTTCCGCAGGCGCTGGCGCTCCTGCTCGAGATCGACCACCTCGCCGACCGGGAGAGCAAACGTGGTCTCGTCGACGACCAGGACCAGCGCCGCCGGGGGGATGGCCCGCTCCTCGGGCACGACGCGCTCGAGTTCGCGCCAGCCGGATCAGCGCCTCCTCGTGACGAGCCAGGCGTGCCAGCGTCTCGGGCGAGGCCCCGCTCTGCAGCAGGGTCAGCTTGGCCGAGTGCGGCACGTTGATCTCGGTCCGCGCGGCGCGGATCGCGCGGACGACGCGCACCAGCCAGCTCAGCTCGTCGTGGGCCTGGGCATCGTCCTGGCGCACCTCCAGCTCCGGCCAGCGGGCGCCGATCAGCATGCCGCCGGGCGCGCCGAGCAGGCGCTCCCACAGCTCCTCGCTGACGAAGGGCGCCATGGGATGGATGAGATGGAGGATCTGCTTCGAGGACCCAGGCGGCGGTGGCCCGCGTCTCGGCCTTCTGCGCCTCGTCCGCGCCGAAGAGGTGCGGCTTCGCCAGCTCCACGTACCAGTCGCAGAAGGTCTCCCAGACGAAGTGATAGAGCGCGAAAGCGGCGGCGCTGAAGCTGGAGCTGCTCGAGATGCTCGGTGGCCGCGTCCGCCACCAGGGCCGTCTCCTGAACGATCCAGCGGTTGAGAGGGAGCTTGCAGGCCGCCGGCTCGAATCCCTCGACGAGCCGCCCCTCGTTCATCTCGACGAAGCGGGCGGCGTTCCAGAGCTTGGTCGTGAAATTGCGAAAGCCCTCGACCCTGGACGGGCCGAACTTGATGTCGCGGCCCTGCTGGGTCGAGGCCAGGAGCGCGAGGCGGAGCGCGTCGGCGCCGTAGGTGTCGATCAGCTCCAGGGGGTCGATGACGTTGCCCTTGGTCTTCGACATCTTCTGGCCGCCCTCGTCCCGGACGAGGCCGTGGATGTAGACCGTCCCGAACGGCACCTCGCCCATCAGCTCGAGGCCCATCATCATCATCCGGGCGACCCAGAAGAAGATGATGTCGAAGCCCGTGACCAGCACGTCGGTCGGATAGAAGCGGGCGAGCTCCGGCGTCTCCTCCGGCCAGCCCAGCGTCGAGAACGGCCAGAGGCCCGAGGAGAACCAGGTGTCCAGAACGTCCTCGTCCTGCCGGAGCCTCACCGCCTCGCCATAGTGCCCGTGCGCCCTGGCCAGCGCCTCCTCCTCGCTCTCCTCGACGAAGATCGTCCCGTCCGGCCCGTACCAGGCCGGGATCCGATGCCCCCACCAGAGCTGGCGCGAGATGCACCAGGGCTGGATGTTCCGCATCCACTCGAAATAGGTGTTCTGCCACTGCTGCGGCACGAACCTGGTGCGCCCGTCCTCGACGGCTTCGATCGCGGGCTTCGCCAGCGTCGCCGCGTCGCAATACCATTGGTCGGTGAGGAAGGGCTCGAGCGGCGTGCCGGAGCGGTCGCCGTGCGGCACGGTGTGGCGATGGCGCTCGGTCCTGGCGAGAGCGCCCTGCGCCTCGAGATCGGCCAGGATCCTCTTGCGCGCCTCGAAGCGGTCCAGGCCGCGATAGCAGTCGGGCACGTTCTCGTTGAGGCGCCCGACCTCGTCCATGATCGGCACGGCCTCGAGCCCGTGGCGGCGGCCGACCTCGAAATCGTTGAAGTCGTGGGCCGGCGTGATCTTGACCGCCCCTGTGCCCTTCTCCGGGTCGGTAGTAGGGATCGGCGACGATCGGCAGGCGGCGGCCGACGAGCGGGAGGACGGCGTTCTTGCCGACCAGGTGCCGGTAGCGCTCGTCGTCCGGATGCACCGCGATGCCGGTATCGCCGAGCATCGTCTCGGGCCGCGTCGTCGCCACCGTGATCGTGGCCCCGTCCGCGCCTTCGACCGCATAGCTCAGATACCAGAGATGGCCGTCGACCTCCTGCTGCTGGACCTCGAGGTCGGAGACCGCGGTCTGCAGCCTGGTGTCCCAGTTGACGAGCCGCTTGTCCTTGTAGATCAGCCCCTTCCTGTGAAGGCGGACGAAGGCCCGGACGACGGCCCGCGACAGGCCCTCGTCCATGGTGAAGCGCTCGCGGCTCCAGTCCGGCGAATCGCCGAGGCGCCGCATCTGCCGGACGATCGTCCCGCCCGAGCGCTCCTTCCATTCCCACACCTTGGCGACGAACGCCGCCCGGCCCATCTCGCGGCGGCCGACATTGGCGCCCGTGCGCGCCAGCTCGCGCTCGACCACCATCTGCGTCGCGATGCCGGCATGGTCCGTGCCCGGCTGCCACAGCACCGCCTTGCCGCGCATCCGCTCGAAGCGGATCAGCGTGTCCTGGATCGAGTGGTCGAGGGCGTGGCCCATGTGCAGGCTGCCGGTGACGTTGGGCGGCGGCAGCATGATGCAGAAAGGCTCGGCCGTGGGGTCGGCACGAGGCGCGAACAGGCCGGAGTCCTCCCACGCGGCATAGATGCGGGCCTCGACCTCTGCCGGGCGGTAGGTCTTGTCGAGCATGGCTCGGAAGAGATCCTCGATGAGCTGGCCCGGAGCGGGCGATCTGCGCCGTTCCTTAGGAGAAATGCCGCTGTGCAGCAATCCCGCCAGCCTCGGCCGCCGGCCGGGCTGGCCCTGCCGCCGGTCCGGCCCTAGGCTGGCGTCGCCTCCGACCGATCGGGAGAGTCTGCGGTGCAGAGCGCCGGGATCGCCTATCTTCGCGCGATGGCCCTGAACAATCTCTGGGCCAATCACCGCCTCCTGGCCGCCTGCGCGCAGCTCGGCCAGGACGAGCTGGACGCCCCGCGCGTCGGCTTCTTCCCGTCGCTGATGCGGACCCTCAACCACATCCTCGTCGTCGACCGCTACTATGTGGCGGGACTCGAGGGCAGGAGCATCGGACCCGAGGAAGCCTTCGCCGACGAGGTGCCGTGCCCGAGGATGGCGGACCTGCGCCCGGCCCAGGCCGAGGTCGACGGCCGGCTCGTCGCCGTCTGCGGCTCCCTGACGGACGAGCGCCTGGGCGCCCCGGTCCGTCTGATCCGCGCCGACCATGTGCAGGTCGAGCGGCAGGACAGGGTTCTGCTCCACCTCTTCCAGCATCAGGTGCACCACCGCGGCCAGGCGCACGCCATGCTGAGCGGCACGGGCGTGGCACCGCCGCAGCTCGACGAGTTCTTTCCCGCCGCGGACGCGCCGCTCCGCGCCGCCGATCTCGCCGAGCTCGGCCTCGGCGAGCGCGACATCTGGCCGCTGGCCGACTGAGCGGTCGCCGCCGGGCGGCAGGCCGCTCAGACCAGCATCTGGCGGTCGAAGATCGCCTTCCGCCAGCGCGTCACCTGGACCATGTCGAAGAGGCCGCCCTTGGCGAAGGGGTCGTTCCTGGCGAACGCCTCGGCCTCGGCCCGGTCCTCGGTGTCGAGGATGAACAGGGTGCCGTAGCCGCCGGTGCCGTCGTCCGCGGTCATGGCCCCGCCGGCCAGCAGCTTGTCCTTGAAGCCCTTGAGATAGTCCAGATGCTCGCCACGCAGGGCCATGCGCAGCTCCAGGGCGTTCCCCTTGTCCTTGGCGATGATGACGTAGGGCATGGTGCCTCCTCCCGGGCTTGGCGGTCTCGAGCGTCCCCGAGCTTTACCTCGCGTCAACGCTTCCGCGCTAGGCTTCGCGCCGTGGCTCCCGGTGGCTCCGCCGGCCGGATGGCGGCAGGGGAAGGGTCGGTGACAGTCTTCGGTCGGCGACGGGGTCGCGGCGCATCGGCGCCGTCGCCCGGGGGATCCGCCTCGCCCGAGGCCCGCGCGGCGCTCCACCGGCTGCGCGGGGCGCTCGAGCTTCTCGTGAGCGGGGCCGGCGGCGCCCTCGGCCGCGAGGCCCGCGCCCTTCTCGACGACGTCGCCGCCGCGCTGGCGGAGGTGGATCTGGCTCTAGGCTCTGCGCCCGGCCCTGCCGCCCGCGGCGTACCGGTATCGGAGCGCGCCGTCGGGCCGGCCGGGCCCGGCCCCGGGATGCTCTCGGATGCGGCGATGGCGGCCCGGGATGTTGCGGCCGAGCCCGCCTGCCTCTGCATCGCCGCCTCCGGCGCCGGGGGAGGCGGCCTGGAGCCTCTTCTCGAGATCCGCGCCCCGGCGGGCGCGGTCCGGATCGCGCTGGTCGGGGCGACGGCCGAGCTGGAGGCCCGGCTGGCGATGCTGAGGGAGCGGCCGCGGGACGGCGCGGGCGCCGATATCGCCCCGATCGCGGCGGGCGCCGAGGGAACCGCGATCGTCGGACTAGTGTTGAACTGTCGGTGTTGCGGGCTCGTCACCCGAGAAAGCGAGTTCGCGGCGCCGACCCTGTAGGCGAATGCTGCAAGGGGCGGGCATCGAGGCTTTTTTTGCTTGAATTTTCGTGCCCTCCCTGTAGTGCTCGTCGCGTCGGAGGCGAGACTTCTGCCTCCAGGGCCAATCGATCCGAGCTCGAACATACGCAGGGCTGCAGTTCAGCCCGCATGGCTGCGCAGGGATTGGCGAGCGCGGCTCAAGCAGCGCGATGTGCAGACTGACCGCAACGAGTCTGGGCCAAGCTGGGGCGACGTGACGGACGGGTTTCCGTCGCCGGGCGACGTGCGCGGTCGCGGGGGTGCAATGACGATGTCCGGAATTGTATGAAAGACCGATCGATGTTCCCGTATCGACGTGGCAACAAGAAGCGTGGCAAGGGCGGGCCGGCGGGCCGGCATCAGCGCGACGGCGGCAGGCGGACGCC
Organism: uncultured Alphaproteobacteria bacterium; assembly: GCA_963828215.1. Classification (GTDB taxonomy): domain Bacteria; phylum Pseudomonadota; class Alphaproteobacteria; order Geminicoccales; family Geminicoccaceae; genus CAVTJL01. The sequence continues at coordinate 5,050 of CAWHFO010000080.1, read as the reverse complement.
CGGCTCGGCACACGAGATCCTGGCCCAGCTTCAGCCGACGACGAAGGCGCTGGCCCAGATGCTGGCCGGCAACACGCGTGCCTCCGGGCAGCTGGTCCATGCCCGCAACATCCTGGCGCAGGCCGAGCGGCTGGTCGACGAGCGGCAGGCCGACCGCCTCTTCCCGGCCCAGCGCGAGGAGTTCTTCGAGCAGCTCGCCCGCCTCAAGCTGACGCTGGCCGACGCCGACAGCGCCGTCGCCGAGGCGGTGGAGCTGGACGAGGAGCGGGCGGCGCGGCCAGCACCGGTGGTGGCGCCCGAGCGGCTGCGCGAGCTGGCCCTGAGCCTCGCGACCACGACCGTGGCGGAGCCGGCCGCGGGGTCCGGCCCGGGCGCCGAGCCCGAGGAGCCGGAGGCCGAGCAGGCCCAGCTCGCGGACGGGAACGGCGAGATGGAGAAGCCGGAGGCGACGCCCGAGCCGCTGCGCCAGGAGAGCGCGGCGTCACGGTCGCTTCCGCCCGGATCGCCCCGCTCGGCGCGGCTGAGGCTCAAGACCGAGCGCCGCGAGGACGGCGATTCCGGCGACGGCGCGCAGAAGGTGCCGGCCGGCTGAGCCGATTGGTCGCGGCCCTGCCGGCGGCCCGGCCCGCTCAGCCGAGAAAGCGCAGCCAGACATAGACCTGCGCGACGGCGATGCTGACCAGCATCATCGGGAACGCGTAGGCCGTGTAGGTCAGGAAGCGGAAATGGATGCCGCTGCGGTCGGCGAGGCCGGCGACCGTGAGGTTGGCCGAGGCGCCGATCAGCGTCCCGTTGCCGCCGAGGCAGGCGCCGAGCGACAGGCACCACCACAGCGGCAGGAGCCCCGCGGGCCCGCCGAACTCCCCCGCCAGATCCTTCACCAGCGGGATCATCGTCGCCACGAAGGGGATGTTGTCGACGATCGCGGACAGGACGGCGCTGGCCCAGAGGATGACCGACCCGGTGACGGCCAGATGGCCGCCCGTGGTGTCGATCAGCCCCTCGGCCAGGAGCTTCAGCACGCCCGCCTTGTCGATCCCGCGGACCACGATGAAGAGGCCGACGAAGAAGAAGATCGTGACCCACTCGACCTCGTTGAAGATCCGCACGGCGTGATGCTGCTGCTCCTCGCCCCTGAGCCCCAGGCCGTCGAGGAGCATCAGGATCGAGGCCCCGAACAGCGCGATGGCGCCGGGCTCCCAGCCGAGGGGGCGGGCGACCGAGAAGGCCACCATCACCAGGGCCAGCACCCAGATCGACTTCTTCAGGAGGACCGGGTCCTTGATCGTGGCCCTCTCGTCCATCGCCATGACGAGCCGCCGCGCCTCCTCCGGCGCCCGCATCGCGCGGCCCCAGAGGAGGTGGATCATCAGCGCCTGCACGGCCATGACCACCAGGATGATCGGCCCCAGCTGGGTGATGAACTGGTCGAAGCCGAGATCGGCGCGGGACCCGATCAGGATGTTCGGGGGATCGCCGATCAGGGTCGAGGTGCCGCCGATGTTGGAAGCGAAGATCTCCGCGAAGAGAAAGGGATAGGCGGGAACCTTGAGGTCCCGCGTGATGGCGATCGTGACCGGCACGATGAGCAGCACGGTCGTCACGTTGTCGAGCGCCGCGGAGAGCACGGCGGTCGTGATCTGGAGGACGACCAGGATGGCCCAGGGCACGGCCCGGGCCTGCTTGGCCGACCACACGGCGACGAACTCGAACATCCCGGACCGGCGCGAGATCGCGACCATGATCATCATGCCGGTCAGCAGGAAGATGGTGTTGAAGTCGATGGCGGCCACCGCCTCCTCGAAATCCAGGACCTGGAGGAAGATGACGAGGCCGGCGCCGAGGAGCGCGATGATCGACCGGTTGACGCGCTCGGCGATGATGACCGCGTAGACGACGACCATGATGAGCGTCGAGACGGGGAGCGCGCTCAGGCCGAAGATGGCCGTTGCGTGCGTCGCTGCGGCTTCCTGCATGCTGCCCCTACCGGCTGTGGCGCGCGGCTTGACGTGGCGCGGTCGATGGTCCCCGCTGTCCCGGCCCCGCCCCCGACGGGGAGGAGACAGCCTTCTTGCTCTCGGCCCACGCCCGGCGGGGCCATGGGCCCCTTATGGCGGACGGTGCCGGCTTTGCCTAGCCGCCCGCCCGGCGCCGGGGTGCCGCGCGGCCCGGGCCCTTGCCCTCCGGGGGTATGCGAACGATCTCGGGGGCTGGCGGTGCGGCGCCGGCAGGCGCAAAAGGGATTTGTTTGGATGGACGCTTGCTCTAAGATTTCAGTGTCGATTGCGCTTGATGGTGTAACGGGAAAGTCATGAGCGACGGCGGCTTCGATCGGGACGAAGCGACCAAGGGGGACGTCGCGACCAAGTCGCGGACGCGGACCCAACGCCCGTCCCTCTACAAGGTTCTGCTGTTGAACGACGACTACACGCCGATGGAGTTCGTCGTTCACGTCCTGGAGCGGTTCTTCGGCAAGAACCGCGAGGATGCCACCCGCATCATGCTGCACGTGCACCAGAAGGGCGTCGGGATCTGCGGGGTCTATACGTTCGAGGTGGCGGAGACGAAGGTGGCCCAGGTGATCGAGTTCGCGCGGCAGAACCAGCATCCGCTACAATGCACCATGGAGAAAGAGTGACGTGGCCGACGCCTGCGCGACTGGCCCATCGGGGGCAGCGGTCGGGGTCGGGGACCCTGGGTGATGCCGATGCTCTCTCGCACGCTTGAGAAGACCCTGCGGCGGGCGCTGGCCCTGGCCAATGCCCGCCAGCACGAGTACGCGACGCTCGAGCACCTCCTGATGGCGCTGACCGAGGATCAGGACGCGGTGGCGGTCCTCAAGGCCTGCGCCATGGATCTCGAGCGGCTGCGCTCCAGCCTGTCCGACTTCCTCGACCAGGATCTGGGCGGCCTCGTGGTCGAGGGGGTGGTCGACGCCAAGCCCACCGCCGGGTTCCAGCGCGTCATCCAGCGGGCCGCGATCCACGTCCAGTCGTCCGGGCGCAGCGAGGTGACGGGCGCCAACGTGCTCGTCGCCATGTTCTCCGAGCGCGAGAGCCATGCCGTGTTCTTCCTCCAGGAGCAGGGCATGTCGCGGCTCGATGCCGTGAACTACATCTCGCACGGCATCGCCAAGAAGCCGGGGCTCGGCGACCAGCGCACCGTCAGGGGCGTCGAGGAGAAGGAGGGCGAGGAGAAGCGGGAGCCGGGCAGCGAGGCGCTCAACACCTACTGCACGAACCTCAACGTGAAGGCCCGCGACGGCAAGATCGACGTCCTGATCGGCCGCGACCACGAGATCGAGCGGACCATCCAGATCCTCTGCCGGCGCTCGAAGAACAATCCGCTCTTCGTGGGCGACCCGGGCGTCGGCAAGACCGCCATCGCCGAGGGCCTGGCGCTCCGCATCATCCGCGGCGAGGTCCCGGACATCCTCAAAAGCTCGGTCATCTTCGCCCTCGACATGGGCGCCCTGCTGGCCGGGACCCGCTACCGGGGCGACTTCGAGGAGCGCCTGAAGGCGGTGATCTCGGAGCTCGAGGCGAACAAGAACGCCGTGCTCTTCATCGACGAGATCCACACGGTGATCGGCGCCGGCGCCACCTCGGGCGGCTCGCTCGACGCCTCCAACATCCTGAAGCCGGCGCTCGCCTCCGGCGGCCTCCGCTGCATCGGCTCGACGACCTACAAGGAGTTCCGCACCTATTTCGAGAAGGACCGGGCCCTCGTGCGTCGCTTCCAGAAGATCGACGTTCCCGAGCCCTCCGAGGACGAGACGGTCAAGATCCTGCAGGGCCTGAGGCCGAGCTTCGAGCAGCACCACCGGGTGAAGTACACCGACGGCGCCCTGAAGGCCGCGGTCAAGCTCAGCAACCGCTACATCCACGACCGCAAGCTGCCCGACAAGGCGATCGACGTGATCGACGAGGTCGGCGCCGCCCAGATGCTGAAGCCGGAGAACGCCCGCCGGAAGACGGTGGGCACCAAGGAGATCGAGGAGATCGTCGCCAAGATCGCGCGCGTCCCCATCAAGGCCGTGAACGCGCGCGACAAGGAGGCGCTGAAGACCCTGGACGAGGACCTGAAGGGCGTCGTCTACGGCCAGGCCGAGGCGATCGAGGCCCTGTCCTCGGCGATCAAGCTGTCGCGGGCCGGCCTCAGGGACCCGCAGCGGCCCATCGGCTGCTACCTCTTCTCGGGGCCGACCGGCGTCGGCAAGACCGAGGTGGCCCGTCAGCTCGCCAAGATCATGTCGATCGAGCTCACCCGCTTCGACATGTCGGAGTACATGGAGCGGCATGCCGTCTCGCGGCTGATCGGGGCGCCGCCGGGCTATGTCGGCTTCGACCAGGGCGGCCTTCTGACCAACTCCGTCGACCAGCATCCCCACTCGGTCCTGCTCCTGGACGAGATCGAGAAGGCGCATCCCGACGTCTTCAACATCCTTCTCCAGGTGATGGACTACGGCAAGCTCACCGACAACAACGGCAAGACGGTCGATTTCAGGAACGTCATCCTGATCATGACCACGAACGCCGGCGCCACCGACATGAGCCGGCCGGCCATGGGCTTCGGCCGCAGCGGCCGCGAGGGCGAGGACACCGAGGCGATCAAGCGGATGTTCACGCCCGAGTTCCGCAACCGCCTGGACGCGGTGATCCCCTTCAAGGCGCTCACGCCGGCCATCATCTCCTCGGTCGTCCTGAAGTTCGTAAAGGAGCTGGCCGCCCAGCTCGCCGACCGCCGGGTGCATATCGAGCTCGACGACCTGGCCAGGGCCTGGCTCGCCGAGAAGGGCTACGACCCGCTCTACGGCGCCCGGCCGCTCGCCCGCATCATCCAGGAGCACATCAAGCGCCCGCTCGCCGACGAGCTGCTGTTCGGCCGCCTCGCCAAGGGCGGCAAGGTCCAGGTGACGATCGAGGGCGACAAGCCGGCCTTCCGCTTCGACCCGGTGATCGGGCCCCCGGCCCGCCCGGCCTTGCCCCCCAGCCGCCGCCTCAAGGCCCTCCCGGAGCCCGCGCGCTAGGGCGGAGCGGGCTCCCCGATC
>CAWHFO010000079.1:0-73395 GCA_963828215.1 uncultured Alphaproteobacteria bacterium | reverse complement strand
CCATCATCGGCGAGTTCATGTCCTCCGACCAGGGCCTGGGCCACGCCATCTTCAAGGCCGGAAGCCTCTATGTGATCCCGAAAGTGTTCGCCGAGCTGGCCGTGACCGTGGCGCTCGCCCTTCTGCTCTCCGCCCTGGTCTACCGGATCGAGCGGGCGCTGCTGCCCCGGCGCCACGACCTGCAATAGCATGATGCCCGGCCTGGGGGGCACCGCCCAGCCCGGCGGCCGCGCTGCCCACCGGCGGCCCGATTGTTGCATAGTGTTCATGCGCCCCAGCCGGAGGAGAGACAGATGAAGCATCCCCTGAGAGCCCTCGCCGTCGCCGGCCTGCTGGGGTCGGCATCCGTGGCCATGGCCGCCGACCTGCCCGAGATGACCGTGAAAGGCATCGGCCTCAACAGCAAGACGATCGTCTCGTTCGGCGACGAGGTGCCGTTCTGGGGCAAGACGATCCCCAAAGATTTGGGCGGCAGGATCAAGGCCGACTTCACCCCGGTCGACCTCATGGGTGTCAAGGATGCCCAGGTGATGCGCATGACGACGCTGGGCGTGGTCGATTTCGGGGCCGGCGACTTCAGCAAGATGGCGGGTGATGATCGTGTTCGAGGGCTGCGACCTCGCCGGCATCGCGCTCGACATCGACAGCGCCAAGACGGCCTGCCAAGCCTGGATCCCGGTCATGGACCGGGTGATGCAAAAGAAGTTCAATGTCAAGATGTTGGCCTTCGGCGCCAATCAGCCGCAGGTCTTCTGGTGCAAAGACAAAGTCGAAAGCCTCGGCGATCTCAAGGGCCGCAAGATCCGTGTCTTCAACAAGACGATGAACGACTTCATCGCCGCCATCGGCGGCACGACGGTGAGCCTGTCCTTCGCCGAGGTGGTGCCGGCCCTGCAGCGTGGCGTCGTCGACTGCGCGGTCACCGGCACCCTCTCCGGCAACACGGCAGGCTGGCCCGAGGTGACGAGCTATCTCTATCCGCTGAGCATGGGCTGGAGCATCAACTACCAGTCGGTCAATCTCGACAAATGGAATTCCTGGCCCAAGGACGTGCAGGACTTTTTCGCCACCGAGTTCGAAAAATTCCAGGACAAGATGTGGGACACGGCCACCAAGTCGACCGAGCAGGCCGCCAACTGCAACGTCGGCCAGGAGCCCTGCACAATGGGCAAGCCGGCCAAGATGACCATCGTGTCGATGAGCGATGCGGACAAGGCCAAGGCCAAGGAGCTCACCCAGAGCACCGTGCTGGTCGACTGGGGCAAGCGCTGCGGCAAGGACTGCGCTGCCGAGTGGAACGGTACCGTCGGCAAGGTGCTGGGCCTGACGATCCCGCTCGACAAGCTCTGAGCCGCCGGCCTTTTTTCTTGGACCGCCTCCTCGTTCACGCGCGCCGGCTCGCCCTCTTCGGCGTTTGGGCCGGCGGGGGCGTGCTGTTCCTCGCCGCCCTCGTCGTCGGCTGTCGAGGTCCTGATGCGCAAGCTCTTCGACCGCGTCCTTCGGCGGCGCGGACGACATCGCGGGCTTCGCGCTCGCGATCTCGACCGCCTGGGCCCTGCCGCTGGCCCTCCTCGACCGCGCCCATATCCGGATCGACTCGCTCTACAGCCTTCTGCCGAAGCGGCTCTGCGCCATCCTCGACGTCCTGGGCGTGGCGCTCTTCACCCTCTTCGCGGGCTTCATCCTGGTCTATGGCTTCGGCGTCTTCCGTACCTCCTACCGCCTGCACTCGACCTCGCTCTCGGCGCTCAGCATCCCGCTGGCCCTGCCGCAGCTCATCTGGATCCTGGGCATCCTGCTCTTCTTCCTCACGGCCTTTCTCCTCCTGGTTCGCGGCCTCGCTTTCCTGCTGCGCGGCGAGATCGATCGGGTGCGGCTCCTCCTGGGCTCGCGCACGCTCGCGGAGGAGACCGAGGAGGAGCTGCGCGACCTCGAGCGGCGGAGCGGTGCCGCTTGATCGTCTTCACCGTCGCCTTTCTCGTCCTTCTCCTGGCACTCAGCGTCCCGGTCGCCGCGACCCTGGGCGTGCTGGGCCTCACGCTCGACGCGGTCTTCTCGGGCCTGCCCCTGCGCCATGCCGCGGGCGAGCTCGCCTGGGCCTCCTCGACCGATTTCATCCTGGTCGCGATCCCGATGTTCGTGCTCCTGGGCGAGATCCTGCTGCGCTCGGGCATCGCCGAGCGCATGTACGCCGCCATGGCGCAGTGGCTCTCCTGGCTGCCCGGCGGCCTCATGCACTCCAACATCGGCGCCTGCACGCTCTTCGCCGCCGTCTGCGGCTCGAGCGTCGCCACCGCCGCCACCATCGGCACGGTCGCCGTCGGCGAGATCGAGCGCCACCGCTACAATGAGCGCTTCTTTCTCGGCACCATCGCCGCCGGCGGGACGCTCGGCATCCTGATCCCGCCCTCGATCAACATGATCGTCTACGGCGTCCTGACCGACACCTCGATCCCCCAGCTCTATCTGGCCGGCATCGTGCCGGGGCTCGTGCTCGCCGCCTTCTTCATGGCGACCGTGCTGGTGGGCTGCCTGTTCCGCCCGGCCTGGGGCGGCGACCGGATCGCCACCGGCTGGGCGATGCGGCTGCGGACGCTCCCCGACCTCGTCCCGCCGCTCCTGATCTTCATCCTCGTCATCGGCTCGATCTATGCCGGCTGGGCCACGCCCACCGAGAGCGCCGCCCTGGGCGTGCTCGCGGCCCTGGCGCTGGCGGCGCTGCGCGGCCGCGTCTCGCTCGCCATGCTGCGCGCCGTCACCGAAGGCACGATGCGCACGACGGCGATGATCATGGCGATCCTGATCGCCGCCTATTTCCTCAACTTCGTCGTCACGGCCCTCGGCCTGACGCGGGTGGTCGAGGGCGCCGTCCTGGGCCTCGGCCTCTCGCCCAAGGCGACCTTGTGGGTGATCGTCCTCTTCTACCTCGTCCTCGGCATGTTCATGGAGACGCTCACCATGATGGTGGCGACCGTGCCGATCATCACGCCCGTCATCGTGAGCCTGGGCTTCGATCCCGTCTGGTTCGGCGTCCTCGTCATGCTGCTGGTCGAGACCGCGATGATCACGCCGCCGGTCGGCATCAACCTCTACGTCGTCCACGGCATCCGCCCGAAGGGCCAGCTCCACGACGTCATCATCGGCGCCGTCCCCTTCGTCCTGGCGCTCCTGGCGATGATCGCCTGCCTGATCCTCCTCCCCGACCTCGCCCTCTGGCTGCCGCGGACCATGACGAAGCAGCTAGTGTCCTGCGTCTGAAGTTCGTGGGTTAATGGGAGGTTGGGTGCGGAGGCAGAATTGCTCGATGGAGGCGAGGATATCGTCGGCGGACCTGGTCCAACGGAACGGTTTGGGATCGGCGTTGTGGTCGGCGATGAAGGTGGCGATGGCGCTTTGGAGTCGTGTCACGCTGGTGTGGACACCGCGGCGGATCTGCCGTTGCGTAACGAGGGCGAAGCAGCGCTCGACCTGGTTCACCCAGGAGGCGCCTTTCGGTGTCCAGTGCACGGAAAATCGAGGACGCTTGGCAAGCCAGGCGCGGATCAGCGGCGTTTTGTGGGTGGCGTCGTTGTCGAGCACCAGGTGCACATCGAGGTCTTGCGGCACGTTGCTTTCGATGGCGTCGAGAAAGCGTCGGAACTCGCTGGCGCGATGGTGCGGATGGCACGGCCCGATCACCCGTCCGGTAGCGACATCGAGCGCGGCGAACAACGACGTCACGCCATGGCGCTTGTAGTCGTGCGTGCGCCGCTCGATCTGGCCGGGCCGCATCGGCAACAGCGGCTGGGAACGGTCGAGCGCCCCGCCGATGTCTCCTGACATCGGCTCCTGCGGAGATGGAGCCGATGCCTGCTGCGTCGGCTGGATTTGGCTTTTCTCGTCGACGCACAAGACCACCGCGCGGATCGGCGGGGCCATGTAGAGGCCGACAATGTCGCGCACCTTGGCAACGAAGTCGGGATCGGTGGAGAGCTTGAAGCTTTCGCTCCGATGTGGCTGCAGGCCGAAGGCTCGCCAGATGCGCCCCACGCTAGCTGCCGAGACCCCGCTGGCCTTGGCCATGCCGCGCGTGCTCCAGTGGGTAGCGCCCTCGGGCAAGCTCTCCAACGTGCGCACGATCACCGCCTCGATGCGCGCGTCGGGAAGGGTGCGCGGCGCGCCAGAGCGTGGCTCATCCAGCAAGCCGTCCACACCGTGCAGGAGAAAGCGCCGCCGCCATTTGCCCACCGTCGCCGGGTCGAGATCAAGCTCGCCCGCAACATCCTTGTTGGCCCGCCCGCCGGCGCAACCGAGCACGATGCGCGCCCGCATCGCCATTGCCTGGGCAGTCTTCCGCCGCCTCGCCAGCCCTTCGAGCTCGGCCCTCTCCGCCGCATTCAGTTCCAACACCGGCAAGGGTCGTCCCGCCATTCCCAAGCCCTCGAAAAGCCTCCTCCCTATTGTGACACGAACTTTCGAGGCAGGACACTAGAGCATTTTCCTACTGCATAGAATCGGTACCGGTGATTCGACACTATCGGTTGAGTCAGCTTGGGGCTTTGGGATGCCGGCACCGTTATCGATGGACCTGCGCGGGCGGATCGTGCGCGCGGTCGAGGGTGGCAGCTCGATCCGCGAGGCGGCGCGACGGTTCGAGGTGAGCGCCGCGGCGGCGATCAAGCTGATGCGGCGGGTGCGCGAGACGGGCAGCGCTGCGCCGGCGCAGGTCGGCGGCCATCGCCCGCCGGCTCTGGCCGGGCACGAGGACGACCTGGTGAAGGCCATCGAGGCGACGCCCGACATCACGCTTGTCGAGCTCCAGGGCGAGCTGCGACGCCGCTTCGGCCTGAGCCCGGCGCTCTCGACCCTCCACCGCACGCTCCGCAGCCTCGGCCTGAGGCATAAAAAAAGTCCTCGAGGGCCTCCGAGCAGGATCGGCCCGACGTCCTGATCCGGCGGCGGCGCTGGCGCTCGTGGCAGCCCTTTCCTCCCGGGCCTGCTGGCCCGGTCCCTTCCAGGGATCGGATGATCGGTCTGCTGACCGATCATGGATCCCGCCCGCTTCGTCTTCCTCGACGAGACCGCCACCGCCACCAACATGGCGAGACGGTACGGCCGCTGCCCGGCGGACGAGCGCCTGGTGGCGGCCGTGCCCCACGGCCACTGGCAGACCACGACCTTCATCGCCGGCCTGCGGCAGAGCGGGGTGATCGCACCCCTGGTCCTCGACGGCCCGATGACCGGCGCCGCCTTCAGGGCGTATGTGGAGCAGGTCCTGGCACCGACGCTGACACCCAGCGACGTCGTGGTGATGGACAATCTCGCTGCCCACAAAGTCGATGGCGTCCGTCAGGCCATCGCCGCGGCCGGCGCCTCCATCCTCTACCTGCCGCCCTACAGCCCCGACCTGAACCCGATCGAGCAGCTCTTCGCCAAGCTCAAGGCCCTGCTCCGAAAAGCTGCCGCGCGAACCAAGGAGGCGCTCTGGACGGTCACAGGCGACCTGCCCGCCCGCTTCACGCCCGACCAATGCGCCAATTACCTCGCCCACTGTGGGTATGGGTCTACCTAAATCGAAAATGCTCTAGTACTACAGCCGGGTTTCAATGGAGGTTCGCCGTTGCCAGTGACAGCGGCGGGCACGTTGCTGGTGGCGGCGGCGCCAGCGTGACCAGGCGAGCGCAGCCGCCATGTCGGGCATGGGCCGCGAGACGAGATGCCAGAGCAGGCGGCGGACCTCCGGCACGGTAAGCGGGAGCAGGTCTGCTGCCAGGTCGAGCGTGGGCTCGTCCCCCGACGACGACCTTGCGGAGTACGGCGAGGTAGGCGTGCGCCAGCATGGCCAGGGTGACGTGGCGGTGCCAGCCGGCCCATCGCCGGCCAGAAGGCCCGGCGATCCAACCCCGAAGGGGCGATGGCCAGGAGGCCATCGCGGGGAGCGGACCTCGTACTGATCCAGGCCGACCTCGCCCTTGGCGGCCTCGAAGCAGGCCTCGATCGTCCAGCGCGTGCCGGCCACCTGGACGAGTTCGGCGAGTGCCGTGCCGTCGGCGGCATGGGTGAGGTAGAAGGCGAGCTCATCGGGCTGGGCGATGCTGCGCCGGAGCAGTAGGCCCTTCTCCCAACCGGGTGCCGCATCGCCGCCATAGGGCAGATAGCCCCAGTCGTAGAGCCGTGGCCCTTGGCGCCATCGCCGGCGCTGAGGCGCCGCCAGAGGCCGGCCGGGATCCCGGCGACCCGGTCCTCGACCCGGGAGAAACCGAGCCGCTGCGCTTTGGTCACCGCCAGGACGTAGCCGAGCCCGTGCTGCTGCAGCCAGCGGCGCAAGGCATGGTCGGCGCCATAGACGCTGTCGGCCGTCACCCAGGCGAAGGGCAGACCAGCCGCGTGCGCCCGCTCGAGCATCGCCAAACCGAGCTTGGGTTTAGTGGCGAACGCAATCTCCTCGGGAATGCCGGCCTCGGTCCGGCGCCCTCGGTCCGAGGCCCAGCCCTCCGGCAGATACAGCGCTCGATCGATCAGCGCCCGGCCATAGCGGCTGGCCCCCCGGTCGGCCGGCGGGCCGCCGGAGGGCAGGCGCCGCCCAGGAACACGCCGATCTGACAGTTCTCGATCCGCCCCGCCGTGCCGCTGTACTGGCGCTGCACGCCCGCCGACTTGCGGCCCTTCTTGATGAATCCGGTCTCGTCGAGCACCAGAACGCCGTCGGCAGCCCCCAGATGTTCCCCGACATAGGCTCCCAGGTCATCGCGCACGGCGTCGGCATCCCAATGCACCCGGCTCAGGAACTCCTGCACCCCGTCCGGCGTCCGGTCCCCCGCCGCCTCCGCCAGCTGCCAGCCGTTCTTGCGCTCGATCGGCGCCAAAAGCCCGCGCAGATAGGCTGCCAGCCGCCGACGCGGCTCGACCCGCCCGAACCGCAGACCCAGCCGACCCATCAAGGCCTCGAACTCCTCGGCCCAAGCCTCGCCACCATCCGTTGTCGCCATGGCTCTCCTCCATGACCACAACCCTCAGCACAGAAAACACGGCTGTAGTACTAGGACGGGTCGGCAGCGTCCCGCTCGGCGCGCAGGCGATCGAGCCGCTCGAGGCGCTCCTTGAGCCGGGCCTCGTCACCCTCGGCGGTCGGCTCGTAGAAGCGCTCGCGGGGCATGTCATCGGGGAAGTAGCTCTGGCCGGAGAAACGGCCCGGCGCGTCGTGGTCGTAGGCGTAGCCGCGCCCGTAGCCGAGCGTCCGCATGAGCTTCGTGGGCGCGTTCAGGATGTGCAGCGGAGGCATGAGCGAGCCGTGCTCCTTGGCCGCTCGCCTCGCCGCTCCGTAGGCCCGGTAGGCCGCGTTCGATTTCGGCGCGAGCGCCACGTAGATCACCGCCTGGGCGATCATGAGCTCGCCCTCGGGCGAGCCCAGCTGCTCGTAGGCCTCGGCGGCGGCCAAGGCCTGTGTCAGGGCCAGGGGATCGGCGAGGCCGACATCCTCGCTCGCCATGCGCACGACCCGGCGTGCGATGTAGCGCGGGTCCTCGCCGCCCTCGAGCATGCGGCAGAGCCAGTAGAGCGCCGCGTCGGGATCGCTGCCGCGCACCGATTTGTGGAGCGCGCTGATAAGGTTGTAGTGGGCCTCCTGCTGCCGGTCGTAGATCGGGAGACGTCGCCTCAGCACCTCGCCCAGCGCCTCGACGTCGAGCTGCGGCTCGGGCGGCAGGTCGGCCAGCGTCTCGACCATGTTCAGGAGGTAGCGCCCGTCGCCGTCGGCGAGATCGACGAGCCGGGCGCGCGCGTCGGCGGCGAGCGGCAGGCCGTGGCCGAGCTCGGTCTCGGCGCGCTCGACGAGCTTCATTAGAGCCGGCGCGTCTAGCCGGTCGAGAACGACGACGTGGCAGCGCGACAGCAACGCCGCGTTGAGGGCGAAGGACGGATTCTCGGTCGTGGCGCCGACCAGCGTCACGGTGCCGTCCTCGACCTCGTGCAGGAGCCCGTCCTGCTGGGCCCGGTTGAAGCGATGGATCTCGTCGATGAAGAGGATGGGCCGGCGGCCGCGGGCCTTGAGCTTGCGCGCCTCCTCGAAGGCCTTTCGGACGTCGGCGACCCCCGACATCACCGCCGAGAGCGCCATGAGGGGCTCGCCTAGCTCGGCGGCCAGCAGGCGTGCCAGGGTGGTCTTGCCGCAGCCGGGTGGGCCCCAGAGGATCATCGAGGCGAGGCGCCGCGTCTGGAGCATTCGGCCGAGCGGCCCCTGGGGATCGAGCGCCGCCTCCTGGCCTACGAGCTCGGCCAGCCGTGTCGGCCGCAGGCGGTCGGCGAGCGGGCGGTCCTTGGCCGGTCGCGAAGGCGATGCCCCGGCGGGCGAGCCCCCGAAGAGGTCCTCGCTCATCGGATCGTCACCACGGTCAGCCGGCCGTCGCGGCTGATGTCGATCTGCCAGGAGCCATCGCTCGACCGCAGTCGATGCTCGAGCTCGGCGACCGACCGCGTCCTGTGGCCGTCGATGCTCTCGACGACGTCACCGCGCCGGAGAGCGAGGCGTGCCCCGAGCCCGTCCGGGTCTACCGCCAGCACCACCACGCCCTGGCGGAACATGTCGATCTGCAGCTGCCGGTTCAGGCCGGGCGACATGTTCGCGACGGTGACACCGGCCAGAGGATTCTCGCCGTCCAGGGTGGTCCGATCGGGAGCCGGGGACATAGGCGCCTCACCCAGCCCGACCTCGATGGAGCGCTCGGCCGACCGACGCCATATACCGAGCCGGGTCCGGTCGCCCAGCGCCTTCAGGGACAGCCGATATTCGACCGCGGCCGGGTCGTCGACCACCGCCCCGTCGACCGTGAGGATCACGTCGCCGGCCACGAGGCCAGCCCTATCGGCAGCGCTCTCGGGATAGACTTGACGCACCAGGACTCCGCGCGGGCGGTCGAGTCCGAGCTGCTCGGCCAAGGCCTGGTCGACGGGCTCGAGCGCGGCGCCGAGCCAGGGTCTCGCCGTCATGGATCGCCCGGCCCGGAGGGCCTCGAGGCGGGCGCGGACGAGATCGGCCGGAATGGCGAAGCCGATGCCGATCGAGCCGCCGCCACGGGTGAAGATCGCCGTGTTGATGCCGACGAGCTTGGCGTCGAGGGTGACGAGCGCACCTCCCGAGTTGCCGGGATTGATCGCCGCGTCGGTCTGCAGGAACGAGACGTCCTGGTCGAGGTTGGGCGCGGTGCGACCCTTGGCCGAGATGATGCCGCTGGTGACGGTCTGGCCGATGCCGAACGGGTTGCCGATGGCGAGCACGAGGTCGCCCACCTGGGCCGTATCGGAATTGCCGAGCGCCAGGATGGGCAGGTGCTCGCCATGCGTGTCGAGCTGCAGGAAGGCGAGGTCGGAGCCCGGGTCGCTCCACAGCACCTTGGCCGAGAAGGTCCGGCGGTCGGCCAGCACGATCTGGATCTGGTCCGCGCCGTCGATGACGTGGTGGTTGGTCACCACGAGACCGTCGTCGCGGACGATCACGCCCGAGCCAAGCGAGGTCTCGATCCGCCGCGACGGCACGCCCAGATCGTGGAAGAAGAACTGGAAGAAGGGGTCGCCGGCAAACGGGCTCCGTCGCGCCACGACCGCCTTACGCGAGGTGATGCTGACGACCGCGGGCGCCACCACCTTCACAACCGGTGCGAAGGACAGCCGGACCATCTCGGCCGAGGTCGGTATCGCCCGCTCGGGCGGCTCGGCCGAGACCCCTCCACACCCGACGACGAGAAGGAGGGCGCACGGGAAAATCAGCGCCCGTCGCAGCAGCAACGGAAGGGACGGTCGCCCGAAGCGTGGCGGGTCGAGCGGCCGCCTCCTCGCCTCAGGCCGCGGCCTCGGTTCCAGCGTCACCGCTCTCCGGCCGCGGCCCCGAGTCCCGACCCTTGGCCGCGACATCCCGATCGACGAGCTCGATGACCGCCATCGGGGCGTTGTCGCCATAGCGGAAGCCGGCCTTCAGGATCCGCACATAGCCGCCCGGCCGCTCCTTGTAGCGCGGTCCCAGGACATCGATCAGCTTCTTGGCCGTCCGCTCGTCCCGGGTGCGAGCGATCAGGAGCCGCCGGGCGTGCAGGTCGCCGCGCTTGCCGAGCGTGATGAGCTTCTCGACGATCGGCCGCAGCTCCTTGGCCTTGGGTAGCGTCGTCGTGATCTGCTCGTGCTTGAGGAGCGACGCGGCCATGTTCGCGAACATGGCTTTGCGGTGCTCCCAGGTCCGGTTGAGCTTCCGCCCTCGATTGCCGTGACGCATGACCCCCTACCTCGTGCAATGCGGCTCGCTGCGCTGCCGGCAGAAGCCCGACGTCACCTCAGAACGGCTCCTCGACCTTGCGGGCGAGGTCCTCGATATTGTCCGGCGGCCAGCCCGACACCTCCATCCCGAGATGGAGGCCCATCTGGGAGAGGACCTCCTTGATCTCGTTCAGCGACTTGCGGCCGAAGTTCGGCGTCCGCAGCATCTCCGCCTCGGTCTTCTGCACGAGGTCGCCGATATAGACGATGTTGTCGTTCTTCAGGCAGTTGGCCGAGCGCACCGAAAGCTCGAGCTCGTCGACCTTGCGCAGCAGGTTGGGATTGAAGGGCAGCTCGGGCCGCCGCTCCGTCGCCTGTGCCAGATGCGGCTCCTCGAAGTTGATGAAGAGCTGCAGCTGGTCCTGGAGGATCCGCGCCGCGTAGGCCAGCGTGTCCTCGGGCGAGATCGACCCGTCCGTCTCGAGCTGCACGGTCAGCCGGTCATAGTCCGTCTGCTGGCCGAACTCGGGCATTGTCCACCCGGTAGGCCACCTTGCGAACCGGGCTGTAGATCGCGTCGACGGCGATGAGGCCGATGGGCGCGTCCTCGGCCTTGTTCTGCGAGGCCGGAATATAGCCCTTGCCCGTCTCGAGGGTGAGCTCCATCGAGAGCTTGCCACCCCGGTCGACGTGACAGATGACATGATCGGGATCCATGATCTCGATGTCGTGTCCCGCCTCGATCATGCCGGCGGTGACGACCTTCGGCCCCTCGACCTTGAGATAAGCGCGCTTGGGACCTTCGCTGTGGAGACGGATGCCCAGCGCCTTGAGGTTGAGGACGATGTCGGTGACGTCCTCGCGCACGCCGGCGATCGTGGAGAACTCGTGCAGCACCCCGTCGATGTGCACGCCGGTGACGGCGGCACCCTGCAGCGACGAGAGCAGCACCCGGCGCAGCGCGTTCCCCAGCGTTATGCCGAATCCACGCTCGAGCGGCTCGACGACGATCGTCGCCTCGCGGTCCGGCCGCCGCCCGGGCTGCACGTCGAGCTTCTGCGGCTTGATGAGCTCTTGCCAGTTCCTCTGGATCACGGAACCACCTCTGCGTCAGGGGCTACTTGCCCACAAAAAGCAATCGAGACCGGCGGGACGTCGCTGTCCCGCGGCCTTACCGGCACGGCGCGCCGAGCGGGCCGATCAGACGCGCCGACGCTTGCGGGGCCGGCAGCCGTTGTGCGGGATCGGGGTAACATCGCGGATGGAGCTGATGCTGAAGCCCACGGCCTGCAGGGCACGCAGCGCCGAACTCGCGGCCGGAGCCCGGACCCCTGACCATGATCTCGAGCGTCCGCATACCGTGCTCCATCGCCTTCTTGCCGGCCGACTCGGCCGCCATCTGCGCGGCGAACGGCGTCGACTTGCGCGAGCCCTTGAAGCCCTGCGACCCGGCGCTCGCCCAGGCGATCGCATTGCCCTGCGCGTCGGTGATGGTGATCATCGTGTTGTTGAACGTCGCGGCGACATGCGCCACGCCCGACGTGATGTTCTTGCGCTCGCGGCGGCGCAAACGTGTCCCGGTGTCCTGCGCCATGGCTTACTTCTTCACCGCCTTCTTCTTGCCGGCAATCGGCCGTGCCGGCCCCTTGCGCGTCCGCGCGTTTGTGTGGGTCCGCTGACCACGCACGGGCAGTCCCTTGCGGTGACGCAGCCCACGGTAGCAGCCGAGGTCCATCAGCCGCTTGATGTTCATCGCGACCTCGCGCCGCAGGTCGCCCTCGACCTTGTGATCGCGATCGATCGCCTCGCGGATCTTCGAGATCTCGGCATCCGACAGCTCGCTCACGCGCCGCTCTTGCGGAACGCCCACGGCGTCGAGGAGGTGCCGCGACGAGGTCCGGCCGATTCCATAGATGTAGGTCAACGCGACCCACACCTGTTTGTTGCTCGGTATGTTCACACCGGCGATACGCGCCACGTCGTTCTCCCCAGGTCGCGCCCCGACGAATGAAATAAGGGCGCAAGACAGCGCGCCTCGAACGAAGCTAACTGACTATAGGGACGTTCAGCGCCCTGTCAATGCCCGATCCCGTCGAGCGCTCGGCGAATGGCGTCGGTCACCTCGTCGATAGGGCGCATGCCGTCGACCGCCTTCACGAGTCCACGCGCCGCATAGAACGGCAAGAGCGGCTCCGTCTGCGCCCGGTAAGCTGCGAGTCGAGTCCGGACGGCCTCCGCATTGTCGTCGGGCCGCCGCTTGAAGGTCGTGCCGCCACAGACATCGCATACGCCGGACATCTTCGTCGGCTTGAAGCTGTCGTGGTAGCCGGCCCCGCAAGTGGCGCAGGAGAATCGCCCCGCGATCCGCTCGACCAGCGCCTCGGCGTCGACCCTGATCTCGATCACGGCATCGAGAGCCTGACCGCGGGACCTCAGCATGGCGTCGAGGGCCTCGGCCTGAGCCAACGTCCGGGGGTAGCCGTCGAGGATGAAGCCCGGCCCGCAGTCGGGCTCCAGGGTGCGCTCCTCGACCAGCCGATTGATGATCTCGTCGGACACGAGCTCGCCCCGCTCCATCACAGACTTCGCGAGCTTGCCCACCTCGGAGCCCTTGGCGACGGCCCCGCGCAGCATCTCCCCGGTGGAGAGCTGCGGAATGCCGTAGCGGGCCTGCAGCCAGGCCGCCTGCGTGCCCTTGCCCGCCCCGGGCGGGCCGAGGAGGACGAGCCTCATCAACGCCGCCCTCTGAGCCGCGACTTCTTGATCAGGCCCTCATATTGGTGAGCGATCAGATGCGACTGGATCTGAGCCACCGTATCCATCGTCACCGACACGACGATGAGCAGCGAGGTTCCGCCGAAATAGAATGGCACCGAGTATCGAGAGATCAGGATCTCCGGCAGGGCGCAGACGGCCGCGAGGTAGAGGGCCCCTACCGCGGTCAGCCTGGTCAGGACATAGTCGAGGTACTCGGCCGTCCGCTGGCCCGGCCGGATCCCTGGAATGAACCCGCCGTGCTTGCGGAGATTGTCGGCTGTCTCCTGCGGATTGAAGACGATCGAGGTGTAGAAGAAGGCGAAGAAAACGATCAGCGCGATATAGATCGCCATGTGGAGCGGGCGGCCGTAGCCGAGGGCCGAGGTTATGGCGATCAGCCAGTCCGGGCCGTTCTGGCCCGCAAAGCCGCCGACCGTGGCGGGAAGCAGCAGGAGCGAGCTCGCGAAGATCGCCGGAATGACGCCCGAGGTGTTGAGCTTGAGCGGCAGATGGGAACTCTCGCCGCCGACCATACGGTTCCCGCCCACCATCCGCTTGGGATACTGGACGATCAGGCGCCGCTGGGCACGCTCCATGAAGACGATGAAGGTGATGACGGCGATCGCCATCACGATCAGGAAGACGATGAAGAAGGCCGACATGGCCCCGGTGCGGCCGAGCTCGAGGACGGCGGCGAGCGCATGCGGCAAGTTGGCGATGATGCCGATGAAGATGATCAGCGAGATGCCGTTGCCGATGCCGCGTGCCGTGATCTGCTCGCCGAGCCACATCAGGAAGACCGTGCCGCCGGTGACGGTGATCGCGGTCGTGATGCGGAAGAACCATCCGGCGTCGATGACCGCCGAGCCGCTCGGCCCGCTCATGGCCTCCAGCCCGATGGCCATGCCGTAGCGCCTGGAAGGCGGCGAGCACGACGGTCAGATAGCGCGTGTACTGGTTTATCTTCTTCTGCCCGGCCGCGCCTTCCTTCTTCAGCGCCTCGAGCGTCGGCGACACCGCGGTCATCAGCTGCAGGATGATCGATGCCGATATGTAGGGCAGGATGCCCAGCGCGAAGACCGACATGCGCCCGAGAGCGCCGCCGGAGAACACGTTGAACATGCCGAGAATGCCGCCGGACTGGCGCTGAAAGATCTGCGCCATCACGAGCGGGTCGATGCCCGGCAGCGGGATGAAGGTGCCGAGCCGGTAGACGATGAGGCAGCCGAGGGTGAACCACAGGCGCTTCTTGAGCTCCGTGGCCTTGGCGAAGACACCGAAGTTGATATTGGCGGCGAGCTGCTCGGCGACCGACGCCATCCGCCCTCTCCTCAGCCCTCGGCGGCTGCGCTACCGCCGAGGACGATGACCTTGCCACCGGCCTTCTCGACCGCCGCCACCGCGGCCCTCGAGGCGTGCACGACCTCGAGCGTCACGGCCGCCTGGATCTCGCCGCGCGCCAGCAGCCGGACGCCATCGTCGACCCGCCGCAGCACGCCGGCCGCCACGAGTCCGGCGCCGTCGATCGTTTTGTCGGCCGCCAGCTTGCCGGACTCGATGGCTTTCTGAATGCGGTCGAGATTGACGACCACGAAGGCGCCGCGCGTCGGATTCTTGAAGCCACGCTTGGGCAGCCGCCGGTAGATAGGCATCTGGCCGCCCTCGAAGCTCCTCGGCTTCGGGTTGCTGGACCGCGCCTTGGCACCCTTGTGACCCTTGCCCGAGGTCTTGCCCAGACCCGACCCGATGCCGCGGCCGAGCCGCTTTCGGGCGGTACGCGCGCCTGGATTGTCCTTCAGCTCATTGAGCCGCATCTCGAACTCCTACTCCGCCGGGGCCGGCTCGACGGTGACGAGGTGATGGACCTTGGCGATCCGTCCGCGATTTTCCGGCGTATCCTCGAGCAGTCGGGAGCGCCCGAGCCGATTGAGCCCGAGGCAGACCAGCGTTCCCCTCTGGTCCTTCCTGCGCCCGATGGGGCTGCCAGTCTGAGTGACCTTGATCCGCTGCGCAGCCACGATCCTACTCCTGACGACTCGATTCGAGGTTCTCGCGACGACCGACGAGGTCGCTGACCTTCTTGCCGCGCTTGGCGGCAACCGAGCGCGGCGACATCACCAGACCCAGTGCGTCGAAGGTCGCCTTGATCATGTTGTGCGGGTTCGCCGAGCCCAACGACTTGGCGACGACATCGTGGATGCCGAGCGCCTCGAAAATGACCCGCATCGGGCCACCGGCGATGATCCCGGTGCCCGGCGGCGCGGAGCGAAGCAGGACCCGGCCCGCGCCATAGTGCCCGATTACGTCGTGATGGAGCGTGCGGCCCTGCCGCAGCGGCACCCTGACCATCGACCGCTTGGCCTGCTCCGTGGCCTTGCGCACCGCCTCCGGCACCTCGCGAGCCTTGCCGTTGCCGTACCCGACCCGACCCTTGCCGTCGCCCACCACGACGATCGCCGAGAACCCGAACCGGCGCCCGCCCTTGACCACCTTGGCGACGCGATTGACGTTCACCAGACGATCGATCAGCTCGCCGTCCTGCCGATCCTCGCTCGAGCGTGCCCGTGCCATACGCTTCCCTCAGTCGTCAGAACGAAAGGCCGCCCTCACGGGCGCCCTCGGCCAGGGCCTTGACCCGACCATGATACTGGTAGCCTCCGCGGTCGAAGACCACCGAGTCGACCCCCGCAGCCTTGGCGCGCTCGGCCAGCAACTGACCGACCCGCCGCGCCGCCGCGCGGTCGGCCCCGGTCTTGAGCTCCGCCCGAACATCCTTCTCGAGCGTCGAGGCAGCCGCGAGCGTCACTCCAGCGCCGTCGTCGATGACCTGGCCGTAAATGTGGCGGCCCGACCGGAAGACCGAAAGCCTCGGCCTCCCACCCGACCGCACCCGGAGGGCGTGCCGGGTGCGCCGGCGCCGCCGCTCGAAGCGTTCCGATGCGTTCAGCATGGTCTACTTCTTCTTGCCTTCCTTGCGGCGGATGGTCTCCTCCGCATACTTGATACCCTTGCCCTTGTAAGGCTCCGGGGGCCGGAACCCGCGAATCTCCGCGGCGATCTGCCCCACGCGCTGGCAATCTGCGCCACTGATCGTGATCGCCGTCGGCGTCTCGCAGGCGATCTTGATGCCGGCCGGGATCGCGACCTTGATGTCGTGGCTATAGCCGAGCTGCAGACTGAGGATCGATGCGTCGGCCGCCGCGCGATAGCCGACCCCGGCGATCTCGAGCTTGCGGGTGAAGCCCTCGCTGACCCCCTTGACGAGATTGGCGACCAGGGTCCGCGACATCCCCCACATGGCCCGCGCCCGCTTCTCGTCATCGCGCGGCGTGACGGCGACGCTGCCGCCTTCCAACCGCACCATCACCTCGGGCGGCAGAACGGTCGCAAGCTCGCCGAGCTTGCCCTTGGCACGAACAGCCTGACCGTCGACGGTCAGCTCGACGCCGCTCGGGACGGGGATCGCATGCTTGCCGATACGCGACATGATCAGAACACCGTGCAGAGGATTTCGCCGCCGACCTTGGCCTCGCGGGCCTCGGTGTCCGACATGACGCCGCGGGGGGTCGACAGGATGGCGATGCCGAGACCGTTGTAGACCGTCGGCAGATCCTTGACGCCGGCATAGATCCGGCGCCCCGGCTTGGACACGCGCCGCAGCTCGCGAATCACGGGCTCGCCGTTGTGGTATTTCAGCTCGATCGACAGCTCCGACCGTCCCGGCGCCTGCTCGAGAGCCTCGTAGCCGCGGATATAGCCCTCGCGGCACAGCACCTCCAGCACGTTGCAGCGAAGCTTCGAGGCAGGGCTCCGCACGGCGCCCAGCTGAGCCCGCTGACCGTTCCGGATCCGGGTGAGCATGTCGCCCAAGGGATCACTCAGGGCCATCGTATTCCTCCGGCCTTACCAGCTGGCCTTGACGCATCCGGGAATCTGGCCTGCGGAGGCCAATTCCCGAAGCGCAATGCGCGAGAGTCCGAATTTTCTGTAGTAGGCGCGTGGCCGACCGGTGAGCGTGCACCGGTTGCGGATGCGCACCTTCGCGCCGTTGCGTGGCATCCTGGCCAGCTCGAGCGTCGCCTCGAACCGCTCCTCAGGTGCCTTCGCCTTGTCCATCACGATTTTCTTGAGAGCCGTGCGCTTCGACGCGTGACGCGCGACCAGCTCACGGCGATGCTCGTTCTTCTCAACCGAGCTCTTCTTGGCCATGTCTTCCTCGCCTCATCACGTCCTGAACGGCATGTTGAAACCCTCGAGGAGCGCCTTTGCTTCCTCGTTGGTCGCAGCCGTCGTGCACACGATAATGTCCATTCCCCGGGTCTCCTCGACCTCGTCGTAGCTGATCTCCGGGAAAACGATCTGCTCCTTGATGCCGAAAGCGTAGTTGCCGGCCCCGTCGAAGCTCCTGGGCGACACCCCCCGGAAGTCCCGAACCCGCGGCAGGGCGATCGTGACGAGCCGGTCGAGAAACTCGTACATCCGCTCACGGCGCAGCGTGACCTTGCAGCCGATCGGCATGCCCTTCCGCAGCTTGAAGTTGGCGACCGACTTCCGCGCCTTGCAGACGACCGGCTTCTGGCCGGAGATCTTCGCCAGCTCGCCGATGGCGCTGGTCAGCTTCTTGCCGTCGGTCGCCGCCTCGCCGACACCCATATTGATCACGATCTTGTCGAGCCGGGGCACCTGCATGGGGTTCCGGTAGCCGAAGCGCTCGATGAGCTGCTGCCGGACGACCTGCTCGTAGTGATCCTTGAAACGCGCCATCTCGTCCTCCTCAGCGGTCCAGCAGCTCGCCGGACCGCTTGGCGAAGCGGACCTTCCGGCCGTCCTCGAGGAACTTGAAGCCGATGCGCGTCGGCTTGCCGTCGTGCGGGTCGGCATGAGCCAGGTTCGAGACGTGGATCGTGGCCTCCTTCGACACGATGCCGCCGGCGCTCCTGGCGCTCGGCCGCTCGTGCCGGCGCACCGTCATCACCCCCTGCACGATGGCCCGGTCGTCCCGGGGCAGCACCTTCAGCACCTCCCCCTGCTTGCCCCGGTCGCGGCCGGCGAGGACGACCACCCGGTCCCCCTTCTTGATGCGCGCGGCCATCAGAGCACCTCCGGTGCCAGCGAGATGATCTTCATGAAGCGCTTCGCCCTCAACTCACGCGTGACGGGGCCGAAGATGCGCGTGCCGATCGGCTCGCCCTGCTTGTTGATCAGCACCGCCGCATTCTTGTCGAAACGGATGGCGCTGCCGTCCGGCCGATGGATGTCCTTGGCCGTGCGGACGATCACCGCGTGCGCCACGTCACCCTTCTTGACCTTCCCGCGGGGGATGGCCTCCTTGATGGCCACCACGATGACATCGCCGACCGATCCCCACTTGCGATGCGAGCCGCCGAGCACGCGGATGCACTGCACCCGACGGGCACCAGAGTTGTCGGCGACCTCGAGATTGGTCTCGGGCATGATCATCGGGGTCGCTCCTCAAGCTTCGGCCGGCGCGCCCGCGACGGCATTGGGCTCCTCGACCACCACCGCCCAGCGCTTTCGCGCCGAGAGCGGTCGCGTCTCGATGATCCGCACCGCGTCGCCGACCTTGAAGCGGTTGGCCTCATCATGGGCCATGTAGCGCTTCGAGCTGCGAATGTACTTCTTGTAGAGCGGGTGCATGACGCGACGTTCGACCTGAACCACCACGGTCTTGTCGGCCTTGTCGCTCACGACCCTTCCATTCAGGACGCGCCTCGGCATGGTCTCTAGCTCCTCGCGCCCTGGGCGCCCGCCACACGCCGCTTCTCGCCGAGCACGGTCATGATGCGGGCGATGTCCCTGCGGACCTCGCGCACCCGCTTCGTGCCCTCGAGCTGGCCCGTGGCCTTCTGAAAGCGCAGATTGAACTGCTCCTTCTTCAGCTGGAGCAGCTGATCGCCCAGCTGATCGGGCGTCCGCCCCCGAAGATCCGCCGCCGTCATGCCGCGATCTCCCCCTGGACCCGCGCCACGAATTTGGTACGGATCGGCAGCTTGGCGGCACCTCGGGCGATCGCCTCGGATGCCAGCCCTTCGGGCACGCCGTCGATCTCGAACAGGATCCGGCCGGGCTTCACCACCGCGACCCAATACTCGACCGAGCCCTTGCCCTTGCCCATGCGGACCTCGGCCGGCTTCTTCGAGATCGGCTTGTCCGGGAAGACGCGGATCCAGACCCGGCCGACGCGCTTGAGATGCCGAGTGATGGCGCGGCGCGCAGCCTCGATCTGCCGCGCGGTCACCCGCTCGGGCTCGAGCGCCTTCATACCGAAGGCGCCGAAGGTGAGCTCGGCACCGCCCTTGGCGAGGCCTCTGACCCGACCTTTGTGGGCCTTGCGGAACTTGGTCCGTTTCGGTTGCAGCATGATCCCAATCCCGCAGCTCAGCCGCGCGCCGTGACCGTCTCGGCCAGCCGCTTGTCGAAGGCCATGGGGTCATGCTCCATGATCTCGCCACGGAAGACCCAGACCTTGATCCCGCAGGTGCCGTAGGGCGTGTGCGCGGTCTGTCGGCCATAGTCGATATTGGCCCGCAGCGTATGCAGGGGCACCCGGCCCTCGCGATACCATTCGGTCCGCGCGATCTCGGCGCCCCCCAGACGTCCCGAGCAGACCACCTTGATGCCCTGGGCGCCCAGCCGCATGGCCGACTGCACGGCCCGCTTCATGGCCCGGCGGAAGGTGACCCGCTTCCTGAGCTGCTGGGCGATGTTCTCGGCCACCAGCTTGGCGTCGATCTCGGGCTTACGGATCTCGACGATGTTGAGATGCACCTCGCCCGAGCAGAGCCGCGCCAGATCGCGCCGCAGAGTTTCGATCTCCTGGCCCTTCTTGCCGATCACCACCCCGGGCCGAGCCGTGTGGATCGTGATCCTGGCCTTCTTCGCCGGCCGCTCGATGACGATGCGGCTGACGCCCGCCTGGCTCAGCCGCTCCTCGAGGAAGCGGCGGATCTTCAGATCCTCCGCCAGGAGCTTCGCGTAGCCGTCGTCGTCGTACCAGCGCGAGTCCCAGGTCCGGTTGATGCCGAGCCTGAGGCCGATCGGGTTGACCTTCTGGCCCATCAGGCGGCCTCCACCATACGCTCGCGGACCACGATCCGGAGCCGGCTGACATGCTTCTCGATCCGCGAGGCGCGACCGCGGGCGCGGGCATGGAGCCGCTTCATCACCAGATGCTTGCCCACGCTCGCCTCCGCCACGACCAGCCGGTCGACATCGAGATTGTGGTTGTTCTCCGCGTTGGCGATCGCCGACTCGAGCACCTTCTTGACCGTATGGGCGATGCGCTTCCTCGAGAACTCCAGCGCCGTGACCGCACGCCCGGCCTGCATACCCTGGATCATGTCGGCGACCAGGCCGAGCTTGCGGGGGCTGACGCGCAGGAGGGTTCCCACCGCCTGCGCCTCCTGGTCGCTCAACCGCCGCTCCTGCTTGAGCTTGCCCATCCCTACTTCCTCTTCGCCTTCTTGTCGGCGCCGTGGCCGTAGTAGGTGCGGGTCGGCGAGAACTCCCCGAACTTGTGCCCGACCATGTTCTCGGTGACGTAGACCGGAACGAACTTCTTGCCGTTGTGCACGGCGAAGGTCAGGCCGACGAAGTCCGGCATGACGGTCGAGCGCCGCGACCAGATCCTGATGATGTCGTTCCGCCCTGATCCCCGCACCGCCTCGACCTTGTCGAAGAGATACGAATCGACGAACGGCCCCTTCCAAACCGACCGCGGCATGCTCAGCTACCCCGCTTCTTCGCGACGTGGCGCGACCGCAGGATCATGACCTGCGTCCGCTTGTTGCGACGCGTCTTGCGCCCCTTCGTCGGCTTGCCCCACGGCGTCACCGGATGACGGCCACCGGACGTCCGCCCCTCACCGCCGCCGTGCGGATGATCGACCGGGTTCATCGTGACGCCACGATTGTGGGGCCGCTTGCCGAGCCAACGCTTCCTCCCGGCCTTGCCGAGATTGATGTTCTGATGATCGGGATTGGAGACGGCACCGATCGACGCCATGCAGGAGGCGTGGACCAGCCTGATCTCGCCCGACCCGAGCCTGATCTGCGCATAGTCGCCTTCCCGACCGACGAGCTGCGCATACGAGCCCGCCGACCTCGCCAGCTGGCCGCCCTTGCCGGGCTTCAGCTCGAGATTGTGGATGATCGTCCCGATCGGGATGCTCCGTAGCGGCGCCGCATTGCCCGGCTTCACGTCGACCCGCTCGGCGGCGATCACCCGGTCGCCCGCCGCCAGACGCTGCGGCGCCAGGATATAGGCGAGCTCGCCGTCATCGTACTTCACGAGAGCGATGAAGGCGGTGCGGTTGGGATCGTACTCGAGCCGCTCGACCAGCCCGCCGACGTCCATCTTCCGGCGCTTGAAGTCGACCATCCGGTAGGTGCGCTTGTGCCCGCCGCCCCGGAACCGCACCGTGATGCGTCCCCGATTGTTGCGGCCGCCCGAGCCCGTCAGCCCCTCGGTCAAGCCCTTGACCGGCTTGCCCTTCCAGAGTCCGCTGCGATCGACGAGCACCAGCTCGCGACGCGACGGGCTCGTCGGATTGTACTGCTTGAGCGCCATCGCCTCAGATCCCCGTCGTCACGTCGATCCGCTCACCCTCGGCCAGGGTGACGATCGCCTTCTTCACGTCCGAGCGACGCCCGACGGTGCCGCGGAAGCGCTTGACCTTGCCCTTGGTGACGAGGGTGTTCACCGCCCGGACCTTGACCCCGAACAGCGCCTCGACCGCCGCCTTGATCTCGGGCTTGGTCGCTTCCAGGCGGACGCGGAAGACCACCTGGCCGTGCTCCGAGAGCAAGGTCGCCTTCTCGGTGATCACCGGTGACAAGATCGTGTCGTAGTGCTTGACCGTGGTCATCCGAGCCGCTCCTCGAGACGCCGCACCGCGTCGGTCGTCAGAACGAGCAGGTCACGCCGCAGGATGTCGTAGACGTTGGCGCCCATCGCCGGCAGCACGTCGACATGCCGCAGGTTGCGCGACGCGAGCAGGAAATTCCGGTCCACCTCGGTGCCGTCGACGATGAGAGCCGACGTCACCGACAGTCCCGCCAGCCGTGCTGCGAGAGCCTTGGTCTTCGCCTCGTCCAGCCGGGCCGTGTCCAGCACGAGCAGCTTGCCGTCCCTGGCCTTGCTCGACAGGGCACAGCGCAGGCCGAGAGCGCGCACCTTCTTCGGGAGGTCGACCGCGTGGTCGCGCACGACCGGCCCGAACGCCCGACCGCCGCCACGCCATAGATTGACCGACCGCGTGGCGTGGCGGGCCCGACCCGTGCCCTTCTGCTTGTACATCTTGGCTGTCGTCACGCTGATCTCGGCGCGCGTCTTGGTCTTGTGCGTGCCGGCACGGCGCTTGGCGAGCTGCCAAGTGACGACGCGATGGAGGATGTCGGACCGGACCTCGACGCCGAACACGCTGTCGGCGAGGTCGATCGAGCCCACCTCCTCGGCCGCGAGATTCTTGACGGCGATCTGCATCAGAGCTGGCCCTCCTCGGCGACGACGGCCTGGGCTTCCTCGCCGGCCCTGAGCACGGCCGCCGGGTAGGGTGCCGCCTTGGGGAGCGCCCTTTTCACGGCATCCGTGACCCGCACGTAGGAGCCGGCCGGTCCCGGCACGCCCCCCTTGATCAGGATCAGGCCGCGTTGCGGATCGACGCCGAACACCTCGAGATTCTGCACCGTGGACCGGTGCGCCCCGAGGTGGCCGGCCATCTTCTTCCCCTTGAAGGTTCGCCCGGGATCCTGACGGTTCCCGGTCGAGCCGTGGCTTCTGTGCGAGACCGAGACGCCATGGCTGGCGCGAAGGCCGCCGAAGCCATGCCGCTTCATCGCACCCGCGAAACCCTTGCCGATGCTCACCCCGGCCACATCGACGAACTGACCGGCCACGAAGTGCCCGACATGGATCTCGTCGCCGACGTCGAGGACCGCGTCCTCGGCCACCCGAAACTCCTCGACCCGCCGCTTCGGCTCGACCTTCGCCTTGGCGAAGTGCCCACGCATGGGCTGGGTGACGTTCTTCGTCTTGGCACGTCCAATACCCAGCTGGACCGCGACGTAGCCGTCCTTCTCCTTCGTCCGCACGGCCACGACCTGGCATTCCTCGACCTTGAGGACCGTCACGCCCACGTGGCTCCCGTCGTCGCCAAAGAGCCGGGTCATGCCGACCTTCTGCGCAATGAGACCCGTTCTCATGCCCGAATCCTCAGATCTTGATCTCGACGTCGACACCGGCCGCGAGGTCGAGCTTCATCAGCGCATCCACGGTCTGCGGTGTCGGGTCGACGATGTCGAGGAGCCGCTTGTGCGTCCGGATCTCGAACTGCTCGCGACTCTTCTTGTCGATGTGCGGCGAGCGGTTGACCGTGAAGCGCTCGATCCGGTTGGGCAGCGGAATCGGCCCGCGCACCCGAGCGCCGGTCCGCTTCGCCGTGCCGACGATCTCGCGCACCGACTGATCGAGGACGCGGTGATCGAAGGCCTTGAGGCGGATGCGAATATTCTGGGTGTCCATGGCTCGCGTGCCGTTTCCTACCGAGACCGAGGCCTATTCGATGACGCTGGCGACGACGCCGGCGCCGACGGTGCGGCCGCCCTCGCGGATCGCGAAGCGCAGGCCCTGCTCCATGGCGATCGGGCTGATCAGCTCGACCTCCATCGTCACATTGTCCCCGGGCATCACCATCTCCGTGCCCTCGGGGAGCTTGATCGACCCCGTCACGTCCGTCGTCCGGAAATAGAACTGCGGCCGGTAGTTCGAGAAGAACGGCGTGTGCCGGCCCCCCTCCTCCTTGTTCAGGATGTACGTCTCGCAGCGGAACTTGGTGTGCGGCGTGATCGACCCGGGCTTGCACAGCACCTGGCCCCGCTCGACATCGTCCCGCTTCGTCCCGCGCAGCAGGATCCCCACATTGTCCCCGGCCTCGCCCTGGTCCAGAAGCTTGCGGAACATCTCCACACCCGTGCACACCGTCTTCACCGTCGGCCGGATCCCGACGATCTCGACCTCCTCGCCGACCTTGATCACGCCCCGCTCGACCCGGCCCGTCACCACCGTCCCCCGCCCCGAGATCGAGAACACGTCCTCGATCGGCATCAGGAACGGCTTGTCCTTCTCCCGCTCCGGCTGCGGTATGTAGCTGTCCACCGCCGCCATCAGCCCCAGAACCGACCCCTTCCCCAGCTCCTCGTCCCGGCCCTCCAGCGCCGCCAGCGCCGACCCCTTCACGATCGGGATGTCGTCCCCGGGAAACTCGTACTTCGACAGAAGCTCCCGCACCTCGAGCTCGACCAGCTCCAGAAGCTCCGGGTCGTCCACCATGTCGACCTTGTTCAGGTACACCACCAGCGCCGGAACACCCACCTGACGCGCCAGAAGAATGTGCTCCCGCGTCTGCGGCATCGGGCCGTCCGCCGCCGACACCACCAGGATGGCGCCGTCCATCTGCGCCGCACCCGTGATCATGTTCTTCACATAGTCGGCGTGACCCGGGCAGTCGACATGCGCATAGTGCCGCTTCGCCGTCTCGTACTCCACGTGCGCCGTGTTGATCGTGATCCCCCGAGCCTTCTCCTCCGGAGCCTTGTCGATCGCGTCGTACGCCGTGAACGTCGCCCCGCCCGTCTCCGCCAACACCTTCGTGATCGCCGCCGTCAACGTCGTCTTCCCGTGATCAACGTGCCCGATCGTCCCGATGTTCGCGTGCGGCTTCGTCCGCGCAAACTTCTCCTTCGACATCTTCCGTTCTCCGTTCCTCTCCGCAGCCTAGGCGGCAGTCTCAGGCGTACTTCGCGCGGATCTCTTCCGCGACCATCTGCGGCACCGGCTCGTAATGATCGAAGTGCATCGTGAACTGGGCCCGGCCCTGCGAGAGCGAGCGCAGCGTGTTGACATAGCCGAACATGGTGGCGAGCGGCACCATGGCGTTGACCACCTGTCCGTTGCCTCGCGGCTCCATGCCGGTGATCTGGCCGCGGCGGCTGTTCAGGTCGCCGATGATGTCGCCCATATACTCCTCGGGCGTCACCACCTCGACCCGCATGACCGGCTCGAGGAGCTGCGGGCCGGCCTTGGCGGCGCCCTCGCGGAAGGCCGCGCGGGCGGCGATCTCGAAGGCGAGGACCGAACTGTCGACCTCGTGATAGGCACCGTCGGTCAGGGTGACCTTGACGTCGGTCATCGGAAAGCCGGCGATCACCCCGTTCTGCATCGACGCCTCGAGGCCCTTCTGCACGCCCGGGACGTACTCGCGCGGCACCGAGCCGCCGACGACCTTGCTTTCGAACTTGAAACCCGAGCCCTTCTCGCCGGGCTCGAAGATCAGCTTGATTCGCGCGAACTGCCCCGAGCCGCCGGTCTGCTTCTTATGCGTGTAGTCGACGTCGGCCTTTCGCGTCAGGGTCTCGCGATAGGCCACCTGGGGCGCACCGACATTCGCCTCGACCTTGTACTCGCGCTTCATCCGGTCGACGAGAATCTCGAGATGGAGCTCGCCCATTCCCTTGATCACCGTCTGACCCGACTCCTGGTCGACCCCGACGCGGAACGACGGGTCCTCGGCCGCGAGCTTCTGCAGCGCGATGCTCATCTTCTCCTGATCGGCCTTGGATCGCGGCTCCACGGCGACCTCGATGACGGGCTCCGGGAACTCCATCCGCTCCAGCACGATCGGTCGCGAGGCGTCGCACAGCGTGTCGCCCGTCGTCGTGTTCTTGAGCCCGACGAGGGCCACGATGTCGCCGGCGCGGGCCTCCTTGGCCTCCTCACGGGTATTGGCGTGCATGAGCAGGATGCGGCCGATCCGCTCGCGCTGGTCCTTGACCGTGTTCTGCGCGTAGGAGCCGCTCTCTATGACGCCCGAATAGACGCGGACGAAGGTCAGGGTCCCGACGAACGGATCGCTCATGATCTTGAAGGCCAGCGCCGCCATCGGCTCGGCATCGTCGGGCTTGCGCGTGACCCGCTCGTCCGTCCGCGGCTTGACGCCCTCGACGGGCGGCAGGTCGACCGGGGAGGGAAGGAAGTCCACGACCGCGTCGAGCAGCGGCTGCACGCCCTTGTTCTTGAAGGCGGAGCCGCAGATCACCGGCACGAGCTTGTTGCCCACCGTGCCCTGACGCAGAAGGCGGACTATGGTCTCCGCATCAGGCTCGCGCCCGTCGAGATAGGCCTCCATGACCGCGTCGTCGAACTCGACGACCGCCTCGATCATGGCCGAACGGGCCGAGGCGACCCGCTCCGTCATGGCAGCGCGGCACCGGCTCGTGCGAATATTTGGCGCCCAGGGTCTCCTCGTGCCAGATCAACGCCTCGTTGCGGATCAGGTCGACGATGCCGCGGAACTCCGCCTCGACCCCGATCGGCAGGCTGATGACCACGGGATTGGCGCCCAGGCGCCCTCGGATCATCTGGACGCAGCGATCGAAATTGGCGCCTATCCGGTCCATCTTGTTGACGAAGCACACCCGCGGCACGCGGTACTTGTCGGCCTGACGCCAGACCGTCTCGGACTGTGGCTCGACCCCGGCGACGGAGTCGAACACGGCGACCGCGCCGTCGAGCACGCGAAGGCTGCGCTCCACCTCGATCGTGAAGTCGACGTGACCCGGGGTGTCGATGATGTTGACACGATGGTCGCGCCAGAAGCAGGTCGTCGCGGCCGAGGTGATCGTGATCCCCCGCTCCTGCTCCTGCTCCATCCAGTCCATGACCGCCGTGCCCTCGTGGACCTCGCCGATCTTGTACGACTTTCCGGTGTAGTAGAGCACGCGCTCGGTGGTCGTCGTCTTCCCGGCATCGATGTGAGCCATGATGCCGATATTGCGGTAGCGCTCGATGGGGATCTCGCGGGCCATGACGATCGTCTCTATTGCGGTCCGGGGTCACCAGCGATAGTGCGAGAAGGCGCGATTCGCCTCGGCCATCCGAAGCGTGTCCTCGCGCTTCTTGAAGGCTGCACCACGCCCGTTGGCGGCATCCAGCAGCTCGCCCGCCAGCCGCTCCATCATCGTCCGCTCCGAGCGACCCTGCGCGGTGCTGATGAGCCAGCGGATCGCCAGAGCCTGACGACGCTCCGGTCGGACCTCGACGGGAACCTGGTATGTGGCTCCACCGACCCGACGCGAGCGCACCTCGAGTGTGGGCTTCACGTTCTCGAGCGCATCGTGAAAGAGGCCGAGCGCATCCTTGCCGCTGCGCTTCTCCATCCGCTCGAAGGCGTCGTAGACGATGCGCTCCGCGACCGACTTCTTGCCGGCGTGCATGAGGCAGTTCACGAACTTGGTCACCACTGGATCTCCGAACTTCGGATCCGGCAGCACCTCACGCTTCTCTGCGGGACGGCGACGCATCGCTTCGACCTCTTCCTCGTTGTCCGGCGCTTACTTGGGGCGCTTCACGCCGTACTTCGACCGACTCTGCTTACGACCGTTGACACCCTGGGTGTCGAGCGTTCCGCGAATGATGTGATAGCGCACGCCCGGCAAGTCCTTGACGCGGCCGCCCCGAATGAGGACGACCGAGTGCTCCTGCAGATTGTGCCCCTCGCCAGGGATGTAGCTGGTCACCTCGTAGCCGTTGGTGAGCCTCACCCGGGCCACCTTGCGCAGGGCGGAGTTCGGCTTCTTCGGCGTCGTCGTGTAGACGCGTGTGCAAACGCCGCGCTTCTGCGGGCACGCCTGCAGAGCGGGGACCTTGTTGCGCTCCCGCGGCGTCTCGCGGCTCCGACGAACAAGCTGATTGACGGTGGGCATCCAGCACTTTTCCCAAGAGCTCGTTTCGCTCGACGCGACGATGGCATGCCGAACACGAAGCAAATCGACCGACAGCCGATCTCATTCGGCTCCGGCCTCCGGCACCATCGCTGTTGTTCAACCTAGATCCGGCACAGCGTCTGAGCCGCACACGGGCTCACCACCTGCGCCAACCAAAACCGCGAGCTGGCTTGTAGGCCCCGATCTCGGGGCCGTCAAGCCCTTGTCCGATCCGGCGCGTGAGGAGGAAGAGCCCGGCGCCCGCGCCGACAAAAGCGCGAACCTCGTCCGCCGGACCTTGGTCCGAGGCGGCGGCAACGCCGACCAGGACCCCGCCGCGCTCGTCGATCCCGGATAGCCGACGACGTGATCCGCCTCACCCAGAGGGGAGGCCCCCCGGAAAAGGTGACGGGGCGTGCGCAGGCGCACGCCCCGTCTGGACCCTTGGCCGACCCGCCCGCGGTCACTCGCTGGGCAGGGTCATCTCCGGCAAGCGCAGCGGCAGATCCGACGGCCCGACCTCGTGCGCTGGCGCGAAGCGCTCCTCCTCGGGGCGCACCCGCTTGAGCCGCGGGAGAATGCCGCCGGTGCCGGCCGGAATGAGCCGACCGACAATGACGTTCTCCTTGAGCCCCATGAGCCGGTCGATCTTGCCGGCGAAGGCCGCGTCGGTGAGGACGCGGGTCGTTTCCTGGAACGAGGCGGCCGAGACGAAGCTCTGCGTCTGCAGGCTCGCCTTGGTGATGCCCTGGAGCACGGGATGACAGCTCGCCGGTCGCCGCTCCTCGGCGATGATCCGCTCGTTGACCCGATCGAACTCGATGCGGTCGACCTGCTCGCCCACCAGGAAGGTCGTGTCGCCCGGGTCGATGATCTCGACCTTCTGCAGCATCTGGCGAACGATCACCTCGACATGCTTGTCGTTGATCTTGACGCCCTGGAGTCGGTAGACCTCCTGGATCTCGTTGACCAGGAACTCGGCCAGCGCCGCGACGCCCAGAACGCGCAGAATATCGTGCGACACGGCATTGCCGTCGACGATCAGGTCGCCGGGCTTCACGAGGTCGCCCTCCTGGACGATCACGTGGCGCCCCTTGGGGATGAGATACTCGACCGGATCGAGATCCTCGTCGGCCGGCACGATCTTCAGACGACGCTTGTTCTTATAGTCCTTGCCGAACTCGATGCGGCCCTCAGTCTCGGCGATGATCGCCGGATCCTTCGGCCGCCGCGCCTCGAAGAGCTCGGCCACCCGCGGCAGACCGCCCGTGATATCCCGGGTCTTCGAAGCCTCCTTCGGCAGCCGGGCGACCACATCGCCGGCACTCACCTTCTGGCCGTTCTCCACCGAGAGGATGGCACTGACCGGAAGGTAGTAGCGGGCCTCGGCACCCGACGGCAGCATGACCGGATTGCCCTTGCCGTCCTGGAGAAGAAGGGACGGCCGCAAATTGCCGGCTCGGGCCACCTGGCGCCAGTCGATCACCTCCTTGCTCGACTTGCCCGTGCTCTCGTCGATCACCTCGCGATAGGAGATGCCCTCCTGCATGTCCTGGTAGACGATGCCGCCCGACACCTCCGTCACCACCGGCATGGTGTGCGGATCCCACTCGGCCAGAACCTGATCGGCCTCCACCATGTCGTCCGGCTGAACGGCGAGACGGGTGCCGTTCGGCAGCTTCTGGCGAAGCTTCTCTCGCCCGACCTCGTCATAGACGACGAGCTCGGTGTTCCGCCCCAGGACGACGAGCCGTTCCTGGCTGTCGCGCAGCAGGCGAGGGTTGAGCAGCTTGACGAGACCCTTGACCGGGCTCTCCACCTGCGACTGCTCGACCTGACCCTGGGCGGCACCGCCGATGTGGAAAGTCCGCATCGTCAGCTGTGTTCCGGGCTCGCCGATCGACTGCGCCGCGATGACGCCGACGGCCTCGCCGAGATTGACCGGCGTGCCGCGGGCAAGATCGCGCCCATAGCATTTGCCGCAGACGCCCGTCCGGCTCTCGCAGGTGAGCACCGAGCGGACCCTGACGGTGTCCACGCCGGCCTTGTCGATGCGCCTGACCATCTCTTCGTTCAGGAGCTCGTCCGCTGCGACGATGAGCTCACCCGTCTTCGGATGCAGGACGTCTGCAGCCACCGTCCGCCCCAGGATCCGCTCACCCAGGTCCTCCTGGCCGGTGTCCCCACCCCCGGCCGACGCGGTGATGGTCAGCGACTTTTCGGTTCCGCAATCTTCCTCGATGATGATGCAGTCCTGTGCAACGTCGACCAGCCGGCGCGTAAGATAGCCGGAGTTCGCCGTCTTCAGCGCGGTATCGGCGAGGCCCTTCCGGGCGCCGTGCGTCGAGTTGAAGTACTCGAGGACGGTCAGGCCTTCCTTGAAGTTCGAGATGATCGGCGTCTCGATGATCTCGCCCGACGGCTTCGCCATCAGGCCGCGCATACCGGCCAACTGCTTGATCTGCGCGGCCGAGCCGCGGGCGCCCGAATGCGCCATCATCCAGATGGCGTTCGGCTGATGGTAGCGGCCGTCCTCCTTCTTGGACTGCTGCACCGCCTGAATTCCTGCCATCATCTGCTCGGCGACCTGATCCGAGCAATTCTGCCAGGCGTCTACCACCTTGTTGTACTTCTCCCCCTTGGTGATCAGGCCATCGGCGTACTGCTGCTCGTACTGCTTGACGAGATCCTGAGTGCGGCCGACCAGCTTCTGCTTCGCCGCAGGGATGATCATGTCGTCCTTGCCGAACGAGATCCCCGCCTTGCAGGCGTGATGGAAGCCGAGGTTCATCAGCCGGTCGGCGAAGATCACCGTCTCCTTCTGACCGCAGTGGCGGTAGACCTCGTCGATGACCTGGCCGATTTCCTTCTTGGTCAGGATCCGGTTGACCAGCCCCTCGAACTGCACGTTGGGGTGGTGCGGCAGGATATCGTAGAGCAGCATGCGCCCCGAGGTGGTCGAGACCACCTTGCTCTCGATCTCACCCTCGGCGCTCATCAGGTCGACGCGACACTTGATCTTGCTGTGCAGCGTGATCGCGCCGTTGGCCAGCCCGTGCTGGACCTCGTCGAGGCCGGAGAACACCATCCCCTCCCCCGGCTCGCCGTCGATCTCAAGCGAAAGGTAGTAGAGACCGAGGACAATGTCCTGGGTCGGGACGATGATCGGCTTGCCGTTCGCTGGGCTCAGGATGTTGTTGGTCGACATCATCAGGACGCGTGCCTCGAGCTGCGCCTCGAGGGACAGCGGTACGTGGACGGCCATCTGATCGCCGTCGAAGTCGGCGTTGAAGGCCGCGCAGACCAGAGGGTGGAGCTGAATCGCCTTGCCCTCGATCAGGGTCGGCTCGAACGCCTGGATGCCGAGGCGGTGCAGCGTCGGGGCCCGATTGAGCAGCACCGGATGCTCGCGGATCACCTGCTCCAGGATGTCCCAGACCTCGGGCCGCTCCTTCTCGACCATGCGCTTGGCGGCCTTGATCGTCTGCGCCTTGCCGTAGAGCTCGAGCTTTGCATAGACGAAGGGCTTGAAGAGCTCGAGGGCCATCTTCTTGGGCAGGCCGCACTGATGGAGCTTGAGCTCGGGCCCGACCACGATGACCGACCGGCCAGAATAGTCGACCCGCTTGCCCAGCAGGTTCTGACGGAAGCGCCCCTGCTTGCCCTTGAGCATATCCGAGAGAGACTTCAGCGGCCGCTTGTTCGCCCCGGTGATGACGCGGCCACGCCGCCCGTTGTCGAAGAGGGCGTCGACGGCTTCCTGCAGCATCCGCTTCTCGTTGCGGACGATGATATCCGGCGCCCTGAGCTCGATCAGCCGCTTCAGACGGTTGTTGCGGTTGATCACGCGCCGATAGAGATCGTTGAGGTCCGAGGTCGCGAACCGGCCGCCGTCGAGCGGCACGAGGGGGCGCAGCTCAGGCGGAATGACAGGCACCACCTCGAGGACCATCCACTCCGGCCGGTTGCCCGACTCGAGAAACGTCTCGACCAGCTTCAGCCGCTTGACGAGCTTCTTGCGCTTGGCCTCGGAGCTGGTCTCGGCGAGGTCGGCCCGCATCTGCTCGCGCTCGGCGGCGAGGTCGAGGTGCTTCAGCATGTCGCGCACCGCCTCGGCGCCGATCCCGACGGAGAAGGAATCGTCGCCGAACTCCTCCCGATAGCGGTGCACCTGCTCCTCGGTCAGGAGCTCGTGCTGCTTCAGGGAGGTCAGTCCGGGCTCGACAACGACGAACTGCTCGAAATAGAGGATTCTCTCCAGCTCGCGGAGCGTCATGTCGAGCAGGATGCCGATCCGCGACGGGACCGACTTCAAGAACCAGATGTGCGCGACCGGCGCAGCCAGCTCGATATGGCCCATGCGCTCGCGACGGACCTTGGACTGGATGACCTCGACGCCGCACTTCTCGCAGACAATGCCCTTGTACTTCATGCGCTTGTACTTACCGCACAAGCACTCGTAGTCCTTGATCGGGCCGAAGATCTTGGCGCAGAAGAGCCCGTCCCGCTCCGGCTTGAACGTCCGGTAGTTGATCGTCTCGGGCTTACGCACCTCGCCGTACGACCATTCGCGGATCTGGCCGGGGCTCGCAATCGCGATCTGGATCTGGTCGAACTTCTGGGCGCCGGCAGGCTGCCCGAAGAGGTACATGAGGTCGTTCATCAGATCCTCTTACCTTTCGCCGCCACGAGATTGGGGAAGGGC
Source organism: uncultured Alphaproteobacteria bacterium (assembly GCA_963828215.1). Taxonomy (GTDB): domain Bacteria; phylum Pseudomonadota; class Alphaproteobacteria; order Geminicoccales; family Geminicoccaceae; genus CAVTJL01. The sequence goes on along the minus strand of CAWHFO010000079.1, from coordinate 40,932 downwards.
GGACGCCGCCGAGCGACGCCCGCATAAACTCACTCGCCAGCGAGCTCCTGCTGGAGCTCGACATTGAGAGACAGCGCCTGCAGCTCCTTGACGAGCACGTTGAAGCTCTCCGGGATGCCGGCTTCGAAGGTGTCCTCACCGCGGACGATCGCTTCGTAGATCTTGGTGCGGCCGGATACGTCGTCGGACTTCACCGTCAGCATCTCCTGCAGGCTGTAGGAGGCGCCGTAGGCCTGGAGCGCCCAGCATTCCATCTCGCCGAACCGCTGACCGCCGAACTGCGCCTTGCCGCCCAGCGGCTGCTGGGTGACGAGGCTGTAGGGACCGACGGAGCGGGCATGGATCTTGTCGTCCACGAGATGGCCGAGCTTCAGCATATAGATGTATCCGACGGTGACCCGACGGTCGAAGGCCTCGCCGGTCCGCCCATCGATCAGCCGGACCTGACCCGATCGGTCGCAGCCGGCCTCCTCGAGCAAGCGCACGATGTCGGCCTCGTGCGCGCCGTCGAACACCGGGGTCGCCATCGGCACGCCAGCGCGCAGATTCTCGCCGAGCTCGATGAGCTCCGAATCGCTGTAGCGCTCGACCTCGGCCCCGACCTCGGCGCCGAAGACCCCGCCGAGCTTCTTCTCGAGCTCCTCGCGGCCTTTGCCGTCCGAGAGCCGGTCGACGAGGCGCCCGATCTGCGCGCCGAGATTGGCGCATGCCCAGCCGAGGTGGGTCTCCAGGATCTGCCCGACGTTCATCCGCGAGGGAACGCCGAGCGGGTTGAGAACGAGATCGACCGGTGTCCCGTCCTCCAGATGTGGCATGTCCTCGATCGGCGCGATCTTGGAGATGACACCCTTGTTGCCGTGACGGCCGGCCATCTTGTCACCCGGCTGCAGCTTGCGCTTCACCGCGCAGAACACCTTGACCATCTTCAGGACACCGGGCGGCAGCTCGTCGCCCCGCTGCAGCTTCTCGACCTTGTTCTCGAACCGGTCCTGGAGCGCCTTCAGGCCGTCGTCCAGCTGCCGCTTGAGGCCCTGGATCTCGGTCATACGGTCGGCGTCGTCGATTCCGATCTCCCACCAGAGGCGTCGCGGCTGCCCATCGAGCAGCTCCGCGCTGATCTCGACGCCCGCGCCGAAGCCCTTCGGCCCCGACGTGACCCTCTGGCCGATCGCCACCTCGCGAAGCCGCCCGTAGACATTGCGCTCGAGGATCGCACGCTCGTCGTCGCGGTCCTTGGCGAGACGTTCGATCTCGGCCCGCTCGATGGCGATGGCGCGCTCGTCCTTCTCGACGCCCCGCCGGTTGAAGACCCGCACCTCGACGATGGTACCCTGCACGCCCGGCGGCACCTTGAGCGAGGTGTCGCGAACGTCGGCTGCCTTCTCGCCGAAGATCGCCCGCAGGAGCTTCTCCTCGGGCGTCATCGGCGTCTCGCCCTTGGGCGTGACCTTGCCGACCAGGATGTCGCCCGCCTTGACCTCGGCCCCGATATAGACGATGCCCGCCTCGTCGAGGTTCCGGAGCGCCTCCTCGCTGACGTTCGGAATATCGCGAGTGATGCTCTCGGGTCCGAGCTTCGTGTCGCGGGCCATGACCTCGAACTCCTCGATGTGGATCGAGGTGAAGACGTCGTCGCGGACGATACGCTCCGAGATGAGGATCGAATCCTCGAAATTGTAGCCGTTCCAGGGCATGAAGGCGACCAGCGCGTTCCGACCGAGCGCCAGCTCGCCGAGCTGGGTCGACGGCCCGTCGGCGACGATGTCGCCCGCCGCGACGATGTCGCCCACCTTCACCAGCGGACGTTGGTTGATGCAGGTGTTCTGGTTCGAGCGCTGGAATTTCCGCAGCGTGTAGATGTCGACGACGCGGTCTGCCCGTGCCGTGTCGTCCGTGACGCGGATGACGATGCGCGAGCCGTCCACCTGGTCGACGACGCCCGCGCGCCGCGCAGTGATCGCGGCACCGCTGTCCCGCGCCACGACATCCTCCATGCCGGTCCCGACGAAGGGTGCTGCGGACTGCAGCAGCGGCACGGCCTGGCGCTGCATGTTCGAGCCCATCAGGGCTCGATTGGCGTCGTCGTTCTCGAGGAACGGGATCAGCGCCGCGGCCACCGAGACGAGCTGCTTGGGCGAGACGTCGATGAAGTCGATCGTGTCGGCCCGCGCCAGGATGAACTCCCCGGCCTGCCGGCAGCTCACCAGCTCGGCCTTGAAGCTCCGGTCCGGCTTGAGCTCGGAGTTCGCCTGGGCGATCGTGTAGCGTCCCTCCTCCATCGCCGAGAGATAGACGACCTCGTCGCTCACCTTGTTGTCGACCACGCGCCGATAGGGGCTCTCGATGAATCCATACTTGTTGATCCGAGCGTAGGTCGCGAGACTGTTGATGAGGCCGATATTCGGGCCCTCGGGAGTCTCGATCGGGCAGATCCGACCATAGTGGGTCGGATGGACGTCCCGCACCTCGAAACCGGCCCGCTCGCGGGTCAGGCCACCCGGCCCCAGCGCCGATAGGCGCCGCTTGTGGGTGATCTCGGAGAGCGGGTTGGTCTGATCCATGAACTGGCTGAGCTGCGAGCTGCCGAAGAACTCGCGCACCGCCGCCGCCACCGGCTTCGCGTTGATCAGGTCGTGCGGCATCGCCGCGTCGATCTCGACCGAGCTCATCCGCTCCCGCACGGCTCGCTCCATGCGCAGCAGGCCGACACGGAACTGGTTCTCCATGAGCTCCCCCGACCGATCGGACACGGCGATTGCCGAGATGATCGATGTCGTCAATCTCGCCCCGGCCGTCCTTGATCTCGACGAGGATCTTCACGACCGCGAGAATGTCCTCGGTCCTGAGCACCCGCTCCGAAGTCCTCGCCCTCGAGGCCGAGCCGCATGTTCATCTTCACGCGACCCACCGGCGAGAGATCGTAACGCTCGATGTCGAAGAAGAGCCCGCCGAACAGAGCCTCGGCCGTATCGAGCGTCGGCGGCTCGCCCGGGCGCAGCACGCGGTAGATGTCGAGCAGAGCCTCCTCGCGGCTGCCGCTTCGATCGAGAATGAGCGTGTTGCGGATATAGGGGCCGATCGTCAGGTGATCGATGTCGAGGACCGGAATCTCCTTGACGCCGGCCTCGGTGAGCTTGCGGATCGCCTCGCCGGTCAGCTCCTCGCCCGCCTCGGCCAGGACGAGGCCGGTCGCCTCGTCGATCAGGTCCCGGCCGACGAAGCGCCCGACCAGCTCCTCGGAGGAGATGTAGATCTCCGCCACACCCTGCTCCTCGATCCGCTTGACGAGCCGCGGGGTCATCTTCGTGCCCGCCTCGGCCAGCGTCTCGCCGGTCTTGGCATCAACGAGGTCGGTGACGAGCTTCTGGCCGCGAAAGCGGTCTGGCCGAAAAGCCAGCTTCCAGCCCTGGCCGGACCGCTGGTGGACGATCTCGTCGTAGAAAGTGTGGAGGATGGCTTCCTGATCCAGACCGAGGGCCAGGAAGAGTGTCGTCACCGGCAGCTTGCGGCGCCGGTCGATGCGCACATAGACGAGGTCCTTCGCGTCGAACTCGAAGTCGAGCCACGAGCCGCGGTAGGGGATGATCCGCGCCGAGAACAGGTACTTGCCCGAGCTGTGGGTCTTGCCGCGGTCGTGGTCGAAGAAGACCCCCGGGCTGCGGTGCATCTGGCTGACGATCACCCGCTCGGTGCCGTTGATGACGAAGGTGCCGTTGGCCGTCATCAGGGGCATGTCGCCCATGTAGACGTCCTGCTCCTTGATATCGCGGACGCTCCGCGATCCGGTCTCCTCGTCGACGTCCCAGACGATCAGCCGCAACGTCACGCGCAGCGGAGCCGCATAGGTCATGCCGCGCTGATGGCACTCCTCGACGTCGTATTTCGGGTCCTCGAGCTCGTATTTGACGAAGTCCAGCGCTGCCCGGTCGGCGAAGTCCTTGATCGGGAAGACCGAGCGGAACACCTCCTCCAGCCCCGACAGCATCCGGTCGCTCGCGGCGACGTCGCGCTGGAGGAATGCCTCGTAAGACTGCCGCTGCACCTCGATCAGGTTCGGCATCACCGTAACCTCGGGGATGCGGCCGAAGGTCTTGCGGATCCGCTTGCGGGCCCTGAACGACTCACCCATCATTGACCTCGTCGGCTATAGACCGGCCGGCTGCCGCGGCACGCGCGGAGTCGAGCCCTTCAACGCGACGACGAAGGCCGACCGCGTGAGTCTCCCCACTCGGTCGCCTTCGTCGGTCGACCAACCGTCTTGCGGGCGCCCCGCCTCACCGAGACCCGGCAGCAGACCGCTGCCGGCCGCCCCGGCGCGGGGCGTGAACGATCGCTGAACGAGATCTACTTGATCTCCACGGTGGCACCGGCGCCCTCGAGCTGCGCCTTGAGCTTGGCCGCATCGTCCTTGGAGACACCCTCCTTGACGGCCTTGGGGGCCGCCTCGACGAGGTCCTTCGCCTCCTTAAGGCCGAGGCCGGTGATCGCCCGTACTTCCTTGATGACGTTGATCTTCTGGGCGCCGAACGCGGCCAGGATCACGTCGAACTCGGTCTGCTCCTCGACCGGGGCCGCAGCGGCGGCGGCACCACCACCCACGGCCGCCACCGCAACCGGCGCAGCCGCCGAGACACCCCATTTCTCCTCGAGCATCTTCGTGAGCTCGGCCGCCTCGAGGACGGTGAGCTTCGACAGATCCTCGACGATCTGCTCCAAATTCGCCATCTCATTCACTCCCAGGAATATCGGTCAGAACCGCCCCGTCGCGGGGCCCTCAGTCGGCCTGCTTCTCGGCGTGGGCTCGCAAGACACGCGCCAGCTGCCCCGCCGGCGCCGCCAGGAGGCCGACGAGGCGCGTCGCCGGCGCATTGATGACCGCGATCAGGCGCGCCCTGAGCTCGTCCAAGGACGGCAGCTCCGCGAGCGCCTTGACCGCCTGCGGATCGAGCAGCACCTTGCCGAGGCCACCGCCTACGACCACGAGCTTCTCGTTCTTCCGCGCGAATTCCACCACCGCCTTCGGCACCGCGACCGGGTCGTCGGCGGCATAGGCCACCGCGGTCGGCCCTGTGAACAAGGCTGCGACCTCTTCGTAGGGCGTGCCCTCGAGCGCCCGCTTGGTCAGGCGGTTCTTGGTGACACGGAAGACTCCGCCAGCGGACCGCACGGCCGACCGAAGCTGGGTGATCTCGGGGACGGAGAGCCCCTTGTAATGGGCAACGACGACGACCGCGGTACTCTCGAACACCGCGTGCAGGTCGTCGATCAGGTCAGCCTTCTCGGCTCGCAGCACGACTGCCTCCAAATCCAGCGATCAGCGCGCTGCCGCGCGCCTTGCCCGGTGCCGGCCCGATCCGCGGGTCCTCGCGACGATCACGCCCAGCGTTTCACGCGCAAAAACACCCACCAACGCCCTCTGGACGCTGGCGGCAGGAACTGCGCTGGCCTGGACACGAGACATCAAACATAGACATCCGTCTCCCGTCCGCAAGCACATTCTTGCATCCCTCGAACCCGCTGGGCTCACGCGACCAGGCTCGCCACCTCGAGCTTGACGCCAGCGCCCATGGTCGAGCTCAAATGTGCCCGCTTCAGGTAAGTGCCCTTGGCGCCGCTCGGCTTCGCCCGGTTGACCGCGTCGACGAAGGCCTTGACGTTCTCGACGAGCTTCGCCTGGTCGAAGCTCGCCTTGCCGACACCGGCGTGGACCAGCCCCGCCTTCTCGACCCGGAACTGGACCTGACCGCCCTTGGCCGCTTCCACGGCCTCGCGAACGTTCGGCGTGACCGTGCCCAGCTTGGGATTGGGCATCAGGCCGCGCGGCCCCAGCACCCGGCCGAGACGTCCGACCAGCGGCATCATGTCCGGCGTCGCGATGCAGCGGTCGAAGTCGATCTGCCCGGCCTGAACCCGCTCGGCCAGATCCTCCGCACCCACGATATCGGCCCCTGCAGCCGTTGCCTCCTCGGCCTTGCCGCCGCGCGCGAACACGGCGACCCGCAGGGTCTTGCCGGTGCCGTGCGGCAGATTGACCGTACCGCGGACCATCTGATCGGCGTGGCGCGGATCGACGCCCAGACAAAGCGCGACCTCGACGGTCTCGTCGAACTTGGCCTTGGCCGTCTCCTTGACTGTCTGGACCGCCTCGGCCAGCGGATAGAGCCGGTTGCGGTCGACGACGCGCGAGATGGCCTCGAGCCGCTTGCCCTTCTTCGCCATGGCTCTACTCCACCACCTCGAGGCCCATCGACTGGGCCGAGCCGACGATCATTCTGACAGCGCCGTCGACGTCGTTGGCGTTGAGGTCCTTCATCTTGACCTCCGCGATCTCCCGACACTGCTGCATCGTCACCTTACCAACGGGTCCGGTCTTGCCCGGGGTCTGGCTGCCCTTGTCGAGCCCGGCCGCCTTCTTGAGAAAGTAGCTGGCCGGCGGAGTCTTGGTGACGAAGGTGAAGGTGCGATCGCCAAAGGCCGTTAGCACCACCGGGATCGGCATCCCTGGCTCGAGGCCCTGGGTCGCGGCGTTGAACGCCTTGCAGAACTCCATGATGTTGAGCCCGCGCTGGCCGAGGGCCGGGCCGATGGGCGGCGAAGGATTGGCCTTGCCCGCCGGTACCTGGAGCTTGATGTAGCCGACTATCTTCTTCGCCATTGCTGGGCGTCCTGCGCTTGCGGTCCAGACGCGCCCTTCGGGGCGCTCCCGCAGTTGGTCCGGCCTGGAGGCCTAGAGCTTCTCGACCTGAGCGTATTCGAGCTCGACCGGTGTGGCCCGGCCGAAGATGGAGACGAGCACCTTCACTCGCTGCTTGCCCTCGTCCACCTCCTCGATCGTTCCGTTGAACGAGGCGAACGGCCCGTCGCTGACTCGGACGGGATCGCCGATCATGAAGGAGATCGTCGGCTTCGGATGCTCGAAGCCCTCCTTCACCTGATTCATGATGCGGTCGGCCTCGACGTCGGGAATCGGCTGGGGCCGGCCGCCCTGGCCGAGAAAGCCCGTGACCTTGCCGGTATTGCGGACCAACGACCAAGTCTCGTCGTTGAGCTCCATCTTGACCAGCACATAACCGGGAAAGAACTTCCGCTCGGCGTTGACCTTCTTGCCACGGCGGATCTCGAGGACCTCCTCCATCGGCACGAGAATGTCCTCGAACATGGAACTCAGGCCCTTCTGCTCGGCCTGCTCACGCACCAACTCGCGAACCTTCTTCTCGAAACCCGAGTAGACGTGGATGATGTACCAGCGCTTGGCCATCAGGCCCCCAAGCCGAGCACGAGGCGAACGACCAGGGCGAGGCCCTGGTCGACGAGGAAGAAGAAGATCGCCGCCAGCGCCGACATAGCGAGGACGCTGATCGTCGTCACGAGAAGCTCCTTGCGGCTCGGCCAAGTGACCTTGGCCAGCTCCTGGCGCACCTCGCGGATAAAAGTTGCGGGCGATGCCCTCGCCATTCTCGCTCGACCCCGAACCGTCAATCTCACGCCGCGTTGGTCTGGCAGGAGTGGAGGGGCTCGAACCCCCAACCCCCGGTTTTGGAGACCGGTGCTCTACCAGTTGAGCTACACTCCTCGACGTCCGCCTGTCGCCCGACCCACCGAGGCTCGAAGGACACGGCCGGCCGCCATCGCGCCGACGCGCCAAGCGCAGCGGACGCCCTGCGTCCACCGCCGCGGATCGCGCTTTTAGGCCGTCGTCGACGACGACGCAAGGCCTCAGCGACCGCCCCCTTGCCGAGGCCTATTCGATGACGCTGGCGACGACGCCGGCGCCGACGGTGCGGCCGCCCTCGCGGATCGCGAAGCGCAGGCCCTGCTCCATGGCGATCGGGCTGATCAGCTCGACCTCCATCGTCACATTGTCCCCGGGCATCACCATCTCCGTGCCCTCGGGGAGCTTGATCGACCCCGTCACGTCCGTCGTCCGGAAATAGAACTGCGGCCGGTAGTTCGAGAAGAACGGCGTGTGCCGGCCCCCCTCCTCCTTGTTCAGGATGTACGTCTCGCAGCGGAACTTGGTGTGCGGCGTGATCGACCCGGGCTTGCACAGCACCTGGCCCCGCTCGACATCGTCCCGCTTCGTCCCGCGCAGCAGGATCCCCACATTGTCCCCGGCCTCGCCCTGGTCCAGAAGCTTGCGGAACATCTCCACACCCGTGCACACCGTCTTCACCGTCGGCCGGATCCCGACGATCTCGACCTCCTCGCCGACCTTGATCACGCCCCGCTCGACCCGGCCCGTCACCACCGTCCCCCGCCCCGAGATCGAGAACACGTCCTCGATCGGCATCAGGAACGGCTTGTCCTTCTCCCGCTCCGGCTGCGGTATGTAGCTGTCCACCGCCGCCATCAGCCCCAGAACCGACCCCTTCCCCAGCTCCTCGTCCCGGCCCTCCAGCGCCGCCAGCGCCGACCCCTTCACGATCGGGATGTCGTCCCCGGGAAACTCGTACTTCGACAGAAGCTCCCGCACCTCGAGCTCGACCAGCTCCAGAAGCTCCGGGTCGTCCACCATGTCGACCTTGTTCAGGTACACCACCAGCGCCGGAACACCCACCTGACGCGCCAGAAGAATGTGCTCCCGCGTCTGCGGCATCGGGCCGTCCGCCGCCGACACCACCAGGATGGCGCCGTCCATCTGCGCCGCACCCGTGATCATGTTCTTCACATAGTCGGCGTGACCCGGGCAGTCGACATGCGCATAGTGCCGCTTCGCCGTCTCGTACTCCACGTGCGCCGTGTTGATCGTGATCCCCCGAGCCTTCTCCTCCGGAGCCTTGTCGATCGCGTCGTACGCCGTGAACGTCGCCCCGCCCGTCTCCGCCAACACCTTCGTGATCGCCGCCGTCAACGTCGTCTTCCCGTGATCAACGTGCCCGATCGTCCCGATGTTCGCGTGCGGCTTCGTCCGCGCAAACTTCTCCTTCGACATCGTCGGATTCCCTTGGGCTTGCACGCCTCGTCGGCGTCGATCATCAACGTCGTGGCTGCTGGTCGCGTCGTTCGGCCGGACCGTGGAGCGGGTGAGGGGAATCGAACCCCCACCACCAGCTTGGAAGGCTGGAGCTCTACCATTGAGCTACACCCGCCCTCGCGGTCCGATCGCGCCGAAATGGTGGAGGGGGTAGGATTCGAACCTACGTAGACGTTCGTCGGCAGATTTACAGTCTGCTGCCTTTAACCACTCGGCCACCCCTCCGGCCGCTCGGCCAGGGCCGAAGCGGCGGCGAGTTATCGTCTTTGCAAGGCGCTTGTCAACCAGTATGCCCGTTGGCGAACCCCTAGATACAGAGGATGTCGTGCCAAGGCAGGCGACCCGCCACGGGCGTGCGCCGCAGACCGGCCGCGGCGCCGGAGAGCGGCGCCACTGGCTCTACGGCCAGCATGCGGTGGCGGCGGCGCTGGCCAATCCCAGCCGCCCTTGCTATCGGCTTGTCGCCACAGCGCCGGCCGTCGAGCGCCTGGGTGCGCTGGCCAGCCGTGCGGGCCTGGAGCTCAGCCTGGCCGATCCCCGGACCGTTGGTCGGCAGGTTTCCCCCGAGGCCGTCCACCAAGGCTTGGCCCTCGAGGCAGGTCCGTTGCCACAGCGGACGCTGGAAGCCACCATTGCCGGCCTCGGCGCGGGCGCCTTGCTTCTCGCGGTCGATCAGGTGAGCGATCCGCGCAATCTGGGCGCCATCCTCCGCAGCGCTGCGGCCTTCGGCGTGGCTGCCGTGCTGCTCCCCCTGCACACCAGCGCCGAGCTGGGTCCGGCCTGCGCCAAAGCCGCGTCCGGTGCCCTGGACATCGTGCCGATCGTCGAGATCGCCAACCTCGTCCATGCCCTGAGCCAGCTCAAGGCGGCCGGCTTCTGGGTGATCGGCCTCGACGCGGACGCCTCGATTGGGCTCGCCGATGTGCCCACCTATGAGCGGCGGGTCCTGGTGCTGGGCTCGGAAGGGCGGGGCCTGAGGCGACTGACCGGCGAGACCTGCGACCTCCTGGCGGGCCTGCCGATCTCGCCCGCGGTCGAGAGCCTGAACGTGGCCGTGGCGGCGGGCATCGCCCTCTACCTCCTTGCCGCCCCACGGGCCGGCACCTAAGGTCGCGCCCGGCCGGCGTAGCTCAACGGTAGAGCATCCGCCTTGTAAGCGGGAGGTTGGGGGTTCAAGTCCCTTCGCCGGCACCAGCGGCCTGCCGCGACCCCGACCCCCTATAGATAGATGTCACCGATCTCGATCGTCGATTCGTGGCCGAGCCGGTCGAAGCTTGCGGCCAGCCAGGCCTCGGCGTGCTCGCGCCCGTCGCCGTGCAGGTGGGTCAGGAACTCCCAGTCGGCGTTGAGCTTGCTGGTGAGCCGAGAGCTTCTGCATCACCTCGTCGGCGCTGATGGCGTGGATCAGCATCCGGCGCATCGACGCGTCCATCGAGCTTGCCGTCGTCGATCAGCCGCGTGACGAAGGCGATCGCCCGCATCTCGCGCATCAGCGAGGAGTTGAAGCGGATCTCGTTGATCCGGTTCATGATCTCGTGCGCCGTGCGCGGCACCTCGGGACGATACATGCGGATTGATGTGGACGACGACGACGTCGCGGCTGCCGCAGTTGTAGATCAGCGGATAGATCGCCGGATTGCCCATGTAGCCGCCGTCCCAGTAGGCCTCGCCGTCGATCTCGACCGCCTGGAACATGAAGGGCAGGCAGGCCGAGGCCATCACGGCGTCGGCCGTGATCTCGCCCGTTCTCGAAGAGCCGGACCTTGCCGGTGCGCACGTTGGTGGCGGAGAGGAAGAGCTTGATCGGGCAGGCCGCGCTGCAGCCGCTCGAAGTCGACCGACTGCTCGAGCACCTGACGCAGCGGATTGTAGTTCCAGGGATTGAGCTGGTAGGGCGAGAACAGGCGGCGTCATCAGGTCCAGGACGACGAAGGCCGGCGAGTGCTCGAGCGAGTGGTCGTGGGTCAGCCGGTCGAAGGCCGAGGGCTGCAGCGGGCTGAAGGTGGCGGCATGGCTGATGCGCCGCCAGAAGTTGGCGAGCGCCCGCCTCGCCCCCTCGCGACCGCCTTCGGCCAGGCCATAGGCCAGCACCGTCGCGTTCATCGCCCCGGCGCTGGTCGCGCGACACGCCCTCGAAGGCGATCCGCTCGTCCTCGAGCAGCCGGTCGAGCACGCCCCAGGCGAAGGCGCCGTGGGCGCCGCCGCCCTGGAGCGCCAGGTTGATCGTCTTGACCGCCACCTCCTTGCCGCGGTCCCGGCTCGGCGCCGCGGCCGGCGGCAGGGCGCGGGCGCTCGATCGTCGGTGCGTTCATCGTCCCTTCTCCTCGTCCTCAGTGGGCCGTCCAGCCGCCATCGACCGGCAGCGCGGTGCCGGTGATCGAGGCAGCGCCCTCGCTGCAGAGGAAGGCCGCGAGCGCGCCAAGCTCCTCGACGGTGGCGAAGCGCTTGCTCGGCTGCTGGGCGAGCAGCACGTCGCGGATGACCTGCTCGCGCGGGATGCCGTGGCTCTTGGCCTGGTCGTCGATCTGGCGCTCGACGAGCGGCGTCCAGACATAGCCGGGGCAGATCGCGTTGGCGGTGATGCCCGTCTCCGCGAGCTCGAGCGCCGTGACCTTGGTGAGGCCCACGAGGCCGTGCTTGGCGGCCACGTAGGCCGACTTGAAGGGCGAGGCGACGAGGCCGTGCGCCGAGGCGACGTTGACGATCCTGCCCCAGCCCCTGGCCTTCATGCCCGGGATCACGGCCCGGGTGGTGTGGAAGGCGGCCGAGAGGTTGATCGCCAGGATGGCGTCCCATTTGCGCGGGCGGGAAGCTCTCGATCGGCGCCACGTGCTGGATGCCGGCATTGTTCACCAGGATGTCGACCGAGCCGAGATCCCGCTCGGCATCGGCCACCATGGCCTCGATCTCGGCCGGACGGCTCATGTCGGCGCCGCTGTGGCGGACCCCGACGGCGAAGCTTTCCTCGAGCTCGCGGCGGAGCTGGTCGATCTCGGCCGCCGGCCCGAAGCCGTTGAGGAGGACGTTGGCGCCGGCGCCGGCCAGCGCCCGGGCGATGCCGAGGCCGATGCCGCTGGTCGAGCCCGTGACGACGGCCGTGCGCCCGGCCAGCGGCCGCGGCGCTGCGACGGCCTGTCGGTCGCCGATCATCGTGGACATGAGCATCTCCTTGACGCTGGGGCGGACACTCCGTCCGTCGCCATGAAGGATGCCCGTCCGGCCGGCGCCGCTGAAATGCCGAGAGGTCACGATATCGATAGGGGGCGGCTATCGTCCCGTTCACCCCGGGGATCTGCCGGGGAAGGAATTGTCGAGCCTGCCGCGGCAGGCCATGATGCGATCGCAGAGAAGATGCCGGCGGGACCGTCGCAATGGAAATGCATCAGGTCCGCTACTTCGTGGCCCTCACAGAGACGCTGAACTTCACGCGCGCGGCGGAGCGCTGCAACGTCTCGCAGCCTTCGCTGACACGGGCCATCAGGCTGCTCGAGGACGAGATGGGCGGCCCGCTCTTCAATCGGGAGCGCAACCAGACCCACCTGACCGAGCTCGGGCGGACGACCGAGCCGCATCTCCGGGAGCTGCTGCGCCAGGCGCAGGCAGCGCGGCTGCGGGCGCGCGACTTCGCCCAGCTCCGCGCCGCGAGCCTCAAGCTCGGCGTCACCCGCAGCGTGCCTCTCGCTCCCCTCGCCATGTCGCTGCAGCGCTTCGCCGCGGACTATCCCGAGACGGAGATCAGGCTTCAGGAGGACGCGGGGCCGGCGCTGGGCGAGGCGCTGCGGCGCGGCGACCTCGAGGTGGTCCTGATCCTCGAGGCGGATGCCGATCCGGAGGAGTTCCACACCTATCCTCTGGGCGAGAGCCTGCCCATGGTGGCGATCCCGGCCGACACACCCGCTGGCCCGACAGGCGGAGGTGTCGTTGGCCGCGCTGGCGAACGAGCAGGTGGTGTGCGTCGAGCAATGTGTCTTCTGGCAGAGGATCGAGGCACGGCTCCGTGAGGACGGCGTCGACAAGCGCCCGCGGGTCGTCGTCGACACGGTGGACCGGATCCGCGAGGTGGTGAGGTCGGGCCTCGGTATCGCCCTGCTCGCTGATGGCCACCAGCTCGACGGCGCCATCGTCGGCCGTCCCCTCGAGGCGTCCGACGCGAGCGCGGGGCTCCCGCTGACGCTCGCGACCCGCCGGGGCCGCCTCTACTCGCCACCCGTGAAGGCGTTCATCGACATAGCGCTCCGCCCGCCGCGTCAGCCCTTCGCGGCCGCCCCGGCCGCCTGAGCCAGAAGCTCGACCAGCGCCGCGAGATCATCCGGCTCCGCGCGACGCGACCAGTCCGGATCGGCGAAGGCGAAGGTGATGACCCCGTCCCGGCCGACGACGTAGGCGCCGGGCAGCGGCAGCTCCCAGCCCGTGCCGGCATTGATGGCGGGAAGGTCGAGGCCCTGCGCCCGGTAATAGGCCGCGTGCTCGTCGGTCATCGCGTAGTGAACCCCACAGACGCGGGCGAAGCGCGCGTCGGTGTCGCTGAGGAGGAGGAAGCGCAGGCCTCGCTCGGCAGCGGTGCGCCGCAGCTCCACGGGGCGGGATGGCGCCACCCCGACGAGCGTGGCGCCCGCCCGCTCGATGCGCGGCCGCACGGCCTCCAGCGCTTCGAGCGTGGTCCGGCAATAGGGGCACCAGTCGCCACGGAAGAAGGACAGGACGAGCGGTCCCCGCTCGAGCAGGCTCCGGCTCTCGACCAGCTCTCCATGGCTGTCGGGCAGCGCGAAGTCCGGCAGCATGTCGCCTGGTGCAAGGCTGTGCTCGACGAGCTGCAGCATGCGGAGTTGCTCGACCGTCCGCCCGATGGCCTCCTGCTGGCCGGGCGAGAGGGTGTCCCTGATCCGGGCGCGCAGCCGGTCGAGCTCGCGCTTCAGGCTCACGCGTGCAGCCGCCCGTTCATCGGGCCTCCGCTCCATCGTCCCCAGATCGGGCGATCTCGCGCACGACCGCGACCAGCTCCTCGGGCTCGGCGCGGCAGGCCCAGTCGGGGTTGCCGAAGGCGAACGCGACCACGCCGTCGGGCCGAACCACGTAGGTGGCCGGGATCGGCAAGGCCCAGGACGCGTCGCCGTGAAGCTTCGGCAGATCGATTCCCTGGCGGCGATAGAACTCGATATGCTCCTCCGCGAGATCGTAGCGGACGCCGCAGCGCTCGGCCGCCTGCCCCCCGACATCGCTCAGCAGGGAAAAGCCCAGACCGCGCTCGTCACGCAAATGGGCCAGCTCCTCCGGCCTGAGCGGCGAGATGCCGACGAGCCGACAGCCGAGCGCCTCGAGCGTCGGCCGTGCCCCTTCGAGCGCCTCGAGCGCCGCGTCGCAGAACGGGCACCAGCCGCCACGGAAGAAGGCCACGACGAGCGGTCCCTGCGCCAGCAGCTCGCCGCTCGTGACGATGCGTCCGGCATCGTCCGGCAGGGCGAGGTCCGGCAGATGATCCCCGGGGGCGAGGCTGTGCTCGGCCAGCTGCAGCATGCGCAGGCGCTCCACCGTGTCGCGGATGACGCGAAGATCCTCCGCCGGAAGCGCCTTCGCGACCGCGGCGCGCCGCCGCTCGAGCTCGTTCTTGAGGCTCATGGGCCAACCCAGCGGACCGCCGCCACCGCGGCCGCGATCCGTATCATATCTTGGCAGACGCGCGCGTGCCCCGGCAATGGCAGCCCTCGTCAGGCGGCATCGCGGACGGCCGGCTCGGCCACAGGTGCGGGCGTGGCGCCCATGGCCTCGCTCGAGGCGCCGGTGATGAGCCGGGCGCCGCGCTCGAAGGTGAGATAGCTCCAGAGCCAGTTGACGCTGACGACGAGCCGGTTGCGCCAGCCGATCAGGAAATAGACATGCGCCATGGCCCACAGGCTCCAGGCGACGAACCCCTTGAGCCTGACGGGCCCGAGCTTGGCGACGGCGGCCTTTCGGCCGATCGTCGCGAGGCTGCCCATGTCGCGATAGCGGAACGGCCGCGGCGGCGCCTTGCCACGGATGCGGGCGTCGATCAGGCCTGCCGACATAAGCACCCATCTGCTTCGCGGCAGGCGCCACCCCCGGCACCGGCCGACCGCCCTCGCCCAGCACCAGCGCCGTGTCGCCGATCGCGAAGACATTGGCGTGGCCCGGCACCTCGAGGGCTGGCGTGACCTTGATGCGCCCCGCCCGGTCGGCCTCGGCGCCGAGCCATTTGGCGGCCGGCGAGGCCATGACGCCGGCGCCCCAGACGATGGTGCCGGCGCGCAGCCGCGCGCCGTCGACGACGACCCCGTCCTCGTCGCAGGCGGTCACCGGCTTGCCCAGGCGGACCTCCACGCCGAGCCCCTCCAGCGCCCGTCTTCGCCTCCGCCGAGAGCGCCTCGGGGAAGGCCGCCAGCAGACGCGGCCCGGCCTCCACGAGGACGACGCGCGCCTCGCGTGAGTCGATGGTGCGGAAGTCGGTCACGAGCGCGTGGCGCGCGAGCTCGGCGATGGCGCCCGCCATCTCGACGCCCGTGGGGCCGCCCCCGATGACGACGAAGGTGAGGAGGCGATCCCGCTCGACCGCGCTCTCGACGACCTCCGCCCGCTCGAAGGCGATCAGCACGCGTTGGCGAATGAGGGTCGCGTCGTCGATCTTCTTGAGGCCCGGCGCCACGCCCTCCCACTCGTCGCGACCGAAATAGGAGTGCCGGGCACCCGTGGCGAGGACGAGATAGTCGTAGGGCACGCGCCGCTGGTCATCGACGATCACCTCGCGAGCGCCAGGGTCGACGCCGGTGACGCGACCGAGCTGGACGGCCGTGTTCTTCTGGCCGCGCACCGTGGCGCGGATCGGCCAGGCGATGTCGGCAGGCGAGAGGGCGGCCGTCGCCACCTGATAGAGCAGCGGCTGGAAGAGATGGTAGTTGCGGCGGTCGATGAGGGTCACTCGGGCCGGAATGCCGGCCAGCCGCCTGGCACAGGCGAGGCCGCCGAAGCCGACGCCGACGATGACGACATGTGGCCGCGCGGGCTGGCTCATGGGCATGGGCGGCTTCCTTCGAAGTCGGGTTGAGGCAGGGAGGGATCAGGCGGCGAGGCTCGCCTCGAGCGCCAACGGGTCGACCGGCACGGCGAAGACCCCGAGGCCCGCCAAATGGATGACGGCGGCTCTGGCATCGAAGGGCGGTCCGGCGGTGCTCGCGGCTTCGGCTGCCTCGGCTGCCTCGGCGACGGTCCGGCCGGCCCGGAGCCAGCGCAGAAAGATGAGCTCGGCAGGCCGCAGCTCGTAGAGCAGCACGCCCCCGTGACTGCCCGGCCCGAGGAGGACGCTGGTGCCAGCGGGGGCTATCGAGCGAACGTCGGGATGCGTCGAGAGCAGCGCTCGCCATGCCGCGAGAATCGGATAGCCCGAGCTTACCATCCTCCACCCCGGATGCAGGCCGAGCCGCCCCCTCGCGAGCTGGCCCGCGCTCAGCTGGCGCAGCCTGACAGCCGGCAGGACTGAAACGGCGGGCTCGATGCGCACCTGGCGCAACGCGAGCCTCGAGGCGGGCAAGGTCGGTCGCCCAGGGCCGTGGCCGGGCTCGCGGGTGCATCGCGAGGAACAGAGGGAAACGCGTGGCCAGCGCCTCGTGGGTGCAAGCCGCCCCCTCCCGGCCGTGAAGATAGTCTTTCACCAGCGCTGCGAAGTCCCACTCACCGAGCAGCCGACGTGTGGCCGGAAACATCTCGGCGAGCGCGCTCGCGAGAGCCGCGAGGACGCGTTCACGAGGATCGACGATCCGCACGGTCCAGCACCCGTCGTCCGACTGCTGGCGCCAGGTGCCGGCGCATCCGGTGTCCCGGCTGTCGATCGTCGTGGCGGCTCCGTGCATCGCCCGATCTCCCCTCGCCCCTTCTCCAGCCGCCCCAGGCGGCCGGGGGAACGAGGCTCAGGATCGGCGATCGGCCGCCCAGCCTGAAATATCGGCTCCCTATGCCTTCGATGCGCCCCGGCTATGCACGGCGGCAAGGCGTGCGGCCAGCGCATCGAGGAAGCGGCGGGCCGCGGCCGGGTCGGGGACGACGTAGTCTGCCGCATCGGCCTCCTCGGCAGCAGCCGACGATAGAGGCTGATGCCACGCCCGCTCAGCGCCGCGAAGGCGTCCCGGTCGGTCTCGTCGTCGCCGAGATAGAAAGGGCGTGACGTCGGGCCCGTCGAGGTGCATCGCCTCGAGGAGCCAGAGCACCGCGCGGCCCTTGTCCCAGGGCATGGCGGGGCGCAGCTCGACGATCATCTTGCCGCCGGCGCGGCGAAGCTCCGGATGGCGGGCGACGACCCGGTCGGCCACGGTCACGATCCGCTCCACCTCGGCGGGGTCGACCAGCCGGTAGTGGACGGCGATGGCGAAGCGCTTGTTCTCGATCAGGAGGCCCGGGATGCCGTCCAGCGCCGCCCGCAGCTCGGCCTCGGCCTCGGCGATGACCGGCTCGAGCCCCTCGCCCGCGCCGTGGCCGGCGAGGTCGCCCTCCGGCCCCGCGATGTCGAACCCGTGGGAGCCCGCATAGGTGAGGCCGGGCAAGGCCACCAGCCGCTCCACATCGGCGCGGCCGCGCCCGCTGACGATCGCGACCGGACAGAGCTCGGCCAGCCGCGCCACGGCGGCCCGTGTCGCCGGGGCCATGACGGCCTGCTCGGGCCGGTCGGCGATCGGCTACCAGCGTGCCGTCATAGTCGAGAAAGACGGCGACGCGTCGCCCCGCCGTGCGCGCCTCGATCTCGTCCAGGTTTTCGAGGGCGTCCTTCGCCATGACTGCTCCTTGACTAGTGGATGCGGTTCCGCAACGTGGTTCTGGCGGCACCGTAAGTGGACATGCCGAGATGGCCCCTGGTGGCAGACTGACGACCCATGTGCTCGATGTAGCGCAGGGCCGGCCTGCGGCAGGCCTCGAGATCGAGCTTTTCCGGCTCGACCCCGAGCGACGGCGCTTGGTCCAGGCACGCTCCAACGCCGACGGCCGGGTCGACGGCCCGCTTCTGGCAGGCGATGCGCTCGAGCCGGGGCGCTACGAGCTGCTGTTCCATGCCGGCCCCTATCTCCTGGCGAGCGGGGCCGCGCTGTCGGATCCGCCGTTCCTCGATCTCGTGCCCATCCGCTTCGGCATCGCCGATCCCACCCAGCACTACCACGTGCCGCTGCTCCTTTCTCCCTATGGCTACACCACCTACCGGGGGAGCTGAGCCGGTGCGCGATTCCGTTCGGTTCCTGCTGGGCCACGCGCCCCGCGAGCTGCGCGACATCGACCCGACCATGACGGTGCTGGAGTATCTGCGCCGGGTCGAGCACCGCGTCGGCACGAAGGAAGGCTGTGCCGAGGGCGACTGCGGCGCCTGCACCGTCGTCGTGGCGAGGCCCGAGGGCGACCGCCTGCGCCACGAGGCGATCAATGCCTGCATCCGCTTTCTGCCCACGCTCGACGGCTGCCAGCTCCTGACGGTCGAGGATCTCAAGGGGCCGGACGGCAGGCTCCATCCGGTGCAGCAGGCGATGGTGGACGCCAACGCCTCGCAATGCGGGTTCTGCACGCCCGGCTTCGTGATGTCGCTCTATGCGCTCTACCGGGGCGGACGCGAGCCTGACGACGCCACCATCGACGACGCGCTCGCCGGCAATCTCTGCCGCTGCACGGGCTATGGGCCGATCATCGATGCGGCCAGAGTCGATGCGCGGCAGCGAAGGCGCGGACGCCCACCTGGCGGACGCGCGAGGGCGAGGTGCTGGCCGCGCTGAAGGCCTTGGACGATGGCCAGGGCTACGCCGTCGGCGGCCACGGACGCCGCTTCATCGCCCCGCGCACCGTCGACGAGCTGGCGGCCATCGCTGCTCGAGTATCCGGACGCCATCGTGCTGGGCGGCGCCACCGACGTCGGCCTTTGGGTGACGAAGCAGCATCGCCGGCTCGAGACGCTGGTGTGGACCGGCCGGGTGGCGGAGCTGCAGCGGCTGGAGGAGACGCCGGAGGGCCTCGAGATCGGCGCCGCCGTCTCCTACAGCTCGGCGGCCGGCGCGCTCGCCGGGCTCGCTCCCGACGCCGGCGAGCTGGTCCGCCGCCTGGGCTCCGTCCAGATCCGCAATGCCGGGACGATCGGCGGCAACATCGCCAACGGGTCGCCGATCGGCGACATGCCGCCGCTTCTGATAGCGCTTGGCGCCACGCTCGTTCTCCGCCGCGGCAGCGACGAGCGCACCATGCCGCTCGAGGATTTTTTCATTGCCTACGGCAAGCAGGACCGTCGGCCGGGCGAGCTCGTGCTCGGCGTCCGGGTGCCCAGGCCGAAGCCGGATCGCCTCGTGCGCTGCTACAAGATCAGCAAACGGTTCGACCAGGACATCTCGGCCGTCTGCGCGGCCTTCTCGATCGCGATCGCGGATGGCCGTGTGGACCGAGGCGAGAATCGCCATGGGAGGCATGGCCGCCACGCCCAAGCGGGCCAAGGCTGCCGAGGCGGCGCTGGCCGGCAAGGCCTGGACTGAGAAAAGCGTGGATGCCGCCTCGGCAGCGCTGGCCGAAGACTTCCAGCCGATCTCCGACATGCGCGCCTCGGCCAGCTATCGGCTCCGCGTGGCGCAGAACCTTCTCAAAAAATGCTTCCTCGAGAGCCGCGCGCCGGCGCGGGTGCTCCAGCCGCGTGAGCCCGCCGATGTCTGATCGGGTCCGGGGCGGCGTTCACGAGGCCCGGGTGCACGACAGCGCCGCCAAGCATGTCTCCGGCGAGGCTCTCTACATCGACGACCTTCCTGCCCCGGCACGGACCCTCGAGATCTATGTCGCCTGGGCCGAGCGCGCGCACGCGCGGCTGCTGCGGCTCGACCTCGACGCCGTTCGCACGGCGCCGGGCGTCGGCTGCGTGCTGGCGGCGGGCGATGTGCCGGGCGTGAACGATGTGAGCTCGGTGCACAAGGACGACGAGCCGGTCTTCGCCACCGACGTCGTGATGTTCTGGGGGCAGCCGCTCTTTGCCGTGGCGGCCGAGACGGTCGACCAGGCGAGGCGGGCCGCCGGGC
Source organism: uncultured Alphaproteobacteria bacterium (assembly GCA_963828215.1). Taxonomy (GTDB): domain Bacteria; phylum Pseudomonadota; class Alphaproteobacteria; order Geminicoccales; family Geminicoccaceae; genus CAVTJL01. The sequence continues at coordinate 20,928 of CAWHFO010000079.1, read as the reverse complement.
TCGCGACGATCGACTACGAGGACCTTCCCCCTATCCTCGACGTCGACGAGGCGCGCCGGCGTGGTGATCTCGTGACCGACGGGATGACGATGCGCCGCGGCGATGCCGCCCGCGGGCTGGCCGAGGCGCAGCACCGCCTGGCGGGGCGGATCGACATCGGCGGTCAGGACCATTTTTATCTGGAAGGGCAGGCCGCGCTGGCGGTGCCGGGCGAGGACGGCGACGTCACCGTCTGGAGCTCGACCCAGCACCCGAGCGAGGTCCAGCATATGGTGGCCCATGTTCTCGGGCGGCCGGACAATGCCGTGACCGTCGAGGTGCGGCGCATGGGCGGCGGCTTCGGCGGCAAGGAGACCCAGGCCAACCTCTTCGCCTGCATAGCAGCGCTGGTGGCGACGAGCACCGGACGGCCCGCCAAGTGCCGGCTCGATCGCGACGACGACATGATCATGACCGGCAAGCGGCACGACTTCCTCGTCGACTACGAGGTGGGCTTCGACGACGAGGGAAAGATAAAAGCGGTCTCGATGGACTTCGCCGCGCGCTGCGGCTGGTCGGCCGATCTTTCCGGGCCGGTCACCGACCGGGCGCTCTTCCATGCCGACAACGGCTATTTCTATCCGGACGTGCGCCTCGTCTCCTATCCGTGCCGGACGAACACCGTCTCGAACACGGCGTTCCGCGGCTTCGGCGGCCCGCAGGGCATGGTCGCAGGCGAGCGGATGCTCGAGGAGGTGGCCTTCGCGACCGGGCTCGACCCGCTCGAGGTGAGGAAGCGCAACCTCTACGGCAAGGGCGAGCGGGACATCACGCCCTACCATCAGCAGGTCGACGACAACATCCTGCCCGAGCTGATCGAGGCTCTCGAGCAGCGGGCCGACTATTGGGGCCGGCGCGCGGCGATCAGGAGCTTCAACAAGTCCAGCCCGTGGCTCAGGCGGGGCCTTGCGCTGACACCGGTCAAGTTCGGCATTTCCTTCACCATGACCGCCTACAACCAGGCGGGCGCCCTCCTTCACGTCTACAAGGACGGCTCGGTCCATCTCAATCACGGCGGCACCGAGATGGGCCAGGGGCTGTTTACCAAAGTGGCCCAGGTGGTGGCCGAGGAGCTGCAGATCGACCTCGAGCGGATCAAGATCACCGCGACCAACACCGGCAAGGTGCCGAACACCTCGGCCACGGCCGCCTCCTCCGGCTCCGACATCAACGGCATGGCAGCACAGGCGGCGGCGCGGACCATCAAGGATCGGCTCACCGCGTTCGCGGCCGAGCTGCACCAAGCGCCGGCCGAGGAGGTGATCTGGCTGCCGGGCCGCGTGCGTGTGGGACAGAACGAGATCGCCTTCCCCGACCTCGTCCAGAAGGCCTATCTCGCCCGCATCCAGCTCTCGGCCACCGGCTTCTACAAGACCCCGGACATTCACTGGGACCGCGCCGCCGGCCGCGGCCGCCCGTTTTATTATTTTGCCTATGGTGCGGCCTGCAGCGAGGTTCTGGTCGATACGCTTACCGGCGAGTACAAGGTCGAGCGCGCCGACATCCTCCACGATGTGGGGCACTCCCTCAATCCGGCGGTCGACCGCGGCCAGATCGAGGGCGGGTTCATCCAGGGCATGGGATGGCTCACCACCGAGGAGCTGTGGTGGGACGACAAGGGCCGGCTGCGGACCCACGCCCCCTCCACTTACAAAATCCCCTGCTGCAGCGACCGGCCGAAAATCCTGAACATCGATCTTTGGGACGGCGCCAACCGCCACCCGACCATCTATCGCAGCAAAGCCGTGGGCGAGCCGCCCCTCATGCTGGCGATCTCGGTGCTCCACGCCCTCTCGGACGCAATCGCCAGCGTCGCCGGCCACAAGATCTGCCCCCGCCTCGACCCGCCGGCCACCCCCGAGCGCGTGCTGATGGCGTTGGACAGGCTGCGCGCCGGCTCGCAGGCGTGACGATGTTGCACCGCAACGCTGGCCGGCTTATGTCACAGGTGACACGTGAAGGTCACAGCCATGGCCCAAAGCCCCAAGAGAACGTCTCGTGAGCGCATGCGCGCCTACCGCGATCGGCTTCGCGCCCAGGGATTGCGGCCGGTGACGATCTGGGTCCCTGATCTCAGAAGTCCTGCGGTTCGCGAGGCGCTCCGGGAGGAATGTCAACAGATCGCACGCTCGGCCGATGAGCGCGACGTGCTGGCATGGATCGAGGGCACCGCCGCCTGGCCCGAGCGGAAGGATGATATCCCCGCGCTCATGGAGGCCGAGGGCGAGCGGTGAAGCGAGGAGACGTCATCACCGTCTCCTGGCGCGATTTTGCCGGCAAGCCGCGGCCGGCGGTGGTAGTGCAGAGCGATCTTCTCAGCATACCCACCTCGATCACCGTCTGCCCGACGACGGCTGACGCTACGGGAGCCGGCCTGCTCAGGCCGCGCATCACGCCGAGCGCCAACAACGGCCTGCGCGAGCCATCCTGGATCATGGTCGACAAGGTCACGACGGTGCCGAGCGTGAAGGTAGGTCGGAGGGTTGGCCGGGTGGAGGACGACGTCCTCCGCGCGGTCGATACCGCCCTGATGATCCATCTCGGCCTGGCCCGAGACGGAAGCCTGACGCCATGACCGCCACGCTGACCGCCGCGCTGGCCTGCCTCGATCGCGGCGAGCCGGCCGTGCTCGTCACCGTGAGCGATGTCTGGGGGTCGGCGCCGCGCGAGGCCGGGACGAGCATGCTCGTCACCGCGGAGGCGATCGCCGGCACGATCGGCGGCGGCCATCTCGAATGGCGCGCGATCGAGGCTGCCCGTGAGCTTCTCCTTTCCGGCGGTGCAGACAGCGAGCTGGCGCTGCCGCTCGGCCCCGCGCTCACCCAATGCTGCGGCGGCCAGGTCCGGCTGAGGCTTCATCGCCTCGTCGAGACCGACCGCGTGGCGCTCGAGCGGTCGGTCGCGGAGCAGAGCGATCGGGGGCCGCTCCTGGCGCTTTTCGGTGCCGGTCATGTCGGGCAGGCGGTCGTCCGGGCGCTCGAGCCCCTGCCCTGCCGCCTGCTCTGGATCGACGGCCGGAGCGATCTGCTGCCCACCGAGCCCACCGGCAATGTGACGCCGCGTGTCGAGCCGCAGCCGGTCGCGGCGGTGCAGGAGCTGCCGCCCGGCACCTTCGTTCTCGTCATGACCCACAGCCACCCGCTCGACCTCGACATCGTCGAGGCGGCGCTGCGCCGGGCCGACCTCGCCTGGGTCGGCCTGATCGGGTCCGACACCAAGCGGCGGCGCTTCGAGAGCCAGCTCCGCGCGCGGGGCATCGCAAAAGCGGCGATCGACCGGCTGGTCTGCCCGATCGGCATCGCCGGCATCGAGGGAAAGGAGCCGGCCGTGATCGCAGCCTCGGCGACCGCCCAGCTCCTGATCGCGTTCGAGGCGGCGGCGCGCCGCGACGGGCTGCGGAGCGTCGCCTGATGGATGCGCCGCGGCTCCGCCTTCAGGGCATCGTCAAGCGCTTCCCGAGCGTGGTGGCGAACGACGGCGTCGATCTCACCATCGAGCCCGGCGAGATCCATGCGCTCCTGGGCGAGAACGGGGCGGGCAAGTCGACGCTGGTCAAGATGATCTACGGCGTCCTCAGACCCGATGCCGGGACGATCGAATGGGAAGGCCGCGAGGTCGAGATCGGCAGCCCGCACCTCGCCCGCCGGCTCGGCGTCGGCATGGTCTTCCAGCATTTTTCTCTGTTCGAGGCGATGTCGGTGCTGGAGAACGTGGCGCTGGGCATCGAGGATGTCGAAAGCCGCAGGACGCTCGCCAACCGAATCCGCGAGGTGAGCGAGGCCTATGGCCTGCCGCTCGATCCGGAGAAGCCGGTCTATGCGCTCTCGGTCGGCGAGCGGCAGCGCATCGAGATCGTGCGCTGCCTGCTGCAGAGCCCGCGCCTGCTGATCATGGACGAGCCCACCTCGGTGCTCACCCCGCAGGAGGTCGACCGGCTGTTCGAGACGCTGCGCACGCTCGCGGCCGAGGGCTGCTCGATCCTCTACATCAGCCACAAGCTCGAGGAGGTCCGGGCCCTCTGCTCGAAGGCGACGATCCTGCGCCACGGCAAGGTCGTGGCGAGTGTCGACCCGCGCGCCGAGACCGCGAGAAGCCTCGCCCAGATGATGATCGGCACGCAGCTCAAGCCCGCGAGCCGGGCACAGGGTGGTGCCGCGACGGGCCAGGTGCGCCTCGCCGTCCAGGGCCTCAGCCTGGCCCCGGTCGAGACGCACGGCATCCCGCTGCGCGAGATCGGCTTCGAGGTACGCGGCGGCGAGGTTTTCGGCATCGCCGGCGTCGCCGGCAACGGCCAGGGCGAGCTGATGGCGGCACTGGCCGGCGAGGCGCTGGCGGCGCAGCCCGAGACGATCCGCCTGGATGGCCGACCGGTCGGCCGCGAGGGCCCGGCCACGCGGCGTGCCTTGGGCCTGTGCAGCGTGCCGGAGGAGCGAAACGGCCACGCCGCGGTCGGCACGCTCACGCTCGCCGAGAACGCGCTTCTTTCAGGCTACTCGCGAAAGGCGCTGCTGGCGGGCGGGTTCGTGCGCAGCGGTGCCGTCGCAGCCTTTGCCGCGGACATCATCCAACGGTTCGGCGTCAAGGCGGGGGGCGTGCAGGCCATGGCCTCGAGCCTCTCGGGCGGCAACCTGCAGAAATTCGTCGTCGGGCGCGAGGTGCTGCAGAATCCGGCCGTGCTGGTCGCGGCCCAGCCGACCTGGGGTGTGGATGCCGGCGCTGCCGCGGCAATCCATCAGGCGATCCTCGATCTCGCCGCCGCCGGTGCCGCCGTCGTGATCGTCTCCCAGGACCTCGACGAGCTGCTGGCCATCACCGACCGGCTGGCGGTCATCAATGCCGGACGGCTGTCGCGCACGCTCGTCACCAAGGACGCCACGATCGCGGAGATCGGCCTTTTGATGGGTGGCCTGCACGACATGTCGGCAGCGACGCCGGAGGCGCTGCATGCTTAGGCTCGAGCGCCGCCCGGCGCCGTCGCGGGCGATGCTGTGGTCGACGCCTCTCCTGGCCGTCGCGCTCACCGTGCTCACCGGCGCCGTCCTGTTCGTCCTGATGGGCTATAGCCCGGGAGCGGCGCTCTGGAGCTTCTTCATCTCGCCGCTCAGCACCGGCTATGGGCTCGCCGAGCTGGCGCTCAAGGCGACGCCGCTGATGCTGATCGGCGCCGGCCTCGCCGTCGGCTTCAGGGCTGGCGTCTGGAACATCGGGGCCGAGGGCCAACTCGTGCTGGGCGCTCTCGCCGGCGGGACCCTCGGCGTCTGGCTCTACGACGGCACGAGCCCGCTCCTGCTGCCAGCCATGTGCCTGCTCGGGATCCTGGGCGGGATGGTCTGGGCGGCGATTCCGGCCTTCCTGAAAGTCCGCTGGGACGTCAACGAGATCCTGACGAGCCTGATGCTGACCTACGTGGCGCAGCTTCTGCTGAGTGCCCTTGTCTATGGCCCGCTCAAGGACCCGACGGCCTACAACTTCCCGCAGAGCCGTTTTTTCTCGGATGCCGGGACGCTCCCCATCCTGATCGAGGGCACGCGGCTGCATGTGGGCTTTCTCGTCACGCTCGTTCTGGTGGGCGCCCTTTGGGTGGTCATGTCGCGCACCCTCTTCGGGTTCGAGATCAAGGTGCTGGGCGCGGCACCGCAGGCGGCGGCCTTCGCCGGCTTCAGCCGCAAGCGGATGATCTGGCTGTCGCTGCTGCTGAGCGGCGGCCTCTCCGGGCTCGCCGGCCTCTTCGAGGTGGCGGGGCCGATCGGCCAGCTCGTGCCCAACGTCTCGCCCGGCTACGGCTTCACGGCCATCATCGTGGCCTTCCTCGGCCGGTTGCATCCATTGGGCATCGTCGGCGCCGCCTTCCTCATGGCGCTTTCGTTCATCGGCGGCGAGAACGCCCAGGTGCAGGTGGGCCTGCCGCAGGCGGTGACGGGTGTCTTCCAGGGCCTGCTGCTCTTCTGGGTCCTCGCCTGCGACGTGCTGATCACCTACCGCATCATCGTCGGCCGCCGGCCGACGATGGCCACCCAGCAGGGCTGAGAGCTTGGACCAGATCAGTGCCAGCCTTCTCACCGTCGTCGCCGCCGCGACGCCCCTGCTGCTCGCGGCGTTGGGCGAGCTCGTGGTCGAGCGGGCAGGCGTGCTGAACCTCGGGATCGAGGGCATGATGCTGGGCGGCGCCGTGATCGGCTTTGCCGCCACGCTGCTCACCGGCAGCGGCACGGTCGGGATCGTCGCCGCGGCGCTGGCCGGCGCCCTCATGGCGCTGCTTTTCGCCGTGCTCACCCTGACCCTTCTGGCAAACCAGGTGGCGACGGGGCTTGCGCTCACGATCTTCGGCATTGGCCTCAGCGCCCTGGTCGGCGCCGGGTTCGTCGGGACACCGGTGCCGCGCCTGCCGCGGCTCGACATCCCCGGCCTGAGCGAGATCGCGCTGATCGGCCCTCTGGTTTTCGGCCAGGACGCCCTCGTCTATCTCTCCTGGGCGCTAACCGTCGGCATCGCCTTCTTCCTCGCGCGCACCCGCGCCGGCATGATCCTCCGTGCGGTGGGCGAGAACCACGAGGCGGCGCATGCCATCGGCTATCCCGTGATCCGCATCCGCTACATGGCCGTCATGTTCGGCGGCGCCCTGAGCGGGCTCGCCGGCGCTTATCTGTCGCTGGCCTACACGCCCATGTGGGTCGAGCAGATGACGGCGGGACGGGGCTGGATAGCCCTGGCGCTCGTCGTCTTCGCCGCCTGGCGGCCGTGGCGGCTCGTGATCGGCGCCTACCTCTTCGGCGGCGTCACCATCCTGCAGCTCTTCGCGCAGACGACGGGCGTCATCCATGTGCCCGCCCAGGTTATGTCGATGCTGCCCTACCTCGCGACGATCCTTGTCCTCGTCCTGATCTCGGCCGGGCCCTGGAAGGGACGGCTGAACGCCCCGGCCTGCCTCGGGCAGCCCTTCCGGCCGACGGTCTAGCCGCCGGGCCAGAAGGACCAGGACGCCTCACTTCCCGGCGACACCCCAGATCTCGAGGTACTTTTCCTTGTAGCCGCTGCTCGGGATGAAGGTGTTCTTGTCGCCGCCCTCGGAGTTGACATTGGCGTGCGTGACGAGGAAGGGCGGCTGGAGGAAGCCGCTCGGCGGCTGCTTGTGAAAAGCCCGGTTGAACTCGTCGATCGCCTGGTAGGCTTGGAGCTCGAAGGGCTCGGAGACGGTGACGGTCTGATACGCGTCGCCGGCACGGATGCGATCATAGGCCGAGCGGTTGCCGTCGGCGCCGACCAGCTTGACCGCATCGGTGTCCACGCCGCCCGCGCGCAGCGACGGCACGGCGAAGTCGAAGTCGTTGTCGCCGACCGAGGTCACATAGAGCGGCAGGCCGTAGCGCTGCACCCAGCTGGTGGTCAGCGCCGGCATGCGCTCGGCCGCCTGGGAGGCCGGGAAGTTCACATAGTCCAGTACCTTGCAGCCGCTGCAGCTCTCGATCCGCTTCCGGGTCGCGGTCGATTTTGTCTGGGCGATCGCATACTCGTTGTGCGTGATCACGACCACCTTGGCCGTCCCCCCCGAATCGGCGATCGCCCAGTCGGCCTCGGCCTGCCCGATCTCGATCGGGTCCTGGCTGATGTTGACGAAGAGGTGGAGGTCGGGATGGGGCCCGGGGTCGGCCGCGGCATGCAGGCCGATGAAGACGATCCCCTTGGCGGCACCCGCCTCGATCGGCGCCTGGAGGCTGGCCGCGTCGGCGCACATGGCGACGCCCGCGGGGTTGAGGGCGATTCCCTGGTTCATCCCCTCGACCCAGCCGGTGGGGCTGCCATGGCCGTCGATGACGGTGACGGTCCAGCCGATCTTCTCGGCCGCCTCCTTCATGTAGACGCCGTAGAGGCGGCAGATGTCGTTCTGCTCGTCGCCCGAGAGATAGGCGATCGTCTTGCCGGGCTCCGGCTTGGGCGCCGAGGTCGGGCCGGTCCAGACGTTCTGGGGCCCAGTCACCTTGGCGATCGTCGCCTTGGCCGCCGCCACCATGTCCTCGGCCTCGGCCGAGGATGTCCGGAGCGCCGCCGCGGCGAGAAGGCTCAAGGCCGTGCCCAGGCACAGCCCGGTCAGAAGCTTGCTATTCACGTCTACCTCCCGGGTTGCGGGCTCCCTGCGGCTGGCGGCATGGCGCCGCCCTCGCCGGACCCGTGCTTTCGGGCCATTGTGCAGTCTACTGGTCTGACAGGTCAACGGCCTCCGGCATGAACCGCGGGGCCTGGGAGGCTTCCGCGACGCAGCGCGCCGCGATATGACTGACCCATGATCGGCGCCGGACGCCGTCCCCCCGCCACCCTCAATCCGGGAACAGCTCGATGAGCCATCTCGTCCTCAGCCGCCGTGGGCTGCTCGGCGCTGCCGCAGCCACGGGCGCGCTCTCGCTCACTGGCCGAGCGGCCGACGCCGCCAACAAGCTCAAGGCCGCCTGGATCTATGTCGGTCCGATCGGCGACTACGGCTACAGCTACCAGCACGACCAGGGACGTCTGGCCGTCGAGAAGGCGATGGGCGACCAGGTCAAAACGAGCTACGTCGAGAAGGTGCCGGAAGGCCCGGACGCCGAGCGCGTGCTGCGTCAGCTGGCGACGAGCGGCAACGAGCTCATCTTCGCCACCTCGTTCGGCTTCATGGATTCGGTGATCCGGGTCGCCAAGCAGTTCCCGAAGATAAAATTCGAGCACGCCACGGGCTTCAAGCAGGCGAAGAACGTCAGCATCTACAACGCCCGCTTCTACGAGGGCCGGGCCGTCATCGGCACGATGGCCGGCCACATCACGAAGTCCGGGACGGTGGGCTACATCGTCTCCTTCCCGATCCCCGAGGTCGTGATGGGGGTCAACAGCTTCATCCTCGCGGCCCAGAAGGTCCGCCCCGACATCAAGGTGAAGCTGGTCTGGGTCAACAGCTGGTACGATCCGGGCAAGGAGGCGGACGCGGCCAAGGTGCTGATCGACCAGGGTGCGGACGTGATCGCCCAGCACACCAACTCGCCGGCGGCGCTGCAGGTGGCCCAGGAGCGCGGCGTCGTGGGCTTCGGCCAGTCCTCCAACATGAGCAAGTTCGCGCCCGAGGCGCAGCTCACCGCCATCGTCGACGACTGGGCGCCCTACTATCTGCAGCGCTGCAAGGACGCGCTGGCGGGCACCTGGAAGTCCGAGAACATCTGGTGGGGCCTGAAGCAGGGGATGGTCGAGATCGCCCCCTATGGCCCCAAGGTCACACCCGAGGTCGCGGCGGCGGCCGACAAGGTCAAGGCCGACATCATCGCCGGCACGCTCCATCCCTTCACCGGCCCGATCAAGGACCAGAAGGGCAACCTCCAGGTGCCGGCCGGCCAGCACGCGACGGACGAGCAGATGCTCAAGATGGACTGGTGGGTACCGGGGGTCGAAGGCCAGCTCAGCTAGGGCGCCGATCGGGCCCGGCAGGGCCAGCGCCGCTGAGTTCTGCCCGCGCTCGCTGGACTGTGCCGGCGAGCGCTCTATTCTGCTCCTCCTGATTGGCTCGTGCGGCCGAGGGAGCGGTGGAGGGCAGATGATGACGGCGCGACTGGTCATAGGGTTCGTCGCCGGGTTCCTGTCGGTGCCGATCTTCCAGCAGGGGCTCCTGGCCCTGCTGCATGCCGCTGGTGTCGTCCCCAGCCCGGCCTGGCCCATGGAGCCCACCGGCCCTTTCGGCGTGCCCAAGACGATCGACTACGCGTTCTGGGGCGGCGTCTGGGGCATCGTCTATGCGCTGATCGAGCCCCGCCTCGTGCCGCGTCTCGGCGTCTGGCTGTCCGGGCTCCTGTTCGGGGCGATCGGGCCGGTGCTGGTGCTTCTGTTCGTCGTGCTCCCGCTCAAGGGAGGGCCCATGGGCGGCGGCTTTCCTCTTTCCGTCCTCCTCCTCATCATCGTGCTGCACGCCGTCTTCGGCCTCGGCACGGCCTTCTTCTTTTGGCTCGGCCAGCGCTCGAGCGGCTCCCGGGAACCGGCTGTCCCCTAGAGTCGCGCAAGCCCAGCCGACGCTCATCACGTCGGCGTCGATCGGGAGCTGGATGCTCTGGCCTCGCCCGGCCGCATGCCGAAGCGGCGGAGGAAGGCGCGGCTGAAGGTGCTCTCCGACTGATAGCCGATCCCGGCCGCGATCTCGGCCAGAGGCAGGGTCGTGCCGACAGCTTGCGCCTCGCGAGCTGCAGCCTCAGCTCGGCGAGGAAGGCGAGCGGCGCCACCTCGGCCATCCTCCGGAACATGCGCACAAGGCTCGCACGCGAGGCGTTGGCGCGGCCCGCCAGCTCATCGAGCGACCAGGCGCGGCCCGGCTCCGCCAGCATGGCGGCGACGGCCCGACCGGCCTGTGGGTGCCCGAGCAGGCGCAACATGCCATCCGAGGTGTGCTCCCGCTCGAGATGGTTGCGCACCACCATGACCAGCAACGCGCTGGCGAGGTCCGCGGCCACTGCGGCAGCGCCGGGACGCGCGGCGTCGAGCTCTTCCTTGATCAGCGTCGCCAGCTGTCCGCACACGGTCCGCGTCCGGTCCCTGCGCCGCCGCCACCACGATCGCTTCAGGCAAGGCGCTGAGCACGACATTCTGCGGCGCCTTCTCGAATCGCAGCCGCCCGCAGACGAGTTCGGTGTCGGGCTCGCTGTCGGTGTTCGACTTGACGAGGATGCCACCCATCGGCCGCATCCTGATGCCGAACGATCCTTCGGCTCCGGCCGGCGTCGTCGGCCCCCGCACGACATGCTGGCTCCCACGCGGAAGCAGCGCGACGTCGCCGGCCTCGAGCCGGATCGACCGGCCCAGCCCGATCAGGTCGACGATGCAGGCACCGACGGTCACGATATGGAACGGTGCCCAGTTTCTGAGCTCGGCCGGATGATCGCTGGCCCACTGCGCTCCGAAGCGGCACAGATGCTGCACCTCGGGCCGCACCCGCAGGAGCGGCGCCAAGCCGCTCAGGCTGTCGAACGATCCTGCTTCCGGCATCCGCGACCCTTCCGCGAGATCTGATCCGTCGGGCACCGATGTTGAGCCGCCCGGTCATTCGACACCTGGACTGTTCGCGCTACCATGCAATTCACGGACCACCCCGGAGGAAGACGGCTGCAATGCTCGGTCAGAATTCAGACTGCCAGCGGCCGACGACCCGGACCGGTGACGCCGCCCGCTCGTTTCCGACAGCTCGTGCTGCTACAACGCCTCCGGGCGACTGGGCCGACGATGGTGCGAGCGGGTGCTGCCGCCGGAGCATAGGGTCCCTCTCGATCTGGACAAGGATGAGACGAAGTCGTTCCACGAGCCGCCGCCTTCCGTGACACCCTTCCTTCGACGGCGTCCGTCATCCAGACCAACCCCCGGCGACACCGACGGCTCGGATCGAGCAGAAAACGACATACCCATCTCCAAGTCGAACTGAGGAAGACAGCATGTCGACGATCACGACCAAGGACGGCACGACGATCTACTACAAGGACTGGGGCACGGGGCAGCCCGTCGTCTTCAGCCACGGCTGGCCGCTGAGCGCCGATGCCTTCGAGGACCAGATGTTCTTCCTGGCCTCCAAGGGCTATCGCTGCATCGCCCATGACCGCCGCGGGCACGGCCGCTCGAGCCAGCCCTGGCAGGGCAACGATCTCGACACCTATGCCGACGACCTGGCCGAGCTCGACCAGGCGCTCGACCTCAAGGACGCGATCCATGTCGGCCACTCGACCGGCGGCGGCGAGGTCGCCCGCTATATCGGCCGCCACGGCACCGGCCGCGTCGCCAAGGCCGTGCTGATCGGCGCCATCCCGCCGCTGATGCTGAAGACGCGCGGCCAATCCGGGCGGCCTGCCGATCGACGTGTTCGACGGGCTCCGCAAGAGCGTGCAGGCCGACCGCTCGCAGTTCTGGACCGATCTCAGCCTGCCCTTCTACGGCTACAACCGGCCGGGTGCCAAGGTCTCGGAAGGTGTGCGCGAGTCCTTCTGGCTCCAGAGCATGATGGCCGGCTTCCCCGCCTCCTATTTCTGCATCAAGGCCTTCTCCGAGACGGACCTCACCGAGGACCTCAAGAAGATTCGACGTGCCGACCCTGATCCTGCACGGCGACGACGACCAGATCGTGCCGATCGGCGCCTCGGCCATGCTGTCCTCGAAGCTCGTCAAGGACGCGCAGCTCAAGGTCTACGAGGGCGCCCCGCACGGCATGTGCACGACCCTGAAGGACCGGGTCAACGAGGACCTGCTGGCCTTCATCAAGGCGGAAGCCTGACGCGGCCGGCAGCGTCAACGGACGGAGACAACCCATGTCCAAATCGCTCGACCGCAAGGTGGCCGTTGTCACCGGCGGCAGCACCGGCATCGGTCTCGGCATCGCGAAGCGCTTCGTGTCCGAGGGGGCTTCGGTCGTGATCACGGGTCGCCGCCCGGCCGAGCTGGATGCCGCCGTACACGAGATCGGCACGGGCGCGTCCGCCGTTCGCGCGGATGTCTCGCGCCTTGCCGACTTGGACGGGCTCTTCGATCAGGTGAAGGCTCGCCATGGCCATATCGACATACTCGTCGCCAATGCCGGCGGCGGCGAGCTAGCAGCGCTTGGCGACATCACCGAGGAGCATTTCGACCGGACGTTCGACATCAACGTCAAGGGCGTGCTCTTCACCGTCCAGAAGGCTTTGCCGCTCCTTGGCGACGGCTCATCCGTCATCCTCACCGGCTCGACCACATCCGTCCTCGGCGGCCAAGCCTTCAGCGTCTACAGCGCGACGAAGGCCGCCGTCCGCAACTTCGCACGAAGCTGGATTCACGACCTCAAGGGCAAGGGTATCCGGGTCAATGTCCTGAGCCCCGGTCCGATCAGGACACCGGGCCTCCTCGGTCTGGCGCCGCCCGATCAGCAACAAGCCTTGCTCGACATGTTCGCAGCGAAGGTCCCGCTCGGCCGTATCGGCGATCCGGACGAGATCGGCAAGGCGGCCGTGTTCCTCGCCTCCGATGCCTCGAGCTTCGTCAACGGCATTGAGCTCTTCGTTGATGGCGGCGAGGCTCAGATCTGAGTTGATCGAGAACTAGCGCCCGCCAGGTTGCACCCACAACGAGGGGCGGGTTTGAACTAAACAGGCGATTTTCGAGGTCTACCCAGGCACTTCGAACGCGCCTTGAGGGAGGGGTTAGCGGGCAAGCTATTGTCCTTCACATGCAGGCGTAGTGCTCAAGCGCCTGTGAGCACCAGCGAGGAGAGGCCTGATGGCCACAATCGCACTCGACCGCGGGTCGTCTGCAGCCAGCACCGGCTCGGTCACCCATCACCGCACGGCCATGATCGACGGGGTCAACATCTTCTACCGGGAGGCCGGCCCGCCGGAGGCGCCCGTCCTCCTGCTGCTGCACGGCTTTCCGACGTCGTCGCACATGTTCCGCAACCTGATCCCGGCCCTGGCGGACCGCTATCACGTGCTCGCCCCCGACTATCCGGGCTACGGTCAGAGCGCCATGCCCGACCGCGCCAGCTTCAGATACACGTTCGATCGCTTTGCGGAGCTCGTGGACGGCCTTCTCGACCACCTCGGCGTCAAGCGCTTCGCGATGTATGTCATGGACTATGGGGCGCCTGTGGGCTGGCGGCTGGCGCTCAAGCACCCGGAGCGGGTCACCGGCCTGATCGTGCAGAACGGCAACGCCTACGAGGAGGGGCTGAAGGAATTCTGGGACCCGATCAAGGCCTATTGGGCCGACGGATCGCTGGCCCGTCGTGAGGCCCTTCGCATCCTGGTGGCGCCGGAGACGACGAAGTTCCAGTACACGGACGGCGTCGCCGACGTGAGCCGGGTCGTCGCCGGACAACTGGATCCACGACCAGGCGCTTCTGGACCGCCCAGGCAACGCGGAGATCCAGCTCGACCTTTTCTATGATTATCTGACCAACCTGCCGCTATATCCGGTTATCCAAGCCTATTTTCGCGAGCACCAGCCGCCGACGTTGATCGTCTGGGGCAAGAACGACAAGATCTTCCCGGCCGAGGGTGCGCATCCCTACAAGCGCGATCTGCCGGACGCAGAGCTCCACCTCATCGATACCGGGCATTTCGCCCTCGAGGACAAAGCGGACGAGATCGTTCCGCTGATTCGTGACTTCCTCCACCGACGGGTCGCCACGAGTTGACGCCGGTCCCCGACCAGCAGCGGCCACCGGTCGTGGATTTGGAAAAGTGGACATGGTCTGGCGGCGCTCCGGAAGGCCCGCCAGCGAGGGCAACGCGCAGCATGCGTCGGCTGCCGCGAGGCCGATGTGAAGGACAATGACCTAGGCTTCGCTCGGCCTGCGCAACGAGCAGGCCGCCAGGCCACACGACGGAGGAACAGGCGATGACGCTCATCCACCGACATGCGATCTCGCGGCGCGGCTTCTGCCTCTGCTGCCTGTCGGCCTCGGCGGTGGCCGCGACCGGCGGCTGGCTCACGCCGCGCCAGGCCTTCGCCGCGGCACAAGGCATCGTCCAGCTGATCGAGGCCGAGGCGGCCAAGGCGCCGATCGCTGTCCACCGGCTCCGCGGCAACATCGCGGTGCTCGAGGGCTCCGGCGGCAACATCGCCGTCCTGACCGGACCTGACGGCAAGGTCATGGTGGATGCCGGCATCGCGGTCTCGCGCCCGCAGGTGATGACCGCGCTCCTGGGGCTCGGCCCCGAGCCCGTCACCCATCTGATCAACACCCACTGGCACTTCGACCACGCCAACGGCAACGCAATGGCTGCACGAGCTGGGCCCCGTGATCATCGCCCAGGAGAACACGCGCAAGCACCTTACGGCGATGCAGCGGGTCGAGGACTGGGACTACGATTTCCCGCCCTTGTCCGCCGCAGCGCTGCCGACCGAGCTGTTCGCCACCGAGCAGGCAGCTGAACCTCAACGGCACCAGGCTGGCGCTGAGCTACTACGGCCCGGCCCACACCGACAGCGACATCGGCGTGCGTTTCGTCGAGCCCGACATCCTGCACACGGGCGACACCTTCTGGAACGGCATCTATCCGTTCATCGACTATTCGACCGGCGGCAACATCGACGGCTCGATCCGGGCCGCCGACGCCAATCTGGCGGCCACGACCGACAAGACCATCATCATCCCGGGCCACGGCCGGCCGGTCAGCAACCGCGCCGAGCTCAAGGAATACCGCGACATGCTGGTCGCCATTCGTGGCAACGTCGCCGCCCTGAAGAAGCAGGGCAAGTCCCTGGAGGACATCGTCAGCGCCAAGCCCACCGCCGCCTACGACGCCAAATGGGGCCAGTTCGTGATCGGCCCGGCCCTGTTCACCAAGCTGGTCTACGAGGGCGTGTGAGCACGTATCGACCGTCGACAGGGGAACGCACATGACTGAGGCAGGTCAACGGCCCGAGCCATTCCCGGGCATCGTCAGGGCCCTGGGCGAGGAGCCGATCTTCGGCCCCGGCGACAGCGTCAGGGTGGCAAACCGGGCACCAGTCGGCCACTACCGGGTGCCGATCTATCTGCGCGGCAAGCAGGCGCTGGTCGAGGCGGTGATCGAGCCGGCGAGCATCGACAACGAGGAGGAGGCGTTCGGCCGCCATGCAGGCTCGCGGCGCCACTATTACCGAATCGCCGTGCCCCTCGCCGACCTGTGGCGGGGCTATAGGGGCTCCGCAAAGGACGGGCTGCGCATCGAGGTGTTCGAGAGCTGGCTCGAGAAGGCTTGATCCCATGCATGACCACGATCATCCGCACGACCCCGTCGAGATGCCCGACGCGACGCCGGGCTACTACGAGATCATGGAGACCGCCGTCCGCGAGCTTCTGATCGAGAAGCATCTCATCGGCCCGCAGGAGATACGCCGCCAGATCGAGGTTCTGGACTTCGCGCACGCCGGCCCTGGGCGCCAAGGTGGTGGCGCGGGCCTGGGTCGATTCGGCCTTCCGGGCACGCCTCCTCCGGAACGGCCGCGTCGCCTGCGAGGAGCTGGGCATCAGCTTCTACGACGACACCCAGCTGATCGTGCTCGAGAACACCGAGGCGGTGCACAACCTCATCGTCTGCACGCTCTGCTCCTGCTATCCGCGGCCGGTCCTGGGCCTGCCTCCCGACTGGTACAAGCTCAAGCCCTACCGGGCCCGCGCCGTCGTCGAGCCCAGGGCCGTGCTGGCCGAGTTCGGCACCATCATCCCGGACGAGGTCGAGATCCGGGTCAGCGATTCGACCGCCATGGTCCGCTACCTCGTGCTGCCGATGCACCCTGACGGCACCGAGGCTTTCAGCGAGGACGAGCTGGCGGCGCTCGTCACTCGGGACGCCATGATCGGCGTCGTCCCGGTCGAGCTACCCGGCCACGCCGAATAGACGCACCTATCCGCTCTGCGATGCGCAGCCACGAACGGAGGAAACGTTGATGACCGCGACCAACCTCGACCCCCGCTCTGACCAGCGCCCCCCGTCCGTCACCCACCACCTGACGGCGACCATCGACGGCGTGCGCATCTTCTACCGCGAGGCCGGCCCCGCCGCTGCACCCGTCCTCCTCCTGCTTCACGGATTCCCGACCTCGTCGCACATGTTCCGCAACCTCATCCCGGCCCTGGCGGACCGCTATCACCTGATCGCCCCGGACTATCCGGGCTACGGGCAGAGCGACATGCCCGACCGCGCCGGATTCAGGTACACCTTCGACCGCTTCGCCGAATTGGTCGACGGTCTCCTGGATCGGCTCCACGTCAAAAGCTTCGCCATGTACGTCATGGACTACGGGGCACCCGTGGGCTGGCGGCTGGCCCTGAAACACCCCGAGCGCGTCACCGGTCTCGTCGTTCAGAACGGCAACGCCTACGAGGAGGGCCTGAAGGAGTTCTGGGATCCGCTCAAGGCCTACTGGGCGGACGGCTCGGACGCCCACCGCAGGCGCTCATGGGGCTGGTCACCCTGGAGGTCACGAAGTTCCAGTACACGGACGGCGTGGCCGACATAAGCCGCATAGCGCCCGACAACTGGGTCAACGACCAGGCGTTGCTCGACCGGCCCGGCAACGCCGAGATCCAGATGGACATGTTTTTTGACTATCGAACCAATCTGCCGCTCTACCCCGCCGTCCAAACCTATTTCCGCGAGCGGAAGCCGCCGACGCTGATCGTCTGGGGCAAGAACGACAAGATCTTCCCGGCCGACGGTGCCCACCCCTACAAGCGCGATCTGCCCGACCTGGAGTTTCATCTTCTCGACACCGGCCATTTCGCCCTCGAGGACAAGGCCGACGAGATGGTCCCGCTGATCCGGGATTTCCTCGACCGGAAGATCGCGCGGCCATGACCGGCACCGAGGAGCTGCTGGAGCGCCTGCCGAACGACATCGGCGGCCAGCCGGCGGGGCCCGTGGAGCGGGTCGAGCACGAGCTCCTGCCCTGGGAGAAGCGCTGCCACGCTTTGGCCGACGTGCTCGACTTCCACAAGATCATCAATACCGAGGAGAAGCGCCGCGGGGTCGAGGCGCTGGGCAGCGAGCTCGTAGGCAAGCTCACCTACTACGAGCGCTGGATCGCTGCCTTCGCCAACATCCTCTTCCAGAAGGGCCTCCTGACACCAGGGGAGCTGGCGAGGAAGATGGCGGAGGTCGAGGCGCGCTCGCAGGCGCCGCATCCGGGTCCAGACAAGGGGACGACCCCGGCATGAGCATCGACGGACTGATCACCATTCAGAGCGGCTTCGGTCCCGAGGAAACGGCCACCAGGCTCGAGGCGGCGCTGAAAGAAAGAGGCAACGCCATCCTCGCCCGCATCGACCATGCGGCCGCGGCCAAGCAGGCGGGCCTGGCCCTGGACCCCACTTTGCTCCTGATCTTCGGCAATCCGCGCGTTGGCACCGCCCTCATGCAGGCGACGCAGACCATGGGCATCGACCTGCCCCTCAAGGCTCTCGTGTGGCAGGACGCTTCGGGAAAGACCTGGCTCTCCTACAACGACCCGAGCTGGCTCACGAAGCGCCATGGCCTAGGCGCGCAAGGCCGCTCAGCGATCGAGGCCATGACCGCAGCCCTCGCCGCCATCGCCAGGGAGGCCACCCTTGCGCCGCCGACAGACACCCCTTGACACCGGACCCCGTGGCGGTTGGTCTCCGCCCCGCGGCCTGGCGTCCTGGCGGGCCGCCTCAGGCGAACTCATGACGGCTGGAACGATACCCGGAGCTCAGCGCTTCATCTCGACGAAGGGAGAAAACGACCATGACTGCTAGCGAGGCCAAGGGACGGCGCACCGCACCTCTGGCTACCCCGACCGGGCTCGGCGCCAACGCGGCTAAGGATATCGCCGCCGCCCTCAACACGCTGCTCGCCGATATCTTCGCCCTCTACATGAAGACGAAGAATTTTCATTGGCACGTCTCGGGCCCGCATTTCCGGGACTATCACCTGATGCTGGACGAGCAGGGAGCCGAGCTCTTCGCCACCACCGACGCCGCCGCGGAGCGCGTCCGCAAGCTCGGCCAGACCACCTTGCGCTCGATCGGCCAGGTCGCCCGCCTGCAGCGCGTCGCGGACAACGAGGCCGACTATGTCACGCCCGAGGACATGCTGGCCGAGCTCCGTGACGACAACATGGAGCTGGCCGCGCACATGCGCGAGACGCATAATGTCTGCGACGAGCACGGCGACGTCGCCACCGCCAGCCTCCTCGAGGTCTGGATCGATGAAGCCGAGAAGCGCATCTGGTTCCTGTTCGAAGCCAGCCGCCGGTAGTGGCCGCTCGGTGTGCCACAGTTCAAGGGTCGCTCTGATTCGCCCTCTGCTTCTGGGGGAGCGAGCTGGTGACGGGCCGCTTCTCAGCGCAGTCGGGCGCTAGACGTCGAGATTGACGACCTTGAGGGCGTTCTGCTGGATGAACTCGCGGCGCGGCTCGACGACGTCCCCCATCAGGGTGGAAAAAACCTCGTCGGCCTCGTCGGCGTGGTCGATACGGACCTGGAGGAGGACGCGGCGGTCGCGATCAAGCGTCGTCTCCCAGAGCTGGCCCGGGTTCATCTCGCCCAGGCCCTTGTAGCGCTGGATCGAGAGGCCGCGCCGCCCGGCCTCGATGATCGCCAGGACGAGGTCGACCGGGCCGTGCAAGGCGTGCCCCTGGTCCTTGCGCTCGAGCGTGCCGGGCTGGCACAGGGCGGGGGCGGCATTGAGCAGCTCGACCAGACGGCGCGCCTCGGGGCTTCTCGTCAAGGCCGGCTCGAGGCTGTAGCGCTCGCGGCGATCGCCGCGCTGGCGATGGAAGACCAGCCCACCGTCGCTGCCGCGGACCGCCTGCCAGCGGCCCTTGCCGGCACCGCTCAGCCTTTGGGCGACCCGCTGGGCCAGATCCAGGGCGCGGGCATCGTCGTCGAGGGCCTTGTCGGCGAAGCCGCCGCTGATCGCCACGACCTCGAGCAGATCGACCGGCAGTCGCCGCGCCAGCCCCTTGAGCAGATTGTGGGCGTGGCGGGCCTGGGTCGCCAGCAGCGCCAGCGCCTCGCCCTCGACGACCGAGCCGTCGGCCCGGACGAGCCTCGAGCCCTCGAGGCCGTCCTCGATCAGATAGTCCTCGAGCGCCGGGTCGTCCTTGAGGTAGCGCTCCTTGGCACCCCGCTTGACCCGGTAGAGCGGCGGCTGGGCGATGTAGAGATGGCCCGCCTCGACGATCGCCGGCAGGTGCCGATAGAAGAAGGTCAGCAGCAGGGTCCGGATGTGCGAGCCGTCGACGTCGGCATCGGTCATGATGATGATGCGATGGTAGCGCAGCTTCGAGAGGTCGAAATCGTCGCGGACGCCGGTGCCGAGGGCGGTGATCAGCGTGCCGATCTCCTGGCTGCCGAGGATCTTGTCCAGCCGGGCCCGCTCGACGTTCAGGATCTTGCCGCGCAGGGGCAGGATCGCCTGGAAGCTGCGGTCGCGGCCCTGCTTGGCCGAGCCGCCGGCGCTGTCGCCCTCGACGATGAAGAGCTCGGACTTGGCAGGGTCGCGCTCCTGGCAGTCGGCCAGCTTGCCGGGCAGGTTGGCGACATCGAGGGCGCCCTTGCGCCGGGTCAGGTCGCGCGCCCGCCGGGCGGCCTCGCGCGCCGTCGCGGCCTCGATGATCTTCGAGACGACGATCTTGGCCTCGGCCGGATGCTCGCCGAGCCAACGCTCGAGGGCCTCTCCGACGACCGCCGAGACGACCTGGGTGACCTCGGAGGAGACGAGCTTCTCTTTCGTCTGCGAGCTGAACTTGGGGTCCGGCATCTTGACCGACAGCACGCAGGTAAGCCCCTCCCGCATGTCCTCGCCGGCCAGAGCCACCTTCTCGCGCTTCAGGGCTCCCTGGGCCTCGGCATAGGCGTTGAGGGTGCGGGTGAGCGCGTTGCGGAAACCGGTGAGATGCGCCCCGCCGTCCCGCTGCGGGATGTTGTTCGTGAAGCAGATCGTGGTCTCGTGGTAGCCGTCGTTCCACTGGAGCGCCGCCTCGACCTGGATCCGGTCCCGCTCCGCGGCGATGGCCAAGGGCGGATGGAGCGCCTGCTTCGAGCGGTCGAGGTAGCGCACGAAGGCCTCGAGCCCGCCATCGTAGCGTAGCCGCTCCCGCACCGGCTCGGGCCCGCGATTGTCCTCGAGAATGATCTCGATCCCCGAGTTCAGGAACGCCAGCTCGCGCAGCCGATGCTCGAGGGTGGCGTACGAGAAGTCGGTGCGGCTGAAGACCTTGATCGAGGGCATGAAGGTGATGGAGCTGCCCCGCTTGCCGCCGGACGGCCCGACGGCCCGGAGCGGTGCCGCGACCTCGCCGCCGTTCTCGAAGCGGACATAGTGCTCGAAGCCGTCGCGCCAGATCCTGAGGTCGAGCCAGTCCGATAGGCCGTTGACGACGGAGACGCCGACGCCGTGCAGCCCGCCCGAGACCTTGTAGGAGTTC
>CAWHFO010000078.1:0-268944 GCA_963828215.1 uncultured Alphaproteobacteria bacterium | reverse complement strand
GCCCTGATCATCGACATGATTTGTGTTAACACGCCCTAGATCGCGAGCCAGGTGCGGAGCTGGGCGGTCACGGCGTCGGGGCGCTCGAGGGTCGAGAGGTGGCCGCAGCGGGGGAGGACGACGAGCGTGGCGCCCTGGATGGCGGCGGCCATCTCCTCGCTCAGCGGCGGCGGGGTCAGGGCATCCTGGCGGCCGCAGAGGACGAGGGTGGGACAGGCGATCTTCCCCAGCTCCGGGCGGAGGTCGCTGCGCGTCATCAGCGCCTGCTGCTGAGAAAGAAAAGAAACCTTGCCGATGGCGTCGGCCATCGACAGGACGATCGCGACCAGGCCGTCGTCCTCGAGGCGGTCGGGGTGGAGCAGGAGGGGGAGGAGGCGGGGGGTGACGCCCTTGAACTCGCCTTTCCGGGCGAGCTCGATGAGGCCGCGGCGGCGGGCCGTGATCTCGGGCGTATCGGCGCGGGCCTGGGTGTCGAGGAGCGCCAGCCGGGTGACCCTCTCCCCGCCCTGCCGCATGATCTCGAGGGCGACATAGCCGCCCATCGAGAGGCCGCAGAGCGCGAAGCGGGGCGGGGCGCCGGCGAGGACCCGCGCGGCCATGCCGGCCGTCGTGTCGCCCTGGGTCAGGTCGGCGACGTGGAGCTCGCGGCCGCCGCCCAGGGCGGCGATCTGGGGCGCGAACAGCCGGCGGTCGCAGAGGAGGCCCGGGAGGAACAGGAGAGGCTCGCCCATCGGAGTGTCTCACTTGATCAGCTTGCTGAGCTCGCGGAAGAGGTCGGTGCCGGCCTGCTCCAGCCATTCGAAGACGGTCATCTCGACATCGACGATGCCGACGCCGGCGGCGCGCAGGCGCTCGAGCCCCAGCG
This sequence comes from uncultured Alphaproteobacteria bacterium, assembly GCA_963828215.1. GTDB lineage: Bacteria > Pseudomonadota > Alphaproteobacteria > Geminicoccales > Geminicoccaceae > CAVTJL01. Next base: position 268,079 of record CAWHFO010000078.1, on the reverse strand, counting down.
TCCTGCTCTCGGGGCGGCGCGATCCCACGGCGTCGGCGACGACGAAAACCTCGTGGCCCAGGGCCTGGAGGCCGAGCGCCGACTGGAGGACGCAGACATGCGCCTCCATGCCACACACGAGAATCTGGGGGCGGCCGGCCTCCTCGAGCGCCGCCCTGATCGCCGGATCGTCGGCGCACGAGAAGGCCGTCTTGGCCAGCACGGGGGCGCTCCCGAGGAGGGCCGCCAGCGGCCGCAGGGTGGGGCCGAGCCCCTTGGGGTACTGCTCCGTGGCGAGGATCGGGATGTCGAGCCGGCGGGCGGCGCGGATCAGGATCGAGGCGCGCTCGATCGCCTGCTCGCCGCCGTCGATGGCGGGGGCGAGGCGCTCCTGCATGTCGACGAGGAGGAGCAGGCTTTTCGACCGTCTGATCAGCATGTGGGCGCTCCCACGGCATCGGGCCCGGGAGGGCGCGCCGGGCGCCCCGGGGATGGGCTCGGTGGCGGCAGGATAGCCGGGAACCCGCCCGAAAGTTGACATCTGGTCGATCCTGCCTACATGGGGGGCACTATCGAAATCAATCCCGACGACAGGTCATCCTACTTGACAGCAGACGTGGCGGTCCCCGGCTTTGCGGATCTCGGCTTGCGCCCCGAGATTCTCCGGGCGATCGAGGAGGCCGGCTACACCACGCCGACCCCGATCCAGGCGCAGGCCATCCCCGAGGTGCTCCGGCGCCGCGATCTCATCGGCATCGCCCAGACGGGCACCGGCAAGACCGCCTCCTTCGTGCTGCCGATGCTCGACATCCTGGCCTCGGGCCGGGGCCGGGCGCGGATGCCGCGCTCCCTGATCCTCTCGCCGACCCGCGAGCTCGCGACCCAGACGGCGCGCAACTTCGAGACCTACGGCAAGCATCTCAGCCTCTCCATGGCGCTGCTGATCGGCGGCGTCGGCATGGGCGACCAGGAAAAGACCCTCGAGAAGGGGGTCGACGTGCTGATCGCCACGCCCGGCCGCCTGCTCGACTGGTTCGAGCGCGGCCGCGTCATGCTGAACGGCATCGACATCGTCGTCATCGACGAGGCCGACCGCATGCTCGACATGGGCTTCATGCCCGATGTCGAGCGCATCGTTACTCTTCTGATCAAGCGCCAGCAGACCCTTCTGTTCTCGGCGACGATGCTGCCGGAGGTGCGGCGCCTCGCCGACCGCTTCCTCAATGACCCGATCGTCATCCAGGTCGCGGCCCGGGCGACCTCGGCCACGCTCGTCGAGGACGTGGTGGTGCCCGTCGAGCGGGACGGCAAGCGCGAGGCCCTCGTTACCCTGATCCGCTCGCAGGCGGTGCCCAAGGCGATCGTCTTCTGCAACCGCAAGCGCGACATCGGCGGCGTGATGCGCCACCTGCAGAAGGCCGGCCTCCACGCCCGCGACCTGCACGGCGATCTCGACCAGCACCACCGGCAGGCGACGCTCGACCAGTTCACGCGCGGCGAGATCGATTTTCTCGTCGCGACCGACGTGGCCGCCCGCGGCCTCGACATCTCGGAGATGCCCGTCGTCATCAACCACGACGTGCCGATGAACCCCGAGGACTACATCCACCGCATCGGCCGCACCGGCCGGGCCGGGCGCAAGGGCCGTGCCTTCACCCTGCTGTCGCCGACCGACGCCCGCTTCCACGCCAACATCGAGAAGCTGATGGGCCGGTCGATCACCCGGCTCGATCTCGGCGGCGCCGTGGCCCGGGCCACGTCCCGGCCCGCGGCCGAGGACGGCGTGGCGACGCCCGAGGCCGGCAGCGCCGAGCGCGCTCCGCGCCGGCCGCTGGTCCGCCGGCGGCGCGAGCTCCGGCCGCCCCAGGCGACCGCCCCGGCACAGGAGGCGGCACCGCCTGTCGTCGACTCGCCGCCGGTCGAGCCGGCCCCCGCCCAACGCGCCCAGGAAGCCGTGACGGTGGCGGAGCCGGCGCGGACGCCTCGTCCTCCCCGGCGGCGGCGCGAGCCGGAGACCAAGGCACCACCGCGGCGCCACGAGGCGGAGCCGGACCGGGCGGTGATCGGCATGGGCGCCCATGTCCCGCGCTTCCTCATGCAGGAGGTCCCCGAAAGGCTCATCGCGCGCGCCAAGGCCGAGTGATGCAGACGATCTTCGTCCATGTGAAATGCCGGCTCGGCCGGGCCTACCAGGTGGCCGATCAGGCCGTCCAGACCATCCAGGAGGTCTCCGAGGTGTACTCGACCTCCGGCCAGTACGACCTCCTGATGAAGTTCCACCTCGACGCCGAGGTCGACATCGGCCGCTTCGTGACGAGCAAGGTCCAGACCCTTCCCGACGTCACCGACACTTTTACTCTCATTACGTTCAAGGCGTTCAGCTGAGGCCTGCCGTGCCGGGCGACCTGCCGCGGCCGGGCCGGCGCTTCGAGATCCTCGAGCGTCGCCGGCTCCATGACGGCTTCGCCGCCCTCGACATGGTGAAGCTGCGCCACGAGCGCTTCGACGGCGCCTGGAGCCCTCCCCTCGATCGGGAGCTCTGGTGCCAGCGCCCGGCCGTCGTCGTCCTGCCCTACGATCCCGTCCGCGACCGCGTCGTCCTGATCGAGCAGTTCCGCGCCGGCGCCATCGACGCGGCCGAGGGCGCCTGGCTGATCGAGGCCCCGGCCGGCATCTGCGAGCCGGGCGAGACGCCGGAAGAGGTGGCCCGCCGCGAGCTTCTGGAAGAATGCGGCCTCGCGGCCGGGCGCCTCGAAAAGATCTGCGTCTACCGCTCGAGCCCCGGCTCGACCACCGAGTCCGTGACGGTTTTCCTCGCCGAGGTCGAGGCCCCGGACGGCGCCGCCATCCACGGCGAGGCCGCCGAGCACGAGGATATTCTCGCGCACCCGCTCGCGGCCGAGGAGGCCTTTTGTCGGTTGCGCGAGGGCGGGATCACGGCGGTGACGGCCATCGTGCCGCTGCTCTATCTCGAGACCCACAGGCCGCGCCTGCGGCGGGAGTGGGCGGGGATCGGGGGCTGAGGCCGGGCGGTAGCCAGGTCAGCGCGGCGCCGTTGGAGAGAGCGGACGGAAGCGAGACAGGCGGGTCGCCCATGGCGTATGATGGCCGATCGCGAACCGGACCGCTCGAGATGATGCCATGCCCGAGATCGGGGCCCTCGAGGCCGAAGGCAGGCTCGGCGAGCTCCTCGACCGGGTCGAGGCCGGCGAGGAGGTGGTCATCACCCGGGGCGGCAAGGTCGTGGCCAAGCTGGTGCGCTATGCGAGCCCACGACCGCTTCCAGACCCATGCGCCATGCGCCTCAGCGGGATCAGTTGAAAACCGAGGTTAGCACGATGCCCGAGAACGGCATTCGCTCCACTTACACCCAGTGTCCCCTGCAAATTCGACTTCTGGACGAGCGCGATGACGTAATCTCCTATGGTACCGCATTCTGGTTCGAATGCGAAGGTATATGGCATCTTATCACAAATCGACATAATGTTACTGGACTTGATAACTCCTCCAAAACATTTCTAGACCCGAAGAACGGGCGACCCGTTTCGGCTGAACTAATGATCGCCAAATGGCTGCCCATCCCATCTGCAGGTCCGAATTTCTACATTGCCCCTGAGAAGCTCGATCTATATTCCGATAATAGAGAGCACGCTCTTTGGCTTGAGCATCCGGTGTACGGAGAAAACTGTGATATTGCGGCTTTCGAACTCCTCGTCCTAACTTTGTACCGGAATTCATGCATAATGCGGCGAATCTCATATCGGACCAGAGAGCGCCGGTGGAACCTGGGCTTCCCGTCTTTGTCATAGGGTTTCCAAGCGCAATAAGTGTTGGCTTCGGACTTCCGGTGTGGAAGGCCGGGTTTATTGCTTCGGAGCCGCACTATCCAATTAAAATACCCGGCAAGCCGGAACCACTGCCGGCCTTTTTCCTTGATGTCAGAGGCTGGCATGGCATGTCTGGAGCGTCGGTTTTTGCAAGATATACTGGGACGTGGGACATGTCACAGCCGTATAGGAAGGTCGACTTTCAAGAGGAGGGATTTTGGGAGCGCGACGACGTCGCAATCAGTGGTCAAGCGACCGAATTTATCGGAATTTACAGTGGCCGAATAATCGAACCGGACGACAATAGACGACAAGTGGACCCCGCTGGACTAGGAATATGTCGGACGGTTGATGCCATTCGGGACACGTGCTTGAACGGAATGCCTGCCTCGCACCCGCATATCTAGAAGGATAGACTGATGGGTCTAAGTGTATTCTTAGCAAAGATGTCAGAAAGCTTAAGGAGGGAACCAGATGTACAGGCCCTCTCGTCATACCGACGAGTAATCGTCTGGTCGGTGGTGCGCAGGGTGCCATAGCGCTGGCAGGGACCAGCACGTTGGGGCTCACTTGGATAAGAATGAGCATTAAGGCTTATCCCCTTGACGACGCTCTTTCGAGATGCTGTGGTTGGGGCGGCGGGATGGGAGGAGCCGGATGGCGGTGTTTCCGAAGAGCCTGATCGAGTTCCAGCGGCGTTTCCCGACGGACGAGGCGTGCGGGGAGTATCTCGTGGCAGTGCGGTGGCCGCAGGGCTTTCGCTGCCCGGGCTGCGGCCATGATCGCGGCTGGCGGCTGGAGCGGCGGCTGCCGACCTTCGAGTGCGCCGGCTGCGACCGCCAGATCTCGGTGACGGCCGGCACGGTGATGCACCGCTCGCACCTGCCGCTGACCACCTGGTTTTGGGCTGCTTATCTGATGGCGACCCACTCGAACGGGATCTCGGCGTTGCAGCTGCAGGGGCAGCTCGGCATCGGCTCCTACAAGACGGCCTGGCTCCTGGCCCGCAAGCTGCGCCGCGCCATGGTCGATCCCGAGCGCCTGCCTTTGGCGGGGCTGGTCGAGGTCGACGAGACCAGCCTGCCGCAGCGGACGAAGGACAATCCGCCGGGCGGTGGCCACGGCCGCTCGGGCAAGGGCAGGATGAAGGTCGTCGCGGCGGTGGAGGTCGAGGGCCGCAGGCCCAGGCGGCTGCGTCTCGCCGCCCTCGCCGATTACTCGGCCACGAGCCTGCACGCCTTCATCGCCAGGAGCATCGACCCCCACGCCACCATCAGGACCGACGCTTGGCAGGGCTATTCGGGCGCCCCGGTGGCCGGTCACGATCCCAGAACCGTGGGCGCCATGGCAGCTCACCTCGTCCTGCCCTGGACCCACCGCGTCTTCAGCAACCTCAAGCGCTGGGCCTTGGGCACCTATCACGGCCTGCGGCGCCAACACCTCCAGGCCTATCTCGACGAGTTCGTCTTCCGCTTCAATCGAAGGCACGACCGCCACGCCGCCTTCCACCGCCTCCTCGGCCTCGCGACCACGCTCCCGCATGCCAGCTACCAGATGTTGGTCAGCCGTAGCTAACGGGATAAGCCTTTGAGCATTTATGCCGCCATATGGCTAACACTGATCCTCGGCCTAGCGGCGCTGCTGCTCTTGTACCAGCTTCCCGCGGACGTGCCGCCCCTCTGGTCTTTCCGCGAGCGCCTTGAATACGGCCTTTGGACCGTTGAGGACAAAATCGGGGCCATCGGCAAGGACGAGCTTCATTGGTACAAGGCCTACATACGGCAACATCTCGACTACGCCGGCGATCAGTCGGAATTTAAATATCGTCTAGATCACCTCTGCGACAAGGAAACGAAAGCCCAAGCTCGCGAACGCCTCATGCGATGGCATACCATCCCTCCGCCTAGTGACGACTGATCCATGGTTGGCGCCGACTAAACGCTTCGAGTTTCACACCTTCTCTCGCTCCGCGCCTCGATGATATCCGCGAGGCGGGAGCCAGCGAGGAGCGGGCATCAGAACACTTGCCGCGCGGTCGCCTCGATCCGCGGCCGCAAGACCGGGTGCAGGCTGGACCGGGTCATGACGTCGGCCTTGCGGCCGAGGATGCTGGACGCGCGATCCTGCACATCCATCAGCGCGAATAGACCGAGCTTGCCGTGCTCATGATCGAAAGAGAGATCGACATCGGAGTCCGGCCGCGCCTCGTTGCGAGCGATGGACCCGAACAGGTAGAGATGCTGGACGCCGAGCTGTCTGAGTTCGGCTTCGTGCTCCCTCAGCCGGCAACGATGTCCGCGCGATCCATGGGTGCCCGTGGCCTTGTCCGTGGTGGGTAGAGGGCCGGCGCTGCCACGCCCGGAGGCCCGCTTCCTTGAAGGGTATCTGCTCTCCAACCTAAACCATGCGGCGAATGTAGTGGCGATGCTCCTATGCTCAAATACCCTGTGCAGTCGCCGTCGGCCGGGCGCATCGACCACGGCGCCCGATCGGCGAGCGTCGCAGGCTAGCGGCCCGGCCGATCGGCCGCGGCTTCCAGGGCAACCGTAGCGCTCCGGCTCTTGCCAGCGCCTGGCTCTTGTCTAGCTGGGGGCGGCGCCGGTGGGCGCTCGGCGTCCGTCACGCTCTCGAGGTCAAAGAAGGTCGATGCAGGCACGTATCTATCAGCCGGCCAAGCCGGCCGTCTCGTCGGGCCGGTTCAAGACCCGGTTCTGGATGGTCGAGTTCGAGCCGCGCTCGGCGCAGGAGGCCGACCGGCTGATCGGCTGGGTCGGCTCGGACGACACCGACCGGCAGCTCAGCCTGCGCTTCGACACCAGGGACGAGGCGATCGCCTACTGCGAGCGGCGCGGCGTCGACTATGTCGTGGCCGAGCCGCACCAGCGCATCGTCCGCCCGAAGGCCTACGCCGACAATTTCATCCGCCGCACCTGAGGGGGACGGCAGGGGCCGGGCCCTTGACCGAGCCGGCGATCCTGGCCCGGGCGCTGGACAAGCGCTACGGCGAGGTGCACGCGGTCCGCGGCATCTCTTTCACCATCCCGGCCGGGAGCTGCGTCGGCCTGCTCGGGCCCAACGGGGCGGGCAAGACCACGACGATGCGGATGATCATGGGCCTGGCCAGGCCCTCGGGCGGGTCGCTCCGCGTGTTCGGCACGGCCGTGGAGGGCATCGCCCGCGCCGACCGGGCGCGGATCGGCCTCGTGCCGCAGGAGGACAATCTCGACCCCGATCTCTCGGTGCGCCGCAACCTCGAGGTCTACGGCCTCTATTTCGCGCTGCCGGCGGCGCTGGTGCGCGAGCGCATCGGCCGGCTCCTCGCCTTCGTCCAGCTGACCGAGAAGGCCGACGCGCGCGTCAACCAGCTCTCGGGTGGCATGAAGCGCCGGCTGATCATCGCCCGCGCGCTGATCGCCGAGCCCGACCTCCTGATCCTGGACGAGCCCACCACCGGGCTCGACCCGCAGGCGCGGACGGTGATCTGGCAGCTGCTGCGGACGCTCAAGAGCCAGGGCAAGACACTGCTCTTGACGACCCACTACATGGACGAGGCGCAGCGCCTGTGCGACCGGATCGTGCTGATCGACGGCGGGCAGATCCTGGACGAGGGCACGCCCGAGGAGCTGATCGGCCGTCACGTCAAGGGCGAGGTGGTGGAGGTGAAGAAGCCCCTGCCGGCCGCCCTCGAGGACGCGGCGCTCGCCAGGGACGATATCGGCGACGCCGTGCTCTTCTATACGACCAGCGCCGCCCAGGTGATCGCCCGCCTGCCGGAGGACGCGGTCTACCTCCACCGCCCGGCCAACCTCGAGGACGCCTTCCTCAGGCTCACCGGCCGGGCGCTGCGCGAGGCCTGAGCCGATGATCGAGGCGCCGGTCTTCAACCGCTACGCGGCGGCTGTCTGGTACCGCCATTTCCTCGTCTGGCGCGAGCTCTTCTGGTCGTCGATGGCGACCAACGTCTTCAATCCCGTGCTCTTTCTCTTTGCCTTCGGCTTCGGGCTCGGTGCCGTCGTCGGCAAGATCGGCGGCGTCAGCTACCTCGCCTTCGTCGTGCCCGGCATGATGGCGCAGGCGGCCATGTTCGCGCCGAGCTTCGAGACCTCGATCAGCGCCTATTCCCGCGTCAACCTGCAGCGCACCTGGCACGCGATGCTGGCCACACCCGTCCGCCTCTCCGAGATCCTTTGGGGCGAGATCGTCTGGGCGGCCTCGAAGGGCGTGCTGGCAGCGCTTTGCGTGCTGATCGTGGCGTGGGTCTGGGGCGGCGTTCTGTCGCCCTGGGGCGCCATCGCGAGCCTGCCCGTCATCGTGCTCGCCTGCCTCGCCTTCGCGGCCTACGGCCTTCTTGCCACGTCTATCGCGCGGGGATGGGAGTTCTTCAGCTATTTCTTCTCGTTCTGGGTGACGCCGATGTTTCTGTTCTGCGGCGTCTTCTTCGACATCAGCCGCTTTCCCCCCTATATCCGGGCGATCGTCTGGCTTCTGCCGATGACGCACCTGATCGCCGTGATCCGCCCCTTGATGCTGGGCCAGGCGCTGGGCCGCGGCTGCTGCGCCCTGCACATCCTCTATATCGCCCTCACGGGCTGGCTCGCCGCGCATCTGGCGCTGCGCCGCTTCGCCCAGCGGCTGTTCGACTAGCCGGCCCGGCCTTGCTATAAGCGCCCGCGCGGCACCAGGAAGCCCGCTGGCCCCGTAGCTCAACCGGATAGAGCACCGGCCTTCTAAGCCGGGGGTTGCAGGTTCGAGCCCTGCCGGGGTCGCCAGAGGCGCCCTCGCTCAGCCCGAGCGCCGCGCCGGCGGCCGCTCCTCGGCCTCGACGGTCTCGGGGTGCACCTCCGCCCGGATGATGCGGGCGGTGACCTCCGCCAGATAGCCGACCAGCGCCGCGTTCAGGCTCTCGAACTCCGGCCACAGCACCTCGCGCACGAAGCGCTCCGGCACCAGGATCAGCACCGTGGTGCGCCGCTGCCGCGGGCGCCGATAGGGACGGAGCCCGTAGCGTCGGGCGAGGGCCAGAAAGAGCTGGCGCGACCAGGGATCGGCGATGCTGAACCGCATCTCGATGGCCCGGGTCTCCCGCCCGGCCTCGGCGAGGCGGGCCCGGATGCGCTCCCGGGCGGCGCCGGCCGCGGCCCGCTCGCCGGGCGTCCCGGCCCCGGCGAAGAGCGCCTCGATCTTCCGCAGGCGGGCCCGCAGCTGCTCCTCGGATGCCATGCGGCCCTTCCATTGCCCGGCTCCCCGCCGTCCTAGCCACGCCGGACCGCTAAGGCCAGAGGCCGTCACGCCACTGCGAGCCCTTTTCTATCACTCCGCTCGCTGCAGCACCGAGCGGCCCACACCCGACGGCGGCGGCCTCGGGGTTGCGTGACGACGGCGGCTTTGACAGTCTCCCTCGCGTCCACGGCGGGAGGAGGGAGCCCATGAAGACGTCACCGGTCACGCCCGAGGATCTTTCGCGCTCCGTCGTCTCGGTCCCGCCGCTCTGTCTCGGCAGCGACCTCTCGCTGGCCGAGGCCGAGAACAGAAAGCTGGTGCGGCACATCGAGGCGGGCGGTGTCGGGACGATCCTCTGGGGCGGCAATGCGCAGCTCCAGCACTGGGCGCCCAGCCGGTACGGCGAGCTTTTGGCGATGGTCGAGGCGATCGCGGCGCCGGGGAGCTGGGTGATCCCGTCGGTGGGGCCGGACTATGGCAAGCTCATGGACGAGGCGCGGGCGCTCGCCCGCACGCGCTTTCCCTGTGCCTTGCTGCTGCCGATGCCGGCGCATTCCACGCCGGCCGGCGTGCTGCGCGGCCTTTTGGATTTTGTCCACGCGGCCGGAAAGCCCGCGATGCTCTATGTCCGCCAGGCCCGCTATGTCGAGCCCGAGGCCGTCGCCAGGCTCGTCGCCGGCGGCGAGGTGGTGGCGCTCAAATATGCCGTGACCGTGCCGGACTTCCGCGAGGACGACTATCTGCGGAGCCTGGTCGACGCGGTGGGCCGCGAGCGCATCGTCTCGGGATTCGGCGAGCTGCCGGCGGTGCCGCATCTCGACGCCTACCGGCTCCAGGGCTTCACCTCGGGCTCCGTCTGCATCGCGCCCCGGCGCTCGATGCGGATCCTGGCGGCGCTGAAGGCGCGACGCATCGACGAGGCCGACCGGCTGCTCGGGCCGATCCGCCCGCTCGAGGGCCTTCGCGAAAAAATATCGCCGATCCGGGTCATTCACGAGGCGGTGCGGCTCGCCGGCATCGCCGATACCGGCCCGATCCTGCCGATGCTCTCCAATGTCGAGCCCGGGCTGCACGGCGCCATCGAGGCAGCGGCCCGCGCGCTGCTCGAGGCGGAGGCGGAGCTCCTCGGCCCGCACGTCGCGGCCGCGGAGTAGCGCGCTTGCGGATCACCGCCCTCGAGACGCTCAGGGTCGCCGGTCTCGGCAACATGCTCTGGCTCCGGATCGAGACCGACGAAGGCCTCACCGGCCTCGGCGAGGCCTTCCGCAACGCCCAGGCCACCGAGGCCTATATCCACGAGACGCTGGCGCCCTGGCTGCTGGGCAAAGACCCGCGGACGATCAACCTGCACCGCGAGGCGATCGGCCGGCGGATCGGCAACCGCTTCATGGGCACGCCCTCCCGCTCGATCGAGGTGCGCGGCAACTCGGCCGTCGACCTGGCGCTCTGGGACATCCTCGGCAAGGCGCTGGGCGTGCCGGTGGCGACGCTCCTGGGCGGCCGGGCACGCGAAGAGATCCGCGTCTACAACACCTGCGCCGGCCCCGCCTACAACACCGCCCCCACGGTCGGCTGGGTCAGCCGTCTCGTTCAGCCGGGCGAGGCGCCGCAGGGCGAGATGGACGACCTCCAGGCCCAGCTCGACGATCCCGCCGGCCTCGCCCGCTCGCTGCTGGCCGAGGGGGTGAGGGCCATGAAGATCTGGCCCTTCGACCGCTTCGCCGCGGCCACCGGCGGCTCCGAGATCTCGGCCCCCGACCTCGAGCGGGCGATGGCGCCGGTGCAAGGCCATCCGCGACGCGGTGGGCGGCGAGATGGACATCATGATCGAGTGCCACGGCATGTGGCGCCTGCCGGCGGCCGTGCGCATCGCCAAGGCCCTCGAGCCCCAGGGCATCTTCTGGCTCGAGGACCCGGTCGAGATGCACAGGCTGGACGACCTCGAGCGGCTGCAGGCAGGCCGCGGGCGTGCCGATCGCGGGCAGCGAGAACCACGGCACCGCGCACTGGTATCAGGAGGCGTTCGGGCGCGGTGTCGTCGACTACGCCCATTTCGACGTCGGCTGGATGGGCGGCATCAGCGAGGCGCTGGACGTGGCGGCGCTGGCCCGCGCCCACGACCGCTGCATAGCACCGCACGACTGCGTGGGGCCGGTCATGCTGGCCGCCAACATGCAGCTCGTCATGAGCCAGCCCAACGCGCTCATCCTCGAGACCGTGCGGGCCTATCTGCGCGGCTTCTATGCCGACCTCGTGACCCCGCTGCCGCGTATCGAGGCGGGCCTGGCCTACCCGCTGGAGGGGCCGGGGCTCGGGGTGGAGCTGGCGCCGACACTCTGGACCCGGAGCGGTGCCGAGCGGCGCCGCTCGGCGCTTACGCAAGGGTAAGCGGCAGGCCAACAGCGGGGAAGGTGGGGGGTCTTAGGGTCCCGAGCGTTCCGGCTCGTGACCGTCGACGGCGCTCTCCCGAGCCCGCGCCCGGTCGCGCAACACACGAGCGACCGCATGACCCCGATCCGGCCCCAGCCCACGGTCGGCCCCGGCCGGCTGACCGCCTACGCCTTCCTCGAGCAGAAGCGCCACCGCTCGATGCTGCTGACCCTGGCGGTCGGCGTGCTGCTCCTGGTCTGCGGCAGCCGCGCCGGCCTCGGCTCCTGGTGGGCCGCGGTCGCCTTGCCGTTGGGCGTCGTGCTGGTGGCGCTCGGCATGGCCGCGCGGCTCTGGGCCACGCTCTATCATGCCGGGCACAAGAACGACGAGCTGATCACCGAGGGGCCTTACTCCCTGTGCCGCAACCCGATGTACACGGCCAACGTGGTCGGCGGCCTGGGCGTGATGCTGGCGACTTTGACGGTTACGGCACCGCTCCTGTTCCTGCTCGCCGTGGCCGTTCACTACGGGGTGACCGTGCGGCGTGAGGAGGCCCGGCTGCGCCGGCGCCACGGCCCCCGCTTCGAGGCTTATCGCGCAGCGACGCCGGCCTTCCTCCCGGCCTGGGCGCGGCTGCGCGAGCCCGCGACCTATCCGGTCCGCGCCGCCCTGTTCCGCGAGCGCATCCGCCACGCGCTGTGGCCGGCCCTGGCTTTCGCGACGGTCCTGCTGGTCGGCCTGCTTCACCTCCACCATGCGCTGCCGACGCTCGTCAATCTGGTCTAGGGAGGAAGGCGGCTGGTCCCCTTCTCCGCGGCCCCGCCGGTCGGCGTCCGATCCGGACCGGTCGTCCGGACGGCGGGCGAGGCGGACAGTCGCTCGATCAGGCTTGCTCGCGCCAAGGCTCTCTGGGGATGGGCCGATGCCGGAAAGGCCAGGCTCACCCGCAGCCCGGGGCCATTGTCGTCCAGCGTGATGGCGATGCCGTGCAGCTCGGCGATGGCCGCGACGAGGCTGAGGCCGAGGCCGCTGCCGGGGGTGGAGCGGCTGCCGTCCAGGCGGACGAAGCGCTTGAACACCGTCTCGCGCATGGCCTCGGGGATGCCCGGGCCGTTGTCCGCGACCACCAGGACGGGCCCGGGCGCGCCGGCCTCGAGCGTCGCCTCGACGAGCGAGCCCTCGGGCGTGTGCTGGAGGGCGTTCTCGAGCAGGTTGGCGATCAGCTGGGTGAGGAGCTGGCGGTCGCCCCGAACGGCGATCCCCGGTGCGAGCCGACCCGCGCAAATGCCGCGAGGAGTCCTCGGCGACCGGCTCGTAGGTCTCGACCAGGCCCAGCACCAGGGCCGAGAGGTCGACCTGGGCGAAGTCGGCGCGGCGGGTGCCGGCCTCGATCTGGGCGATCCGCAGCAGCGAGGCGAAGGTCGCGAGGATCGCATCCGTGTCCTCGATCGCCCGGTCGATGGCGCGCTCGTAGATCAGGGGCTCGGCCGGGCCGAGCCGCGCCAGCTCCAGCCGATGGCGGAGCCGGCTGAGCGGCGTGCGGAGGTCGTGCGCGATGTCGTTGGTGACCTGCTGCAGGTCCAGGAGCAGCGTCTGGATGCGGTCGAGCATGCGGTTGAGGTGAAAGGCCAGCTCGGCGAACTCGTCGCGCGGGCCCGGGCTCACCGGGATGCGACGACCGAGCGCGCCGCCCTCGACCTCGCGGCTCGCCCCGTTGATGGCCTCGATCCGGCGAAGCACGCTCAGGGTGGTCAGTGATCCGCTGCCGAGCGCCAGGGCCAGGGTCAGGACGAGGCAGATCACGAAGCCGCGCACGAGGAGCTGCGTGCATCCGGTAGACGGGATGCATGTCCCGGCCCACCGCGAGGTAGCTGCCGTCGGCGAGGACGACGCCTCGGGCGCGGACGATGTGGTGCTTCTCGCGGAACCGCGCGTCGTTGGCATCGTAGCGGGGCGGCAGCTCGAACCACCCGACGGTCGGCTTCACCTCCGGCATGTTGCCGGCGAGACGCGTGCCGTCCGGTGCTGCGAGCAGGAAATAGTCGTTCGACTCCTCGGTCGCCGTGCTGCGGGCCTCGACGAGGCGGCGCAGATCGTCGCCGGTGTCGGTGGTGCTGTCGTTGATCAGGGTCTGGAGCTGACCCTCGATGTCCTGATCGAGCTGCCCGCTGATCGCCTTGCCGAGCGAGAGGTAGACCACCGTGAAGAGGACGGTCACGGAGACCGCGAAGATCAGCGCATGGAAGGCGGCGAGGCGGAAGCTCGTGCTGCGCAGCAGGTCAGCCGGGCGCACGGATCGTGTAGCCGGCGCCGCGGATCGTGTGGAGGAGCTCCTCGCCGAAGCCCCGGTCGATCTTGCTTCTGAGGCGGCTGACATGGGTCTCCACCACGGTGGTCTTGGGGTCGAAGTGGAACTCCCAGACATTCTCGAGCAACATGGTGCGGGTGACCACGCGGCCGGCATGGCGCATCAGATATTCGAGGAGCTGGAACTCGCGGGCCTGCAGCTCGATCCGCTGCCCGGCCCGGGACACGGTGCGCCGGATGAGGTCCATCTCGAGGTCGCCGACGCGCAGCACCGTGACCGTGTCGGCGGAGGCCGGCCGCCGCGCCAGGGCGTCGACCCGGGCCCTGCAGCTCCGCGAAGGCGAAGGGCTTGACCAGATAGTCGTCGCCGCCGGCATCGAGGCCGGCGACCCGGTCGTCGATCCCGGCCATGGTCGTGAGAAACAGCACCGGCGCGTCGATCCCGCCGGCGCGGATCATCTTGACCATGCCGAGCCCGTCGAGCAGGGGCAGCATGCGGTCGACGATGATCACGTCGTAGCCGGCGCTCGTGGCGAGAAACAGGCCGTCACGGCCGTTGGCCGCGCGATCGACCGCGTGACCCTGCTCGTGGAGGCCCCTGGTGACGAAGGCCGCGGTGTCGGCATCGTCCTCGACGAGGAGGATCTTCACGCCCCGGCTACCCCCTGCTGTGCCATCGCCTCCTCCGGGCGACCATCAACTACAAGGCTCGCAACGACGGGCCGAGCCTCGACGAAGGCCACCTGCCGGCGACCCGTCGAGTGGTCCGACGCAGGGAGGGGCCCGCTCCGGCGACACCCGACCGCCCGCCGAGAACTGTACCTCGATAGGCCGTTCCGCCCGCCCCGGTCGCGTTACGAATCGGTAAAGCAACCGCGATTGACCGCGCATCGCGGAATTGCATAGGAATGTTGCTAGCAGGATACGGTCCTTGGCATGAAACCTCAGCCTCTCTCGCTGCGCGACCGGGAGGCCGAGGCCGGCTCGGTGCACCGGATCTTGGGCAACCGACGACTAGAGCGGGAGAAGATCATGGAACGCCCAAGCCTCGACAATTGCCGCCGGATCAGCGCGCCGCCAAGCGCAGGATCGGCACGGCGAGCGACCGGCGCAGCCCTTCCGGGCCTGATGGTGGTCGCGGCAATGGCCCTGGCGTCGACGATCGTGCCCCGTGAAGCGGGCGCACAGGACAGCGCCACGAGCGAGTCGGCCGCGGTGTTCAACAGCTCGAAGGTCTGCGCGCAGACCACCTCCATCATGGACCAGGCCTGCGGTATCCAGGCGAAGGCCGACTACGGCGTCGCGGTCGCCACCTGCAACAATGACGCCGACGAGGCCACACGGAAGAGCTGCCTCTCCCAGGCCAAGGACGACTTTGCCTCGGCCAAGGACGACTGCAGTGGCCAGAGTCAGGCCCGGCAGTCGGTCTGCGGGAAGGTCGGCCCGGGGCCCTACGATCCGGTCATCGACCCGTCGAACTTCACGAACTCGACGTCGATCACAAACTCGTTCTTGCCATTTCCGGTCGGTCGCATCTGGACCTACGACATCATCAACAAGGGCGACACGGCGCCGAGCCAGATCGACACCGTCGAGGTGACGAACCAGACGATCACGCTCTTGGGCGTGAAATGCGTGGCGGTCCATGACTATCAGGTCGATGCGAAGACCAACGAGCTGACTGAGGACACCTACGACTTCTACGCACAGGACAGCCAGGGCAATGTTTGGTATTTTGGCGAGTCGTCGACGACCTACGACGAATGGTTTCATCGACAGCACGGAGGGATCCTGGAGGGCTGGCGTTGACGGCGCCAAGCCGGGCATCATCATGCCGGCCGCACCGCATGCCGGACAGTCCTATCGCCAGGAGTTCTCGCCCGGCACGGCCGAGGACGGCGCCACGGTCGTGAGCCTCGACGGGAGCCAGACGGTGCCCGCCGGCAGCTACAGCGGTGTGCTGGAGACCAACGAGTACGAAGGGCTCGATCCCGAGGCCGACGAGAACAAGTTCTATGCCCCCGGCGTCGGCAACATCCTGACTGTAGACAACGTCACGGGCGAGCAGGACCCGCTGGTCAGCGTGCAGCACTGACCGGCCGCGCCGGTGCGCTCAGCGGCCGAACGGCAGATCCCAGAGGGGCCTGCCGCTCTCGGTCTCCGCCTCGGCGCGGGTGATGCCGATGTCCGTCAGCGCGCGGTCGTCGAGGGTGGCCAGGGCTCGACGCTGCCTCCGGATCTCCATGGCGACCAGCAGCCAATCGGCGACGCGGATCGCGAGGTGCGACCAGGTTCCCTGGTGGCGACGCGGGGCATGGGCCGCCCTTGTTCCGATGACGTGCTCGTACATGACGCTTCAGCTCCTGCGGCCCCTCGCTCTGTTGGCTTGGTCTCGAGCGCTGGCCTGCCCTCGATATGCGAACGGCATGGTCATAATTGAAACGAATGTTTCTGATGCTTAATATTAGGGATCGTTATGATGTGAGGGCCTCATGCGACACCTCGATCTCGCCCTGCTGAGAAGCTTTGTCGCCGTCGTCGAGTCCGGCAGCGCCACCCGCGCCGGCGCGCGCGTGCACCTCACGCAGGCGGCCGTCAGCCAGCAGATCCGGCGGCTCGAGGAAGGTCTCGAGCAGACCCTGTTCGACCGCGAGGGCCATCGCCTGCGGTTGACGCCGACGGGCGAGCGGCTTCTCACGCATGCCCGGCGGCTGCTGTCGCTCAACGACGAGGTCTGGCACCTCATGCGGGCGCCGGACGAGGACGGCGAGGTCAGGCTCGGCGTGCCGAGCGACCTCTCGCACGCGTTCCTGGCACCGATCCTCAAGAGCTTCTGCGAGCAGTGGCCGCGCGTGCGGGTCAGCGTGCTGGGCTCCACCACGGCCGAGCTTCGGACCGCTTACGCTTCGGGACAGGTCGATCTCTTTCTCGCCACCGAGCGGGGCTGCGAGGCCGCCGGCGAGGTGCTCTATCCGGACCTCCTGGTCTGGGTCGGCGCCCGCAACGGCAGGGCCTGCCTGCAGGAGCCGCTGCCGATCGCCTGGGGCCATGCCCGCTGCGCCTTCCGGGCCCCCGTCCTCGAGACGCTCGGCGCCTCCGGGCGGCCCTGGCGGCTGATGGGCGACACGAGCGACATGGCGTCGCTCACGGCCTGCATCGAGGTCGACATCGCCGTGACGGCGATGCTCGCCTCGGCCATCCCCGCCAATCTCTCGCCGGTGCCGGACGAGGCCGGCCTGCCGGCGCTGCCGCCCTTCAACGTCAACCTCTATCCGGCGCCGGGCGGCAGCGCCCGGCCGGCCATCGACCTCGCCCAGTGCATCCGCCGCACGCTCGGCATCCGGGCCCGCCTCCAGGCCGAGGCGCGCGCGGCCTGAGGCGCGTCACCGGCGCTCGCGGGCGTACTCGGGAAAGAGGCGCGCCATCATCCGGTCGCGGTAGGCCACGAGGTTCGGACGGCCGCGCACCCGGTCGGCGAGGGGGCTTGCGAACGGGCCCGCCGTGAGCTGGGCGAGGAACGCAGTGACCGTGGCGTCGATTTTGGTCGGTGCCTCGCCCATGAAGAAGGGCCTCTCGCCGAGCCAGACGGCCAGGGCATCGATGTCGCGGCCGGCGAGCCGGTAGATCTCGTCGGGGCCGTGGACGGCCAGCCCCTGGGCGACCAGGCGCCCGCGGACATGTCTCGCGGATCCCGTCCTGGGCGGCGGCGGGAAGGTCGCCGAAATAGGTGTCCCGGACCACCGGCCAGTTCGGCTCCTCCATCCAACGATTGAAGACGAGAGCAAAATAGGTCCGCTCCTCGAGCATCACGCCGAAGCCGTGCGCGATGGCCCGGGCCGCCGGGTCCAGGCCGCGGTCGAGGTCGATGCCGTGCCGGGCCTCGAGATGGTCGATGACCAGCGCCGAGTCGCCGATCCTCCGGCCGTCCTCCTCGATGAAGGGGCCCTTGCCCTTGGGTGCCTCGCGGAGGTCGGTCAGGGCGGCCGTGCGGTAGGGCAGGTCGGCCAGCCTGAGAAAGCCCTCGAGCTTCATGCAGAACGGGCTGGGGCTGGGCAGGCCGAAGCAGGGTGGGAACTGCCAGAGGGTCAGCATGGGGATCGCTCCTCGTCGCGGGTTGCGTTGGCCGGCCCTTGCTAGCAGGATGCTCCTGGCAGCATTCTGTCAGGAGAGCGATGCGCCGCGCCGACCGCCTGTTCGCCATCATCCAGATCCTGCGGCGCCGGCCCCGGGCCGTGACGGCGGCCGCGATCGCCGACGAGCTCGAGGTGACGCCCCGGACCGTCTATCGCGACATCGCGGCACTCCAGGGGCGGGGCGTGCCGATCGAGGGGGCGGCCGGCGTGGGCTATCTGCTGCGCGACGGGTTCGACCTGCCGCCGCTGATGCTCGAGGTCGACGAGCTCGAGGCGCTGCTGATCGGCACGCGTATCGTCGAGAGCTGGGCCGATCCCGACCTCGCCCGCGCGGCCCGCACCATGCTGGCCAAGATCACCGCGGTGGTCCCCGATGGCCTCCGGCCGCACGCCCTGTCGCTGGCCTTCGCGGCACCGCCGAGCCCGAAGGCGCCCCACGTCGGGATCGACGTGCCGACGCTCCGCCGCGCCGTCCGCGAGCAGCGCAAGCTCGACATCGCCTACCGCGACCTCGCCGAGACGCGCACGGAGCGGACCGTCTGGCCGCTCAGCCTGACCTTTTTTCCGCCGGTCTGGCTGAGCCTCGGCTGGTGCGAGCTCAGGGACGACTTCCGCGCGTTCCGGCTCGACCGCATCGAGCGGCTCGAGGTCAGGGACGAGCGCTTTCCGCAGGTTCCCGGCCGGCGGCTCGTCGACTTTCTGCGCCGGCAGGGCTACCAGCCGTGAGGCGAGCCCGGATTCCGCCGGGCCGGGCGGGGAGACGGACGATGCCCGAGGCTTTCGCCCTGGACCCGCGGCTCGAGAGCGGCAGCGTGCATGTCCTGGACTGGCCGCTGTCGCGGGTCCTGCTCAAGGACGACGCGCGCTTCGCCTGGCTCCTGCTCGTGCCGCGCCGGCCGGGGCTGATCGAGCTCACCGATCTGGCGCCCGCCGACTACGGGCTCCTGACCGCCGAGATCCTGCTCGCCACCCGACTGGTGCAACGGGTTGCGGCACCCGACAAGACCAACGTCGCGACCATCGGGAACGTCGTGCCGCAGATGCATGTTCACGTCGTGGGCAGGCAGCGGGGCGACGCGGCATGGCCGGCGCCCATCTGGTGCGCCGGGCCCGGCCCTTCCCACGAGGCCGCCCGGCTGCAGCTGTTGGTCGAGCGCTACCGCGGCGCGGCCGCGGAGCTCGCCCGCGAGTACTCCTGGGGTGTGATCGGCGGCTCGGTGGTGTCCGGGTAGCCGGAGACGTACCGGAAGATCGCCACGGCGCGGTTCTCGAGCGTCGCGCGCGATGGGTCGAGGAACTTGGGCAGATGCGTCGCGAGCTTGGCGAGGGAGTAATAGGACCACGCCCCATCGGCGCGTCGCTCGAGGTCGAAGAAGGTCTGGAGCGCGCCGTCGGACACGACGGGGAGGCCGAGGAACCTCAGGGTCCCGGCATTGCGCATGTTGGCGACGAGCCGTGTCGGGGTGGCCCTGAAGATGGTGAGCGCCTGGACGATGGGCCCGAGCGGGTTGCCGTCGCCTTCGAGGAGATAGTAGGTGCCTCCGGCGCGGAGCTCGGCGAGGGCGAAGTCGGGCCGGGTCGCGGCGAGGTCCGGCTCTCGCAGGGCGGCCGCCTCGGTGAAGAGTGGCCGCCATTCCTGATCGACCGCCGACCAGTATCGGAGGCCGGCCAGCTTCGAGACGCGGCCCAGGCGGGCGAGGAGCGTGGTGCCGTCGCCCTTGAACGCGAAGCTGCCTTCGGTCTGGACCAGCGTCCCGCCCGCGCTGTCGGGCCAGCCGAGGCAGCTCGGGCACGCGCCAGGCCGCCGGCAGCCCGCCCGGCTCCCAGACCCACACCTGGGGGAGGGGACCCGGCCGGACAGCGCTCGCGCGCGGCTCGGTCGGGCAGGGCGAGGGAACCGCGGGCCCGGCCGCGGCGCCGTGGGCTGAGGCGATCAGGAAGCCGAGAGCGAGGGCGGCGAGGGAAGCGCGGATCGCGGGTTCACGGGGTGTCATGGGCAAGCCTATACTCCGAGGATCTGTCTCTGCCGCCCATCGGTTTGACGGATAGATGGTGCGGCTCGATGACGAAAGGAGAAGGGAATGAGCGAGCACACGGCCTTTCTCGACAGGATGGCGGAGCGGCTCGGGGAGCTCGACGCGACCCTCCACGACCTGCCCTCCGAGCCCGGCTCGGCGGACCGGTCGCTGTCCGACGCCCGGGCTGCCCTCGACGTGGCCACCGACCGGCTCAAGGCGCTGCGCCGCCGCGGCGGCGAGCTGACGGTCGAGGATACGCAGAGCTTCCGGATGAGCGTCGATCGTCTGGCCGCCCAGGTCGGCGCCCTCCGGCGACGCCCTGCCGCCTAGGCAGTTAACCGCGTGTTAGCCCTCACCGTCTAGGCTCCTGATCCGGATCATCGGGTCGAGGAGCGTAGGGCGGTGAGGAAGGGGCTGCTTCGCGGGGCGCTCATCGACATCCTGGCGGTGGCGCTCGCGGCTGCCGCAGCGACGGCCGCCCGGGCTCGGGAGCCGCTGGCCTGCAATGGGGGAACCGCCGGGCTCGTGGCCTGCGTCGCAGGCCGGCTCTGCGCCTGCGGCTTCGCGCGCGGGGGCACGATGACAGGGCTTCGGGACGGGTATCTGTGGGATTGCGGCATCAACCGGCCACCCTGCCCGGACGACGTCGTGCCGGCCACGATCGACAGCTATCAGGGCCCGCTGCCCGAGTCGGTCGATCTCAGCCGCAGCGCGACCGTCATCCAGCAGCAGCAGCGGAACGCGACGCGGCAACGGACGACCACGTCCATCGAGGCTCCGCCCT
The DNA here is from genome assembly GCA_963828215.1 of uncultured Alphaproteobacteria bacterium. GTDB lineage: Bacteria > Pseudomonadota > Alphaproteobacteria > Geminicoccales > Geminicoccaceae > CAVTJL01. Next base: position 247,441 of record CAWHFO010000078.1, on the reverse strand, counting down.
CGAAGCCCCCGATGCCCGGCGGCCCTCCCGACAAGCCGACCGTGCCCTCCTCTCCGAGCGCCAACTGATCGCAGCCGCGGGCGGCCGCGCCGTGCCTACTCGGTGACCAGCGACGCGGGGTGACGCGTCTTCTGCTGCCATGGCGCCCGCTTGAACCAGCCGACCAGATAGGCCACGGCGAAGAGCAGGCCGAGGCCGGTCAGGTTGACGAGCGCCAAGGTCGACGCCCGCCGGCCGATCTGGTCGAGCACGACGCCGCCGATCCAGGCCAGGACCATCGAGGTGAGGAAGGTCGGCAGCGCCTGCTGGCCGACACGGATGACCGGCCTCGCCCAGGCGGTCCCGAGGATCTGCGGCCAGCGGCCGACCGCGGCCAGGGCCAGATAGGCCAGCGCCAGGAAATGCACGTAGCGGATGAGGTAGAAGTCGGTCTTTGAGCTGGCCGGGAGGATGTACTCGCGCACGGCGTCGATCCACGGCACGGCGAGGTAGATCCGGTACTGGCTGACCGGGACCAGGAGGAGGACCCAGACAGCCGCCGCCAGGAGGAGCCGCCGATCGACCGGTGGCGGCACCAGCCAGCCCCGCCCGAAGAAGAACCCCGTGAAGAACAGAAGCTGCCAGGCGAAGGGGTCGAAGAACCAGGTGCGGTCCGACCAGGGCTCGGCCGGAAGGTGCAGGCCGAGGAGGCGGTTGATGGCATAGAGGCCGATCACGAAGGCGCCGGCCAGCCGCACGTCGATCCGCGCCAGCGCCATCACGATCGGCGTGAGCAGAAGGATCGCCATGTACATCGGCAGGATATCGAAGAAGTTGGGGACCCAGGTGAGCGTGAAGAGCCCGATGACGGCGCTCCGCGGATCGCCCAGCGCCACGTTGAGGTTGAGCGCGCTGACATAGTCGGTGCCGATGCCGAACCAGTAGCGGTCGGCCACCAGCGTGACGAACAGGACCGTGAAGAAGAGGGACAGATGGGCCCAGTAGAGCTGCCAGCAGCGAAAGAGGATGCGGGCCGTGCCCATCAGGAAGCCGGCGCGCACGAAGGTGCCGCCGAAAGCGATCGCTGCGGCGAAGCCCGAGCAGAAGACGAACATCTCGGTGGCGTCGGAGGGGCCCCAGCGGGCCGGGATCCAGTCGCTCCACTGGTTCCAGGGCACGTGGGCGACGAAGATGATCAGCATCGCGAGCCCGCGGAAGAGGTCGAGGCGCGGCTCGCGGCCGCGTACCTTGACGGCCGTCGCCGCTGACGTGCTGCGCGCGGAGGCCATGGGGGCGGCGAGGCTGCTGACGGCCAAGATCGAAGGCTCCGCTCCGCTGAAATGCCGGTCCGGCGACACCACGTTCTTCACAGCAGAGATAATCGACGGTCAATCGAGGAACAGGAAGCCGTGTCGCCGATACACCGGATCGTGAGCATCCCCCGCGGCGCCTTCCTGGCGCTGCTCCTGGGGATGGTGGCCCACGCGGCTGGCGCCGGCAGCCTGAGCGACCCGCTCCAGGGGCAGCTCCAGTTTCAGCTGAACGGCCTGCAGCGGCAGTCCGTCACCGATCCGGCCGGCGCCGCCCGCGGAGCCGCCGCGGCCCGCCGCGAGCTGATCCAGCGGCGAGGGGGCGTCGATCTCGGCCCCTCCGACCTGAGGATCGATCGGCAGCTGCAGGGCGTGCAGGCCGGCCGCGCCAGCGCTGCCGCGCCGATTGCGACAGCGCCGCCACCGCCGGGAGTGAGGTTGCCCTCCAGCGTCGACCGCAGCGCTGCGCTCTTGCCGAGCCTCGGCGATCCGCTACGCATGGTGAGCCTCCTGCTCGACCGTGCCGATGAGGGGCTCGCCGCCGGGCGCACGGCGCAGGCGCGCTCCGACCTCTCCATGGCGGGCCAGGAGCTGGCCCCGCTGCGGGCCGGGCCTCTCGACGGGGCCGCCAAGGCGCAGGCCGACGCGCTGGCGGGCCGGCTCCAGGGCCTCTCCGCGCGACTCGACGGCCGGCCTTGAGGGCCGCTCAGCGCCCCCGCTTCGTGCGCCACGCCTGGAACTCGGTCCGGCTGGCGGGCGTGGCGGGGTAGATGCCGAAGATCCGCCGCCCGGCCTTCACCTGCTCCTCGACGAAGTCCTCGTAGGCCGTCATCTCGAACGCTTCCTCGGCGATCTCGTTGGCGAGGTGCGCGGGGATCACGACCACCCCCTCGCCGTCGCCAACGACGATGTCGCCCGGATAGACCGGCACGTCGCCACAGCCGATCGGCAGGCCGATGTCGGCCGCGTGGTGGTAGATCGGGCCGGTCGGCGCCGACGGGCGGTGGTGATAGAGGGGAAAATCCAGGGCAGCCAGGGTCGGCGTGTCGCGGAAACCGCCGTCCGTCACGGCCCCGGCGGCGCCGCGGACCATGATGCGGGTGAGGAGAATGTCGCCGGCCGAGGCGCCCCGCGCATCCTTCCGCGAGTCGATCATCAGCACGTGGCCGGGCGGGATCGACTCCACGGCCTTGCGCTGCGGATGCTCGAAGTTCTCGTAGGCGGCCAGGACATCGAGATCCTCGCGGGCCGGGATGTAGCGCAGCGTGTAGGCCTCGCCGACCATGCGGGGGGCCTTGGGATTGATGAGGTGGACATCCTGCACGAAGAGGTTCCTGAGGCCGCGCTTGAAGAAGCAGGTGGTCAGGGTGGCGGTGCTCACCTGCTTCAGCTTCTCGCGATTCTCGGGCCGCAGCGCGGTGCTCATCCCTTCCTCCCGGGCCTGACGTTCGGACGCCCGGAGCCTAGCAGAAAGCCGCGCCGGCGGAAGCCGCGAGACCGCTGGCCCGGATCTCGGGCGACTGCCGGTCGAGGCTACGGGATCAGCCGGTAGATCCGGATCTCGGGGGCGACCGTGGCCGTATCGTCGGCGAAGCCTTGGAGGTCGTCGTAGGCGAAGGTCGCGACCTCGGGATAGTGGCCCTCGAGCGCATTCAGCAACGACTGCCTCGCATGGAGCCGGGCCCGGGTGAGGGGCGGCGTGGCGTCGGTATAGATCAGCCACGCATAGTGCTCCGCCCGCAGCCGGTCGAGTGCCGCGGGGTAGTCGTCGTCCTGCAAGTCGAGGGGCACGGTCGCGATCTCATAGCACGGAGGCGGAGCCTTCATGTCGTGAAGGTGCCGGCTCTCGCAGGGTGCCAGCACCGGATGCAGATGGTCGATGGATTGGACGATCCGCGCCCCCGGCGGAATATGGCTTTCGATCCATCGGCTCGCGAGCTGCCGGGTGGGGACGCGGCGGAACGCCTCGATATAGGCTGCCGTCATGGCCAGGCTGGGCACGCCGATCAACAGGACGAGGAATGCTGCCACATAGGGCCGGGGTCGCGAAGGGGCGCGGTCGACGATCCGCATGACGATCATGCTGGCGGCGACCAGCAGGGCCGGCTCCGCAGGTGCCAGGTATCGGGCCGACCAGAAGTACACGGCCGCCGGCTGGACGAGAAAGACGGCGAGCACGAAGCTCAGCAGCGACCAAAAGGGTGCCGTGCCCCGCACGACGCCCAGGGCGAGGCCGGCCATGGCCAGGATCGCCAGCACCGGACCCAGGACGAGCGGATCCCAGGCGGCGGTGAGATACCAGCCCAGGTTGGTCAGATAGGAGACGTCGGGGACGTGCCAATTGGCGACGTCCGGTGCGGTCCAGAGGAGCTGATGGAGCGCCTTTCGGGCGCGTAGCACGGTCGGCAGATTGAGCGCGATCCAGCTCACCAGCCCGGCCACCAGGATCGCCACGCCGTCGGCCAGCCATCCCGTGGGCAGGCCCAGCGCAACCCGGCCCCGCCAGCGGGCGATCACGATCACGGCCAGCGGGACGAGCAGGAGGCCGAGCGTGAACACGGTCGAGACGGCCAGAGCCACACCCGCGGCTGCGAGGGCGAGGCTGCGTCGCGGGCTGGAGGCCTCGATCCCGACGATCAGGAGAAGGGCCAGGGTGGAGGCGAAAACGGAAAGCGACCATGGCCGCAGATTGTTGGAGACGATGATGGCCAGCGGGGCCACTGCCAACAGCCATGCCGCGGCGAGGCCGACCCGGCGATCAGCGAGACGGCGGCCCAGCAGGTAGGTCAGCACGATGGCGGCGAGGCCGGCAATGAGTGGCACCACCCGGCCGGCAGCAAGGAGGGGAGCCTGATCGACGTCGAAGGAGTCGGAAAAGCTGCCGACGGAGCTGTAGGCGCCGCCCAAGTGGCCGGCGGCATAGAGCGCTCCCTCCGCGATCAGTAGTAGATAACGATTGAGGAACGGGTGATAGAGAGTACCGCAAGGAGGAAAACAATGTGTCGTCGACGCGATCTCGCTGCCCTCGTCATAGTGCAGAGTGACGGGATAGAAGTGACCCGGAAGCCTGAGCGTAAGGGCAAGGAAAACAATCACTATAAGACTGAGATGCGCCTGTCTTTGCGTCATAAGCGGATGATATTCCTTAGACAGAGTGGACTGGAAAGCCACAATGAGCATCGACGTCTGGAGAGGCCGCCCATATTGACCTGCTGGGGGCTCCTGCTCAATAGCCCGCGCTTGCACAGCAGGGACGGAAAGCCTAGGATAGCTGACCGGCGCTCGGATTGGCGCCCTCAGGTCGAGTGAGTGGCCAGTGAAAGCAGCTCTCGTTCCGGAATCGTGCGAGCTCACGATCCTGATGCCGTGCCTCAATGAGGCAGAGACGCTGCGCACCTGCATCGAGAAGGCATCCGCGTTTCTGGTGCGCTCCGGAGTTCGCGGGGAGATTCTCGTCGCCGACAATGGCAGCATCGACGGCAGCCAGGAGCTTGCCCGCGCCCATGGCGCCCGGGTCATCGAGGTCGCCGAGCGGGGCTACGGCGCTGCGTTGCTCGCCGGCATCGAGGCCGCACGGGGCAAGTATGTCGTGATGGGAGACAGCGACGACAGCTACGACTTCGCGAGCCTGGACGCGTTTCTCGTCAAGCTGCGCCGGGGCGTGGCGCTCGTCATGGGCAACCGATTCGCCGGGGGTATCGCGCCCGGGGCCATGCCCGCGCTCCACCGCTACGTGGGCAACCCCGTCCTCAGCGGCATCGGCCGCATGTTCTTCGGGGCCCCAGTAGGCGACTTCCATTGCGGCCTGCGCGGCTTCGACAGGAAGGCCGCTCTCGCCCTCGATCTGCGGGCCACCGGCATGGAGTTCGCCTCGGAGATGGTGGTCAAGGCCACCTTGAAGGGGCTGCCGATCGTGGAGGTGCCGACCACCCTTTCACCGGATGGGCGATCACGACCACCCCATCTACGAAGCTTTCGCGACGGATGGCGGCATCTCCGCTTCCTCCTGATGCACGCGCCGCGCTGGCTGTTCCTCTATCCGGGCCTGGGGCTCATCGCCCTGGGCGCTCTGCTGATGATTTTGATCCTGCCCGGCCCGCTGCGCCTCGGCTCGGTCGTATTCGACGTGCATACCTTGGTGGTTGCGATGGGGGCCCTCCTCGTGGGCACGCAGACCGTCCTGTTCTACCTTCTCGCGACCTCCATCGCTGCGACCGAGCGGTGGCTCGGGGAGGGCCCCCGCGCTCGCCCCTATCGCCGGGTGACGTCACTGGAGCAGGCGATCGGCTTCGGGCTGGGCTTGGCGCTCCTGGGCATGATCGGGCTCATTTGCGCGGTCTGGTTGTGGGGGATGAGCGAATTCAGCGCCCTCGACTATAGCTGGATGATGCGCATCGTGATTCCGTCGGTGGCGGCGCTCGGCATCGGCGTTCAGGTGGTCTTCGGCGGGTTCCTCATGAGCATCCTCGATAGCAGGCTCAACGCCGAGCGATCGGACTCGCTGCATCTTCGGCCCCCGGCGCAGGAGGAGGCCAACTTACCCAGAGGACGCCGCCAGGCAGGGACGCGATCATGAGCGCCGCGCCGTAGAGCAGCGAGAGCAGCAGCGCCTTCTCGGTGCCGACGCCGACGCCGGCGAAGAGCGCTACCATGCCCACCTCGCGCAGGCCCCACCCGGCGATGGAGACCGGCAGGATGGTCAGCAGGACGGCGGCGCCGCCCAAGGCCAAGTAGGCCTCCAACGGCAACGAGAGGCCGAGCCCCAGGCCGATGGCCCAGGCGGCGCCGAGGCCCGCGGTCGCCGCGGCCATGCCGAGAGCCAGAATCTCGGCGAGAAGGCGTCCGTTGCCGGCGATCCGGAGCCATGACGTGGCGAGCGTGGACAGAAGACGCACCAGCCGCTCTGGTAGCCAGCCGCCGAGCATACGGTCGCCGACTCCCAGCACCAGCAGGCCTGCGCCTATGCAGGGTGCAGCCATGAGCAGCGCGAGGCGCAGCGCCGGGCTGGACAGACTGCTCCAGACTGCCGGCAGGGCGCACAGCATGACGAGTGCCAGAGCGAGGACGCCGGTCAGCCGCTCGATCAGCACGCTGCTCGTGGCAACGCCAAGAGGCAGCCCGCCTCGCGCCGCACCCCAGACCCGAGCCACGTCACCGCCGATCGAGCTCGGCAGAAGCTGATTGAAGAAGAGCCCGACGAAGATGAGCCGGAGCGCACCTCGGTAGGGGAGGATGCCGCCCAGGCCATGAACGATGCGGCACCAGCGCCAGGCGAGCAGGGCCGCCTGCACGGCCAGCGCCGCGAGCGCCAGGAGGATCGAGTGCGGAGTCAGGTCGCCAGCCGCCCGGGCCAGCGCGCGGAGGTCCACCTGCGTGAGGAGCAGGCCCAGGAGGAGCGCCGACACGGCCAGCTTCAGGACGGCCAGCCGGCCCGAGTGGCGGCGCCGACGGTGTGAGGGACCCCTGCCCGTCACGCGCGCTCGAGGCTCAGGATGATGTTGCTGGGCCAGCCCCCGAGCGCGACGCACGATACCCTGGCGCCGCCCAGCCCGAGGTCGCGGCAGAGCCCTTTGACCTCCGATGGCGTCAACAGGTTGAGGTTGCTCTCCTCGGCAAGGAATGCTCGTCCCGAGTGCCGCAGAATGGCACGGAACACCGGGCTGGGCAGCCAGTGGACGAGCGGCAGCACGGTGTGGAACTCGACAGGGAACCATCGATTGGGTGTGGTGAGGAAGACGGTGCGGCGGGCGACGCGATGGCATTCCTCGATGAGCCGGCGCTGGCGCTGGCGGTCGCCGACATGCTCGAGCACGGCGCTGGCGTGAACATGGTCGAAGCTGCGGTCGGCGAACGGCAGAGCCAGACCGTCGGCGCGGACGAACCGCAGCCCCGGATGGAGCCGCTCGAGGAAGGCGGCATCGTCCAGCCCCACCGCCACAATGTGCTCCTTCTCGGGGTACCAGGCCTCCAGATAGTTCGACGATCGATAGGTCCGGTCGCTGGTCACGCCGACATCCAGGAGGGTGTCGCCGGAGGCTACGCCGCTGGACCGGAGAAAATGCTCGTACATGCGCCGGCGCATATGGCCGGCGATGCGTACCGGCATCGAGCCTGGAGCGGCGAGGTTGTACTGGGCGTTGGGTTGCCGTGCACGCATGGTCGGACGGTGCCTGTATCGCGGCTGGGCCGGTGTTATGCTCCACCCTTCTGCACCACCGGGGCATTCCAGTCGATCCGTCGCGGCCGGAGAGCCGTGGCCCAGGTGCCGGCGCCCCGCCCGCGGCCCGGGACGGGCGGCTGCCCCGCGCTTGACTCGGGGGGCGAGGCGGTAGGTTGGCGTCAGCTGAGGCCGCTCGCGGCCGCGAGATGTCGATCAGGGAGGCACGCAAGACAATGGGATCATCGAGGGTACGGAGACTGCTCGTCGCCGGCGTCAGCATGCTGGCGTTCGGCTCGTTGACGATCGCGGCGAGTGGGATCGCTACCGCCGAGACCCTGACGGTCTGGTGGAACAAGGGCTTCTACGAGGCCGAGGACAACGCCATCCACGAGATGATCAAGAAGTGGGAGGATCAGACCGGCAACAAGGTCAACATCTCCTTCTACAGCACCGCCGACATCGCCACCAAGGTCATCTCGGGGCTGGCGAGCAGCTCGCCGCCCGACATCGCCTATGCGGACACCGCCGACTTCGCGATCGCGCCCGCAGCAGGCGTGGAACGGCAACCTCGCCGACGTCACCGATGTCATCGACACCGTCAAGGACAAGTACACCAAGACGGCGCTGCTGTCCGCCGACCTCTACAATAATGTCGCCAAGAAGCGAAGCTTTTATGCGATCCCGATCAAGCAGCAGGCTCTGCACAATTTCTATTGGCGCCCGCTGGTCGAGAAGGCCGGCTTCACCTCGGCCGACATTCCGCAGAAGTGGGATGACTTCTGGAAGTTCTGGCGGACCGTGCAGGACAAGCTGCGCGCCAAGGGCGAGCGCGTCTACAGCATGGGCCTGCCGATGTCGACGGTCGACACCGACAATTACTACACCTTCAACCAATACCTGCTGGCCTATGGCGGCGAGATCGTCAAGCCCGACGGCTCCCTGAACCTGAGCCCCGAGACGCACAAGGCGGCTGTCGACTGCATCACCTTCCTGACCGACGCCTTCAAGGACGGCTATGTGCCGCCCAGCGCCGTCAACTGGGGCGACGCCGACAACAACGTGGCGTTCTTCTCCAAGCAGATCGTGATGACCTCCAACGCCACGATCTCGATCCCGGTGGCGAAGTTCGACGACAAGCAGCTCTACATGCACGACATCGTCACCATGGGCCAGCCGCTCGGCCCCGACGGCGTCCAGATCCCGAGCCTCGTGGCGGTCAAGGTCGTGATGATCCCCGCCAAGGCGGCCCATGTCGACCTCGCCAAGTCGTTCATGAAGTTCCTGGTGAAGCCCGAGAACCTCGACGAGTACCTGAAGGGCGCCCGCGGCCGGTGGCTGCCGGTGATGCCGGAGATCGTCAAGAACGACCCCTACTGGAACGATCCCTCCGACCCGCACCGGCCGGTCGCGGTCAAGCAGGAGGTCGAGGGCCCGACCAAGCCCTGGCCGATGGCCTACAACCCTGCCTATGCGCAGGTGAACGCCGAGGAGATCTGGGGCAAGGCCGAGGGTGACGTGGTCATCAACGGCAAGACGCCCGAGCAGGCGGTCGACACCGCGTTCGCCCGGATCAAGGAGATCTTCGCCCAGTACCCGGTGCCGAGAAGCTAGGCCCCGTCATGGCCGGGGCGCTCTCGCCACGAGCCGGCACCCCCGCCGCCAGCGGCGGCGGGCTGGCGGGGATCCTCGGCGGCGGCGGCGGCTCCCTGACCGCCGAAGGGATGTGGGCGGCGATCTTCGTGCTGCCCTACATCGCCGTGTTCGTCATGCTGGTGATCTATCCGGTCCTGTACGGGCTCTGGCTCGGCAGCAGCCCGGCCAGCTACGTCACGCTTTTCCAGGACCCCATCTACCTGAAGACCCTGTGGAACACTTTCCTGTTCCTGGTCCTCGGGGTCAATATCAAGATGTTCCTGGCGCTGATGCTGTCCGGCTACTTCAACTTGCAGTCGCGCTGGATCAAGTGGCTGTTCCTGATCTTCATCCTGCCGTGGGCGGTGCCGGCGATCCCGACCTTCATCTCGGCCCGCTGGATGCTGAACGGGCAATGGGGGCTGATCAACAACGCCCTGTGGCACGGCTTCGGGACGTTCGGCCCCGGCTGGCTGACGACGCCGTCCCTGGCGATGGGCTCCAACATCGTCTTCTACATCTGGAAGTGGCTGCCGTTCTGGACCGTGATCTTCCTCGCCGGGCGCACGGCCATCCCGCACGAGCTCTACGAGGCGGCGGCGATCGACGGCGCCACCATGACCCAGCGGTTCCGCCACATCACGTTCCCGATGATGCGGAACCTCTACATCATCTGCACCGTGCTCTCGACCATCTGGTCGCTCGGCGACTACAACACGGTCCACTTCATCAGCGGCGGCGGCCCGGTCCTCTCGACCCACGTGCTGGCCACGCTCGGCATCCGCAACGCCTTCGAGATCGGCGACCCCTCGCTCGGTATCGCCACGGTCATCACGGCGCTGCCGGTGCTGATGCCCCTGGTGATCTTCTTGATGCGCATGATCCGGAAGAAGGCCGACGAGCGATGAGCAGCGCCGCCGCCGCCGCCCCCGCGCCGCTCCCCGGCGAGCTCCTCGCCGGCGAAGACGCTGGTGGGGATCGTGCTCGGCGTCCTGATCCTCTTCTGGACGCTCCTGCCGATCTACAACATGGTGCTGATCTCGTTGCAGACGAACGAGATGATCTTCAGCGGGAATATCGTGCCGGTCAACCCGACGCTCCAGAGCTTCGGCACCGTACTGACCCAGGGGCAGTTCTTCGTCGAGAAGTTCTGGATCCAGCTCTGGAACAGCCTCCTGGTCGGCGTCGCCACGGCGCTGCTGACGATCGCGATCGCGTCGCTCGCGACGTTCTCGATCACCCGGCTCGACATCCGCCTCGGCGGGCTGCTCTCGAACGCGGCGCTCCTGACCTACGTGATCCCGGCGACGTTCCTCGCCATCCCGTTCTATCGGATCATGCAGAACTACGGGCTCCTGGACAATCTGTGGTCGGTCATCCTCGTGGAGGTGACCTTCGCCACCCCGTATGCGATCTTCATCTTCCAGCAGTACAGCGCCAGCATCCCGCGCGAGCTCGACGAGAGCGCCAAGATCGACGGCGCCACCACCCCGCAGATCTTCTACCGCCTGTACCTGCCGCTGATGATGCCGGCGCTGGTGGCCGTCGGCACCTATGCGCTGCTGCTCGCCTGGAACGAGTACATCTACGCCGTGCTGCTGCTGTCCTCGGAGAGCGAGCGGACGCTGCCCGTGGCGCTCGGCTTCTTCCTCAGCAGCGACGAGGCGCCGTGGAACGTGATGATGGCGACCGCGATCATCTATTCGATCCCGCCGCTGATCATCTACTACTTCTTCCGCAGCCACATGACGACCGGCCTCACCATCGGCAGCGTCAAGGGCTAGCTCCGACCGGTCACGGCCCGTCGAGCGCCTCGGAGGATCTCGCAGGCGCCCCGGACGGGCTGTGCTGTGCGGCACAGCTTCCACCCCGATATCGTGCCAGGCTTCCGGGAGCCGTCGATGGCCATGGGAGCAGTGTCATGCATTGCCTGTCGATCAGCTTCGGCTCGGACAGGGTCGGCGCGGAGATGGGCAGCCCGCCTGGCCGCGGTTGCGACCGCTGCCTTGCTCGTCGGCTCACCGCCTGCGCGGGCCGCGACCTGGGATCATGCCCATGGGGACGCGGCCAATTCCGGCTTTGCCGATGTCGTCACCGCGCCGGCGCTGCATCCGCTGGCGACGGTGCCGGGCATCGGCACGTACGCGCCGGGCGCCGGGCCGGTGATCGGGCCCGACGGCACGGTCAGGGCAAGGCCAGCCGGGATCTCGACCTGCTCGCCTACGCGCCCAATGGCGGGCTGCTCGCGAAGCGTCTGATCAGCGGCATCGCGGGTCAGCCCGTCGGCGACGGCGGTATTCGGCCGAGCGTTTTCCCGCCGCTCTGCTTCCGGCTCGAGCCTGCCGATCCGTTCGACCGGCTGCCGACGACCATTGCCCTGCCGTTGCCGGGAGTGGCGGTCTCGGCCCCGCCCGGCGGCTCGCCGCGGATCCTCACCACCGACCAGTACCGGACCACGGAGGTCTGGGAGCTCTCGCCGACGGCGGGATTCGTCGAGGACCTCCGCACGGGCCTCCCGGGCACGCCGATCGCGAGCCTGCCGATGATGCTGCCCGACGGCAGCGCGGTCCTCGTCACGGACGAGGTGGGCTTCGACGACGAGTGCGACAGCTTCGTCGATGAAGGCGGCCACGTGACGTTCTCCCGCCTGGACGGGGTGCTGCTGGCCGCCGCCGGCTTCGCTCCCGGGCAGGGTGGCAGGGCCGCGCGCACCGCCGACAGCCGGGTGGTCGTGACGCACAGCTTCGGCATGGAGGTGACCTACAGCCTGGCCAACAACCCTCACAACGGGACACTCATCGCCCACCACATCGACTATCCGGCGCAGACGGTGGCTCCACCCGCGGTCTCACGCAGCCATATCTTCGTCTCGACGGCCGGCTCGTTCCGCACCTACGACGCGAGGACCCTCGCCGAGGTGGGCGAGGTCGACTGGAACGGCGGCGGGCTGTCGGGGCCGGCGATCGGGCCGTCGGGGCAGGTCTACGCCCTGGCGTCGAACGTGCTGTTCATCTGGCCCGCGCCCAAATGCACCATCCCAGCCCTGTGCATCACGACGCTGCCCGGCCCGGTCGTGACGATACGGGGGCCTCGATCCGGGCTGACCAGCACACCCGTCGTGACGGGCATCGGCAGGGGGATGGTCTCGGCGCCCGCGACGATTCACTAGGCTCGTCGTCTGCGCCATGCCTGTCGCACGGCAAATCCTCCCCTATCGCGTGTCGTGTGAATGAGTCACTGTGCCAGCGCGGGCGTTCAGCCTGGGCGCTGTCGCCGAGAAGGTCGGGCGCGGGCATGATGCGCTGGCGTCGACCGGAGGGCAGGCCGGGGCAGGGGTCTGCCAGTGCGAAGGTACGGAGATGGCAACAGCACGGGTCGAGCGGCGGCTCGCCGCGATCCTGGCGGCGGACGTGGTCGGCTACTCGCGGCTCATGGAGCGCGACGAGGCCGGCACCTTCGCCCGCCTGAAGGCGCTCCGGAGCGAGCTCATCGGGCCGGCCCTGGAGCGCCATGGCGGCCGCTTCGTCGACCTCAAGGGCGACGGTGCCATCGTCGAGTTCCAGAGTGCCGTCGCCGCGGTCAAGGCCGCGGCCGAGATCCAGCGAGCGATGCTGGTTCAGGATGCGGGGCTGCCCGAGGGTGAGCGCATCCGCTACCGCATCGGGATCAACCTCGGCGAGGTGATCGCCGACGACGGGACCATCTACGGCGACGGCGTCAACGTGGCGGCGCGCATCGAAGCCTTGTGCGAGCCCGGCGGGGTCTGGCTGTCGCGCAGCGTCTACAGCCAGGTCAGGGGCAAGCTCGACCTCACCTTCGCGCCCACCGGGCTGCACCAGGTCAAGAACATCAGCGAGGCGGTCGAGACCTTTCGCGTCGCCCTCGACGGCGTGGCGCCCGTGGCCCCCCGGCCGGCGGCGCGGGTGGCGCGCTGGCTACCGGTCGCCGCCGCGGCCCTGGTCGCCGTCGTTCTCGCAGCCGGGGTCTGGCGGTTCTGGCCGAGTGGGGCGGCCCCGCCCAACGCGCGGCCCGGGGTCGCGGTGCTGCCATTCGCCAACCTGGGCGGCGACGAGGCCACGGGCCGGCTCGCCGACGGCATCACCGAGGACGTCATAACCGACCTCGCCCGCTTCGGCGATCTCGACGTGATCGCCCGCAATTCCACCGAGGCCTACAAGGGCAAGCCTGTCGATGTCCGGCAGATCGGCAAGGATCTCAGCGTCAATCACGTGCTGGAGGGCTCGATCCAGCGCCAGGGCGACAGGATCCGCGTCACCGCCCAGCTCATCGACGCGAGGACGGGTGCCCATGTCTGGACCGACCGCTGGGACCGCCCGGCCGCGGACGTGTTCGCGGTGCAGAACGAGGTGGTCGAGCGGACGGCCAACTCGCTGGAGGGCGTGTTGTCGAGCGAGGCCCTGGCGGCAGCCAGGCGCAAGCATCCGACCGATCTGGCGGCCTACGACCTCGCTCTCCTGGGCTCGATGTTCGCCCGCTCGCAGGCGGAGGTCGAGAAGGGGCTGGCCTACTGCGATGCCGCGATCGGCAAGGATCCCGACTTCGCGTCCGCTTACATCTGCAAGGCATGGCGGCTGTGGCAGCTGGCGCAGTACAAGGGGCACTACAACGACACGTACGCCGAGATGGAGCGGCTGGCGCGCAAGGCGATCGAGCTCGAGCCATACAGGGCCTATGCGCACCTGACCCTCGGCTTCGCGGCCGGCTCGCTCGGACGCAATGCGGAGGGGCTTGCGGCCACCGAGCGGGCCGTGGAGCTCGCTCCGAGCTACGCCGAGATCCTGATCCAGGCAGCCAACTCCATGCCCTTCTTCGGGAAGCCGGAGCGTGGCGTCGAGCTATGTGAGAGGGCGCTCCGGCTCAACCCCGCTGCCCCGGCTTGGTATTATATGAATTGCATCACTTCCGATTTCCTCGTGGGACGCTACCGGGCCGCGGTCGAGGCCTCGGACCACGCGGCCCCCCTGTCCGAGCTGAACCCGCAGCTGCTGGTCTGGCGGGCGGCCAGCCTCGCCGAGCTCGGCCGCGAAGAGGATGCCGCCGCCACGCTCGAGATGCTGCGGCGCCGCTATCCGGAGGTCTCGTTCGAGTATCTCATCAATAATGGCTGGACGTTCGAGCGTCAGCGCGACCAGGACCAGATCCTGGCGTCGGCCCGGAAGGCGGGCGTGCGGGTCTGCGCGACGGCGGCGGAGCTCAGCGCCTATGCCCAGCCGCGACGGCTGCCGGAATGCCTGACCGGCTGAGCGCGCCAAGCCCGCGACTGGTCGATCGGATTTGCGGTCCGCGAGCCGGGCACCATCTGGCGGAGCGAGGCTAGGTCGGCGCCCGGCCGTCTCGCCCGGCCGCGAGCGCCCTGATCGCGGCCGTGACACCGCCCGGCGCATGGGGCACGGCCAAGGTCTCGAGGGCCAGCTCGAGGGCGGCGAGAGCGCCCAGGATCATCGGCTCGTTGAGGTCGCCCAGATGGCCGATCCTCAGCACTTGGCCCTTGAGCACGCCGAGGCCCCCGCCGAGGGCCACGCAGAGCCGCTCCCGGCAGTAGAGGCGCACGGCATCGGGGTCGTGCGGCGCCGCCATGCGGATCGCGGTCACGCTGTCGGACCGGGCCGCCGGCGGGATCGCCTGGAACTCGAGGGCTCCCGCCTCGGCCCAGCGGGCGACGCAGGCGCGGGTGGCCGCGGCGAGGCGCCGGTGGCGGGCGAAGACGGCCGGGAGACCCTCCTCCTGCAGCATGTCCAATGACTCGCGCAGGCCATGGATCATCTGCATGGGGGGCGTGCCGTAGAACCACATGTAGGTCTCGTCGCCCGAGCGCAGCCGCCAGTCCCAGTAGCGCCGGTGGGTGCCGCCCTGCTCGCTCACGCTCACGGCACGCGGCCCGACCGCGACGAAGCTCAGCCCGGGCGGCAGCATCAGGCCCTTCTGCGACGCCGCCAGGACGACGTCGATGCCGAGGCGGTCCATCGGCAGGTCGACGCAGGCGAGCGAGGCCACCGCATCGACGACGAGGAGGGCCGGATGGTCCGCGGCGTCGATCGCCCGGCGGATGGCGGCGATATCGTGGACCATCCCGGTCGACGTCTCGATGTGCACGGCCAGCACCGCCTTGATCGACCGCGCGCGGTCCTGGCGGAGACGCTCCTCGATCGCGGCCGCGTCGATCGGGTGCCGGAGGTCCGTCGGCTCGGTCAGGACCTCGATGCCCAGGGCCAGCGCCATCTCCCGCCAGCTTTGCGCGAAGCGCCCGGTGTCCGCCAGCAGCACCCGGTCGCCCGGCTGCACGAGGTTGGCGAGCGCCACCTCCCAGGTGCCGTGGCCGAGCGCCGCATAGGGGTAGACCTGGCCCTCGGTCTGGAACACCTCGCGGAGACCGTCGAGGCAGCCGCGCGTCAGGCGCGTGAACTCCGGGCTCGCGAAATCCTCGGCCGGGCGGTGCATGGCGCGCAGGACGCGCTCGGGAATGTTGGTCGGCCCCGGCAGCTGGATCAGCTCGCGGCCCCGCCTCACGGTCATCGCCTGGCCCTCGTTCCGTCGATGGGAGCGGGCGGGACCATGGCGGCGCCATCGGTCCGACGCAAGATCCGGAGCGACCGGGCGACATCCGGCGCCGGCAACGATTGATATGCCGCAAGGCGGTGCCCGAGGCGGGCGCTAGAAGGGAAGGCTGCGTATGGTCGCAAGGGGAGGCGGGAATGGCGGGATCGCCCTACGTCCGATGGTTCGCGGATCTCTCCATCGCGGACGTGCCGGTGGTCGGCGGCAAGAACGCCAGCCTCGGCGAGATGTACGCAAAGCTCACGCCGCTCGGCATATCGGTGCCGAATGGCTTCGCCGTCACGGCCCAGGCCTTTCGTGACGTCCTGACGAGGGCGGAGGCTTGGCCCGCGCTGCATGCGGAGCTCGATCGGCTCGACAAGGGCGATGTCCGGGCGCTGTCGCGGGCCAGTGCCCGCTGTCGCGAGATCGTCTACGCCGCAGGGCTCCTGCCCGAGGTGGAGGAAGCCGTCAGCCTGGCCTATGATCGCCTGATGCTCGAATACGGCGAGGATTTCTCCGTCGCCGTCAGGAGCTCGGCCACTGCCGAGGATCTGCCGACCGCGAGCTTCGCCGGCCAGCACGAGACCTATCTCAACATTCGTGGTCGGGCCCTGCTGCTGGATGCGGTGCGCCGCTGCCAGGCCTCCATGTTCACGGATCGGGCCATCTCCTATCGAGTCGACAACGGATTCGATCACTTCGCCGTGGCCCTCTCGGTCGGCGTCCAGAAGATGGTGCGCTCCGACCTCGCCAGCGCAGGCGTGATGTTCTCGATCGACACCGAGACGGGGTTCAGCGATGCCGTCTTCATCACTGGAGCCTGGGGCCTGGCCGAGAACGTGGTGCAGGGGGCGGTCGACGTGGACGAGTTCTATGTCCACAAGCCCACGTTCAAGGCCGGCGCCCGCTGCGTTCTGCGGCGGACGCTCGGGGCCAAGAAGGTGAAGATGGTCTATGCGGGCGGACGGACCCGCGAGCCGGTCGTCAACCTGCCGACCAGCGAGCTCGAGCGTCGAAGCTTCTGTCTGACCGACGAGCAGGTGCTGGAGCTGGCGGGCCAGGCGATCATCATCGAGGACCACTACACGGAGAGGGCCGGACAGCCCACGCCCATGGACATCGAGTGGGCCTTGGACGGGCTCGACCACCGCCTCTACATCGTCCAGGCGCGCCCGGAGACGGTGGCCTCCCAGCGCGGCGCGGGCATGCTCGAGGAATACCGGTTGACGGAACGGGGCGAGGCCCTGACGCGGGGCCGCGCCGTAGGTACCCGCGTGGCGACAGGCGTGGTCCGGCTCGTCACCGACCCCCGGGCGCTTGCCGACTTCCGTGACGGCGAGGTGCTGGTGGCCGACACGACCACGCCCGACTGGGAGCCGGTCATGAAGCGCGCGGCGGCGATCGTCACCAACCGCGGCGGCCGCACCTGCCATGCCGCGATCGTGGCGCGCGAGCTGGGCATCCCGGCGGTGGTCGGCGCGAAACAGGCCACCGAGCTGCTCCGGACCGGCGCCGAGGTGACCGTCTCCTGCTCGGAAGGCGACGTCGGCGTCGTCTACGCAGGTCGGGTCGGCTTCGAGGTCGAGCGGACGGACGTCGCCCAGACCGAGCGGCCCGCCACCCAGGTGATGCTCAACGTCGGCAATCCGGAGCTCGCCTTCCGCCTCGCGGGGCTGCCCGCGGACGGCGTCGGCCTTGCCCGGCTGGAGTTCATCATCAACGAGTACATCAAGGCTCACCCGATGGCGCTCCTATACCCTGAGCGCATCGCCAGCCCAGCCGAGCGCGGCCAGGTCGCGGAGCTGGTCGGGGACGCGGCGTCCGGCGCCGAGTTCTTCGTGACGAGACTGGCCGAGGGCGTCGGCACGATCGCCGCCGCCTTCTGGCCGAGACCCGTGATCGTGCGGCTGTCCGATTTCAAGACGAACGAGTATGCCTCGCTCCTCGGCGGCGCCGCCTTCGAGCCGCATGAAGAGAACCCGATGCTCGGGTTCCGCGGCGCTTCCCGCTATGCCCATCCGAACTACCGTGCGGCCTTCGCTCTCGAATGCGCTGCGATGCGCCGGGTGCGCGAGGCGATGGGCCTCAAGAACCTCAAGATCATGGTGCCGTTCTGCCGGCGCCTGGAGGAGGCCGACCGGGTGCTGGCCGTCATGGCGGAGGAGGGGCTGCGACGGGGCGAGGACGGGCTCGAGATCTACGTCATGTGCGAGATTCCGTCGAACGTCATCCTGATCGACGAGTTCAGCCGACGCTTCGACGGCTTCTCGATCGGCTCCAACGATCTCACCCAGCTCACGCTCGGGGTCGACCGGGACAGCGAGACCGTGGCCTTCGACTTCGACGAGCGCGATCCCGCCGTGATGGCCTTCCTGCGCCAGACGGTCGAGGGCGCACGGCGCAACGGCCGGCACTGCGGCATCTGTGGCCAGGCGCCCTCGGACTATCCGGAGATGGCCGAGGCGCTCGTCGGCTACGGGATCGAGTCGATCAGCGTCACGCCGGACGTCCTGCTGCGCACCCTGCGCACGGTGCTCGAGGCCGAGACGCGGCTCGGCCGACCCCCTCGGGCGAAGCCGGCCGAGCGGGCGCCTTGACGGCGAGGCGTCAAGCCGGGGCGGCGGCCGGCTCGTCGCTGGCGTCGGGCAGGACCTTGCCCGGATTGAGGATGCCCCGGGGGTCGAGCGCCTGCTTGATCGCCCGCATCACGGCGATCTCCTCGGGTGTCCGCGAGTAGGCGAGATAGCGCCGGCGGGCCGTGCCGATGCCGTGCTCGGCGGAGATGGTGCCGTGCCGGCGCCGGGTGATGCCGTAGACGATCGTCTCGAAGTCGGTCTTGGGCGCCTTGGCGAGGCCCGGCACGTGGCAGACGACGTGGATGTTGCCGTCGCCGAGATGGCCGAAGCAGAGCGTCGCCATGCCCGGGAAGCGCGCATCCAGCGCGGCCTTGGCCTCGGCGACGAAGCTGTCCATCTCGCCCGTCGGCAGGCCCACGTCGAAGCCGTAGTGCGGCCCGAGGATATGGTCGAACTCGGCCACGGCGTCGCGCATCGCCCAGAACTCCCTGACCTCGCGCGTCGAGCGTGCAACGGCCGCGTCCTCGATGACGCCGCCCTCGAGCATGCGCTCGAGAAACGCCTCGAATCGGGCACCGTCGATCGCGTCGTCGGAGCCCAGCAACTCGATGAGCACGTAGCGCGCGTGGCGGCCCGCGAGCGGGGGACGGACGCCTGTCGCCTTGGTGGTCATCAGATCGTAGAATTCCGGCCACATGACCTCGAAGGCCGACAGCGTCCCGCCGAGCCCCGCCTTGGCGTCGTTCAGCAGCCGCACGACGGAATCGAAATCCGGCAGGCCGCAGACCGCGGCGGCGACGCAGCCGGGCTTGGGGGCGAGCTTGAGGACCGCGCGGGTCACGACACCCAGCGTCCCCTCGGCGCCGATGAAGAGGTGCTTGAGGTCGTAGCCGGTGTTGTTCTTTATCATCTTGTTGAGGCCGTCGAGGATCGTGCCGTCGGCCAGCACCACCTCGAGGCCGAGCACCATCTCGCGCGTCATGCCGTAGCGGATGACGCGATTGCCACCGGCATTGGTCGAGATGTTGCCGCCGATGGCGCAGGAGCCGCGGGCGCCGAGATCGAGCGGCACCATGAGGCCGGCCTCGTCGGCGGCCTGCTGCACCACCTCGAGGGGCGTGCCGGCCCAGACCGTCATCGTGCCGGTCGCCGTGTCGATCTCCTCGATGCCGGTCAGTCGGTCGAGCGACAGGGCGACGCTGTCGGCCGTGGGCTCGGCGCCGCCGCACAGGCCCGTGAGCCCGCCCTGGGGAACGATCGGGGCTCCCGCCGCATGGCAGAGACGAAGGGTCGTCGCGACCTCGGCCGTGGTGCGCGGCCGCACCAGCGCCAGCGGCCGTGCCGGAGCCAGGCGGACCCAGTCCGACCAGTTGCGCTCGGGCACGGCATCGCCGACCAGGACGCGATCCGCCCCGAGCGCCTCCAGCAGTTTTTGGGCAATGGTCACCGTCGAATCCTCTGCAAGCTGCTCCGAGCGGTGCTTACACCCCTGGCGCCGGCCCGGGTAGACGGTCTCAGTCCCGGCCGAGGCGGCCTCCGCCGGCCAGAACCGCCGCCAATGCCGGCCGCAGCCCGACCGAGTCGCGGGGCGACATCCAGGCCCGGCCCGCGGGGCGGGGGCTAACCTTCTGGAGACGGACGAGCGCCTCGGCCAGCGTCACGCCGCTGCTGATCCCGTCGACCAGCGGTATCGGGGCGCGGCCCTGGAGCCGCTGGGGCATCCCAGCCATGACGGCGCCGGCGAGCACCACCACGTCGGCGCCCGTCGTGGTCCTGAGCCGCTCGACGCTCTCGAGCACGGCCCGCTCCACGCCATCGGCATCGGCCAGCAGGTCCCGGGGCGTGGCGCTCAGCGCCTCGATGCCGGCGAGGCGGCTCGTCAGGCCGTAGCCGGCCACGACCTCCCGGTAGATCTCCGCCGAGCGCGGGCCGAGCACGACCAGCCCCAGCCGCGGCGCCAGGGTGCAGGCGACGAGCAGCGCCGCCTCCGTCATGCCCAGGACCGGGATCTCGAGCATCTCCCGGGCGGCCCAGAGTCCGGTGTCGAACGACATGCCGATCAGCACGGCGTCGGCGTCCCCGGCCCGCTCGGCCAGCATGTCGACGAGCGCGTGCGCGGCGACGGCGTTCTCGACGCGGCTGCCGATGATCCGGGCACCGAAGGCGGCGTTGATGCCGAGGATCTCGGTTCCCGGCGAGGCGGCCCGACCGGCCTCGCCGAGCATCGCCGCCGTGACCTCGGGCGAGGTGTTGGAATTGGCTAGGAGGATGCGCATCGGCCCTGGTGCCTCGACATGGTGGGCTGGCAACCTAAGGTTGCTTTCGCCTGCTCAATAAGCAATTCTGGCATTTGGTGGAGAGGCCGGCGATGACCCAATTGCGCCAGCGCCGGAATGGTGCGCCCGGCGGGATTCGAACCCACGACCCCGGGATTAGGAATCCCGTGCTCTATCCTGCTGAGCTACGGGCGCGCCCGGACGGACGTATATCAGCCGCGACGAGCCAGCGGCAAGGCTTCGCCCGCCGGGGCTTTCTTTCGGCTCTGGCGGGCGGCTTTGCCCTGGCCGGCGGTAGAGCTCGGGCGGACGACCCGCCGGTCGTCCACGAGGTGCCGGGACCCGATCGGCTCACGCTGGCTGGCGGGACCGGGGTTCGGCTGGCGGACATCCTGGTCCCCGACTCCCCCGGGGAGGGCGCTGCGATCGCCGGGCAGGCGAAAGCGCTGCTCGAGACTCTGGTGCTCGGGCACGCTGTCCTCCTTCAACCGACCGGCATGGATCGCTACGGGACCGTGCGGGCAGAGGCGAGGGTGCCTGCCGGCCTCTGGCTCCAGGGCGAGTTGGTGAAGGCCGGGCTGGCCTGGGTGTGGCCGGATGGGGACGGCGATGGGGTGACCTCGCTGCTCGCGCTCGAGGCGGGGGCCCGATCGGCCGGCGTGGGCCTCTGGGCCAGCGCCACGCTCGGCGAGCAGAACGCCGAGCGACTGCGATCCTCGGCCCCGCGCTTCGCTGTGATCCTCGGCCGGGTCCGCTCGGTGGGCAAAGGCCGGCGCTGGCTCTATCTCAACTTCGGCGACGACTGGCGCCACGATGTGACGGCCCGGATCGATCCGGCGGAAGCCAAGAGCTTCCGGGCCGCGGGAGTCGATCCGGCGACGCTGGCCGGGCGTCTCGTCCGCATCCGGGGCTGGCTCTTCAGCTGGGACGGCCCGATGATCGAGCTCGCCAGAAGGGCTCAGCTCGAGATCGCCGGGTAGGCCGGGCGGTCACGGGGCTTCCGATGCGGGGGCTGCCCGGACCGGCGTCGGCGGCAGGGGGCCGGACGAGGCGGCGGGGGCTCGCCGCAGCGTCTCGCGATGGAGGATGTAGAGCCCACTGCCGATGACGACGGAGGCGCCGACCAGCATCATCGGCTCCGGCCGATTGCCGAAAAGCAGAAGGCCGGCGATCAGCGCGAAGGGCATCTGCGCGTACTGGAAGGGTGCCACGAGAGCGGCGGGTGCCCGTTTGTAGGCGTGGGCGAGGAGGAGGTAGGCGGTGCCGCCGAGGACGCCCCCCAAGGCGCTCAGGACGAGGTCGACCGGCGCCGGTTCGGTCAGGACGAAGGGCAAGGCCAGCGCCATCACCAGGACGATCGTCAGGTTGCCGTAGAAGGCGGCGGCCTCGGGGTTGTCGGTCGAGCCGAGACGCCGCAGGATCATCATCCCGCAGGCGTTCAGGAAGGCGCCCCCGAGGGCCGCGATCGTGCCGAGGCCGATGAGGCCGCTGCCCGGCCGCAGCACGATCAGCACGCCGAGGAAGCCGACCAGGACGGCAGCCCAGCGCCGCGGGCCCACCGGCTCGCCCAGCACGGGGACCGAGAGGGCGGTGATGATGAGGGGCATGGTGAAGAGAAGCGCATAGGCGTCGGCGAGCGGCATCAGGCTGTACGCGAAGAAGGTGAGCGGCACGCCCGACGCCTGGCAGAGGCCGCGCAGCCCCTGGAGGGGCAGGCGTCGGGTGCGGAGCCGGTGCAGCCCGCCGCCCCAGCCGGCGGCGCAGAGCATCGGCAGAAGAGCGAACAGCGCGTTGAGGCAGGCGATCTGCGCCGTGGGGTAGCGCCCGCTCAGCAGCTTGACGCAGCTGTCCATACCCGTGAAGAGCGCGAAGGCGGCGAGGGTCAGGGCGATCGCCGCGCCGTAGCGGGGAGGCGGCAACGCAATAGGGATGGTGGCTGCCATGGAGGTCTGTGCGGGTCCGGGCGACCGGGGCGGAAGGGACGCCGCCGAAGCCTCGCGCGGACCCTTCGGGAACACAAGCGCCACCGGCGCAGGGGTGACGTTCAGCCGTGACGGCCTCGGATCAGCCAGAGCCCGCTCAGGATGATGATCGCCGAGCCGACGACGATCGGCGGCCCGGGAATGTCGCCGAACGCCAGGGCGCCCAGAATGACCGCCCAGACCATGGCCGTGTAGTCGAGCGGCGCCAGGACGGCGGCCGGCGCATGGCGGTAGGCGGCCGACATGGCGAGCCCGCCGGTGGCGCCGAGAAGGGCGACGCCGGCCAGCAACGGGAGGTCGGCCGGCACCGGGGCGACCCAGACGAGCAGCGGCGGCGGGCAGGGTGACGAGGCCGATGACGAGCGAGCCGTAGATGGTCGTGGCGGTGGCCCCGTCCGAATGGCCGAGGCGGCGCAGCGTCAGCCCGTGCAGGGCATAGAAGAGGGCGGCGGCGGAAGCATAGGCGGCACCCGGGCCGAGGCCGCCCAGGCCGGGCCTGACGACCACGAGCACGCCGATGAACCCGATGACGATCACGGCCCAGCTTCTCCGGCTGACGGTCTCGCCGAGCAGCGGCCGGGAGAGCAGGGCCACGAACATGGGCGCCGAGAAGGAGACGGCGAGCGTATCGGCCAGGGGCAGGTCCGCGAGGGCCTCGAAGTAGCAGAGCGCGGTCATGAAGCCGAAGGCGCCGCGCAGGAGCTGGAGACCCGGGCGGACCCGCAGGAGGCTCGTGAGGCCGCCGTCGCGCGGCAGCGCCAGCATCAGCACGGGCACCGCCAGAAAGCAGCGGAAGACCATGATGACGGGCACGGGGTAGCGGCGGGTCAGCTCCTTGACCGCCGCGTCCATGAGCGTCAGCAGAAACACCGACAGGACCATCAGCGCCACCGACCGCGCGCGGGCCTGGGGCGGGCTGCTGCCGGCGAGCTCGATGGTCATGTCGCGGCGCTCCGATAGCCGCCTCGTCCCGGAGGAGGGTGGCCGGCACCACTACACGGTCGGCCAGCGGGCGGCCATACTGGTGGGCGAGGTCCTTCGGCCCGGCAGGGAGGCCCCGGCGACGGGGGTGGCGGCTGCCCGGGCTCGGCGTCCGATGCGAGGGCGGCCCACCAATTTTGACACTCCGCGGCCCAGTAGGTATCGTCCCCTCAGCCCAGAGAGGACGGCAGGCTCGGTTCGGCTCCTCGTCGCGATGTCCGCCATGACGTCCAGCGTCGGGACTTTCGGGGTCGCAGTCGTCTGACGGCACAGGACCTGGATGCAAGTCCGGGCAACAAGGAGGAAGGCCATCGTGGATCGGAGCCAGCGCGTCCATCCGCTCGTCGACCTGGCGAAGAGGCAGCTCAGGGAAGGCAAAAGCGATCGCCGCGACTTCCTGAGAACCGTGACGCTGCTCGGCGTCGGCTCGGCAGCCGCCTACGGCATGGCCGGCGAGATCCTGGGCCTGCATCTGGTCGAGCCCGGCCTCGCCGCCGACGCCACGCCGGTCAAGGGCGGCATCCTGCGTTGCTCGATGGGCGTGCAGGCGATGGCCGATCCCGCCACCTTCGACTGGACCGAGAAGAGCAACCAGGCCCGGCACATCGTCGAGTATCTGACCTGCACCGGCGCCGACAACGTCACCCGGCCCTATCTCGCCGAGAAGTGGGAAGCGTCCGACGATCTCAAGACCTGGACCTTCTATCTCCAGAAGAACGCCAAGTGGCACAATGGCGATCAGTTCGGCGCCGAGGATGTCGTCTTCAACTTCAAGCGCTGGCTCGATCCCAAGACGGGCTCCTCGAACATCGGCCTGTTCGACGGCCTGACCGAGGACTACGACACCGGCGAGAAAGACAAGGACGGCAAGCCCAAGATGGGCAAGCGCGAGCGTCCGGGCGCCATCGAGAAGGTCGACGACCACACCGTGCGGCTGCATTTCACGAAGGCGATCCTGGCGGTTCCCGAAAACCTGTTCAACTATCCGACCGCGATCGTCCATCGGGACTTCGACAAGCACGGGTCGGATCTCTCGAAATGGCCGATGGGCACCGGACCCTATACGCTGGCCGAGCTGCAGGTCGGCCAGCGGTGCATTCTCAAGCGCACGGGTCAGCCCTACTGGGGCGAAGCCATCGATCAGCCCTATATCGGCGGGCCGATCTATCTCGACGAGATCCACTATTACGACCAGGGCTCGGCCTCGACGGCGCAACTGGCGGCCTTCGCCTCCGGCCAGGTCGACATGATCTACGAGTTCGACGTCGCCTCGTACGACATGGCGGCCTCGATCCCCAATGCCACGATCTACCAGGCCCGCACCGCGCAGACGGCGCCGATGCGCATGCAGGTCGACAAGAAGCCCTTCGATGATCGACGGGTACGCCGCGCCGTTCAGCTCTGCTGCGACCCGCCCCGCTACAACGAGCTGATCTATCGGGGCAAGGGCGATGTCGGCTACCACTTCCACGTCTCGCCGATCCATCCCGAGTACTTTCCGCTGCCGCCCCTGCAGCAGAACATCGAGGAGGCGAAGAAGCTCCTGGCCGAGGCCGGCCACAAGGACGGCCTCGAGATCCAGATCGACTGCGGCAACACCAACGGCCCCTGGCAGCAGCAGGTCTGCGAGCTCTTCCAGCAGCAGCTCGCCCCGGCCGGCATCAAGCTCAACATCAACATCATGCCGGCCGAGCAGTACTGGGACATCTGGACGACGACGCCCTTCGGCATCACCGCCTGGACCCACCGCCCGCTCGGCACGATGGTCCTGAGCCTCGGCTATCGCTGCGGCGTGCCGTGGAACGAGTCGCACTACTGCAACCCGGAGTTCGACAAGGCGCTCGACCATGCCGAATCGCTCGTCGACGTCGAGGAGCGCAAGGCGGCCATGGAGAAGGTCGAGCAGATCCTGCAGGACGACGCGGTGATCGTGCAGCCCTTGTGGCAGCCCAAGTTCTTCTCGGCGTCCGACAAGGTCCACAACATGAACGCCCACCCCACCCAGTACCATCTCTTCCAGAGGGTCTGGATCGAGGCGTGAGGCGCCAGGGCGGCCGGGCCGGAACGACGGCCCGGCCGGCCCCCGGGGCCGCGGAGGCCGGGGCATGCTGAAGCTGGTCGCGCGTCGCCTCGCGACCATGGTCCTCATCATGCTGGTCGTGTCGTTCGTCCTGTTCGGGATCTTCGAGACCGACAAGCTCGGGGTCGCGGGCAAGGTGCTGGGCCCCTATTCGAGCGCCCAGCAGCGCGAGCTCTGGCTCGAGGATCACGGCTACAACCGGCCCTTCCTCGTGCGCTACGCCGAGTGGGTCGGCAACGCCCTGCACGGCGATTTCGGGCAGTCGATCCGCTTCAAGACGCCGGTGTCGGACCTGCTCTGGGGCCGCCTCGCCAACACCGGCATCCTCGCCGCCTGCGTCTTCGCGCTGATGATCCCGATCTCGCTCTGCCTGGGCGTGCTCGCCGGGATGCGCGAAGGCTCGCTGACCGACCGGGCGATCACGCTCCTCTCGGTGATCACGACGTCCGTGCCCGAGTTCGCGTCGGCGACCCTGCTGGTCGCCCTCTTCGTCTTCAAGCTCCACTGGCTGCCCGGCACCTCGTCCATGACCTCGGGCTTCAGCTGGGTCGAGATGATCCTGCCGGTGGGCGTGCTCGTCCTCTACGATTTCGGCTACGTGGCGCGGATGACGCGCGCGTCGATGGCCGAGGTGATGACCGCGCAATATATCAGGACGGCGGTGCTCAAAGGTCTCTCCCGACCGCGGGTGATCATGATCCACGCGCTCAGGAATGCGCTGATCGCCCCCTTCACGGTCATCGTGCTGCAGCTCAACTGGCTGCTCTCGGGCGTCATCGTGGTCGAGGTCTTCTTCGCCTACAAGGGCTTCGGCAAGCTCCTCTACGACGGCGCCGTCTACGGCGACATCTATCTCATCGAGGCCTGCACGATGGTCGCGGTCTTCGTGGCGGTTCTCTCCCAGTTCATCTCGGACATCGGCTACATGCTCCTCAATCCGCGCATCCGATTCGGGTAAGGGTCCATGGCGACAACCGTCGAGACGACCGGTCGGGCGACGCCGCGCGCACCTTCCCGCCTCGGTGCGGTGCTCCACGGCATCGGCCTCCTGCGCGAGAGCCCGATCGCGATGATCGGGCTCGTGCTCATCCTCTTCTGGGTGGTGCTTGCGGTGCTGGCGCCGGTGCTGCCGCTCCTCGATCCCGAACCTGCCGATAGCCCCCTTCAAGGGCATCGGCGCCGTGGGGCCGCACGGGGAGCACTTCTGGCTCGGCACCGACCACAAGGGCCGCGACATCCTCTCGCGGCTCATCTGGGGCTCGCAACGGGTCCTGGTCTGGGCGACCTTCGCCACCGCCGTCGCCTATGTGGTCGGCATGATGATGGGCGTCGCGGCCGGCTATCTCGGCGGCTGGTGGGACGAGGCGATCTCGTTCGTCGCCAACGTCCTGCTCTCGTTTCCGGTGATGGTGCTCTACATCGTCATCATCAGCCGCCTGGGCGCTTCCGGCGCCAACATCGTCCTGGCCGTGACGTTCGCCTCGGCACCGGGGATCATGCGCATCGTCCGGGGCATCATCCTCGACCTCAAGTCGCGCGACTATGTCTTCGCCGCCCAGACGCGCGGCGAGTCGGCCTTCTACATCATGCTGGTCGAGCTTCTGCCCAACGCCCGCGGGCCCCTGATCGTCGATGCCTGCCTCAGGCTCGGCTACACCGTCATCACCATCGCGATGCTGGGCTTCCTGGGCCTCGGCCTGCCGCCGCCGGACCCCGACTGGGGGCAGATGATCGCCGAGGCGGTGCCGGTCGGCGTCTTCGCCGCCCACGCCATGATCATCCCCGCCCTCGCCGTCTCCTCGCTGGTCCTCGGCTTCAATCTGCTGGCCGACGGGCTGCGCGAGATCTCGCTCAGGGACTAGCCCGATGCCGTCGCCGATGCCGATTCTCGAATGCCGGGATCTCTCGATCTCCTATTCCACGCGATCCGGCGAGATCCCGGCCGTCATCGACTTCAACCTCGATGTCATGCCGGGCGAGGCCGTGGGCATCGTCGGCGAGTCGGGCTGCGGCAAGTCGACGGTGGCGCTCGCCATCATGCGCTATCTCGGCAAGAACGGCCGCATCACCGGCGGCTCGATCCGCTTCAAGGGGCGGGACATGACCCGCATGAGCGACGAGGAGCTGCGATCGCTGCGCGGCTCCGAGATCGCCATGGTCTACCAGGAGCCGATGGCGTCCCTGAACCCCTCGATGCGGGTCGGCCGCCAGCTCATGGAGGTGCCGCTCACCCACGAGAAGGTGTCGCGCCAGGAGGCGCACGCCCGCGCGCTCAAGATGCTGGACGACGTCAACCTGCCGGATCCGGCGCGCATCATGGAGAGCTACCCGCACCAGATCTCGGGCGGGCAGCAGCAGCGTGTCGTCATCGCCATGGCGCTGCTCTCGAGCCCGTCGCTCCTGCTCCTCGACGAGCCGACGACCGCGCTCGACGTCACGGTCGAGGCCGGCATCGTCGACCTGGTCCGCGATCTCGGCAGCCGGTTCGGCACCTCGATGATCTACATCAGCCACAATCTCGGGCTGATCCTCGAGACCTGCGACCGCATCACGGTGATGTACTCGGGCGAGGCGATCGAGGTCGGGCGCGTCAAGGACGTCTTCGACGAGATGCGCCACCCCTACACGCGCGGCCTCTTCAGCTCGATCCCGCTGCCCGGGGCCGACAAGAACACGCGCCCGCTGCTGCCGATCCCCGGCCAGCTGCCGCTGCCGCACGAGCGGCCGCCGGGGTGCAATTTCGGGCCGCGCTGCAGCTACTTCCGGGAGGGAGTCTGCGACCACGGGGTCATCGCCGTCGAGGATGTCGAGGGGGTGCCCGGCCACAAGGTGCGCTGCCGCCGTTTCCGCGACATCGACTGGGACGCGGCCCGGCCGAGGCGGCAGCAGGTGGCGGCCCAGCCGCTGGGCAAGGTCGTCCTCGAGGTCGACAATCTCAAGAAATACTACGAGCTGCAGAGCGCTCCGCTCGCCGCGATGATCTCGGGCGGCGAGGCGAGGGTGGTCAAGGCCAACGAGAAGATCGACTTCATCGCCCACGAGGGGGAGACGGTGGCGATCGTCGGCGAGTCGGGCTGCGGCAAGTCGACCTTCGCCAAGGTCCTCATGGGCCTCGAGACCGCGACCGAGGGCGAGGCCCGGCTCAACGGCAAGAACATCGCCAACACGCCCGTGCAGAAGCGGCGCCCGCAGACCGTGGGCTATCTGCAGATGGTCTTCCAGAACCCCTTCGACACCTTGAACCCCAGCCACAGCGTCGGCGGCCAGATCGCCCGCGTGATCAGGAAGTTCGGCGTCGAGAAGGATCCGGCCAAGGTCCGCGACCGCGTCTTCGCGCTGCTGGACACGGTCAAGCTGCCGCGCGAGTTCTATTGGCGCAAGCCGCGCCAGCTCTCCGGCGGGCAGAAGCAGCGGGTCGGCATCGCCCGGGCCTTCGCCGGCGAGCCCAAGGTGGTCGTCGCCGACGAGCCGGTCTCCGCGCTGGACGTCTCGGTCCAGGCGGCGGTGACCCAGCTCCTGATGGACATCCAGAGCCGCAACCGCACGACGCTGCTGTTCATCAGCCACGACCTCTCGCTGGTCCGCTACCTGGCCGACCGGGTGGTCGTCATGTATCTCGGCCACATCGTCGAGCAGGGCAGCACCGAGGAGGTTTTTTCTCCTCCCTACCACCCCTATACCGAGGCGCTGCTCTCCGCCGTGCCCATCGCCGACACCTCGATCAAGAAAAAGAGAATCGTGCTCGAGGGCGACATCCCCTCGGCGCTCAACCCGCCCTCGGGCTGCCCCTTCCACACCCGCTGCCCGCGCTTTTTGGGCGACATCTGCGTCAACGAGTTCCCGCCCAACCGCGACTTCGGCAACGGCCACCGCATCCGCTGCCACATCGAGCCCGAGGAGCTCCTGGCCGTCGAGCCCGTCATCCAGTCGGCGGAGCCGGTCCCGGCGATTGCGGCGGAGTAGCGGCGGCCGCCGCGGGGCGGGGAATGGGCCTCATGGTCAACCGCGGACGGGGTCGAAGTGGTGTAGAGGCCACGAGCCAGGATCGTCTCAGGAGCCCTTCCCCTGCACGGCAGCCAGCGCCGCTTGTATCGGCCGCACGAGCGACGCGTCCGGCACCTCGCCGAGGTTGGCGCAGCATTTTGAGTAGTTAGCCGCAAGTGCACGCATGATCGGGGCGAACGCTTCCGGCAGGCGGAGGAAGGCGGGGCTCAGCAATCGAATGCCTTCCTCGAACGCATCCTTTGCCTCCGCTGCACGGCCGCCCGCCATCAGCACGGAACCGTATGTATCCAGGCTATTCGCGAGGTCGGGGAGGAAGGCGTCGGGTCGGTCGGCGGCGAGCGTCCGGTAGTGGTCGACCGCCTCCTGTGTGGCGTCGAGGGCCGGCTCGCGGCGGCCGAGAGCGGAGAGCATCCCTCCCAGATTGTTGAGGGCGCGGGCGAGGTCGGGGAGGTAGGCGTCGGGCCGCTCGGCGGCGAGCTTCCGGTAGTGGTCGACCGCCTCCTGTGTGGCGTCGAGGGCCGGCTCGCGGCGGCCGAGAGCGGAGAGCATCGCTCCCAGATTGCTGAGGGCCATGGCAAGGTCGGGGAGGAAGGCGTCGGGTCGGTCGGCAGCGAGCTTCCTGTAGAGGTCGACCGCCTCTTGAGTGGCGTCGAGGGCCGGCTCGGGGCGGCCGAGATCGGGGAGCATCGCTCCGAGATTGTTGAGGGCAGTGGCGAGGTCGGGGAGGAAGGCGTCGGGTCGGTCGGCGGCGAGCTTGCGTCGGATGTCGACCGCCTCCTGTGTGGCGTCGAGGGCCTGCTCGCGGCGGCCGAGCGCGGAGAGCATCGCTCCGAGATTGTTGAGGGCAGTGGCGAGGTCGGGGAGGAAGGCGTTGGGCCGGTCGGCGGCGAGCTTGCGTCGGATGTCGACCGCCTCCTGCGTGGCGTCGAGGGCCGGCTCGCGGCGGCCGAGCGCGGAGAGCCTGTTGCCGAGATTGTTGAGGGCGGTGGCGAGGTCGGGGAGGAAGCTGTCGGGTCGGTCGGCATTCGCTTGACGGAACAAAGCGACGGCCTCACTGGCAAGTGCCGCCGCGTCCTCCCGACGATCCACCGACGAAAGCCTTGCCGACAGCTCAACGGCCTGCCCGCCAACCGTACTCAGCCACTCACTGTCGTGTCGATAACGACGGCGTGCGTCTGCGGAAAGCTCGATCAAGCGCGCGGCGGCGAGCGGCGGCGCCGATCGCACGGCTTCGTCGAGCGCGATCCGACGTTGGTCGCGGAGTGCGAAGCGTCTCAGCAACCGCTCGCGCACCTTTCGATCGAGCTTCCGAGCCTCGATCGGCCGTCCCCGTAGCAGGTCAGACGCCAGCACTTCCATGTCCTGCAGGAGCGTGTTCCGGCCTCCCACGACATCCTTCACGGCGGCTAACGTCTCCTCGAAGCCGTAACTGGCGTAGTGTGGTATCTCGATCCGCTGCCAGTGAGCCTCCGATTTCGCTATCGATCTCGCCCTCTGCCGACAAAAACGGGTTGAGTAGCGCGCTAGCGAACTGGCGAGCTTCGGCCAAGCCCTCGACGTCCCGGACAACTCGGGTCGGCCGCAGGAGGAGGCGAAGATCCTTGCGCTGGTCTCTCAAGGTCCGAGCGATCGCTGCCGTACCTTCGACGCTCTGCCTGTTGTAGGTGAAGCAGAGGACGACCTGATCAGGGATCTGAAGCGTGCAAATCCCTGATGTATCGGCCACACCGGTACGGCTGTCGACGAGGATGACGTCATACTCGGCTCTGGCCTGGCTCACGAGCCGGTCAACGAACGCAGCGCCGCTGAAGCCCTCGTAGAATGCTGCCCAGTCGAACCGGTGCAACCGCTGGGCGTAATCGTCATCCTGCAGTCCCGCTCCCACGAGGTGCAGGCAACCTGGGGATGCATACTCGAACTGAACGGGGACGGCGACGCGGCTGGCCCGCGCTAGATCCAGGGGCACCTCCAACCCGGGCCCGTGCTGATCCAGTGGGAGCTTCGCCGCTACGACATACTCCCACAGCAGATCGAGGAGGCCTGACGACCTCTCAAAGCCAGGATCATCAAGAAACGGGTAGAAATAACGGTGCAGACCTGGTGCTTCGAGATCCCAATCAATCATCAAAACACGATAGCCATTCGTCGCTAGAAGCCAGGCAACGTTCGCTAGAGCCATAGTACGGCCAACGCCACCCTTGTACGAGTAGAAGGTTATTACTTCAGAGGAAGGAGGGGGCATCGGCGCGCTCATGCCGTGGCATGAAGAATTGGCAGTGGGACGGGTGGAGGCAACCCGCTGCCCGCTGCAGCTCCCCCGGCAAGGGACAGATCGTGTGGCTCAATGTGAGTTCGACGAACTCCTCGAGGAACGCCGAAGGCAGCTCATGGAAGTTACCGGCCCCCTCAAGCGCAGCCAGATCGCAGCGCGCCAGGTCGCAAACCGCGTCCTTCACCGCATATGTCAGCGAACGGTAGTCCTGCTGGCGGAGATCCATCAGGCGCCGACATCCCTCCGATGGGTAGCGCGCTGGCATCCCTTGCTGTCGGTATTGGATATCCCGGAGATAGCGATTGATCGGATCGTAGTTTCCGCGCCGGCAGCTGGGCTCATCGGTCCAGAACACCGGGACGATGGGCGTACGGACGCCGCCTCCCGATCTCGCTCGGTGTTGCTCCACACGCGTCAAGAACACATTGAACTCGCGGCCGCAGTTGATGCTTTGAAAATAGCTCGGCGTAAAAACCGTGACGAGCACCTTAGCCTTGCAGATCGCTTCGGACAGGCGCTGCGGCCAGGGATCTCCAACACGCAGCTCCTCGACGTCTCGGTACCCGATCAGGCTTCGGTCCCCACCCAGGTCGTCGTGGACCAGTGAGACTAGCTCGTCGAAGAGTTGGTCAAGGAGGTTGGACGTCTCGCCGGTGACAAGATTTTGGCGTTCGCAGTTCCAACGGTTAGCCCGCGCGTAGCTGAAGAAGAATGTGAAGGCCATCTTGCGCCGTGAGTTTATGCGAAGCGGGTTGGTTGACGCCTCCGGGTACGGTCGGACGAGGCGGATCGTACCGCCCGTCGCCGAAAAATCTACCGTTGTTATCGACACAGCGCTGTGCAGCTCACTCCGCACGCTCGGTCTGTCGATGGGAAGGCTCGACTTCAGGCGACCGCGAACCGGCTGCTGGTGGTGCCGCCGCGGATCTCCTCAATCCCCCGAGGCGCTACCGCTCGGCACGTCGCCAGCGGCCGGCACACCCTCAGCTCTCCGCCTTCTTGCCCGCCTCCGTCCCATACGCCCTGAGAAAAGTCTGCACCGCCGCCTCCGCACGGCGGCGGATCTCGGCCGGGCCGGGCAGGCGGTCGAAGGCGAAGAGCGCCTTCAGGTGGAGGTCGGCGCGGATCAGGCTCACGAGCTCGACCGCGGCGATCTCGGGCTCCGGAACGCTGAGCATGCCGTGCTCGTCCATGCGGCGGAGATAGGCGGCCAGGCGAGCCTGAAGCCGGACCGGCCCGGCCTCGTAGAAGGCGCGGCCGAGCTCCGGCGTGCGGCCGCCCTCGGCCACGACGAGCCGGTAGATGGCGATGCTGTCCGGCTCGAGGAGGAAGTTGAGGAGCGCCGGGGCGAGCTCCCCAGCGTGCCGGCCACGTCGTCGCCGGCCGTGTCGAGCGCCTCGACCGCGGAGGCATGGCGCTGGCATTGGGCGACGACGACCGCCTCGAACAGGGCCTCCTTGCTCGGGAAGTAGCCGTAGAGGGTAGCCTTCGAGACTCCGGCGGCGCGGGCGATGGCGTCGACGCTGGTGGACCCATAGCCATCCCCGAGAAATCGGGCGCGAGCCGCCTCCAGGATCGCCCTGACCTTCGGACGGGGCGGCGAGGGGGTGCGGTCTGGGGCGACCGAGGGTGCGGTCAGGGCCTTCATCGACGCTCCGTGGCTCAGAACTGTACCGTTCAGTTCTAGCCTGAGTTAGGCACTGGACCGGTCCATGGCAACAGGCTCACCCTCGCCCTCGCCGCCACCTTGCGCGAAGGTCTCGAGGCGGCCTCGTGATCTGCGCTGGGCGCGGGCCTCGCGTCTCCTCGAAGCCGAGGCGACAGCTCGTTGACATGCGCCGTCCGGCGTACGATGTATTGCGCATTCGTCAGTGTTGTTTTCAAGGAAATACACATGGCGACTGCAATAAAGCTCGAGACGGCGTCACGACGCTCCGAGCCCGAGGCGCTGGTCGCCAGCGGCGCCTTGCTCGTCCTGGGCCTGCTCCTCGCGATGCAGGCCGACGGCCCGCGGCAGAGCGCCCTTTTCCTGGTCGGGACGCTGCTCGGCGTGGCGCTCTACCATGCGAGCTTCGGCTTCACCTCGGCCTGGCGTCGCTTCGTGGTGACGGGCGAGGGTCGTGGCCTTCGCGCCCAGATGATGATGCTCGCGGTAGCCGTCCTCCTGTTCTTTCCGGCGCTGGCGGCTGGCAGCGTCTGGGGCCAGCCGGTAGCCGGCTGGGTCATGCCCATCGGCCCGGGGCTCGCCGTCGGCGCCTTTCTCTTCGGCCTCGGCATGCAGCTCGGCGGCGGCTGCGCGTCGGGCACGCTCTTCACCGTCGGCGGCGGCAGCAGCCGCATGGTCGTCACGCTCGGGTTCTTCATTCTGGGCTCGGTGGTCGCCACGGCGCACCTGCCCTTCTGGTATGGCCTTCCCTCGTTTCCGGGCTGGTCGGCCGTGACCGGGCTCGGTCTCGTTCCCGCGCTCGCCCTGAACCTCGCGCTGTTCGGCGCGATCGCCCTTCTGACCGTCGTCGTCGAGCGGCGCCGCGATCCGGCGCCACGACCGGGCGAGCGCGCCGACTGGTTGCGGGGCCCCTGGCCGTTGCTGGCCGGTGCCGTGGCTCTCGCGCTCCTGAACTTCGCCACGCTCGTCCTCGCCGGCCGGCCCTGGGGCATCACCTCGGGCTTCGCCCTTTGGGGCGCGAAGCTGTTCCAGGCCGCCGGCATCCACGTCGCCTCCTGGCCCTACTGGCAGGGCCAGACGACGGCCTTGCGGCAATCCGTCTGGCACGACGTCACGTCGGTCATGAACCTCGGCATCGTGCTGGGGGCCTTCGCGGCGGCGGGGCTCGCCGGCAGGTTTCGGCCGACGCTCGCGCTGTCCCGGACCGAGCTTCTCACCGCGGCCGCGGGCGGGCTGCTGCTCGGCTACGGCGCCCGGCTCGCCTATGGCTGCAACATCGGCGCCTTCTTTTCCGGGGTCGCCTCGGGCAGCCTGCATGGCTGGCTCTGGCTGGTGTTCGCCTTTCTCGGCAGCTGGCTCGGCACGAGGCTGCGTCCGGTGTGCGGTCTGTCCCGTCTCTAGCCCGGCGCACGCGGGTCGCTCCCATTCCCTTGAGCTGGGCCGGGCCGTCGCTAGAGTGGGCCGGCGGTGCCAGAGGCGAGGCGCAGGAGATGGCGGACGGCGCACGGCTCGCCCGTGCCCAGGACGGGCGTCGGCCGAGCCTGCGCGGGATCGGCGCCCTGGCTCTCGCCCTGCTGGTCGGTCTCGCCCTCGCCGTCTCGGCGGCAGCCGGCGAGGCGGAGTTGCGGCGCTTCACGCAGCAGTTGGGCCTTGCCGATCCGGCGGCGTTCATCGAGGTCGTGACGAGCCTGCGGGCGGACGGGCGACTGCCGGAACGGTACCTCACCAAGCGACGGGCCGAGGCGCTCGGGTGGCGGCCGGGGTCCGATCTCTGCCGCGTGGCGCCTGGCGCCATGATCGGCGGCGACCGCTTCGGCAATTACGAGCGGCGCCTCCCCGAGGCCCGGGGCCGTAGCTGGCGCGAGGCGGACATCGATTCCACCTGCGGCCGCCGGGGTGCCCGCCGGCTCGTCTTCTCGAACGACGGTCTGATCGAGGTCACGATCGACCACTACGAGACCTTCCGGGAGGTGCCGCGGTGACCAAGCGCTGCGAGCTCGATGGCGACCTGCCCGACCGTCGGGCGGTCATGGCGCGGCTGGCGGGGGATCTCGGCTTCCCGATGGGCCCGCCGCCCAATCTCGATGCTCTCTTCGACGTGCTGCGGACGGACATAGGCGGGCCGATCGAGATCGTGTGGCGGGGCACGGCCGAGGCCCGGCAGCGGCTCGGCGGCGACTTCGATCGGCTCTTGGGCGTGCTACGGGCGGTCGCGGCCGAGCGCGCCGACCTGTCGATCGAGCTGGTGGGCGACAGGGCCAGCCCCGACGCCGCGCTGGAGGTCACGCCTCTGTTCGCCGAAGGGGCCATCGCCAGCCGGCTGCGCCAGCTGGCGGAGCACATCGCCCGAACCCTGCCCGAGCCGTTCGTCGTGGTCGGCCTCCTCAAGGGCGCCTTCGTCTTCACCGCCGATCTCGTGCGCGCGCTCGACGCCGTCGGCCGGCGCCCCGAGGTCGAGTTCCTTCAGGTCTCGAGCTACGGCGCCGGCACCGAGAGCCTGGGCAGGGTCAAGGTGATCGGCGAGATGCCGGGCTCGATCGGCGGGCGGAACGTGCTGCTCGTCGACGACATCCAAGATACCGGCCGCACCCTCGCCTTCACCCGCGACCTGCTGCTGGGCCATGGCGCCGCCCGGGTGTGGACCTGCGTGCTGCTCGACAAGCCCAGCCGGCGCGTCGTCGAGATCGAGCCGGATTTCACCGGCTTCGTGATCCCGGACGTGTTCGTCGTCGGCTACGGGATCGACTATGCGGAACGCTATCGGCATCTGCCCTTTATAGGTAAGGTAGAGTGACCTCAATCTCGGGAGACTCCCATGCCCCGGTCGCTCGGGTGGCCGGTCGTCTCGCTCCTGCTTCTGGGTCTCGGGGGCTGTGGCGCGCAGGGGGGCAATAACGGAGGCTCTCTCTTCGGCGGCGCTCCGTCGGCGGGCTACGGCTACGGCTCGGGAGGAGGCTATGGCTCCGGCGGCGGCTATAGCAGCAGCGACGCCCGCTACAGCCCGACGCCGGGGGTGGTTTGCGATCGCCGGCAGCAGGTCTGCTACGACCGCAACGGCGCCGACGTCGGTCTGACGCGCGAATATTTCGGCCGGGATTCCGCGGAGAGCCTCGCGAACGCGACCGGCGATCACAGCCGACGCGATCCCAATTATTCGCCTCAGCAGGGCGTGAAGTGCGATCTCGGCGACGAGGTGTGCGCGAAGAAGGGTGCTCCCAGCTACACTCAGACCCGGCAGCAGTTCGGCCGCACGCCCGCGCTCGAGGTGCAGCAACCCGACGGCACGATCGCGCCCAAGAAAAACGTCGTCTGCGATCCCGGCACCGAGATCTGCAACAAGAACGGCCAGCCCAACGTCGATGCCACCCGTTATGTCTTCGGCAAGAAGGCGGCGAAGAGCCTCAAGGCCGGCAACCAGGGCAACTCGGACTAAGGGGCCGGCCAGCGACGCCGCTTCACGCGGCGCCGCCGAAGCGACGATCGACGGGCTACTGCAGGCGGATCATGCTGCCGTCCCGAGGCGCGTCGCCGCCCGGCTCAATCGTCGCGTCGCCCAGGGCGTTCTGCACGATGGCCCAGGGCGGGATCGTTCCGAGGCTCTGGTCGACGAGATCGAGCAGGGCATCTGCCGCTGAAAGCAGCAGTTCGTTCCCCGGAGCCTGTGGGTTGAAGAAAAAGCAGGTGTAGACCGCGTCCTTCAGGATGGTCGCGCTCCGCTGAAAGCCCAGGCCCGGCTCGGGCAGCGTGGTCGATTCGGGCGGATCGGCGGCGAGGTCGCGACTGGATCGCCGCTCGTCGATCTGCGCGCGCAGCCAGTCGTCGAGGAGGCGCATGGCATTGTAGCCCGCATGCTCGAGGACGGCGCTACGGAGCAGGCCGAGGCCTGCCATCGCACCCAGGGCGATATCCGCGCCCGAATGACGGGGACGCAGGTGACCGGCTGCGTCCCGGACCAGATCGGCTGCCATCTTCGGATCGACTGGCGTCGTCATGAATACCTCGAGAGCTGCTTCGGCCCGAGCCCATGGGCCCGCCTGGGGCGCATGGGCCGACCGATGTCATAGAGGCATGTGGGCAGCCGGGCAGGGCGTTCAAGGCGATGATTTCGCTACTGAATCGCGGGAGTGATCCGCGTCGGGACGTCTTGAAACTCGAGTCGCAGGCCGGGCCGGGGCCAGGGCAACGCCACGAGGCGTCCGCTAAGGGAAAGGGTGACGAAAGCGGTGCGGAGGTCCGGTCCGCCGAAGCAGAGGTTGGTGACATAGCGGTCGGGCAGGGGCACGAACTCGACCAGCCGGCCATCCGGCGCCACGACGGTGATGCCGCCCTCCATCAGGGTCGCGACGCAGATATTGCCGCCCGCCTCGACGGCGAGGCTGTCGTAGCGCTGATAGCGGCCGCCGGCCGCGTAGAGGAGCCTGCCGCCATGAGGGCTCGGCCAGGGATGCCTGCGGATCAGGCCGGGGCCCTCGATGTCGAAGGCCCAGAGGCGGGCACCTTCCGTCTCGGCGACGTAGAGGGTGCGTCCGTCGGGCGAGAGGCCGATGCCGTTGGGCGTCGTGACGGGAAAGGCGACCTCCGCGATGGTCCCATCCGCACGGGCGTAGTAGACGCCGCCATAGTCGAGGTCGCGGGATCGTCGCTTGCCCAGGTCCGTGAACCAGATGCCGCCTTCGGCATCCACCACGAGGTCGTTCGGGCCCCTCAGCCCGAAACCGGTGCCGGTCTCGCGATGCACCGTCCGGACCTCGCCGGAGGCGAGATCGACCCGCTCGAGGCGGCCGCCGCTATAGTCCCCGGCCTGAACCGTCGGCCGCAGGCCCTCCTGGTCCTCGTGGAACTCGAACCCGCCATTGTTGCAGACGTAGAGGGCGCCGTCGCGGCCGATCGCCAGCCCGTTGGGCCCGCCGCCCGTGTCGGCGACGGCCGTCTTGGCACCGTCGGGGGCCACCCTCGTGACGGTGCGCCGCTCGATCTCGACCACGAGAACGCTGCCATCGGCCATCGCCACCGGGCCTTCCGGAAATCGCAGGCCCGCCGTGATCTCTTTCATCTCGCCCATGGCTGCTCGTCTCCTCGTGGTTTTTGTCCCCGTCTCAGCGCTCCGCCTGCGCCCCCGCCCAGGGCTGGGAGGGCTCGGCCGCGCCCACGGCCATTGGCTCGTCGAGGCGTCGCAGCACCGCCGTCGGGCAGGCGAAGTTGAGAGGGTAGACGGCGGCCATCGCCTCCTCGGTCGCCAGACGTCCGGCCAGGGCTGCCTTGACCGGCCCGGGCAGCCGGGCATCCAGGGTCACGGCGCCGGTCCCGCTCGCATCGAGGCGCGGCTGGTGGAAGGCCGTCTCGAGGTCCATGCCATAGTCGACGAGAAAGCTCGTCAGCTGCATCACGGCCGGGAGTATCCGCCGTCCGCCGGAGGCGCCCAGCGCGAAACGCCGGCCGGCCGTCTCGGCGATCACCGGGCACATGTTCGAAAGCGGCCGCTTGCCGGCGGCGATCGAGTTCGGCCGGCCGGGCCTCGGGTCGAACCACATCGTCCCGTTGTTCATGAGCAGCCCGGTCGACGGCAGCAGCACCTTGCTGCCGAACAGGGACAGCAGCGTCTGGGTGAGGGACACCATGGTGCCGTGGCGATCGGCCACGCAGAGATGCGAGGTGCAGGTCGGCCCGGGAGCGCTGTCACCCAGCTCCTCGAGCCGCTCGGCGTAGGCCGCGTCCAGTGTCAGGGCGTAGGCCAGGTAGGCGTCGGCATCGGGCGCCGGCCCGACCATCGGCAGGCGGCCCAGCGTCTCGAGGCAGCGGCCGAGCGTCACCCCGGCGAACAGGCCCGACATCGCGAACACGGTGCCGTCCCGATAGGGGATGGCCAGCGCCGGTCGCACTCGCGGCTCGACCGCCGCCATGTCGGCCAGCGACAGACGGCCGCCCAGCCGCTGGGCATCGTCCACGATCCGGCGCGCGAGATCGCCGCGATAGAAGCCCTCCGACCCGTGCCTTCCCACCTCCTCGAGCGTGTCCGCGAGCTGGCCCAGCGGCAGCCGGGTCTCCGCTCCCTGCCAGTCGGGGACCGGCGGGAGCCCCTCGGGGAGCCAGATCTCCCGGCTCGAGGGGTAGCGGCGGAGCTGGCGCGCAGCCGTGCCGATGAGAAGCGAGGCGTACCAGTCGATGCCCAAGCCCTCGCGCGCCAGGGCGATGGCGGGCCGGATCAGCTCGGAGAGCGGCCGGGTTCCGAAGCGGTCGAGCGCCTCGGCGAGACCGGCGAGCTGGGTGGGGACGCAGATCGACAGCGGCCCCTCGAGGTTGCGGTCGTCGACCACGCTGGGCCAGCCGAACAGATCGCCGGCCCGGCCGCCGGTCAGCGGATAGTCGGCGGGATCCAGCGCGCGCGGGGCCACCATCCCGAAGTCGACCGCCCATGCCGTCTGCTCGGCCGCGGGATGGACGATCATGCAGCCGCCCCCGCCGAGCCCGCTCATCCAGGGCTCGGTGGCGGCCAGAGCCAAAGAGGTCGCGACCGCGGCGTCCACGGCATTGCCGCCGTCCTCGAGGACCGACCGGCCCACGCGGGCGGCCTTCTGGTTCTGGGCGGCCACGATGCCCTTGGCGGCGTGGACGGCCGGCTTCGAGACCGTCCACTCGGCCGAGAATGCGTCCCGCATGGTTCCTCCCCAGGCGTCCCCGCGGGCAATGGAAGCACAGTGGGACGATCGGACCAAGCTACCAGTCGCTGCCGGGCGCATGCACCCGCCAGAAGCGATTGCGCCTTGTAGATAGTTCACCTAATGGTTCGGGAACCTCTCAATTCGGCCCTACGCGCAGTTCGGACCGTGCCCCGCCGCAGGCTCACGACCCTGGTTGCCAGCTGGCTGCCGCCGACCGTGCGGCTGCAGCTCCTGCTGCTGATCGGCTTGGCCGTCCTGCCGCCGACCGCCCTTCTCGTCTATTACGAGCTTCGCGACCCGACCACCCGCATGGCGAGCATCAAGGCCCAGGTCACCGATCTGGCCGAGGCGCTGGCGGCGGCCGACGAGACCATGCTGGCACGGGCGACCGTGGTCATGACGGCGCTCACGGAGGGGGACGGCCTCCTGGTGGAGGGTGGCGATCGGTGCGTCCGTCGCCTCGCCGAGCTGCAGTCGCAGGTGCCGAGCGGCTGGCACCTCGCCGTCTTCGACCGCGAGGGGTGGAGCCGATGCCGGGCGATCAGCGCTCCGGCACACGTCAATATCGGCGACCGGGCCTACTTTCGCCAAGCGCTGGCCGCCGACGGGCCGGTCGTCGGCTCGGTCGTCGAGGGGCGCGCCTCCGGCCAGCGGCTCCTGCCGATCATGGCCCCGCTCCGCGATGGCGCGGGCTCGGTGGCCGGCGTCGTCGGTGTCGCCGTGCCCATCCAATGGCTGAGGAGTGTCGTGGGTCGATTTCGACCTCCCGGCCGAGACGGCGATCCAGATGGTCGACCGCGACGGCAACCTGCTGGTCGAGGAGGCTCGGGGCAGCGCGCAGATCGTGCCTGTCGCACGGTGGCTGAGCGCGAGCCTCGATGCCGACGAGATAGCCAATCAGCTCACCATCGACGGCGCGCTGGTCGCCGTGACGGGTGCGCAGGCGACAGGCATTCGGGTCGCCGTCCAGACTCCCCGCGATCGACTGCGCAGCGACGCCCGTCGAGAGCTTTTCGTCGAGCTGGGGCTGATCCTCCTGGTGCTCGCCGTCACCTGCGTCGCGGCACGATCCTATGCCCGGCACGCCATCGCCGATCGCCTGGCCGAGCTGAAGCGGCTGGGCGATCGGCTGCGGCGGGGCGACCTCTCGGCCCGATTGGCCCAGATCCGCGGCAACGACGAGATCGCCGAGCTCGGCCACGTGCTGAACCACATGGCGATGGAAGTCGAGCACCGGGTTTCGGAGCTGCGCGCGCGGGAAGCCGCCTCTCACCACGAGGCGACCCACGACGTGCTGACCGGCCTGCCCAACCGACGGGCATTCCTGGCCGAGCTCGCCCGCCGCGTCGCGCCCGGTCCGTGCCCCGTCAGAGGATTCGCCCTGCTCCTGGTCGACCTCGACAACTTCAAGCGGGTCAATGACGGGCTCGGCCACGATGCCGGTGACCGGGTCCTCTGCGTCGTCAGCCAAAGGCTGCGCTCGCTCGTGCGGGAAAGCGACCTGGTGGCGCGCCTGGCTGGCGACGAGTTCGCCCTCCTCCTGCCGGACGGGGCCGGGGACGCAACCGATCTGCTCGGGCTCGTCGGGCGGATCGAGGAGGGGCTGCGCCTGCCGCTCGACTATGCCGGCTGCGTGCTCAGGACCACGGCGAGCATCGGCGTCGCGGTCTTTCCGAACGACCAGAGCACGGCGGCCGACCTGCTTCGGGCAGCCGACATCGCCCTCTATGCGGCGAAGTTCCAGGGCCGAGGCCGGGCCATCCGCTTCGAGCCGACGATGGAGGTGGCGCCCGGCGGGCCGATCGCGAACGGAGCCCGCCGCCAGGCGTGAGGTCTCGTCGGATCGGCGGGGCGACTCTGCCCGAAGCTCGGTCGACGATCCCGGAACCAGCTGTCGCCCGGCCATCGCCGGCTCGGTCATTTCTGAGCGGGCTTCGAGATTCTGTGGCGTCGAGGTCACGGAGCGAGGGCCATGCCTCGCCTCGCTCCATTCTTGATATAACAAGTGAAGCGCGGCTCCTCACCTGCTATCAAGAGCCAAGCCTCAGCCAATGAAGCTCCCGGCTCTGATCGGAGAGAGAAGCCATGGAATGGCTTGTCGGCAAAAGGGACGCCTGTCAGCCAAACCCCGAGCTCGAACGCCGCGGCCTGCGCTCGTGGGTCCGAAGCCTGTTCGAGCTTAAACCCGGCTCGGCCCTGGTTGCCAGCCTTCTCGTCTGCTTCCTGATGGGATTTGCGGGTGTCGCGCTTTTCGTGCCCCAGCGGCTTCCTGTCTCGACGCTCACGCTTCGGCCGTGTCGTTTCTGCTCGCCATTGCCGCCATGGCCATTCTCGCCGCCGCTCTAGGCCGCAGATCCGCTCCGGCCGCTCGCTCTGTCGGCGCGGGGCTGGTGCTGGCGCGGGATCGCCTCCGGACCCTTGCCTCCGACGCTCGAATGCCCGCCGGGCTGATGGCGCTGTGGGCCGGCGCGACCGGTTTGCCTCGGGCTGCTCGCTCTCTCGGCTCGGGGCTGTTGGCGCGGGATCGTCTGCGGGCGCTTTGCCTGGACGTCGGGGCCCCCGCCGGGGCGGTGGCGGCTCCGGCAGGGGCGAGCGCTCGTCGACAGCGACCGCGGCCGCAGCCGGTCGGCGACGCGTCGGGCCCGCCCGCCGTCGGCCGCGAAGACGAGGCCGAGACGGTGAGGGCGCGGCTCGGCCCCAGCGTGACCGTCGTCCAGCCGCTCTCGGAGCCGAAGCCGGCGATGACCCTGGTGGCCGCGGCCCGGCGCGGCGGCGACTGGTCGGCGCCGCGGGCATCCACCGATCTGAGCACGGTCGAGCGGGCCCTCATCCAGTGCAACAATCAGAGCTGGCGCAACCTGCACCTGCCCGTCGTCGCCTGTCTGTCCGGCAGAAGCCTCTTCAGGCTGCGGCTCCATCGTGTCATCCGCGCCCGACGGGACCGGCTCAGCCTCACGGCGCCGCCGCTGATCCTCCTGCTGCATGGCGGTCGACGGCCCGGTCTCGTGGCGACTCTCGCCCGTCTGGCGCTGCCGGGCGACGTGGGCCGCGCTCTGCATCTGGAGTCGCTGGAGGCCATCGTCGTCCGCAGGCTCGCGCGTGCGGGGGTCTCGTTCGTG
The DNA here is from genome assembly GCA_963828215.1 of uncultured Alphaproteobacteria bacterium. Lineage (GTDB taxonomy): Bacteria > Pseudomonadota > Alphaproteobacteria > Geminicoccales > Geminicoccaceae > CAVTJL01. The sequence goes on along the minus strand of CAWHFO010000078.1, from coordinate 204,186 downwards.
GCGCTGTCCGCGCCAGGGTTGGCCCATGCGGCGCGCAGCGATCATTCCCGGCTGCGGGAGACGCTGGTCGAGCTCCATGAGGCCGGAATCCAGGTGATAGGTCTTGGAATCGACGACAGTGTCGTTCTGGCCGAGCTGCGCGCGCTCGGTGTAACGCTGGGTGAAGGGCAAGCCGTCTCTGCGCAGCCGCCCCGACCGCCGCGGTCGGCGCCGGTCGATTGGGCAGCGGGCCGTCGCCGCGGCGCCGTGCGGTTCGCCACCGCCGCGCAGGGCGACCAGCCCGCGGCCGAGGTGCTGGGCCAAGCCGCGGCCGGCTGACATAACGGATCATTCATGCCCCTGCCGCCGCAGGGTGGCCCGGGCTCATGCGTATCACCCAGGGGCGTGGTATAAAGGCCGCGGCACGGTGACGTCGTGCCACGGCGGGTGGGGCACCATGAGCAGGACATTGGAGCGGGCCGGCCCGGACCGCACGGGGCTCGAGCCGGGCGGCTCGTCGCGCGGCTCGAGAGGGCTCGCGCTGGTCCTGCTCGCGGGGCTCGCGGTCGTCGGCGGGGGTTACGCGTACAAGGTCTGGGGTGCCCGCGAGAACGGTCAACCTTCCGCTGCCGCGACTCTGCGGGGGCGGCCGGTGCCGGTGGTCGCGGGGACCGTCGAGATCAAGGCCATGCCGGTCGCCCTGACCGCCGTCGGCACGGTCCGGGCCGTCGCCAGCGTCGCGGTCCGACCGCGCGTCGACAGCCAGATCACTGAGGTCCATGTCGCCGAGGGGAGCGCCGTCCGGACGGGCGATGTCCTGGTCACGCTCGAACTCGCGCGCGGTCGTGGCGCAGCTCCGCGAGGCCCAGGCCCAGCTCGCCAAGGACGAGGCGCAGCGGGTCAAGGTCGGCCAGGATCTCCAGCGCTATGGGGCGCTGGTGGCCCGCGATTTCGTCTCGAAGCAGCAGTACCAGCAGGCTCAGGCCGACGAGCAGGCGATCAATGCTAGCATCGAGGCCGATCAGGCAGCGATCGACAACCTGAAGGTTCAGCTCTCCTACGACACGATCACGGCGCCAATCGACGGCCGCATCGGCCGCATCAATCTGAAGCCGGGCAATGTCGTGCGCGCAGCCGATACGGCGCCGCTCTTCACGATCAACCAGATGACTCCGATCCAGGTGCAGTTCGCCGTGCCCCAGGGTCGGCTGGGCGAGGTGCGGGCGGCCGCCAAGGGCGGCGGCCTGGAGGTCCTGGCGCAACCGGCGGGAGACAAGGATGCCCCGGTCAAGGGCAAGCTCGCCTTTCTCGACAACGCGATCGACCCGACCTCGGGCACCATCACCCTGGTCGCCGAGATGCCGAACGCGGACGAGCGGCTGTGGCCCGGCCAGTTCGTCGATGTGACCCTGGTGCTGAGCGTCGACGAGCATGCGATCACCATACCGGCGGCGGCCCTCGAGATCGGCCAGGACGGGGCCTACGTTTTCGTCATCGGCAAGGACGACAAGGTGACCCTGCAGCCGGTCTCGGTCGCCCAGACGGTCGACGGCCGGACGGTCGTCACCAAAGGGCTGGCCGCCGGCGAGCGGGTCGTCGTCGACGGCCAGCTGAGGCTCGGGCCGGGCAGCAGGGTCGAGATCCAGGGCGGGGGCGAGCCCGCGGCCGGCGCCGGAGCCTGAGACCATGCAGATCGCCACCGCCTGCATCCGTCGACCGGTGATGACGACGCTGGTCATGCTGTCGTTCGTGATGGTCGGCTTTTTCGGCTATCGCCAGCTCCCGGTCGCGGCCCTGCCGCGGGTGGACTTTCCGACGATCTCGGTCTCGGCGCAGCTGCCGGGCGCCAGTCCCGAGACGATGGCGAGCTCGGTCGCCTCGGTGCTGGAGCGCCAGTTCTCGACGATCGCCGGCATCACCTCGATGACCTCGACATCGACGCAGGGCAACAGCTCCATCGTCCTGCAGTTCGACCTCGGCCGCGACATCGACGGCGCCGCGCTCGACGTTCAATCGGCGCTCAGCATCGCCCAGCGCCGGCTGCCGGACGAGATGACGACCCCGCCGAGCTACCGGAAGGTCAATCCCGCCGACTCGCCCATCCTGTTCCTCGCGCTCTCATCGGAGTCGGTGCCGCTCTCGACGGTCGACGAGTATGCCGAGACGTTGATCGCCCAGCAGATCTCGATGCTGCCGGGCGTGGCCCAGGTGCAGGTCTACGGCGCCCAGAAATATGCCGTCCGCGTTCAGGCGGACCTTCACGCCCTGGCCGCACGTGGCCTGACCCTGGGCGACCTCCAGACGGCGATCGCCAACGCCAACTCGAACTCGCCGGTCGGCAACCTCGACGGCCCCTCGCGGAACTACACCCTTCAGGCCACGGGCCCGATGCGCAAGGCCGTGGACTTCATGCCCGTGGTCGTCACCTACGCCGGCGGCAACCCGGTCCGGATCGAGGACGTCGCCACCGTCATCGACAGCGTCGAGAACTCGAAGGTCGCGAGCTGGTTCCAGGGCAGGCGGGCGATCATCCTGGCCGTGCAGCGGCAGCCGGATGCCAACACCGTCGAGGTGGTGGACAAGATCCGCGCCACGCTCCCTGTCCTGAGGGCCGGCGTGCCACCCTCGGTCGCGATCGACGTGCTGAACGACAAGTCCGTCTCCATCCGGGATTCGGTGCGCGACGTCCAGTACACGCTGATGATGGCGATCGCGCTGGTCGTGCTGGTGATCTTCATCTTCCTGCGGAGCGCCACCGCGACGCTGATTCCGGCCCTGGCCCTGCCCGTCTCGCTGATCGGCACGTTCGGCGGGATGTATCTCTTCGGCTTCTCGATCGACAATCTGTCGCTTCTGGCCATCACCCTCTCGGTCGGCTTCGTCGTCGACGACGCGATCGTCATGCTCGAGAACATCGTGCGCCACGTCGAGGCGGGCATGCGCCCGTTCGAGGCCGCTCTGAAGGGCGCCCAGGAGATCGGCTTCACGATCGTCTCGATGACGATCTCGCTCTGCGCGGTCTTCATTCCCGTCCTCTTCATGGGCGGGGTCGTCGGCCGGGTGTTCCACGAGTTCGGCGTGACCATCAGCATGACGATCCTGATCTCGGGCATCGTGTCGCTGACCCTCACGCCGATGCTCTGCTCGCGCCTGCTCCGCCCGATCCAGCATGGCCAGAAGCACGGGCGCTTCTTCCGCGCCTCGGAAGCCGTCTTCGAAGCGGCCCATCGAGGCTACGGCCGGACCCTGAGGAAGGTGGTCGCCCGCCCGGGCCTCTGGATGATCGTCACCGTCCTGACCATCGCCGCGACCCTCTATCTCTATCGCATCATTCCCAAGGGCTTCTTCCCGATCGAGGACACCGGGCTGATCTTCGCCTCGACCGAGGGGCCGCAGGACGTGTCCTTCGACGCCATGGTCGCGCGCCAGAAGGCCATCGCCGACATCGTCCAGCGCGACCCCTATGTCGACTATGTCATGTCCACGGTCGGCGCCGGCGGTCTCAGCAACACGACCAACAGCGGGCGCATGTTCATCGCCCTGAAGCCGCGGGACCAGCGGGACCTGAGCTCGAACGAGGTGATCCAGCGCCTGCGCCGCGAGGTCGGCCGGGTGCCCGGGATCAATGCCTTTTTCCAGAACGTCCAGAACCTCAACATCGGCGGCCGGCCGTCGAAGAGCCAGTACCAGTACACGATCCAGGGGCCGGATTTCGCGGAAGTGGAACGCTACGCGCCCATTCTGGAGCGCAAGATCGCGGCGATTTCCGGCGCCCAGGACGTCACCAGCGATCTTCAGATGCAGGCCCGGCACCTGATCGTCGACATCGACCGCGAGCGGGCCTCGGAGCTCGGTATCGACGTCGAGGGCGTCCGGAGTCTCCTCTACAGCGCCTTCGGCACCCGTCAGGTCTCGACGATCTACACGTCGAACAACGACTACGAGGTCATCCTCGAGGCTGCACCACGCTATCAGAGCAGCCCCGCCGCCCTCGACCAGCTTCATGTCCGCACCGCCTCGGGCAGCACGGTGCCCCTGGACACCATCGCCCAGTACCCGGCAGGTGGCGGGGCCGCTGGCGGTCAGTCACCAGGGCCAGATGCCGGCCGTCACCATCTCCTTCAATCTGGCGCCGGGGGTGGCGCTCGGCACCGTCGTCGAAGGAATCGACAAGGCGGAGCGGGAGATCGGCCTGCCGAGCGACGTCGTCACCGGCTTCCAGGGGGCGGCCCAGGTCTTCCAGGAGTCCCTGAAGGGCCAGGGGCTGCTGCTCCTGGCGGCGGTTCTGGTCATCTACGTCGTGCTCGGCATCCTCTACGAGAGCTTCATCCACCCGATCACGATCTTGTCGGGCCTGCCTTCCGCCGGCATCGGCGCCCTGCTCACCCTGATGCTGACCGGCAACGACTTGAGCGTCATCGCGATGATCGGCATCGTCATGCTGGTCGGCATCGTGAAGAAGAATGCGATCATGATGATCGACTTCGCCCTCGAGCGGCGGCGCGCCGGGGGCCTGCCGGCGGCGCAGGCGATCGTCGAGGCGTGCCTGGTCCGGTTCCGGCCCATCATGATGACGACGATGGCGGCCATCCTCGGAACGCTGCCCATCGCCATCGGGGTCGGTGCCGGCTCGGAGCTGCGTCGCCCGCTGGGCCTCGCCGTGGTCGGCGGGCTCCTGCTCTCCCAGCTCCTGACGCTCTACATCACGCCCGTCGTCTATGTCTGCCTCGACCGCCTGGGCGACCGCCTGCTGCATCGTCGGGCCGCGCTGCCGGCGGTGGGCCAGGCGACGCCGGCCGAGTAGGGACGGCACCGGGCTCGGCGAACCGGCGAGCGATCGCGTCGGTCTTCCACGCCGCGCCGCTCCGGCAACGGGGCGGCGCGAGCGCGCCGCCCCACGTGTGCCACTAGCGATCCTCGACGGAGGGGCTCGGCTCAGTCGTCGTGGCCGCCGTGGTCGCCATCATGACCTCCGCCCGACGCGCTGCCGCCGGAGCCACTGCCGCTCGAGCCGCCGTCATGGCCGCCATCATGAGCTCCGCCCGAGGCGCTGCCGCTCGAGCCGGTGCCGGTGGAGCCGCCGTCATGGCCGCCGCCACCGTGATCCTCGGTGCCGCTGTTGTCGCTTGCGCCGTTCCCGCCGTCGTCGGAGCCGCTGACGCTTCCCGAATTGTCGTTCGTTCCGCTTCCGGTGACGCCCTGGTCCTCGGTCTCGCCGCCTGAGCCCGACACGGTGTCAGCGCTGTCGTCCGTGCCGTTGTCGTCCTCGTAGACGGGCGCCGTTGTGCCCGCCTGGGCGAGGGTTACCGGCGGCGCATCACGATTGTTGTCGCCGGAAGAGGCGCTCCAGGCAGGTGCCATCGTGGCGGCGGTGGCGAGGAAGGTGCCGCAGAGCAGGGCTGCGAGCCGCAGCTGCCGGGAACGTGAAGGATAGGTCGACATGAGACTCTCCTGTGGGCGTATTGCCCACGTGCATAATGCGTGGGCACATTTCCCACGTCAAGCTCCATGTGGGCCCTTTTCCCACAACGGAAGCCTGCTATGATCGAGCCATGGCCGTGCCCTCGGAACCCGAGCATCCCGGCGCGCCGGGCGCGCTGCCTGGTGCCGTAGCGCGCCTGCTGCGTCCGCTGGTCCGACTGCTGATCCGCTTCGGTCTGACCTACCCGGTGCTCGACGCCATCGTCCGCCGCCTCTACGTCGAGGTCGCCCAGGGCGATCTGGGTGGCTCGGGCCGCGCCCTCACGGACAGCGGCATCCATGTGTTGACCGGCATCCATCGGAAGGAGATCAGGCGGCTGCGCGGCGAGCCGCGGGCAGCTCAGGGGATTCCGGCTACCGTGTCGCTCGGCGCCCAGGTCATCTCCACCTGGGTCGGCCGAGCGCCCTATCTCGATGCGCAGGGTCGGCCATTGCCGCTGCCACGCACCGCTCCGGAAGGCACGCCGTCCTTCGAGAGCCTAGTTGCAGGGCTGACGAAGGATGTACGGCCACGCGCCATTCTCGACGAGTGGCTGAGGCTCGGCCTCGTGACGGTCACGGCCGAGGATCGCATCCGGCTCGAGCTCGCCGCCTATGGCCCTCGCCAGGGGTTGGGGGAGAGGCTCTTCTTCTTCGGGCGCAACCTGCGCGACCACATGGCGGCGGCGAGCAGCAACCTTGCCGCCGACGTGCCCCCCTTCCTTGATCGCAGCCTTCACTTCGACCGCCTCTCACCCGAACTCGGTGAAGGCGCTCGAGGCGCTGGGACGCGAGGAGGCGATGCGCCTCCTTCTCGATCTCAATCGCGAGGCGCTCAGGCTCGCCGAGGCAGACGAGGGTCGATCCGACGCCTCCTGGCGGTTCAATCTCGGTGTCTATCTCTACACCGCGGACGAGGCAGCCTTGGGAGAGGAGCAGAAGCCATGAGCCGTATGCACTGCCTCGTTGCCGTCCTGACGCTGCTCCTCGTTGCGCTTGCCGGATGCCGCGCCGCGCCGACGGCCTCGCCTGTGGGCGCCGTCTGTGCCTTGCCGCCCGACCGTGGCATCGGTGGAACCGGTGCTGCCGCGACGGCACCGCGGATCGCCGACCGCGGGATCGGCGGGACCGGCTCACCGACACGGGCCGAGCCGGGTGCCGCGACGGGGCGCACGGGCGTCCTCGGCACCATCACCGGTTTCGGCAGCATCTGCGTCAACGGGCTCGAGATCCGCTATGCGCCGGGGCAGACCGTGCGGATCGACGGGACGACCGCGCCCATGAGCGCCCTGCGCCTCGGACAGGTCGTCCAGGTCGAGGCCGAGGGGTCCGGTGAGGTCGTGACCGCCGACGAGGTGGAGGTCGCCCACGAGGTGATCGGGCCGGTGGATCGCGTGGATCCGGACGGCACGATCCATATCGTCGGGCAGCGTGTGCGCTTGGGCCCCTGGGCGACGGGGCTGCATCCGGCTGCGCTCAGGCCCGGCGAGTGGGTGGCGGTGAGTGGCCTGCGCCGTGGCGACGGCTCCATCGTTGCGACGCGTGTGGATGGCCGGCAGCCGCGGGCCGACGTGTACGTGGCTGGCCCTGCCGAGCTCACTGCCCGGAACCGCTTCCGAATCGGTGGAATCGACATAGCGCTCGGTACGGGGACGATGCCGGACCCGGGCGCCCGGGTCCTTGTCCGCGGCCGGCTAACGGACGGCGTCGTGCAGGCCGACTGGGTCCATAGCCTGCCGCTCGTGCCCTTCGCGGGGCGTGTCGGGCGGCTCTCGATCCAGGCCTATGTCGAGCCGCGCGACGGCTCGGTCAGCCTCGGCTCTGGCGGCAGGCTTCCGTTGGCGCCGGATCTGAACGGACCGCTGACGTCTGGCCTGGGCATCCTCAGCGCTACCGTCGGGCCCGACGAGTTGCCTGTCGTCGAGGCCTTCCACCCGCTGCGCTCGACGGAGCCGGGTGAGGGGCAGGGCGGCGCGATCGAGGGGCGGCATAGCGGCGAGGTGGATGGCGGCTCGGGCGACAGCGGCGAAGGCCACGGGCACGGCAGCGACGCCGGGGGCAGCAGCGGTGACAGCGGCGGTGGAGGCAGCAGCGGTGACAGCGGCGGTGGAGGCAGCAGCGGGGATGGTGGCGGAGACCACTCGGGCAACTGAGCTCGGGGCGACCCCGCTTCAGAGGCTGCTGCGCTCGATCTCCGCGTCCTTGCGCTTGGTCACGTCGGGGAGAAGACGGGTCCCGAGCCCGGGCCCTTCCATCGGCAGGATGAAGCCTTTCTCCATGCGCGGCAGCTCGGTCACCAGCTCTTTGTACCAGCCGCTGTAGAAGGCGCGCACGCTCTCCTGGACCAGGGCGTTGGTGGCGTTCAGGGAGAGGTGGCAGGAGGCCGTGTAGACGACCGGCCCGGTGCAATCGTGCGGTGCCACCGGGAGGTGGTGCGCCTCGGCCATCGTCGCGATCTTCCTCGCCTCCGAGATGCCGCCGACCCAGGACAGATCGAGCATCACGATGCCGACGCCACTCTTGGCCATCATCTCGCGGAACGCCGGCCGCGTGGCCACGGTCTCGCTCGCCGTGATCGGCACCGGCGTCGACGCCGCGAGATCGGCCAGCGCGTCGAAATTGGTCATCTTGATCGGGTCCTCGAACCAGAACGGCTCGAACTCCTCGAGGGCCCGGCAGATGCGCTTCGCGGTCGGCAGATTCCACAAGGAGTGGAACTCGCACATGATGTCCATCCGATCGCCGACCGCGGCGCGGATCTTCCGGTAGGGCTCGAGAGCCGTGCTCAGCTCCTCCGGCGCGATATAGAGCCCCTTCCAGCGCTCGGCCGCGAAGTCGAACGGCCAGATCTTCATGCCGGTGATGCCCTGCTCGAGCAGCGAGTGGGCGAGCTCGTCGGCACGGTTGAGGAAGCCGTCCAGATCCTCGTAGGGACCCTCGGCCCCGTCGAGGCCCCAGTTGGCCGTGTCCTGGCCCTCGGCGCCGCGCACGTAGCGGTAGCCGGCGCAGGTGTTGTAGGTGCGGATGCTGTCCCGGGCGAGGCCGCCCAGGCATTGGTGGATGGGCTCTCCCACGGCTTGGCCGAAGAGGTCCCAGAGCGCGATGTCGATCGCCGACAGGCCGCGCATCTCGGCGCCGGTGCCGCTGAAGCCGAGATAGCCGTCGAGCAGCATCCGGGAATGCCGGTCGATCAGCAGCGGGTCCTGGCCGAGCAGGCGAGGGGCGGCGGATTCGTGGATGTAGGCCGCAACCGCCCGGGGACCGAGGAACGTCTCGCCGAGCCCGACGAGTCCCTGGTCGGTGTGGACCTGCAGCCAGAGCAGGTTGGGAAACTCCTCGAGCCGTACGGTCTCGAGCGCGGTGATGTGCACGAAGCGGTCCTCCCGGTCGGGTCGACACCGGCGCCAGCGGAACCCCTGGCAGCCACCCTGCGGCGGCTCGTGGCGCGGCCGCTCGCCCCAGCCCCCGCGCCGCTCGCTTGGCTCTCACCGGCCCTCAGTGCAGGCGCGGCGTTTTCATGAAGCGCTCACGGTCGCTCGACTGAATCGAGACGCCGAGGCGTCGCCCGTCCCGCTCCAGGCCGATCGGCACCACCACGCCGGCCCCGCCGAGCGACCAGATCATGCGGTAGAGACCGGCCAGGTCCGCCACCTTGCCGCCCGCCACGTCGAGGATGACGTCGCCCTGCTCCAGGCCGGCCCGCTCGCTCGGGCCTTTGGGAGCGACGCCGACGACGACGATCCGATCGCCTGCCTCGGTCGCGTAGAGGCCGAGCCAGGGGCGGGGCGGCCGGTTGACCCTCCCATGGGTCCGGATGTCGTCCAGCACGGCCGGGAGAAGGTCGATCGGAACGACCATGTTGCCGGCGGCGCCGGCCCGCTCGCCGCCCTCGCCCTGAACCAGGAGCGAGCCCACGCCCACGAGCTGGCCGCTCGGGCCGATGCACGCGGCACCGCCCCAGTGCGGATGGGCCGGGACGGTAAAGAGCGCCTCATCCAGGAGATATTCCCAGTAGCCCGCGAACTCGCGCTTGGCCAGCAGCTGGGCTGTCAGGGCGGCGCGCTGGCCGCCGCCGGCGGCGAGGACGAGGCTGTCGCCCGGCTCGAGCTCTGCCGACGAGCCGATGGGCAGGTGGGGCAGATCCAGGCGTCCCAGAAGCTGAAGGAAGCCGAACCCGGTGACGAAATCGTAACCCAGGACGTGCGCCGGTGCCGCGAGGCCCCGATGCGAGGTGAGCCAGACCGTCTCCGCCTCGGCGACGAGGTAGCCGATGGTCAGGACGAGGCCCCTGCCGTCGATGAGCACGGCACTGCCCTGCCGCTCCGTGCCGAGCGTCTGCGCGGTGAACGCGTCGGCCGGAACTTCGGACCGGAGCTGCAGGACGGAGGCCAGCGCGGCGTCGAGGTCGAACCGGATGGCCCCCGGCTGCGGCTGGGCCAGGGGAGGGATGGACCAATCCTCGGCAGCGCTCATTTCAGTCCCGATCGCGGATGACCGCGCCCCATCATCCGCCGCCTCGCGGCGTCGTCAACCTCACCCGGCCGGTCCCGATTGTCCGACGCGGCTCTGTTCTTCGGCTGTTCCATCCGTGTTGCGAACACATGACAGCGGCCAGCCCAACTTGTGGATAAAGAGGGCTGAGATCGCCTGCCTCGTCATGATTTGGCCACATGCTCGTGCTCATGTTCGCGAAAATTGGAACATTTTAAGAACTGCCATTGCCCTCGTCAACTCGCCATGCGCATGGCTGGCCTGCCTGCGGGAGAGGGCAGGATCGGCTCGCCGGGCAGCCGGACGGCATCGCGGCGGAGGTCGGCGAGACGGGACCAGCCGCCGAGCGCCATCGCCCGGACGATCTCCTGGCGGAAGAGGTCGAGAACCCGGGTGACCCCCGCCTCGCCGGCCACCGCGAGACCCCAGAGATGAGGCCGGCCGATCAGGCAGGCGCTGGCGCCGAGGGCAAGGGCGCGCACGACGTCGGCGCCGCGGCGGACCCCCCCGTCGAGCATCACCGGGATGCGTCCGTCGACAGCCTGGGCGATGTCGGGAAGGGCTCGCACCGAGCTGAGGGCGCCGTCGAGCTGGCGTCCACCATGATTGGAGACGATCACCGCATCGACGCCGTGGTCCGCGGCCCTGCGCGCGTCCTCCGGGTGGAGGATGCCTTTGAGAATGAGGGGGCCACGCCAGAGGCTCCGCACCCAGCCGACCTCGTCCCAGCCGATGGTCGGCTCCATGACCTGGGAGACGTAGGCCGCCAGCGACAGGATGTTGTCGTCGTGGCCCGCATCCCGGTAGTTGGCGAAAGTGATGCGCGGGCCCCGCACGAAGCTCAGCAGCCAGGGCACGCGCCGGGCCATGTCGAGGGCGTTGGCCGGCGTGACGCGCGGCGGAACGGTGAAGCCGTTCCGGAGATCGCGCTCGCGGATCCCCAGCACATGGTTGTCGACGGTCAGCACGAGCCCGCCGAAACCCGCGGCCTGCGCGCGCTCGACGAAGGACCGGGTGAGGCCGCGATCGCGGTAGATGAAGACCTGGAACCAACGCGAGCCGGGCCCCGAGGCGCCGAGCTCCTCGATCGAGCAGGTCGAGCCGTGGCTCTGGACGTAGACCGTGCCGGCGGCGGCCGCCGCCCTGGCCGCCGCGATCTCGCCATGGGGCCAAAGCATGCCCGACAGTCCGGTCGGGCCGATCAGCACCGGCAGGCTCAGCGGCTGGCCGAGCAGCTCGAGGGACGGGTCCGGCTCGCCCGAGCGGGCCAGGGCCCGCGGCAGCAGCTCGATCTCGGCGAACGCAGCCTCGTTCCGTCGCAGGGTCAGCTCGTCCCCGGCGGCGCCGTCGCAGAAGTCGAAGACGACGCGCGGCAGACGTCGCCGGGCCCGCCGCCGCAGGTCCGCGATATTGAAGCAGCCCCTGAGCCGCCGGTCATCTGCCATGGCTGCCTCCTCTCGTCGCGTTCAGCCTCGTCAACCAGGTAGCCTGTCATCCGCGCTCCCCCTATACAACGGGATGCGCGGCATGAAATCGGATCGGGGCCAGGACGCCATGACGGTGGCAGAAGCTGATCGCGACCTCCTGGTCCTCCGTGTCATCGGCCGAGCCCACCAGACCCTCGACGTTCTCGCGGTCGAGCACGAGCCAGCTTCCCTGGCGCGAGCGGCGGAGCCGGGCGACCTAGTCTGCCGCGGAGTCTATGACGAAGGCCGGCCGCTGGCTATGGCGGTCGACCGAGCGGAGGGAGCCCAGGCCGAGGGTCGGCCGTGACGACGCCCATGGCCGTGGTCGTCATGGGCGTCACCGGCACCGGCAAGACGACCATCGGCAGGATGCTGGCCGACCGTCTCGACGCCCGGTTCGCCGAGGGGGACGACTATCACCCGACCGCCAACGTCGAGAAGATGCGGAGCGGCCATCCGCTCGACGACGAGGACCGGCGGCCCTGGCTCGAGGCCATCGCGAAGGATCTACGTCGCTGGCTCGAGGACGGGACCACGGCTGTCGTCACCTGCTCTGCCCTCAAGCGAAACTATCGCGACCTCCTTCGGCAGGCCGGCCCCGGTGTCCGGTTCCTGTATCTCGAGGGCGACGCCGAGCTGATCCGGCAGCGCTTGGCCGGGCGACAGGGCCACTATATGCCGGCAGCGCTGCTGCCCTCCCAGCTCAGGACGCTCGAGAATCCGGCCGACGAGCCGGATGTCGCCACGGTCGAGGTCGACGGCGAGCCCGAGCAGATCCTCGAGCGCGCGCTCAGGGCGCTGGCGAAAATCCGGTCGGTTCCCGAGTCCCGCTGAGCGAGGCTGCCCAGTCCGGCGGCGCGTCGCCAGCGCCTGTCGGCGCAGGCTCCGGGGAAGGAGCGGTGCCGACGCCGTGACGCTCGAGCCGGAGCTCGATCTCGTAAATCATCTCGGCGATGTTGCGCACCGTGCCGTCGTCACCGATGGGCTGGGCCGTCTCCGACCTCTCTTCGGGATCGAACCAGAAGCCCAGGAGCACGTCGGCCTGCTCGCCCAAGGCCGACCGCAGCCGTCGCACGGTGCGCCGCGCCTGGTGCGGCGAGGGCGGGGCCAGATAGGCGACGCAGGCCACAGACGGACGGTCGGCCGCTCCCAGCGACTTGGGCAGCCGGCCGATGACGGTGTCGGCAGCGACCGTCGCCTCGATGTGCTGCGCCGCCAGCCTGACCGCGAGGAGCCGGGCAGCCGCGAGGTCGATGCGGCTGCGGCCGCCCATGCAGAGCACCTGCGCGGCCTGTGCGGGCCGAGGGGGAGGGGGCTCCGTCTCCTCCCCCTCGTCGCCCTCGTCCGCGGCCAGATCCTCGGCGATCGCTTCGACCGCCTCCGCGAGCTGCTGCGCGGCGACCGGGTCCAGCACCGCCCGCTGGCGATCACGCTCCGCGAACGCGAGGGTGGGCAGGAGCACGTCGTCGACGAGGGGCTCGAAACCGTCCGACTCGACGCTGTCCTCGGCCAGCTCCAGAGCCTCGTGGCGCTCACCGGCGAGGAGGCGCTGGTAGAGGCGGGCCGGAGTCGTCAGGGCAGGCCGGTCGCCGAGCAGCATGTCGAGGAACTGCAGGCGTGGCACGTGGCGGCCGAGCACGACGACGCAGACGGTGAGCGGCACGGACAGGAGCAGCCCGATGGGCCCCCAGAGCGTGGTCCAGAAGACGGCGGCGGCCAGAACGGCGAGGGGCGAGAGCCCGGTTATCGAGCCATAGAGCCAGGGCTCCAGCACGTTGGCGGTGACGAGCTCGAGGACGACGATCAAGGCGAGGGTCAGGCCGACCATCGTCCAGCCGGGATCGACGGCGAGGGCCAAAGCGAGGGGTCCGGCCGCGCCGATGAGCGGCCCCAGATAGGGAATGAAGCGAAGCAGCGCTGCCAGTAGGCCCCAGAGGAGCGGATTGGGGACGCCGATCGCCCAGAGGCCGAGGCCGAAGGGCGTTCCGTACAGCACGTTGATGCCGAGCTGCATCAGCAGGTAGCGGCTGATGCGCCGTGCCGCCTCGTCCATGGTGCGGGTCGAGCGCATGATGTCGCGATCGCCGAGCAGCCGGATCAGCCGATCCCGCAGCTCGCTGCGCTCGATCAGCATGAAGACGACCAGAATCAGGGTGAGGCCGGCGGTCCCCAGGGGCCCGAGGAGAGGCCCGACCACATCGGTCAGCATCTGAATGGGAGTCGGCGGAGGCTGATGGAGCTCGACGGGCACGGGCTGCATTCGGGTCGCTGTCGACCCGGGCGCCTGGCCGGGGCCCTCGGGCAGCCGTAGGCGACTTGCCCTGGGTCGCCTGCTCGATCTCGCGATTCAGGTCCTGGATGGCCGCGGTCGTGCGGTCGACGACGCCGCCGCTCGGAAGGAGTTCCCGAAGTCCGGCGACCTTGGTGCGGAGATTGAGCTCGTAGACCGGGATCTGCCCGGCGAGATTGACGATCTGGCTCGTCACGAGCGTGCCGAGCGCGCCCAGCGTGATCGTCGCTATCAGCACGACGAGCAGAACCGACGGGATGCGCCACAGACGAAACCGGCGGAACAGGGCGACGAGGGGGGCCAGAGCGAAGCTGACGAGCACCGCAAGGGCCAGCGGAATGAGGAGGTCCCGCCCGAAATAGAGGGCGAGAACGACCCCGCCCATCATCACGAGCGTCGTGGAGGCATCCAGAGGGGGCGCGGCCTGGATGCCGTCTCCGAGCTGCCTCTTGTCGCTGGCCATCGCCTCAGTTCCCCATGGCAGCCCGAACGCCGGAAACGACCGAGCCGGCGTCGGGTTCCCGCGTGTGCCGGCTCAGGCGGGCGCGCGCGGGTCGATCGGCACCCGGCCGGCGATGCCCAGCAGATCCTCGAGGGCGGCGGCTGCGGCGAGGAGCCCGGCCTCGCCGCGCGGCGGGCCGACGATCTGCAGCCCGACCGGCAGGCCGCTCGCGGTGAAGCCGCAGGGCAGAGACAGGACCGGGCAGCCGGTCAGGGTCAGGGCGTAGGTGATCGTCACCCAGTCGATGTAGCTGGGGAAGCGGTGGCCATTCAGCTCGGCCACATAGCGGGTCTCGACCGGGAAGGGCGGAACGATCGCTGCCGGGCAGAGCAGCAGGTCGTGATCCGCGAAGAACGCCGCCATACGGCGCTGCATCAGGCCGCGCTCGCGCTCGGCCCAGCCGATCGTCTCGGCCGAGAGGCCGAGGCCGTGCTCGATGTTCCAGACGACCTCCGGCTTGAGCCCGTCCCTGTGCTTCTCGAGGAGAGGGGCGCGTGCGGTCACGAACTGCTCGGCGCGGAGGATCGTGAAGACCTCGGTCGCGGCACCGAGCTCGGGGCAGCCTTCCTCGAACGCGGCGCCGAGCTCGCCCAGTCGCAGGGCAGCGCCGCGGCAGATGGCGGCGACCTCGGCATCGACCGGGGTGATGCCACCGAGGTCGGGTGTGAAGGCGACCCTGCCGAGCCGGGGCGGCCGCCCGACCGCGGCCGAGAAGCTCTCGGCCGGCGCGTCGCTGGTCAGAGGATCCCGGGGCTCGAAGCCGGCCTGGGCGTCGAGCAGCAGGGCCACGTCCCGAACGTCGCGGGCCATCGGGCCCTCGACCGAGAGGGTCTGGAAGGGGGAGGCGCTCGGCCCGTGCCCGACCCGGCCGGGGCTGGGCCTGAGGCCGACCACCGAGCAGAACGACGCGGGCGTGCGCAGCGAGCCGCCGAGGTCGGAGCCGTTGGCGAGCCAGACCATGCCGGTGGCGAGCGCCACGGCGCTGCCGCCGGACGAGCCCGAGCAGGTGAGCGCGGTGTTCCACGGGTTGCGGGTTGCGCCGAACACCTCGTTGAAGGTCTGGGCGCCGGCGCCGAACTCGGGCGTGTTCGACTTGCCGATGACGAGGGCGCCCCGCGCCTCGAGCCGCTCGATCTCGTAGCCGGAGCGCTCCGGGACATGGTCCCTGAAGATGGGCGAGCCGTAGGTCGTGCGGACCCCCTCCACATCGTTCAGATCCTTGATGACCATCGGCAGCCCGGCGAGCCAGCCGCGCGGGTCGCCCGGCATCGCCACCTCGCCTGACATCACCCTCCTGGCCTGGGCCCGCGCCCGGTCGGCGCACAGGGTCGGCACCGCATTGACCGCGGGATTCACGGCCTCGATGCGAGCCAGTGCCGCCTCGACCAGCTCGAGCGGGGAGATTTCCCGCGACCGCAGGCGGCGCACGGCCTCACGGGCAGACAGGCGGATCAGCTCGTCCATGGTCGGCCTCCCTCGGTCCGACGTCTGGCTAGCGGCTGGATGCGCAGCTGTCGAGCGATCAGGGCGCTGCGCCGGGCCCCCTCAGCGGGCATCCGTGCGTCCGCAGCCGTGGCTCGGGCCACGACCCGACGTCATGCCACCGTGCATGTCCCCGTCGAGACCCTGGTCTGCCCGGGCGAGGCGGCTCCGCCGTCCGTCCTCGGCCTCGTTACTCCGGGACCAGCTCGACGACGCCGTAGCGGGCGCGCTCGTACATCCGGGTATAGAGCTGCTGGGGGCCGATCAGGAACCCGATGATCGGCTGGAACTGGAGAAAGGCCTCGCCGACGATCATCGTCTCGCCGAGGTCGACGTCGAGATCGCCGCCGAGCTGTGCCGTGCCGCCCGATGCCCCTACCCGACTGGTCGCGGCGATGCCTCCCGTGCTCACCTGCTGCCAGTCGACGATGGCGCCGGTGCCCGTCGGGTTGGTGACGCTGGACGCGATGACCCGTCCGTCGGTGCCGAGATCGAACGGCTTGGCCACCATGTCCGCGGCGGTGAAGATGTCCTGGATGTCGCTCGGGCGGAGCGTTTGCGTGCGGGCGGCGAGGTCGATGACGCTGCCCGCGGCGCGCTCCAGCTTGTAGTGGGCGATGACCAGCCAGGCGGTGTCGATGCCACCCAGGAACAGGGTGAGAAGCACGGGCACGACGAGGGCGAACTCGACGGCGATCACGCCGCTCCGGCAGGCGAGGAAGCGGCGCCACGGACGCCGGGTCCGGGCGGGTGGCGGCAGGTCCCGGGCCAGAGTCGTCATGACGGTGGGAACGGCTCGTTGCGCACCGCCGTCGTCGCCTCGAGGTGGACGACGCCGTCGGGCAGGACGAGGCCGCGGATGAAGGGGGTGATGAGCCGCCAGTCGTAGCGGGCGCGGTAGAGGACGATGTCGCCCGGGCCGCCGAGGCCCGCAGCACCCATGTCGGCGTCCCAGTGCCCGTTGCCGTTGGTGTCGGTGAAGGGCTCGCCGGCATCGTAGGTGCCGTTGCCGTTCTGGTCGGTGAAGGGCTCGGGCTTGCCGATGCTGTCGAACGACGGGTAGACGAGCACGTCGAGCTCGATGCGGTCGGGGTCGAGGATGCCACCGGTGAGGCCGGCGATCGCCGCCTGGATCGCATCGGTGCGGCTCGATCCGGCGGGCGAGCTGCCGGTGATTCCCGTCCGCGCGGCATCGCCCACCGCCGACTGCAGGATCGCGTCGGCCATCATCAGCAGCGAGAGCTCGATCATGCCGATGATGAGAAGAAAGAAGACCGGCGCCACCAATGCGAACTCGACGGCGGTCGCGCCCTCGCGGTCGGCGAGGAAGCGGCGGCGCCGCGGCCGGCTCGGCGAAGCCGGCTCTTGCCGGGCTGCCGGGAGCGTCATTCGACCAGCCGCAGGGCGCTGAGCCGGCCGGCGATCTGCCGGAAGACGGAGCGCAGATCATCCTCGGTCGGCGATTCGAAGAAGTTGCTAGGACCCGGAGGCGCAGTCCTGGAGCATCGAGCGGGCGCTCATCGGCGACTCGAAGCCGACCGTGTAGATGACCCAGCCATCGTCCTTCATCGCCTGACAGAGGTCGCGGACGTTCTGATCCGCGCCCGCATCGTCGGTCTCGTCGTAGGTAGAGTCGGTGTTGTTCTCGCCGTCGGTCATCAGGACGACGGCCTTCGTGATATGATCCGTCTCGATGCTGCGCGGCCAGCCCGGCATGGCCCCAGAGGCCCTGCCAGCGCTCGGAGAGCACGTTCCGGCCCCATTCGGCACCCATGTCGATGCGAGTCGTGCCTCCGGTCGCGAGGGCGTCGATCGCAGCGCCGACGACGGACTTCTGATCCGCGAGCGGCGTCACCTTGGAGGTGGGGCAAGAGGGCGTGACCGTGGTGGTCGTGCAGGTTTTCTTGCCCCTCTTGTTGGTCGTGCAGGTCTGATAGGAGACCGGGACGCTCTTGGGGAACTTGCCCGAGCTCGGCGGTGCGTCACTGAGCGCCAGGGAGCCGCTGCGCTGCTCGACGCAGCCCTTCCATGTGCCGGAACCCGAAACCCAGCTCGTATGCGTCGTGCCGATATTGACGCGGGCGCTGAACGGGACGACGGCAATGGCGAGATCGGCCGAGGTCTCCTGGGTGCCGAACAGGATGTCGAGGAGGTCGTGCCCCGATGCCTTGAGGGCGTCGATCTTGCTGCAGGGCTGGCACATCGAGCCGGTCACGTCGAGAACGAGCGCCAGCTCCAGGGGCTTCACCTCGCGCACCGCGGCGGCATGCGCGCCGACATTGACATTGTCGATCGTGGCCAGGCGCATGAGGATGGTCGGCACCGTCGCTTCCGCCGTGACCTCGACCCGGCCGGTCGCGTCGTCGTAGGAGACGTTGATCGGCCCCATGCTCGAAGTCCATGTAGCCGCTCGGGAAATTCGCGGCGAACATGCGACGCGCATCGTCCTGCAGGGTGGTCGGGTCGGTCACCTGGGCGGCCGCGAGGGCAGCCGAATTGGCCGCCTGCGAAAGGCGTGAGCGCACGAGAAAGATCCGCGAGGCGTCGACCGCGACGCCCACGGCCAGGGTCAGGGGTACGATCACGAAGGCGGTGATGATCGCTATGGCACCGCGGCGGTCCGCCAGAAGGCGCCTCAGTCCGGAACCCGTCGACCTGGTCATCGTCAGTCCTTCGCTGGACCTCTGCCGCCGCAGACTGGGCGCCCACCTCTTAAGAAGGCGTTAAGACGGCCCGGGGTCGGGGCCGGTGCCTACCGGCGCGCGTCGCCCGCTCCACTTCCACGCCCCCTGAGCCGAGGCTATGGTGCGCGGCGGGGACGGGACGGCGTCGACGACGGCCAAGGAGACGGGGACATGGTGGACGGGGATCTGGACAAGCCGCAGCTCGTGGTGGCGATGGACCACGGGCGGGCGATGGGAGCGGTCCCCGGCCTCGAGGATCCCGGCCGGGTCATCGATACCGTCATCGAGGCCGGCGCCGATGGCATCATGACCTCGTTCGGCGTGGTCAAGCGCTACCGCGACCGGCTGATCGGCAGGGTGCCCACCTGGCTCCGGCTCGACGGCGGCCCCTCGATCCTCAAGGAAGCCTGGCTCTCGAACACGGAATGGTCGCTTCTGCACACCCTCGAGGAGGCCGAGGCGCTCGGCTGTCGCGGCGCCTGCCTGATGTACTTCATGGGTGCCGGCTGCGAGCTCGAGACGCTCGAGATCGTGGCCGGTGTCTGCAACGAGGCCCTCAGGAGCGGCATGCCGGTGATGGTCGAGGCGCTGCCGAGCCGGCATCCGAGCATCCCCGACACCAACGATGCGGGGATGATGGCCGACGCCTGCCGGATCGCCTTCGAGCACGGGGCCGACCTGCTCAAGACCTACTATCCGGGCACAGCCGAGGGCTTCGCGCGCGTGGTCCGGGGCACGCCGGCGCCCGTGCTGATCGCCGGCGGCCCGAAGCTCGACAGCGACAGGGCGGTGCTCGACATGGTTGCGGCGACCATGTCCGTCGGCGGGCGCGGCGTCGTGTTCGGCCGCAACATCTGGCAGCACCCGCGCCCCGATCTTGATGGTCAAGGCGCTTCGCGCGACCATCCACGACGGCGCCTCGGGCGCGGAGGCGGCGGAGCTCCTCAAGGGCTGAGGCCGGCCGTGGCGGCCGGGCCTCTGCTGTGCGGCGTCGACGCCGGAACGAGCCGCATCCGCGCGATCATCGTCGAGCCCGGCCATGGGGTGCTGACGACCTACGGGGTGCCGACGCCGACCTCGATCCTCGGCCCGGGCCAGGGCGAGCACGACGCCCCGGCGCTCTGGGAGGCCGCGGTCGAGGCGATCCGCGGCGCCCTGGCGCGTGTCGAGGCGCCCTCCAGGGTGCGCGGGCTCGCGGTGGCGAGCGTCGGCGAGGCCGGCACGCTGGTCGACGGGGCCGGTCGGCCCCTCCATCCGGTGATCGCCTGGTACGACACGCGCACCACGGACGAGCTCGTCGGGCTTCTGGCGGCGGTCGGCCGCGAGCGGCTGGTCGGGCGGACCGGCCTCTGCCCCGATCCGACCTTCTCCCTCCTGAAGCTCCTCTGGCTTCGCCGGCATCGCCCGGAGGTCTGGGCACGGGCTCGGCGCTGGCTCCATGTCAGTGACTGGCTGGCCTTCCGCCTGACGGGCGAGCAGGCCTGCGACCACACCCTCGCCTCCCGCACCATGCTGCTCGACCTCCAGCGCGGGGCCTGGGCCGAGGATCTGCTGAGCGAGCTCGGCCTGGCTCGGGGCCTGTTGCCGGATCTCCGTCCCCTCGGATATCCGCTCGGGCGGATCGGCGCCGAGGCCGCGGCTAGCGACGGGGCTGCCGGAGGACTGCGTGATCGGCGTGGGCGGCCACGATCATTTCTGCGGCGCCTTGGCGATCGGCGCCGACCGGGCGGGCGTGGTCATGGACAGCATGGGCACGGCCGAGGCCCTCACCCTCATGCTGGACCGGCCGAGCGCCACGACGGCTCTGGCCGATGCCGGGCTCAACCAGGGCATGCTCCGCGTCGACGAGCCCGTCTACTACGTCTTCGGCGGGCTTCCGACCTCGGCCGCGGCCGTGGAATGGTTTCGCGGCCTCATGGGCGGTGCCGATCACGAGGTCCTGGTCGCCGAGGCGAAGGCCGTCCCGCCCGGCGCCGACGGGCTGCTCTTCCTGCCCCATCTGCGGCTGGGCTCGCCACCCTTCCCGGACCCGATCGCGCGGGGCGCGTTCCTGGGGCTCGCCGACACGACAGGCCGGGCCGCCCTCTATCGCGCCGTGCTCGAGGGCCTCGCCGCCGACGCTGGCGAACGTTCTGGAGAAGATGCTCGACCTGGCCGGGAGGGCCGCCCCGCGAGCGCTACATCGTCATAGGCGGCAGCACCCGCAACGATCTCCTGATGCGGATCAAGGCGGGGCTTCTCGAGCGGCCGCTCGAGGTCAGCGACGAGCCCGAGGCGGTGGGGATCGGCGCCGCGATGCTGGGCGGGCTCGCCGCCGGCGTATTCCGCGATCTCGGCGAGGCGACGGGCCCAGCTGCCGTTCAGGCCCCGCCAGGTCATGCCCGACGAAGCCTGGCCGGTCGCGGCGCGGCGACGCCATCGGCGGCTCTACGGCGAGGCCTATGCGACGATCCGACGACTTCACGCCGCCCTGCTCGGCCAAGCGGAGGGGGCCTGAGCAGGCTCGGCGCGCGCTCACATGACGAGGGGGCTCTGTGTCAGGCGGCGGGTCTCGACCGAGAGGCGCAGATAGAAGACCTCGCCGGAGAGGTCGGCCTCGATCTTGAGGGCGATGCCGGGTGCCTCGGGCACCGAGACGTCCCGCCACACCACCTGTCGCTCGCCGGAGCCGCCCAGCTGCAGGGCTTTGGCCGCGGCGCCACTCGCGGGGATACCAGCTCGGCCTGTCGAGGCAGGCGTCGATCATCCGGCCGACCTGCTCGAAGCTCGGCCCGAGCAGGTCGCCGCTCGTCGAGGACAGGGTTTCCCCGAGACAGACATAGCTCGCCGTCGGGTAGGCCGAGCCTTCGACGGCGCAGCTCGTGAATCGCGGCGGGACGGCTTGCCCGGCCCACCGGTCCGGCCCCTCGGGTGCGTCGCGCAGGGAGATGTAGCGCTGGGGCTCGGCGTCGACGATCCGGGCGAGCGCGCCACAGAAGCGGTCGAGCTCCGCCTCGGGCGATTCCGGCTGCTCGACCACGGGCGGCGGGGCCGGGGCCGGCGGCTCGACCGTCTCCGCGGGCTTGGGCGCTCGCGCGCAGGCCGCAAGGAGGAGCATGCCGGCGAGGCAGCTCGTCCGGTGCTTCGTCACTCGCCGGCCGTCGCGAGGAGCTCGCCGCGGGCCGGAACCGTGAAGTGGTGGGTATCGGCCAGACCTATGATGCCGTCCGTCTTGAGGCTGGTGAAGGTGCGGCTGACCGTCTCGATCGTGAGGCCGAGATAGTCGGCGATGTCGGCCCGGCTCATGGACAGCGCTATAGTTTCGGGAGCGCAGGGGCGGCGCCGGTCGGCGAGGCGGAGCAGGAAGCTCGCGAGGCGCTCGCGTGCGGTCTTCCGCCCGAGCAGAAGCATGCGATCCTGGGCCTCCGCCAGCTCGCTCGACGCTCTCGCGAGAAGCTCCTTCTCGAGCTGCGGCAGCTCCTCGAGAAGCTGCATGAACTGGCGCCGGGGAAAGCGGCAGATGGTGAGCGGCGTCACCGCCTCGGCCGAGGAGACATAGCTGGCCGAGGAGGCGAGACCGAGAAAGTCGCCCGGCAGGAGGAAACCCGTGATCTGGCGACGGCCATCGCTCAGGAGCTTGTAGAGCTTGAGCGTGCCCTCGGTGATGGTGAAGACATGCTGGGCCGGGTCGCCCTCGTAGAAGAGGGTCTCACCGGCGTTCAGCCGCCGCGTCGTGGCCATGGCGGCGAGGCTCGGCTGATCCGCGGCCGTGAGCGACCCGCAGATCGAGATGCCGCGAACCCTGCATTCCTCGCACAGGACCTTGGTGCCATCGACCCCGGCGGGCGGCGACCTGTCTCGAATTCACCGCGTGGCCCACGCTTCCTCCAGAGACCGCTTCGAGCTTACTAATGAATGCGCCTTGATCTGAGTCAATCGCTCGGATTCTTGGAAGCGTCACCGTGTCGCGTGCTATCCGCCTCGTGCTGCCTCAGGGTGAGCGTGGTGCGGCTTGTGCCCTCATGAAGGTGCAGGGATCACCGACCCGCAGCTCCGCTCGCGCTTCGGGCCCGAGCAAGGGCACGGCATTCTGACCGAACCAGGCGCCGCCGGTCCGCTCGTTCCTGCGGATGCGCGTCAGCGTCGCCAGCGGCTCCTTGCCGGCTTTCTCGCCGGTGGCCTGGTCGACGGTCGTGACCACGCAGCGGTCGCAGCGCTTGACCAGGGCCAGACGGGCGCGCCCCGCGATGGTGATCTCATCGCTCTCGTCCTCGGCCCGGGCCGGAGCGCCGCCGACCACGATGTTCGGGCGGAAACGAGTCATCGGCACGGGTGGCTCGGCCCGGTCGATCAGCGCCGAATTCAGCTCCTGGAGCGAGGCCTCGTTGGTGATCAGGACCGGGAAGCCGTCGGCGAAGGCGGTGTGGGTGCCGGGGGGCGCGTAGGTCGGATCGCAGGGGCGGACTCCCTTGTCCGGGAAACGGACGATGCGCACCGGCCGCCCGAGCCACAGCGACAGAGCCTGGTCCGCGAGCGGGTCCGGCGCCACCGCCTCCACCTCGTCGCGCCAGACGCGGACGGTCATCGGCTCGCCTTCGTCGTCGAGGGGAAGAGCGACCGTGCCGGCGTGGCCGAGCGAGAGACGGAGCCCGTCGGCCGCGAGCGTGGGGGCGACGAGGGCGAGGCGGGGCTCCTCGCGCTGGGTCAGGAAGCGACCCCGGGCGTCGACGATCATCCAGCGGCGGTCGCCGTCGAGGCCGCGGCCGACCAGGGTGGCTTTCTCGAGCGGGATGCCGCGGCAGGCTTTGACCGGGTAGATCCAGAGCTCGCGAACCTGTCCGGCGATCGGCGCGGCCATCCATCTCTCCGGGCATCGCCCTCGGCGAGCTTAGGGAGGCCGGCCGCGCGCGACAACCTCGCCCCTTGCAGGCACACAAGGCGGCGGCCATCGTCGCTCTCTCGCGCGATTGGATATTTGGAGCTCGAGGCACGCACATGGATCGCCCCGTTCCGCCGGTCGCGAAGCGCGTTCCGCTGCAGCACGAGCGCTTCGGCCTGACCTGGGCCGACGACTATGCCTGGCTGAGGGACCCCGCCTACCCGAAGGTCGAGGATCCCGAGATCCTGGGCTATCTCCGAGGCCGAGAACGCCTATTTCGACCGCGTGATGGCGCCCCTCGAGCCGCTCGTCGAGACGCTCCACGCCGAGCTCAAGGCACGCCTCAAGCAGGACGACAGCTCGGTGCCGGTGCGCGACGGCGGCTTCGAGTATCATTGGCAGTTCATGCCCGGCGCTCAGTACCGGACCTGGCTTCGCCGGGCCTTGTCGGAGCCCGACCCGTACGTGATCCTCGACGAGACACGGCTCGCCGCAGGACCGCAGCTTCTTCAATCTCAGAGCGATCGTGCCCAGCCCCGACGGCACGCTTCTGGCCTACACGGTCGACGAGGACGGATCGGAGCGCTACCGGCTCGCCGTCAAGAACCTCGAGACCGGCGTCGTCCTCGAGCATCGGGTCCAGAACACGTCCGGAGCCGTCGCCTGGAGCGCGGACGGCGGCACGCTCTTCTATGTCGAGCGGAGCGAGAGCCTGCGTCCGTTCCGGGTCCGCGCCCATCGTCTGGGCGCCGATCAGGCCGCGGACAGGATCGTGTACGAGGAGGCCGACCCGGCCTTCTTCGTCTCGCTCGGCCGGACGCGTGACAGGCGCCTCCTTCTGATCGGGAGCGGCACCCACGTCACGCGCGAGGTCAGGCTGTTGCCGGCCGACCGGCCGGGCGACGATCCTCTGCTCGTGGCGCCCCGCCGCGACGGCCATCGCTATGCCGTCGATCACGCGCATGGGCGGCTGTGGATCGTGACGAACGACCGGCATGTCAATTTCCGGCTGGTCGGCGTGCCCGCGGATGCGCCGGGCGAGGAGGGATGGGAAGAGCTGATCCCGGGCAGCGACGAGCGCTATCTCCTGGGCGCCAGCTGCTTCGAGGGCTTCCTCGTGGTGGCGGAGCGGATCAACGGCCTCGCGCGCATTCATGTCAGGACCTACGCGGGCGAGGAGCACGAGATCCTCTTTCCCGAGGAGGTCTATACCGTCACGCTCGGGGACAACCGGGAGTTCGCCACCGACACGATCCGCCTCGGCTACACCTCCATGGTGACGCCGGCCTCGGTGATCGACTACCGGGTGGATGCCCGTCGGCTGACCGTGCGGAAGGTCCAGGAGATCCCGTCGGGCTACGAGCAGGAGCCGCTATGTGACGCGCCGGCTCATGGCTCCTGCGCAAGACGGCGTGCAGGTGCCGATCACCATCGTTCACCGGGACGACTACCCGACCGACGGCACCGGCCGGCTCTATCTCTATGGCTATGGCGCCTACGGCCACGGCCTCGATCCCGCGTTCAACGCCCATCGGCTCTCGCTTCTGGATCGCGGCTTCGCCTGGGCGCTGGCGCATGTGCGAGGCGGGGACGAGCTGGGCTGGCGGTGGTACGAGGACGGCAAGCTCGACAAGAAGGAAAACAGCTTCAGCGACTTCGTCGCCTGCGCCGAGCACCTCGTCCGCGCCGGCTACGGCCATGCCGGCGGCATCGCGGTGCGCGGGGGCAGTGCCGGCGGCATGCTGGTCGGCGCCGTCGTGAACCGTCGCCCCGAGCTCTGGCGATGCGCCATAGCCGAGGTGCCCTTCGTCGACGTCCTGAACACCATGCTGGACCCCTCGCTGCCTCTCACACCGATCGAGTGGCCCGAGTGGGGCAATCCGATCGAGGACGCGGAGGCGCTGCGCCGGATTCTCGGCTACTCGCCCTGCGACAATGTTCGGGCGCAGGCCTATCCGGCCATGCTCCTCACCGCCGGGATCAGCGATCCGCGGGTCACCTATTGGGAGCCGGCCAAGCTCGCGGCCCGGCTGCGCGCCACGAAGCTCGGCGACAGCCTGCTGCTGCTCAGGACCAACATGGAGGCCGGACATTTCGGCCGGTCCGGCCGCTTCGAGATGCTGCGCGAGGTCGCCGAGCAGTTCGCCTTCGTTCTGTCCTGCTACGGGCTCGCCACGCTCGAGGAGGCCGTCCCTCCACTGTCTTGACGGCGGCCTGGGCTTCCCCCACCTTTGGAATTATTCCAATATCAATATGGTGGCGGACGCGGCTCGACCGCGGCGGCTGGAGGACGAGAGCCCGACCATGATTCCGTTCACGCCGCGCGCCCACAAGCAATTCGCCGATCTGACGGAGCGTGAGGTTCTGGCGCTCGCCATCACGCTCGAGGAGGAGGATGGCCGGATCTATCGGGACTATGCCGAGGGGCTGAAGGACAAGTTTCCGGGCTCGGCCGAGGTCTTTCAGGAGATGGCCGAGGAGGAGAGCGAGCATCGACGCCGCCTCATCGACCTGTTCGTCGAGAAGTTCGGCGAGCACATCCCGTTGATACGGCGCGAGCACGTGCGCGGCTTCGTCCGACGCAAGCCTCTCTGGCTGACCCAGAACCTGGGCGTGGAGGCGGTCCGCAGGCAGGCCGAGGAGATGGAGGTCGAGACGACCCGCTTCTATCGGCAGGCGGCCAAGCGCGCAACCGACGCCGGCATCCGGAAGCTGCTCGGCGATCTCGCGGAGGCGGAGAGCACGCACGTGAACCTCGCCGAGCGTCTGGAGAGCAGGCTGGTGCCGGCCAGCGTCAGGGACCAGGAGGCGGAGACCCAGCGCCGGACCTTCCTGTTGCAGATCGTCCAGCCGGGTCTGGCAGGACTGATGGACGGCTCGGTCAGCACGCTGGCGCCGGTGTTCGCCGCGGCCTTCGCCACGGGCAACAGTTGGGACGCCTTCGTCGTCGGCATCGCCGCCTCGATCGGCGCCGGCATCAGCATGGGCTTCGCCGAGGCCCTCTCCGACGACGGCAGCCTCACCGGGCGCGGCCAGCCGCTATTGCGCGGGATCATCTGCGGGATGATGACGGCGCTGGGCGGCCTGGGCCATACGCTTCCCTATCTCATTCCGGACTTCCGGCTGGCGACCACGATCGCGATCGTGGTCGTGGTGATCGAGCTCTGGATCATCGCCTGGGTGCGCGCGCGCTACATGGACACACCCTTCCTGTCCGCAGCCTTCCAGGTGGTCGTGGGCGGCTTTCTCGTCTTCCTGACCGGCATCCTGATGGGCAATGCCTGAGGCCGGGGCGGCCGGCCCAAGCCGGCCGCTGCAACTGTCGATTGCGCAGTTGTCGAAGACGCTGGTAGTGCTGGCACCCATCCGGACAGGGCATCCGGGCAAGGGAGGCGCACGGTGGAGCTCAAGGACCTCGTCTCGGTAGGCATCAGCGTCGTCGCGCTCGCCTTGTCGGCTTTCGCCACGTGGCGGTCGCAGGCGATCACGCGGTTCGAGGACAAGCGCATGGCGCGCAGCGAGCTGACCAACATTCTCTCGAAATTCGTCGAGAACGACATCGAGAACGCGAAGCTGTGGCAGCAATACGCGGCGAGCGACCCCCGCTATGCCCAGCAGGTCTCCTCCATGCTGGCGACACGCAACAACCAGCTCATCCAGCAGGCGCGCTACTGGCTCGACCAGGTGCCGGACATCACGTCGGCCACCGACTACTTCACGCTGGCGAGCGCCAGCATCAATGCCAGCGACCTCGCCACCGCCGAGATCTACTATAAGAAAGCAATCGACGCGTCGCGGGGCGATGTCGAGCGGGCGATCATGAGCCGGAGCTATGCCGCGACCTTTTTCATGCGCGGGCGGTACGAGGAGGGTCGGGAGTATTTCCGTCAGGCCCTGCGGGCCGTGACCTCGTCCGAGGACGTCGCCCAGTTCACCAACGGGATGACCTATCAGATATGGGGCTGGCAGGAGCTCAACACGGCAGGCAACGCGCGCGAGGCGAACGAGCGGTTTGCCGACGCGGAGGCGGCCTTCAACCGCATCGGCTCGGCTCCCACGCGAAGCCAGGCCCTGCAGGCCCTGGCCGCGGCGCGACAGACGCTGGCGCCGGTAACGCCGCCCGTTGCGGTGGCCCCGGCCGCCGCCGGGGGGGCTCCCGCCTGACGAGGGGCCCCGCCCTCAGCGTTTGAGGATCGAGCCCAGGATGCCGCGGATGACGGTGCGGCTCACCTGCGTCCCGACCTGGCTGCCGACGCTGCGGACGATGGACTTCGCCAGGGACTCGGCCAGACCTTGGCGGCGGCCCCCGCCGCCCGTGAGGATGTCCCCGAGCAGGCCGCCGCCGGTCGGGGCGGCGGCTGGCCGCCGCGGCGGCGGGGGAGGCGGTGCTGCTGCCTCCGGCCGAGGAACGGCACCACCGCCGATCCGCCTTGAATGAGGTGCCGCCGCGCTCCCGCCCCAGGGGTCGGCAGCCGCCGTCGCGGGGGGAGCGGTGCCCCAGGCCGGGCGTGGCGCCGGCTCCTCGGCGACCGTCGTCGCCCGCCCCTGCAGCCGCTCATAGGCCGAGTCCCGATCCACGGTCTGGTCGTATTTGCCGGCCACCGGGCTCGTCTCGAGGATCTTTTTGCGCTCGTCCTGGGTGATGGCGCCCATCCGGGAGCGCGGCGGCAGGATTTTCGCGCGATCGACGATGCCCGGGGCGCCCCCGGCCTCGAGCATGGAGACGAGCGCTTCGCCGACGGCCAGCTCGGTGATGACTTTGTCGGTCTTGAGCTTGGGGTTCGGACGGAACGTCTCGGCGGCGGCGCGGACCGCCTTCTGCTCGATCGGCGTGAAGGCCCTGAGCGCGTGCTGCACGCGGTTGCCGAGCTGCCCGAGGATCGTAGGCGGCACGTCCAGGGGATTCTGCGTCACGAAGAAAACGCCGACCCCCTTCGAGCGGATGAGCCGGACCACCTGCTCGACCTTCTCGACCAGCGCCTTGGGCGCATCCGTGAACAGCAGATGCGCCTCGTCGAAGAAGAAGACGAGCTTCGGCTTGGGAAGGTCGCCCACCTCCGGCAGCTCCTCGAAGAGCTCGGAGAGCAGCCAGAGGAGAAAGGTGGCATAGAGGCGGGGCGACATCATCAGCTTGTCGGAGGCCAGAACGTTGACCGCGCCCCGGCCGTCAGGAGCGGTCAGCATGAGGTCGGCGAGCTCGAGCGCGGGCTCGCCCAGGAAGCGGTCGGCGCCCTGCTGATCGAGCGTCAGAAGGCGCCTCTGGATCGTGCCGACCGTGGCCTTGCTGACATTGCCGTAGGTGGTCGTGAGCTCGTCCGCGCGCTCGGCCAGGTGACCGAGGATGGCGCGGAGGTCCTTGAGGTCGAGGAGAAGCAGGCCCTCACTGTCGGCCAGCGCGAAGGCGATGTTGAGGACGCCTTCCTGGGTGTCGTTCAGCTCGAGCAGCCGGGCGAGGAGGAGGGGGCCCATCTCGGCCACCGTGGCGCGGATCGGGTGACCCTGCTCGCCGAGAACGTCCCAGAAGATCACGGGCGCCGCCTGCCAGGTGAAGCCGTCGGCGCCCAGGCTCCGGGCACGCTCCTCGAGCTTCGGGTTGGCCTCGCCCGGCTGGCTGATGCCGGCGAGGTCGCCCTTGACGTCGGCGCAGAACACCGGGACCCCAGCCCGCGACAGGCCTTCGGCGAGCACCTGGAGCGTGACGGTCTTGCCGGTGCCGGTGGCCCCGGCCACGAGCCCGTGGCGGTTGGCGCGCGGGAGAAGAAGATATTGCGGGACCTCGCCCTTGCCGATCAGAAGCGCCGCGGCCTCGTCCATCCGTCCGATCCTCCGAGGGGGCCCCATCATGGCCGTCGGGCATTGTTGACCGAGCGCCGCAGGACTGTCCAGGCGAAGCCCGGGGCCTGTCGGGGCGGCCCGAGGCGATGGCGGATCGGCCGGCGGCCCGATACACGGCTGCCGAGGCCGCCCGAATGCGGCCCCCGGGGGCATCATCGGCGCGGGAGTGTCTCGTCAGCCGGGCCCGAGCCTCTATTCTCCTACTGCGCTGGGCGGAGTGGCGTATCGGCCCGGCGTCTTCCTGGTCGTTCGAAGGGATGGAGATGATCGGACAGGACGAAGTCGCCCAGGAAGCTTTCACCCAGCATCGCGTCATTCTGGACGACGGGCGCCGTATGGTCTGCGCGGAGTATGGCCAGAGGCAGTCTCTGCCGATCATCTATCTCCATGGCTTTCTGGGCAGCCGCCTGGAGCCCTTGGCCGGCCTGCCCGCCGACGCCAACCTGATCGCGCCCGACCGCCCGGGTTATGGGGGCACCGCCCTGCAGACGGCACCGAGCCTGCTGGGATTCGGCAAGGACCTCGAGCAGCTTCTGGACCACTTGGGGATCGACCGCTGCAGCATCGTCGGCGTCTCCGCGGGCGGCCCCTTCGCCGTCGCTGCCGCCGCCGTGCTGGGTCATCGCGTGCACCGATGCATTCTGGCCGGGGCGGTTGCCAACAAGCGGATCATTCGCGAGGGCGGCGGCAGCATCCGCGCGTTCCGGCGTCTCCGCCGGCACGTCGCGATCTTCAGAACGGTGATGCCGCGCCTGTTCCGCAACGCCCGCCAGCACGGACTCGACCTTCGCCTCGTCCGGCTGATGCTCAGGGGCGAGGGCGGATCGTTCGCGCCCGGCATCGACCGCGCCAAGGTCGCCCGCGCCCTGGTCGTGTCGGTTCGCGAGGGCACGCGTACCGGCGTGGCAGGGCCGCTCGCCGACATCGCGTTGCTGACCCGAAAGTGGGACGTGGCTCCCCGTGACGTCACGGCGCCGACGCTCATTCTCCATGGCGGCGTCGATCGGGTCGTGCCGGCGAAGCACGCCCTTTGGTATGCCGAGCGGCTGCCGGATGCGCGTGTCGAGATCGTGCCGGCGGCCGGGCATATCTCCCTGGTCGTCAACGAGGCGCAGCGCATGGTCGAGGCGGCGCTCGCGCCGACTTGACGGCCGGTCCCCCCGGGGGGCAAGACCGCCGGACGACGTTTGGGGGAGATGATCATGCCCGAGCTCGATCCGGAGATGGCGGCCGTTCTGGCCGACATGGCTGCGCGTCAGCTTCAGCCGCTGGAGGCGATGACGCCGGCCGATGCGCGGGCCGAGGCCGAGCTCCGCAACGCCTTCTGGAACGAGGACCCGCCGGCGCTCGCGGATGTCCGCATGGTCACGATCCAGGGCCCCCGCGGGCGTCTCCGGATGCGGCTCTACACACCCCCCGGCGGCGAAGGGCGCCTTCCCTGCGTGCTCTACATCCATGGCGGCGGGTGGGTGATCTGCTCGCTGGACACTCATGACGGCATCTGCCGCCGGCTGGCGCTCGCCGGGGGCTTCATGGTGGCGAGCGTCGACTACGGCCTCGCACCCGAGCATCCCTATCCGCGCGGCCTCGAGGACTGTCTCGCCGCCATTCGCTGGCTCGCCGAGCACGGCGCCGCCGAAGGCGTCGATCCGGCGCGGCTGGCGCTCGCCGGCGACTCGGCGGGGGCGAACCTGGCACTCGCCGCCTGCCTCGCTCTCCGCGACGCGAAGGAGCCGCTGGTCCGAGCGGCAGGTCTCGTCTACGGCGTCTTCTCCGCCGACAATGACAGCCCCTCGCACGTCGCCTTCGGCGACGGCCGCTACATCCTCTCGACTGCCGCCATGCGTTGGTTCTGGGACCACTATGCCAAGGATCCCGCGCAGCGCCGCGAGCCGCTGGCCTCACCCTTGAACGCCGACCTCCGCGGGCTGCCGCCGCTCTACGTGTCGGCAGCCGAGCTCGATCCCCTGCGCGACGACAGCGAGCGGCTGGCGAGGCGGCTCATCGAGGCCGGCGTCGACTTCGACTTCCGCCTGTGGCGCGGTGTCACGCACGCCTGTTTCGGGATGAGCCGAGGCATCGCAGCCGCGCGCGGATTCATCGACGAGATCGCGAGGTTCCTCGCCGGCCGGCTCGCCTGAGCCCGCTCAGCAGGCCTGGCCGTCCCCGGTATCGCGACAGGGCTTGAAATCGAACGGCAGGCTCGATTGACCCCGCGACGCGTCGAAGACGCGTCTATCCACGCAATGCACCTTCGCCATCACGAGGGGAATGCCGTGGACGTCCCCATCGATGGTCTGGCTGAGATAGGCCACCGTACAGCCGAGCGTGAGCTCGGCTTCCGCCGATAGATCGTCCTGCCAGCCGGGCTCGCCCCGGGCGAGCGCTCCGGGCGCCAGAAGCAATGCCGCGAGCGTCGAAGCCACGCCGCGCCGCATGGCGTTCTCCCTTTCGTTTCTTGACAGCCTTGGGCCGCTAGAGGGTGGACCTCGCGAGACCTCGGGTCAACATCGTAGGGAGGGCCGGGACAGCCGTCAGAATGCGCTGGTCCCGACAATGGGGAGCTCGGTCGGCGGACATGCCCGGGACCGGTCGGAGGTGAGGATTCGATGCGCGGACGGTGGCCGGTCGACCGGCCCAGGCGGCAGGCGGTGCTGCCCGCCGCCCTGGCTGTGGTTTGGTTGGTGACGGCGGCGGCCGAGGGCGCGGCTCAACAGCTGGGGGGCATGACGCCGCTGGGGCCGCTCCGCGCCGATGTCCACAGGTCACCTCGCGAGGCGGATTGGCAGGCGGCGCGTCTGAGCCGACAGCTGCCGGCGGACACGCGGACAGCGACCGCTCACCGGGAGCGGGAGCTGAGGATCATTCGCCAGGATGCCCAGGGCGAGACGGACCGGCGGAAGCTCGAGGCGGACCTCGCGCGCGGCGACGAGGTGTTTCGCGAGCTGTCACGTCCCGACGCAGCGCTGCCGGGCTATGCGCTCGATATCGACGGGCGCGATCGCGTGATCGGGGCAGGCGAGGCCTTCGTCCGAACTCGGCGATCTGCTCGGCCGCGCGGAGTCCCTGGTGCATCTCGGGGCCCGCGCCCAGGCGCGCGATCTGGCTGCCCGCGCCCGCGGCCTTCTGACGAGTGTGACGAGCGGTCGCGGCGCGGTATGGTCGAGCGATCCGAACGTCGTCGTCGCCCGCGAGCGGCTCCACGCTCTCGACCTGGCGACGGGCGGCTGACCGGCAGCCCCCGGAGGCGTCATGAGCGGCAAGGCGATACCCACGGTTCTGATCGACAACGAGCGGGTCCGTGTCACGGAGTGGCGCTTCCCGCCGGGCTCCGCCACCGGCTGGCATCGGCACGAGCTCGACTATGTGGTGGTACCGCTGACGACGGGGCCGTTGGCGATGACCCGCCCGGACGGCAGCGAGGCGAAGGCGGAGCTTCGGGCGGGCGTGCCCTATTTCCGCCATGCCGGCGTGGAGCACGACGTCATCAACCGAAACGACTTCGAGATCGCCTTCGTCGAGACCGAGATCAGGTAGGGTCGGCCGGCTCTCTGGCCGGGGGCTCGCCGGCCGCGTTCAGGACGGCACGGAGCTTCTCGTAGATCTCGGGATTGCCGGCGATGATGGTCCCCTCGGCCCAGATGTCGTCGTCGCCCTCGAGCCGGCCGAATCGGCCCCCGGCCTCGCGCACGAGGAGCATGCCGGCCCCATAGTCCCAGGGATGGACCCCGTGCTCCCAGTATGCGTCCTGGCGGCCCGCGGCGACGTAGGCGAGGTCCAGGGCGCAGGCGCCGAGCCGGCGCAGTCCGCCGACCTGATCGGCGACCCGCTCGAGCTGGCGTGCGAAGCCCATCTTCCTCGCCTTCCAGCTCTGGACCGGCAGGCCGCAGCCGATCAGCGCGGTGCCCATCTCGGAGCGCCGGGACACGCGCAGCCGCCGGTCGTTCAGGAACGCCCCGTTGCCCTTCTCGGCCGTGAACAGCTCCTCCTTGATCGGGTCGTAGACGAGCGCGGCCGTGACATCGCCGTGCTGCTCGAGGGCGATCGAGATCGCCCATTGGGGCAGCGCATGGAGGAAGTTCGTCGTGCCGTCGAGGGGATCGACCAGAAACCGGTTGTGGGGCGAGTCGCCCACCACGACGCCGCTTTCCTCCAACACGAGACCATAGCCCGGGCGGGCCCGGCTCAGCTCCTCGCGGATCACCTGCTCGGCCCGATGGTCGGCTGCCGAGACGAAGTCGCCCGGACCTTTCATCGAGACCTGAAGATGCTCGACCTCGTTGAAGTCGCGCACGAGCAGGCGCGCGGCGGCGCGGGCGGCCCGCAGCATGACCGTGAGATTGGCGGAATACCTTGGCATGTCGGATCAATCGGCTCGCGCGGAGCGTGTTGCTGGGAGGGGGAGGGACCGGCCCCGAAGAGCCCTTAACGGCGGGTCTCGGCCTTCTTGGCGTCCGAGACGAGCGAGACGATCTCCCGAAGGCGTGCCTCGCCCGCGCCGTCGGGCCTAAAGAAGGCGCCGCCGACGATCAGGAAATCGACGCCTGCCTCGACGAGCGCCCGGGCGTCCTCGGCAGAAGCAGGGGCGACGGCGGCGACCGGCAAGACGAAAAGCTCACTCCACCATCGGACGAGATCGACGAGGTCGTCCGTCCGGTCCGGGTCGCCGAGCGAGCCGAACGTCACATAGTCGGCGCCGTCCTCCCCGGCAAGCATGGCCGCATGCCGCGACCGGTCGCACCCGACGCCGATCAGGCGCTCGAGGCCGAGGAGGCGACGGGCGGGCGTGAGAGCATCGGGATCGTCGAGATGGACGCCGTCCGCCCCGCGCTCGATCACCCGAGTGGCGGGGCCACGCAGGAGGAAGGCCACCTCGTGCTCGCGGCAGAGGCCCTGAAGCTCGACCAAGGCGTCCTCGGGAGTGGCCTCGTCGGCGACGAAAGCCGCCACCACGCCGGCCCCGAGCGCCGGCCCGAGGCGCTGGGCAATCAGCCCGGCGTCCGGCGCCGGCGGGCCGTAGACGAGGAGCCGGACCCCGATCTCGTCGGCCTCGACCCAGGGCCCGTCGTCGCCGGCGCTCACGCCTTGTCGAGGTAGATCTTGATCACCTCGTCCAGGAGCGCGAGCGCATCCGGCTTGGCGCGCTGGAAGCTGTTCCGACCGATGATCGAGCCGGAGGCACCGCCGGCACGGATCTGCCTGATCTCCTCGAGGATGCCCTCGGTGCCCTTGGCCTCGCCGCCGGAGAAGACGACGAGCCGCTTGCCGTTGAACGAGCACTGCATGACGTGCGCGATCCGATCCTTGAGCATGGCGCTCGGGATCTTCGCCTTCTCGTAGGTCGCCTTGGCCGCGTCGAGGTCGATCCGGTCGATCGGCGGCTTCACCTTGATGATGGTGGCGCCCATCAGCGCCGCCATGTGGGCCGCGTAGGCGACGATATCGAGGGCGGTCTCGCCCTCCTTCGAGATCTTGCCACCGCGCGGATAGCTCCAGACCACGACGCACAGGCCCTTGCTCTTGGCCTCGCGGGTGATCTCGCGCAGCTTCTCCATCTGCTCGTAGCAGGAGTCGGCGCCGGGATAGATGGTGTAGCCCACGGCGACGCAGCCGAGCCGGAGCGCATCGCTGACGGACGCGGTGACGGCTTGGTCGGGCGAGCCGGCAGCGAGGCTGTTGGCGCTGTTGAGCTTGAGGATCAGAGGTATCTGCCCGGCGAAGGTGTCGGCCCCCTGCTCGAGCGAGCCGAGCGGCGCGGCATAGCCGGAGAGGCCCGCCTCGAGCGCCAGCTCGTAGAGATAGTGAGGGTCGTAGGCGGCCGGATTGGGCGCAAAGCTGCGCGCCGGCCCGTGCTCGTAGCCCTGGTCGACCGGCAGGATGACGAGCTTGCCGCTCCCGGCCAGACGCCCGTTCATCAGGAGCCGGACGAGATTGGTCTTGACGCCCGGATTCTCGCCCTCGTACCAGGAGAGAATCTCCTTGACCCTGGCGGTTACCTGCATCGCCCGACTTTCTCCCCTAGCTCTTTCGCGACCGATTGCCCGACCCCCCTTCTACACGGCCTCCGTGCGGGGAGAAAGCCGGTGGAGACCGGTCGATGGCGGCAGAGAGACGCCGGCGCAGCGTGCGGAGCGGCGCTGCGGCCACCACGGGGACAGCCATTTGCCGGGCAACGTCGCCGCCGAGTGTGACGGCGATGTCGGCGAGCCGGACCGTGGCCCTCTCGTCGCCCGTGAAGAGCAGACGACGGCAACCCGCACGGAGCGCCCCCAGGGCAAGGCCGGCGTCGCCGCCGCAGTCGATCCGGATCTCCCGACCGACGAGCTCGCCGAGGGCGTGAAAGAACGCGGTACCCGCGAAAGCGGTCGTCTCGGCATCGCTCACGAGACAGACGTCGAGGGACAGCTCCGCCGCCGCCGCCAGCACGTCCCGCGCCTCGGCGAGGTCCTGGACGACGACCGCGACCTCGCTCAGCGAGGGCGCAGCGCGGCGAGGCCCGGCAGCTCCTTGCCCTCGAGCCACTCCAGGAATGCCCCCCCGGCGGTCGAGACGTAGGAGAAGGCCTCCAGAACGCCCGCATGGTGCAGCGCTGCCACCGTATCGCCGCCACCGGCCACGGTCGTGAGCTTGCCGGCCTTGGTGAGCCTGGCGGCGGCCTGCGCCACCGCCACGGTCGCCTTGTCGAAGGGTGGCACCTCGAAGGCGCCGAGCGGCCCATTCCAGAGGAGCGTCTTGCAGGCTTCCAGCTTGGCGATCACCTCCGCCGTCGTCTTGGGGCCGACGTCCAGGATCATGTCGGTCGCGCTCACGCCCTCGATGTCGACCACCCGCGAGGCGGCGTTCGGCTCGAGCTTGGCCGCGACCGTGGCGTCGATGGGCAGCACGAGATCCACGTTCTTCTCCGCAGCCTTGGCGACGACCGCCCTGGCCGCATCGGCGAGATCCGGCTCGTTCAGCGACTTGCCGACCTGCAACCCCTCCGGCATGGAGAAACGTGTTGGCCATGCCGCCGCCGATGACGAGAGCGTCGACGCGGTCGAGGAGGTGGCCCAGGACCTGGAGCTTGCTCGATACCTTCGCGCCGCCGATCAGGGCCGCGGCCGGACGCGCGGACCCGCCCACCGCCGTCTCGAGCGCCTCGAGCTCCGCCTGCATCAGGCGACCGGCAAAGGCCGGCAGTCGCTCGGCCAGGCCGACCACCGAGGCGTGGGCGCGGTGGGAGCAGGAGAAGGCGTCGTTGACATAGACATCGCCGAGGCTCGCCAGAGCCGCGGCGAAGTCGGGGTCGTTGGCTTCCTCCCCTTTGTGGAAGCGCAGGTTCTCGAGGAGGGCCATTTGGCCGTCGTCCAGGGCCTCGACCACGCGGCGTGCCGGCTCGCCGATGCAGTCCTCGGCGAAGGCGACCGGCGTGCCACCCAGCGCGGCGCTCAGGGCGTCGGCGATCGGCCGGAGGCTCATCGAGCTCTCGACCTTGCCCTTGGGGCGACCGAAGTGCGAGAGGACGACGACCCGAGCCCCTTTGCCGGCCAGCTCCTCGAGCGTCGCGGCCGCGCGCTCGATGCGGGTCGCGTCCGACACCCGGCCGTCCTGCATGGGCACGTTGAAGTCGACCCGCACAAGGATTCGCTTCGACTTGGCGTCGATCTCGTCGATCGTTCGAAAAGCGGTCATCGCGCTACCACCCCTGCCCATGCGGATCTCGCTTCCGCTCGTCGCTCGTCTGCCCGTCTCGGGGCATGGCGCCGGGCACATGAGCTTCGCGCGCCCGACCCGACGAGTAATAGGCCGATCAGCCGGCCTTCGTGAAGCGCAGCAGCGTGGCGTAGCCGCCCAGGAGGCGCAGCACCTCGAGCCTTCCGGCGCCGTTGTCGGCGAGGCCGGCCAGGGTGGCGGCGACGATGGGGCGGTGGTGGACTCCGAACCGGGCGAGCCAGGCGCGCATCGAGCGGGCGAGCGGAGCCGGAAGCCCCGCCATGTCGCCGAAGTCGACGATATGGAGGCGACCGCCCGGGGCGAGCTCCGCCAAGGCGCGGTCGATGGCTGCCCCGGGATCGTCCATCATGGAGAGCGCGTACGAGAAGATGGCGTGATCGAATCCGCCCTCGAGCTCGAAGAGGCGGCGGGCATCGAGCTGCTCGGCCAGGGCCCGGCGGAAGGTCGCCCGACGGCCGAGTCGGCGCGCGACAGCTCGAGCATGGCTTCTGCGGCGTCGATGCCGAAGAGGCTCGACGCCCGGGTAGCGCCGGGCGATGAGGTCCAGGTTGCGGCCGGTGCCGCAGCCGATGTCGACGAGCCTCTGGCAGGCGTGGAGGTCCAGGCCCTCGATCAGCAGGTCGCGGCCGATGAGGTAGTGCTTTCGGGTCAGGTCGTAGATCAGCTTCTGCGGCCGATACATCCGCTCCATGCGGGCGCGGGTGTCGAGGGGAGTAGCCTCGGCCATCAGGCGTCGACGCGGCGGTAGAGATGGAATCCGCCGTAGATCGCCGAGCGGTCCTGGGCGTGGAGCTCGCGCGATCGCTGCTCCTCGCGCCGCCAGGGGGACAGGAGGCCGGGGTCGAGCATGGCGGGCAGTGGCGAGGGCTCGCCGGCCGTCCGAAAGATCACGCGCGCACCCGGAGCCGCCGTGCGATTGATCTGGCTCCAGAGATCGCGAAGCTGGCGCCTGTTCATCCAGTCCTGCGCATCCAAAAGGACGTAGGCGTCCAGCGCGTTGGCCGGCTCGAGGGCGAGGCGCTCCGTCAGCGAGGCGAGGCAAGGCTCGACGCGGTCCACGCGGGCCTTCAGCGTGGCAAAGCTCGTGGCCTCGAGATAGGGCGGCAGCGAGCGTCGCGCCGGGTCGTAGCGTCGGCCGAAGGCCTGCCAGGCGAAATAGTTGTCCTCGAGGGGGAAGTCGCAGGCCAGTCGCCGGACGCGGGCCCGCACGAGCGCGGCCACATCGCCCGCGGCGTGGCTCTGGAGCGCGTCGAACTGGGCGGGTGGGATGCCGAGGCCGAAATAGGCGACCGGGAGGCGCGCCGCCGCCCTGACCAGCGGGTTGTCGAAGACCGGGGCGATGACCTCGTCGAACAGCCGCCGCTGCTCCTCGAGGGTGCGCGCCTCGAGCAGGCGCTCCGGCCGGCGCCCGTGCAGGCGGGCGACCGCGTGGCCGAGGCCGATGCAGCGGCCGAGCAGGCCGTGGGTGTAGAGGTTGGTCTCGAGGGCCGAGAGGCGCTGCCAGCCGCGGAAGTTGCGGCCTTCCCAATAGGTCCTGGTCCGCTCGTCGAGATGGGGCCGCAGCCTTCCGAAGGTGTCGCGATTTCGCGCGCCGCGGCCCTCGCCGAACAGTCTGAAGAAATTCTCGTACGCGTCGAGATGCCGGACGGCGGCCAGCTTGAGCTGGAGAAGCGCTATGTGGGCGGGGTTGAGGTCGACGGCGAGGATCCGGGCCGGGTCGGCCAGGAGGTAGCTCATGACGTTGCACCCGCCCGAGGCTATCGTCACCAGCCGGGTCGACCGGTCGATCTCGAGGGCGGCGAGGTCGACCCGCGGATCCTCCCAGATCTGGGCATAGACAAGGCCCTCGAAGGCCTTGGTGAAGAGATGCTCGAGAAGGCCTCGGCCGGAGGCGATCCGGTGGGTCCGGGCGGCATCCCGGACGAGCGTGTTCGACATCGAGCACTCCAGGCAGAAGGTGGGTCAGGGGCAGTGGTTGATGCGGACGCCAAAGGCGTCGATCGTCAGAAAGCTCGCCGGGGTGTCGACCCACGAGCCGGAATTCACGTAGGTCACGGCCGGCCGGCTGGAGCAGGTCGGCACGAAGCGGCGCTCGAGCGGCATGTGCGTGTGACCGCAGACGATGACGTCCGCGCCCTCGTCGGCCGCGAAGGCAGCGGCCCCGCGCGCGACCTCGTCGCTGAGATCGGTGAGGCGGCTGTGCATGCGGTCGAGCCGCTTGGG
The DNA here is from genome assembly GCA_963828215.1 of uncultured Alphaproteobacteria bacterium. Lineage (GTDB taxonomy): Bacteria > Pseudomonadota > Alphaproteobacteria > Geminicoccales > Geminicoccaceae > CAVTJL01. Next base: position 165,203 of record CAWHFO010000078.1, on the reverse strand, counting down.
CCATTCGCCGTCGCTCGACAGATGGTGCTGGCAGAAGGCGTAGAGCCGGCCGATCCAGTGGCCGATCGACTCGTTCCTCGAGATGAACCGGTCGAAGCGGTCGCCGTGGACGGCCAGATAGTGTCGTCCCATCACGGACCATCGAAAGCTCTCGCGGACCTCGATGCCGACGAGCGTGGCGACGAGGGGCGCCAGATGGCGGTCGTGGTTGCCGTTCAGCCAGACGACATCGGTGGTGCCCTGGCTGGCGAGCTGGCGGATGAAGGCGAGCAGCGCCCAGCTGTCGGAGCAGAACCGGCGCAGGCCGTCGTCATGGAAGATGTCGCCTAGCAGGACGAGGCGCCGGAACCGCCAGGCGCGCAAGGTCGCCAGGAGCTGGGCCGGACGGCTCGAGCGGAGGCCGAGATGCACGTCCGAGACGATCAGCGTCTCGGTTGTTCCGGCATGCGGCGCGGGGCTGGCAGAACGTCGCCGCGCCTGGGCATCGTGGCGACGGACCCTGGCGCGGCCGAGGGCCGGAGCGGGGAAGGCAAGGTCCTGAAACTGCGCCTGCATCACGAGGCCGGGCTGTAGGTCCCGACGGTGACAGACGCGCGATGAATGGATGACGTCCTGATTGCGGGAAAGAGTTCCGCAAACCGGACGCGCAGCCGTTGCAGGAAGAGCGCAGGCTGCGGAAGCCTACGCGTCTTCCCCGGCTGCTGCCGTCGTCAGCCTGCGGCGGTCGGCCGCCCCGCCAACGCCTTTCGGCTCGGCCTCAGAGACGGGCCATGAGCGCCGCGGTGTCGACCATGCGGCAGCTGAAGCCCCATTCGTTGTCATACCATGAGGCAACGCGGACGAGCCGGCCCTCGACCGCCTTGGTGGCGCCGAGGTCGACCGTCGAGCTAGCGGGCTGATGGTTGAAGTCGACCGAGACGAGCGGCTCGACGTGATAGGCGAGGATGCCTTTGAGCGGGCCGTCCGCCGCGGCCCTGATGAGCCCGTTGACCTCCTCGACCGTCGTCTCGCGCTTCGGCACGAAGGTCAGATCGACGAGCGAGACGTTCGGCGTCGGCACGCGGATGGCGACGCCGTCGAGCCGGCCTTTGAGCTCCGGGAGCACGAGCCCCACGGCCTTGGCGGCGCCGGTCGAGGTCGGGATCATCGAGCAGGCCGCGGCCCGTGCCCGATGCAGATCCTTGTGGAAGACATCGAGGAGATGCTGGTCGTTGGTGTAGGAGTGGATGGTCGTCATGTGGCCGCGCTCGATGCCGACGCCGTCGTTCAGGACCTTGGCGACCGGGGCCAGGCAATTGGTCGTGCAGGACGCGTTGCGAGACGACCTTGTGCTCGGGCTTGAGGCTCGTGTGGTTCACGCCGTAGACGACGGTCATGTCCACGCCGTCGGCCGGCGCCGAGATCAGCACCTTCTTCGCACCGGCGTCGAGATGCCTTCCGGCCGTCTCGCGCTTGGTGAAGACGCCCGTGCACTCGAGCACGAGAGCGACTCCGAGCGCGCCCCAAGGAAGCTTCGTCAGGTCCTTCTCGGCGATCACCTTGATCGGCCCGGTGCCGACGTCCATGACGTCGCCCTCGAGCTGGACGCTGCCATGGAACCGCCCATGCACGCTGTCGTAGCGGAACAGGTGAGCGTTGGTCGCCGGTGGTGCGAGATCGTTGACGGCCACCACCTCGATGTCGTCGCGCCCACTCTCGGCGATCGCACGCAGGACGTTGCGGCCGATGCGCCCGAAGCCGTTGATGGCGATCCTCACCGTCACCTCTTTCCTCCTTCGTTCCCGTCGGCCAAGCGGCGCTTCACCAGCTCCGCCACCGCCTCGGCGGTGATGCCGAAATGCTTGTAGACCTCTTTGTAGGCGCCGCTGGCGCCGAAGCCGCGCATGCCGATGACATCGTCCTCGCTCGCCACATAGCGCGTCCAGCCGAAGGGGCTGGCCGCCTCGATGGCGACGCGCGGCGCCGCACCCAGCACGTCCGCCCGATAGCTCGCGGGCTGCTGGTCGAAAAGCTCGAAGCAGGGCAGGGAGACGACGGCGACGCTTGTGCCGGCCGACCGCAGGAGATCGCGCGCGGCCATGGCGATCGCGATCTCCGATCCGGTCGAGAGAATCGTCGCCTGCCGGTTTCCCTCGGCCTCGGCCAGCACATAGCCGCCGCGTGCCGACAGATTGTCCTCGCTGTGCGTGGTCCGCACGGTCGGAAGCTCTTGTCTGCTCAGCGCCAGGATCGAGGGCGTGTGGGCGCTTTCGAGCGCCGCCTGCCAGCATTCGGCGGTCTCGATCGGATCGGCCGGGCGAAAGACGAGAAGGTTGGGGATGGCCCGGAGCGCCGCCAGATGCTCGATGGGCTGGTGCGTCGGTCCGTCCTCGCCGAGGCCGATCGAGTCGTGCGTTCCAACCAGGATCACCCGCTGTTCCATCAGGGCCGCCAAGCGGATGGACGGCCGGCAATAGTCGGTGAAGATGAGAAAGGTGCCGCCATAGGGGATGAGCCCGCCGTGGAGCGCCATGCCGTTCATGGCCGCCATCATGCCGTGCTCGCGCACGCCATAGTGGATGTACCGGCCGCCGAACGCGCCCGGTCCCACATCCACCATGCCTTTGGTCTTGGTGTTGTTCGAGCCCGTGAGATCGGCCGAGCCGCCGATCATCTCGGGAACGGCGTCCACCAGAACCTCGAGGGCCAGCTCGCTGGCCTTGCGGGTGGCGATCTCGGGCCGCTCCTCGGCGAGGCGGCGCTTCAGGCCGTCGATCCGCGCATCGAGATCCGACGGCAGCCTGCCTGCCTGGGCTCGCTCGAACTCGGCCCGCTTCTCCCCGGGCATGCCCGCGAGGCGCCCTTCCCAGCTCTCGCGCAGCGGGGCGCCGCGCCGCCCGTACTCCCGCCACGCCGCCAGGATCTCCTCGGGAATGACGAAAGGCGGATAGGGCCAGCCCAGCGCCACGCGAGCCGCCGCGACCTCGGCCGCCCCGAGCGCCGAGCCGTGCGCGGCCGAGGTTCCGCCCTTCTTGGGCGCCCCTTTGCCGATGATCGTGCGGCAGGCGACGAGCGACGGGCGGGAAGCCGCCTTGGCGCGCCCGATGGCCGCGTCCACCGCCTCCGGGTCGTGCCCGTCGACGCGCTCGGCCTCCCAGCCATAGGCGTGGAAGCGCTCGACGACGTCGTCGGTGTAGGCGAGGCTGGTCGGGCCGTCGATCGAGATATGATTGTCGTCGTAGAGGACGATCAGCTTGCGCAAGGCGAGATGGCCAGCCAGGGCCGCCGCCTCGTGGCTCACTCCCTCCATCAGGTCGCCGTCGCTGGCGATCACATAGGTGAAGTGGTCGACGATCTCGCTGCCCCAGCGCGCTTCCAGGAGCTGCTCGGCGAGCGCCATGCCGACGGCCGTCGCGATCCCCTGGCCGAGCGGCCCGGTCGTCGTCTCGACGCCCGCGGTGTGGCCGTGCTCCGGATGTCCGGGGGTCTTCGAGCCGAGCACGCGGTAGCGCTCGAGCTGCTCCAGCGGCACGTCCTCGTAGCCGGTCAGGTAGAGCAGAGAATAGAGCAGCATCGAGCCGTGGCCGGCGGACTGGACGTAGCGGTCGCGGTTGGGCCAGCCGGGCACCTTGGGGTCGAAGCGGAGATGGCGGGTGAAGAGCACCGTCGCCACGTCGGCCATGCCCATGGGCATCCCGGGATGGCCCGATCCGGCCTTCTCCACGGCGTCCATGGCGAGCGCGCGGATGGTGTTGGCGAGATCCTGACTGGTGACGTCTCGGCTCATGACCATGCCCAATTCGTTCGAAGTCGCGAAGGGTGGGCGCCAAAGCGCTGACCACGGCTCCAACGCTGAATCGCACGGGAGACTGACGGGAGTCCCGGAAAAATCAACTGTCTCGAGCGGATCGGATATCGGCCTCGGCGAAGCCGAGGTTGACGAGGTCGGCGCGGGGTGCAAGAAGACGCGCCAATTCAACCCGCTAGCGGGGTGGTTGGCAGTCGCATGTCAGGCTACGAGACAGCCGAGCGCCGGCTGACGGCGGCGCTGGGCAGGTTGCAGGCGGCGATGACGGCCAAGCTCGACCGGCTCGAGACGGATCGCGCTCGTCTTCAGGTGGCGAACGAGAGCCTGGACCGCGACTGCGAGCTGCTGCGTGCCGAGTGCGATCGCTTGCAGCGCGAGCTGCAGGCACTCAGCCAGCGTCACGACCGCTTGGCGGAAGCCACCTCGACGGTTGGCGATCGCCTCGACGCCGCCATCGGCGATCTCGAGGATCTCATGGGAGCCTGAGCCATGCCCACGCTCGAGGTCGGCATCGCGGGCCGTCGGCACCAGGTGCACTGCGACGACGGCGAGGAGCCGCGGCTCAAGAAGCTGGCGGCCTATGTCGACGACAAGGCGAGCGACATCGCCCGCCGATCCCCGCAGCTCACCGAGCCGCGGGTCCTCCTGCTGACCAGCCTCCTCCTGGCCGACGAGCTTTTCGATGCCTATCAGGAGGTCCAGCAGATACGCGCGAAGGCGGGCAGGGAAGGCGGAGGCGACGAGGGCGAGACGGCCAAGGCGGTCGAGCGCGTCGCCGAGCGGCTGGAGCAGCTTGCGGCGGCACTGGAGAAGGCCTAACTACCGAGGCGGCGGTTGCTGCCGGGTGCGCTTAGCGTCCGTCGATGCTCTGGGCCTAATTCGTTCCGAAGGGAGCTGTCCCTGCCGTGGCCCTGGTCACGGTACATGGCGCCCACCTGCAGAGCAGGCCCCAGGGATGAATTGGACGTGACCGGCCATGGTGGCGCCGCCGCTCTCTGCCACGAGCCCCCAGTGACGGTCGTTCTGGAGAAAGCCGCGCTGCGCCGGCAGGCGCGCGCCTTGCGATCGGCTCTAGGTGTCGAGGAGCGGGCGAGGCGGAGCGCGGCGGCCACGGAGCGTCTTCTGCATCTCTTGCCGTCCCTGCCGGAGGGTCCGGTGGCGTGCTTCCACTCGATCGCGGACGAGATCGATACCGCCGGCCTCATCGCGGGCCTCGTCTCGCGCGGTCGTCCGATACTGTTGCCCCGCGTGGTCGGGCGCGGCCAGGCGCTCCAGCTCCACCTCTGGGCTCCGGAACAGCCCCTCCTATCGGGTGGGTTCGGCTTGTCGGAGCCGCCACCCGACGCGCCGGTTGTGGCACCGGCCGTGGTGGTGGCTCCGCTGCTCGCGGTCGACGAGCGCGGCTATCGGCTGGGCTATGGGGCCGGATTCTACGACCGCACCCTGGCCGCGCTCGGGGAAGGCGGCGCCCGCTTTCTGAGCGTCGGCTTCGCCTTCGACACGCAGCGCGTCGAGCGGGTGCCCGTCGAGGCGACGGACGTGCCGCTCGACATGCTCGTCACGGATGCTCGGGTCACGCGCTTCGGGCATTGCGGCCCCGAGGGGGAGTGATCGCGTGCGCATCGTCTATGTCGGCGACATCGTCGGCCGCTCCGGCCGAACCGTGCTGCTCGCGGAGCTGGCCGGCCTGCGCCGGGGCCTGGGCCTCGATGCCGTGGTCGTCAACGTCGAGAACGCCGCGGGCGGCTTCGGAGTCACGCCTCAGCTGGTCCGGGAGATCCTCGACGCCGGTGCCGACCTCCTCACCCTCGGCAACCACGCCTGGGACCAGAGGGACCTGGTGGGATTCATCGCCTCCGAGCCGCGTCTGATCCGGCCGCTCAACATGCAGCCCGGAACGCCGGGCAAGGGGGTGGCGGAGCTCCGCACGGCCCGCGGCAAGCGGCTGGTCGTCATGCAGGCGCTGGGCCGTCTCTTCATGGGCCTCGCCGACGACCCCTTTCGGGCGCTCGATGCCGAGCTCGCGCGCTGGATCCTGGGCGGCAACGCGCACGCCATCCTCGTCGACGTTCACGCCGAGGCGACCAGCGAGAAGACGGCGCTGGGGCATCATCTGGATGGACGCGTGTCGCTGGTGGCCGGGACGCATACGCATGTGCCGACGGCCGACGCGCAGATTCTTCCAGGCGGGACCGGCTACATCACCGATGTCGGCATGACCGGCGACTACGACAGCGTGATCGGCATGGACAAGGCACTCTCGCTCCAGCGCTGGCAGACGAGCACGCCGAGCAAGAAGCTCGAGCCGGCCGTGGGCGACGCCACGCTGTGTGCCGTCTTTCTGGAGACCGACGACACGACCGGCCTCGCCCGGCGCGTCGAGCCGATCAGGATGCGCGGGCGGCTTTCCCCGGCCTTCCCCGTGGAGCCCGGGCGGAGCTGAGTCTCAGGCGCGGACGTCGAGGTGCGTCGCCTCGTCGAGCAGACGCTCGACCGCCCGCTCGAGGCGCGCCTGCTCGGCGAGGACGGCATCGAGAAAGCGTCGCCGCGCCTCCGGCTCGAGGTCGGGATAGTCGCAGAGGATCTCGGCGATACAGCGGATCGAGGCGAGGGGCGTGCGCAGCTCGTGGGCGAGCCGGTCATGGGCCGGCTCGGCCATGCGGGCCGACCCCGTTGCTCGCCCTTCATCACCCATCGGTCGATCTCGCGCGCAGGATGGCTGGGCCAACTGTGCCAGCGGCCCGGCCCCTGCGCCGTGCCTGCGGCGATGCACCACAGGACGCGCCGGGCCTCGCATCGGCCGCCCGGGCCGGGCCTCGATGCGGAAGCCCGCGCATCGGCCGCGGCGGCGGTCCGCAGGAGTTGCGTCCGGCCGGGCATCTGGTGCATGTCGGGCGCTCGCCACAGCCGACCGGATGCGCAGCCCAGTCGTCGCCGGCCGGGATCCGGCCCGACGGCCGACCCCTGGAACCGAGCCATGTCCTATCCGACGATCCGCATCCTCGAGGGTCACGACCGCCGGGTGCGGGGCGGCAGCCCCTGGCTCTTCTCGAACGAGCTGCAGATGGACGGGGCGGCGAAGGCGCTCGAGCCCGGCTCGACGGTTCGCCTCGTCTCCGCCGACGGCCGGGCCATGGCGCTCGCCTGGTTCAATCCCCACTCGCTGATCGCTGCCCGGCTGCTGACGCGCAGCACCGAGGCGACCGTCGATCGGGCCTTTCTCGAGCGGCGGCTGGCTCGTGCCCTCGCCGCTCGCGACCGCCTCTTCGAGCGTCCCTGCTATCGGCTCGTCCATGCCGAAGGCGACGGGCTGCCGGGGCTGGTCGTGGATCGCTTCGGCGATGTCTGCGTCGCCCAGCTCAACAGCGCCGGCATCGCGGCCCTCAAGACGGAGCTCGTGGCCGCTCTGGACAACCTCTTGCGGCCGCGCGCGATCCTGCTCAGGAACGACAGCCCGGTCCGCGAGATCGAAGGCCTGCCGGTCGAGATCGAGACGGCCAAGGGCGAGGCCCCGGGGCGTCAGGACGTCGAGGAGAACGGCCTCGTGTTCGTGGCCGACCTCGAGGGCGGCCAGAAGACGGGCTGGTACTTCGACCAGCGCGACAATCGCCGGTTCGCGGCACGGCTGGCGGCGGGCCAGGAGGTGCTCGATCTCTACAGCTATGCGGGCGGCTTCGGGCTGACGGCGGCTGCAGCCGGCGCTGCCCGGGTCCTCTGCGTGGATCGGGCCGAGCCGGCCCTGGCCCTGGCCCGGGAGAGCGCCGGGCGGCAGGGCGTGTCGGACCGCTGCGAGTTCGAGCGCGAGGAGGGGTTCGCGGCGATCGATCGCCTGACCGAGCAGCGCCGCCGCTTCGGCCTCGTGATCGCCGATCCGCCGGCGTTCGTCCGCAGCCGCAAGGATCTGCCGACCGGGCTCAGAGGCTACCGCAAGCTCGCCCGCGGCACGGCGGGGCTGGTCGCCGAGCAGGGCTTCCTCTGCATCGCCTGCTGCTCGCACAATGTGACGGAGGAGCAGTTCCTGGCCGAGACCTATGCCGGCATCCGCGCCGCCGGCCGAAGCGGGTATCTCCTGCATCGGGCCGGCGCCGGGCCGGACCATCCCGTTCATCCGGCCCTCCCGGAGACGGCCTACCTGAAATTCCTCGCTTACGCGCTCGACTGAAGAGCGGCACGGCATCCGGATAACGCAATGGTTGTTGAAAACCGTCCCACTTCATCCTATTAGGTTGTCACCCCATCCATCGGTCGTCGCCGCCACCCTGAGGAGCGAGCGGGATGACGATCAAGACGGCCGATTCGGCGCCAGACGACCTGCCGGACGCCGAAGACGGCGAGCCGGACCAGGTGCTGGCCGCGTTCATGCATCTATGCGAGCTTCTCGAGCGCCCCCACGGTGCTGCCGAGTTGCGGGCCGCCGCGCCGACGATCGACGCAGCGCTCGACGCTCGCGGCCTGCTGACGATGGGCGAGCGGCTCGGGCTCGTCGGGCGCCTCGAGCGGCTTACCAAGCCTCGGCTCCGCGTGCTGCCGACTCCTTTTCTCGTGCTGGGCCGCAAGGCCGGCGAGGCCTGGGTCGTGCGCGGGCGGACGGGTCGGCATCTGGTGCTCGTCGAGCCACGGCGGGGCGTGGCTTCCGCCCACACGGCGCGGAGCATCGTCCGGATGGCCGGGTCGGCCCTGCTGTTCCGGCCGGCCGAGCCGAGCGCCGAAGCCCGCTCGCCCTGGTATCGGGTGCTGGGGCGGCGGCTGTGGCGGCCCTTGGCCGAGGTGGCGCTGGCCTCGGTCGTCATCAATCTCCTGGCGCTCGCGACACCCCTCTTCATGATGACCGTCTACAACCGGGTCATCAGCCATGCGGCCTTGCAGACCCTCGATGTCATGGCCATCGGGATGATCAGTCTCTTTGCTTTCGAGCTCCTGCTCCGGGCTCTTCGCGGCCATGTCGCCAGCCACACCGGCGCCCGCCTCGACGTGGCGATCGGCGGCGAGGTGGTGCACCGGATGCTTCGCCTGCCCTACCGTGCCTTCGAAGGAACGGCGAGCGGCGGCCTGGTCGAGCGGGTCCGCCAGCTCGATCAGCTGAGGGGCTTTCTCACCGGTCAGCTCCCGCTTCTCCTGGTCGATCTGGCATTCGTGGGGCTCTTCGTCGGGGCTCTCCTCGTCCTGGCGCCGAAGCTGGCCCTGCTCACGGTCGCGGCGATGCCGCTCTTCATTCTCCTCTCGGCGGCGGCGCATCGCCGCCAGCTGGCCCTCGGTCGCGCCGCCGCCGGAGCGGCGATGCAGAAGGCCGCCTGCCTCGGCGAGGCGGTCGGCCAGGCGCTCACCGTCAAGGGGCTCGGCCTCGAGCCGGCGATGGAGCGGCGTTTCGAGCGCCGCCTCGTCGACAGCGCCTGGGCGAGCTTTCGCGCCGGCAGCCTCGGCAACCTCGTCGGCTCACTGGGGCAGGCGCTCCAGCACGTCACCGCGCTCGGGATCGTCTATGTGGGTGCCCGGGAGATCGTCGCCGGCGACCTCTCCATCGGCGCGCTCGTGGCCGCCAACATTCTCTCGGGCCGGGCCCTCGCGCCGATGCGCCAGGTGTTCTTCGCCTGGCAGCAGGTGCAGCAGGCGCGCGACGCCCTGCAGCGCCTCGACGCTGCGCTCGCGACACCCGGAGAGACCCAGAGGTCCGGCACGGGCGACCGTCGACTGCGTGGCCATCTCCACCTCGAGGCCGTGACGTTCCGCTACGCCGAGGCCGGGCCGCCGGCCCTGGACGCGGTCTCGCTCGAGATCCAGCCCGGCACGATGGTCGGAATCGTCGGCGCGCCCGGCTCGGGCAAGAGCACGCTGGTGAAGCTGATCCTGGGACTGGAGGCGCCGACGGAGGGACGGATCCTGGTCGATGGGGTCGACCTTCGGCAGCTCGCTCCTGCGGCCTATCGCAGCCAGATCGGCACCGTGCCGCAGGAGATCCAGCTCTTCGCAGGCACGATCGCCGAGAACATCGGCATCGGCGCAGTCGACCGCTCGCCGGCCAGGATCGTGGCAGCCGCCAAGTTCGCCGGCATTCACGACGCGATTCACAGGCTTCCGGAGGCCTACGACACGGTCCTCGGCCCGGGCGGCGCCGGCCTCTCGATGGGGCAGCGGCAGCTCATCGCGATCGCGCGGGCTCTCCTCCGGAACCCGCCTGTCCTGGTCCTCGACGAGGCAACGAGCGCCCTGGACGGCGCCAGCGAGGCCTCTCTGCTGCAGAACCTCCGGCGCGCCGGCAGCGGGCGGACCCTCGTGATGGTGACGCACCGGCGCAGCGTGCTGGCGGCCTGCGACCGCGCGGTCCTGCTCCAGGGCGGTCGCATCGTCCGGGCCGGCAGCCCGACCGAGATCGCCGGCCTCGTCGACCCGGCCAGGCGTCGGGCCGGCCTGCATGCGGTGAGCTGAGGACGGGACCATGTGGGCTGCAACGGACGATCTCGGGCCGTTTCACGACGCCCGCTCCCTGATCGAGAGCCGCTCGACCCCGCTCGCCGGCGCGCTGATTCTCGTCATCGGGGCGCTCATCGTGGCCCTGGTCGGCTGGACGGCCTGGGCGCATGTGGACGAGCTGGTGAGGGCGCCGGGGCAGGTCGAGCCGGCGGGACGGGTCAAGGTCATCAACCATCCGCGTGGCGGCCGCGTCGCCGAGATCCTGGTGACCGAGGGCCAGCGTGTCGTGGCGGGACAGCCCTTGATCAGGCTCGACGCGGAGATGCGGCAGGACGAGTACGCCGAGCTTCTCGGGCGCCTCCAGGTCAAGCAGATGGAGGTCGCTCGCCTGCGGGCCGAGGCGGACGGCACGCCGCTGGCGCTCGAGGCGGACCTCGCGACGGTCCGGCCCGATCTCATCGCCTCGGAGACACGCCTCATGGAGGCCCGTGCCGCCGCATACGCGGCCAGGCACGAGACCCTGGAGCGCGCCGTGCAGGCCCGACGCAGCGACCTTCAGACCGCCGACGCCGAGCTGGGGCGTGTGCGCAACGGCTCCACCCTGCTGCGCCAGCAGCTCGACGCGGTGACCGAGCTCGCCGATCGCGGCCTCTATCCCAAGCTCAAGCTCGTCCAGCTCCAGCATCAGGTCAGCGACGGCAATGGCGAGCTGAAGAAGACCGAGGCGGGCCTCGCGGCTGCGCAGGCGGCGCTCGCCGAGAGCCAGAGCCGGCTCGCCGGCCTGGAGAAGGACTGGCGCAGCCAGATCCTGACCGAGCTCGGCGAGACGACGGCCGAGCGCGACCGCCTGAGGGAACAGAACGGTGGCCAGCGGGCCCTCCTCGACGGGCTGGTGGTCCGAGCGCCGGTGGCCGGCTTCGTCCAGGATCTGGCCGTGGCCGCCGCCGGCCAATCGGTCGGCGCCAACGAGCCGCTGATGAAGATCGTGCCGACCGACGAGGGCCTCGTCGTCGAGGCGAGGGTCGCGAACGACGATATCGGCAAGATCCGCCCGGGGCTGCCCGCCACCATCAAAGTGCGGACCTTCGACTTCCTGCGTCACGGTGTGCTCGAGGGGCACGTCACCAAGGTCGCGGCCGACGCCTCGCCCGAGCCCCGGAGCGGGGCCCCGTCCTATATCGTCGTGATCGCCACCGATCGCGACCATCTGGGCCCAAAGCCCGGCGAGCTAGACGTGACGCCGGGCATGGTGGTCGATGTCGAGGTCAAGGTCGGCGAGCGGACGATCCTCTCCTATCTGACCGAGCGGATCTGGCGCGTGCGCGATGCCGCGTTCCGCGACGGTTGAGGCCGGTCAGGGCAGGGTCCGCTGCGGTCCGCTCATCCCGACCACGTCCAGGCGCCCACCCGGACTCTTGTCGATGATGAACGTCCGCTCGTTCCAGCCCTGGCAGCGAAACGGTCGAAGGAAAGGGCCCCTGTCGTTAAAGTCGTTGACGTCATTGGTCTGATACCAGTAGCGGAGGTCGAGCACGAGCCGCTTCTCGGTGTCCTCGACGACGCGCACGACCGTGATCGCACCCATCTGCGGCAGGATGCAGTTGGCGCCCCGCTCCCAGCCGTGCCCGTCGTAATAGTCGACGACCCTGAGCTGGAGGCCGGGATATCCGGCGAGCGCCGGGCCCTGATAGTCGCAGGCGGCGACCGCCCAGGCGGCCAACGCCGACAGCGACACGACGCAGAGCCTGGCCGTCATTCGGCAGCGACCGCGCCGGCCGTCGCGCGCAACGGCAGGACCACCTCGAACGTCGTGCTGCCGGGACTCGTGTCGACGAGACGCACGTCGCCGCCATGAGCGCGCATAATCTCGCGGCAAATGGCGAGCCCGAGGCCACTGCCGCCGGGCTTGGTCGAGCCCGAGAAGGTCGTGAACAGCCGCGGCAGCACGGCGTCCGGAATGCCCGGCCCGGTGTCCCTGATCATGACGTGGATCTCCTCGCCGCGCTGGTCGATGCCGACATGGATCTCGCCGCCGCGCTCCATCATCGCCTCACGGCTGTTGCGGCCAAGATTGAGCAGCACGCGATAGAGCTGGTCGCGGTCCGCCACGATCTCCAGCCCCACCGGCCCGTCGTTCCGCCAGGTCAGCCAGGGGCTGTCGGCCGTCACCGCCTCGGCCACCTCGTCGAGCAGGGGCAGCAGTGCAAATCGGGTGAAACTGGGCTCTGGCGGCTGCTCGCGGGCGAAGCTCAGCGTGTCGATGCAGAGGCGAATGGCGCGGTCGAGCGATTGGACCAGGCGTGGCGCCACCTTGCGGACGGCCGGATCGGCGCTCGCCTCCAGGCGATCGGAGACCAGCACGGCCGAGGCCAGGATGTTCTTGAGATCATGGCTGACCTTGCCGACCGCCGCCCCGAGGGCCGCCAGCCGCGTCTTCTGGCTGAGCGCCTGGCGGAGGTCGCGCTGCATGTCGCCGATCTCCCGCTCGACGATGCCGATCTCGTCGGTGCGGCCGGACGGCGGCCGGTCGACGCTGCGATCCTCGGGCTTTTGACGGAACGCCTCGAGGCCCGCGGTGATCGACCGCAGCGGCATCACGATCATGCGCCTGAGGCTGAGGAAAAGGAGGGCGGCCATGATCCCGGACAGCACGAGCGACAGAGTGACGATGCGGCTGGAATAGTCGAGCATCGCGGCGCGAAGAGGATCCTCGTCCAAGGTCACGTCGATCGTCATGTCGGGATCCATCGGCGACGGGCCGATCACCCGTATCACCTGGTCCGGTCCCGCCGTCAGCGCCTCGAGGCTGTCGAGAACCAGCTCGGCCGGCGTGGGGGTGCGGAGATCGTAGACACGATCGACCGGCATCATCTTGCCGAGCATCCGCTCGGGGCGCGTCGCCCACAAGGTGATCGAGCGAACGCCGGCGTGGCTCAGGAGCTGCGCCTCGAGGTCGGCGGGCAGGGCGCCTTCATGCGGCACCTCGAGGCTGAGGGTCGCCAATCGCGCTGCGGCCAGATGCTCCTGCAGGTAGGTCAGGCGGAAGCGGGCGATGGAGGGCAGGTAGACCAGCACCTCGCCCAGCAGCAGGAAAGCGATCGCGAGGAGCAGGATCCGCGCCGAGAGGCCCCGGCCGGGCGACGGGCGATCGCTCGGGCCGGCCATGTCGCGCGTTCCCATTCACCGATGACCCCAAGGCGGGATTCTTAGTGTGGTGTCGCCGGACTGGCAAACCGGTCGTCGCGTCGGTCACCGCGCGCTGTTGAGCGCCCAGTCGAACTGGAACCCGTCGATCTGGTGAATCTGCTGCAGCGCCATCGCCGTGTCGGGGGAGGCGTAGGCGAGCAGATGGCGAAGAATGCCGTCCTCGCTGCCGCCGAACGCAGCCTCGTGCCATTCGTAGAGCCTGGAGACGATCAGCCGGCTGCCCAGGATCCGCAGGCCCTGGGGGCTGTTCACATAGGCGATCGCCGCCGCGTCGAGCTGATTGTCGATCTGGGGCGCGCTGTAGGGCCTGGACCGCAGACTGGGGCAGCCGATCGCGGCACAGCTCAGGGTGTAGAGCACGCGCGGATCGCGCCAGATCGGCAACAGAATGCGATTCTCGATATCCCCGAGCGATATCGCCTCGCCCTCGACATGGGCGATCTTCTCTCCCCACGGGCCCGCCGGGCTGCCGGCCGGGCCGCCGATGTCGCGGATCGAGCCCACCGGATAGTGCTGTAGGACAAGCCCGACGGTCAGCGCGTTGTAGAGGTTTGCCCAGAAGGCCAGCTGCTCTGGGCGGGAGCAGCGGGAGACAGGCGTGGCCTCCAGGCTCTCGATGTAGGCCTGGAGAGCCTGCCGGTCCGCTGCCGTGACCGCTGCGTAGGCTACGAGGTTGATGCCGTCCGAGCGCGTCTTGACGTAGCGCCCCAGAAATCCTGCCCACGCCGCGTGATCCACCACCATGGCGCTGTTGGGATCGGACGCCCCGAAGTGAGCCCAGAGCGAGCCGGCCGGAGTCGCCGGAGCCGCCCGCGGGAGGAGGAGGAGGGCGGAGAGGAGGATGACGAGGCGCCGGTGCAAGCGAGGCTCTCCCAGCCCGTGGCGGGCGGCACGAGAGGCACATAGACCATCTCGGCCGGCCCCGACACGGGCTGCCGCTCAATTCCGGGTGAGCCGGGCCGCCCCGCCTATTTGACACTCGCAGGGGTGCTCACTATATCGGCCTGCGACAATTTCCGCGTTTTCCGCGATGCAGAGGTGACCCCAGTGAAGCGTACCTACCAGCCGAGCCGGCTCGTGCGGAAACGCCGACATGGCTTCCGGTCCCGAATGGCGACCGTCGGGGGCCGCAAGATCATCGCGTCGCGCCGGGCGCGCGGTCGCAAGCGTCTGTCGGCCTGACGCCCGCTCTCGGTGACGCAGCGCCTGTTGTGACGCGGCTCAGGCGGCGTGCCGAGTTCGTCGCCGTCTCGAAGGGTGCCCGATGGAATGCGGCGGCATTCGTGCTGCAATGCGCGCGACGGAGCCGGCAGGGGGGCGAGCCGGCGATCGGCGTCGGCTTCACGGCGACCAAGCGCATCGGCACGGCCGTTGTCCGCAACCGGGCCCGCCGTCGGCTGCGGGAAGCGGCCCGGATGGTCATGCCGGAGGTCGGACGCCCGGGCTTCGACTATGTTCTGGTGGCGCGGCCATCGGCGCTGACATGCGATTTCCCGGCCCTGACAGCGACGCTGCGCGAGGGCGTCGCCGCGATCGCGCAGCGCATGGATCGGTCGCGCGCGCGGGCCTGATCGCTCGGGCGCTTCGAGGTGTGGTGGTGCTCTATCGGCTGGTCGTATCGCCGCTGATAGGGCCGCGCTGTCGCTTCCTGCCGACCTGCTCGGAGTATGCGCTCGACGCGCTCGCGGCGCATGGAGCGCTGCGCGGTGGCTGGCTGACCCTGCGGCGGATCGGCCGCTGTCACCCGTGGGGGGGCATGGGCTATGATCCCGTGCCTCCCACGCCTTTGCGGGCCGAGAAGGGGCTCGCCTGTCGTCACGCCGCCCGCCATTGAGCGCGCAGAGCGGTCAAGGAGCTCATTGCCGTCATGACGGACCAGCGCAACCTCATCCTCGCGATCATCGTCTCGGTCGGGATCATCCTGGCGTTCCAGTTCTTCGTCGAGGCGCCGAGGATGCGCGAGGCGCAGAAACACCAGGCCCCGCCCCAGACGCAGGAGCAGAGCACCGCCGCGAGCCCCGGCGCTTCCGGTCAGGCCCCTTCGGCGCCCGGTGCAGCCGCGCAGGCCAAGCTCGAGCCGCGCAGCGAGGAGCTGGCCGCCGTGCCGAGGCTGCCGATCGACACCGGCCGGCTCCACGGCTCGCTGCCCCTGGTCGGCGGGCGCATCGACGACGTCAAGCTCGCCGACTACCACGAGACCATTGATCCGAAGTCGCCGGAGATAGCGCTCCTCAACCCCGCGGGCGCCAAGGACACCTATTTTGCCGAGTTCGGCTGGGTGCCCGAGGACAAGACGACGGTCGTGCCCGGCGAGAAGACGGCCTGGGCGGCGGCCGCCAAGAGCCCCTTGACACCGACCACGCCGATCGAGCTGAGCTGGGACAACGGCCAGGGCCTCGCCTTCGAGAAGCGCATCGCGATCGATGCGAACTACATGATGACGGTCACGCGCGGCGTGACCAACAACACCGACAAGCCCGTGACCCTCTACCCCTATGGCCTGATCAGCCGGTGGGGCACGCCGACCACCATGGGCTACTACATCCTTCACGAAGGCCCGATCGGCGTCCTCGGCGGAACCTTGCACGAGCCGAACTACAAGGACCTCGTGAAGGCCGGCGCCACCGACTACGAGAGCACGGGCGGCTGGATCGGCTTCACGGACAAATACTGGCTGACCGCCGTCATTCCGGAGCAGAGCGAGAAGCTGAAGGCGACCTTTCACCATTTCACCATCGACGGCCAGGACCGCTATCAGGTCGACCTCTTGGGGGACGGGCTGACGGTGCAGCCCGGCCAGCAGGTCGAGGTGACCAGCCGACTCTTCGCCGGCGCCAAGCAGTTCGATCTCCTGAACCAGTACCGGGACGAGTACAAGATCCCGCTGTTCGACTACGCCATCGACTTCGGCTGGTTCTTCTTTCTGACGAAGCCGATCCTCTGGCTACTCGACTTCTTCTACCACTATATCGGAAATTACGGTCTGGCGATTCTGCTGCTGACGCTCTGCGTCAAGCTCGTTTTCTTCCCGCTCGCCAACAAATCCTATCGGGCCATGAGCAAAATGAAGAAGCTCCAGCCCGAGATGCAGAAGCTCCGCGAGCGCTACGGCGACGACAAGGCGAAGATGAACCAGGAGCTCATGGCGCTCTACAAGAAGGAGAAGGTCAACCCGATGGCGGGCTGCCTGCCGGTCGTCGTGCAGATCCCGGTCTTCTTCTCGCTCTACAAGGTCCTGTTCGTGAACATCGAGATGCGGCATGCGCCCTTCTTCGGGTGGATCAAGGACCTGTCGGCGCCCGACCCGACGACCGTGTTCAATCTCTTCGGCCTGATCCCCTGGACCCCGCCGCACATGTTGATGATCGGCGCCTGGCCGCTGGCGATGGGGTTCACGATGTTTCTCCAGCAGAAGCTCAACCCGACGCCGGCCGATCCGACCCAGGCCAAGGTCATGATGTTCCTGCCGGTGATGTTCACCTTCCTGTTCGCCACGTTCCCGGCCGGGCTGGTGATCTACTGGACCTGGAACAATCTCCTCTCGATCACGCAGCAGTGGGTGATCATGAGACGGATGGGCGTGAAGGTCGGCTGAGGCCGGATGGGAATGGACGCGGCCCTCGACCCCGAGGAGGCCCTCGATCTCGAGGCCGGGCGGCGGCTCTTCGCCCAGGCCTGCACCTTCGTGCGCGGGGTGGCGCGCCTCGACCAGCTGCCGGACGGCGGCCTCCCCGAGATCGCCTTCGCCGGCCGCTCGAACGTCGGCAAGTCCAGCCTCGTCAATGCGCTGACCGGCCGCAACGCGCTCGCCCGCACCTCGAACACGCCCGGCCGGACCCAGGAGCTGAACTTCTTCGACCTCGGCGGGCGGCTGGGCCTCGTGGATCTGCCCGGCTACGGGTTCGCCAAGGCGCCCAAGGACAAGGTCGAGGCCTGGACCGAGCTCGTCTTCGCCTATCTGCGGGGCCGCCCGGCGCTGCGCCTCGTCTGCGTCCTCGTCGATGCCCGCCACGGCCTGAAGCCCACCGACGATGCCGCAATGGAGCTGCTGGGCAAGGCCGCCGTCGCCTTCCAGGTCGTCCTCACCAAATGCGATCTCGTCGGTCCGGGCCAGCTGCGCGACACCGCGGCCGCGGTCGAGGAGGCGCTGAGGCGCCGGCCCGGAGCCCTGCCGGGCGTTCGCCGCACGAGCTCGCGTAAGGAAGACGGCATCGCCGTGCTGCGTGCGCTGCTCGCCACCTACGCCCTCTCACCCGCGAGCGAGCGCCAGCGATGAGCTCTTCCGCCGCCACGCCCCAGGCCCCGGCCATCGCCGCCACCCTGATCGAGGCGCTGCCCTATATGCGGCGCTATCAGGGTGCGGTGATGGTCGTGAAGTATGGCGGCCACGCCATGGGCGACGAGATCGTCGCCCGCGACTTCGCCCGCGACGTGGTCCTGCTGAAGCAGGTCGGCATCAATCCCGTGGTGGTCCACGGCGGCGGGCCGCAGATCAAGGCGATGCTCGACCGCCTCAAGATCCAGTCCTCCTTCGTCGATGGTCTGAGGGTGACCGACGCCGCCACGGTCGAGGTCGTCGAGATGGTCCTCGCCGGCAAGATCAACAAGGAGATCGTGACCGCCATCCAGGCGGCCGGCGGGAAGGCCGTGGGCCTGAGCGGCAAGGACGCCAACCTGATCGAGGCGCGAAAGCTCACGCGCACGCGGCGCGATCCGGGCTCGAGCATCGAGCAGGTTCTGGATCTGGGCTTCGTCGGTGAGCCGTCGCGGATCAATACGGGCGTTCTCGAGGTGCTCAAGGGCACCGACCTCATCCCGGTGATCGCGCCGATCGGCCTGGGTGAGGATGGTCAGACCTACAACATCAATGCCGACACGGCGGCGGGTGCGGTGGCGGGCGCGCTGAAGGCGCTCAAGCTGCTGATGCTCACGGACATCCGAGGCGTGCTGGACGCCGACAAGAGCTTTCTGCCGACGCTGACCGATGAGCAGGCCCGGTCCATGATCGCCGCCGGCACCATCTCCGGGGGGATGATCCCCAAGATCGAGACCTGCCTGCAGGCGGTCGAGCAGGGGGTCGGCGCCGCCGTCATCCTGGACGGCCGCGTCCCGCACGCGATCCTCCTCGAGCTCTTCACCGAGCACGGTCACGGCACGCAGATCCTGCGTCGGCGCGAGCCGGCCTCAGGGCCTTAGGCCCGACCTTCCCGCCACCAGGCGATCGTGGCCGTTGCCAGCAGCAGCGCCAGAGCCAGCCAGGCCGGGAGGAGCGGCGTCTCGATCATGCCGGTCACCGTATAGGCCTCGTTGCGCTCGAGGCCGATCCATCCTCGGCCGTGCATGCGGCGGCCCGCATCGACGCGCCGGATCTCCGGCACGCCGTCCTCGGCCAGCCATTCGATCGCTCCGCCGCTGGCGGCGACCACCGGCGCCAGCCGGTCGGGGGTCGCGCGCATGTCGGCGAGCTCGGCCGGCGCGATCGGCCGCGGCGTCGCGTAGGCCGTGTGAGCCCCGTCGCTGATCCGATAGAGGCCGTTCTCGTCCGCCTCGACGCGGGCACGGGCGATGCCATCCTCGCCGGGCTTCAGCGACAGGCGTTGCTCCTTGCCGGAGGGGGCCGTGACCGTAACCTCGATCGCATCCTGCTTCAGGGATCGCCGCTCGATCTCGATGCCGTCCGCCGACGCTCGCGCGCCCAGCGCTTCCTCCTCGAGCTCGGGCTCCTTCATGAGCCAGTGCACGAGGCGCCGCAGCAGGGCCGCCTGGGGCCCGCCGCCGTCATAGCCCCGGGCCCAGAGCCAGGCCTCGTCCGAGAGCAGCTGGGCGACGCGCCCTTTGCCGACCCGCTCGAGGATGAGGAGCGGGCGATCGGCGACGCCCGTCATCAGCACCTGCGCGTCGCCGGGCTCCACGTCGATCTGGCGGAACCATGTGCCCCACCCCGGCTCGCCCGGCGGCGGGGCCAGGCCACGCGTCACCGGATGGCGGCCGCCGAGCCCCGTCACGGTCGGCACGAAGGGGCGCTCGAAGACCTCGCCCGAAGGGCGGCCCGGAAGGACACGCGCGAGAGGGGTCCGATAGAGGCTGGTCGGGCCGGCGAAGCCCGGGCCCGCCGCCTCCAGCAGGGCTCCGCCTCCCTCGACATACCGGGCCACGTTGTCGAGATAGGTCAGGGGCAGAAGGCCGCGACGGCTGTAGCGGTCGAAGATCACGAGGTCGAACTCGTTGAGCTTCACCTCGAACAGCTCGCGCGACGGGAAGGCGATCAACGCGAGCTCGCGGATCGGCGTCCCGTCCTGCTTCTCCGGCGGGCGGAGGATGGTGAAGTGCACGAGGTCGACCGCGGGGTCGGCCTTCAGCAGGTTCCGCCACACGCGGAGGCCCGGATAGGGCTGCCCCGAGACGAGCAGCACGCGGAGACGGTCGCGCACGCCGTTCACGGTCAGGACGGCCCGGTTGTTGAGCGGGGTCAGCTCGCCGGCCAGTGGCGCCGCCTCGAGCTCGAGCACGGTCGGCCCGGCCTTGTCGAGCGTGAAGGGCAGTGTCAACGGCACGCCGGCCCGGGCGATCGTGTCGCCGACGGGCTTGCCGTCCTCCTTGAGCGTGACGCGCACCGGCGCGTCGCTGCCCTGGGCGGGGCGATCCTCGACGAGGATGCGCACGCTCTGGGGCTCGCCGACCATCGCGAAGGTGGGCGCCTCCTGGACCGTCAGGGCCCGATCGATCTCGTTCGGCCGGCCCGTCAGCAGCACGTGCAAGGGCGCCCCGATCGGCGTCTTGCCGTTGACCGTCGGCACGTCGTGAACCTCGCCGTCGGTCAGGGCGACCACCCCGGCCAGACGGCTCCGGTCGACCTCTGCCAACGCCTCCTCGATGCGCCGGAAGAGCTCGGTGCCGTTGCCGTCACCAGCCACCGTCACCTCCCGGACGTCCACACCGCCGAGCTCGCCGAGGCGCTTTCGAAGCGTCGCGGCGGCGGCCTCCATCTCGGCGGTACGATGCTCGAGGCCCTGGCTGGGCGATCGGTCGAGGACGAGGAGCGCCACGTCGGGCAACGGGTCGTGCTGCTCCTGGCGCAAGACCGGGTTGGCGAGGGCGCCCAGGAGAAGGCAGGCGAAGGCGACCCGCCAGGGCCAGCCCTTGGCACGCCGGTAAGCGCCCCAGGCGAGCACCAAGGCGGCCAGAACGCCCAAGCCGGCCAGGGCCCAGACCGGCAGATGCGGCTCGAGGACGAAGGAGAAGCTGGTCATTGGCCGAGCCGCTCGAGGAGGGCCGGGACGTGCACCTGATCGGTCTTGTAGTTGCCGGTGAGCGCATACATCACGAGGTTGACGCCGAAGCGACGGGCCATCTCGCGCTGGTCCTCGCCGCCCGGGACGACCGGCAGCAGCGACCGGCCGAATTTGTCCTCCGCCCAGGCGCCGGCCCAGTCATTGGCCCCGATGATCACGCTCGAGACGCCGTCGTTCACCGAGATCGGGACCTGGTCGACCCAGAGCGGCTGGCCTGCCCACCGACCCGGAAAGTCCTGCATGAGATAGAACGAGCGTGTCAGCACGTGGTCGGCCGGCACGCGAGCCAGGGGCGGGATGTCGAGGCCGGCCAGGAGATGGGCCAAGCGCTGCTCGCCGGGCCCGCCCCCCTCCTGGCCGGGAAGGAGGACACCTGCGTCCTTCGTGTCGAACAGGATCATCCCACCATTGTCGATGTAGCGCTGCACCTTCTGGGCGGCCGCAGGGTCGAGGTCGGGCTCGTCCGGCGGCACGGGCCAGTAGAGCAGCGGGTAGACGGCCAGCTCGTCCTTGCCGACATCGACGCCTACGGGCTCCGCCGCCTCGACGGAAGTCCGGTCCCCGAGCACCCTGGTGAGGCCGACGAGGCCGGCGCGGCTCATCTCGTCGACGTCCGGCACGCCGGTCAGGACGTAGGCGAGGCGGGTGTCGTTGGCGGCGACCATTGCCGCGGGATCGTCGGCGGCACGGGAGGCGGCCGGAGCGAGCAGGAGGATCGCCACGCCGGCTCGGCCGAGCGCTGGCAGGAGACCGCGAAACCCGTAGCCGATCAGGATGTCCCCGAGCAGGAGGAGGAGAGCCGCGAGCAGCAGCCATGGTGCCAGATCGACCTCGGCATTGCCAACATAGGGCGCCGGCTCGGCGCCCAGGTCGCTCGCCGCCAGCAGGTGCAGCGTGCCGAGCGCCCGCTGCAGGTTGACGGCCACCCGTGCCGCCCCCTGCTCCTCGCTCGCCTCTATTCGGCGTGCCGGCCCGTAGAGCCCCGGCGGATGGTCGGGTGACGGCACGAGGTCGGCCAGCTGCTCGGCAGGCACAGCTGCGAGCGCCGGTGGCGCCGGCCGCAGATGACCATCGGCGTCCAGGACGGCGTCGGCCTCGTAGAGCCCCGTCCTGGCGCCGCCGGCTCCCGATGCGAGGTCCAGCACTCGTCGGAGCATCTCCACGAAGACGCCCGACAGGGGCAGATTGGACCAGGCCGTATTGGCGGTCGTATGGACCAGGACGAGCCATCCTTTGCCTTCACGACGCCCCGTGACGAGCGGCGTCCCGTCGCTCAGCGACGCGAATGTGGCCGCCTCGAGGCCCGGGCCGGGCTCGGCCAGCACCTGTCGGCTCACGACCGCCTCCCCCGAAGGCTTCAGGCCGGCGAACGGTCCCTTGGCGTTGAACTGGGCGATCGGCAACGGATGTGACCAGGAGAGGGCGCCCCCGAGCTGGCGATCGCCCGACCGCAGGGGCACCGGCACCAGCTCGTCGCTGGCGGACGCGGCGAGGCGCGGTCCCGCGAAGCGAAGCAGGACCCCACCTCGGTCGATCCAGCCGAGCAGCCCTTGCCGGTCCGCGTCGTCGAGCCTGCCGAGATCCGGCATCACGATCATCGAAAGGGGCGTCCCGAGCAGCGCGCTGATCGTGCCGGTGTGCTCTTCGGCATAGGGGGCGAGCGCCCGCTCGATGAAGAAGAGCTCGGAGAGCAGCGGCTCCTCGGCCACGTCGCGCTGTGAGCCGATCAGGCCGACAGCCCGCCGCCGCCAGCTCTCGTCCAGCAGGATCGTGCCGCCGATGCCGGCTGTCGGCGACAGCTCGAGCCTGGCGATCCTGTTGCGCAGCTCGAGCGGCATGTCGAAAGTCGCACGAGCGAGGGTCGCTCCTTCGGGAAAGCTGGCCTGCGTACGACCCAGGATCTCGCCCTTGGGCCCGACGGCCCGGACCTCGCGCGGCGCCGTCGGGCCCGGTGCCGGACGTTCCAGGATCATGGTCAGTGTCGCTGCCGAGGCGTCGGGTGGGCGCAGGACCGGCTGGAGCTGCGCCGGCTCGTCGGCCAGCACGCGAACCGGCCCGATCAGGGCGAGCCGCCGCCCGAGGTCCTGTGCGGCGGCGAGCGCCTGATCGCTGTCGGCAATGCGATCGGCGAGCCACACGACGCTGGCACCCTTGGGAACCTCGGTCAGCAGCCTGGCGGCGGCCGCCCGATCGACCGGCCAGGGTTCCGGATGCCAGCCGGCCAGTGCCTCGCGTGCCCGGGCGGCCTCGGTCCGCACGATCGCCATGGGACCGGCGGGCGGCGGCGCCGTGCGCAGTACAAGCACCTCGCGGTGCTGTCGCTCCGCCTGCGCCAGGATCTCGTCGAGGCTGCCGAGCCGCTCGCGCCAGCCGGGCGCCGCCGCCCAGCCGTCGTCCACGACCAGCAGCAGCGGGCCGCCGCCCGCGAGCTGGGCCGCCGGATGCAGCACGGGCCCGGCGAGGCCGAGAACGAGAAGCGCGGCCAGCGCCATCCGCAGCAGCAGCAGCCAGAGCGGCGTCCGGGCCGGCGTCTCCTCGCGTGGCTCGAGCCGAAGCAGGAGCCGGATCGCCGGGAAAGCGAGGCGCCGCGGCGCCGGCGGCGTGATGCGCAGGAGGATCCAGAGCGCCGGCAGGACGGCCAAGGCCGCGAGGAGCCAGGGCTGGGTGAAGGCGAGCAGGCCGAGATTGAGCATCTAGGTCAGCGGACGGCCCGCGGTGCCAGCAGCTGGTAGAGCGTGAGCAGCCCTGCCTCGGCGGTGCGGTCGGTGCGATGAACGGCGAGCCGCCAGTTCTGGCGCCCCGCGAGCCGGGTCAGCTCCTCCCGATGCGCGGCGAAACGCGTCCGGTAACGCTGGCGGATCGAGCCGACATTGCCGATCAGGGCGCGGCCTTCACGTTCCATGCCCTCGAAGAGCATGCGGCCTTCATAAGGCAGCTCCTCCTCGGCGGGATCCACGATCTGCAGAAGACAGCCTCGCCCGCCCGCGGCGACGAAAGCGTGGAGCCGCCCCCGCAGCGCCTCCAGGGGCTCGAGGAAGTCGGAGACCAGCACCAGGCGTGCGTAGCGCGGCAGGCGCTCGAGAGGAGGCAGCGGTGCGGCCCTGCTGTCGGAGTCCGTGATCTGACGGACGAGGTGGTTCAGGCCCTGCCGGCCTCCCCGCGGCCGCTCGCCCGTGCCGAGCAGCGTCACCCGCTCGCCTCCGCGGACGAGAAGCGCCGCGAGGCCGAGGGTGAGGAGCAGGGCCCGGTCGAGCTTGGTCGGCAGACGGCGCGAGGAGTGAAAGCGCATCGATGCGGAGAGGTCGCACCAGAGCCAGACGCTCTCAGCCGCCTCCCACTCCTGCTCCCGAATGAAGAGGTGGCGGCTGCGGGCCGACTGGCGCCAATCGATCGCATGCGCGTCGTCACCCGAACCGTAGGGGCGGAACTGCCAGAAGGTCTCGCCGACGCCGGTCCGCCTGCGTCCGTGGACACCCTGCACCACCGTCGAGGCGACGCGGTCGGCCTCGACCAGGAGTCCCGGCAGACGCTGGGCGAGCCGCTCGGACCTGTCCTGGATGCCGACCAGGCTCCGGGCGAAGGCATGGCCAGCGGGCTCAGGCGACATGCCGGCAGAGGCGCTCGATGATGGTGTCGACGGTGATCCCTTCGGCGCGGGCGGCGAACGTCACCGCCATGCGGTGCCGGAGCACCGGGCCGGCGAGCGCCATGACATCGTCCAGCGACGGAGCCAGTCGCCCGTCGAGCAGGGCTCGCACGCGCACGGTGAGCATGAGCGCCTGGCTGGCACGGGGGCCCGGCCCCCAGGATACGAGATCGGCGATATCCTCGACCAGGCGGTTCTCGGGTCGACCCGCCCTCACGATCTTCAGGATCGCGTCGATCACCTGCTCGCCCACGGGCATCCGGCGGACGAGTGTCTGGAGGCGGAGCAGCTCGGCGCCATCCAGGATGTTCTCGGCCACGGCCTCGCCGCCCGTCGTGGTGGCGATCATCATGCGCCGCTCCGCCTCGAGCGGCGGATAGTCCACATTGACCTGGAGCAGGAACCGGTCGAGCTGGGCCTCGGGGAGGGGATAGGTGCCCTCCTGCTCGATCGGGTTCTGGGTCGCGAGCACGTGGAACGGCTGGGGCAGCACGTGATCCTGGCCGGCGATCGTCACCCGCCGCTCCTGCATCGCCTGGAGAAGCGCCGCCTGCGTGCGCGGGCTCGCCCGGTTGATCTCGTCGGCCATCAGGAGCTGGGTGAAGATCGGGCCGGGGATGAATCGGAAGGACTGGCGTCCGCCCGGCAACTCGTCCAGCACCTCGGAGCCCAGGATGTCGGCCGGCATGAGGTCGGGCGTGAATTGCACCCGCTTCTGTGCCAGCCCCAGCACCACCCCGAGCGTCTCGGCGAGGCGCGTCTTGGCGAGGCCGGGAACGCCGACGAGAAGGCAGTGGCCGCCGGCCAGCAGCGTCACCAGCGTCTCGTCGATGACGCGCTCCTGCCCGAAGATGATCTGCGCCAGCGCGGCTCGAACCTGGCCCAGCCTCTCGACCGCTCGCTCGGCCAGGGCGACGATCTCCACCTCATCGGATTGCGGGGCCACCTTCGATCCTTCACCTGCAGGCGCGACGGCGTCGGGCCTGGACCGGACACGCCAACACAATACATAGTTGATTCGGGTGTGTCTGACACCCTGTTGCTGGGGGGCAGAAGCGGGCGTGCGGCGGTTCGATCCCGAGGCGGCACTCGAGCTTCTGGCGCGTGGCGAGCTGGCAGGTGCCGATCTCGATATGCGCATCGACAGGCACGGCACGTGGATCTATCGGGGCTCGCCGATCGAGAGGATGGGACTGGTCCGCCTGTTCGCCAGGGCATTGCGCAGGGGTCCGGATGGGTCCTACTGGTTGATCACGCCCTTCGAGCGTTGGCGGGTGACGGTGGACGACGTGCCGTTCGTTGCCGTCGAGCTTCGACGCGAAGGCGGCGCCGGAGAGCAGTGCCTGCGCTTTCGCACCAACATGGACGAGTGGGTGCCGCTCGACAGCGGGCACCGTCTGGAGATGCGGGGCGGCGGAAGCGGTACCGGTCCGGTCCCCTATGTCGGGCTCGACCGCGGCCTCGAGGCGCGCGTCGTGCAGTCGGTGTTCTATGAGCTGGCGGACCTCGCGGAGCCCGATCCCGCGCGGCCGGATCTGCTCGGCGTCCGGAGCGCCGGCCTGTTCTTCCCGCTCGCCGACGGCCAGGACGGGGCTCATGGCTGATCGGGTGCCGGGAGAGGCGGTGCCCGCCGTCGACCGGTCATGGCTCAGGGCGCGCCTGGAGGCATCCCCATCCGCGCCCCTTGTCCGGGACGTGCTGGCCGGCGACGACGGGCGGCCGGCGGTGGCTGCGCGGGCTCCCGTCCCGGCGGCCGTTCTCATCGGCATCGTGGCGCGGCCGGGGGAGCCTTGCGTCCTTCTCACCCAAAGGACGCCCCATCTGCGCGATCACGCGGGGCAGATCAGCCTTCCGGGCGGACGGATCGAGCCCTCCGACGCGAGCGACGCGGCGGCCGCGCTGCGCGAGGCTCAGGAGGAGATCGGCCTGGACCCCGGGCGCGTGGAGCTTCTGGGGTCTCTCGAGCCCTACGACACCGTGACCGGGTTCCGCATCCATCCGGTTCTCGGGTGGATAGAGCCGCCGGTTGATCTTCATCCGGATCCCTCCGAGGTCTCCGAGGTCTTCGAGGTGCCGCTCAGCTTCATCCTCGACGTCGCCAACCACCGCCGGGACTCCTACGAGCGGGACGGGCGCCGCAGGCAATTCTATGTCCTGCCGTTCGAGGACCGCTATATCTGGGGCGCGACCGCGGCGATCCTGGTCAATCTCGCCGTCAGGCTGCGCGGCTGAGCGATGATGATGCGTCTTCTGCTCAGGGCGCTCGTGCCGCTGCTGGCGCCTTTCGTCCTCTATCTGGCCTATCGGCTGGCCGCGCACAGCCGTCGCCCCGCCCATGATGGCCTTCCCTGGTTCTCCCTGACGGTCACGGGACTCCTTCTGGCCTGCCTCAGCCTCGGCTTCCTCGCCATGGTCCCCGGCACCTGGTCTCTCCGCTCCTACGTCGCAGCCCGCATCGAGCACGGGTTGCCTCGGCCCGCGGATCCCGAGGCTCCCGGCCCGTGAGCGAGGATCGCCCCCTCGCCGGGGCGCCGTGGCTCGCGGCACCGGAGACGAGGCGTGTGCTGGACGCGCTCGAGCGGGACGGGCGGGTGGCCCGGTTCGTCGGCGGCTGTGTCCGCGACACTCTGCTCGACCCGAGCCTCGACGAGATCGATATCGACATCGCGACCCAGGAGCTTCCGGAGCGCGTCCTGGCCCTGCTCGACGCCGCCGGGATCAGGGCGCTGCCGACCGGCCTCGCGCACGGCACCGTCACGGCGCATGTGGGCGCTCGCAGGTTCGAGATCACCTCGCTCCGCCGCGACGTCAGAACGGACGGGCGGCGTGCGGTCGTCGCGTTCACCGACGACTTCGAGGTGGATGCGGCGAGGCGGGACTTCACGATCAATGCCATGAGCTGCGACCGGGGCGGGCGCCTCCATGACCCGTTCGGTGGCCGGGCCGACCTCCTCGGCGGACGAGTGCGCTTCGTCGGCGACCCTCGGGCCCGTATTCGCGAGGACTATCTTCGTATCCTGCGCTTCTTCCGCTTCCATGCGCGTTTCGGCGTGGCAGAGGCGGATCGGGCGGCGCTCGAGGCCTGCAGGCAGGAGCGCGCAGGCCTCGCCGGGCTGTCGGGCGAGCGCATCGCGGCGGAGCTGCGGCGGCTGCTCCTGGCGCCCAGGGCGGTCGACAGCCTGCGGCTGATGCTGGAGGTCGGCGTGCTCGAGGAGCTGCTGCCGGCCGCGTCGGATCCGGCTCGTCTGGCCGCTCTGCTGGAGGTCGCGCCAGAGGCCGATGCGGGTCTGCGTCTCGCGGCGCTGCTCCACGGCCAGGACGCACACAGCGCCCGGCGGGTCGCGGATCGACTGAAGCTGTCGCGGCAGGATGGAGGGCGCCTCCTCGTGCTGACCGGCACACCGCTGCCCGCCGCCGACGTCGGGCTGCCGGCCATGCGTCGGTTGGTCTATCGGCATGGCAAGGCGGTGACGGCCGATCTGTTGCGCCTCGCCGGTGCCGCCGCCGGCTTGCCGCGAGCGGCGCTGGAGGCGCGTCTGGCCGAGCTCTCGGCCGGTGGGGTGCCGGAGTTCCCCCTCGCCGGGCGCGACCTTCTCGAGCGCGGCATTCCCGCCGGCCCCGAGGTCGGCCGTCTGCTCGGGCGGGTGCGCGCGTGGTGGGAGGCGGAGGACTTCCGGCCCGACCGCGCCGCCTGCCTGGCCGAGCTCGAGCGACTGATCGCGCAGCCCCGTCCGGCTACGCCATCTTGACAAGCCCGACCCTCACCTAATATCCCACGCGGCGCGTGCCGCTTGGGGGATAGTTTAACGGTAGAACTCTCGGCTCTGGACCGAGCAGTCTTGGTTCGAATCCAGGTCCCCCAGCCAGCTCAGCCCGACACCTCTCCGAGCCCGGCGCGCCACCGCAGGCCCGACGGGCCGCTTCGAGGATGCGCCCGGGTCGCGCACGGGGCACAGCCGGGATCAGTCGACGAGCATCGTCAGCTCGTTCACGCGGCGTGCCTCGACGGCCTCCCAGTTCCAGTCGATCCCGATGCCGGGCTCCTCGGGCGGGATCGCATGGCCGTCCTGGATCGCGACCTGACGGAGCGTCAGGTCGTCGAGCTGCGGGATGTACTCGACCCAGCGGCCGTTCGGCACCGCGGCGGCCAGCGAGACGTGCAGCTCCATGAGGAAGTGCGGGCAGATCGGCATGTTGAAGGCCTCGGTGAGGTGCGCGGCCTTGAGCCAGGGCGTGATGCCGCCGATCCGACCGCACTCCGCCTGCATGATCGTGCAGCCGCCCTGCTGCAGATATTCGCGGACGTGGCTCAGCGAATAGATCGATTCGCCAACGGCCACGGGCAGCGTCGTGGAGCGGGCCAGACGCACGTGACCGCCCAGGTCCTCGGCCGGCAGGGGCTCCTCCAGCCAGGCGACGTCGAAGGGCTCGAGGAGGCGTGCCCGGCGGATCGCCTCGTCGACGGTCAGGGCCTGGTTCGCATCGGTCATGACCTCGAAGTCGGGCCCAACGGCGTTGCGGACGGCCTCGACGCGGCGCGCATCCTCCTGACCCGTGGGCTTGCCGATCTTCACCTTGCAGCCCCGGAACCCGCGCTCCTTGGCGGCCAGGGCCTCCTCGACGAGCTCGGTCTGGGCGAGCTGCAGCCAGCCTCCCTCGGTGGAGTAGACCGGCACCATCTCCTGCGCCCCGCCCGCCATGACATAGAGCGGCAGGCCGGCGCGCCGGCAGCGCAGGTCCCAGAGCGCCGTGTCGATGGCGCAGAGCGCGAGCGAGGTGATGGCGCCGACGGCGGTGGCGTGGGTCTTGAAGAGAAGGGTCTTCCAGATGTCCTCGATCATGTCGGCGTCGCGGCCGATGAGCTCGGGCGCCAGATGGTCGTGGAGCAGGCGGACGATCGAGGAGCCGCCGGTGCCGATGGTGTAGCAATAGCCGGCGCCCGTCGCGCCCTCGCTGTCGGTGATCCGGACGATCGGCGTCTCCTGGCTGGTGAAGGCCTGGATCGCGTCGGTCCGCACGACCTTCGGCTCGAGATCCACCATCATGATCTCGATACGCTCGATCGAGGCCATTCGCTGTTCCCTCCCTCGGCTGGCGGCGCGTCTCCTTACGGACCCGGCGGCGGAAGCGTCTGTGGCAGCAGCTCGTCGTAGCGGCGCCAGCGATAGACCAGCGCCGATACGGCCCAGCTCAGGACGAACACGCCGATGATGAGGAAGCCCATGCTGCCGAGATCGTCGTTGAGGTCGCCGATCACGCTCCAGGCGCCCCCCTCGAGCCCGAGCTTGCTCACGAGAAGGCCGCCGGCCTCGAGCCCGCCGATCAGCAGCGCTACCAGCACGGAGACCAGGGTGATGGTGAGGTTGTACCAGAGCTTGCGGATCGGATTGACGAAGGCCCAGCCGTAGGCGCCGACCATCATGACGCTGTCGGTCGTGTCGACCAGCGCCATGCCGGCCGTGAAGAGCAGGGGAAAGATCATCGTGGCCCAGAACGACATGCCCTGGGCGGCCTGCGCCGCCGAGATGCCCAGGAGGCCGATCTCGGTCGCCGTGTCGAAGCCGAGCCCGAAGAGGAAGCCCAGGGGATACATGTGCCAGCTGCGGGTCACGATGCGGAAGACCGGCCGGAAGATCCGTGCCAGGAAGCCGCGCTGCGAGAGCATGAGATCCAGATCGTCCTCGAGCAGCGCGCCGCCGCGTCGCACCCGCTGGAACACCCGCCACACGGCCCGGAGGATGACGAGGTTGGCGATGCCGATCAGCAGCAGGAAGATCGCCGAGACGGCCGTGCCGATGATCCCGCCCACCTCGTGGAACCAGTCGAGCTGGGACTGCAGCGCGTTGGCCGTGGCGGCGATGCCGGCGGCCGCCAGGATCACCACCGTCGAATGGCCGAGGGAGAAAAAGAGGCCGACGGCGAGGGGCTTCTTCCCCTCCTGCATCAATCTGCGCACGACATTGTCGATCGCCGCGATGTGGTCGGCGTCGACCGCGTGACGGAGGCCGAGCACGTAGGCGAGGAAGGCGGTGCCGAGGAGGACCGGGTGCCCGGCGAACACCGTCCAGGCGCAGAGCCAGGCGAAGATGTTGGCGGCGAGGAGCATCGTGTAGAGAGCGATCGTCCTCAGCCGGAGGCCGGCCGCGCTATCATCGAACGCATGGGGAACGAGCATGGCCTGCCTCCCGCGCCGCAACGCCTACCGTGGCTCGCGAGGGCCGAGGGGCAGCCGCGGCATTCCACCGCTCAGCCCTTTCACTCCGAGGGGCACCGTCGCGGCCGGCACTGTGCCCGGGTCGGGTCGGCCCCGTCAACGCCGCGCGGAGCAGGGCCGACCGCCGGGACCTACATGCCGCTCTTCTCGGGATAGGCGAAGTCGAACGCGCATCCGGCGCCTCGCTACTCAGTCGCGTCCGTCGATGGCGAGGTCGAACGTCCGGACGCACTCGCCGCGTTCGGGCCGCTCGAGGATCTCGGGGTAGCGGAGGCTGCGGATCGCGTCATTGTACCCCGCCCTCCAATGGTCGATCATGCTCGGGCGAGAGAACTCGTAGTCCTTTGCATGACTCTCGTAGTGCTTGGACCGGTAGATCAGGTGGACGATATTGTAGACAACGTCACTCGCCATCGGCCGAAGTGTCCGAGCCTCGGGCGAATCGGCGAGCTCGGGGGGCAGCTTGTCGAGCAGCGCGGCCACCGCGCGGCGGGCCTCCTGCAGAGTCCTCAGGAAGTCGGTATTCTGGCGCGTCCGGCTGGAATACCGGATCTCCTTGCCGCGCTCCTCGACCTCGGAGAGATCTCGGGGGAGGCTGCCACGCGCGCTCCAGAGGTCGACCTGGAAGGCCAGGGTGTCCTGCCGCGGGGGGCTGTCCAGCACCCACTGGAGGGGCGTGTTGGAGACCAGGCCCCCGTCCCAGTAGAGCTCGCCGTCGACCTCCACCGCCGGGAAGCCGGGCGGCAGCGCGCCGCTCGCCATGACATGCTCGGCGCGGATCTGGTGGGTCCGGTTGTCGAAATAGGTGAAGTTGCCGCTCGCGACGTTCACGGCACCCACCGAGAAGCGCATCGGCGCCTTGTTGATGCGGTCGAAGTCGACGAGCCGCTCGAGCGTGCTCTTGAGCTCGGTGGTGTCGTAGTAGCTCGTGGCGCCGGGACTTCCCTGAAGCTGCAGGTAGGGCGGCGGCAGCCGCGGCGCGAAGAAGCCGGGCTGGCCCTTCAAGATCGTCGTCGTGGCGCTGATTGCGCTGAAGAGGGTGCGCGGCAGATCGCCCTCGAGGAGCCGGGGCAGCCGCTGCTGCGCCCCCGCGAAGCTCAGGTCGGTCGTGACGGTTTCCCAGAAGGTCCTGAGCCGCTCGACGCGCTTCTCCGGCGGGTTGCCGGCGATGATGGCGCAGTTGATGGCGCCGATCGAGATGCCGGCGATCCAGTCGGGCTCCATGCCCGCCTCGAAGAGGGCCTCGTAGACACCGGCCTGATAGGACCCCAGGGCACCTCCGCCCTGCAGGACCAGTGCCACGCAGGCGAAGGGCGGACGCTCGGTGTCCTTGTGGCTTTTGCGCTGGGGTCGGCGTGCCATGTGCGCTCCTCGGCCGGTGGCTCGGTCGCCGCTCAGGGGACAGGGGTCAGGAGCGGGCGGCCGGCGAAATGGGCGGCCAGATTGTCGACGACCAGCTGGGCCATGCCATCCCGGGTCTCGACCGTCCCGCTTGCCGCGTGCGGCTGGAGGATCACGTGGTCGAGCTCGAGCAGGGCATCCGGCACGTTGGGCTCATCGGCGAACACATCGAGGGCGGCGCCGGCGATCCGCCGCTCGACCAGCGCCGTCACGAGAGCGGGCTCGTCCACGACCGACCCGCGAGCGATGTTGACGAGATAGCCGCCCGGTCCGAGCGCGTCCAGAACCTCCGCCGTGACCAGCGCCGCGGTATCGCGTCCGCCCGGCAGGCAGAGGGCGAGCACGTCGGCGTCGCGGGCCATGTCGACGAGCCGGTCGTAGTAGCGATGGCTCACGTCGGCCTGGGGCCTGCGGCCGTGGTAGACGACCTTCATGCCGAGCAGCTCGCCCCGCCGCCCGAGCGCCTTCCCGATCCGGCCCAGCCCCAGAATGCCGAGCGTCTTGTTGCGCGCGCACCGGCTGAGCGGCATGGCGCCCTCGCTCTTCCACCGGCCCTCGCGGACCCAGCGGTCGCCCGCCGGGATCCGGCGGAGCAGTGCCAGCATCAGCACGAGGCCCATGTCGGCGACGTCCTCGGTCAGCACATCCGGCGTGTTGGTGACCGGCACGCCCCGCTCGCGACAGGCGTCCCGGTCGATGGCATCGATGCCGACCCCGAAGCAGCTCACGATCTCGAGCGCCGGGCACCGCTCGATCAGCGATCGTGTCGCACCGCGCTCGCCGGTCGTGACGATCGCCCGCACGCGTGGTCCGACCTCCGCGACGAGTAGGTCAGGATCCGCAGCCTGGTAGAGATGATGCACCGCATAGGCAGCCTCGAGCTGGGCCATCTGGTCCGGCCGGTTCGGCCAGACCACGAGCACATCGGGCTTCATTTCCTCTCCTTCCGCGGCGCCTCTCGACAGACACCCTTATCTAGGCCAGGAGGGCAGGGGCGGGGAAGGTGGAGTGCGCGCAAGGGCCCCGGGCGACGTCGACGACAGAGCTCGCGTCTGGTCCGGATCGGCGGTGCCGGATCGGGTCGCTCGGGCTCGCTGAACAGGGCGGGCTCCTCGATGTCGGAGGAGTGGCTCCAGGTCGCGCCCGGAACTGGCGCTTGGTGCCGGGCCACTTGCAGCTAGGCTGACCGCCGACAGCCACGGGACGAGCCTTCATGAACGCCTACACGCCGACCGCGCGGTCGCGGGCCCGCCGCCTGTACGAGCGCGCGAGCTACGATGTCGCCGCCATCAACGCCATCCTGGATGCGGGCCTGATCGCCCATGTCGGCTATGTCATCGATGGCCAGCCCTACGTGACGCCAACGGCTTACTGGCGCGAGGGCGAGCACGTCTACTGGCACGGCTCGTCGGCGAGCCGGATGCTTCGGACGGTCAAGGAAGGGGTGCCGGTGTGCCTGACGGTCACGCACCTCGACGGCCTCGTTCTCGCCCGCTCGGGCTTTCATCATTCGATGAACTATCGGGCGGCGATGCTGTTCGGCCGGGCCGCGATCGTGGACGATCCAGCCGCCAAGATGCGGGCGCTCGATACCTTCGTCGACCGCCTCTATCCGGAGCGGCGGGCGGAGCTGCGACCTCCGACGCCGCAGGAGATCAAGGCCACGACAGTCGTGCGCATGACGATCGAGGAGGCCTCGGCCAAGGTCCGCACCGGCCCGCCCAAGGACGACGAGGAGGACTACGGCCTGCCCGTCTGGGCGGGCGTTTTGCCCGTCCGGCAAATCGTCGGGGAGGCCATTCCTGATCCACGCCTGCCCGAAGGGACCGCCGCGTCCCCGCACGTGAGCAGCCTGGCCGGCGCCGACCCTTTCGACGCGGCGCTCACCGCCCGAGCCGGCTAGGGGCGGCCTTGCCGAGGTTGCATCCGATCGGGTCCGGCGGCTAGCTTCGCGCTCCCTTCCGGCCCGAGCCGCGCGGCGGCCGAGCCCCGCCTCGCGCCCGTTGGCGGGCGCGATCGCAAGCGGGTGCCGGCCGTGCGGGGCAGGGGCATCCGACCCGGAGATCCGCCGTCCCCATGAGCGCTACCGTCGAGATCCGTCCGCCCTCGCTGGCCGCCATCGAGCGGACGAGAAAGCAGCTCGAAGGTATCGTGGCTCTCACGCCGGTCCTGGACTGGCGGGCACCCGAGATCGAGGCGCGGCTGCCGCGCGGCACGCGGGTCAATCTCAAGCTCGAGCTCTTCCAGCACACCGGCAGCTTCAAGGCTCGCGGCGCGCTGGCGGTGATGCTCGGGCTGGACAGCCGGACGCTGGCGCGGGGCGTCACCGCCGTGAGCGCCGGCAACCACGCCATCGCCGTCGCCTGGGCCGCCGGCATTCTCGGCACGCACGCCAAGGTCGTGATGTTCAGGAGCGCCAATCCGGCGCGGGTCGAGAAGGTGCGGCACTATGGCGGGGAGGTGGTCATCGTCGAGGACGTGGCCACGGCGTTCGACGAGGCGAAGCGCATCGAGACGGAGGAAGGCCGGACCTTCGTCCACCCCTATGAGGGGCCGATGACGGCCCTCGGCACAGCCTCGCTCGGCAAGGAATGGCTGGACCAGGCAGGGCCGCTCGACGCCATCATCGTGCCGGTGGGCGGCGGCGGCCTGCTCGCCGGCATCGCGACCGCGGTCAAGCAGGCGAGCCCCTCGACGGCGGTCTACGGCGTCGAGCCCATGGGCGCGGACAGCATGTGGCGGAGCTTCGCCGCTGGCTCGCCGCAGTCGATCGACCGGCCGAGAACGATCGCCGACAGCCTGGGAGCGCCGTACGCGTTGCCCTACAGCTTCGGCCTGTGCCGGCGCTTCGCCGACGAGATCGTGCGGATCGAGGACGCCGCCATGGTCGACGCCATGCGTCTCCTGCTCGACGGGCTGAAGCTGGTGTCCGAGCCGGCCGGGGCCGCGGCCATGGCGGCGCTCCTGGGGCCGTTGAGCGAGCGCTTGGCCGGCAAGCGGGTGGGGGCCATCGTCTGCGGCTCGAACATCGACCTCGCGAGCTTTCGCGCAGCTGCTCGAGCAGCCGGCATGAAGCCGGCTCGGGGAGATCGAGAGCAGCGCGGTTCGCCGCGGCGTATCGCCTCTCGCTCAGAGCATGCTCGGCAGGACGCGGTCCGGCGGGCGGTGGCCGTCGGCGAAGGTCTTGATGTTGATGATGACCTTCTCGCCCATGTCGATGCGGCCCTCGATCGTGGCCGAGCCCATGTGAGGCAGGAGCACGACGTTCTCGAGTTGGCGGAGCTTGGGGTTGATGGCCGGCTCGTGCTCGAAGACGTCGAGCCCGGCACCGGCGACGAGCCCCTCCCGCAGGAGTCGCGTCAGGGCCGTCTCGTCGATGACCTCGCCGCGCGAGGTGTTCACGACGATCGCGTGCTTCTGAAGGAGCGCCAGGCGGCGTGACGACAGAAGGTGGAAGGTGGCCGGCGTATGAGGGCAGTTGACGGAGACGATGTCGACCCGCGCCAGCATCTGATCCAGGCTTTCCCAGTAGGTGGCCTCGAGCTCGTTCTCGACCGTCTCGTGAACCCGCCGGCGATTGTGGTAGTGGACCGAGAGCCCGAAGCCGCGGGCCCGCCTCGCTACCGCGCTGCCGATCCGGCCCATCCCGAGAATGCCCAGGCGCTTGCCGTGGATGCGCCGGCCGAGCATCGAGGTCGGGCTCCAGCCCGCCCAGTCGCCCGATCGGGCGAGCCGCTCGCCCTCGACGAGCCGCCGGGCGACGGCGAGGATCAGCGCCATCACCATGTCGGCCGTGTCCTCGGTCAGCACGCCCGGCGTGTTGGTCACCGTGATGCCGCGCTTGTAGGCCGCCTCCACGTCGATATTGTCCACGCCCGTGCCGTAGTTCGCGATGAGCTTGAGGCGCGGCCCGGCATGGGCGAGGGTCGCGCTGTCGATCCGGTCCGTCACCGTCGGCACCAGGACGTCCGCTGTCTTGACCGCCTCGGCGAGCCCGGCCTTGCCGAGCGGCCGGTCGTCGGCGTTCAGCCGCGCGTCGAACAGCTCCATCATGCGCGTCTCGACGGGGTCAGGCAGCTTGCGGGTGACGATGACGAGCGGGCGGTTGCGCGGCATGGCGGCTCTCCGGATCATGACCCTGCCCAGGGCGTCCTTTTGTCTTGAGCACGGCAACGCCGATCCTATACGACACCGGAAGTCTTTTAAGACCGAAAGTCGACACGACGAGTGAGCCGCGTACCCGGCATTCGAGCCCGCCTGTTGCTGGTCCTGGTGGCCGTCGTTTCCGTCGTCTCGGCGCCTGTCGCCGGGCCGGCCCAGGGGACCGGCCCGGACACGCTGCCACTCCCGCGGTTCGTGTCGCTGGCAGCCGATCGCGTCAACGCCCGCTCGGGGCCCGGCCCGCAATATCCGATCCGCTGGGTCTACGAGCGCGCCGGCCTGCCCGTGAAGATCGTCGCCGAGTTCGGCGACGCCTGGCGAAAGATCCAGGACGGGGACGGGGACGAGGGTTGGGTGCGGGGCAGCCTTTTATCGGGTCGGCGCACGATCATGGTCACGGGCCGCGCCCGGGCGCTGCGCAGGTCCCCGAGCGAGAGCGGCCTCGTCGTGCTGGAGGCCGAGCCCGGCGTCATCGGCCGTCTGCTCGACTGCCGCCCCAACTGGTGCCGGGTGGAGATCGGCGAGACACGGGGCTGGATGGCACGAGGCGACTTCTGGGGGCTGCTCGACGGAGAGTGAGGACTGACCCCTCAGTCTTCGTCGTCGACGCGAGCCGGTGCCAGCGGCGACGCGAGGCGCCGACGCCGCGGACCATCGTCGGCATCCCGGATCCTGACGACGATGTCGATACGGTCGATCACCTTGCCGGGCGGCGCCTCCGGCAGCTTGGTGAAGGCCATCGCGTCTTCCGGCACGTCGATCACCTCGCCGGTCGACTTGTCGAAATAGTGCCAATGGGACGTCGGGTTGGTGTCGAAGTAGCTCTGCCCGGCGCCGACCACGACCTCGATCATGAGCCCGGCGCTCGTGAACTGGTGGAGCGTGTTGTAGACCGTGGCGAGCGAGACCGGAATGCCGGCCTGCCGCGCCTCGTGGAACAGCTCCTCCGCGGTGACGTGACGATGGCCATCCTCCAGCAGGAGCCTGGCCAGCGCCAAGCGCTGCCGCGTCGGGCGGAGACCGCTCGCTTTGAGCTGGCGAAGCGCGTTTGCGTAGGCTCGAACTCATGAGGCTTCCATCAACCCGGCTCGCGACTCCACCTCGTGGGAGTCTGTCCCATCCTGAAACGATATAGGTGCGATATGGCTCCGGATGTCAACCTCGGCAAGGCCCCAGGGCCTACCGGCCGGTGAGGATGCGCTGCACGAGCTCCCGGACCGTCGGGACGAAGCCGTTGGCGTAGAACGGGTCCTGCCGGAACCGGTAGACATTGTGGCCGGAGAACATCAGCTCGCTGTCGACCGTGTCGCCGCCGCCATGGGCGATCACCTGCAGGGTCTTCTGGATGCAGAACGAGCGCGGATCGGCCGAGCGGCCGGTCGTATGATCGCCCCGATCCTTCCAGTTGCTGAAGAGGCAGTGGCTGAGGCAGCCCATGCAATCGGCCTGGTCCCGGCGGATCTGGCGCGCCTTGTCCGGTGCCACGAAAATCAGCGTGCCGTCCGGCGTGCGCATCGGCTGGGTATGGCCGCTGGCCATCCAGTCCCGGACGCGGGCGAGGTCCGCCTCCGACACCCAGACACCGTGGCCCGAGCGGCCATAGGCGAAGAAGCTCGTCCGACCGGCCGCCGCGTCCTGCTCGTCGCTGACCGCGATCTGGCGGTCCGACCGCCCGATGAGCTCTCCGAGGAAGCCGTTCTTGACCGCGGACGAGTAGAATCCGGTCGGGCTGAAGCGGTGGAGCAGCACGTCACCGGGCAGAAGATCGAGCAGCCGTTTCTTCCAGCCGTCCGGTATCGGGCTCTCCTTGGTCAGCAGGGGCCGGGTGCCGAACTGGAACGCGATCGGCCCGAGCTCCTTGTTGCCGATCCAGTCGCGCCAGTCCTTGAGGTGCCAGACGCCGCCGGCCATGACGATCGGCACATGGCCGAGGCCGACCGATTCCATCAGCTTGCGGAGCTCCAGGACCCGCGGGAAGGGCGGTTCGGGGCGC
Source organism: uncultured Alphaproteobacteria bacterium (assembly GCA_963828215.1). GTDB lineage: Bacteria > Pseudomonadota > Alphaproteobacteria > Geminicoccales > Geminicoccaceae > CAVTJL01. The sequence continues at coordinate 127,094 of CAWHFO010000078.1, read as the reverse complement.
TCCGGGTCCTCGCTGTTCGAGAGACCGTTATGGCCGCCCGCACGCCAGGGGTCCTCGTAGACGACGGCGCCGAGCCAGTCCTGGAACTTCGAGTAGGCGCGCCGCCAGAGCGCGTTGAAGGCCCGCCCCGAGGAGACGATGGGGTAGTAGTGGACCCCATAGCGGGTGCAGATCTCGGCCAGGCGATAGGGCATCCCGGCGCCGCAGGTGACGCCGTGGATCAGGCCCTTGGCCCCCTCGAGCACGCCGTGCAGGACGCGCTCGCAGCCCGCCATCTCCCAGAGCACGTTCATGTGGACGCGGCCTTCGCCCTGGCGTGCGTCGTGGGCGAGCCGGGCCTGGGAGATCGCGGCCTTGATCGAGTAGTCGATCAGCTCCTCATGGCGCGCGACCCGATCGCGCCCGTGAAAGGTCAGCGGCACATAGTCGCCGTGGTCGTCGACCAGGTCGGCATTGACGCCCGAGAACGTGCCGATGCCGCCGGCAGCCGCCCAGGCTCCGCTCGATCGGCCATTGCTGACGGCGACGCCCTTGCCGCCTTCGATCAAGGGCCAGACCTCGCCTACCGGAAAGCATGAGGGGCTCGACACAGTTCATCATGGCTTCTCCTGCCCTCTCGGCCATGGTCCGCGCCATTCCGGACGGGCCCGCCGGCATGACCATGCCTTCATGCCGCCATGGCCTGTGCCTTTCTGGCGGGCCTGCGGCCCGGGCCGACCGGCTCAGTGGTCGGAGCCGGCCCGATACCGGCGCCGCCCACCGTCCCCGCGCGGCGGCATATCGCCCCGCGGCGGCATGTCCCCGCGTGGCGGCCTCGGCGTCACCGCTATCTCCTCGCCGGTCGCCTGATCGACCGACCGCATCGACAGCTTGATCTTGCCGCGGTCGTCCACCGCCAGGACCTTGACCTTGACCATGTCACCTTCGTTGACGACATCGGTCACCTTGCCGACCCGCTCGTTGGCCAGCTCGCTGATATGGCAAAGACCATCCTGGCTGCCCAGGAAGTTAATGAACGCGCCGAAATCGACAACCCTTACCACCTTGCCGGTGTAGATGGCGCCGACCTCGGCCGTGGCGGTAAGCCCGCGGATCCAGTCGATCGCCCGCTGCGAGGCGGTGTGGTCGGCGGACGCGACCTTGACGGTCCCGTCGTCGCTGATGTCGATCTTCGTGCCGGTGGTCTCGGTGATCTCGCGGATGACCTTGCCGCCCGGGCCGATGACGGCGCCGATCTTGTCCTGCGGGATGGTGATGGTGGTGACGCGTGGCACCGTGTCGCGCATCTCCGGCCGGGCAATGCCCAGCGCCTTCGCCATCTCGCCCAGGATATGCATGCGGCCTTCCTGCGCCTGGGCCAGCGCCACCTGCATGATCTCCTCGGTGATCCCGGCGATCTTGATGTCCATCTGCAGCGAGGTCACGCCCCGCTCGGTGCCGGCGACCTTGAAGTCCATGTCGCCCAGATGGTCCTCGTCGCCCAGGATATCGGAGAGGACGGCGAACCGGTCGCCCTCCTTGATGAGGCCCATGGCGATCCCGGCCACCGGCCGGACCAGGGGGACGCCCGCATCCATCATCGCCAGGGACGCACCGCACACCGTCGCCATCGACGAGCTGCCGTTGCTCTCGGTGATCTCCGAGACCACCCGGATCGTGTAAGGGAACTGATCCTTGGGCGGAAGCAGGGGATGGGTCGCCCGCCAGGCGAGCTTGCCATGGCCGATCTCGCGGCGCCCGGGCGAGCCCATGCGGCCCGCCTCGCCGACCGAGTAGGGCGGGAAGTTGTAGTGCAGCATGTAGTGCTCGCGGATGTCCCCGCCGAGCGAATCGATCATTTGCTCGTCCTGGCCCGTGCCGAGCGTGGCGACGACCAGGGCCTGCGTCTCGCCGCGCGTGAAGAGGGCGCTCCCATGAACACGCGGCAGAACGCCGACGGAGGCCGTGATCGGCCGTACGGTTCTCGTGTCGCGCTCGTCGATGCGTCGGCCCGACTCGAGAATCTGCCCGCGAACGATCTCCTGCTCGAGATGCTTGAACTCGCCCGCCACCGTGAGCGCAAGCTCGGGCTTGTCCGCCGCCATCGTCTCGATCGCGCGGGCGCGCACCGTCGCGACCCTCTCGAGCCGCGCCTGCTTCACCGGCTCGGCATAAGCCTCGCGCAGCTCGGCCTCGTGCGCCGCCTTGAGGGCGCCGTAGACCTCGCTGTTGTCGACCATCTTGAGCTGCCAGGGCTCCTTGGCGCAGCTCTGGGCGAGGTCGATGATGAGATCGATCGCCGGCTGGAACTGCCGGTGGCCGAACATCACGGCCGCCAGCATGGTCTCCTCGGCGAGCTCCTCGGCCTCCGACTCCACCATCATGACGGCGTCGCGGGTGCCGGCGACGACCAGGTCGAGCTGGCTCGCCTTGACCTGCTCCAGCGACGGGTTGAGCAGGAACTGGCCGTCGATGTAGCCGACACGCGCCGCGCCGATGGGACCCAGGAACGGGATCCCGCTGATCGTGAGGGCAGCCGAAGCGCCGATCAGCGCCACGATGTCGGGGTCGGTCTCGCCGTCGTGGGCGAGCACGGTCGCCACGATCTGCGTCTCGTTCCGGAAGCCGTCCGGGAAGAGCGGCCGCATCGGCCGGTCGATCAGGCGCGAGGTCAGCGTCTCCTTCTCGGACGGGCGGCCCTCGCGCTTGAAGAACCCGCCGGGAATCTTGCCCGCCGCGAACGTCTTCTCCTGGTAGTTGACCGTGAGCGGGAAGAAGTCCTGGCCGGGCTTCACGTTGCGGTTGGCGACCGCCGTGCAGAGCACGACCGTCTCCCCCAGGGACGCCAGAACCGCGCCATCCGCCTGCCTGGCGATCCGCCCGGACTCGAGCACCAGAGGCTTGCCAGCCCAGCTCGTCTCCTTGCGCGTAACGTTGAACATCAACTTCTGCCTTTCATGTGCCTGCGTCGCGGCGATCGCTGGATGCTCGGGCGTGTCCGGCGGAGGGTCACCTCCACCGCCGCGCCGACCTGATCAGCCGGACGATCTCAGCGGCGGAGCCCCAGTCGCTCGATGATCTGCTGATAGCGGCTCTCGTCGCTGCGTCGCAGGTAGTCCAGGAGACGGCGGCGCTGGCCGACCATCATCAGCAGGCCCCGCCGGCTCGCGAAATCCTTCTCGTGTGCCTTCAGATGCTCCGTCAGGCTGGCGATCCTGTCGGAAAGGATGGCCACTTGAACCTCGGGGGAGCCCGTGTCGCCCTCGTGCGTGGCGAACTCCTTGATCAAGGTCTGCTTGCGCTCTGCGGTGATCGACATCGTCCTTACTCCCAAGCCCGGGCGGTGGCGCCGCCCCCGAGGTTGAACACCCGCACCGGGCTGAGCTCCGCGCCGTCGAGGCGAGCGAGGGCGACCAGTTCGCCACCGCGTGTCACCTTGATGGTGGTGCTGCCGTCCGTCGGCTCCGCCACGATCAGTCGTGGGGAGACGCGGATCGACCGACCTGCACGAAGCCGCAGCGCTTGCGGCTCGGTGACGGCGAGCGCCGGGATGCCGGCCAGCGCCGTCGACACCGATATCAGGACCCGGGGCAGCAGATCGTCGCTGACGAGCTGCTCCAGGGCATCCAGTGAGATCGCCCTTTGGGCGACGAAAGAGCCGACCGAGGTCCGGCGGAGCGCCGCGACATGGGCGAAGCAGCCGAGCCGCAGGCCCAGGTCGCGAGCCACCGCGCGCACATAGGCACCCTTGCCGCAGGCCATCTCGAAGTCGGCGTGATCCGGGTCCGAGCGGCCGGTCATGAGCAGCCGATCGATCCGCACGCGCCGCGGCTCGAGCTCGATCTCCTCGCCACGGCGGGCAATGTCGTAGGCGCGCTCGCCTTGGATCTTGATGGCGGCGAAACGTGGCGGCCGCTGGTCGATCTCGCCCACGAATCCCGGCAGGGCAGCTCCGATCTCGGCATCGGCCGGTCGTCGGTCACTGGTCTCCGTCGGCCTGCCTTCGGCGTCGTCGGTGTCGCGTCCTTCGCCGAACCGCACCCGGAAGCTGTAGGTCTTGGGCGCGTCCATGACGTAAGCCACGGTCTTCGTCGCCTCGCCCAGGGCGACCGGCAGGACGCCCGTCGCGAGCGGGTCGAGCGTGCCGCCGTGGCCGACCTTCTGCGCCCGGGTCAGATGCTTGACGCGCGCCACGACCTGCGTGGAGGTCAGCCCGGCCGCCTTGTCGATCGCGAGCCAGCCGTGAATGGGGACGCCCTTAGCCTTGCGCCGTGCCATCCCGGTCTCCTGCCGCCCGCTCGCTGGCGATGGCCCGCTCCTCGTCGTCGATCAGCCGGGCGATCCGGTCGGCCTCGCCGAAGGTGTCGTCGGCGACGAACTCCAGCCGCGGCGCGTATTTGAGGCGCATGCGCCTCGCCACACGGCCGCCCAGCCAAGTGCCGGCATGGTTGAGCGCCGTCCGCGTCCCGGCGCTCAGGATGCCGCCGAGCTCGGTCGCGAAAACGGTCGCATTGCGGAGATCCCTGCTGACTCGCACCTCGGCCACAGTGATGGTGGCTCCGTCGACCGGCAGGCCGTGCACCTCGCCACGCATGAGATCGGCGGCGATCAGGTGGCGCATCTCCTCGGCCACCCTGAGCTGCCGCTGCGACGGCTCGCTGCCGCCGTAGCCACGTACCATAGTCCTACCTCGTCCCTCGAGCAGAGGGCCTGACGGTCGCCGCGCGATGCCCGCGATCGGGCTCAAAGCGTGCGCGCGACCTCCTCGACCTCGTAAGCCTCGATGATATCGCCCTGGCGGATGTCGTTGTAGCCATCGATCGACATGCCGCATTCGAAGCCCTCGCGGACCTCCCGGACATCGTCCTTGAAGCGCTTCAGAGAGCCCAGCAATCCGTCGTAGACGACCACATTGTCCCGCAGGAGCCGGGCTCGCGCCGCCCGCTTGACGAGCCCGTCGACGACACGACAGCCGGCGACCTTGCCGATCTTGGTGATGTTGAACACCTCGCGGATCTCGGCGTGGCCGAGCACGGTCTCCCTCGATTCCGGCGCGAGCATGCCCGAGAGAATGCCCTTCATCTCGTCGAGCAGAACGTAAATGATGGAGTAGTAGCGGATGTCGATGCCTTCGCGCTTCGCCATGTCGCGTGCCTGAGCGTTGGCCCGGACATTGAAACCGGCGATGATCGCGCGCGAGGCCATGGCGAGGGTCACGTCGCTCTCGGTGATGGCGCCGACGCCGCCGTGCAGCACTCGGATGCTGACCTCGTCGGTGCTCAGCCTCTCCAGCCCAGCGGTGATCGCCTCCAGCGAGCCGTGGACATCGGACTTGACGACCAGCGGCAGCTCGCTGCTGGCACCGCTCTTGAGCTGGCTGAACATCTCCTCGAGGGAGCCCTTTGCGCCGTTGGCGCCGACGATCTGCTGCTGCGAGCGACGCTTGCGCTGGCGGTACTCGGCGATGTCCCGAGCCTGGCGCTCGGTCTCGACCACCTGGAGCTTGTCACCCGCATCGGGCACCCCGTCCAGGCCCAGGATCTCGACCGGCATCGACGGCCCCGCCGCCTCGATGGTTCGACCCTGATCGTCGACCAGCGCCCGCGCCCGACCCCACTGGGCGCCGGCGATGACGAGGTCACCGACCCTGAGCGTGCCGTTCTGCACCAGCACCGTCGCCACGACTCCACGGCCGCGGTCGAGCCGGGCCTCGATGATGGTGCCCTGCGCGGGGCGGCTCGGGTTCGCCTTGAGATCGAGAAGCTCGGCCTGGAGCTGGATGGCCTCGATCAGCTTGTCGAGACCGAGCTTCTGGGTGGCGCTGACCGGGACGGCCTGAACCTCGCCACCGAACTCCTCGATGACGACCTCGTGGCTGAGCAGCTCCGTCTTCACGCGCTCCGGATTGGCCTCAGGCTTGTCGATCTTGTTGATGGCGACGATGATCGGCACGTTGGCGGCCTTGGCGTGGCGGATGGCCTCGACGGTCTGCGGCATCACGCCATCGTCGGCGGCCACCACCAGCACGACGATGTCGGTCACCGAAGCGCCGCGGGCGCGCATCGCCGTGAAAGCAGCGTGGCCCGGCGTGTCGATGAAGGAGACCGGCACCCCCTGGCCCGTGTCGACCTGATAGGCACCGATGTGCTGGGTGATGCCCCCGGCCTCGCCGGCGACCACGTTGCTCCGGCGGAGGGCGTCGAGCAGCGACGTCTTTCCGTGGTCGACATGGCCCATGACCGTGACGATGGGCGGCCGCGGCAGGAGATCCTCGGCCCGGTCCTCGATCCCCTCGATCCCTTCCTCGACGTCGGCCTCGCTCACCCGCTTGACCGCATGACCGAACTCGGTGACGACCAGCTCGGCGGTGTCGGCATCGATGACCTGGTTCACGGTCGCCATGATGCCGTTCTTCATGAGCGACTTGATCACCTCCGCCCCGCGGACCGCCATGCGCGAGGCGAGATCCTGGACCGTGATGCTCTCGGGAAGCACGACCTCGCGGGTGACCGCCTCCGGCGCACCCATCTGCTGGCGCCGCTCGCGCTCGCGATGGCGCCGCATCGCTGCGAGGCTCGGGACCCGTACCTCCTCCTCCTCCTCGCCCGCGAGCACGAGCCGCGGGCGTTTGACGTCCCGCTGCTCGGCGGCCTTGCGGAGCGGGGAGGGGCGCTTCTCGGGCTTGCCGCTCCCGCGAGACTTGCCGCGGCGCTCCTCGTCCTCGGCTTCCGTCTGGGTCCTCGCGGTCTTCGCCAACCTCCGGCTCTCGGTGGTGCGCGTAACCTCGCCGTCGCCGGGCGGAGCAGCAGCGCTCTCTGCGGGTGAGGACGCCGCGGGCCCGGCCTGCTGACGCTGCTTCCGCTCCTCCTCCGCCAGAAGACGCGCCGCCTGATCCTCCGCCCGCCTCCGCGCCTCCTCCTCGGCCTTGCGCCGAGCCTCCTCGTCGGTCTTGCGGCGAAGCGCCGCCTCCTCCTCGGAACGGCGCCGAGCCGTCTCCTCCGCGGCCCGCCTGGCATTTTCCTCGGCGCGCTTGCGGGCCTCTTCCTCGCCTTTACGGGCCTCGCTCAAGGCCTTGAGGCGGACCGCCTTCTCCTCATCGGTCAGCGGCTTGAGCACCATCGGCCGCCGGCTGCCGCGCGCGCCATCACCGGCGCGTCCCGGCGACTGCGGCGTGGTCTGCTGCGATCCCTGCCGTGCGGCCGCGCCATCGGCCCCTGGCCTGGTCTGCTGCACCGGCCGTGTCGGGGCCGCCGTCGGCCGCACCCGCTTCACCTCGACCGCGACCGACTTGCTGCGGCCGTGGCTGAAGCTCTGCCGGACGACGCCGCCCTCGACGGCCTTCTTGAGCTCGATGCGCGGCCCGGAGGGGCGCGAAAGCTCGATGCGAGCGTTCCGGTCCTGGCCCTTAGCGTCGCTCATGATCCAACCTTGTCCCTTCGCACATCGACATGAGCGGTGACCGTCGCGGCACCACCAGCTCCCAGCCCCGCGAGCCTCGACCCGTCGCGCACCAGCCGCCTCGCGAGAGCGCCCGGAGCCACAGCGGCATAGGTCGCGTCGGCTCGCCCGACCGCCCGGCCGATCTCCTCACGCAGGAGGCAGCGGACGACGGGCAGATCGCCGGCCAACCTGCACAGCCGGCCAGCCTGACCTTCGGCCGCGTCGACAGCCACCACGAGCACCGCGGCCGCGCCTCGACGCAGCAGATCGGCGACTTGATCGTAGCCAACGACGAACGCACCGGCACGACGAGCCAGACCCAAGGTCTCCAGACATTGTCGTCGGACCAGGGCTTCCGTCTCGTCGGCCAGCGCAGGATCGGCCACGGCCGAGGATCTGACCGCCTTCGCGAACGCCTGCTTGGCGACCGCTCTTCTTATAACATCCCGCTCCGCCTTCAGCCAGACGCCGCGTCCGGGCAATCGCTCGGTCACATCGGGGACGACTCGGCCGTCGGGCGCCACGACGAAGCGGACGAGCCCGGCTCGCGACCCGACCTCGCCGGTCGACGCGCAGCGTCTCCGACCTCCGACGGCGGAATCCTCTTCCTCGACGAAAATCTCGCTGCTCACGCCTGGGGCGGCCCCCCCGCCGCATCGCTCGGCCGCGACGGGTCGGTGCCCGGCATCTGCTCGTCGTCGTTCCCCGTCTCGCCCTCGGACGCCTCCTCGGCCACCGGCTGGGGCTCGATCCAGCCCAACCTGACACGCGCCTCGAGGATGATCTCGCCCGCCTGGACGGTATCGAAGCCGGCCTCGGGGACGAGCTCGACCAGCTCGTCGCCGGCTAGGTCGGCCAGATCCTCGAGGGTCTTCACGCCGCCACGGGCCAGCCTCACGACATTCTCGAGATCGAGGCGATCATAGGAAATGAGGCTTTCGGCCACACCCAGCTCCTGGGCCTCCTGGGCCAGGGCCTCGGCCCGCTCGTCGAGCCAGCTCTGAGCCCGCTCCTTCAGAGCCTCGGCGATCTCGTCGTCGAATCCCTGGATGGCGGCGAGGTCCTGCTGGTCGGCGAACGCCACGTCCTCGACCGAGCTGAAGCCCTCGGTGACCAGCAGCTGGGCGATCACCTCGTCGACATTGAGCGCCTCGACGAACATCGCCGTGAACTCGCGGAACTCGCGTTGCCGGCGCTCGCTGTCCTCGGTCTCGGAGACGATGTCGATGGCCCAGCCGGTGAGCTGCGAGGCGAGGCGGACATTCTGCCCGCGTCGGCCGATCGCGATGTGCTGCATGTGGTCGGGGACGATGACCTCGATCCGCTTGGAGTCGGGATCGAGCACCACCTTGCTGACTTCCGCGGGCGCCAGCGCATTGACGACGAAGGTCGCAGGGTCCTGAGCCCAGGGAATGATATCGACCTTCTCCCCGGCCAGCTCGCCCACGACCGCCTGGACGCGCGAGCCGCGCATGCCGACGCAAGCGCCGACGGGGTCGATGCTCTGATCCTTGGAAATCACGGCGATCTTGGCGCGCGAGCCGGGGTCGCGGGCGCAGGCCTTGATCTCGATGATGCCGTCATAGATCTCCGGCACTTCCTGCTCGAACAGCTTGGCCATGAACTGAGGATGCGTCCGCGACAGGAAGATCTGCGGGCCGCGGCTCTCGTGACGCACGTCGTAGATATAGGCGCGGATGCGGTCCTTGGTGCGGAAGCTCTCGCGCGGGATCAGATCGTCGCGGCGCACGATGGCCTCGGCCCGGCCGAGATCGACGAGCACGCCCGGATGCTCGACCCGCTTGACCTCGCCCACCACGACCTCGCCGATGCGATCCTTGTACTCGCCGTACTGCCGCTCGCGCTCGGCGTCGCGGACCCGTTGGACGATCACCTGCTTGGCGCTCTGCGCCGAGATCCGACCCAGATCTATGGGCGGGAGCGGGTCGAGGATGAGGTCGCCGACCTGCGCCGCGGGATTGCGCTCCCGCGCATCCTCGACCGCGATCTGCTTGGCGTGGTCTTCGACGGCGTCGCTGACCTCGAGCTCGCGATAGAGATGGATCTCGCCCGTCCGGCGATCGATCTCCGCGACGATGTCGTGCTCCTGGCCGTATTTGCGGCGGGCCGCGGTCTGCACCGCCTGCTCCATCGCCTCGAGCACCTCCCCCGTGGTGATGTTCTTCTCCACGGCTACGGTCTCTGCCACTCGGAGGAGCTCGGCACGGCCGAGAGGGGCGCTCATCTCCATCGAACCAACTCCTTCACCTCGACTTTCGACCACCGGGACCCGACCGTCCGGCCGCCGGGGCCGCCCCGTCGGCCAAAACGAGCTTGGCGCGCTTGATCAGCGCGAGCGGCAGCCGCTCGGCGTTCCCCTCCGTTTCGATCACCACATGACCGTCGTCCAGACCCCGAAGCCGACCCACGAACCGGCGGCGACCGGCAATCGGCGGGTCGACCTCGATGCGCGCCCTGTGCCCCACGAACCGCGCGAAATGCTCCGCGTGGACCAGAGGCCGGTCGAGACCGGGCGAGCTCACCTCGAGCACATACGCACCCGGAATAGGATCCTCAACGTCCAGGAGAGCCGACACGGCGTGGCTGATCTCGGCACAGTCGTCCACCGTCATGACGCGCTCGTGGTCGGCGGGCTCCGCCATCACCTGCAGCGTACGGCGCTGGCCACCCATCATGCGCACCCGAACGAGCTCGAACCCCATGGCATGAAGCATCGGCTCGATGAGCTTGTTGATATTGTCGAACGTCACGACCCCTGGTTGGCGGACACGACGACGGGAGCGGGTTTCAACCCACTCCGCAGTCTCGTTCAGATAGAGGAGAAGCCGGTATATGCGGCGTTCATGCCCGCTGCGCAAGCCCCATCGACGGGTCGGGGCCGTCGCATTTCCTGAAATGCAAATAGACGGGTCGGCGCCCGGCGCCGAGCGCCTTGATCTCGTAGCGGGTCGAAGGCCAGTCCGCCGGCCGGGTCTGCCACTCGCAGGCCCGCTCGGCCAGCCAGACCAGGCGCCGCTCGCCGAGCAGCACCTTCAGCATCCAGCGTGCATAGCCCGGATCGTCGGTCGCGAGGCGCAGCTCGGCGCCCGGGGTCAACGCCCGGGCGAGCTCCGCGATCGTCCGCGGCGAGACGATGCGACGCTTGTGGTGCCGAAGCTTCGGCCAGGGATCGGGAAAGAGAATGAACGCCCGCCCGATCGAGGCCTCGGGCAGGGCGTCCAGAAGCAGCCTGGCGTCGTCGACGAGGATACGCACATTGTCGAGCGCCTCGGCCTCGCAGGCGGCCAGCAGCCGGGCCACGCCCGAAACGAACGGCTCGACGCCGATGAAGCCGACATCGGGATGCATCCTGGCCAGCGATGCCAGATGCTCGCCACCGCCGAAGCCGATCTCGAGCCAGATGGAGCGGGTCGGCCGGGCGAAGAGGCTCCGCGGGTCGAGGGCTCCAACGTCCGGCAGCGTGACGCGAAGCTCCGGCAGAAGCTCGTCCAGAAGGCGACGGCGTCCCGGTCGCAGCCGCGGACCGAGACGTCGCCCGTAGATCTGCGGACGCGGCCGAACGGTCGCCGCTTCGCCCGAGCTCGGGCGGCTCAGTTGAAGGCCCGACGCAACTCGTCGGCGAGGTCGGTCCGCTCCCACGAGAAGCCGCCATCGGCGTCGGGCTCCCGGCCGAAATGCCCGTAGGCCGAGGTGCGGGCGTAGATGGGCCGGTTGAGCGACAACCGCTCGCGGATGCCGCGTGGGCTCAGATTGAGGTCCATGAAGATCTTGGAGAGCCTGCCTTCGTCGACCTGGCCGGTACCCTGCGTGTCGACGTAGATCGAGAGCGGCCTCGCCACGCCGATCGCGTAGGAGAGCTGGATGAGGCAGCGCTCGGCCAAGCCGGCGGCCACGACGTTCTTCGCCAGATAGCGCGCCGCATAGGCCGCCGAGCGATCGACCTTGGTGGGGTCCTTGCCGGAGAAGGCGCCGCCGCCATGCGGCGCCGCACCGCCATAGGTATCGACGATGATCTTGCGGCCGGTGAGTCCGGCGTCGCCATCGGGTCCGCCGATCACGAACTTGCCCGTCGGGTTGACGTAGAACTCGTCCTCACCGCACATCCAGCCCTCGGGCAGGGCCGCCGTGACGTGCTGCCGGACGATCTCGCGCACCCTGGCCTGCGAGGCCTCCTCGGCATGCTGGGTCGAGACGACGATCGAGGCGGCGCCGACCGGCTTGCCGTTGGCGTAGCGGAGCGTGACCTGGCTCTTGGCGTCGGGCCCGAGCTCCGGATGCTGACCGCTGTGCCGGGCCGTGGCGAGGCGCCTCAGGATGTCGTGGGCCAGATGGATCGGCGCCGGCATCAGCACGGGCGTCTCCGTGCAGGCATAGCCGAACATGATGCCCTGGTCGCCGGCGCCCTCGTCCTTGCCCTCGCGCTCGTCGACACCGACGGCGATGTCGGCCGACTGCTCGTGAAGGTAGACGTCGATCGCGGCATGGCGCCAGTCGAAGCCGGCCTGCCGATAGCCGATCTGGCGCACCGCCTCCCGGGCGATGCAGCGCACCGTGTCGGCGGTGATCGTCTCGGGGCCCCGGACCTCGCCGGCGATCACGATCCGGTTGGTCGTCGCCAGGGTCTCGCAGGCGACGCGCGAGAACGGATAGGCACCGATATAGGCGTCGACCACCTCGTCCGAGATTCGGTCGCAGACCTTGTCGGGATGTCCCTCCGAGACGGACTCGCTCGTAAAGAGATAGTCGGAAGCGACCATCGGCGTAGTTTCTCCCCACACACACGGGCCTGCGCGCGCAAGATGTATGCGAGCCGGCGGCCGCGTCTTTAAGACGAGTTTAGGCTATGCGGTCAAGCCAAGCCAGCGTCGGACTGTACGCTGGGGTCGTCGAGAGCCGCCACGGCCTTGGCCAGATCGAAGATCCGGCGGCGAACCGTCGCATCCCGTATCCGGTTGAACGCACGCACCAGCTCCAGGGTCTCGCGGCGGTCGATGAGCGGCGGCTCAGCGGTCGGCGCCTCGCCCTCCATGATGAAAGCGGCGCCCGGCTCGCTCAGGCCGCGACCATGGCTCGCAGCGTCGTTCCTGATCGCCCCGTCCATCTCCTCGAAGAACCATGCGACGGGGACCTTGAGGGCGAGGCTGATGGCAAAGAGCCGGCTCGCCCCGATGCGATTGGCGCCCCGCTCGTATTTCTGGATCTGTTGGAAGGTCAGGCCCAGCGTCTCGCCGAGCCTTTCCTGGCTCATTCCCATGAGCGAGCGACGCAGGCGCAGGCGCTGGCCGACATGGACGTCCACGGGGTTCGGTCGCTCAGCCATCGGCGCCCTCTCGAATGGGCGGGAGCCGGGCGAATTCGAGGTCGGCTCCGCTCATGGGCGGCGTCTAGCACGACCTTCGAGCAGCACGCCAGCCAGGGCGAGGAGGAGGGTGGCGGCGCCCACGGTCAGCCATCCGTGCGCGCCATAGAGGGTGCCCCCGGGCAGGGCGGCCGGCAGGTCGGTGTCGAGCACGCCCATCTCGTCGAGGCCGAGCCGGACCCGAATCCGGCCCATCGCGTCGGTCACCACCGAGATGCCATTGTTGGCCGCACGGACCAGCGGCAGCCCCTCCTCGACCGACCGCATCCTGGCCATTCCCAAGTGCTGATAGGGGCCGGAGCTGCGGCCGAACCAAGCGTCGTTCGTGACGTTCAGGATCCAGTCGGGCCTTGGGCCGAGGGCCAAGGCTTCGCCCGGGAAGATCGCATCGTAGCAGACGAGCGGGCTGAACGGCGGAATGCCCGGCAGCAGCATGGCGCGCCGCGGGGGCCCGGGAACGAAGTCGATCGTGCCGGCCGTCAGCTTTTCGAGCCCGAAGCGCGCCAGGACGCTTCTGAACGGCAGGTATTCACCGAAAGGGACGAGATTGACCTTGTCGTAGCGTGCGAGGATGTCGCCCTTGCGGTCGAGCGCGAAGATGCTGTCGTTGGCGGTAGGCGGCGTGGAGTCGATGTCGACCCGATCGCCACCCGTCAGGAGATAGCCGCCGGCGGGAGCGGCCGTCGCGACGAAGCTGCGGACCTCCGGATCCCTCTCCAACGGATAGGGCACGGCGCTCTCGGGCCAGATGACGAGATCGAGCGGCGCCGCCGCGGGTCGCTCCGACAGCTCGACATGACGGCGCAGCCACTGCGCCTGCTTCAGGGGGTCCCATTTGAGGTCCTGGGGAATGTCGCCCTGCACGAGCCGGAGCCTCAGGCCCGTGTCGGGAGGCGGGACAAGCAGGGCCAGCCGGAGGGCGCCCCCTCCGACCAGAAGGCCCAATCCGAGGGCCGCCATCACCGGCCCGCGCCAGCGGTCCGGCCCCGCACGCAGCAGCAGGGTCGCCGGCAGGCTGGCGAGGAGCACGGTGACGAGGCCCAGCCCATAGGTGCCGATCCAGGCGAGCGGCTGCAGGGTGGCCGGGCTCACCGCCCAGACGAGGCTGATGGGGTTCCAGGGAAAGCGGAGCCCGTAGGTGCCGCGGATCGCCTCCGCCAGCACCCAGAGAAGCGCCCAGGCGCATGCCATCGCCTCCGGCGATCGCCAGCGCCGAAGCCTGAGGGCGAAGGCCGCGGCCCCGGGCAGGAGGGCGAGGGCGCCGCAGAGGAGGAAAAGTGCCGGAGCGGCGAGCGGGCCGAAGCGCTCGGCATCGGTGAAGAATGCGATGCCGATCCAGTAGAGGCCGGCCACGAACCAGCCGAAGGCGAAACACCAGCCGCGTCGGAACGCTGGCCAGGGCCCAGCCGCATCGTGCAGCAGGGCGAGCAGGCAAGCCATGGCCAGGAGGGCCGGCACGGCGCCGACCGGCGGCAGTGCCGAGGCGGCGATCGCGCCCAGAAGGAGCGCGCCCAGGTTCGGGCGGCGCAGGAGTCGCGCCCGCAGCGCCGGCCACGGGGCCCGGGCGAGCCGATCGCTCACTTCGCCGCGTGACCCCGCCCTGCGGGAGCTTCCTTGTCCGACGGCCGACGCGGGTGGATGCGGATGCGCTTGATGCGCCGCGGATCGGCGTCGAGCACCTCGAACGTCACGCCGCTCGGATGCGGGACGATCTCGCCCTTCTGGGGAATGCGGTCGACGAGCGCGAAGATCAGGCCGGCCAGCGTGTCGGCCTCGTCGCGCTCGTCCTCGCCCAGAAGCCGCAGCCCCAGCCGCTTCTCGAGCTCCTCGAGATCGACCCGCGCATCGGCGTCGATGGCGCCGTCGGGCCGCGTCGCGAGCTGCGTGCCGAGCAGCCGATCCTGCTCCTCGCCGAGCTCGCCGACGATCTCCTCGACGAGATCCGTGGTCGTGACGAGACCGTCCGTGCCCCCGAACTCGTCCACGACGACGGCCATGCTCATCTGCTTGTCGCGCATCTCCAGCAGGAGATCCAAGACCCGCATCGACGGCGGGACGACGAGCACGGGACGCACCACCTCGACCAGGTCGAAGGTCGCGCCGTCGCCCCAGAAAGCCAGGATATCCTTGACCCGAACGATGCCGACCACATTGTCGAGGGTGTCCCGATAGACGAGGAGCTGGGCGTGGTCGGACTCGCGCATCGCGCGCACCACGTCACCGACGTCCGCGCCCACCGCCACCGCCTTGATGTCGGAGCGCGGCACCATGACGTCGCCGACCCTCAGCTCGCCGAACGACAGCGCGTTCAGCAGCAGGGCCCGCTGCTCGTCCGTGAAGGCGAGGTGGCTGTCCTCCTCGGCTTCCTCGATCAGCTCCTCGAGGGTCTCTTGAAGCGAGCCCTCGGGCTCGGCCCGGCCGGCCAGCTCGCGGAGGCGGCGCAGCAGACCGTCGAGCAAGGAGCCCGATTCCGTCTCGCGCTTGGCGATCTGCTTCATGCTGCCTCGTCGGCCCAGGGATCGGGAACACCGAGCTCGGCCAGGATGGCCGTCTCGTGGGCCTCCATCAGCTCCGCCTCCTCTGCCGTCTCGTGGTCGTGGCCGAGAAGGTGCAGCACTCCGTGAACCACGAGATGGGCAACGTGATGGGCGGCGGGCCTGCCGGCGCGCGCCGCCTCGGCCTGCACCGTCTCGAGCGCCAGGGCCACGTCGCCGAGCGGCAGGGGCAGCTCGCGGGGAAGGTCGATCTCCCCGGCGCCGGACGGGAACGAGAGCACGTTCGTGGCTCTGTCCTGATGCCGCCAGATGCGGTTGAGCTCGCGGATCCGGGCGTCATCGGCCAGAAGGATGCCCAGCTCGAGCATGCGGGCGGGAAGCGGGCGTGCGTGGCAAAGAGCGGCTTCGGCGGCGGCACGGCAGAAGGCATCGGGGTCGGTGACGAGCGCGGCCCAGCCAGGGGCCGCGATCGTCACCTCGATAGAGGAGCTACTGTCACTGTCCATTGTCTGAGGACGGCGCCTGTCGTGGGCGCCCCGATGTCCCTTTCTCGTGCCGACCAGGCTCGGCGGCCCGGTCGTAAGCCTCAATTATCTCGGTGACGAGTTGATGCCGGACAATATCGCCCCGGTCGAACCGGACCATGGCGATATCGGACACCCCCTCGAGCTTGCCGACGGCGTCGACGAGGCCCGACGGGGCGCCCGGCGGCAGGTCCGTCTGCGTCGGATCGCCGGTCACCACCATTCTCGAGTTCTCACCGAGCCTGGTCAGGAACATTTTCATCTGCGCCGGCGTCGTGTTCTGAGCCTCGTCGAGGATGACGAAGGCATTGGAGAGGGTGCGGCCCCGCATATAGGCGAGCGGGGCGATCTCGATCTGGCCGGTCTCGAGGCGGCTCTGCAGCTTGCCGTCGGGCAGCATGTCCTGCAGGGCATCGTAGAGCGGCCGCAGGTAGGGATCGACCTTCTCCTTGAGGTCGCCCGGGAGAAAGCCCAGCCTCTCGCCGGCCTCGACGGCCGGCCGCGACAGGATCAGCCGCTCGACGCGACGCTGCTTGAGGAAGGCCACGGCGACCGCCACGGCGAGATAGGTCTTGCCCGTGCCCGCCGGGCCGAGCGCGAACACCAGCTCGAAGGTCTCGAGCGCGCGGATATAGGCGGCCTGGTTCGGCGTCCGCGGCGCGACGGTCCGTCGCTCCGTGCGGACCTGACCGTGCTCGCCGGAGGCTGCGCCGTCCCGGCGGTCGAGCATGCGAACGGCCGCGTCGACCTCGTCCCTGTCGACGGTCACGCCCCGGCGCAATCTGCCGTAGAGGTCCTGGAGAACCGTTGCCGCAGCCTGCACATCGCTCTCGCTCTCGCCCTGGATGAAGACCTCGTTGCCGCGCGTCACGATGCTGACCGGGAGCTTCTGCTCGATGCGCGCGAGGTTCAGGTGGTGCTGGCCGAAAAGGAGGGCACAGATGGCGTTGTCATCGAAGCTGACACGGTGGCTGGCACCGCGAAAGTCCGCGAGCGGCGCGATGGTTCTCAGGCTAAGCCCTCCTCTGGCTGGCGCTCGACGACGATCTCGCCGGCGAGGCTGTGCGGGTGGCAGGCGGTAATCCGGGCCAGGGCCAAGTCGCCGATCGCGAGCCCCGGCGCCGTGACATGGACAGCCTGCATATAGGGCGTGCGGCCGACCAGCTGGCCCGGATGGCGGCCCTTGCGCTCGACGAGGATGGCCAGCCGACGTCCCACGGCCGCCCTGTTGAACGCCCCTGCCTGGGCGTCGAGAAGCTCCTGCAGCGCCCCGAGGCGCTCGGCCTTGACGGGTTCCGCGATCTGCTTGCGCATACCCGCTGCCGGCGTGCCCGGGCGCGGGCTGTATTTGAAGGAGTACGCCTGGGCGAAGCCCACCTCGCGCACCAGCGCCATCGTGGCCTCGAAGGCGGCATCCGTCTCGCCGGGGAATCCCACGATGAAGTCGGACGACAGGGCGATGTCGGGCCGGGCTTCGCGCAACCGGTCGACCACCCGCCGGTAGTCGTCGGCGCGATATCTCCGGTTCATGGCCTCGAGCACGGCGTCCGAGCCCGACTGGACGGGCAGATGAAGGAACGGCATCAGGCTCGGCAGGTCGCGGTGCGCCCGGATCAGATCCTCGTCCATGTCGCGGGGGTGGGACGTCGTATAGCGCAGGCGCTCCACGCCCGGGATCTCGGCCAGCTCTCGGAGCAGCCGGGCGAGGCCCCAGGTGCCGCCGTCTCGGCCGGGCCCATGGTAGGCGTTGACGTTCTGGCCGAGCAGCGTGATCTCGCGCGCGCCCGATGCGACCAGGCTCCGGGCCTCGTCCAGGACGGCCGCCGCCGGTCGGCTCGCCTCGGCGCCCCGGGTATAGGGTACGACGCAGAAGCTGCAAAACTTGTCGCAGCCCTCCTGGACCGTGAGGAACGCGCTGACCCGTCCGACGCCGTTGCGCCGCGGAAGCTCGTCGAACTTGCTCGCGGGGGGAACTCGGTGTCGATTTGGCCGGGGGCACCGCGCGCCCGGCGCGCCAGAAGCTCCGGAAGCCGGTGGTAGGCCTGGGGCCCGATGACGATGTCGAGGAAGGGGGCGCGGGCCAGCATCGCCTCGCCCTCGGCCTGGGCGACGCAGCCGGCCACGCCCAGAAGCATGTCGCCACCGGCATGGCGCCGCTCGTCGCGGAGCCGCCGGAGCCGGCCGAGCTCGGAATAGACTTTCTCGGCAGCCTTCTCGCGAATATGGCAGGTGTTGAGGAGAACGAGGTCGGCGTCTTCAACCGCGTCGACGCGACGATAGCCATGAACCGCCAGCTGCTCCGCCATGCGGTCGGAGTCGTAGACGTTCATCTGGCAGCCGAAAGTCTTGATGCAGACGGTCCTGGGCACGCTCTAGAGCGGCTCGCTCAAGGGATGACCAAGAGGTAAGCGCATCCTGCGCCTCTTCAACCCGACCTTCGGCTCCAGACGTAGCACGGCGTCGAGACAATAGCGCGACAGCGCTTGCAGATCCATATCATCATGCAGCCGGAGCGGTCGAACGGCAAAAAACGGAGGGTGAGCGTCGCGTTGCCGCGACACTCGTCCCGCCAATGCGACGCGCTCAGCCGGCGCGGCGGCCCCGCGCCCGGGGCTTCGTGCCGAGCCCGATCTTCTTGGCCAGGCTGGAGCGCTGCTCGGCGTAGGCCGGCGCCACCATCGGATAGTCGTCCGCGAGGCCCCAGCGCTTACGATACTCGTCCGGCGTCATGTTGTAGCGCGTTTTGAGGTGACGCTTGAGCATCTTGAGCTTCTTGCCGTCCTCGAGGCAGATGATGTGCTCCGGCATGACCGATTTCTTGATCGGCACCGCCGGCGTCGGCTTCTCCGGCTGCTCCTTCTGCTCCTCGTGTCCCTGCGCGGCCAAGCCCGTGTACACGAGGCGGATGAGCTGCGGCAGATCGCCAACCGCGACCGTGTTGTTCGACACGTGAGATGCCACGATCTCGGTCGTCAGCGACAGCAGCTCGTTCTGACCTATCTTCTCAGTCATACTTCGGGTCGGTCCTTTGGCGGGTAGTAAACCGGCAGGCAGGGCGGCACCATATTTAAGCGCGCGTAGATAGCAAGTGCTTTGTGATCGGATCGCGAAGAAGGAGCCTAGTAGCATGGGCAACGGGTCGGAGATGCTCGATATCACACGCGAGGTCTGCCCCATGACCTTTGTGCGTACCAAGATTCGACTTGAGAAGATGGCGGACGGCAGTGTGCTGACCGTATGGCTGAGGGAAGGCGAGGCGCTGGTCAACGTGCCGCGCGCGGTAACCGATCACGGCCACGAGATCCTGCGCCTCGACCGGCGCCACGGCGACGTCTTCGAGCTGGTCATCCGCAAGCGCGGAAGTCGGCAGGGCCCCGGCTGAGCGGGCGTCAGGCCGGCGTGCTCGGACCTCCGGTGGGGCCGAAACGCTCCTCGAGATTCGAGCGCATCGTGTAGGCGCTGATCCGGGCGCCATTGGTCCGCTGATAATAGCCCGGCCGCGTTCCGACCCGATCGAAGCCATGGTCTGCGTAGAGCTGCTGGGCCGGCACATTGTCGACCGCGACCTCGAGGAACATCGCGCGCGCGCCCCACTCGTGGCAGCGTCGCATGCTCGCATCGAGCAGGTTGGCTCCGACAGCCCGCCGCCTGTAGTTCGGCGCCACGCCGATCGAGAGCAGCTCGCTCTCGTCGCGAATGACCCGGCAGAGCGAGAAGCCCACGCCCCGCATCCCGTCGAGCCCGGCGAGACCGCCGTCGAAGAGCCGGGCGACGAGCCCGAAGCCGCCGGGCAGGGCCAGGAGGTGTGCGAGATCGGAACGGCTCCATGCTTCGTCGAAGCAGCTCCGGTGCAGGCGCGAAAGGCGTCCGAGATCGAACGGACCGACGAGCTTGATGCTGATCGCGTTCGGTCGCGCGAGGCTCAACATCGTCAGCCGGCGGCTCCGATCAACGGGCGACCGGCCGTGATTCGGGCGTCCGGGGCCCTCAAATAGCGAGGTACCACTTCGTAGCCCGACCGGGGCTGCGCGCCTTCGGAAAGGCGCCTGCGGGCCGCCCGAGCCACCGTCACGGCGTCGGGCACGGTCCCGCTCTGCGCCAACGGCCTGCGCAGATGCGGCCGGAGGAGCGCCGAGCCGTCGCCGGCCAGCCGCTGGACACGGTCCGGCAGCGAGCCCGCCACGACCTCCACGGGATGGCACGACACCTGGCCGATGGGCGACAGATCGCCTCCGAAGAGCGCCCAAAAGAGCTGGCCCCGGTGCGCATCGACGACCACCGCCAGCGGGGCCGAGGCGTCCTCGCCCGCCGCCTCGGCCTCGACGTCGAGCGCCCCTACCGGCAGAATCGGCCGATCCGCGGCGAGGGCTAAGCCTCGCGCGGCAGCGAGACAAACACGGACCGCGCTGAAGCCGCCCGGACCGACCGGCACGGCGATAGCGTCGATATCGGGGAATCCCAGGCCTGCCGCGGCCATCGCCGCCAGAACCGTCGGGACGAGGTCGTCGGCCAGACGGCCTCCCGGCGCCGCCGACCGGCAGGCGAGCACGCGCTCCTCGTCGAGGATGGCGGCCCCGGCCACGCCTCGCGAGGCATCGAGCGCGAGCAGACGCACGGAGGCCAGCCCGGGTCAGCTGATCGCCCGCACCTCGACCACCTCGGGAACATAATATTTGAGCAGGTTCTCGATGCCGTTCTTGAGCGTCATGATCGAGCTCGGGCAGCCGGAGCAGGCGCCGTGCATCTGCAGGTAGACGATGCCGTGGTCGTAGCCGTGAAACTTGATGTCGCCGCCATCGCGGGCCACGGCCGGCCGGACGCGCGTGTCGATCAGCTCCTTGATCTGGCGGATCGTCGGGTCGCTCTCGTCCGCGGCGGAAGCTTCGGGCAGCGCGGCGTCGGCGGTCACAACCGGGTCGCCCGACATGAAGTGCTCCATGACGGCACCGAGCACGGCGGGCTTGAGCACGTACCAGTCGACGGCGTCATGCTTGGTGACGCTCACGAAGTCTCCGCCCAGGTAGACGCTCGTGACCCCGTCGCAGTCGAAGACGCGCCGGGCGAGCGGCGAGGTCTCTCGGGCGGCGTCGGGATCGGTGAACTCCGCCACACCTTCGGCCATCACGGCCCGCCCGGGGAGAAACTTCATCGTCGACGGGTTCGGTGTCGGCTCGGTCTGGATGAACATCGACATGCTCCTTGGCCGTGCGGCGATCGACGCGGAAGCGACGACGGCGCAGGCCAGCCCCTCAGGACATCATCGGCTCACTCTTAGCTCCCTCGGCCGGGCCAGCAAGAGCAAAGCCATCGTCGGCAAATGGGTGGCGCGGCATTCGGTGTCCAGATCCGTGCAGCGGGCCGCCGGCCGCCCGAACAACAGCGCCCATCCGTCGGCAACGATGGGCCGACGGGCGACGGGCAGCCGATCCGGTCAAGGCCGCAGGAACCCGACCATCCGGTAGACTTCGGCCAGCACGGGGTCGGCGATCGCCGCGGCGCGCTCGGCCCCATGGCGCAGCACCCGGTCGAGGTAGCCCGGGTCGGCCATCAGCCGACGCATCTCCTCGGCGATCGGCGCCAGCCGCTCGACCGCGAGATCGCCCAGCCGAGCCTTGAATGTCGAGAACTGCGCATCGGCGAACTCGAGCTCGATCTCGGCACGCGGACGGCCGGCGAGCGCCGAGTAGATCGTCAGCAGGTTGGAAGCCTCCGGTCGGCCCTCGGGGTCATAGGCCATCCCCTCGATGCTGTCGGACTTGGCCTTCCTTATCTTGCCGGCGATGGCGTCGACGGTGTCGGTGAGATTGATGCGCGACATGTCCGAGGGATCGGACTTGCTCATCTTCTTCGTGCCGTCCCGGAGTGACATGACCCGCGTCGCCTCGCCGAGGATCAGAGGCTCGGGCAGCGGGAAGAAGTCGGCGCCATAGTAGCGGTTGAGCGCGCCGGCGATGTCGCGGGACAGCTCGAGATGCTGCTTCTGATCCTCGCCCACCGGCACGTGCGTTGCCCGGTAGGCGAGGATGTCGGCCGCCATGAGCACCGGATAGGTGTAGAGCCCGGCCATTGCCTGGTCCCGATGCTTGCCCGCCTTGTCCTTGAACTGGGTCATCCGGTTGAGCCAGCCGAGGGGCGTGTGGCAGCTGAACACCCACGCCAGCTGGGCGTGCGCGGGGACATTGCTCTGGATGAAGAGGATGGAGCGCTCGGCATCGATGCCACAGGCCAGAAGAGCCGCGGTCACCTCGCGGCTGTGAGCCCGCAGCTCCTCCGGCTTCTGCGGGATCGTGATCGCGTGCTGGTCGACGACGCAATAGATGCAGTCGTACGCGTCCTGCAGGGCCACCCAGTTGCGGATGGCACCCAGATAGTTGCCGAGATGGAGATCGCCGGTCGGCTGGATGCCGGAGAAGATCAGGCCCTTCATGCGTCGTCGTCTTTCGGATCGGCTCGAGGTCGGCGCTCTAGGACCACGGGCGGCGCGCGCCCGTCAAGCCCGGGGTGCGCGCAGCTCGCCGGCCAGCTCGCGGAGGTCGGCGGCGCCGAGCAGCTGCGCCGCCAGGATGAAGACGGCGCCCCCGGCGGCAATGGTGCCGGCCAAGCGGGCGAGGGGCTCCCAGCCGGCCAGGAGGCCAGGCAGGACGACGAGGGCGATAGCCATGGCGGCGGTCGCGGCGAGCATCCGCGGCAGGCGGCGCAACAGCCGCCGGTCGGGGCGGAAATAGCCGCTCCGCCACAGCAGCGCCGCGAGAACGGCGGCATTGAGCCAGTTGGCGAGGGCCGTCGCGAGCGCGATCCCGACGTGAGCGAGCCGCCCGATCAGGAGGAGGATCAAGATCACGTTGAAGGCCAGGCAGACGGCGGCGACGGCGACCGGCGTCCGCGTGTCCTCGCGGGCGAAGAAGGCCGGCGCCAGCACCTTGATGAGCACATAGGCGGGCAGGCCGATCGAGAACGCTGCCAAGGCCCCCGCCGTGGCCATGGCGGCGTCGGCGCCGAAGGCGCCGCGCTCGAACAGGACGCGGATGATCGGCCCGGCCAGGGCGACGAGCGCCGCCGCGGCGGGGAGGGTCAGCAGGAGACCGAGCTCTATGGCCCTGTTCTGCCAGCCCTGGGCGGCGGCGCTGTCGCCGGTCCTGATCTGCCGGCTCATCATCGGCAGGAGCGCGGTGCCGAGGGCGACGCCGACGAGGCCGAGCGGCAGCTGGTTCAGCCGGTCGGCGTAGAAGAGATAGGAGACGGCGCCGGGCGGCAGATGGGAGGCGAACCAGGTATCGACGACGAGGTTGATCTGGTAGACGCCGGCGCCGACCGCCCCGGGCAGGATCAGGCGGAACAGGCGCCCCAGCTTGGGGTCTCTGGGCAGGCCGCGGGGCCGCAGGCCAAAGCCGTCGCGGGCGGCGGCGCTGGCCACCAGGGCCAGCTGCACGACCCCTGCCATCGCGACGCCCCAGGCCAGGATGTGCGCCGGTGGCCCCGCAGTGCCGAGCGCCAGGAGCAGCGCCAGGATCAAGACGATGTTCAGGGCCACGGGCGCCGCCGCGGCGGCGGCGAAGCGGCCGCGCGCGTTCAGCACGCCCGAGAACAGGGCGGCCAGCGAGATGAAGAGGATATAGGGGAAGGTGATCCGGGACAGCTCCACGGCGAGCCGGAAGCGCTCGCCATCGGGAGGGAAGCCCGAGGCGAGTGCCCGCACGAGCCACGGCATCAGGGCCTCGGCGACGAGCACGACGACCAGCAGCACGGCCATCATCCAGCCGAGCGTCGCCTCGGCGAAGCGTCGGGCGCCGGGCTCCCCCTCGCCCTCCAGCGTCCGGGCGAAGAGCGGCACGAAGCCGGCGTTGAAGGCGCCCTCGGCGAAGAGCCGGCGCAGCAGGTTCGCGAGCTTGAAGCTCACGAAGAACGCGTCGGCAGCGCCACTGGCGCCGAGGATCGCCGCGATCATCAGGTCGCGCACGAAGCCCAACAGGCGCGACACGAGAGTGAGGGAGCCGACGGTCGCGGCAGCGCGCACGAGGCTCAAGGGCGGCTGTCCGTCAACGCGCCGTCAGGGCCTCGATCAGACCCTTCTGGACCTTCGCGAGCTTGCTCTTCTGCGTCACCTTCAGGCCGAAGACGTCCTTCACGTAGAACACGTCGACGACCCGCTCGCCATAGGTGCTGATATGAGCGCTGTTGATGACCAGGCCCAGGTCCTTGAGCGTCCTCGAAACGTCGAAGAGCAGGCCGGGACGGTCGCGTCCATTGACCTCGATGACGCTGTGCGTGCGGCTCGCCGAATTGTCGACGAGCACGCGCGGCTCGACCCGGAACACGTCGGCCCGGGGCGGCAGGGTCCGGCGCCCGGCGAGCGCCCGCTCGAGCGAGACCTCTCCGGCGAGCGCCCTCTCGATGTTCCGGCGGATCCGCGCGAGGCGCCCCGGATCGTCGACCGCGGAGCGCGAGTTGGCGTCCTGGCAGCCGAGCACGTCGAGCGCCATCCCGTCGGCAGTCGTGAAGATGTGCGCGTCGACGATGCTGACCGTCGAGAGGGCCAGCGCGCCCGCCACCTTCATGAAGAGGCCCGGATGATCGGCCGCATAGAGAAGGATCTCGGTCCGTGCCCGAAAGGGATCGACGCGGAAGTCGAGCGTCAGCGGCGTTCGGGTCGCGTCGGCCCCGGCGATCAGGCTGGCGTGGCGCACGAGCTCCTCGGGCGCGAACCGGAGCCAGTAGCGCTGATCGTGACGGCCGAGATATTCGGCGATCGCCGATTGCGGCCAGGGCGCCCGGGGTCCGGTCGCGAGCGCCTTGGCGACCGCCGACCTGGCCTCGTCGACGCGCGCGGTCCGCCGCCCCCCCGGGTCACCGCCGGCCATCGCCGCGGCGGTCTCGTAGTAGAGCTCGCGCAGGAGCTGGCCCTTCCAGCCGTTCCACACGTGCGGGCCGACGGCGCGGATGTCGGCCGCGGTCAGGATGAGGAGCAGACGGAGCCGCTCGGGCGACTGCACGAGGTCGACGAAGTCCTGGATGGTCTTCGGATCCTCGCTGTCGCGCTTGAAGGCGAAGCGGCTCATGTCGAGGTGGTGCTCGACCAGCCAGCCGACGGTCTCGACCGACGCCTCCTCGAGCCCGAGGCGGCGGCAGAAGCGTCGCGCTATTGCCGCGCCGACGACACTGTGATCGCCGCCTCGGCCCTTGCCGACATCGTGGAAGAAGGTGGCGAGGTACAGATCCTGGCGCGAGAGGATCTTGGGCATGATCTCGGTCGCGACCGGCAGCTCCCGGCCGAGCTCGCCATGCTCGATCTGGGATAGGCCCTCGATCGCCCGGATCGTATGCTCGTCGACGGTGAAGACATGGTAGAGATCATGCTGCATCAACGCGACGATCCGGCGAAAGTCGGGCACGAAGCGGCCGAGCACGCCCGCCTCGTTCATCCGCGTCAGGGCCAGCGCCGGATCGCGCTTGGAGCACAGCATCTCCAGAAAGAGCCGGTTCGCCTCGGCGTCGGCGCGAAGCGCCCTGTCGATCCGATGGAGGCTCTGCCCCACGGCCGTAAGGGCCATCGGGTGAATGTCCAGAGCTCGCTCCTGGGCGATGTGAAAGAGCTCGAGCATCGCCACCGGACGGCGCTCGAACAGGTCCCGCTCCGCCAGGTCGACGCGATCGCCGTGCACGATGAACCCGTTGATCCGGCGGCGGCCGAAGCCGAACCGGCGGAGGCCGAAGCGCGGCTTGCGGCGCGCCTGGTCCTCGAGGGCGGCGCAGACGATCCGGGTCAGAGCGCCGACGTCCTTGGCCACCAGGTAGTAGCGCTTCATGAAACGCTCGACGCCCAGGGAGCCGGGCCGATCGCGGTAGCCCATCCGGCGCGCGATCTCGGGCTGCAGGTCGAAGGTCAGGCGCTCGCCGGCACGGTCGGACTCGTAGTGGAGGTGGCAGCGCACGGTCCAGAGGAACCGCCTCGAGGTCAGGAAGGTCTCGAGAGACTGACGGTTCAGCACGCCATGCTGGACGAGCTCGCCCGGCTCCTTGACGCCGAACAGGAACTCGCCGATCCACATCAGGGTGTGAAGGTCGCGGAGGCCGCCCTTGCCCTCCTTGACGTTCGGCTCGAGCAGGAAGCGGGAATCCCCTACCTTCTTGTGGCGCTGGTCGCGCTCGGCGAGCTTCGCCTCGATGAACTCGGCGCCGTGACCGTCGACGATCTCGCGCCGGAATCTCTTGGTGAGCTGATCGAAGATGCGCTGGTCGCCCCAGAGGAAGCGCGCCTCGAGGAGGGCCGTGCGGACGGAGAGGTCGTCCCGGGCGAGCTTGATGCACTCCTGCACGGAGCGGGCCGACTGACCGACCTTGAGACCGAGGTCCCAGAGCCGATAGGTCAGGAACTCGGTCATCTGCTCGAGATAGGGAGTCGGCTTGTAGTCGTGTAGAAAGAGCAGATCGACGTCCGAGGCCGGCGCGAGCTCGCCGCGGCCGTAGCCGCCGACCGCGGCCAGGGCGATCTGCTCACCGGTCGTCGGGTTGGCGCGATGAAAGAGCCTCTGGTCGGCGTAGTCGAGGGCGCCCTGGAGGATCGCATCCATTTGCTTCGCGAGCTCGTGATGGACGACCTCGGCACTCCCGCCGGCCTCGAAATAGCGCTGGATGCTCAGGCGGCCTTCGCCGAGGCTGCGCCGCATGTCGGCCAGCAGCCCTCGGCCCTGCTCCGTCTCGGCAGGGCTCGTCCCGGCGAGGCCGGCGCGCAACGCGGGTGCGTCGACGATCGTATCCGGGCTCGCGAGGGCCATCGGATGCCCTAGTCTCTGCTCGCGTGGGCCGGGGCATCTGGCGGCGCGCCAGCCGGCCGCAGATCGGCCAACCTTGTTTGCGTGGGAGCAGGGTGTATCCTGTCGGGTGTATCGCGGATCACGTGGCCCTCGGGAAGGCAGGGGTGCGGCAATTTCTGGAGATGGGCGGGTACGGGCCCTATGTCTGGGCGGCGTACGGATTCACCCTCGTCGTTCTCGCTGGCCTTATGTGGCAGAGCTGGCGGTTCGCGCGCAAGCGCGCGGCCGAGCTCGAGTTGTTGAGGGACCAGCTCCGGGCTTCTCGGCCGCGGCGCTCTCGAACCATCGTGGCCCGGCGCGAGGGCAGGGTGCCGGATCAGGGCGGGCCCGCCGGCCCGCTCGGCCGACCCTCGTGAGGGCCGTGGTCGGCAACGAAATCGCCCATGCGGCTCCGTAAGAGGCAACGTCTCTTGCTCGTGGTGCTCGTCCTGCTCCTGTCGGGCGGGGCTACGGCGCTGGTGCTGACGGCGCTGCGCAGCAAGATCGCCTTCTTCGTATCGCCGACCGATATCGCCCTCGGCAAGGTCACCCCCGGCCGGGAGCTGCGGATCGGCGGGCTGGTCGCGGCCGACGGCCTGGAGCGCGGCCCCGATGGCACGGTCCGCTTCTTTCTGACCGACGAAAAGCATCGGGTGACGGTCGTCTTCCACGGCATCCTGCCCGATCTCTTTCGCCAGGGTCAGGGCATCATCGCCGAGGGCACGGTCGACCAGCAGGGTGTGTTCGAGGCCAGCGAGGTTCTGGCCAAGCACGACGAGCGCTACATGCCCAAGGAGGTGGTCGAGGCGCTGAAGCGCTCCGGTCGCTGGAACGAAGGGGAGGCGACGGCGACCCGATGATCGTCGAGACGGGCCATTTCGCCCTCGTCCTGGCCTTCGCGCTGGCGATCGTCCAGGGCACCCTGCCGCTCGTCGGCGCAGCACGCCGCGACGCGGCGCTGATCGGCCTCGCCCGGCCGGCCGCCGTCGCCCAGCTCCTGTTCGTCGCCACGGCCTTCCTGACGCTCATGCACGCCTACGTGACCTCGGATTTCTCGGTCCTGAACGTCTACGACAACTCGAGCTTGTCGAAGCCGCTCGTCTACAAGATCAGCGGTGTCTGGGCGAACCACGAGGGCTCGCTGCTCCTCTGGGTCCTGATCCTGGCGCTGTTCGGCGCTGCCGTCGCGATATTCGGCGGCAATTTGCCGGCCCCCTTCCGTGCCCGGGTGCTGGCCGTCCAGGGGCTGATCGGCGTCGGCTTTCTCGCCTTCATCCTCTTCACGTCGAACCCTTTCATCCGACTGACGCCCGTGCCGGCGGACGGCCAGGGGCTCAACCCGCTCCTCCAGGACCCCGGTCTCGCGATGCATCCGCCTATGCTGTATCTCGGCTATGTCGGGCTCTCGACCGCCTTCTCGTTCGCCATCGCGGCCCTGATCGAGGGTCGGGTCGATGCGGCCTGGGCCCGTTGGGTCCGGCCATGGACCCTCGCCGCCTGGGTGGCGCTGACCTGCGGCATCGCGCTCGGCTCCTGGTGGTCCTACTACACGCTCGGCTGGGGCGGCTTCTGGTTCTGGGATCCGGTCGAGAACGCATCCTTCATGCCCTGGCTCGCCGCCACGGCGTTGCTCCACTCGGCGATCGTCGTCGAGAAGCGGGACACGCTGAAGAGCTGGACCATCCTCCTGGCCATTCTCGCCTTCTCGCTGTCGCTGCTCGGCACCTTCCTCGTACGCTCGGGCGTGCTGACCTCGGTGCATGCCTTCGCGACCGATCCGCGACGCGGCGTCTTCATCCTGGCGCTGCTCGTCGTCGCCGTCGGCGGCTCCCTCCTGCTCTATGCCTGGCGGGCGCCGGCGATGCAGGGAGGCGGCAGCTTTGCCCCGATCTCGCGGGAGGGCGGGCTGCTGCTCAACAATCTGCTGCTTGCGACCGCCGCCGCGACGGTCCTGCTCGGAACCCTCTATCCGCTGATCCTCGACACGATCGGCGGCCCTAAGATCTCTGTCGGCCCGCCCTTCTTCAACGCCACCTTCGTTCCGCTGATGGTGCCCTTGCTGGTCGCCGTGCCGGTCGGCTCGATGCTCGCCTGGAAGCGCGGCGACCTGCCGGCCGTGCTCCGGCTGCTGCGCGTCGCGATGGGCGTGGCGGCAGGCTTCCTGATCGTGGCCCTGATCCTGGCCGACCGGCGCTCGGCCGCGGCGATCGCCGGCTTCGGGCTCGCTGGCTGGCTCATCGCGGGCTCGCTGACCGAGCTGGCCTCGCGCATCGGCCTCCTCGAGCTGGCCCCGGCGCGCATCCTGAGGCGGGCCCGCGGCCTGCCGCGCTCCGCCTGGTCGATGACGGTCGCCCACCTCGGGCTCGGCATTCTGATCATGGGCATGACCGCCACGGCCACGGGCCAGACCGAGCGCATCCTGGTGATGAAGGCCGGCGATACCGCCGCTCTCGGCAGTCTCGCAGTGCGTTTCGACGGCGTGACCGAGATGCCGGGAGCCAGCTATAACGCACGCCGCGGCGCCTTCACGATCCTCGACGACGAGAAGCCCGTCGGCACCATCACCTCCGAGAAGCGCTTCTATCCGCTCGAAGGCATGCCCGTCACGAAGCCGGGCATCAGCACGACAGCGGCCGGCGACGTCTACGCCGTGCTCGGCGATCCGGAGAAGGGCGGCGGCTACACCGTGCGCCTCTACCGCAACCCGCTCGTGGTCTGGATGTGGGGCGGGGCGATCGTCATGGCCTTTGCCGGTCTGATCTCACTGACCGACCGGCGCTTCCGCGTGGGCGCGCCACGACCAGCACGCAATCGGGTCGAGGGAGCCCTCGCCAAGGCATGAGCATCGTCAGCCCTGCCGACTCCACGCCCACGGCGCCTGGCGCTCGACCACGGCGCCGACTCCTGTTCCTGCTGCCGGTGGTCGTCTTCATTGGTGGTGTCGTCTTCCTGGCGCTCGGGCTGACCCGGGATCCCGGCAAGCTCCCCTCGCCCCTGATCGACCAACCTGCGCCGGCCTTCTCCCTGCCGCCGGTGCCGGGCCGGGACGATCACGGCTTCAGCTCCAAGGACCTGGGCGGCAAGCTGATGATCGTCAATGTCTTCGCCTCCTGGTGCGTGCCCTGCCGGCTCGAGGCGCCGATGATCCAGCGGCTCGCCAAGGAGCGGGGAATCACCGTCCAGGGCATCGCCTACAAGGACAAGGCGGCGGACGTGAAGGCCTGGCTGGCCGAGCTGGGCGACCCCTTCACCCGGATCGGCCTCGACAGCAGCGGGCGGACGGCCATCGACTGGGGAGTTCTACGGGGTGCCCGAAAGCTTCATCGTCGATGCGCGCGGCCGCATCGTCTACAAGCAGGTGGGCCCGTTCCTGCCGCAGGATTTCGACGACAAGATCCTGCCGCTCCTGGCGAAGCTCCAGGGATGAGGCGGCTCGTTCTGGCGCTTCTGGTCGTGCTGGCGGCGCTGCCGGCGCTGGCTGCGGTGTCGCCCGACGAGATGCTCCCCGACCCGGCCCTGGAGGCGCGCGCCCGGAACCTCGAGAAGGGGCTGCGCTGCCTCGTCTGCCAGAATCAGTCGATCGACGATTCCGACGCCGATCTCGCTCGTGACATTCGGACGCTGGTGCGCCAGCAGATCCTCGAGGGCCGCACCGACCAGGAGATCGAGGCCTATCTCGTCTCCCGCTACGGCGACTTCGTCCTGCTCCAGCCGCCCGTCACGTCGGCGACCTGGGCCTTGTGGTTCGGTCCGCTTCTGATGCTCCTCCTGGGGAGTGGCCTCCTGATCGCCTTCGTGCGCCGTCGCGCCGCCGAGGCCTCGGGGGTGCCCGAGCTCAGCCAGGCCGAGGAGCAGCGCCTCATCGAGCTCCTGAGCGACGAGGGCGAGGAGCGTGGCCGGTGAGCGGGCTGATCGTGGCGTTCACCCTGATGGTCGTGGTGGCGGTCGCCGCTCTGCTCGTTCCTCTGGTCCTTCGCCGCCCGGAGACGACCGAGAGCGAGCTGTCGCTTGCCGTCTACAAGGATCAGCTGACCGAGCTCGAGCGCGACGTCGCCCGGGGAGTCGTGGCCGAGGCCGACGCCGCCGCGGCCCGGCGGGAGATCGAGCGGCGCATTCTCCGCGCCGCCGCGCGGGGCGCCGAGCCGGGAACGGTCGCGACCGTTCCGGGCCGCGTCGTGGCTGTCGTTGCGGTCCTGGCCCTACCCGTCTTCGCCGTCCTGGTCTACGCCGATCTCGGCTCGCCTGGCGCTCCGGACGCGCCATTCGCGAGCCGCGACGTGCCGGCGGCGGACCCCACCCAGCCGAACATCCAGGCGATGGTCGCGGGTCTCGAGCAGCGCCTGCAGAAGGAGCCCAACGACCTTGACGGCTGGCTGATGCTGGGCCGGTCGCGGATGGTCCTGGGTGAGACCGACGCCGCCATTCTGGCGCTCCGCCAGGCCCTGACCATCGCGCCCGCCTCTCCCGAGGCGCTGGCCGGTCTCGGCGAGGCGCTCGTCGACAAGGCGGGGGGCATCGTCACACCGGAGGCCGAAGCCCTTTTCGCCCGAGTAGGAGCCACGGCATCGGATGACCCACGCCCCGGCTACTATTTGGGCCTCGCCCGCGCCCAGGCCGGCGAGAATCGGCAAGCCATCGAGATCTGGCAGAAGCTGCTCGCGTCCAGCCCCGCGGACGCGCCCTGGCGGCCACGTGTCGTCGACGCGATCCGTCAGTCGGCCGGCGCGCTCGGCATCGACGCCCAGGCCATTCTCGCCAAGACGCCCGGGGAGGCGCCTGCCGCGCCGGATCAGGCGCCGCAGACGGGGCAGAGCCAGGCCGACATCGCCCGCTTCCAGGCCATGACCCCCGAGCAGCGGCAGGCCGCCATCGAGGGCATGGTTCGCAACCTGGAGAAGCGGCTCGAAGCGAATGGCGGCGATGCCGAGGGCTGGCGCCGGCTGGGCCGTGCCAAGCTCGTGCTCGGCGACCAGCCCGGAGCCGAGAAGGCCTATGCCCAGGCCCTCGGACTGGCGCCCGACGACCCGGGTACCATCAAGGACTATGCGTCGGCACTGCTCGGTCCCGAGGACCCGACCACCAAGTTGCCAAAGGTGCCCGACAAGGCCGCGGAACTCTTCGCCAAGGCCAAGAGCCTGGCGCCGGACGATCCCGAGCCCTACTGGTTTCTCGGCATCCGCGCGCTGCAGACCGGCGACGTCGCCGACGCCAAGGCCGACTGGCGCCGGCTCCTCGCTCTTCTCGATCCCAAGCATCCGGACTACGCGGCTGTAAAGGCCCGGCTGGACGCGCTCGGCAGCTGATCTCGTTAACGGGCGGCCGGCGGCCCGAGCCGAGTCTGCTGATCGAGACGCTCTGCGCCAGGCCCAGCCTCCGCTGCACGACCCGCGGGCCGGCGTCAGAGGGCCCCGACCGACTTCGAGCGCGGCCTGCACCTCCGCCACGCCCGCGGGCGACAGGGGTGCCTGCGGCGGCAGCGGGTCGCCGACCGGATAGCCCTGCAGCGCCAGGCCGCCCTTGATGCAGGCGGCGAGATTGTGACGCTGGAACGCCTGGTTGAGTGCCCAGAGCGGGCGCTGAAGTGCCATGGCCTCGCTCCAGGCGCCCTCCCGGCAGCGCTCGTAGAGCCGCGCGCTCTGCCGGGGCACGAGACAGGCGGGCCCTGCCATCCAGCCCTGGCCGCCGAGCAGCATCACCGCCGCCGGGACGTGCGAGGAGGCGGCGAAGATCGCGAGCCTGTCCCCGACCCGATTCATGATCGACAGGAGCCGGCCGGTATTGGTGGAGGCGTCCTTGAGACCGACGATGTTGGGGATGCCCGCCAAGCGCTCGATCGCGCCGAGCGAGAGGTCGGAGCGCTGGAAGCTGGGATTGGTGTAGAGCACGACCGGCAGGTCGACGGCCTCGGCGATCGCCCGGAAATAGGCGACGACGCCATCCTCGGGAATGGGGAAATACGCCTCGAGGATGGCCAGGATGCCGTCGGCGCCGGCCGCCGCGACGCGTCGTGCCTGGGCCACCGCGTCGGCCGTCGTGGTCGCGGCGACGCCGGCCACCACCGGCACCCGCTCCTTGCGCCACCTCGACCGTGACCTCGACCACGCGGAGTTTTTGATCCGCCGAAAGATAGGCGAACTCCCCGGTCGATCCGAGCGGCGTCAGGCCGTGCACGCCGGCGCCGACCAGATCGTCCGCGAGGCGGGCCAGAACGTCGTCCATGATCCGGCCGTCGCGGTCGATCGGCGAGACCAGATAGGGAAGACGCCGTGGAAGGGGCTCACGAGGGGGAGGGCGCCCAGCGCTCGGCCGCGGCATCGTCGCTCGCGCGCGCCTCGACCCAGCGCTCGCCCTCCGGCGTCTCCTCGAGCTTCCAGAACGGCGCCTTCGTTTTCAGCCAGTCGATCAGGAAGGCGCAGGCCTCGAGCGCCGCGGCTCGGTGGGCCGAGGCGGTGGCGACCAGCACGATGGGCTCGCCCGGCAGCATCCGGCCATAGCGGTGGATGACGAGACAGTCGATGAGCGGCCAGCGGCGCCGGGCCTCGGCCTCGAGCTCGGCGAGCTTTCTCGGTCATGCCCGGATAGTGCTCGAGCGTCATCGCCAGGACCTGCGCCCCGCCGTGCTCGTCGCGCACGAGGCCCGTGAAGCTCGCGATCCCGCCGACGCCCTCCCGGCCGCGGGCGAAGCCCCGGAACTCGGCGCCGGCATCGAAGGGTGCCGCCTGGACGCGGATCATTCAGCCTCCCGTCACGGGCGGGAAGAAGGCGACCTCGTCGGTCGGCTGGAGCAGGGCGTCGTCCGGCACATAGTCCTGGTTGACGGCGCAGCGCACGACACCCTCGGCGGCCAGGGCCTCCCTGAAGGCGGGGTGGCGATCGGCCAGCCAGGCCTTGAGGGCGGCCACCGAGCGGACCTCGGGCGGCGGCTCGACCGTCTCCTCGGCCCGGCCGATCCGGTGCCTGAGCCAGGCGAAATAGCGGATTCTCATGCCGGCCGCTCCTAGCGCGTCGGCGAGGCGCCCTTGGCCCCGCGCATCGCCGCCCGGGCGGGCGTCGTCATGTGCCGCAGCCCGGCCTGGAGATAGTCCCAGCCGGTGACGAGGGTCAGGATCGCGGCGATCCAGAGGCCCCACCAGCCGATCCATACGACCGGCAGCCAGTCCGGCCCGGCGCTGCCGACGATCAGGAAGCCGATCGAGACCATCTGCACTGCCGTTTTCCATTTGGCGAGGCGGCTCACCGGCAGGCCGACGCTCACCTCGGCCATGTACTCCCTGAGGCCCGAGACGGTGATCTCGCGCAGCAGGATGACCAGCGACGGCAGCATCGGCGCCCGGCCGAAGCCGACCAGCATGAGCACGGCGGCGGCGACGAGAAGCTTGTCGGCGACCGGGTCCAGCCAGCGGCCGAACGCCGACTGCTGCTGCCAGCTGCGGGCGAGATAGCCGTCCAGATAGTCGGTCGTCGCCGCGACGGTGAAGATCACGCAGGCGAGCCAGCGGGCCCAGTCGCCCGGCACATAGAAGACGATGATCAGGGCCGGAATCAGCGCGACCCGGACGAGGGTGAGGATGTTGGGGGTGCTCAGCACCATGGCGCGCCCGCGCGTTCAGCCGCTCTCGTGGAAGTGATCGTAGATTGCCTTCGCGACGACCCTGTCGATGCCCGGCACCTGCTCGAGGTCCAGCAGACCCGCCTCCGACACCCCGCGCGCCGACCCGAAGTGGTCGAGCAGTGCCCGCTTCCGCTTCGACCCGATGCCGGACACCTGATCCAGCGTCGACCTGCCGATCGCCTTGGAGCGTCGGCCCCGGTGGGTCGTGATCGCAAATCGATGCGCCTCGTCACGCAGCCGCTGGACAAAGTACAGAACGGGGTCTCGCGGGTCCAGGGTGAAGGGCTCGCGGCCACGCATGAAGAAGCGCTCCCGTCCGGCATCCCGGTCCGGCCCCTTGGCGACCGCGACCAAGGCCACGTCCTCGACTCCGAGCTCGTCCATGACGGCCGCCGCGGCGGCGAGCTGCCCTGCGCCACCGTCCACCACCACGAGACCGGGCCACCCCCCGAGCGCCGCTCGGGGTCCTCCTTGGCCAGCCGACCGAAGCGGCGGCCCAGGACCTCGCGCATCATTCCATAATCGTCGCCGGGCTCCGTGCCCGTTCCGCGGATCGTGAAGGTACGATAGCTCTTCTTCTCGAAGCCCTCGGCCCCGGCGACGATGAATGAGCCGACCGCGTCCTTCCCCTGGATATGACTGTTGTCGTAGACCTCGATGCGCGCCGGCGCCTGGTCCAGGCCCAGCCGGTCCGCCAGATCCTCGAGCAGCGCCGCCTGTGCCGTGGTGTCGGCGAGCCGCAGCGCCAGCGCCTGCCGGGCGTTGGCGACGGCGTTCTCGACCAGCTGCTTCTTCTCGCCTCGTTGCGGCACCGCGATCTCGACCCGGCGGCCGGCCCGCACCGCCAGCGCCTCCGCCAGCAGCGTCTGCTCGGCCAGAGGCTCGGCCAGGAGCAGGAGCGGCGGCGGCTGCCGCTCGCTGTAGAACTGGGCGACGAACGCCTGAACGATCTCGGCCAGCTCGCTGTCCCGCGTGTGCGCGGGATAGTAGGCGCGGTTGCCGTAGTTGCGCCCACCCCGATAGAAGAAGACCTGGACGCAGACCTGCCCGCCGGCACCGTGGGCCGCGATCACGTCGGCGTCCTCGACGGCCGAGGTGTTGATGCCCTGGCGGCTCTGGATGTGCGCCAGCGCCTTCAGGCGGTCGCGCAACATGGCCGCCGTCTCGAACTCCAGCCGGTCCGCGGCCGCCGCCATCTGCGTCTTGAGCTGCTCCTGGATCTCGCTCGACCGCCCGGTCAGGAAGGCCCGCACCTCGGCCACGAGACGGGTATAGTCGGCCCGCTCGATGCGGCCGACGCAGGGGGCCGTGCAGCGCTTGATCTGGTACTGCAGGCAGGGCCGGCTGCGGCTCTCGAAGATGCTGTCGGAGCAGCTCCTGAGCGGAAAGGCGCGGAGCAGCGCGTTGAGCGTCTCGTTGACCGCTCCGGCCGAGGCGAACGGGCCGAAGATATTCGCGCCCCTCGCGCTTGACCCCCCGCTGCTTGCCGACCATCGGCCAGGCGTGATCGTGGCGGAGATAGAGATAGGGAAAGCTCTTGTCGTCCCGAAGGACGATATTGAAGGTCGGCCGGTGCCGCTTGATGAGGTTGGCCTCGAGGAGCAGCGCCTCGACCTCGCTGCCGGTCGTGACGAACTCCATCGACCGGGTCAGCGCCACCATCCGCAGCAGCCGCGTCGTCAGCGCCTGGGTCTTGGCGTAAGCTGCCACCCGCTTGCGGAGCGACTTGGCCTTGCCGACATAGATGATCTCGCCCCGCTCATCCAGCATCCGGTAGACGCCGGGCTCGTTCGGCAGCCGCCGCACGAGCGAGCCGATCAGGGCGGCTCCCTTCAGGGGATCGCCCGGGGCCTCGGCTTCCGTCGTGGCGAGTCGGTCCGACATGCTCAGGTTGTGGCGACGCGACCGCCCCTGGTCAAGACAGCGGCATCCCCACGGGTAGGTCGGAGGCGGCGAGGTCCGAGCGGCCCGCCTTCTCGCCCAGCACGTAGGTGGCGCGCGTGCTGCGGTCGTCGCCCATCGTCACGAGCAGGAAGAGGATGTCGGCGAGCCGGCCGTCGGCCCGCTCGAGACGGTGCGCCATGGCCGGCGTCGCGGCCGCGTCGAGCACCGCGATGTCGGCCTCGTAGCCTGGGGCGAGACGGCCGATCCGGTCGTCCAGGCCGAGCGCTCGGGCATTGCCCAGCGTCAGCATGTAGAGCGCATCGAGCGGCGACAGGTTCTGTCCCTGGAGCTGCAGCACCTTGTAGGCCTCGGCCGCGGTCCGGAGCATCGAGTAGCTGGTGCCGCCGCCGACATCGGTCGCGAGGCCGACTCGGACCGGCCGGGCCGGCTCGCGCATGGCTGCCATGTCGAAAAGCCCGGAGCCGATGAAGAGGTTGGAGGTCGGGCAGAAGCAGGCCACGGAGCCGGTCTGGGCCAGCCGCTGCCGCTCCTCCTCGGCCAGATGGATGCAGTGGCCGAACAGCGAGGTCGGGCCGAGAAGGCCGAAGCGGTCGTAGACGTCGGTGTAGCTGCGGGACCACGGGAAGAGCTGCCGGACGGTCTCGATCTCGGCTCGGTTCTCGGCGAGATGGGTCTGCATCCAGCAGTCCGGATGCTCTTTCAGGAGGGCTCCCGCGGCCTCGAGCTGGGCATCGGAGGA
Organism: uncultured Alphaproteobacteria bacterium; assembly: GCA_963828215.1. GTDB lineage: Bacteria > Pseudomonadota > Alphaproteobacteria > Geminicoccales > Geminicoccaceae > CAVTJL01. The sequence goes on along the minus strand of CAWHFO010000078.1, from coordinate 90,230 downwards.
GGTGACGGCGAAGCGGGGCGTGACGGCGTAGCCGAGCCGGTCCACGCCATGCCAGCGGGCGATCAGCTCCCGGCTCTCCGCGTAGCCGCGCTCGGCGGTGTCGAGCAGGCCCTCGGGTGCTCCCCGGTCCATCATCACCTTGCCGGCGATCAGCCGGATACGGCGCGCCTGGGCCTCGGCGAAGAGCGCGTCCGCCGAGGCCGGATGGCTCGTGCAGTAGACGACCGCCGTCGTCGTCCCGTTGGCGAGAAGCTCGTCGAGAAAGAAACGGGCGTGACGGCGGGCGAGCGCCGGGTCGGCGAAGCGCAGCTCCTCCGGGAAGGTGTAGCGCTGCAGCCATTCCAGGAGCTGGGCGCCGTAGGAGGCGATGACCTGGACCTGGGGGTAGTGGATGTGGGTGTCGATCAGGCCCGGCACGACGAGGCAGGGGCGCCAGTCGTCGATGGGCAGGTCGGGCAGCAGGGCGAGCAGCGTGCCCGCCTCCCCGACCGCGCCGATCCGGCCGTCCTCGACGAGGACGATACCGTCCTCGATGTCGCGGAGCGCGGCCTCGCCCTGCTCCCGGGGGTCGCCCTCGAGCCAGACGAGGCGGCCGCGGATGGCGCGGCGGCTCATTCCGCCCTGGCACCGTCGCGCACCCAGGCGGCCAGCACCTGGCGCTCCTCGGGCGTGATGTCGGTGATGTTGCCGGGCGGCATGGCGTGGGTAAGGACCGCCTGCATCTCGATCTGCTCCGCGTGGCGGTGGATCCGCTCGGGCGTGTCCAGCATGACGCCCTTGGGTGCCACCGCGATGCCGTCCCAGCCCGGCTGGGCGGCGTGACACATGCTGCAGCGGCCCATGACGATGTTCTGGGCATCGGCGAAGCTCGGATGGGCATCTCGGGCGGCGACGGTGGCCGGGGTGAAGAGCGTCAGGCAGATCGACTATGGCAAAGCCCACAGCCGCCACGCCCCATGTCCACCAGGGTGCCGGCAGGCCCTTGTGGTGGGCATTGAAGAAATGCCGGATGACGAAGCCGATGACGATGATGATGGACAGGATCAGCCAGTTGAAGCGACTCGCGAAGGCCAGCGGGATAGTGGTTGCTGATCATCACGAAGATGACCGGCAGGGTCAGATAGTTGTTGTGGAGGGAGCGCTGCTTCGCTTCCTGACCCAGCCGCGGGTCAGGCGTGCGGCCGGCGATCAGGTCGGCCACGACCTTGCGCTGGTTGGGCATGATGACATGCGCCACGCTCGCCACCATGATCGAGCCGATCAGCACGCCGACATGGATGAAGGCACCCCGGCCCGAGAAGACCCGGGTGTAGCCCCAGGAGGCGAAGACCAGCAGGACGAAGCCGACGATCGCCAGCGTCCGGTCGTCCTGGCCGAGCGACGAGCGGCAGAGCGCCTCGTAGACGACGAAGCCGCGACGAGCGAGCCGACGCTGATCAGGATCGCCTGGACGGGCGTCAGCGGCAGGACCGCTGGATCGATCAGATAGAGGTCGGCCTTGGCGTAATAGAGCGCCATCATGAGGGCGGCGCCGGAGAGCCAGGTCGTGTAGGCCTCCCACTTGAACCAGGTGAGCTTCTCCGGCAGCTCGGGCGGCGCCACCATGTACTTCTGCATCTGGTAGAAGCCGCCGCCGTGCACCTGCCAGGTCTCGCCGGCGACCCCCGCGGGCGCGTGCGGCGCCTTCCTGAGGCTCATGTCGAGCGCGATGAAGTAGAAGCTGGAGCCGATCCAGGCGATGCCGGCGATCACGTGCAGCCAGCGGAGACCGAAGTTCAGCCATTCGAGGAGGACAGGGTCGAGGGTCATGCCGGTCGGTACGCCTTGCGGTGACGCCGGCATCGTGGCGGCGCCGCGGTCGCGGGGCAAGCCCGGCCGTCGGCGCCGGACGCGCGCTACCGTCGCCGGTCGCCCAGGGCCAGAGCAAGGCCGAGCAGCCCTGCCAGCATGGCCAGGTCGAACAGCAGGTCGTAGTCGGCGGTGCGGGCATAGATGAAGCTGAGCCCGTAGGCGCCGCCGGCCTGGGCAGTCGCGAAGGCGATGGTCGCGAGGCCCCAGACGGCGCTGGGGTCGAGCCGGCCGCGGATCTCCTGCAGCCGACCCAGAACGAGCGGTGGAAAGCCCGGTGTCATGGCGCCGACGATCAGGGCCGAGAGGGCGAGGGCCGGCATCCCGTGGTCGAGGCGCAGCAGGAGAATCCCGGCCAGCTCGATCGCGAGCGCCACCCGAATGGCGAGCCGGAAGCCGATGCCGTCGGCGAGCCGGCCGGCGGCCAGGGGCCCGGCCAACGCGCCGACGCCGAACAGAACCCAGAAGGCTCCGCCCGCGGCGATGCCCCGGCCCAGGCCGCGCGCGACGAAGTCGACGAGGAACACCATGTGCGGCACGACACCGAGGGCGGCCAGGGCATAGACGCCGACGACGAGGAGCACGGCGCCGCCCGGCACGGTCGGGCGCTCCCAGCCGGACCGCGCCCGCGCCGGCCCCGTATCGGGCCACCAGGGCCAGACAAGGGCCGTCAGGAGCAGCGAGATCGCGCCGAGGGCGGTCCAGGCGAGAGTGACGCCGCCATAGGCCAGCATCAGTGGCACGATCGTGCCGGAGGCCGCGATGCCGAGGCCGACGCCGGTGAAGACGATGCCTCCATAGAGACCCCGCCGTTCGACGTCTACCACCGAGAGGATGGTCGCGGGGGCCCCGATCATCAGCACCGCTCCCGCAGCGCCCGCGAGGAACCGCCACGGCAGGAACCAGATGAAGCCGAGCCGCAGCGCGCAGGCGAGGAAGGCCAGCGCCGCCAGGGCCATGCTCGCACGGAGCACAGGGCGCACCGGCCACAGCCGCAGGATCGTCCTGGCGAGGAGGGCACCCGCGAAATAGCCGGCCAGGTTGGCGGCGCCGAGATAGGCGGCGTCGGAGCGTCGAGCCAGCCGTCCCTGACGAGGGCCGGAAGCAGCGGGGTGTAGGCGAAGCGTGCGAGGCCGATCCCCACGAGCAGGGCCGCGAGCCCAGTCGCGGCCGCGGTCAGCTCGGCGCCGAGACGCGGGCGCGCGCCTCCGGCGGGTCGATCGATCATGGCCGGCTCCGAGCCAAGGGAGGCAGGACCCTAGCCGGCGGCCGAGATCGCGGCCAACGAGCTTTTTTCATCGCTGTCGTGAGGCACCGTGATCGGCCTCGGCCTCGCGTCCCGCGTTCGCCGGCGCTGGCTGACAGGATTAAACCTGCGACACATCAAGGCTCGGGTCTCAAAGTCTGCGCTCTAGAGGCGTTAAAGCCTATAATAGGAATCTCTTTTCGTTCCAGCAGGACCCGACGAGGCAGATCATTGCGCTAACGGCATGACGGGACCCGTTGCCCAGTCGACGGACCCGGAGCCGCCGCATCCGGACGCAGGTGAGAGTGTCGTGGCTCGGACCCGCCCCCGTCAGGGGATGGGCTCCGGGCTATCGCGCTCCTCTTCAACCCAGGCAGTCCGGGAGAGGGCAATGGAAAGCAAGAGCGGCATGGGAAGTCGGTGGGCGGCGTATCGGCCGAGCAAGGCGCTCTACGGCTGGTCGATCATCGGTGCGGTGATCGTCACGATCGCCGTCGGCTTCACCTGGGGCGGCTGGGTCACGGGCGGCAGCGCCAACTCGATGGCGGCCAGCGCCGCCACCAAGGCGCGCGATCAGCTCGCGACGGCCGTCTGTGTCGGCAAGGTCATGGCGTCTCCGGATGCACGCTCGGTTCTGGTCTCGCTGAAGGCCAAGGACTGGTACGATCGCAGCGGCGTCGTCGAGAAGGGTGGCTGGGCGATGATGCCCGGACAGAAGAGCGCCGACAGCGATGTAGCGGACTCCTGCGCGCAGAAGCTGGCCTCGATGACCCTGCCGCCGGCACCGGCCCCCGCCACGACGACCGCGGCGAAGGCGGATCAGACACCCGGCCCGGCCTCGCCCAAGCCGGCGACCAAAGTGGAGTGATCGGGGCGGCGTGCCGCCCGCTCAGCGCTGCAGCGCCGGCGCCTCGGCCTGCTGATCGTCCGCCGGGACGCGTGCGGACGCTCGGGGCCCGAAGGGCGGCCCCGCCACTTGGCCTACGATCACGAGAGCCGGTCCGCGCAGCTGGGCTACCGTCACGCTGGCGGCGAGCGTCGCCAGCGTCGCGCGGATGACCCGCTGATCGCCCAGCGTCCCGTTCTCGATCAGCGCCGCCGGCAGGTCGGCTTGCAGCCCGTGCTCGATCAGCCGGGCGCACAGCCGGTCGAGCGCCTTGTGGCCCATGTAGAAGACCAGGGTCTGCCCAGGCTGGCAGAGGGCCCGCCAGTTGAGGTCGGGCTCGCCGTCCTTGGCGTGGCCGGTCAGGATCACGAGCGTCTGGGCACGGTCACGATGGGTGAGCGGAATTGCGGCCGCGGCGGCGCATCCCGCAGCCGCGGTCACGCCCGGGACGATGTCGAAGGGCACGCCCGCCTCGATCAGCGCCTCGATCTCCTCGCCGCCGCGCCCGAAGATGAGCGGATCGCCGCCCTTGAGCCGGACCACGCGCTGGCCGATCTGGGCTCGCCGAACCAGGAGCGCGTTGATCTCGGTCTGCCGCATGAAGTGCCGGTCGCGCTCCTTGCCGGCATAGATCCGCTCGGCGCCCGGCCCGGCCAGCGCCAGGATGCCCTGGCCGACGAGGCGGTCATGGACCACGACATCGGCCTCCTGGAGCAGGCGCAGCGCCTTGATCGTCAGGAGCTCGGGATCGCCCGGGCCGGCGCCGACGAGATGGACGATGCCCCTTCCCGTCATTGCATCGCCACCGCGGTCAGGAGGAAGGCGATCTCGGCGCATTGCTGGACGGCGCCGAGCGTGTCGCCTGTGGAGCCGCCGAAGCGCTGGCCGAGCAGCGCGGCCACGACGGTCGCCGCGATCGCCGATACCGCGAGGCAGGAGAGGGCCGTCACGAAGGGCAAGAGCACGATGGCGAGGGCGGCCGCGATGCCGATGCCGATCAACACCCGGTCCTGCTCGGGCCGGCCGGCGCCGGCAGCGAGGCCGGTCGTTCGGGCGCTCGGCAGAAACAGCATGACGGCGGGCATGGCGGCCCGCGAGGAGGCGGCGGCGCAGACCAGGATCGCGGCGAAATGGAGCGGCTCCCAGAAGCTGGAGAGCGCGCCCAACCTGAGCATGAGGCTCGCGAAGAGGGCGATGACGCCGAACGTGCCGAGCCGGCTGTCCTTCATCACCTCGAGGGCGCGCTCGCGGTCCGGTCCGGCGCCGAGCGCGTCGGCCGTGTCGGCCAGACCGTCCTCGTGCAGGCCCCCGGTGACCCCGATCATCGCCACGAGCGCCAGCAGCGAGCCCGGGAAGGAGGGCAGATGCAGGAACCCAGCGAGGGTGTAGACGGCCGCCCCCGCGAGGCCCACCAGCACGCCGACGATCGGAAAGAAATGCACCGACGCGGCGAGGTCGCGCAGCGCCACCTGGCCGCGGATCTCGAGCGGCAGGCGGGTGAGAAAGATAAGGGCCAGCTTGAGGTCGTGCAGGGCTGATCTCCGCCTCGTCCGAAGAGACCGTCGACAGGAACAGGCGGCAGGGACAGACTAGGCGCCTCTCGGAAGCACAACCCTGACCGCGAGGCAACTCCCCCGACATGAACGATTCTCTTTCCCCGGCCAGCCTGGCCGCCATCACCCCGCTGCTCCGCGACCTGCCTGCGCCGGACGAGGAGGCGATCGGCAGAACCCGGGCTCGGGATGCCCAGCTTACCAAGCCGCCCGGCGCGCTCGGCCGCCTCGAGCTCCTGGCGGCCTGGCTGGCCGGCTGGCAGGGCCGCCATCCGCCGGGGCTGGAGCGGGTGACCATCGCCGTCTTCGCCGGCTGGCACGGAGTCACGGCCCGCGGCGTGTCGGCCTTTCCGGCGGAGGTCACCGGCCAGATGGTTTTGAACTTCCGGGCCGGTGGTGCGGCCATCAACCAGCTCGCCAAGGTCGCGGGCGCCCGGCTCGAGATCGTCGAGCTCAGCCCGGGTCAGCCTACGGCCGACTTCAGCCGGGGTGCCGCCATGAGCGACACCGAGTGCGCGGCCGCCTTCGCCGTCGGTCTCGCTGCCGTGGACCCCGATGACGATCTTCTGGTGGTGGGTGAGATGGGCATCGGCAACACCACGTCGGCCGCCGCCATTCTGGCCCTGCTCTATGACGAGCCGGCCGCCGCCTGGGCCGGACCCGGCACGGGGCTCGATCCGGCGGGCGTCGGCCGCAAGGCCCAGGTCATCGAGGAGGCGCGGGCCCTGCACGCTGCCGCCGCAGCCGGCCGGCCCCTCGAGGTGCTCAGATGCGTCGGCGGGCGGGAGATCGCGGCCATGGCGGGTGCGATCCTCGCCGCCCGCCGGGCACGCGTCCCGGTCCTTCTGGACGGCTTCGTCGCGGGCGCCGCCGCGGCTGTCCTCGAGGCGGCGGCTCCGGGTGCGATCGCCCATTGCCTGGCCGGCCATCGCTCGGCCGAGCCCGGCCACCGCAAGCTGCTCCACCGTCTCGGGCTGGAGCCCCTCCTCGACCTCGGCCTCCGCCTCGGCGAGGCCTCGGGCGCTGCCCTGGCCGTGCCGATCCTCAAAGCCGCCGTCGCCTGCCATGCGGGCATGGCGACCTTCGCAGAAGCGGGCGTGAGCGGCCGGGACGGCTGATGGATCGGGCTCCGTCGCCCGCCGACGCGGGCGGCCAGCGATTTAGCCCTGCATGTAGATGTCGCGCATCTGCTGCATCCGGAGGTCGAACTTGTCGGCGTAGTAGACGGCCTTGCCGAGGAAGCTCGCAAAGCTGTCGTTGACCTTCTTGGTCATCGGGTCCCTGGTGGCGAGATCGGCCAGCACCTCGTGCGTGGCCTTGGCCAGAGCCTCGACGATCTGGTCGTTGAAGGTCCGGAGCTGAACGCCCTCCTCCTCGAGCAGGGGACGGAACGAGTCGACGTTGTGGTAGACGAAATCGGCATAGGTCTCGTTGGCCGTTGCCGAGGCGGCCGCCTCGACGATCGCCTGGAGATCGGGCGGGAGCTTCTGCCAGCTGGCCTTGTTGACGATGATCTCGAGCCCGGGCCCGGGCTCGTGGAAGGCCGGCACATAGTAGAACTTGGCGACCTTGTAAAGGCCGAAGGCGCGGTCGTTCCAGGGTCCGATCCACTCGGCCGCATCGATGGCGCCGGAGAGCAGGGCCGGGGCGATCTCACCCGGCGGGGTCGTCTGCGTGTCGACGCCGAGCTTGGCCATCACCGCGGCGCCCAGCCCGGCGATGCGGAACTTGAGGCCCTTCAGATCGCCGACGCTGTTGATCTCCTTCCTGAACCAGCCGCCGGCCTGGACACCCGAGGAGCCGGCATAGAAGGGAACGACGCCGAACTGGTCGTAGGCCTCGCGCCAGAGGTCGAGCCCGCCGCCGAAATACATCCAGGCCGCGAGCTCCGGGGCCGTGAAGCCGAACGGCACGCCGGTGAAGTAGTTCAGCACGGGCGCCTTGCCGACATAGTAGTAGGGCGTGCTGTGGGCGATGTCGGCCGTGCCGCCCTGGACCGCGTCAAGCACCTCGAAGGGCGGCACCAGCTCGTTGGCGGCGAAGAGCTTGATCTGGATGCGGCCGCCCGACATGGCCTGGACCCGATCGGCGAAGCGCTGGGCGTTGACCCCGACCCCGGGCGTGTTGCGGGGCCACGGCATGACCATGTTCCATTTGGTCACGGCCTGGGCCTGACTCGGGGCGGCCAGTCCCGCCGTGACGGCTCCCGCGGCCGTGGCGGCGACGAAGCGACGACGAAGCATCTCCCTGTCTCCCGCAGGTTTCATCCCAACGGGGCTTACGCGGAAGCCCGCCAGCTCGCCAGCCTCAGTCGGCGCGGTCGATGAGATGCAGGAACGAGCCGACGACCCGGCCTTGCTGACAGCCCGTCCGGCCGAGGTCGAGCCCGCGTGCGTCCCCGACCTTGAAGAGCGGCGCACCCTCGTTGGCCGTCTCCCGGCCGTAGTGGAACTCGTGGCCCCGGAAGGTGGCCGGAGGGCGCCCGAGAGGCGAGCTGCCGAGGGCGGCGACGCGCCGGTAGCCGAGCTGCAGCCGCGGCTCGGCGAAGCTCGTCTCGACGGGCAGGAGGCCCGCCATGGGGTGGGCGGTCCCATCCCGGTCGACCAGCGCCCGGCCGAGGACCATGTAGCCACCGCACTCGCCATAGACCGCGGCGCCACGCTCCGCGGCGGCCGTGAGCCCACGCATGAAGGCGCTATTGGCGGCAAGCCCTGCCACGTGCAGCTCGGGATAGCCGCCCGGCAAATACACGGCGTCGACGTCGGCGGGCGGCGGCTCGTCGGCGAGGGGCGAGAAGAACACGAGCTCGGCACCCTGGCGCCGCCAGCCGGCGAGGACGCTCTCGTAGGCGAAGGCGAAGGCCGCGTCCTTGGCGACGGCGATGCGGCTGCCGATCGGACGCAGGGGACGAGCGAGCGCGCCCAGAGCCGCGACGGTGGGGTGGCGGCTGATCCGCAGCAGCCGGTCGAGGTCGATGCCGCGAGCGACGGCGGCGGCGGCCCGCTCGACGAGACCCTCGAGGTCGGGATGCTCGATCGCCTGGACGAGCCCCAGATGGCGGTTGGGCAGCGTAAGCTCGTCCTGCCGGCCGAGCCACCCGAGCACCGGGGTCGAGGTGCGGGCGTCGCAGGCCTGTTGGAGGAGCGCGGCGTGCGCCGCCCCACCGACCCGATTGAGAATCAGCCCGTCGACCTGGACGTCATCGCGGAACCGCGCGAAGCCCTCGACCAGGGCTGCGACCGAAGCGCCCATGCCGGCGGCGTCGATCACCAGCACGACCGGCAGGCCGAACATGGCGGCGAGATCGGCGGTCGACCCTGTGCCGTCGGCGGCCCCGTCGAAGAGGCCCATGACACCTTCGCCGATGACGAGGTCGGCGTCGCGGCCGGTCTCGTCGAGAAGGGCCACCAGCGTCTCGAGGCGCATGGCCCAGCTGTCGAGGTTGAGGCAGGGTCGGCCGGCGGCGTGGCTGTGAAAGGCCGGATCGATATAGTCGGGCCCGACCTTGAACGAGCCCACCTCGTGGCCGCGGAGTCGCAAGGCCCGGATCAGGCCCAGGGCCAGGAGCGTCTTGCCGGACCCCGTGGTGGGCGCGGCCAGGATGACGGCAGGCGCGCTCATACGCTTCGCCCGGGGCTGCTGACCATGTTAGCGTCGCTTCATGACCTGCGCACACTATGACAGAAACGCCGGCGACGCACGCAGGTGACCCGAGCGCTGCGCCGCGGCTGGACCACCGGCACCTGTGCCGCTGCCGCCACCAAGGTGGCCTGGGGCCTCGTGCTCGGCGTGCCGGCCCCGGCTGCGGTGGCCGTGCCGCTGCCGCGGGGCGGCGAGGCCGTCCTGGCGGTGGCCGAGGCCACGAGGCGCGGCGGCTGGGCGGAGGCGGGCATTGTCAAAGATGCCGGCGACGATCCCGACGTCACCCATGGCTGTCTCGTGCGCGCCAGGGTCGAGCGGGCCGCCCCTGGCACGGGCGTCCTGTTCCGGGCCGGGGAGGGGATCGGTACCGTCACCCGTGCCGGGCTCGTGCTGCCGGTCGGCGAGCCGGCCATCAATCCGGTGCCGCGGGCCATGATCACCCGGGTGATCGCCGAGCTTGCGGCCGAGCACGGAGAGGCCGGCGATTCCATCGTCACGCTCTCCATTCCGGGCGGCGAGGCGCTGGCGGAGAAAACCTTGAACGGGCGGCTCGGCATCGTCGGCGGGCTCTCCATCCTCGGCACGACCGGCGTGGTCGTGCCGTTCAGCTGCTCGTCCTGGATCCACAGCATCCATCGCGGCATCGACGTCGCCCGGGCCGCCGGCCTCGAGCATGTGGCGGCAGCGACCGGCAGGACCTCCGAGCGCGCCGTCCAGGAGCTTTTCGGTCTATCGGAGATGGCGCTGATCGACATGGGCGATTTCGTCGGCGCCACGCTCAAATATCTGCGCCGCCATCCGGTTCCGCGGCTGACCCTGGCCGGCGGCTTCGGCAAGCTCGTGAAGCTGGCCCAAGGCCGGCTGGATCTGCACAGTGCCCGGAGCCGCATTGACCTCGACGCCCTGGCGAATCTCATGGGCACGCTAGGGGCCTCGCCCCAGGCAGTGACCGCCTGCCGGGAGGCCAATACGGCCGCCGAGGCGCTGGTCGCCGCGACGGAAGCCGGCCTGCCGCTCGCCGACGCGGTGGCGGCCCATGCCAAAAAGGTCGCAGCCGAGCAGGCCGGGCCCGGCATCGCGGTCGGGGTGGTGGTCGTCGACCGCGCCGGCGGGCTGGTCGGCCGTGCCGCCGGCTGGTGAGCCGCCGCGCGTCCTGATCCTCGGCGGCACCGGCGAGGCGCGGGAGCTGGCGGCGACGCTGCTCGAGGCAGGCCTGGCGCAGCCCGTGACGTCACTGGCCGGTGCGACCGAGGCTCCGATCCTGCCGCTGGGCGAGGTGCGCTCCGGCGGGTTCGGGGGTGCTGCCGGTCTCGCCGCCTATCTCGCAGGCGGGCGTTTTTGTGCCTTGATCGACGCCACCCATCCCTTCGCCACGCAGATCAGCCGCCACGCCCGCGAGGCGGCAGCGAAGGTCGACCTGCCGAGGCTGCGGCTGGAGCGGCCGCCCTGGTCGCCTGGACCCGGTGACGACTGGCGTTTCTGCGCCGATCTCGACGCTGCGCTGACGCTCCTGCCCGGCCTCGCGCGAACGGTGCTCGCCACCGTCGGCCGCCGCAGCCTGCCCGCGCTCGCCGCCCGCCCCGATTTTTTGTTCGTTGTCCGTGGTATCGAGCGGCCCGACGCAGTGCCTGCCAACGTCCGATGGCTGCAGGGCCGGCCGCCCTTCACCGTCGCGGCCGAGACGGCCCTCCTCGCCGACCACCGGATCGAGGCGCTGATCGTCCGCGACAGCGGCGGCGCTGGCGGCCGGGCAAAGCTGGAGGCCGCCGGCGCCCTGGGCCTTCCCGTCCTCATGCTCCGCCGGCCGGCCGCCGTGCCGGGGCCGAGCGCGTCCTCGGTCGGCGAGGCCGTGGCCTGGCTCCGCGCGCCCTCGGCTCCTAGGCCCGCCGCGGCCGCAGCACGTGATGGTGGTCGGGGGCGTAGAGGCGGCTGTCGCTGAAACCCGCAGGGGCCAGCGCGCGGCCGACGAGGATGAGGGCCGTGCGCGTGATCCCCGCTCCTTTCACCGTCGCGCGGATGGTGCCGAGCGTGCCGCGCAGGATCTGCTGGTCCGGCCAGCTGGCGCGGTGGACCACGGCCACAGGTGTGGCCTCACCCATGACGGGCACGAGATCGCGGACGACCCTGGCGAGGTTGTTGATCGAGAGGTGGATGGCCAGCGTGGCGCCCGTCCGGGCGAACGCCTCGAGCGTCTCGCCCGTCGGCATGGCCGAGGCGCGAACGGCCGTCCGGGTGAGGATCACCGACTGGGCCACCTCAGGGAGGGTCAGCTCGACCCCCAGGGCCGCTGCCGCCGCGGCAAAGGCAGGCACGCCCGGCGTGACGGTCCAGGGAATGCCGGAAGCATCCAGCCGGCGCGTCTGCTCGGCGATGGCGCCGTAGAGGGACGGGTCGCCGGAATGGACGCGGGCGACATCATGTCCTGCCGCGTGCGCAGCGCTCATCTCGACCATGATCTCGTCGAGCGTGAGGGGTGCGGTGTCGAGGACGCGGGCATTCTCCGGTGCTTCGGCCACCACCTCGGCAGGCACCAGGGAGCCGGCATAGAGGCAGACCGGGCAGCGACGGATCAGCCCGAGACCGCGCACGGTGATGAGATCGGGGGCACCCGGCCCGGCGCCGATGAAGTGCACGGTCATGGGCGCACCGGGTAGCCGCGCGGCGTGTAGACGCGGTCCGGTCCGGCCAGGCTCGCGAGCCTACGCGTGGTGCTGCTGCCCACGAGCACGAGGGTCAGCATGTCGACCTCGTCGACGCCGAGGGCCTCGAGGCTCGTGACCCGGCAGCGCTCGTCGGCGCGGCCGAGATTGCGGGCGAGGATGACCGGGGTTGCCGCGGGGCGCTCGGCGAGCAGGATTTCTTTCGCGCGCTCCAGCCCCTCGCGGCGGCGGGCCGACACTGGGTTGTAGAGGGCGACGACGAAGTCGCCTTCGGCCGCGGCGCGCAGCCGGCGCTCGATCACCGTCCAGGGCGTGAGGAGGTCGGAGAGCGAGATCGCGCAGAAATCGTGGCCGAGCGGGGCCCCGAGGCGTGCGGCGGCCGCCTGGAGTGCCGAGATTCCCGGGCAGACGCTCAGCGCCACGCGGCTCCAGTCCGTTCGCTCCTCCCGGTCGATCAGCTCCAGGACCAGGGCCGCCATGGCGTAGATGCCGGGATCGCCCGAGCTGACGAGGGCGACGCGCCGTCCCGACGCCGCGAGGTCGAGCGCCTTCCGGCAGCGCTCCTGCTCGGCCCCGAGGGGAAAACGGTGCTGCTCGGCGCCGCCCAGAAGATCGGCCGCGAGGTCGAGATAGAGCCCGTAACCCACGACATCCTCGGCCTCGCGCAGCACCGCCTCGGCCTCGCGCGTGCGCCAGCCGGGGGCACCCGGCCCGATGCCGACCAGGGCGAGCGTTCCTTGCGGCCGGCCCACGGCCCCCGGATCGATGGTTCCGGCGGCGAGGGCTATGGCGCAGGTCACCCGCTCGCCGCGCCGCTTTTGGACCAGGAGCCGTGATCCCGGGCCCGCGGCGGCCAGCGCCGCTCCCTCGGCCACGCCCCAGCACCCGGTCTCCCTGAAGACGATCTCGGAGCGGACGCTCAGCCGATCGGTCTCCTCGAGGAGCCGTGCGGCATCGAGAAAGCGCGCTGGAACGCCCAGATTCGCCGCCAGGGCGTGGACGGCCGGCTCGGCCGCCTTGAGGTCGATCGAGGCGATGCAGGCCACGGCCTCTGCCGCGAGGCCGGCCTCGCCGAGGGCCGTTCGCGCGAGCTCGATCAAGGCCTCGGCCGGTGCGCCGCGCTCGGCACCGATGCCGAGCGCCAGCACGGGCGGATGGAGCACGAGCCGGCGAGGGCCCGGCTGCGACGGCTCGGTGCGTCACGAGGATCTCGTGCCCGGCTGTCGGATCGATCGAGAGGCCCGAGCCGCCTAGCCAGCCCGCATCGCCGGCTTCGACCGTGAGCCGAACAGAAAAGCCCTCGAGCAGCGCCGAGACGAAGCTCTTGCTGGTCGCGGGGTCGGCGAGGCGCCAGCCGGGCGGCGGCTCGTCGAGGGCGACGCCGAGACGGATATCTCCTGCCGTCGTGACCGCCGGCGGGACGCCCAGGGCTGCGGCGATCGTCCTGGCGAGCGCGTTGGCGCCGCGGTGGCCGCCCAGGAGCGGCACCACCGCCGAGCCGTCCTCCGCCACGGCGATCACGGGCGGCTCCTAGCCGCTTGTCCGCGAGCAGCGGTGCCACGGCGCGGATCAGGATGCCGGCGGCGCAAATCCCGACGATGGGGCGACCGGCCGAAAAAAGCTCGCGGAGGTGGTCGGCGGCCTTGGCGAAGCGGACCTCGGCGGCGCAGGCCGCACAGGCGGGTGCGTGACGCTCGGCCCCCGGAAGGGCTGCCATCAGACGCTCCGCGAGCCCGGCGCTGCGGGCCCCGAGCGTGAGGATCGCCGGCCGCTCAGCGCCGCTGCTGGGGCTCACGGCTGGCCAGCACGAGGGAAAAATAGGGCAGGGCCTCGTCGCCGACCTCCTGGAAGGGGCGGATGCGCTGGCTCGCCATGGTGACGTTCTCGACCAGAAGGGCGCCCTTGAGCATGCGCGCGGCGGCCAGCGCCTGGCGGACCTTGGCCGCATGCCGGCCGAGCTTGAGGACGACGACCCGCTCATGATCCTTGAGCAGGGTCTCGAGCCGCCTCGCCGGGACGGTCGCGGGGATGATCGCCAGCGGCTGCTCGCGCAGGGCGAGCGGCTCTCATCGCGACGGCCGCGGCAGCGCTGGCCGAGGTGATGCCGGGCACCGCCTCGCATTCGAACCGCGTGCCCAGCCGCTCCACCAGATGGGCAAAGGAGCCGTAGAGCAGCGGGTCACCCTCACAGAGAAAGACGACGTCCTGACCCTGGCCCAGCTCGCCGATGATCCCGGTCGCGAGCTGGGCATAAGCATGGCCGGTGCCGGTCGGATCGCCGTTCATCGGCATCACCGCCACGAGCTCCCGCGCTCCGGGGCGGATATGCGCGGCCGCGATCTCGCGCGCCCGGCTCGGTCGGCCGGAGGCGGCGATGAAGGCCAGCACCGGCGCGGCGCCGATCACGCGCACGGCCTTGACCGTGAGAAGCTCCGGGTCGCCGGGGCCGACGCCGACCCCGATCAGCTTGCCGCGCCGCATGTCTTGACTACCGCCAACTGGGTGACCGGCAGCATCGGCCGCCAGCCCGTGAGCCCGCCGATGGGCTCGGCGCGGCTCACCTGGAGTCGGGAGAGGCTGCCGCCCTCCGCCGCCTGGAACGCCAGCAATGCCGCCTCGGCCTCGATGGTTACGGCATTGGCGACCAGCCGTCCACCGGGCCGCAGCCGCTGCCAGCAGGTCTCGAGCTGCCCTGGTATCGTGACGCCGCCGCCGATGAACACGGCGTCCGGGCGAGGCAGTGCGGCGAGGCAGCCGGGGGCCTCGCCGCCGACGATCTCGAGCTCGGGCACGCCCATGCGACGGGCGTTCTCGGCGATACGCAGCGCCCGCTCGGGCCGCCGCTCGACCGCCACGGCACGCAGCCGCCGCCCGGCCCGCAGCCATTCGATCGCGACCGAGCCGGCGCCGGCTCCCACGTCCCACAGAAGCTCGCCGCCGGACGGTGCGAGGCGCGCCAGGGTCACCGCCCGCACCTCCGCCTTGGTCAGCTGCCCGTCGCTGGCAAAAAGCTCGTCGGCGAGGCCCGGGCAGCGGCTGGCAAGCGGGTGACGGCGATCCTCGACCTCGATCGCGACGAGGTTCAACGCGTCGAATTGCTGGTCGTTCACGGTCGCCGCTGTCCCGTCGATCAGTCGCTCGGCGGGCCCGCCCAGCCGCTCGAGCACGGCGACGCGCGAGCCGCCGAGCCCGGCTTCGACCAGGATGCGGGCCAGTCGGGCCGGTGCGTCACCATCGCCGGTCAGCACGAGCAGCCTTGCGCTGGGCTCCAGGTGCCGGCGCACGGTCTCGAGCGGCCGGCCGTGGCAGGAGATGGAAAAGACATCCTCGAGCGGCCAGCCGAGCACGGCGCCGGCGAGGCTGAAGGCGGAGGCCTGGGGGAGCACGGAGACCGTCTCGCCGGGCAGGGACGCCCGGAGCAGCCGTGCGATGCCGAACCACGAGGGATCGCCGCTCGCCAGCACGACGGTCGGGCGGCCGCGGCGGCGCTCGATCTCGCCCAGCGTGTCGCTGAGCGGGGAGCGCCAGAGGATGCGTGGTCGCGGATCGTCGCCGAGAAAGGCCAGGTGCCGCCGCCCGCCGACGAACGCCTCGGCCGCCGCAATGGTTGCTCGAGCCCGGCCGCCAAGCCCATCCAGGCCGTCCTCGCCGATACCGAGGACGGAGAGCCAGGGACAGGGCTCCGGCGCAGATCCGTCCCTCACCACAGGGTCGACACCGGATAGGCGGCAAGCTGTCGGTCCGCTGTCGCGAGGGTGAGGCTCTCCACCGCCGCCTGGGCGACGAGCATCCTGTCGAACGGATCGCGATGATGCAAGGGAAGCAGGCTCGTCGCCAGGACGTGCTGAAGGGAGACTGGGAGGAGCGTAAGGCCGAGAGCCTCGGCTGCCTCCTCGATGGGACGCTCGAGATAGAGCCTGCCGATGGTCTGCTTGATCGTGAGCTCCCAAGCTGTGGCGAGGCTCCAATGGACCTCGTTCCAGGGATCGTCGATCGCATCCCGGACCCTGGCGCTCAGCCGCTCCGGGCTTCTGGCGGCCCAGAGGAGCACGTGGCTATCGATCAGGAGGCGCATTCAGGAGATCCTCGGGATCATCGCCGCACATGGCGTCGACGATGTCCTCGGGCATCGGAGGGACCCGGCCGTCCGGCAGAAGACCTCGTACCTCGACATCCTTCCAAATGCCGAGCTTGACCTCTCTCGGCTTGCGCAGCCGCGCCCGGCTCCGCGTCCATCGGCACAAGCCTTGCCTTGGCCTTGCCGTGCTTGGTGACGACGATCTCCTCGCCGGCTGCGGCCTCCTCGACCAGCGCCGAGAGATTTGTCTTGGCCTCGTAGAGGCTGACGCGCTTCGCCATGGGGCATCTCCATCGAGGCGTTCAGCCTAGCATTTCAGACCAATCTGGTCAAAATTCGGGCGAGGCCAGCGCGTTGACGGCCGCTGCCGCCATGGCGCTGCCGCCTTGGCGGCCGGGGAGGGTCAGGCAGGGCACGCCGATGTCGCTCGCCAACAGGTCGGCCTTGCTCTCGGCGGCGCCGACGAAGCCCACCGGAAACGCCAGGATGGTAGCCGGGCGCTCGGGCCAAAGAGAAAGGCGCTCGAGCAGATGGAAGAGGGCTGTCGGCGCGTTGCCGAAGGCGACGACGGCGCCGGCGAGGTGCGGCCGCCACAGCTCGACCGCGGCCGCGGATCGGGTCGTGGCGAGGGCTGCGGTGAGGCTCGGCACGGCCGGGTCATCGAGCGTGCAGAGGACGGCGTTGCCCGCGGGCAGGCGGCGCCGCGTGATGCCTGCCGCCACCATGCGCGAATCGACCAGGACGGGGGCTCCCGACAGGAGAGCCTGCCGGGCTGCCGTCCAGGGCTCGCCGCGCCACGCGAGGTCGCCCGCCACCTCGACCATCCCGCAGGCGTGGACGATGCGCGCCGCCACCGGCCGAAGGCCCGCGGGCAGCCGCTCGAGCCCGGCCTCGCGCTCGATGATCGCGAACGACGCCGCGGTGATCGCCGCCGGGTCGTGAAGCTAGCCGGCGCCTCCCGCCTCAGTCGTGGTCGGGCGCGTGATGGTGGTGGTGCCCGTGGTGATGATGCGTGGTGGTCGTGCGAATGGGCGTGGTCGGCGTCGGTGCCGATCCCCTCGACGTGGTGGTGATGGCTTTCCTGCGGCGCGCCCTGGTCGTGCTCGTGGCCGAGGATCCGGACGCGATACTTGCACAAGCCGCAGTTCATCGCGACGTCGCCGTCGAGGATGCCGGTGATGCGCTCGACGAAGGTGTCGACGACGCCCGGATGGTCGTTGAGATAGCCGGCCTTGAGGATCTCGATCTCGGGATGGGCGAGGGCGGCGGCATCGGCGGCGGCGTAGATCCGCTGCACCAGGACGCCCGTGAACAGAAAATAGGGAAAGACGACGATCCGCCGGTAGCCGAGGCGGATGGCGCGCTCGAGCCCCACGTCGGTACGTGGATGGGCGACACCCGAATAGGCGATCTCGGCATGGCCGAAGCCCATGCCCTCCCACAGCATCCGCGCCACCTTGGCGACGTTGCCGTTGGCGTCGCTGTCGGAGGTGCCGCGGCCGACGACCAGCAGGAGCGTCTCCTCGCGCTCGACCTCGGGGCCCGACCGCTCGAGCGCGGCCTCGATCCGGTCCCGAGCGGCGACCAGCAGCCTCGCGTCGATCCCGAGGTCGCGGCCCATGCGCGACGGGCACGCCCGACTCCATGGCCCAGCGGTTCAGCACCGAGGGAACGTCGTTCTTCACGTGGCCGGCCGCGAAGAGCATGCCCGGCACCGCCAGGATCTGGCGCGCGCCCTTGGCCTTCAGCGCCTCGAGCCCGTCCCTGAGTATCGGCCGGGCGAACTCGAGATAGCCGTGCTCGACCGGCCAGTCCGGCAGTCGCCCGGCGATATGGCGGACAAGAGCGGCAAATTCCCAGCAGGCCTCGACGTCGCGGCTGCCGTGGCCACAGACCATGACGCCCAGCCGCTCGCCTTCCTGATCCATGCTGCTCCCTTCCCGGCGCACCCCGTCCGGACGGCTGTTGCGGTCGTGATGGCAGGTCTCCTGGCTCGCGGGTCGCCGCCTCGGCCGGCCTTCCCGGGCATCCGCCCAGTGGCACGAAGACATGGCCTCGGCTCACCGCTCACAGTTGCGGGGGCAGCGCCGGCCTTGGCCCGCGGGCCGCACCGGCTTCCCTCTTCGTCCCCGAAGGGAGCCATCGGCGCGAAAGCGCATGACGGGCGGCGGATTGTCAAGAGATCGCCTTGTGGCGATGCTGGCCCTGCTCGCCGATCCGTCGAGGAGCTTGTGAGGAGCCGGGCATCATGTCGAGCCAGCCGACCGACCGCCTTCGCGCCATCTGTCTCGCGCTTCCGGAAGCCTGCGAGAAGGAGACGTGGGGTGACCCGACCTTCCGGATAAGAGAAAAGATCTTCGCGATGGAGAAGGGCGGCGACGGCCGCGTCTCCCTCTTGTGCAAGGCGCCACCCGGCAGCCAGACGATCCTCGTCGCGGCTGACCCGGAGCCGTTTCTTCGTCCCGCGCTATGTCGGCCACAAGGGCTGGGTCGGCATGCGCCTCGACGACGGGCCGGACTGGGAGGAGGTGGCGGGTCTCGTCAGGCGAAGCTACCGCCTGGTCGCACCCAAGCGGCTGGCGACGCTCGTCGAATGAAACGAGCACCCGCGACCTTTCGTGTCAGCCCTCAAGCGAGCCCGGCGGGCTCGCGGCTGACCGTTTCCAGGATCTCGAAGACCCGGCCGGCATAGCGGGCGAACTGCTCGCCGTCCGTCCTTTCCCGCATCTCCTTGGGGATCAGGCGGTGGAACGCGTCGACGTCGGTGGGCCGAAAGCGCAGGAGCATGTCGAGCGTCTGCCGGCGCAGGAGGCCGCGGGCGGGGTCGGCCGTCGGGAAGTCGACCTCGATCTCGTTCTCGCGAAGGGCCACGAGCTGGGTCCGCGCATCCTCGACCGTCGTGACCGGCGACGCCACGATCCGGTCGAGGTCGTCCCCGGCCTCTTCGGTCGTTTCAACCTCCTCAAGGGGAGCGGTCGGGGCTGGAAGGCTCGCGGCGGGTGGTGGCTCACGCCGCTCGCGAAGCCGTGCGAGCCGGCCGAGCACCCGGCCGATCTCGGTCTCGGGGTCCCGGAACCAGTCGGTGGACCAGATCCTGTGCACCTCCCAGCCCAGGCCCTCGAGGAATCTCCTGGCAGAGCCGGTCGCGGTCCCGGGCGGAGAGGCTCGAATGGTAGGCAGCGCCGTCGCACTCCACGGCCAGGAGAAAGGCGCCGGGATCGTCAGGGTCGCGCACCGCGATGTCGATGAAGACGCCGGCGACACCAAGCTGCGGCTCGCAGCTATCGCCCTCGCGCCCCAGCGCTTCCGCGACTGCTACCCCGAAGTCGCTGTCCGGCTGCTTTCCGCTCCGGCGCGAAGGAGTTCCGAGCCTTCCCGATTCCGCGAACGCAAGGAACCGATGCAGCACCTCGACGCCCCGCTTCGGCTGGTCCCCGAGCAGAACGTCCGTGGAGCGCATGGTGCTGAACACCTCCATCCGCTCCTTGGCGTGGGTGACCAGCACGTTGAGGCGGCGCCAGCCGCTGTCGCGGTTGATCGGCCCGAAGCGCTGCGGCACGCGCCCTCCAAGCAGGTCGGGGCCACAGGTCATCGAGATCAGGATGATGTCGCGCTCGTCGCCTTGAACGTTCTCGAGGTTCTTCACGAAGAAAGGCTCAACGCCGCTGGCGACCTGCTCGAAGCGCGCCTGAAGCTCCGGCCGCTCGCCCAGCCGTTCCGCCAGCACCGCCTCGATATGCTCCGCCTGCTTCATGTTCATCGCCGCGACGCCCAGCGAGCGATGCGGATCGTTGGCGAGCCAGTCGAGGATGCGGTCGACCACGCGCCGCGCCTCGAGGTCGTTCACGCCGGCCTTGGCGGTGGCACCCGCCCCATGCTCGAAGGCGATGCCGTAGCGGCGGTTGGTCGCTCGCGGCGAGGGAAACACGACGAGCTCGTTCTCGTAGAACTCGCGGTTCGAGAAGGCGATGAGCGCCACCCTGGCCGATACCCGCTCCTCGCAGACGGCGCCATCCAGCTCCGCCCGTCATCTCTCGCCTCGTCTTCCAAGCCCCCGGATCGGCATCGCGACTGTGCGTCAGCCGGCGACCCTGGACCGGTGCGCTTCAGGCCGTCGGGGATGCGCGCTGACGGATGATAAGGGCAAGATCACTTGGCCTTACGGCGCCAATCAGGAGCAAGAGGATGCAGTAGGCCGCTGTCACCGCGGCCATCTCGAGCAGAAGGGCGAGGCCCCTCGCGTCGATGAGCCACGCGCCGCCCGCCATCGCGGCGCCGGCCACGAGGAGCTGGAGGACGAGGCGGCCGTCGATCAGCGGCCCGATCCGGCGCCAGAGAAGGGCCGCCACCGCGAAAGTGCCGGTCGCGGTTGCGGCGAGCGCTCCCAGTGCTGCGCCGATGGCGCCGAGCTCGCGCGTCAGGATCGTCTCGGCCACGAAGGCGAGCGGCAGCAGCGCCGCTATGATGAGCGCCATGCCGCGTTCGGCGCCGCTGGCGATGCCGACATAGCCGAGCATGAAGAAGAGGGTGAAGAAGCCGCCATGGGCGACCGCCAGGACCTGGAGATAGGGAGCGCCGAGGGAGTAGGGCCCCGAGAACACCAGCGCCATCAGCGGCTGCGCCTCGACGGCCAGCAGCGTCACCGTCGGGACCAGGGCCAGAAGGACGATGCGCAGCCCGCCGCGCACGGCGCCGGTGAGGGCGGCGCGATCACCGGAGCCCACGCACTTGGCGACCGAGGGCAGCAGCACGACCGCGGCGACGGTGCCGAAGATATTGGGGACGCGGGCGAGGTTGAGGGCGGCCGAATAAAAGCCCTTCACCTCGGCCGGCACGGCCCCTGCCGCATTGAGCACCCAGAGGTCGAGGCCCATGACCACCTGATGGCCGATGCCCAGTGCCGCCACCGGCAGGGCGATCGCCGCCAGCGGCCGCAGCCGGGAGGCATCCGGGCGCAGATAGGCGAGCGGCACCCAGGCGGCGACGAAGATCAGGACGGAGATCGAGGCGAGGACGTTGAGGACGAGCGCTGCCTCGATAGTGGCAGCCACGAGGCCGCTCATGAGGAGGAGGGCACCCACGACACGCGCAGCGCCGTAGACGCTCGAGGCGGCGGCGCCGACAACGAAGCGGCGCTGGCCGTTCAGCACGTGCGCGATGGTGAAGTAGAGGCAGTAGAAGGGCACGTCCAAGATCGCGATGCGGAACAGGCGGCCTCCGTCGAGGCCGAACAGCCGGCCGAGCCGGTCTGCGAGGAGCCAGGAGGCCGCGAGGATGGCGAGCGAGAGGACGGCGGTCGCGGTGATGCTGGTGGCGGCGATCTCGGCCGTGGGCGCTGCGTTGCTCGCGACCATGCGGCTGACCGCCTGGGGGATGCCGAGCCGGCCGGCGAGCTCGATAGTCAGCAGGACGGAGTAGACGAGGGCATAGGCTCCATAGGCGGCGGGTCCGAGCGCCCTGGCCAGCACCGCCGCCACGACGAAGGCCGCGAAGGTGAGCCAGCACTGGCCCGTCATGCTGACGACCGCACCCCGGGCGGCGCGGCGGGCGAGGTCAGACACGGGCAGCCTGCGCCTTCGGCTCGAAGCCGGCGATCCACGCCTCGACCTCCGACACGCTCCGGCCGTGAAGGAAGAGTTGGCCCCAGATCTCGATGTGGACGAGCTTGAAGATGGTGGCGAAATTCCTGACGGGGTCGGCGAGAAGGGCCTCGAGGCTGCGCTCGCCGATCGCGAACGCCTCCTGGCAGAACCCGCCGCGCAGGAACTCGATCCGCGCCAGCGGCGCAATGTACTGGGCGGCCGGCAGGTCGAACGCGACCTTCTTCCTGAACGCGATATCGCGCGGCAGATAGCGGCAGGCCACCTCCTTGAGCGCCCACTTGACCGTGCCCTTGCGCATGTTGAGGTTGAGCGGCAGGCTAGCGCCGAGGCGCAGCGAGGGGAGGTCGCGGAACGGGCTGCGATACTCCAGCCCCCTCGCCATGCCGAGGCGGTCCTGCTTGTGGCTCAGGATCGGCTGCCATTGCAGGAGGTCCGCGAGCTTAAGGGCGTGGATCGCGCGCCGTCGTGGGTCGCGCACGAAAGCGTAGGCCGCCATCGCCTCGTCCAGGAGCTCGCGGCGCGCCATGCCGTCGATCGTGTTGAGCGCGAAGGGGAACCCATAGGAGAAGGCGGGGCTACCGACGGCGGCGCCGGCCTCGGCGCAGGCCAGACGATGCAGCGCCCGCCCGACCGAGCTGGGCAGTCGCCGCAAGGCGCTCAGGCTGGGGATCAGCCAAAAGGCGGAGCTGTGGCGGCCGCCCTCCACGCCGAGCGGCCCACCCACGCCCTCGCCGGTCATGAGCGCGCGCAGGCCCAGCGCCTGAGCGCGCTCGTAGATGAGGTCGAAGCCGACGCACTGCATGTGCCACAGGGGCATCTCGTTGGCCCAGGTCGTCCGGGCGAGGCGGCGGCGATACTCCACGCCCGACATCTCGACGACCTCGAGGCCGATGCCGACATGCCGGGCGATCTCCTCGGCGGTCCGCCGCTCATCGAGCCGGGGATCGTCGGGCACCGAGAGATGGACGGCCACTCTCATGTCAGAGCGCCGCCCCAGCGCTGCGAGCACCGCCGAATTGACCCCGCCGCTGAGCGCCAGGCCGAGCTCGGCGCCACAGCCGGCCCACACGTGCACGCTCTCGGCCAGGGTCCTGTCCAGCTCGTCGAGCGCGTGCCCCACCGGCATGCGCGCGAGCTCCTCGTAGCGACCGCGGTCGACATAGGCGCCGAGCGGACGGTCAATGCGCCGCTCCTCGATACGGCCGTCCCCGACTTCGAGCACCTCGCCGGGCGCGAGGCTCCGCACCTCGGCGAAGAGCGTCGCCGGCGGCATCGGGTAGCAATAGAGCACAAACTCGAGCAGCGGACGGAAGTCGAGCCTGCGCTGGCCCAGCACCTCGAGCAGCGGCTTGATCTCCGAGGACCAGTAGAGGACGCCAGCCTCTATACAGTAATGCAACGGCTTCAGCGCGTGGGGGTCGCGCGCGAGCAGCAGCCGTCGGCGGCGCCGGTCGAGGACGACGAGCGCGAACATGCCGTCGAGCCGGTCGAGGCAGGCCTCGCCCCAGGCGGCGAAGGCGCGCAGCACCACTTCGGTGTCGGAGCGGGTGCGGAAGACGTAGCCCTGCGCCTCGAGCTCCGCGCGCAGCGCCGCTTGATTGACGATCAGGCCATCCAGGCAGACGACGAGGTCGCCGTCGGCCTCCTCCTGCATCGGCTGCAAGCCCTCCGGGCTCGGATCGGTCAAGGGTAGCCCGCTCGCCGCGACCATGGCCTCGCCCGCGGCCACCACCCGGACGGGGTCGGCGCCGCGGTGGCCCTGCATAGCGCAGAGCCGCCGGACCAGATCGGACTGCGGCCGCACGGCACCGGCATCGAGAATGAGACATCCAGCGAGCGCCGCCATGACAGATCCTTCGGTCAGCACCGCATTGGTCGGGCGTAGCGTCGCTCGGGCCTGGGCCCGCTTGTGCCCTTTTGACCCATGGGCGCTCCGGCGGTGCCTTCAATGGCAAGAGGCGAGCCCAAGCCCTCTGGAAATAGCTCCCATAGAGAAGCCGACCGTGCCACCACCAAGGGATAGATCATCTTCACCTCCCGTGTGCGTTACCGCGCTAGCGTAGCTGAACGCAGTCGCGAAGCCTGGCGGCCAACTGCTCTTTCGAGGCGCCGTACAGGAATAAGCCCACCCACATCTCAAGCTGAAGAAGTCTGAATTTGAGGTCGTCGGTTGATTTTTCATATAGGATATCAACTTTGTCCTCAGAAATCTCAAAGAGCTCACCAATGAACGACCCCCGAAGCAAATTGCGGTCTACGATGAGGCGCGATGCTGCATAAGCCCTGCCGGCAAACGCCTGCTTCGGGCGTCGGCTGATCGTCGTCGGCAGATATCGGTCGGCGATCTTCCGAAAATCCACTTATCGGCAAACAGAGGGTGCTCGTGGTGAAATGACGTGGGCGCGAATCGCATCTTATATTTGGAGGGCATGCTGACGGCAGCGCGTACCACTCCGGTGTCCAAAAATGGAAACCGGGCCTCTATGCTGGCCGCCATTCCCATCGCATCATTGCGATGCAATAGAGCGCGGAGATTGTAGCCAAGTAGATCCAAGGACTTGATGGATGACAGGTTGGCCTTGCATTCTCTTCTCCCCAGGATGCGGTTTCTTATGTTGCTCACCTCCTCGGCCACCTCGAAGCGACTGTGGAAGGCGAGAAGAAGCTCGGCGCTGCTGTCGGCTTGAGCGCCGCCGGCACCAGGGGGCCCCCAGTAACGCGACCTCGCGAAGCCGGCGCCGTTCGAGAACGCTGTCCGAATCGGGCCGATGCCATGGCGAAGGATATGGCGCAGGCGCTTCGGGCTGGTCGGCGCAAGCCAGTTGTATCCGAGGAAGCACTCATCTGCCCCCTCGCCGGACAGAAGTGCCTTGACGCCGCATGCCCGAGCGAGCCTTGAGACGCGCAGAAGGGGAACGGAGCTCAGCGTAGCCTGAAAGGGATGACCGTAATGTTCTATGACCTCCGGTATGTACTCGATGAGATCTTGACCTGATACATCCACACTCTTCATATCAAGCTTCAGGTGCCTCGCCAGCGACGCCGCGGCTGCGTGCTCGCTGAGTGGCCCAACCACGTTGGCGTGAAATACAGCGAGATTGTTATGATACTTGGTCGCGATGGCCATGATGAGCGCGGAGTCCACACCGCCGCTACAGAAAGCGCCGACAGGAGCATCGGCGAACAGCTGCGATCGCACACTCCGGTGTAGGAGATCGTCAAGGATGTCGATCGAGCGCGATTCAGGGGTCGCACTCAGTAGCTCAGCCTCCTTCTCGTCCGCAAAGTCGGTTAGCGACGCGAAGGTATGATGCTCAGGCTTCTTGCCAGGCCGGACGATGATCATGGTGCCTGGCTCGACGAACTTGACATGCCTGAGGAACGTAAATCCCGTTGTCGGCCCGCTGAATCCGAGCAAGAATGCCGAGATGGCAGGAAAGTTCGGCTCCGCCTCGATCCAGGGTAGCAGAGTAAAAATTTCCGAGGCGAACAGAAAGACGTCATTATTGCTGTACGTGAACAACGGCTTAGTGCCGAAGCGGTCGCGGGCAAGGACGATCTCGTTCGTCTCTTTGTCAAGCAACGCGAAAGCGAACATCCCTTCCAGCTGCGGCAGCGCGGCCACCACGCCGAAATTGAGAAGGCTTTCGAGAAGAACCTCGGTGTCGCCGGTGGTTTGGAAGACTACTCCCCGCGCTTCGAGAAGGGCGCGTAGCTCTCGAAAGTTGTATATCTCGCCATTAAAGACAAGACAGTAGCGACCGGTTCGATCAAAGAAAGGTTGATTGCTTCGCGTGGCAAGATCAAGGAGAGAAAGACGCGTATGGACCAGGCCCACTCCTGGGAAGGATGATATCCCCGTATTGTCGGGACCGCGATGACGGAGCAAGTCGGCCGCTTGCTCAAGCCGATGTCGATCGGGAAGTACGTCCGAGTTGTGGTGGAGTATGCCGAAAATGCCGCACATCGAGTCAAGAATTCTCCGGTCGCCGCCCACTGTAGGCATAACGGTACCTCTAGGAGACCTGCCAAGCAACAAACCGGAGGCCGCGATCTCGACCATCGCGACCGACTGGATGTGCTCTCGCGTCCAGCGCTTGATCTCCGAGGAGCAAGGAACGGCGCATGGCCCGGCCATGACGCGGCGATCGCCCCGGGGACAGTCCTAAAAGAGGCCTCTCGACCATGGGCGTTCCAGCTGCGCCCCGGCGAACGGCGGAGGCAATCTCCCCTCGACGGCAGGCGCGGGGGACGATAGCGGGCTCGATGCCCGACGTCCAGATCTCGGGCCCGGGCTCCTGGGCAGCGGGGTACGAGAGCCGTCCGTGGCGGCGGAGCCTCAGCTTGCGTGGTCCAGCCCGGCCTCGGCCTCGAGCGCGGCGATGCGGGCGTCCAGAGCGTCGATCGTCTCGCCCATGAGGTAGAGCCGGCCCCACATCTCGAGGGTCACGAGGCCGAAGCTGCCGTAGACGAAGCGTCGCCACTGGCCGAGCTGGCGCTCGATGCCGGTCCGACTGAAGCCCAGCACCGTCTCGAGGAATCCGCCGACGAAGAAGGTCGGGTCGGCGAGCGGGGCGATATAGTCGTCGAGCGGCAGCGGGAAGCCCATCTTGGGTCGAGTGACCAGATGGGCCGGCATGTAGCGCTTCGCCACCTCCTTCAGCACCCATTTGTCGGCGCGCTTGCCGATCTTGTAGTCGAGGGGCAGGTTGACCGCCTTGGCGGCGAGGCGCGGGTCGAGGAACGGTACCCGGCACTCGACCGAGGCGCCCATGCTCGTACGGTCGAGGCGGCGCAGCAGCGGTGTCAGGAAGTCACCCAGGTCAGCCAGCATCCCGCCCAGCACCGCTCGCTCATTCCGATCCGCCACGAAGCCGTAGGCCAGGGTGCACTCCTCCTCCTGGTCGCGCCTGGCGAAGCGGTCGACGAGCTCGACCGTCGGCGGCAGGAGGTCGCGGAAGCGGTGGGCGGCGACCGGCATTCCGGCCTGGGCGTAGACGAGGAGGGCGATGAGCTCCCGCAGCTTGGGCGGTATCCGGTCGAGCCAGGGCCGCATCGCCGCCAGCCGCTTGCGCCGCCGGTAGGCCCAGGCATAGCCGCCGAACAGCTCGTCGGCACCTTCGCCCGACAGAAGGACGATGACGCCGTGCTCGCGCGCCACTTTGCTGATCAGGTGGTACGCCACCGAGTTCGGGTGGGTGAGCGGCAGGTCGGAGAGCCATGTGACGCGGGCGAGCGTACGCCGAAACAAGGGGCCGTCGAGCCGCATCGGCACGAGCTCCAGCCCATGCGCCTTGCAGAGCGCCTCCGCGTAGGGCTGCTCGTCATGGCCTCCAGCCCCTGCCACCGAGACGTGGAAGGCCTTCAGGTCCTGGCGGACCTTGCCGGACATGGCGGTGATCAGGGAGGAGTTGAGTCCGCCCGAGAGCAGCGTGCCGACCGGCACGTCGGACACGAGCTGCTCGTGCACCACCTTGGTCAGCGCCGCGTCCAGCTCGTCGACCACGGCCTCGGGTCGCATTCCCTCGAATCGGCGGTACTCGGTCTCGCTCACGGCGTCGGCGGGGCGGTAGTAGAAGCCGCGGTGGATCCGACCCTCATGGAGGGTCACGACCTCGCCCGGCAGGACCGAGAGCACGTCCTCGACAAGGGTCTCGGGCGAGGGCGAGTCGAGGTTGCGGTAGAGCGACCACTCGACGAGGCTCATGCGGTCGACCTTGGGGGCGGCGTGGGCCTGGACCAGGGTCTTCAGCTCGGAGCTGAACAGCACATGGCCGTCCCGCGCCATGTAGTAGAGCGGCTTGATCCCGAAATGGTCGCGGACCAGCATGACCTCGCCGCTCGTCCGGTCCTGCAGCGCGAAGGCGAAGATGCCCATCAGCCGGGGCAGCACCGCCTTGCCCCACTCGGCCATGGCCCTGAGCAGCACCTCGGTGTCGCCGGTGGAGCGGAAGGTGTGGCCGAGAGCCAGAAGCTCGGCCTTGAGGTCGGGCGCGTTGTAGAGCTCGCCATTGTAGGCGAGGGTCCAGCGGCCGGTCTCGTCGGTCATGGGCATATGGCCGGCCGGCGAGAGGTCCTGGATGGCGAGCCGCCGCGAGCCGAGGCACACGCCGTCATAGCTGTCGATGCCGCTGTCGTCGGGGCCGCGGCAGGCGATCGTGTCGCACATCCGCCGGACGATGGCGGCATGGTCGAGATTGCAGCCCGGCGTGGCGCAGGCGAGGCCGGCTAGTCCGCACATCGGGGTGTCTCCGGGCAGCAGGGGCTGGTCAAGCGGCCGCGACCTCGGGCCAGGCCGTGCCCTCGAGATGGGCCGGCGGCTCGACGCCGAGCAGACCCAGCACCGTGGGGGCAATGTCGAGGATGTGGCCCCGAGCCAGCCGGCTCCCGGCCACGACGCCGGGACCGCGCGCGGCGGCGAAGGCGTAGGCCCGGTGGTTGCCCGTATAGTAGGCCGGCACCTCGAAGGGCGCCTTGCCGGTGACGAGCCCGGCGGTCGGGCCCCGGACCTCGCGCATCACCTTGGCGGTCTCGTCCCAGCTGATCACGACGTCCGGCAGGTGCTGCCGCTCGGGTCCCTCGAAGACGTCGTCCATGACGTGGACGCCATGGGCGCAGCGCAGACCGCACGTCGGATTGACGAGCCCGTCGAGCTCGGCCTTGAGCGAGCCCACGAGCTCCCGGTAGCGCTCGCCACGTGCCACGTTGCCCTTGGGCTCGCGACCTTCGAGGTTGATGCGGAAATAACCCTCGTTGCTGTTCGGAATGCAGAAGACCTGGGTGCGTTGCCAGTCGATGTCCGCATTGACCCATTTCATGTTCAGCTTGTACTTCATGCTCCGCGGCATGCAGCGGGTGATCGACTGGCGGACGCTCAAGGGGATCATGCCGCGCAGCGATGCCGTGAGGCTCGTCCGGGGCGCTGCGGCCGCACCATCGGCCTTCCGGCCCACGGACGGCGAGAAGAAGAGGCCCATCTCGTGGATCAGCTCCGGCATGTGGTGGCTGCCGGAGTAGTTGGGCCCCATGCCGTCGCCCGAGGTGACGATCACGGTCGTCCCATCGTCGGCCACGTCGAGAAGCTGCCCGACCGCCCGGTCGACGGCCATGTAGACGTCGCGCAGCGGGTTGGCGCCCTGGGTCCGGCCGCCCGGTGGCTGCAAGGGATAGTCGGGATCGCCGGAGTGCCAGAGATAGTGGCCGGCGCCGTGCGGCTCGCCCAGGGTGACGAAGGCCATGTCCCAGGGGTGCTCGCGCAGCAGCCAGGCGGCGGCCCGCGCCTTGACGTCAGCGGCTGCGAGGAGCTGGTCGCGGAAGCGCAGCTGGTCGGGGATCGTCACCTGCTCGGTGTGCTCGGGCGCCGGATAGGCGCCGAAGCGACGCACGATCTCGGCCCGCACGCCCTGAGGCTGCGACTGCGGATCTGTGAACCAGGTCCAGGTGCCGTATTCGAGGACCTGGATGCCCTGGAAGCCGTCGAGCCGATAGCCCATGAACGGGTCCATGACGATGCAGCGCTTGCCCGCATCGTCCAGGAGCTTCCAGAAAGGCGGGCTGGCACACCATTCGGGCAGGGTGCGATGGATGAGCTGATCGCCCGCCCGCGTCTGGTAGGCATGGTAGAGGCCGTGGCGGCCGGGCGTCACGCCCGTGTAGATCGTGGGCCAGGCCGAGACGTGCATCACCTCCGCGGTCGTGCCAAGGCGACTCCAGAGCCCCTGATCCATGAGGCCTTGAAACGTCGGCAGATGACCTTCCGCTGGCCCACTGCTCGATCAGCGGGGCATCGGCGCTGTCGAGGCCGATGACGAGGACGCGCCCTGCCACCGGATCAGCCCTGGCCCGTGCCCGGGATCGCGCCGGTCCAGGCCTCGGCGATCTTGACCTCGCGCCGCTCTCGATCGGACCGGCAGCCGGCCTCGACCATGGCGATCGACCAGATATTGTCCTCGCCGCGCGTCTCGGCCGGCTTGCCCTGCTGCACGGCATCGCGCAGCGCGTCGAGCAGAGCCAGGGTGCCGCCCTTGGGATAGGCCGCCTCGTCGCCCTTGGGCACCGCCACCGGCTTCACCGGCCAGTAGAGGCGGCTGGCACCCTTGCGCAGGAAGACGCGCTTGCGGTCGGTCCAGAGCGCGCCCTTCTCGCCCTCGATGTAGAGCGAGAATGCGAAGCGGTGCGACCGCATCGTGCCGGTGTACTGGACCTGGACCTGACCGAAGTCGATGAAGGCCTCGGTACTGGCCGCGCCCTTGTACTCGCTCCAGGGCGGGTTCCAGCCGCGGGCGGTGATCGCCAGCGGCGTGCCGAACAGCATGCGCATCGAATCGAAGTGATGAACGGCGATCGCCTGGAGCTGCGGATGGTCGACCGACGCCAGCCACGGGCCCTCGGTCTTGGCTGGCATGTTGCGCCGGTCCACCAGATGCGCGTGGTCGATGCGGCCGAGGATCCCATCCTCGAGGAGCTTCCTCAACGTGCGCTCGGCCCGGAAGAATCGGTACTGCTCGGCGACGATGACCTGCTTGCCGGTGGCGCTCGCCTTCGCCAGCACGCCGGCCGCCTCGGCCACCGTGGGCGTGAACGGCTTCTCTATCATCACGGTGAGGCCGGCCTCGAGGCAGGCGATCGCCTGGCTGGCGTGCAGCCGATCGGGGCTGACGATCAGGGCGGCGTCGGCCTCGACCTTGCCCAGCGCCTCGCCGATGTCGCCCAGATAGGCGCAACCCTCGCCGATGATGCCGCGCGCCTGGGCCAGGTTGCCGGCGTCGGGCTCGACCAGCGCGACGCAGCGCCCGTCCGGATAGTCCTTGACGTACTGGGCCCAATGGCGGCCCCGGATGCCGGCGCCGATCTGGAGGATGCGGATCGTCACGCGTGAGCCTCTCTTCCGTCTCGGGATTCGCCCGGAGCCGTCCATGGCCGGCCGGTCATGTGCTCTGGCTGGGCCACGCCGAGCCGCGCCAGGATCGTCGGCGCGAGATCGTAGATGTGCGCGTCGCTGGCGAGCGGCCCGGCGGCCATGCCGGGGCCGGCTACGATGGCGAAGCCGGGCCCGGCATGAGTCCCCAGCCTGGCGTCCGGCGACGGGCCGGAGACGGTCCCGACACGCGGCGAGGACAGGGCCGCGATCGGCGCCTCGCGCGACCAATGAACGACGAGGTCGGGCAGCCAGTCGCGGCGCTGCCCCTTGAAAGTCTGGTCGGCCCGGATCACGCGCCGTACCGCCGGCGCTCCGGTGGCCGGGTTGACCAGCTCCATCAGGGCGGCCTCCAGGTCGGCCATGAGCCGATCGTAGTCCTCACCCGGCTCGACGATGCCCAGCGGCTCGCGGCCCTTGAGGTTGACGCGGATGCAGCCCTCCAGATCGGTGATGAGGCAGAACGCCTTGGTGCGGGACCAGTCGATGGCCGCCGTGTCGACCCGCTTGGCGAGGCTGTCCCTGAGGCCCGTCGGCATCATCCGCGCGAGCCGCTTCCGGAAGTCCTTGGGCAAGAGGTCGCGGACGGCCTTCACCGGATCGAGCCTGCCCCTGGCGCGCGGGCCGTCCGCGGTGTCGTCCGAGGGCGGACCGTCAGCCGAGACGAAGAGCCCGAGGCGGGTGAGGACGTCGGGGAGGAGATGCCAGCCGGCATGGTTGGGCCCGATCGCGTCCCCCGAGACGACGATCACCGTCGCCTCGGGGCCGGCCAGCTCGACGAGCTCGGCCAGTGCCTTGTCGAAGGCCTGTGCCACGGCCAGCAGCTCCGGCTGCCCGCGCGAGCCCGGTCGCCAGCAATAGTGCCCGGCTGGATGGAGCTCGTCGAAGACGGTGAAGACGAGGTCGGCGGGTGCCCGGCCCATCAGCCAGCGGAGGGCGGCGCTTCGCGCCGTGATCGAGCGCACGGCCCGCTCGCGCATGTCCGCGGCGGTGACCGCCATGAGGCCGATGTCGTGCGCCTCCATGCCCATCGGATATTTGCCGACCGCGCGCTCGAGCTCGCGAGCCAGGGGCTCGGGCATCGAGATGAGGCCCAGATATTGAGCCCAGGCGCCCCAGTCGATGACGAGGTCGCCGCCGAAGCCGGGCTCGGGATGGGTATAGGGCGGGTCGAGCACGATGCATCTTCGGCCGGCTTCGTCGAGCAGCCGCCAGAAGGTCGGACGTCCATAGAGGCCCTTGTGAAACCGCTGCCAGCCTTGAACGCCCGGGGCCGGCTGGAATGTGAAGTAGACGCCGTGCTCGCCTGGGCCGACGCCCGTGTAGAGCGAGGGCAGGGGCGACACGTGAAGGTCCTCGGCGGTCGTGGCGAGCGGGCCGCTGCGACCCCGGGCGACGAGGGCGCGCAGCGTCGGCAGCTGGCCCTCCTCCGCCCAGCGGAAGAGGAGCGGGCCATCGCCGAGCTCGAGGCCGACGACGACCAGCTTCGCATCCTGGCCCGCCACTATGCCCACCCCCTGACGATGACGACCGAGGCGCCGAGAATGACCAGCGCCGCGAGCATGTTGACATAGATCGCCACGGGTGCGCGCCGGTGCGCCCAGACGATCTGATAGACGATCATCCAGAGCACGAGCAGCAGCTTGACGAGAATGGCATGGCCGTCCGGCCGGTCGAGGAAGCCCAACGTGACGAGCTCCCCGGGATCCAGCCCACGGACGTGGAGGAGGTAGAGCCCCGTCGGCACCAGGATGGCGAGCGCCGGCCAGCCGAGGGCACCCAGGAAAAGGCTCCGCTCGCGGAGCAGCTCGGCGGTGGCGACGGGCTCGATCCGGCGCAGGGCCGGCCCGGCCACCAGCGACCAGACGAACATGTGGCCGAGCCACAGCATGGCCGCCAGCACGTGCACGATCGCCAGAAGAGAGTAGAGCGCCATCGCCGATCCTCAGCGGAGCAGGGTGACGGAGACGGCGAGAACTGCCAGCGTCAGCCCCAGGCCGGCGACACAGAGCGATGGCCGCGGCCGCAGCGCCAGCAGTGCATGGACCACGACCAGCAGCACGACGAGGAGAAGCTTGACCAGCATCGTCGGGCCGACGGCGACGCTGCCTGCACCTTGCAGGGCCAGGGCGCCCGTCGCGACGAGCAGGGCGAGGAGGAGCCAGCCGACCATCGGCAGCGGCAGCCTGAGCCGCCACGGCACCAGGACATGCGGCCAGCGGGCCCGGCCCACCACGCCAAGGTACTCAGCCGTCTGCGGCTGGTCGAAGCGTTGGCGCAGGGCCATGGCCATCACCGCCCAGAAGAGGGCATAGCCGGTCAGGAAGACCGAGAGCAGCAGATGGAGATAGGCGTCGATCC
Source organism: uncultured Alphaproteobacteria bacterium (assembly GCA_963828215.1). Taxonomy (GTDB): domain Bacteria; phylum Pseudomonadota; class Alphaproteobacteria; order Geminicoccales; family Geminicoccaceae; genus CAVTJL01. The sequence goes on along the minus strand of CAWHFO010000078.1, from coordinate 57,436 downwards.
GGTACCAGCCCATCCCCTCACCATTCACTCCGCCGCATGGCCATCACCTGCTCGCAGATCCGCAAATATCCCTCCGCCGCATCGTCCCAGCTCGCGAACCGACAGGCGGCCGCGCTCCGACCCATGATCGCCAGACGCTCGCGGTCGGGGGGCGTGTCCAGGAACCGCTGCCATGCCAGGACCGTATTGTCGAACAGAAAGCCCGTCTCGCCGTCCCGGACGAGATCGAGCATGCGCCCGTTGGGCACCGTCGCCACGGGCCGCCCCATGCTCAGATACTCCGGCACCTTGAGGGTCGAGTAGGCGAGCGTGCCGGTCGCGAAGGCGCTCGCGTCGTATGGGGCGAGGCAAAGATCGGCTGCGGCGATCCAGCACGGCACCAGACCATGCGGAACCCGGCCGTGAAAGACCGTCCGACCGCGGCCTTGGGCGGCGAGAGTCTCGAGCGCGGCGCGGCGCGGCCCGTCGCCCACGATGTGAAGCTCGATATCCGGCCGCGCCGCCCGTCCCAGAGCCTCGATGACCGGCGCCAGATTGTGCGTCTCGTCCAGGATGCCGACATAGAGCAGAACGAGCGGCGCCGTATCCAGGCCGAGCTCGAGACGCGCCGGGCCCTGCGGCCGCGGGCGGAACAGCTCCTTGTCGAGCCCCAGCTCCACCACCCGGATGCGCCCGGGCTCAACGCCCCAGACCTGTGCGATGTCCCGCCTCAGATGCTCGGTCTCGGCGATCACCGCTGCCGCGCGGCGCATGAAGCGGCCGGCGACCCGGCTCCCGATCGTGACCCGCATCCGCTTGGCGAGGCCCGCCTGCGCGTGACGCTTGGGGCTCGGAACGACGTTCTCGATCGGGATCCCGACGCCGCCCAGGTCCCGGCAGACGTCCGACAGATAGCCCGAGAGCAGCCAGCTCTTCTCGAAAAGCACGTCGCGGCGGAGCATCTCCTCCCGGACGAGGTCGCGCAGACGTCGGACATAGCGGATGAAGTCCATCGGCGCCACGTCGCGCGTCGCCGAATCGTCGACCGCGCGCGTCGGCCGGCTGGCCGGATCGACCTCGATCACCCGAACTCCGTCGTCCGACTGGCGCTGGACGACCGAGCGGAACGCGACGGTGACGTCGGCCAGCTTGGCCAGCGCCCGGGCCAAGCTCATCACGTTGCGCGTCGGCCCGACGCTGTCGAGCAGGTGGTGGCCCGGCACGATGTAGAGGATGCGCAGCCGCGCCGTCATGGCCCTCGGGCCGCGCCGGCCGGCCGTGCCATTGCCGTGCCGTAGATGTCGGCGATCAGGGCCCGGAACGCGTCCCAGGAAAGCGCCTCGACGGCGAAGCGGTGGCCCGCCTCGCCGAGCGCCCATGCCCGTTCCGGGTCGTCCAGAAGGTCAATGATCCCTCGAGCCAACCCGTCGGCGGTCGGCGCCACGAGACGGGCCAGGCGCTCGTCGAGAACGCTCCGGTGGGTCGGGATGTCGGTCGCCACGATCGGCCGGCCGGCCGCCAGATAGTCGAAGATCTTGAGCGGCAGGTTGCCGCCGTAGCGGCGGGGCGAGAGGAGAATGTGCGCGAGCGTGGTCAGCGTCGCGATTTCCTCGCGCGGGCGCCGGGCCAGCACCCGCAGCCGTGCCGCCGCCGGACTGGCCGCGGCGAGGCACCGCCGGGTCTCGGCCTCGTCCGTGGCGCCGACGAGGACAAGCAGGGCCTCGGGATGAGCCGCCACGATCCGCGGCAGGGCTCCGAGCAGGAGATCGACGCCCTGATAGGGGGCGAAGGAGCCGCCGTAGAGGAGCACGCGGTCGTCCGGACCGATCCCGAGCTCTCGGGAGAGGGCCTGACGCCGGCCCTCGCCCACGGCCGGTGGGGTGGCCGGGAATCGCCAGGTGCGGCAGGGCGTCTCGGGCGAGACCTGCCCGACATGTGCTTCCAGGCCTGCACTGCAGATCACGCAGCCGGCCCGGCGCACGGCCCGGCGCTCGATGGCGCGGAGGGAGGCGCGTAGGGGGCGAAGCCGGAACAGGCGCTTCTGGGCGAGCTGCTCCGGCAGCGAAGAGGCCATATCGTAGACCAGGGCCGGGCCGGCGCCACCGATCTGCGCCGTCAGCAGCAGCGCACCCTCTTCCACGCCATGGACGACGTCGTAGGCGCCCCGGCGCAGCACCCCTCTCAGTCGCACTGCCATCAGCCCGTCGAGGGCGAGCTTGGGCAGCGAGAAGCCGATCGGCACCTCCTTGAAGCCCAGCGGATTGGCGACCCGGACTATGCGGACGTTCGGGATCGCGATGTCGAGGCCGCAAGGAAATGTCAGAAGATCGGCTTGCCAGCCGAGTTGGCTCAGTGCCTCGAGCACGTAGCGCACGGCGATCGGGGTACCGCGGTCGGTGTAGAAGGGCTGGGGAGCGACGACGAGGGCGCGCCGTCCGGTGTCGCGCGGCGCGACTACCGGCGACGGTCGGTCATCGGCGGGCCGCTCGAGCGCTTCGCTCGCCATCACCACGATTGAGCCCCGCCCTTCCTAGGTCGGCATTGCGACGGCGCCGTGCTGCCGGAACCGTCAGAGCAGCCCGCCGACCATTCTCCAATAGCCGACCGCCAGAGCGTCGAAGGCCCGGCGAAGCGCTCGCTCCACACCGCTCGTCGTGAGCTCCTGGCGGAAGGGCACGGGGCCGCCCCGCAGGAGAGCGCGATCGGGCACCTTGCGGCTCCCCTGGACCCGCCGCCGCTTCTCGCTCACCTCGGCCCGATTGCGCCAAACCCAGGCCACCGCCTCGCCATAGGGCCTGAGCCAGCCCTTTTTCACGACGATGACGAGCTGACAGACCTCGAACGCCAGCAGCACCGGCAGCAGCGTCACGATGGACCGCAGGGAATAGTTCTTCAGCAGCAGGAGCCACCGATTACGGACCAGAAGGAAGACCCGCCGCGGGGCGTAGGTGCCGGTTCGTCTGAGCGCCAGGCCTTCGGTGCCCTCGCCATGGAAGCAGTGGGCGTCGGGCACCGAGAGGATCTCGAAGCCGCGCAGGCGCACGCGCATCCCGAAATCCTGGTCCTCGTAGTAGATGAAGAACGATTCGTCGAATGCGTCCTCGACGCCCAGCCGTCCCCGATGAACCATGAAGCAGGCCGTGATGACGGAATCGTTGCGGCGCACGGGCTCGGAGCGAGAGGGCAGGGGGCAGTCCTGGTTGTAGGGAATCATCAGGCCGAGGAAGTGATTGTCGACGCCGCCGTCATACTGAATGACGGCACGGTCGTGCGCATAGAGCACCCGCGGCGTCGCGACAGCGGCCGCGGGATCCGCCGCGATCGCCTCGGCGAGAAACGTGGCGCAGCCGGGCGCCGGGCTGACATCGTTGTCGGCGAAGAGGACGAGGTCGCTCGCCGACTCGCGCAGCCCCGCGTTGCGGGCGGCCCCCGGCCCCCGATTGTCGGCCAGGGCCAGGATGCGCACCTCCGGGAAGGAGGCCCGCACATAGTCGAGGCTGTTGTCCGTCGAGGCGTTGTCGACCAGCAGGATCTCGGCGAAGTCCGCGTGCAGCTCCATCACCTGAGGCAAGGACTGCCGCAGGTGGTGAGCACCGTTGTAGTTGACGATGCAGAGTGTCGGCTTCTCGACAGGTGCCACGCGGGAACTCGGATCGTTGGCTCGGCGCCAGGATGGCGTTCCGTCCCGCGAGCGTCAACCGGCACTTGGTCGCCGGCACCCGACATAGCGGGCTACGATGCCGGCGCCCGGAGCGCGCCGCGCCGAAGGGTGGGCTTGCCAGCGGCGCCGCGGCACGGCACCAGTCTCGCCGATGTCACGCGCGCCGCGGGCAAGGGATGGAGCCTGAGCATGACTCTCACGCGCAAGCGGGTTCTCGTCACCGGTGGCGCCGGGTTCCTCGGGTCGCACCTCTGCGAGCGGCTGCTCGGCCAGGGCGACGACGTGCTGTGCGTCGACAACTACTATACGGGCAGGCGCGACAATATCGCGCATCTGTTGAGCAACCCGCACTTCGAGGTGCTCCGTCACGACGTCACGTTCCCGCTCTTCGTCGAGGTGGACGAGATCTACAATCTGGCCTGCCCGGCCTCGCCGATCCACTATCAGTTCGACCCGGTCCAGACGACCAAGACGAGCGTCATCGGCGCCATCAACATGCTGGGCCTCGCCAAGCGGGTGAAGGCCAAGATCCTTCAGGCGTCGACCAGCGAGGTCTATGGCGACCCCGAGATCCATCCCCAGACCCGAGACCTATCGCGGCAACGTCAATCCGATCGGGCCACGCGCCTGCTACGACGAGGGCAAGCGCTGCGCCGAGACGCTCTTCTTCGACTATTTCCGGCAGAACCGGGTGCGCATCAAGGTCGCGCGCATCTTCAACACCTACGGTCCGCGCATGCATCCCAGGGACGGCCGGGTCGTCTCGAACTTCATCGTCCAGGCGCTGACCGGCGAGGACATCACCCTCTATGGGGACGGCAGCCAGACCCGCTCCTTCTGCTATGTCGACGACCTCGTGGAGGGGCTGATCCGGCTGATGGGCACGCCGGACACGGTCACCGGCCCGGTCAACATCGGCAATCCCGCCGAGTTCACGATCCGCGAGCTGGCCGAGAAGGTCGTGGCGCTTACCGCCTCGCCATCGCGCATCGTGCACCGGCCTCTGCCCGAGGACGACCCGTTACAGCGCCGGCCCGACATCGGGCGGGCGCTCGAGCTGATGAGCTGGCAGCCATCGGTCGATCTCAACTCTGGCCTGGAGCGGACGACCGCCTACTTTCGGCGGCTCATCGAGGACGCCAGGGCGCGCTGAACGCCCCGCTCTGGGACGAGCCATCGCCCCGGACTGCAGCAGCGACCGCGATCCTGGGATGGCGAGAAGCGGGACGCCCGGTCTCCCTAGCGGGAGAGCCGGGCATCGCCGCAGGTCCGATCGAACGAGTGGGAGGTCAAAGGAAACGGCGCGCGGAACGGCGTGCGACGAGGTCGACCTCGCCGCGCGAGAGGCCGATGTCGGCCAGCTCGCGATCGGTCAGCCCGCCGAGCTCGGCGAGGGTCCTCTGGTAACGCCGATGCTCGCGCCAGCCCTCGACGAGGCGGCGCACGAGACCACCGGCAGAGATGCCCGAGGTGCCGGCGTCGGCCGGGTAGGTGTTGGCCATATTCATAGCCATGATACAGAACTCCAAAGGCCCGAGACTTGTTGCGACCCCGCCACGTCTGTGTGGCTTCGGTCGTTGGCACGCGACAGATATCGGCCCGCGAAAGCGTTTGCGGTACCCGTCATTTTGCAATGCAGCAATGCCGACTCCGCTAACGGTTCCGTGATCTTTATCACAGAGCCGGCATCCGCCGCGCCGCGACCGACCGGGCGACCGCAGCCTGTGGCCCGGGCGCATCGATCGGTTGGACGTCGCCCGGGATCTGCGTGATCGTGATTCGCGCCGCCCTTGCGTCGCCAGCATCCTCCCGAGCACTATTCACACCGCCCATCGACAGGTCGGAGCGAGAGGCATGATGACGGCGCAGCCCGGCGTGGCTCGACCGCCGACGCTGATGCAGCGGGCTTCGGCGCTCGTGCTGGGCGCACCGCTACCGGAGCGGATACCGACCCGGGTCGCCGAGGCCATCCGCCGCGAGCAGGAACTCGAGCGAGATCCTGGTCAGCCTCGTGCAGGTCGCGGCGATCGTCACCTTCGCCCTGCTCTACAGCCTGACTCCCAAGGCCTTCCCGCCCAGCGTGCCGTTCGAGCCGGTGCCCATCGCCCTTGCGGTCTATGGCCTGTTCACTCTGGTCCGTCTTTGGGTCGCCACCCGCCGCCGGCTCGGTCCTGTCTTCCTCGCCTTGTCGATGATCGTCGACATCACCGTTCTGATGGTCACCATCTGGAGCTTCTATCTCCAGTACCAGGCGCCGCCCGCGATCTACCTCAAGGCGCCGACCCTGATGTACGTCTTCATCCTGATCGCGCTCCGGGCGCTGCGCTTCGAGCCCTGGCTGGTCGTGCTGGGCGGCGCCACCGCCATCGTGGGCTGGCTGGCGCTCGTCGCCTACGCCGTGGCCTTCGATCCGGGCACGATGACGATCACCCACAACTACGCTGTCTACGTCACGTCCTACAGCATCCTGCTGGGGGCAGAGTTCGACAAGGTCATCTCGATCGGGATGGTCACCCTGATCCTGGCGGTGGCCTTGCTGCGGGCCCGCAAGCTGCTGGTCCGCGCGGTCGCCGAGCAGCAGGCCTCGGCCGAGCTGTCGCGCTTCTTCGCGCCGGAGGTGGCCCGCCGAATCCGCGCCACGGAGGGCATGCTGCTTCCGGGCTATGCCGAGCAGCGCGACGCCTCGATCCTCTTCGTCGACATGCGCGGCTTCACCACGCTGGCGAGCCGGCTCCAGGCGAAGGAGGTGATGAGTCTCCTCGCCGATTACCAGGACCGCGTGCTCGATGTGGTGCACCGTCACGGGGGAAGCATCGACAAGTTCCTGGGCGATGGGATCCTGGCCAGCTTCGGCGCGACCCTGCCGAGCCCGACCTACGCAGCCGATGCCATGCGGGCGGTCGAGGACCTGATCGACGCGGGGACGGAATGGCGTGCGACGCGCTTGGCCGATGGCCTGCCGGCGCCCACTCTGAATGGCGCCCTGGCCTGCGGCTCGGTGATGTTCGGCACCGTCGGCAACAAGGCGCGCCTGGAATATACGGTGATCGGCGAGCCGGTGAACTTCGCCGCGAAGCTCGAGAAGCACTGCAAGGTCGAGGGGGCGGTGGCGGTGGCGACCGGTGACGCGTTGACCTTGGCGACCGGCCAGGGCTTCATGCCGCGCGCGGCCTGGGAGCGCCGGCCGATGCGGCCGGTCGAGGGCGTCAAGGAGCCGCTGGACCTCGTGGTGCTCGGAGGGACTGGCTGATGCTGGAGGGATTCGCCCTGCGCCGCGTCCGCACGAGCGGCTGCGAGATCAATCTCCGTATGGGCGGGAGCGGGCCGCCCCTCCTTCTGCTGCACGGCTATCCGCAGAGCCATGTCATGTGGCATCGCGTGGCGCCGGCCCTGGCGGCGCGGTTCACCGTCGTCTGCGCCGATCTTCGGGGCTATGGCGACAGCGGCCGGCCCGAGACGGACCCGGAGCATCTGAGCTACTCCAAGCGCGCCATGGCCCAGGACATGGTCGAGGTCATGGCCGCCCTGGGCTTCGATCGGTTCGGGCTGGTGGGGCACGACCGGGGCGGGCGGGTCGCGCATCGGCTGTGCCTGGATCATCCGGCGCGCGTGACCCGTGCGGCGCTGCTCGACATCGTGCCGACGCGCACCCTCTTCCAGCGGACCGACATGGCGCTCGCCATGGGCTACTATCATTGGTTCTTCCTGAGCCAGGCCGAGCCGCTTCCGGAGCGCCTGATCGGCGGCGATCCGCTTTTCTATCTCCACCGCAAGCTCGGCCACTGGTCAGCGGGTCGGGACACCGCCGCCTTCGCGCCTGAGGCGATCAGGGAGTACGAGCGCTGCTTCCTGGACCCGGCCGTCGTCCACGCCACCTGCGAGGACTACCGGGCCGGCGCGACGATCGACCTCGCCCACGACGAGCAGGATCTGGAGAGCCGGATCGCATGCCCCCTGCTGGTCCTCTGGGGGCGGCAGGGGCTCATGCATCGTCATTTCGACGTGCTCGCAACCTGGCGCGAGCGGGCCCGCGATGTCCGCGGCGAGGCGCTCGACTGCGGTCACTTCCTCGCCGAGGAGCGGCCAGCCGAAACCGCCGAGAGGCTGCTAGCCTTTCTCGGGGACTGACGGGGTCCGGTTGACGACCAGCGTGCGGCCGCAGGAAGGCGGCTGCTCGTCCAGCGTGATCGTGTCGCCCTCCAGCCGACCGCGCCACGTCGTGTTGGGCCAGATGCCCACCGGGTAGGCCGTGCGCTGGAAGAGGCTGAGATCGATGACACCGTTCTCGAAGATCACGCCGTCGACGTACCAGGCGGACAGCGAGCCGGACAGGCCGCCGCTCGTGTCGCCGGTGGGAAAGGCCCGCCCCCGGAACTCCTCCCCACGGCGCCAGACGTCGACCCGGAAGCCTCCGCAATTCGTCTTGTCGAGGCCGGCGATCGTGCCTGTCCAGACCGGCACATCCGCCGGCTGCCGGTGCGTGAACATCTCGGCGCATCCGGTCAGCAGCAATGCGCAAACACCGAGAGCGGCGGCACAGCGCCGCCGGGCCGGGGCGGAAGCGAGCTGGAGCATCGGACCCTCGCGCGCCTGTAAGTCCTCGACAAGGGCTTAGAGCCCTATGTCTGTGGAGGCAATGGCGCCGGGGCCACAGGACGGGCCGGAGAGTTGAGTCGACGCGTCGCAGACCTGCTGTGCACTCGACGGCCTCGCCGCCTCCTGGACGGTGCGCCCTTGCCTCGCCGGCTGGCACGGTCCTAGAAATCCTCTCGCGGTCACCTGCGGGGCCCGCACGCCAGGGCGCGGGCGGCTCCCGAGCGCTCCTGGCCTTCGGTACGACCTCTTTCAGCGCGGGAAACGATGCCGACGCGCTTGCCGGCCGTCGAGACTGGCTCCAACGATGTCGCGCGCACGCCGACCAGGGCACTCGTCATGGCCGCGGCGGTGGTCGCCGTGGCATTGGCGGCCTTGCCCCTTTGGGTCGTCCACGTGCCACCGCTCGGCGACTACCTCTCCCACCTCGCCGCGGTCGCCCTTCTCGAGGATCTCCGCCTTGGCGGGTTCGTGGCAAAGCACTATGCGATCGGCTCGGTGGTGGTGCCCGACATCCTCTTCGACGTGGTGGTGGGCGGGCTCGGCCTTCTGCTGCCCTTGGAGCTGGCCGGCAAGCTCTTTATCCTGCTCACCTTCGTATTGCTCGTCGGCGGCACCCTCCTCCTTCACCGGACGATCCACGGCCGGCTCTCCCTCTGGCCGCTGGTTGCGGCGCTCCTGCTCTACAACTGGATTTTTCTTTTCGGCTTCATGAGCTACGTGGCCGGCGTCGGCGTCATGCTCGTGGCCCTGGCCCTCTGGTTGCGCTCGGCCCAGCGTCCCTGGCCGTTGCGCCTGCTTCTCGGCGCCGGCCTCGCCACGACGCTCTTCTTCTGTCACCTCGTCGTGCTGGCACTCTACGCCGCCTGCATCGCGGGCTTCGAGCTCGATCTGGCGCTCCGCGAGCGGCGACTCGGGGCCGCCGCCGGCCGGCTTCTGGTCGGAGCGGCTTCCTTCGCGGTCCCGGCGATCCTCTACCTCCTGGCCTCGCCCACCCGCGAGGTGGCGCGGGGCAGGATCACCTTCGACGGCGTCCAGAAGCTGCTCTCTCTGCTCGTCACCCTGACCTCCGGCGTCCGCTCGGCCGACCTCCTCACGCTGCTGGTGCTCGGCCTCGCCTGCCTCCTCGGGGCCGTCGCCTTCCATCTGCGGCTGCCGCGCGGCCCTGCCTTTGCCCTCCTTCTGATGGCGGTGGTCTTCGCCGCGGCACCCGATGAGGTCGTGCCGGCGGCCTATATCGACAGCCGCATCCCCATCGCCATCTTCTTCGTCGCCATCGCCGCGGTCGACATCCGGCCGCGACGGCTGGTCATGGCACGCCTCGTCGGCACGCTTCTGGCGACGCTTTTCCTCGTGCGGGTTGCCCTTGTGACCCGGCAGTGGGCCGGGTTCGAGGGGATGGTTCGCGCGTACGAGGCCGCGTTCGCCGTTGTGCCCGACGGCGCCACGCTGGTTGCCGCACGTCAGATCGGGGCGGTTCCGGGGACCGGGACCGCCGGGGCAGCGGACGGCGCATCGAGTCTCACGCGGCGTGCGAACGACCGACTGAGATCGATGCTAGTCACCAACGCCTACGAGCCGCGCCTCGAGATACCCGAGCACATGACGACTCTCGCCGTCCTCCACCGTCCGATCTTCGTGCCGCAGGTCTTTGCCATACCGGGCATTCAGCTGCTCGGCCTGAGGCCTGCCTATGCGCCGATCAAGGCCGTCCAGGACAATGGCCCGATCGAGGTCGCGACAGCCGAGGAGCTGGCGCGCATGGTGGAGGATGTCCGTACCGCCATAGCGCGGACCCCCGCCGCAGCCGCTCCCGTCTACATCCTCCTCCAGCACCGGCCAGGCCTGGACCCGCTGCCGCTGCCCCAAGGCGTCGGCGTCGCCCACCAGACGACGAATGCCACCCTCCTGCGCCTCGCTCCAGCGGCAGAGGCGGCAGCCCGGACCCCTCCCGCCCCATCCCGCCGACCATGAGCGCCCTCGTCGAGTCTAGCGCCCCGGCCGGCGACGCCTAGAGCAGGCGCGTGGGCGCCAGCGCCTCCGCCTCGACGCCGGCTGCCCGGAGATGCTCCGGCAAGCGCTGGCCCTGCACGAGCGCGGCCGTCAGGGAGGCCATCGCCGGGGCGGTCTGGATGCCGTAGCCGCCCTGGCCGGCGAGCCAGAAGAAGCCCTCGGCGCGCGGGTCGAAGCCGCAGACCAGCGTCTTGTCGGCGGCGAAGGTGCGCAGCCCCGCCCAGCTGTGCTCGATCCGTTGGATCTCGATCGCCAGGGCGGCCTGGATGCGGTCCACCGCGACCGCGATGTCGATCTCCTCGGGCCGCGCGTCCGTCGGCGGGGAGGGTGTCTCGTCCGCTGGCGAGCACAGCAGCTTGCCGGCGTCGGGCTTGAAGTAGAACTGCTCGGCGATGTCGCAGACCATGGGCCATGCCCGGATGTCGAGGCCGGGCGGCGGCTCGACCAGGAAGGCGGTGCGGCGCTTGGGCACGAGCCCCAGCCGCCCGACGCCGGCCAGGCCCGCGACCTCGTCGGCCCAGGCGCCCGCCGCGTCGACGATCACGGGCGCCGTCCAGCGCCGCTCGCGCGTCACGACCGTCCAGGCCCCGCCTGTGCGGTCCAGCGCCTGTACCTCGGCGCCGGTCGCGAGCCGGCCGCCCCGTCGCCTGAAGCCTTTTAGATACGCCCCGAGAATGGCGCCCACATCCATGTCCCGGGCGTCCGGGTCGAGGACGGAGCCGGCGAGATAGTCGCCACGCAGGGCGGGCACCAGCTTGCGGGTCTCCTCGACGGTGAGGCGCCGCGCGGTCGGCACGAAGCGCCGGGTCTGCGCGAGCTCGGCCGCCAGCAGGTCCTTCTGGTCCTCGCGGCCGATCAGCAGGGCGCCGCGCGGGGTCAGCAGCGGCACCTCGCTGAAGCCCTCGGGCTGGGCCGTGTAGAAGCGCTCGGACGCCAGGGTGAGGGCGCGGATCTGCGCGTTGCCGTAGGACTTGATGAAGAGCGCTGCCGAGCGCCCTGTGGTGTGATAGCCGGGCTGGTCCTCACGCTCGAGCAGCAGGACGCGCCGCGTCAGGGCGAGCTCGTAGGCGGCTGAGGCGCCGGCAATGCCGGCGCCGATGATGATGACGTCGGCGTCCATGGCCTTCTCCCTCGCTCCCATCCGCGACGACCGCGGGGCCGGCATTTACCGCGCTTTCGGCTCGCTGGCCCGGATTGATGCAGGTCAAGGCGGCGGCTGCCCCCCTGTTCTAGCAAATCACGCTGAGAGGAGCCTTCGCCCTCAGCGCCGGGCGCCGCGACATGGCCGCGGTCAATGACTCCTCACCAACGAAGCTCGGGTAGGAGATGCGATCATGGCCGTTATCGTGGGCACCGACGGCAAGGACACCATCACCGACACCAAGGTCTCGACCGGTGTCAGTGGCCCTACCACGAACGACGCGGACACGGTGACCGCGCTCTTCGGCAACGACCTCGTCGGGGCGGCCGGTGGCAACGACCTGGTGTGGGGCGATCTCGACAGCGCTCTCCAGCCCTCGGACAGCAGCCCGGCACCCGTCGGCGGCAACGACCGCCTCTATGGCGACGATGGCAATGACGGCATCTCGGGCGACGCCACCGACATTCTCGGCGGCGCGCATGGTGGCAACGATCGGATCTACGGCGGTGCCGGGAATGATGGCCTTAACGGGGACGCTCAGACCCGCCACTGCGGCGGGCATGATCGACGGTGCGGGCAGCATCGGCGGGAATGACCTGATCCATGGCGGCGATGGCGACGACGGGCTCGTCGGCGACGGGTATCTCGTGCTCGCCGGCGCGCACGGCGGCAACGACCGGCTCTACGGCGACGCCGGCGACGACAAGATCAACGGCGACGCCTTGGAGGAGATTTCAGACGACAGTCCACGGCGGCAACGACCGGATCGACGGCGGCGACGGCAACGACACCCTGTTCGGCGATACCGGCAACAACATGCAGCAGCAGAGCGTCGGCGGCAACGACCACATCAAGGGCGGTAACGGGGACGATGCTATCGCCGGCTGACTTCGGTTTCGTCATCGCGAATGCCTCGACCGGCGGCAACGATGTCCTCGACGGCGGCGCCGGCAACGACACCCTGGTCGGGGACGTCTTCTTCGCCCATCTCGAGGACGAGACCGGCGGGTTGCAGCAGAGCCAGGGCGGCAATGATCGCCTGATCGGCGGCGACGGCAACGACACTCTCTATGGCGATGCCGATCTCGCGTTCGGGGGGGCAGGGCGGCGACGACACGCTTCTCGGCGGCAATGGTGATGACCAGCTCTGCGGCGACTGGGTAACGGGCATCTCATCGCCCAAGGGCGGCAACGACCTGCTCAGCGGCGGCGCCGGCAACGATCTGCTGATCGGCGGTGGCGGCAACGACATTCTGACCGGCGGCTCGGGCTCCGACACCTTCCAGTTCGACCCCGGCAGCGGCCAGGACCGCATCACCGACTTCGCGGTCGGCAGCACCGTCAAGCCCGGCGACGTCCTCGACCTCTCGGGCTACGGCCTGACCTTCGCTGGCCTCAACACCAACGGCGACGATGTGGTGGGCAAGGGCGACGACTTCGTCACCGCCAAGGGCCACACCATGTCGATCGACCTCGGCGCCGCCAGCGGTGGGACGCCCGATATAAACACCCTGGTCGTCGCCGGCACCGACCACCTGAACGCCGCCAACGTAGCCTGATCTCGTCGTCGACCGGCTCCGGCAGGCGTCCAGGATTGGCGTCGGCCACTCCGGGCCCGGCGACCCCGCGCGCCGCGCTCACCCCTCGGCCATGAGCGCCTCGAGCGCCACGCCGACCCGGTGGAGCATCGGCGCATCCTGGCCGATCATGCCCTCTCCTTCCGACTCGACGAGCCGGGAGGCATCCAGCTTCCAGCTCTGCAGGATACGGATCTTCTGCTGCCGGGTCAGTGCCGGGTCACGGACCACGGCGTCCGGGTCCCGGAACACATCCGCCGGGTCTCTCAACGCCTGCTGCAGATCGATCGCGTTCATCCGGATCTCCGCGCCAGACAGTCGCGGCCGCCTGCCACCTCGGCCAGCGGGCCCGCCCGTCATCCGATCATCTGGTCGGCCGAGGCTCCGATGCCATCCCTCGCTCTCCCGACCCGACGATCAGTCGCCCGCCAGCAGCTCCGCGAAACTGAGGAACGGACCGGGTCGCCCTCCTGCACCTCGGCCACGGCCTCACCGATCTCGACCAGCCCGTCGGCGTCGGTGAGCGAGGTGAGGATGCCCGAGCCCTCGCGCAGGATGCGCCGGGCGCGGAGGGCGCCGTCCTCGCCCCGCACGAGGGCTGCCCGCAGCATCTCCGTGCGGCCGGGCGTGCGCCGCATCGCGAAGTCGGCGGGCAGGGGATAGGCCCGGGGCGTCGCCCAGCCGCCGCCGGCCAGGGCCAGGAGCATGGGCCGAGCCAGGATGACGAAGCAGACCATGACCGCCACGGGGTTGCCGGGCAGGCCGATGAAGGCGGTGCTGCCGAGGTTGCCCAGCGCCAGCGGCCGGCCGGGCTTCATGCGGATGCGCCAGAAATGGAGACTGCCCATGGCCCGCACCGCCGCCACCACATGGTCCTCGTCGCCGCCGGAGGCGCCGCCCGAGGTCAGGACCACGTCGTGCGCCTCGGCGGCCGCGGCCAGGGCATTGCGCACCCGGGCCGGATCGTCCGGCAGGATGCCCAGGTCCGTCACCTCGGCCGGCACGTGGCGAGCAGGGCCTTCAGGATATGCCTGTTGGCGTCGTAGACGCCGCCGGCGGGCAAACCGGTGCCGGGCTCGCCGATCTCGTCGCCTGAAGCCTTTTAGATACGCCCCGAGAATGGCGCCCACATCCATGTCCCGGGCGTCCGGGTCGAGACGGAGCCGGCGAGATAGTCGCCACGCAGGGCGGGCACCAGCTTGCGGGTCTCCTCGACGGTGAGGCGCCGCGCGGTCGGCACGAAGCGCCGGGTCTGCTCGAGCTCGGCCGCCAGCAGGTCCTTCTGGTCCTCGCGGCCGATCAGCAGGGCGCCGCGCGGGGTCAGCAGCGGCACCTCGCTGAAGCCCTCGGGCTGGGCCGTGTAGAAGCGCTCGGACGCCAGGGTGAGGGCGCGGATCTGCGCGTTGCCGTAGGACTTGATGAAGAGCGCTGCCGAGCGCCCTGTGGTGTGATAGCCGGGCTGGTCCTCACGCTCGAGCAGCAGGACGCGCCGCGTCAGGGCGAGCTCGTAGGCGGCTGAGGCGCCGGCAATGCCGGCGCCGATGATGATGACGTCGGCGTCCATGGCCTTCTCCCTCGCTCCCATCCGCGACGACCGCGGGGCCGACATTTACCGCGCTTTCGGCTCGCTGGCCCGGATTGATGCAGGTCAAGGCGGCGGCTGCCCCCGTGTTCTAGCAAATCACGCTGAGAGGAGCCTTCGCCCTCAGCGCCGGGCGCCGCGACATGGCCGCGGTCAATGACTCCTCACCAACGAAGCTCGGGTAGGAGATGCGATCATGGCCGTTATCGTGGGCACCGACGGCAAGGACACCATCACCGACACAAAGGTCTCGGCCGGTGTCACCGGGGCCCTACGACGAACGACGCGGACACGGTGACCGCGCTCTTCGGCAACGACCTGCGTCGAGGCGGCCGGTGGCAACGACCTGGTCTGGGGCGATCTCGACAGCGCTCTCCAGCCCGTCGGACAGCAGCCCGGCACCCGTCGGCGGCAACGACCGCCTCTATGGCGACGATGGCAATGACGGCATCTCGGGTGACGCCACCGACATTCTCGGCGGCGCGCATGGTGGCAACGATCGGATCGACGGCGGTGCCGGGAACGATGGCCTTGCCGGGGACGCGCTGTTCAACCCGCCACTGGCGCCGCGGGGATCGATCGGAGGTGACGGGCAGCACCGGCGGGAATGACCTGATCCATGGCGGCGATGGCGATGACACGCTCGTCCGGCGACGGGTATCTGGTGCTCGCCGGCGCGCACGGCGGCAACGACCGGCTCTACGGCGACGCCGGCGACGACAGATCTACGGCGACGCCATGAGCAGATTCAGCCAGAGCCACGGCGGCAACGATCGGATCGACGGCGGCGATGGCGGCGATCACCTTGTTCGGCGATGCCGGCAACGACATGCAGCAGCAGAGCGTCGGCGGCGACGATCACATCAAGGGCGGCAACGGGGACGATGCCTTGATCGGCGATGCCGGTTTCGAGCATGACCAGCTCGACCGGCGGCAACGATGTCCTGGACGGTGGCGCCGGCAACGACACCCTGGCCGGGGACGTCTTCTTCGGCTATCTTCGTGGACGAGCTGGGCGGGATGCAGGTCCGAGCCAGGGCGGCAATGATCGCCTGACCGGCGGCGACGGCAACGACACGCTCTATGGCGACTCGGATTTCGCGTTGGGAGCGGCCAGGGCGGCAACGACACGCTTCTCGGCGGGAATGGCGACGACAAGCTCTACGGCGACTGGGACACCGCCCTCAGCAGCACGGGCGGCAACGACGTGCTCAAGGGCGGCGCCGGCAACGACCAGCTCTGGGGCGACGAAGCGACGGCCCCCGGTGCTGGTCAGTTCGGACTTCGGCGGCAATGACCGGCTCGATGGAGGCGCCGGCAACGATCTTCTGACCGGCGGAGGCGGCAACGACATCCTCACTGGCGGCTCGGGCTCCGACACCTTTTCCTTCGCTCCCGGCAGCGGCCAGGACCGCATCACCGACTTCGCGGTCGGCAGCACCGTCAAGCCCGGCGACGTCCTCGACCTCTCGGGCTACGGCCTGACCTTCGCTGGCCTCAACACCAACGGCGACGATGTGGTGGGCAAGGGCGACGACTTCGTCACCGCCAAGGGCCACACCATGTCGATCGATCTCGGCGCCGCCAGCGGTGGGACGCCCGATATAAACACCCTGGTCGTCGCCGGCACCGACCACCTGAACGCCGCCAACGTAGCCTGATCTCGTCGTCGACCGGCTCCGGCAGGCGTCCAGGATTGGCGTCTGCCGGCCCGGGCCCGGCGACCCCGCGCGCCGCGCTCACCCCTCGGCCATGAGCGCCTCGAGCGCCACGCCGACCCGGTGGAGCATCGGCGCATCCTGGCCGATCATGCCCTCTCCCTCCGACTCGACGAGCCGGGAGGCATCCAGCTTCCAGCTCTGCAGGATACGGATCTTCTGTTGCCGGGTCAGTGCCGGGTCACGGACCACGGCGTCCGGGTCCTGGAACACATCCGCCGGATCTCTCAACGCTTGCTGCAGATCGATCGCGTTCATCCGGATCTCCGCGCCAGACTGTCAGGGCCGCCTGCCACCTCGGCCAGCGGGCCCGCCCGTCATCCGATCATCTGGTCGGCCGAGGCTCCGATGCCATCCCTCGCTCTCCCGACCCGACGATCAGTCGCCCGCCAGCAGCTCCGCGAAACTGAGGAACGGGACCGGGTCGCCCTCCTGCACCTCGGCCACGGCCTCACCGATCTCGACCAGCCCGTCGGCGTCGGTGAGCGAGGTGAGGATGCCCGAGCCCTCGCGCAGGATGCGGCGGGCGCGGAGGCCGCCGTCCTCGCCCCGCACGAGGGCTGCCCGCAGCATCTCGGTGCGGCCGGGCTTGCGCCGCATCGCGAAGTCGGCGGGCAGGGGATAGGCGCGGGGGCTCGTCCAGCCGCCGCCGGCCAGGGCCAGGAGCATCGGCCGGGCCAGGATGACAAAGCAGACCATGACCGCCACGGGGTTGCCGGGCAGGCCGATGAAGGCGGCGCGGCCGAGGCTGCCCAGCGCCAGCGGCCGGCCGGGCTTCATGCGGATGCGCCAGAAATGGAGGCTGCCCATGGCCCGCACGGCCGCCACCACATGGTCCTCGTCGCCGCCGGAGGCGCCGCCCGAGGTCAGGACCACGTCGTGCGCCTCGGCGGCCGCGGCCAGGGCCTTGCGCACCAGGGCCGGATCGTCCGGCAGGATGCCCAGGTCCGTCACCTCGGCCGGCACGGTGGCGAGCAGGGCCTTCAGGATATGCCGGTTGGCGTCGTAGACGCCGCCGGCGGGCAAACCGGTGCCGGGCTCACCGATCTCGTCGCCGCTCGAGAAGAGGGCGACCCCGAGCTTCTTCATGACCGGCAGCTCGGCCAGGCCGAGCTCGGCCGCGACCCCCAGATGCTGCGGCAGCAGCCTTTTTCCTTTGGCGAAGAGGGCTTGGCCGTTGTGGACGTCCTCGCCGGCGCGGCGCCGGTTGATTCCGGGCTTCACCGCTGCCGGGAACGATACTGCCCCGTCGGCGACGGCGCAGACCTCCTGCATCACCACCGTATCGGCGCCGGCCGGCATCACCGCACCCGTGAGGACCCGGAGCGCCTCGCCCGGGCCGATATGCCCGCGGAACGGATGGCCGGCCGCCGCCCGCCCCTCGAGCAGCCGCAGGCGGGATGGAGCCTCCCGGCTCAGATCCTCGCCCCGGCATGCGAATCCGTCGACCGCGACATTGTCGAAGGCCGGCACGTCGCGCGGGCTGACGAGAGGGGCTGCGAGCAGACGACCGGCCGCCCGATCCAGCGGCACCCGCTCCTGGCCGACGACCGGCAGCACCCGAGCCTGGAGCAGGGCCAGCGCCTCGCCGAGGCCCACCATCGTGCCGCCGAAGGCAAAGCAGTCGTTGCCCGATCGCTGCATCAGCCTCCTCCGATGCCGGTCCGCTCGAGGATGAACTGGGCGATCCCGTCGGCATCGTCGAGATCCAGGACCGGAATGGCGAGGCCCGGCAGAGGCTCGTCGGAGGCGACGGCGATGACGCTCGGATCCTCCCGGGCGATGAGAGGGGTGGCGCGCTCGCGGCGGTGCACCTCGATCTTGGGATGCGCCGAGCTCTTGTAACCCTCGACGATCACGAGGTCGACCGGTGCCATCCGGGCGAGAATCGCCTCGAGCGGCGGCTCGGGCTCGTCCTTGAGCTCGTGGATGAGCGCCCAGCGCCTGGCCGTCGCCAGCACGACCTCGCTGGCCCCGGCCAGCCGATGGCGATGGCTGTCCTTGCCGGGCTGGTCGATGTCGACGCTGTGATGCGCGTGCTTGACGGTCGAGACCCGAAGGCCGCGGCGCGAGAGGGTCAGGACCAGCCGCTCGACGAGCGTGGTCTTGCCGTTGTTCTTCCAGCCGACGATGCCGATGACCCGGCCCGACATGAGGCTCGCCCGCCCGTGCGTCCCGTTCTAACCTCGTCCCGGGATAGCACGGCTACGATCGATCATGGCAGAGCGCGAGCTGGACACACGGGGCCTTCTATGCCCCCTCCCGGTCCTCAAGGCCCGGAAGCTGCTCCGCGGCATGACCTCCGGCGACCGCCTCCGCGTCCTCGCCACCGATCCCAAGGCCCCGGGCGACCTCCAGGAACTCTGCGCCGCCACCGGCGACAGAATGATCGAGCAGAGCGAGGCGGAGGGTGTTTTTCTCGCGGTCATCGAGAAGCGCTAGCCTCTAGCCCGGAAAATTCGCGAGGAGTTGGCGGGCGCTGGCCAAGCCGTTGCGATCGTGTCGATTCTGGTGCTGAAGCAGAATTCTGACGGTCAACGGAGATCGCACCCGCCATGGCGGATGATGCCCCGTTTCTCCCCGGTCTGTCACCCGTTGCCGGCAAGCCGGTTCGGGTCACGTTCGACGGCGGACGCCTGACCTCGGACGGCGGGGTGCTGGTGCTGGCCGAGATCGAGCGCAAGCTCGGCATCGCCGAGCGCCTGGCGCGCTGCATCGAGGACCCGCGCGCGCCGAGGCGGATCGAGCACCGGCTCGCCGAGATGATCCGCTTCCGTGCCCTGCTGATCGCTGCCGGCTACGCGGATGGCAACGACTGCGACGCGCTGCGATCCGATCCGGCGTTCAAGATGGCGGTTGGCCGGCTGCCGGAGAGCGGCACCGATCTGTGCTCGCAGCCGAGCATCAGCCGGCTCGAGAACCTGCCGGGCAGGGTGGCGCTCACGCGCATGATGGCCGCGATGATCGAGCTGTTCTGCGACAGCTTCGCCGAGGTGCCGCGTCGGGTCGTGCTCGACTTAGCCTGCCCTCCGGCCCGCGGAGCGGGACCGGGGGGACGACACCGAGGATCGGGTCCACGGCCGGCAGCAATTGTCCCTGTTTCATGCTCACTACGACAGCCGCTGCTTTCTGCCGATCCACATCTACGAGGCCACGACCGGCAAACCGGTGGCGGTGATCCTGCGGCCCGGGAAAACACCCGACGGCGCCGAAGTGGCGCTCGTGCTGCGCCATGTCGTCAAGGCCATCCGGCGCCGCTGGCCGCGGGTCGACATCCTGGTGCGCGGCGACAGCCACTACGCTCGACCCGAGGCGATGACCTGGTTGGAGCGCAACCGGGTCGGCTACGTCTTCGGCCTCGCCGGCAACAGTATCCTGCTCGGCAAGGTCAGGCACCTCGCCGAGGACGCGGCAGTCAGCCGGATCGACGCCGCCGCGGCAAAGGTCCGCCGCTACGGTGCGTTTCGCTATGCCGCCAAGAGCTGGACGGTCGAACGCCAGGTCGTCGCGCGGGTCGAGGCATCGGCCCAAGGCAGCGACACCCGGTTCGTCGTCACCAACCTCAAAGGCGCGCCGCGTTGGCTTTACGAGGAGGTCTACTGCGCCCGTGGCCAAGCGGAAAATCTGATCAAGGCGCACAAGCTGCACCTCGCCTCCGACCGCACCTCCTGCACCAAGGCCACGGCCAACCAGTTCCGGCTGCTGGTCCACACCGCGGCTTACTGGCTGCTGCACACCCTGCGCGCCTTGGCACCCAAGACCTCGTTCTGGCGCGAGGCCCAGCTCGACACGATCCGGCTGGCGTTCATCAAGGTGGCCGGTCGGGTCACCGAGCTCGCAACCCGGATCAAGGTAGCCCTGCCGTCGGCCTATCCCACGCCGGCCCCGTCAGCTGCCTCGGTGAATGATCCGCCCTAGACCCGATGTTCGCGGGCTGAGACGGGCGGCCCGCCCCGCGGCATGCACCCATCGAGGGTTGCGCCGGGTTGGCCGGCGCCGAGCCTCACGCATGGGGAGCGGGCCCGATGGGCAGCATCGCGTTTGTCGGCATGGACGTCCACAAGGCGACGATCGCCGTGGCGGTGGCGGAGGGCGTCCGGGGTGGGGAGGTCCGTCAACTCGGCATCTTCCCGAACCGAGCCGAGGTCATCGCCAAGCTGGCGGGACGGTTGGCCGGGGATGGGCGGGAGCTGAGCTTCTGCTACGAGGCCGGTCCGTGCGGCTACGGCCTGCAGCGGCAGCTCGAGGGCCTCGGCCACGCCTGCGTGGTGGTGGCGCCGTCCTTGATCCCGAGCAAGCCAGGCGACCGGGTGAAGACCGATCGGCGTGATGCGGTGAGCCTGGCCAAGCTGCACCGGGCGGGCGAGCTGACTGCGGTTTGGGTGCCGGACGCGGCGCACGAGGCGATGCGCGATCTCGTCCGTGCCCGAGCCACGGCCGTGCGGGTGCTCGGCAAGGCGCGCCAGCATCTGCAGGGCTTCCTGCTGCGGCATGGCCGGATCTATGCCGGCCGGACGACATGGACCGTGGCCTATCGACGGTGGCTGACGACGCTGCGCTTCGCGCATCCAGCCCAGCAGATCGTGCTGCAGGACTACATCCACGCCATCCAGGATGCCGAGGGGCGCGTGGCCCGACTGGCCGAACAGATCGCGGAGCTGCTCCCGACCTGGTCGCTGGCGCCGGTCGTTCGAGCGCTCCAGGCCATGCGTGGTGTCGGCCAGATCGTGGCCGTGACGGTCACCGCCGAGGTGGGCGACTTCAGTCGCTTTGCCAACCCACGGCAGCTCATGGCCTATCTCGGCCTGGTGCCGAGCGAGCGCTCGAGCGGCGGCACGGTCCGCCGCGGCGGGATCACCAAGGCCGGCAATGCGCTGGCCCGGCGGGTGCTGATCGAGGGCGCCTGGACCTACCGGATGCAGGCCCGGATCAGCCGCAAGCTGCACGACCGCCTCGAGCAGCTGCCGAGCGCCATTCGCGACACTGCCTGGAAGGCGCAGCTGCGGCTGTGCGGCCGCTACCGGCATCTGATCGCCGCCGGCAAGGCCAAGGTCGTGGTGACCACGGCGGTCGCGCGCGAGATGGTCGGCTTCATCTGGGCGATCGCCCGCCGGGTCCAGCTCCAGCCGACCGGCTGATCCGCGCGCCGCATACTCGATGTCCAGAGCGGGCGGCAGGGCAAGGTTGGGGAACCCTCGTGCGCTGTTATGAGCCGGCGTAAGCCGAGGCTCGGCCCTTAGAGCGAGGCAGCCCCGAGACGCAACCACGGTCATGCGGTAACCAACCCGCGCATGAGAGCTTGCTCAACCGTCGTCTCCAGCCCTGCCGCCCGCCCTGGACATCGCTACAAGTATCGCGTCCGCCTAACGGCAGGATCGCAGAGACGCGACCACGTTCTTGACAGCGAACATGAGAGCAGCCCGTTGACGAAGTCGGCTGTCAGTCTGGCGGCGCCGGCTCGGTGCTGACGACGGGTATCGCTGCTTTGGTCGGTTGCGGCGGCGAGGATGACGATGGTGCCACCCTCGGCTGTGGTGAGGACCACCAGATGTGCCGCAAGGCGGGCGAGGAACTCGCGCGGGGTGCCGGCGCCGCCCAGGAGCCGCATGATCAGGCCGAGATTGTAGCCGGCGACGTGCACGAGGTAGCGTTTGTGCAGGTTCTCGCGGCCACGCAGCCAGGCACGGCGCATGCCACCACGGTCGAGGGTCAGGGCGAAGCTGCGCTCGACCAGCTCGGCGCGCAGCTTGAACGCCTCCTTCGCCACGCCTGAGCGCCGTCGCGTGCGGTTGTTGCAGACCGCGCGTTGTGCTTCCTCGTCGCCGCGCCAGCGGTCGACGCCCTGCACCTTCTTCTCGGCGATACGACTTTTCCAGGCACCGCCTTCCAGGTCCTTCGGCCCGTCGCGGGAATGATAGCCCTTGTCGGCGACCAGCTCGGCCGGCTGCTCCGGCGTCGGCGCGGCGTCGACCGCGGCCAGATTGGCCGCAGCGGCCTCCAGCGTCGCCGGCAGGGTCGTGGTGTCACCCTGATCGGCGGGGTGGATCTCCGCCGCGACGATGGCGCCGGTGTCGAGATCGACCGCATGCTCGGGCTTGTAGGCCAGCCGGGTGCGGCCGTCCTTCATCTCGGCGATCTTCGCCTCGGGATCGGTCGGCGAGGCCCAGTCCGCGTTGGACAGGCGCTTGCCCTTGCGCTGGCGATCCAGCCGGATCAGGTCGTCCGCCGTCGGTGTCGCGATCCCGCTTTCCTTGGCCAACCGCTGCAGCATCTCCCGGTAGCCATCGACGGCAGCGCCGTCGATCCGATCCGCCAGGGAGCCGGCTCGCCCGGGCGAGCCGGTAGGGCCGCTGTCGCGGCGGACGATGGCGCGCAACGCCGCGTTGGCCTCCATCGTCGAGGCATCGACGCCGATCCGGTCGCCCCGGATCAGGCCATGCTCCGCCAGCCGCTGCAGCACCCAGGTGAAGACCGCTTCGTGCACCTCCAGCGGCAGCCGTGAGCGCGTCTTGCTCAGCCACGAATGGTCCGGCACCGGCTCGGTCGTGCCCAGACGCAGGAACTCGCGCAAGGACAGGCTGTCGGCGCAGCGCCATTCGAGCCCGCGCTCGCTGTCGATCCCCTCGAAGTAGCCGACCAGGTGCATACGGAAGTAGCGGCCTGGCGGCAGTGATGGCCGGCCCTGCTTGTTCGCGTAGGAGAGCGCGCATCGTGCTTCGGCGAAGCCGTCGAACCCGGCCTCGATCAGGATGGCCTGCAGGCGGTCGTAGAAAACGTGGCCCGGCGAGCGCGGCAGCTCGGCCCAGCCGACCACCAGATCCGCCTGCCGCTCACCCTCGCCGCCCCAGCGCCATGCTCGCCCCCGCAACGTCACGCACCACAGCGAATCAGCCAAACCCGACTTCGTCAACGGGCTGCTCTCATGTTCGCTGTCAAGAACGTGGTCGCGTCTCTGCGATCCTGCCGTTAGGCGGACGCGATACTTGTAGCGATGTCCAGGGCGGGCGGCAGGGCTGGAGACGACGGTTGAGCAAGCTCTCATGCGCGGGTTGGTTACCGCATGACCGTGGTTGCGTCTCGGGGCTGCCTCGCTCTAAGGGCCGAGCCTCGGCTTACGCCGGCTCATAACAGCGCACGAGGGTTCCCCAACCTTGCCCTGCCGCCCGCTCTGGACATCGAGTATGCGGCGCGCGGATCAGCCGGTCGGCTGGAGCTGGACCCGGCGGGCGATCGCCCAGATGAAGCCGACCATCTCGCGCGCGACCGCCGTGGTCACCACGACCTTGGCCTTGCCGGCGGCGATCAGATGCCGGTAGCGGCCGCACAGCCGCAGCTGCGCCTTCCAGGCAGTGTCGCGAATGGCGCTCGGCAGCTGCTCGAGGCGGTCGTGCAGCTTGCGGCTGATCCGGGCCTGCATCCGGTAGGTCCAGGCGCCCTCGATCAGCACCCGCCGGGCCAGCGCATTGCCGGCCTTGGTGATCCCGCCGCGGCGGACCGTGCCGCCGCTCGAGCGCTCGCTCGGCACCAGGCCGAGATAGGCCATGAGCTGCCGTGGGTTGGCAAAGCGACTGAAGTCGCCCACCTCGGCGGTGACCGTCACGGCCACGATCTGGCCGACACCACGCATGGCCTGGAGCGCTCGAACGACCGGCGCCAGCGACCAGGTCGGGAGCAGCTCCGCGATCTGTTCGGCCAGTCGGGCCACGCGCCCCTCGGCATCCTGGATGGCGTGGATGTAGTCCTGCAGCACGATCTGCTGGGCTGGATGCGCGAAGCGCAGCGTCGTCAGCCACCGTCGATAGGCCACGGTCCATGTCGTCCGGCCGGCATAGATCCGGCCATGCCGCAGCAGGAAGCCCTGCAGATGCTGGCGCGCCTTGCCGAGCACCCGCACGGCCGTGGCTCGGGCACGGACGAGATCGCGCATCGCCTCGTGCGCCGCGTCCGGCACCCAAACCGCAGTCAGCTCGCCCGCCCGGTGCAGCTTGGCCAGGCTCACCGCATCACGCCGATCGGTCTTCACCCGGTCGCCTGGCTTGCTCGGGATCAAGGACGGCGCCACCACCACGCAGGCGTGGCCGAGGCCCTCGAGCTGCCGCTGCAGGCCGTAGCCGCACGGACCGGCCTCGTAGCAGAAGCTCAGCTCCCGCCCATCCCCGGCCAACCGTCCCGCCAGCTTGGCGATGACCTCGGCTCGGTTCGGGAAGATGCCGAGTTGACGGACCTCCCCACCCCGGACGCCCTCCGCCACCGCCACGGCGATCGTCGCCTTGTGGACGTCCATGCCGACAAACGCGATGCTGCCCATCG
Source organism: uncultured Alphaproteobacteria bacterium (assembly GCA_963828215.1). Lineage (GTDB taxonomy): Bacteria > Pseudomonadota > Alphaproteobacteria > Geminicoccales > Geminicoccaceae > CAVTJL01. The sequence goes on along the minus strand of CAWHFO010000078.1, from coordinate 32,862 downwards.
GGCCCGCTCCCCATGCGTGAGGCTCGGCGCCGGCCAACCCGGCGCAACCCTCGATGGGTGCATGCCGCGGGGCGGGCCGCCCGTCTCAGCCCGCGAACATCGGGTCTAGCCTGCGCGGATGTCGCTGTTCGGTCCCTAAACCATCCGGGATCTGTCCGATCCGATGTGTCCAAATCATCGTCTCGGGAGAGCATCTCTGGCATCTTGAGCGCACGTTTGCGATAGTTCCTGGTGGCGGCATCGTCATCGCGATCAACCACGGCATCATCCGCGTCGATGCTGTCGCGGTTTGGCAGACGTCGCGGTCGTGAAGGCGAGGACGTCTGATCGGAGGGGCGAGGTGGACGTTGGCGTTTGGTTGCGCGGCCTGGGGCTGGAACAGTACGAGCGCGCGTTCCGCGACGGCGATATCGATGCCGCTGTGCTCCCCGAGCTGACGGCCGACGACCTGCTCGGCCTGGGCGTCGGCTCGATCGGCCATCGGCGCAAGCTGCTCGCCGCCATTGCCGCCCTGCGTCAAGGTGTGCTTTCCGGAACGATCCAAGAAGCCCAGACCGAACCGGCGGCATCGGCCGCCGAACTCACTTCCGTCCTGAGGTCCTCCGAAGCCGAGCGGCGGCAGCTCACGGTGATGTTCGTGGACCTCGTCGGCTCGACAGCCATGTCCGCTCGCCTCGATCCCGAGGACATGCAGCGGATCTTGCGCGCCTATCAGAACGCCGTGACGGGGGAAATCGCCAAGCTCGGGGGTCACGTTGCCAAGCTGATGGGCGATGGTGTGCTCTGTTACTTCGGCTGGCCCAGGGCCCATGAGGACGAAGCCGAGCGCGCCGTGCGGGCAGGCCTCGCCGTGGTGGCCGCCGTGCGTGATCTCATGGCTCCGCCCGGAGAGCAGCTTGCTGCGCGGGTCGGGATAGCGACGGGGCTGGTGGTCGTCGGCAATCTGGTGGGCGAAGGCCCGGCACGGGAGGAGGCTGTCGTTGGCGAGACGCCGAACCTCGCCGCGCGCCTGCAGGCGATCTCCGAGCCCGGGCAGGTGGTGGTTAGCGCGGACACGCGCGCGCTCCTGGGCCAGACGTTCGACCTGGACGATCTCGGATCGCAGCTCCTTCGCGGTCTGCCACGGCCGGTCCGCGCTTTCCGGGTCCGGTGCGAGAGTCGGGCGGACAGCCGCTTCGAGGCCCGGGGCGGCTCGCAGCCGCTGCCGATGGTCGGCCGAGACCAGGAGCTGGCACTTCTGCTCGAGCGCTGGCGTCAGGCCGATGCCGGCGAGGGGCAGGGCGTGCTGCTGGTCGGCGAGGCGGGGATCGGCAAGTCGCGTATCGCCCGGGGTCTGCTCGACGCCATCGCCGACCGGCCGCACCGGCGGCTCCGCTACCAGTGCTCGCCCTATCACGTCGACAGCGCGCTATGGCCGGTGGTCCGTCAGCTGGAGCGGGCCGCCGGCCTCGAGCCGGACGACCAGCAACTTCGCCGCCTGGACAAGCTCGAGACGTTACTCGGCCAAGCGTCTGTTGCGGTCGCTCCGGTGGCGCCGCTGTTCGCTGCGTTGCTGGGGATCGATGCTGAAGGCCGCTATCCGGCTTCCGACCTCACGCCACAACAGCGGCGCACGCGGACGCTGGCGGCGCTGACGGAGCAACTCCTCGGGCTCGCGCGTGAGCGGCCGGTGCTCTGCCTGTTCGAGGATGTTCACTGGGCCGACCCGACCACAATCGAGCTGATCGAGCAGGTGGTCGACCGGATCGCCGGGGCACGAGTGCTGCTGCTGCTCACGGCCCGGCCGACCTTCCAGCACGGTCTCGGCGGCCACCCGCACGTGACGCGGCTGACATTGAACCGACTGGGACGCGAGGCAACCGCCGAGATCGTGGGCGAGGTCGCGGCAGGGCGGGAGCTGCCGGCGGAGCTGGTCGCGCAGATCGTGGCGAGGGCGGACGGGGTGCCGCTGTTCGTGGAGGAGCTGACCAAATCGGTCCTTGAGGCCACATCGCCGACCCTCGCCGTGCCCGCGACCCTCCACGACTCGCTCATGGCACGCCTCGATCCGCAACCCTTGGTCAAGGAGATCGCTCAGGTTGCCGCCTGCATCGGGCGCGAGTTCGACCGGGCACTTCTGGGGGCAGTTTCCGGGCTGGACGACGTGCGGCTTGCTGCCGGCCTCGACCAGCTGCTGAGGGCCGAGCTCGCCTTCCGGCGCAGCACCGGCGGCACGCCGGACTCGACTTACGTCTTCAAGCACGCGCTCGTCCGTGATGCCGCACATGCGAGCCTCCTCAAGAGCAAGCGCCAGCGCATCCATGGCCGGATCGTCGAGGAGCTGAAGACGGGCCGCGCCGACCTCACGCGGACGCAGCCCGAGCTGCTGGCGCGGCACTGCGAGGAGGCCGAGCTGTTGGCGGAAGCGGTTGCTCACTGGCAGGCGGCGGGGGAGCGGGCATCGTCTCGGGCGGCCGCGGCCGAGGCTGCGGCCCACTTCGGCAGCGCAGTCGCGCTGGTTCCGCGTCTGACGCCCGGCCCGGACCGCGACCTCCGCGAGGCGGTCCTCCAAACGAGCCTCGCCGCCGCGCTGGGGCTCGCGCACGGTTACACGCACGAGGCGTCAGGGGCTGCATACCGGCGGGCGGTCGAGATCTGCCGCACAGCGGGCCACCCTGACGAGATGCGGGCGGCGCTGTACGGGCTGTTCGTCTTCCATTTAAACAGGGCGGAGCTGGTGCAGGCTCGTACGCTCGCCGAGGAGCAGCGCCGTCACGCCGAAGCGTCGGGCGATACGCGCGGTCTGCTCATCGGCACGCGTGCCGCCGGGACCGTCGCGATGTGGCTCGGCGACCTGCCGCGGGCATGCCGCGCCCAGGAGCGCGCGCTCGCTCTGTTCGATCCGGGCCGCGACCGCGAGCGTCTCGGGGAGTTCCAGCATGACGTCGAGGTGTCCATCCGCTCCAACCTCGCGTGGCTGCTGCTCCTCCGCGGCCTCCCGGATCGGGCCGTCCGGAGTAGCGCGGAGGCGTTGGCGGTAGCGCGCTCGCTGGGCCATCCGACCTCGCTCGCGGTGGCGCTGCACCGCTCCTGCCAGTTCCACCAGCTTCAGCGCGACCTGGCGTCCGCTCTTGACGATCTCGCCGAGCTGCGGACCCTCGCCGACCGCCACCAACTTCCATTCTTTTCGGCCTTCGCCGAAGCCTTCGAGGGAGTCCGCCTGGGGGACGACGGGCGTTGGACGGAGGCCGTCGAGCGCGCCCGCCGCGCCGTGGAGATCTTCCGTGCCGGCGGCATCGTGCTTCTACGACCCTACCTGTCGGCGCTCCTCGGGCAGACCCTGATGAGCGCGGGGCAGCACGCCGAGGCCGCGGTCGTGCTCGATCGCGCCCTCGAGCGGGTCGAGGCGACGGACGAGCGCTGGTTCGAGGCCGAGCTGAGGAGGCTGTTGGGCGAGCTGCTACCTGCGCGTCGGGCGCGCCGTCGAGGCCGCACATTGCTTCGCCTCGGCCCTCGACGTGGCGCGGCGACAGGACGCCCGTTGGTGGGAGCTGCGCGCGACGACCTCGCTCTGCCGGCTATGGGCGGCGGATGGCCAGCGTCGGAAGGCGCACGACACACTGGCTCGAGTTCTACGACTGGTTCGCGGAGGGGATTCGATATGCCGGACTTGCGGGACGCGAGAGCACTGCTCAACTCGCTCCGCTGACGGGACCCAGACCACGGGGAGGCATTTGCTCACGCACCGGAATCCTCTGGGCTGGGGATGTGCCGCTCTTGATGCTTCTAGAACAGGTTGACGGTCGTCATGCGCCTCAGAACGTCACCACGCTCCGGATCGACTTGCCCTCGTGCATGAGGTCAAAAGCCTCGTTGATGCGGTCGAGCGGCATGACATGCGTGATGAGATCGTCGATGTTGATTTTCTTTTCCATGTACCAGTCGACGATCTTCGGGACCTGGGTTCTGCTCTTGGCACCACCGAAGGCGGTACCTTTCCAGACGCGGCCGGTGACGAGCTGGAAGGGGCGGGTGGCGATCTCGGCGCCGGACGGGGCCACGCCGATGATGACCGAGACGCCCCAGCCCTTGTGGCAGCACTCCAGCGCCTGGCGCATCACCTTGACGTTGCCGATGCACTCGAAGCTGTAGTCGGCGCCGCCCTTGGTCAGCTCGACCAGATGGGCCACCACGTCCTTGTCGCCGAGGTCCTTGGGGTTGACGAAGTGGGTCATGCCGAACTTGCGGGCGATCGCCTCGCGGCCGGGATTGAGGTCGACGCCGACGATCATGTCGGCGCCCACCATCCGGGCCCCCTGCACGACATTGAGGCCGATGCCGCCCAGGCCGAAGACGACGACGTTCGAGCCGGGCTCCACCTTGGCCGTGTTGATCACGGCGCCGATGCCGGTGGTGACGCCGCAGCCGATGTAGCAGACCTTCTCGAAGGGCGCGTCCTCGCGGATCCTGGCGACCGCGATCTCGGGCAGCACCGTGAAGTTGGAGAAGGTCGAGGTGCCCATGTAGTGAAAGACGGTCTCCTTGCCGATCCGGAAGCGGGAGGTGCCGTCGGGCATCAGGCCCTGGCCCTGCGTGACGCGGATCTTCTGGCAGAGATTGGTCTTCGGGCTGAGGCAGTACTCGCATTCCCGGCATTCGGGCGTGTAGAGCGGGATGACGTGGTCGCCCTTCACCACCGAGCTGACGCCCGGACCGACATCGACGACGATGCCTGCCCCCTCGTGGCCGAGAATGCAGGGGAACTTGCCCTCGGAGTCCTGGCCGGACAGCGTGTAGGCGTCGGTGTGACAGATGCCCGTGGCCTTGATCTCGACCAGCACCTCGCCGGCCTTCGGCCCCTCCAGCTCGACCGTCTCGAGCGAGAGTGGCGCCCCTGCCTTCTGCGCTACCGCCGCCTTGACCTGCATCCCGTTCTCCAGCACCCGTGGCTTGGCCTCGGACGCCGTTTAGCCTAAAGGCACCGCTCGACCAACAGCAGACGCGGTCGTGGCCGCAGGCGGAGCAGGATGAGCCCCATACGCGCGAGCATCGAGGCCCTCGAGCTTTCCGGCATCGGCAAGATCGCCGTCGGCGCTCTCGACGATCCCGAGGTCATCCCGCTCTGGTTCGGCGAGAGCGACATCGTCACCCCGGACTTCATCCGTGACGCCGCCAAGGACGCCCTCGACGCCGGCAAGACCTTTTATTCGTATGCGCGCGGCCAGACGGCGCTGCGCGAGGCGTTGCTCCGCTATCACGAGCGCCTCTACGGCATCCAGCTTCACCCCGAGCGTATCGCCGTGCCCGGCTCCACCATGCTCTCGGTGATGATCGCCGGCCAGTGCCTGCTCGATAGGGACGACGAGATCGTCCTGATCTCGCCCTATTGGCCGAACATCCGGACGGTCGCCCAGGTGCTGGGGGCGCGGGCGATCGACGTGCGCCTGCGCGAGGGCCCCGGCCGCTGGCATCTCGACCTCGACGACGTCAGGCGCGCCGTGACGCCCCGCACCAAGGCGGTCTACGTCAACTCGCCCTCCAACCCCACCGGCTGGATCATGTCGGTCGACGAGCAGACCGAGCTTCTTTCATTCTGCCGTGCCCGCGGGCTCGGCATCATCGCGGACGAGGTCTATCACCGGAACGTCTTCGACCACCCCGACCCGGCCCCCTCGTTCGTCACCCTCGCCGGCGAGGACGAGCCCGTCTTCGTCCTCAACGGCTTCTCCAAGGGCTGGGCGATGACCGGCTGGCGGCTGGGCTGGATGGTGACGCCCCGGCATCTGGTCGAGCAGATTGCCGTGCTGGCGGAGGTCAACAACACCAGCGCCACCGCCTTCGTCCAGTTCGGCGGCATCGCGGCGCTCGAGCAGGGCGAGGAGTTCGTCCGCTTCCTTCACCCAGCGCTGCCGCGATCAACCGCGATCTCGTCATGAGGACGCTCGGCGCCCATCCGCGGGTCAGCCTCCTGGCGCCCGAGGGGGCCTTCTATGCCTTCCCGCGGATCGAGGGCATGACCGACAGCCTGGCCTTCGCGCGGCGCGTGCTGGCCGAGACCAAGGTCGGCCTCGCCGCCGGCTACACCTTCGGCCAGGGCAACGAGAGCCACCTCCGCCTCTGCTTCGCCATCGCCACCGAGCGCCTGGAGGACGCCATGCGCCGCCTCACGGGCCTCCTCGACCGGATGAACTGAGCGCCGGGAGTTCCCGCCTGCGTCGAGGAATCTTCTGTCGGAGCCGCTGACTTCAAGATAGAGTATGCCACATTGGCGGTCGGGTGACGCGGACCGCCCAGCGCAGGGTCGTTATGGTTCTATGTGGGGTTGGGCGGGTCGAGCGCGTGGACGCACATATAAATGAGGATGTCCCTTGAGCCCGAGATAGGGGCGCCGCGACCTCCGGACCCGCCCGATGAGCATGCCGATGGCGCGCGGACCGGCGTCTCGGGCGTTTTAAGCGGCCGCGATCCCGAGTGGAAAATGCGGGAGCTGCTCCAGGCTCTGCCCGTGGCCGTCTACACGACCGACGGGGCGGGCCGGATCACCTTCTTCAATGAGGCTGCGGCCGATCTCTGGGGGCGTCGCCCGGAAGTCGGCAGGAGCGAGTGGTGCGGTTCCTGGCGCCTCTATTGGCCCGATGGCCGGCCCATGGCGCATGACGAATGCCCCATGGCGGTGGCACTCAAGGAGAAGCGGGCGATCAAGGGCGCCGAGGCTGTGGCCGAGCGGCCCGACGGCGGCACAGGTTCCGTTCCTTGCCTATCCGACGCCCCTGCACGACGAATTCGGCGCCATGAGCGGTGCGGTGAACGTGCTGGTGGACATCAGCGAGCGCAAGCGCGCCGAGGAGACCGCGCAGCGGCTTGCCTCGATCGTCGAGTCCTCCGAGGACGCGATCGTGAGCAAGACCCTCGATGGCATCATCATGAGCTGGAATAGTGGCGCCGAGCGGCTGTTCGGCTATGCCGCCGATGAGATCATCGGCAAGCCGATCGCGATCCTGATCCCGGCGGACCGGTACGACGAGGAGCCTGGAATCATCGGGCGGATCCGCCGCGGCGAGCGTATCGATCATTACGAGACGGTGCGTCGTCGCAAGGACGGGAGCCTGGTCGAGATCTCGCTCACGGTATCGCCGGTCCGGGATGCGCGTGGCACCATCGTCGGCGCGTCCAAGATCGCGCGCGACATCACGGAGCGACGACGCGCCCAGGAGCTCGAGAAGCTGCTGCTCGATGAGATGTCCCATCGGGTCAAGAACGCCTTCGCCGTCGCCGCCGCCGTGGTATCGCTGAGCGCGCGCAGTGGCGGATCGTCCCAAGAGCTGGTGGAGGTCGTCCGAGGCCGGCTGGAGGCGCTCCGGAACGCCCATGAGCTGACGCTGCGGAACCCGGCCGTCGGCGGGGACAAGGCCGAGAAGCCCACGACGTTGCTCGCTCTGGCCCGGGCGATCACGGCACCTTTCGCCGATGGGGATGGGCGCATCGTCCTCAGCGGGCCGGATGTGCCGACGGGCGGAAGGTCCGCGACGAGCCTCGCCTTGCTCCTGCACGAGCTCGCGACCAACGCGGCCAAGCACGGGGCCCTGTCGTCGCCGGCCGGTCGTGTCGACATTTCCTGGCGGATCGGGGAGGGAGCGCTTCACCTCACATGGCGGGAGCGTGGCGGGCCGCCGCTCGACGGAGAGCCTCGTGCCGAGGCCTTCGGCAGCGAGCTGGTTCGCGGGACCGTCAAGAGCCAGCTCGGTGGCGAGATCTCCCGCGAGTGGAAGGCCGACGGCCTGATCGTCCATCTCGCGGTGCCTCTCGGGCGCCTCATACCTTCCGCTTAGAGCCCCTTCCGCGGCGCCTCGCACCGCCGAGCCGGCCAATGGCCGGCCGCTTCGGGCGATGGTCTTCCGTGCCGAATGGCGGTATGATTCCCTCAGAGCCTGAGGGGACCAGCAGTCTTCCCGCGAGCGGAGGCGCTCGATGGACGACGCCGTTTATGGATCGCGCAACCAGCGGGGCGAGTGGGCGCCCTTCAAGCGCGTGGCCTATCCTCCGGTCTTCGTCTGGCCCGCGCGGCCCATGGCATTCCTCCACTGGCTGGTGGGCTTTCAGGGCTACATCCTGCCCTGGAACCTCTTCTACGCCCTGGTCGCGGTGGGTTGCTGGGTCTACCTGACGCCGCCGCTCGAGACGATGCGCAGCTTCGCTCCAGGCTGGATTCTTTCCGTTCTCGTCCGCAACGCGGCCCTCATTCTCGCCTTCTACGGCGCTTGGCACCTCTGGCTCTATGTCCAGAAAGCGCAGGGCAACAGCTTCAAGTTCAACGGCCGCTGGCCCGCCACCAACAGCGCCGCCTTCCTCTTCAGGAACCAGACGGTCGACAACATGATCTGGAGCCTGGGCAGCGGGCTGCCGATCTGGACGGCCTACGAGGTCCTCACGATGTGGGCCTTCGCCAACGGCCACATCCCCTACCTCGACATTCGGGCGCACCCGATCTACGCGGTCGTCCTGATGCTCCTGATTCCGCTCATGCGGGAGTTCCACTTCTACCTCGTCCACAGGGCGCTTCACTGGCCGCCGCTCTACCGGCTCGCGCACAAGCTGCACCACTACAACGCCAATCCCGGCCCCTGGTCGGGCATCGCCATGCATCCTGTCGAGCACGTTCTCTATTTCTCGGGCGTGCTGATCCACTGGATCGTGCCCTCGCACCCCGTCCATGCGATCTTCCATCTCGTCCACGCCGGCCTCTCGCCGGCCCACGGCCACGCGGGCTTCGACAAGCTCGTCCTCGGCGAGGACCGGGCGCTCGACATCCCCTGCCACGCCCACTACCTCCACCACAAATATTTCGAATGTAACTATGCCGATGGCGCCATTCCTCTCGACAAGTGGTTCGGCACCTTTCACGACGGCTCGCCCGAGGCGCAGCAGAGGCTGAGAAAGAGAATCCCGGCCCCTACGCCAGGCCCCATAGAGCCCCGACCGCGAAACTGCGGAACGCCGGGGCTCGGGGAGCGGCCTTTGGCGGGCCTTGTCAGCTCTGCGCGTCCAATTTCCTGCGGCTCCGGGCTTACCGGCCGCTCGCTTGCACGGTGCACTTGCGCCGTCGCATATCCCGCCCTTCGATCTGGAACCCGTCGGCCGCATTGGGTATGTTACGGCTCCCGTAAGAAGTAGCGGAGGCTAAAGCCATGCCGACGAGCACGAGCGAGCACGCCTGCTGCGGGCCGGGCTACGAATCGCCGCGAGCGGCCATGCAGGCGCCGCGCGAGAAGCTGCTCTACGTCATCGGGCTCTACACCGGCACCGGCGTCGACGCGCCGGACTATCTGGCGACGGTCGACGTCGATCCGGCGAGCCCGACCTACGCCCGCGTGGTCCATAGGCTGGAGATGCCCAACAAGGGCGACGAGCTGCACCATTTCGGCTGGAACGCCTGCAGCTCCTGCCACGGCGATGCGACCGCCGAGCGCCGCTTCTTGATCGTGCCCGGCTTCAAGTCGAGCCGCTTCCACATCGTCGACGTCGCGGACCAGCGGGCGCCCAGCCTGCACAAGGTCATCGAGCCCGTGGAGATTTCGGCAAAGACCGGGCTCACGGCGCCCCATACGGTGCACTGCCTCGGGAAGGAGATCATCGTCTCGATGCTCGGCAATGCCGAGGGCGAGGGGCCGGGCGGCTTCTTGACGATGGACCAGGACTTCAACCTCACGGGGCGTTGGGAAGCCGGCCTCGACGGGATGAAATACAATTACGACTACTGGTATCAGCCGCGGCACAACGTGATGGTGTCCTCGGAGTTCGGGGCGCCCAACGCCTTCTTCCCGGGCTTCAGGCTCGAGGACGTCCAGGCCGGGCGCTACGGCCAGCGTCTCTATTTCTGGGACTTCGAGAGGAAGCGCATCGAGAGCACGCACGATCTCGGGAAGGACGGCCTCGTGCCGCTCGAGGTCCGCTTCCACCACGATCCCGACAGCACGCACGGCTATGTCGGTGTGGCCCTCTCCTCCAACGTCTGGCACTGGCACAAGAACGGGGGCGGCTGGCAGCTCGAGAAGGTCATCCAGGAGGACCCGGTCGAGGTTGCCGGATTTCCGATCCCGCTGCCGCCGCTCATCACCGACATCCTGATCTCGATGGACGACCGCTTCATGTATTTCTCGAACTGGCTCCATGGCGACGTCAGGCAGTACGACATCAGTGACCCGGCCAGGCCCCGGCTCGCGGGCCAGGTCTGGATCGGCGGTCTTCTGGGCAAAGCCCAGGAGGTCAACGGCCACGCCATCGCCGGCGGACCGCAGATGCTGCAGCTCTCCCTGGACGGCAGGCGGCTCTACTGCACCACCAGCCTGCTCTCCAGCTGGGACAACCAGTTCTATCCCGGCATGAACGAGCGCGGCTCGTGCCTCCTTCAGATCGACTGCGACACGGAGAAGGGCGGGCTCCGCGTCAATCCCGGCTTCTTCGTCGACTTCGGCAAGGAGCCCAGGGGGCCGGCAAGGGCGCACGAGATGCGCTATCCGGGCGGCGACTGCACCTCGGACATCTGGCTCTAGGGCGGACCGCGAGGGCACGCAGATTGCCATGTCCGAGGCCACCTGAACGCTGACTGCCGACGAGCACCGGCTGACCGAGCGCGATCCCGGCCCGGTCGGGGGCTTCGGCGTCCCCCGCCGCTTCACCCTTGAGGCCGAGACGCGCTCGGGCCGACAGGCCAGCGCGGTCGTCGACCACCGCTGACATCTGGCGCCGATCCTGCTAGACGACAAAGAGAATAAGAGAGGTTGCGCGGGACGAGCGCGGACCGCGATTGCCGCTCGCGATGGCGCTCGTCGCGTTCATCTCGGGTGACACCGGGACGGCTGGCGGCAACGGCCACGCCACGAGAGGAGATCAGGAATGGCGGCAGACGCATCACCGGCGATGATGCCGGCGCACCACAGGCCCTGGTACCGCCATCTCTATGCGCAGGTGCTGTGCGCCATCCTGATCGGCGTGATTCTCGGCTACCTCTACCCGACCATCGCGGCACAGATGAAGCCCCTGGGCGATGCCTTCATCAAGCTGATCAGGATGCTGATCGCGCCCATCATCTTCTGCACCGTCGTGCACGGCATCGCCGGCATGGAGGACATGAAGAAGGTCGGCCGCGTCGGTCTCAAGGCGCTGATCTACTTCGAGGTGATGACCACCGTGGCCCTGGTGATCGGCCTCATTATCATCAATTTGTGGCGCCCGGGCGTGGGCATGAACGTCGACCCGGCGACGCTCGACGTCAAGGCCATCGCCGCCTACGCCAAGGCGGGCGCCGAGCAGGGCCCGATCGACTTCCTGCTGCACATCATCCCGGCCACGGTGGTGGGCGCCTTCGCCGAGGGCGACATCCTGCAGGTCCTGTTCTTTGCGATCCTCTTCGCCTTCGCGCTGCACGGCCTGGGCGATCGCGGCAAGCCGCTTCTCCACCTCGTCGACCAGGTCGCGCACGTCTTCTTCGGCATCGTCAGCATCATCATGCGGGTGGCCCCGCTCGGCGCTTTCGGCGCCATGGCCTTCACCATCGGCAGATACGGCCTGGGCTCGCTCCTCTCCCTGGGCGAGCTCATGGCCGCCGTCTACGCCACCTGCCTCGTCTTCATCTTCGTCGTGCTGGGCGGGGTCGCCCGCTTCTGCGGCTTCAGCATCCTGAGCTTCATCCGCTACATCAAGGAGGAGCTTCTGATCGTCCTGGGCACGAGCTCCTCGGAGGCCGTCCTGCCGCGGATGATCGCCAAGATGGAGATCCTGGGCGCCGACAAGTCGGTGGTGGGCCTCGTCATCCCGGCCGGCTACTCGTTCAACCTCGACGGCACCTGCATCTACCTCACCATGGCGGCCGTCTTCCTGGCGCAGGCCACCAACACCCACCTCACGCTGGCCCACCAGCTCGGCCTCATCGCGATCCTGCTGCTGACCTCGAAGGGGGCGGCCGGCGTCACGGGCTCGGGCTTCATCGTGCTGGCGGCGACGCTGGCCTCGCTCGGCACGGTGCCGGTCGCCAGCATCGCGCTCATCCTGGGCATCGACCGGTTCATGTCGGAGGCGCGGGCGCTGACCAACCTCATCGGCAACGGTGTCGCCACCATCGTCGTCGCCAAGTGGGACGGCGCCCTGGACGAGGCCCGGCTACGGCGTCACCTCGCCGGCGAGACCGAGGCCGAGGCGGACGACCCCGAGAAGGTGCTGGTGGCGGCGGAGCTCGCGACCGAGGCGCCCGCCGCCGCAAAGGGATCCCTCTGACCGCCCGGGCGCCGGAGCGGCACCCCGAGGTGTCCAACGAGCCTGTGACCCTCGCGACCCGGCCGCTGACGCTCGAGCACTGGCCGGACCTCGAGCGCCTGTTCGGACCCGAGCGCGGCGCCGTCTCGGGCTGCTGGTGCATGTGGTTCCGCCTGCGCCGGCCCGAATGGGACGCGGCGGGGCGAAGCGGCCGAAAGGCGATGCTCAGGAAGATCGTCGCCGAAGGCCCGCCTCCCGGCCTCCTCGCCTATGCGGGAGGCGAGCCGATCGGCTGGGTCGCCATCGGGCCGCGCGACGCCCACCCGCAGATCGGCCGTTCGCGGATCATGCGTCCCGTCGACGATGCGTGCGCCCACGCCGTCACCTGCTTTTATCTGTCACCGCGCTGGCGTCGGCGCGGCCTGATGCGACCGCTGATCGGGGCCGCGGTCGCTTTTGCCCGCGAGCAGGGCGCGGCACTTGTCGAGGCCTATCCCTTCGACCCACCGCCTGGGCATCGCATCAGTGGCGGTTACCATGGTATCGCAAGGGCCTTCCGCGACCACGGTTTCGTCGAGGCCGCCCGCCGGTCCCCGGCCCGCCCGCTGATGCGCTTGGTGCTCGCCTGAGCAAAGGCCGCCCCCGCCGGCGTCCTCTCGAGTAGGCCACTCCCAGGTGCCGGCAAAACGACAAGCCATTTGACAGGAACCGTGCTAAGAATGCATGGAAAACGCGGGCACTCGCTCCGCCCGCCAAACGCTCAGGCGTAAAGAGAAGAGGAGGCAAGAGATGAACGACACAATGAAGGCGAGCACGCCGCGCCGTCGATTTCTGAAGGGCACGGCAGCCGGTGGCGCTGCCGTGGCGCTCGCCGCCCCATGGGTTAGGCGGGCCGGAGCCGCCGACACGACGACCTGGAAGGTGCAGACCTCCTGGCCGGCCGGCGTCGGCCTCGAGACGTTCCAGGCCTGGTGCGGCACGATCAAGGAGAAGACCGGCGGCCAGCTCGAGCTCACCCCGTTCAAGGCCAAGGACATCGTCGGCGATTTCGAGCTGCTCGACGGCGTCAAGAACGGCGTGCTCGAGGCGATGAACTCCTTCACGCTCTACTGGGCCGGCAAGCTGCCGTCGACCGCCTTCCTCAGCTCCTACACGCTCGGCCTGCGCTACCCCCACGAATGGGACATCTTCTTCTATTCGAAGGGCGGCCTGCAGGCGGCCCGCGATATCTTCGCCAAGCAGGGCATCTACTACGTCAATCGCATCCACCACGGGCCCAACATCATCCACTCGAAGACGCCGATCCGCTCGTTCGACGACTTCAAGGACCTGAAGCTGCGCGTCCCGGGCGGGATGATCGCCGAGACCTTCGCCAAGGCCGGCGCCAAGACGACGCTGCTGCCGGGCGGCGAGGTCTTCTCGGCGCTCGAGAAGGGCACCATCGACGCGGCCGACTATACCGGCCCGGCGGTCAACTGGGCCTTGGGCTTCCAGCAGGTGACCAAGTACATCTCCATGGGGCCGCCCGGCCTCGATGTCGGTCTATCAGCCGGTCGATCTGATGGACTTCTGCGTCAACATGGACGTCTGGAACAAGCTCCCCGACAACATGAAGCAGTTCGTCGAGGACGAGATCCAGGTCTATTCGAACATCCATTTCGGCGCCATCCAGAAGGCCGACATGGAGACCTGGCCGAAATTCATCGAAGTCGGGCACCGAGATCAATCGGCTGAGCGCGGACGATGTGGAGCAGTTCCAGGAGATGGCGGTGCCGATCTGGTTCGAGTGGGCCAACAAGGACGCCGACGCCGCCCGCATCTTCAAGCTGCAGCTCGAGATCATGGAAAGCCCGACCGTCGGCTACGTCACGCCGGACATGTACAAGGGCCTGTCGATCAAGTCGTGAGTCTCTGGCGCGCGCCCGGCCCGAGCGGTCGGGCGCGCCTCGCATTCCCCAGCACCGTCGGTTCCCATGCCATCACTGACTTTCGTCCTGCCGCACTGGCTCTACTGGGCCACGCTGGCTCTCTTTCCGCTGGTCGCGATCTATACTGGTCCACCGGCAGTGGGGTCGGGCCGATGCCGGCCGACCGAACTACTTCCTGGCCTATCTCTTCCTCGTCACGGCCGGTTTCGTCGGCATGCATCGCTTCTATCTGCGGAGCGCCCTGGGCCTCGTCTTCATCCCGGTCTTCCTCATCGTCCTCTGGACCAGCGCCGGGGTGCGCGATGCCCGCGAGGGTGTGTCGCAGACCCGTGTCGCGGCCCAGCAGGCCGAGCGGCTGATCACCCGGGCCAAGTCGGCGGCCAAGCGCCGCCCCGAGGGGGCCGAGCAGCGCATCGCCGAGGCGAAGGCCAAGGCCGTGCCCGCGCAACAGGCGCTGGTCGAGGCCGAGGCGAGCCAGGGCGGCGCCGAGCGCCACGCCCGTATCGCCGCCATTGTCCTCGGCATCATGCTGCTCGCGACGCGCTCCTCGTTCCCGGCCTGGTGACGCGGGCGCGCGCCACGGAGACCCTCCCGCCGCCGCTCGAAGCCCACCCGCTGGAAACCGCGGTGCCGGACAACCTGACGCCGTCGCCGGGGTCCGGAAGCGGGCTCTGGCTCATCGACGTGCTGGTGCGCTGGACAGGCGAGCTCGCCGCCTACTGGGCCGTCCTCGCCGTCTTCACCTACTACTACGAGGTCGTCGCCCGCTACGTCTTCAACTCCCCGACCAACTGGGTGCACGAGAGCATGTTCTTGATGTTCGGCATGCAGTACATGCTGGCCGGCGCCTACGCCTATCGCGACGACACGCATGTCCGCGTCGACATCGTCTACAGCCAGCTGTCGCAGCGCGGCCGCGCCATCTGCGACGTCATCACCTCGGCGTTCTTCTTCCTGTTCATCGGCACGATGCTCGTCACCGGCTGGCGCTTCGCCAGCGATTCGATGGGCGTGGGCGAGACCTCCTTCACCGAATGGGGCATCCAGTACTGGCCGGTGAAGCTGACGATCCCGATCGGGGCTGCGCTGCTCCTGCTGCAGGGCTTCTCTCGACTGATGCGCGACATCGCCGTCGTCGCGCGAAAGGCGGCCTGAGCCTTGGGCCTCGACCTCCCGATCCAATGGCTGAGCCTGCTGATGTTCGGCGGGCTCGGAGCGCTCCTGCTCCTCGGCCTGCCGATGGCGTTCTGCACCGGCAGCCTCGCCATCCTCTTCCTCTACCTGTTCGGCAGCCCGCAGATGCTGAACATGCTGCCGTCGCGGGTCTTCCCGTTCATGACCGACTATCAGCTGTCGGCCGTGCCGCTCTTCATCTTCATGGCGGCGGTCCTGGAGAAGGCCGGCATCATCGAGGAGCTGTTCGACGTCGTCTACAAGTGGCTGGGCGGCCTGAAGGGCGGGCTCGCCTCGGCGACCGTCATCTCCTGCACGCTCCTGGCCGCCATGGTCGGCGTGGTCGGCGCCACCGAGGTGACGATGGGCATGATAGCGCTGCCCGCCATGCTGAGGCGCAACTACGACGCCAAGCTCGCCTGCGGCTCGCTGCTCGCCGGCGGCACGCTGGGCATCCTCATCCCGCCCTCGGTCATGGCCATCGTCTATGCGGTGGTGGCCCAGCAGTCCCTGGGCGAGCTCCTGGTCGGCTCGGTCTTTCCCGGCTTCCTGCTCTCGGGCATGTACGTCGGCCTATGTGACGATCCGCTGCTACGTCAACCCCGCGCTCGGGCCGGCGCTGCCGGTGGACGAGCGGGTCGGCTTCGTCGAGAAGCTCCGCCTGCTGCAGCGCACGATCATGCCGATCCTGCTGATCCTTCTCGTGCTGGGCGTCATCTTCCTCGGCATCGCCACGCCGGTCGAGGCCGCCGGCATCGGCACCTTCGGCGCCTTCATCGTCTGCGCCGCGCATCGGCGGCTCACCTGGCCCACCGTCCAGGAAGCCTGCATCGCCACGCTCAAGGCGACCGCCATGGTGATGTGGATCTTCTTCGGCGCCACCATGTTCGTCGGCTTCTTCATCCTGAAGGGCGGACAGACCTTCGTCGCCGATTCGATCCTCGGCACCGGCCTGCCGCCCTATGGCGTGCTGCTCCTGATGATGGCGATCCTCTTCGTCCTCGGCATGTTCCTCGACTGGGTCGGCATCCTGCTGCTCACCGTGCCGATCTTCGTGCCGATCCTGGTGGGCCTGAGCTGGACGGGCCTCTTCGGCCTGCCCGGCGTGGCGTCCTCCGACGTCAAGCTCTGGTACGGCGTGATCTTCATGGTCAACATGCAGATGGCGTTCCTCAGCCCGCCCTTCGGCTATTCGCTCTTCTATCTGAAGAGCGTGGCGCCACCGCAGATCACCATGGCGACGATCTTCCGCTCGGCCCTGCCCTTCATCTGCCTGCAGGCGATCGGCGTGGGCCTGTGCATCGTCTTCCCGGCGATCGTCGTCTGGCTGCCGCGCATCGTCTACAGCGCGAGCACGGGCTGAGGGCCCCCCGCCGGACCAACGCAGCCCTCGTCGTCCCCCACCAGCCGTAGAGGCCCGACCGCGAACGGCAGGCGCCGGGGAAGCGGGCGATCGGCTGTGGCCCCCCTCCGTGCCGGTCCGGCACAGGCTACACTTCACAGCTCGGGACTTTACAGCTAGGCGACCTTCTTCATGAAGCGTTGCACGGCTTCGTAGAGCTGCTCGAGCGTCCGGGCTTCGCTCGAGATCGCCCTCGCGGTCTGCTGCAGCTCCCGGTCGGAAAGGAAACCCCGGCCCACCGTCTCGACGAGCCGACGGGCCATGACCCGGTGGAGGTCGTGGAGGCCCGTCGTGGCCGCCGGCGCGCCGCTCGCCGGGTGGTCCTTGTCGTAAGGCGGCGTGAAGGCGGGCATGTCCTTCCGCGCCGCCCGGCGGCTGACCACGCTCTCGAAGGTGGGAGCATGATGCGTCCGCTCGCCGAGGCCCCATCGCGCCTTCGGCACGCCGAACCAGTGGAGGAGCGTCGCGAGGAACGAGGTCGAATCGTAGGCCGTGTCGGTCATCGTCCGGAAGACGGTCTGCTCCTCCACCATCGGCGAGACCACGATCGTCGGAACCCGTACGCCCATGATGTCGTATCGAAAGCCGTCGTCGACGTCGTTCGGCCATGGGTTGCGCGCATAGGGCGGAGGCTCGTGGTCGAAGATCCCGCCATGCTCGTCGAACGTGACGACGAGCATCGTCTCCTCCCAGCCGGGGCCCGCCTTCAGCGCCTCGTAGAGCTCGTTGAGCGCCACCTCGCCCGGCACGAGATCGGCGCCGGGATGGTAGGAGGTGGTGCCGGTCTTGGCGATCCAGATCGGCTCGACGAAACTGAAGGCCGGGAGCTTGCCGGTCCGCGCATCCGTCTTGAGCTGCTCGATGCTGGCGACATAGGCGGATGTGGCGTTCGCCTGGAGCGCCGCGTCGACCTCGGCATCGACGGTCGGGATCTGCCCCCTCAAAAAGAGGTGATAAGAGAAGACGAAGTCCATCCACTCTGTGGAGTTGTAGATCTTCCAGTCGGTGATGCCATTGGCCCACAGCACCTTCCAGATGGTCGGGCGGTGCGTCGAGGACGGCCAGTTCTGGTATTCGGCTCCGTTCTGGAAGTTGTTCAGCATGCCGAGCGCGGAGCCGCCCAGCGAGAAGGCGCGGTTGACGTCGGTGCCGCCCGGCATGGAGCAGAACCAGTGGTCGGAGACCGCGAACGACTTCGCCAGCCCGGTGAGGACCGGCAATTGTGTCGGTGTATAGGTCTCCATCACGTCGGCGCAGCCGTTGTTGACGACGAATCCCTTCATTGTCGGCGTTTCCCGCCGCTCATAAGCCGTGATGTCGGGAAAGAACAACTGTCGCAGCACGTCCGAGTTCTCGTGATAGGGATCTTCTTGAAGAAACTCAAGGTTGAAGTCAGAACCGAGCTTTCCATCCTTGTAGACGGACAGGTTGATTCTCTTCCCCGCGGCGTCCGCATTCCAGAACTGTAGGTCCGCGCCCTTGAACGGACCCTTGTCACGGCCGATGATGTTGATGTTCTTCTCGTTCTTGGCGTAGAGCCAGCCGCAGACGTGATCGAAGGAGCGGTTCTCGACCATGTAGTAGACGATGTGCTTGATCTTCGAGCGCATGAACTGCAGGGTGCCGGGCAAGGCTTCCGCCTCGACGAGGACGGGCGCCCGGGCCTGGATGCCGACCAGGACCGTATCCGGAGTGAAGTCCTCGGACAGCCTGCCCGTCGCGATCGGCTCGTCGCCCAGGGGATTCCTGTTGTCGGGATCGAACCGCCAGAGCCGATAGTCGCGGCTGTCCTGCTCCCAGTCGAGGATCAGATCGCCGATGACCACCAGATCCCGCCCCGCCACGATGTCGGCCCAGACGCCCTCTTGGAGGATCGGCTGCTTGATGGGCTGCTTGCCCTGCGGATCGAAGCTCCAGAGCGCGTAGGCCCCTGTCCCGGGTGTCCAGTCGAGCACGTAGTCCCGGATCGGGATGAGCCGGTGACCGAGCTCGATGCGCCCGAAGGAGCTTTCCGGGCACACCGGCTCGGGCAGGGGATCGGCACTCTTCGGATCGAAATTCCAGAGCCGGAAGGTGCCGCGTCCGGCTTCCGGGATCCAGGTGAGGATGCAAGCTGCCGAAGGGCACGAGCTCCATCACGCCGGCGTTGAGATGGCGCTTGTAGCGATCGTCGAAATGACCGAAGTCCAGCCGGCCGCGGGTGAACTTCTCCGTGCTCCAATACCATTGGCTGACGGGCTTGCCGCCGAGCGGGTCCCTGTCTTCCGGATTGTCCGGATCGAAGGACCAGAGCTTGTAGACCAGCGAGCCCGAAAGGTCGCTGCTCGGCCCCCACTCCAGGATGTAGCTGCCGATCGGCGTGATCTGACGCTCGTCGCCGAACCTGGTCTTGTCGCCCGTTTCCACTCGCTCCAAGAGCTCGGGTGCGTCGAGATTCAGTCGCCAGAGCCCGAACGCCGCGCATCCCTTGGTGCGGGTGACTATGTAGTCGTGGCCCTGGGTCGCCATCGAGGTCGCGCCTCCCATCGCTTATCTTTTCCTGTGCCGACACGGCGATTGCCGGCGAATTGACACGCGGCCACCTTTCGGCGCCGGCCCCCGGCCCGTCGACGGGATCGACCCCGGGCGCTGCCGCTCGCCGGTTGGTCCTCGGATCAAACGTCGAAGAGCCGAGCGAAACGCGCCGCGAATTCCTCGCCCGCGGTATGAAGCAGAGGCTGCCCGTGGCCGCACAGGGCGTGGCGGAAGGGGATCGCCTTCAGCCGGGCGAAGTCGCGGGGCCCGGGCTCGGCCGCCCGCATCCAGACCGGTCCGACATTGGCGCGCGTGAAGAAGCCCATCTCGGTCATCAGCCGTGCCGTCTCGTCGCCGAAGAACTCGTCTGGCGCCACATAGTTCTGGAGCGCGTCGCAGGCGATCATGATCCCGCCCTCGCGGTCCAGGCGCAGGATGCACTCGGGCGTCCTGGACGTCTCGAAGACGAAGAGCGACGCCCCCTCGACCGGCAGCGCCTCCCCCGGGATCAGTGCCCGGTCCACCGGCACGCCATTCTGGCCGGCGCCCGGCTGTGCCCAGTAGGCCGCCCCGTAGCGCTCGCAGTAGAAACCGTCGTCGACCCCGTGGAGCCCGCCGAGCTGCACCACGCTCGACACCGAGCCCAACTCGTCGAGCGCCGCGAGGCCGCCGTCGGTCAGGCGCACGGCGTTGAAGAGCGTCAGCCGGCCCCTCTCGCGCACGACGGTCATGTTGCGGCTGAACTGCCAGGGCAGCCCCTGGAAGTCCCATTTCCGTGTGCCGGTGACAAAGAAGACGTCCGGCAGCACCTCGACCAGGGGGCCGTGCGGCAAGGCCGGGATATGGCGCTCTGGATCGTCGGACATGTCGGGCCGGCGCCTCGTGGTTGCCAGCGTTCAGGGTGGCAGCCCCGCCGCCGCCCCGCAAGGGTCATCGCCGCCGGCGGCCATGCGTCCGGACATAGACATACTCCTCAGCAAAGGCGTGGAGATAGTCGGTGAGGTATTGCCGCTGCCATGCGCTCAGCCGGCCCGCGAGGACGTCCGCCATCGTCTCGGCCCCGTCCGAGGTATCGAGGCGGCGAAGGTGGAAGAGCGTCACGTCCCGTCCTCCGAACCAGCTCCAGAGCGCGCGGTGACGCGGGCGGCAACCGCTCATGTCGAAGATCGCTCCCGCCAGCGCCGTCATCCGGGGCTCCTCCGCCAGCGAGGCCGCCGTGAAGACTGGCGCCTCGCCGAGAGGCGGGCGCCATGCCGGCCGACCCGGCGGGGCGAGCACGGGCAGGGACCTCAGCGCCGCCACATAGCCCCTGTCCACGCCCGCCGCCGCCGCCCCGCGGGTCAGGATATTGATGTAGCGCCGCGTCGGCAGGCAAGCGTCGTTGATGAAGGCGGGCAGGCCCACATAGGCCAGCGCACGCGCCGGCCCCTCCGCAGTGTCGAGCCCGACCTCGATCCGATCGTAGCCGAGCCCGTACGCTTCCACCTTGTCGAGCGCCCCGAGGGCCTGGTCGTCGCAGAGATGCAGGACACCCTCGACCTTGTCCGAGAGGGCGCCGGTACGCTCGATGTTCGCCATGCCGCCCTCGTGGCGGAAGAAGTGCTCGACGTTGAAGCGCAGCCGCCAGCCTTTGAGCGTCGCGTGCATCGAGCGCAGCGGCGCTGCGCCCTTGGCCCGCATCGAGGTCAGGTCCATGTTGGAGCCATAGCCGAAATAGGCGAGCATGCCCTGCTCCCGCCGAGTTCGCACGGCGCGCGGGCGTCGCGGCCCCAGCGCGGCCGGCCTTTTCTATGCAGCCGCCCGCCCGCATGGAATACTCGGGCCGCACCAGAGCGGACCACGAGATGAGACCCGGATGAGTTTGATCATACCCGGATATGACGTCTCGGAGCGGATCGAGGAGCTCGTCGCCACCTCCCTCTACCTCTGCGTGAGCCGCGAGAACCGTGCCCCCGCGCTGGTCAAGGCCCTCAACGCCGCCTATCCGAGCAATAAGGACATCGCCCGCTTGAGGCGCGAGCACCAGGTGCTCGAGAGGCTCCGCGACGCCGACGGGGTGATCCGGGTCCAAGGGCTCGGGCAGGACGCCGGCGGCAATCCGATGATCGTTGCCGAGGCGTTCGGCCGCCCGCTCTCGCATTTCCTTCGCGACGGCCGCGCCCGGGTCTGGCCGCTCGCCCCCGTGCTCGACATGGCCATAAGTCTCGTGCGGGCGATCGGCTCCGTCCACGGGCACGACATCGTCCACAAGAATATCGCGCCGCAGAACATCCTGGTCGACGAGGCGACCCGCAAGGTCAAGCTGCTCAATCTCGAGATCGCGTCCGAGCTGACCTACGAGCGGCAGGCTGTGAGCGTCTCGAAGAGGCTGGAGGGATCGCTGCCCTACATATCGCCCGAGCAGACCGGGCGGATGAACCGCGACCTCGACTATCATTCGGACTACTATTCGATGGGCGTCGTGCTCTACGAGCTTCTGACCGGACGTCTGCCGTTCGAGGCGGAAGGGACCCTCGAATGGGTCCACGCCCATATCAGCCGCGTGCCCGCGGCACCGACGCGTGGCGAGGAGGCCCTGCCGGGACCGCTGGCCGGCATCGTCCTGAAGCTGCTCTCCAAGAGCCCGACCGATCGCTATCAGAGCAGCTACGGCCTCCTTGCCGACCTCGAGCGGTGCCGGGACAGCCTCGCCGCGACCGGTCGGATCGCCGACTTCGCGCTCGCGGCCAGCGATCTCTCCGAGCGCTTCCGCGTGCCGCAGGCGCTCTTCGGGCGCGAGGCGGAGGTCGCGCGACTGATGCTCCTCTTCGAGCGCGTGGCCAGGGGAGCCACCGAGATCTGCCTCGTCTCGGGCTATTCCGGCGTCGGCAAGTCGGCGCTGGTCGGCGAGCTGAACAAGCCGATCGTCCGCACACGCGGCTACTTCGTCGACGGAAAATTCGACCAGTTCCGGAGAAATACGGCCTACGCTGCCATCTCCTCGGCACTTTCGGGGCTGGTCGATCAGCTTCTGGCCGAGCCCGAGGAGCGGCTCGACTCCTGGCGCCGGGCCATTCAGGGCGCGCTGGGAGCCAACGCCCAGGTGCTGGTCGATCTCGTCCCCGGCCTCGGCCAGATCATCGGCCGCCAGCCGCCGGTGCCCGAGCTGCCACCGACGGAGGCCCAGAACCGTCTGCAGATCGTCTTCCAGAACTTCATCAAGCTGATGGCGCGGCCGGAGCGCCCGCTCGTCGTCTTCCTCGATGACCTGCAATGGGCCGACGGGCCGACGCTGGCGCTGCTCCAGCGACTGGCCACGGCTCGGGACGTCTCGAGCCTCCTCATCATCGGCGCCTACCGGTCGAACGAGGTCGAGGCCGGGCACCTGCTGCTGCTCGTCCGGGCCGAGATCGCGAAGCTGCGCGAGGTGCACGACCTGCCCGTCGAGCCGCTCGACCGGGCCTCGGTCGGCGCGTTCGTCGCCGAGGCCCTCAAGACCGATATCGCCCGGGTCGCCCCCCTGGCCGATCTCCTGCACCGGAAGACCGAGGGCAATCCCTTCTTCGTGATCGAGCTCCTGAAGTCCTTCGCGCTGGACAATCTGATCCGCTTCGACCGCGAGAGCGGGAGCTGGCTCTGGGACATGGCCGCGCTCGCTCGAGCCGGCATCAGCGACAGCGTCGTCGACTTCATGGTGGCGAACCTGAGGAAGCTGCCGGAGGAGACGGGCGCCGCGCTCCAGTATGCGGCCTGCATCGGCAACGTCTTCGACCTCCGCACGCTCTCGGTCATCCAGGAGCGGACGATGCGGGAGCTCGCTGCCGTGCTGATGAGCGCGCTCCGGCGGAACATGATCGTGCCGCTGGACGAGGGCTACAAATATGTGGGCGAGGCCGATGGCGAGGGGCGGGGCCCGGGTGTCAATCCCGTTTTCCGCTTCCAGCACGACCGTGTCCAGCAGGCGGCCTATGCGCTGATCGGCGACGACCGGCGGCAGGCGGTGCATCTCTCGATCGGGCGGCTGATCCAGCGCGACGCCGGTCCCGGCGAGCAGGGCGAGCGGCTGATCGAGATCGTGCGGCACCTTGACGAAGGCCGGGCGCTGATCGGCGACCCCTCCGAGCGCCTCGCCCTCGCCCGGCTCAATCTCGAGGCCGCGCGACGGGCGCACGGCGCGTCGGCCTATCACGCGGCGCTCCAATATCTGGGCGTCGGGCGAGAGCTGCTGGGCCCGAGAGCGTGGGCCGATCACTACGAGATGGCCCGCGATCTGTCGACCATGCTCGCGCAGTGCGCCTACCTCACGGGATCCCACGGGGAAGCCGAGGCCGAGATCGACGCCGCTCTGGCCGCCGTCCGCACGCCGCTCGAGAAGGCCCAGATCCTCGCGCTCAGGACGCGCCAGTACTCGACCATGGGGCGGATGGAGGGCTCGATCCGAGCCGCCATCGACGGGCTCCGCCTCCTCGGCGTCGACATCACGGTCGATCCGGACGATGCGGCCCTGGCCCGCGAGATAGCGGCGATCGACGAAGGTCTCGCCGGTCGCCGGATCGCCTCGCTGATCGACGCGCCGAAGATCGGCGAGGCCGAGGCGAAGGTCGCCATCGGCCTGCTGATGGAGATCTTTCCCGCGGCCTTTCTCTCCGGAGCCGGGAATCTCTTTCAGTATCTCGTCGTGAAATCGGTCAATCTCTCGCTTCGCCACGGCAACAGCCCGGAGGCGGCCTTCGCCTACGCCGCCTTCGGCATGCTCCTCTGCGGCGCGCTCGAGGATCCGCGCACCGGCCTCGCCTACGGACGCCTCGCTCTGGCGATGAACGAGAGCTTCGACGACATCGCGCTCAAGTCGCGGATCATCTACGTCTATGCGATGTTCATCCACCACTGGTCGAACCACTGGACGACGATGACGGAGTGGTTCCGCAAGGGGATCGAGGCGGGAACGCAATCCGGCGACCTGCTCTACCTCGCCTACAGTGCGCAGGACTGCATCATCTGGGATCCGACGCTCGATCTCGATACCGCGACGCGCGAGCAGCGCAAGTATCTGAAGATCGTGAGCGACTGCGAATATCAGGACTCCTTCGATTCCGGCTCGCTGTTCCTGCAGATGGCGCTCAACTTTCGCGGCCGGACCGAGAGCCGCTTCTCGATGAGCAGCGAGGGATTCGACGAGACGGCCTGCTACGAGCGGATGCAGGCGCGGCGCTTCATGACCGGCGTCGCCAACTACCACATCTACAAGACCGAGATCCATCACGCCTACGGCGACTGGCAGGGCGCGCTGCGGCACGTGCGGGCGCAGGACCGTCTGGTCGCGAGCGTCATGTCCCTGCCGCAGCTCGTGCGCTACCGGTTCGTCTCGTTCCTGACCCTGGCGCGCCTCCTGCCGGACATGGACCCCGCCGAGGCCTCGGCCACCCGGGCGCGCCTCGAGGCCGACCATCGCCAGATGCGCGGCTGGGCCGAGAACTGCTCCGAGAATTTCGGCCATCTCGAGCGCGCGATGGCGGGCGGGCTGGCCTGCCTCGGGGGCGAGATGACGGAGGCGCTGCGGCTCTACGCGGAGGGCACGAGGCTCGCCCGCCAGCATCGCTTCCATCGGGACGAGGCCATGATCGGCGAGCTGGCCGGTGAGGCCCTGCTCGCGCTCGGGCTCACCGACGCCGCGCGCGCCCAGCTCGGTATCGCCCGCTATCTCTACTATCGCTGGGGCGCCCACCGCAAAGTCGAGGTGATGGACGAGCGCCACGCCGACCTCGACCTCGCGGGCGCCGTCCCCTCGAGCGACGACGGCGACGGCGTCCAGGACAGCCTGCCGGGCGGCATCGCCCAGGAGACGCTCGACCTCGCCTCCGTCATGAAGGCGGCGCGCGCGATTTCGAGCGAGATCGTCCTCGAGAATCTTTGGTCGCGGATGATGCACATCCTGCTCGAGAACGCCGGGGCCGAGCGCGGCGTCTTCGTCACCGTCCGGGACGGCCTCCTCCACACGGAGGTGGAGGGCACCGCCGCGGGCGGTGTCGTCACCCTCGGTGGCACGGGCGGAGGCGCCGTGCCGGAATTGATCGTGACCTATGCCCTGCGCACCCGCCGGCCGATCGTGATAGACTGCGCCGCACGCTCCGACCGCTTCGCGTCCGATCCCTATGTCGCCCGGCGCGGCACGCGATCGGTGATCTGCGTGCCGGTCGTGCGCTCCGAGCAGTTCGAAGGCGCCATCTACCTCGAGAACGATCTGATCGAGGGCGCGTTCTCGGAGGACAGGGTCGAGATCGTCGAGCTGCTGGCCGCTCAGGCCTCGATCTCCATCGAGAACGCGCGGCTCTATGTCGATCTCGAGCGGAAGGTCGAGGAGCGCACGGCGGCGCTCTCGCAGAAGACGGTCGCGCTCGAGCGCCTGTCGAACCAGCTCGCCAAATACCTCTCGCCCCAGGTCTACCGCTCGATCTTCGACAGCAGGCAGGAAGTGCGGCTCGCCAGCGAGCGCAAGCGTCTCACGGTCTTCTTCTCGGATATCGTGGGCTTCACCGAGATGGCCGATCGGCTCGAGTCCGAGGAGCTGACCCAGACCCTGAACCGCTACCTGACCGAGATGTCCGAGATCGCGCTCATGTTCGGAGCCACGATCGACAAGTTCGTGGGTGACGCGATCATCATCTTCTTCGGCGACCCGGAGACACGAGGCATGCGCGAGGATGCCCTCGCCTGCATCAGGATGGCGATCGCCATGCGGAAGCGCCTGGCCGAGCTTCGCGCCGAGTGGGAGGCGATGGGCATCGAGAATCCGCTCGATTGCCGCATGGGCGTCCACACCGGGTACTGCACGGTCGGCAATTTCGGGTCCGAGAGCCGGATGGACTACACGATCATAGGCGGGACGGTGAACCTCGCCTCCCGCCTCGAGCATGCGGCCCGGCCGGGCGAGATCCTCATCTCCTACGAGACCTGGGCGCAGGTGAAGCAGGAAGTGAGCTGCGAGGAGCGCGGCCAGCTCTCCGTGCGCGGCATCGCGCACCCGGTGGGGACCTATCAGGTCATCGACCTCTACGAGAATCTGGCAGACCGCGAGCAGAGGATAGCGACCGACCTGCCCAATCTCCGGCTCTCGGTCGACCTGTTGCGCATGACGGCCGACGAGCGGCGGCGGGCGGCCGAGATCCTCCGCGAGGCGGCGGCGAGGGTGTCCGGCACCGTCTCGATCGTGCGGGCCGACGGTCCGCCCGAGACGGACCCGGCGGGCCTGCTCAAAAGGGCGCTCTCCGGCGAGTGATGGCCCGTCAGACGCTGCAGCCGCAAGGCGGGCCGATCTTCGAGCCGCAGGGCTCGTTGTCGGCCCCGGCGCAGCGCGCCATCGCCTCCTCGAAGCTGTAGACCGGATGAGGCTTGGGCTCGGGCGCGAAGAAGAGATCCATCTGGGCGAGCGCGCAGATCACCTGCCGGTCCCGCGCCTCCGGCGGGGCCGCGGCCCCTTCGCCCGTGTCGTTGCCGAACCAGCGCCGGCAGGCCCGTTGCTTGGCCTCGAGCGGATCGAGGTCGGCGTCCTCGGCGTAGGCGGTGAGGAACGAGGCCGCGACCAGGTCCTGGGCCTCGTATTTGCGGATGTCGGGCATCTCGCCGGGCGCTTTCGTGCACCGCCCGGTGACCCCGGCCGCGATCATGTGGTTCGCAATCATGTAAGGGGTCTCGCGGGCACTGCCCGGCCTGATGCGGAAGCTGCCGGCCTGCAGCACATTCACCTGCGGGACGCCATTCTTGTCCTTCGGCAGCACGTCAGTGTAGGCGGTCCGGAACCAGCCCGGCGCCTGCGGGTCGTAGAGCGGCGAGCCGCAGATGATCAGGGGCAGGGTGTAGCGCGTGCCCTCGGCCTCCGGCCCGTTCAGGTAGATCTCCAGCATGGTGCGGATATAGTCGAGCTCTCCTCCGCCGCCGAAGAAGGCCGAGGCCATCATGATCGGCAGATAGTCGTTGGGATACTCGCTCTGCCCGGAGCCGGGCGCCGCGACGGGATTGACGTCGACGATAGTGCGATAGCGGCCGATCCGATCCTCGGCGAGACCCGTGGCACCGAGCACGGTCGACCAGCGGAACATCGTCATGCAGTCGAGGAAGGTCGCATCCTGCAGCACCTGCCAGGGCGGATAGTGCATCAGGAGAACGCCTTTCTGACCGATCACATTGAGGCCGAGCGGCGGGAAGACGCGCCATTTGCAGTCGCCGTCCGCCTGGCTCGCGTTGACGTGGTAGCCCTGCATCGGGTTCCAGACGCCGAGCTTGCGCATCAGATTCCGCCCGGCGATCGCCTTGCCGGCGGTGTCGGGAGCCAGGATGCGGACATGCCGCTCCGCGAACCCCTCGAGCCTGCTCTTTGAGCCCCGGGCGTCGATCGACAGCATGTAGCCGCCATCCTCGTCGACCACGGTTACCTCCGGGCTCTCGAAACCGTCGGCCACCAGCGAGCTCATGGTGAAGTGGGCGATGACATCGCACCTCGTCCCGAGGCCGAGCTTCTGGTCAACGAGATCCGCCGGCGGGAAGAGCTCGTCGAGCACGGCCTTGGCGCCGAGCCGATAGCGCACTTTTGGCATTTCCTGCCTCCCTTGTTTCCCCTGAGCTGGGCATGCGCCGCCGACGGGGCACGCAAAGACTCGGACCCTGGCGGCTCCTTGGCAAGGCCGGGCCGTATGAGCTGCTCCGGTGTCGCGCGGCCGTCTTCGGCGCGAGGAGCCCTTCAGTCGCCTTTGAGGCTCATCAGCGTCGTGTTGCCGCCAGCCGCCGTCGTGTTGATGCTCGCCGCCTTCTCGACCACCAGCCGGTGGAGGTCGTAGCCGCCGTCGGGACGCTCGGGGATCAGGGGCACGATCGCGCCCTCGCGCGCCGCGAGGGCGCGGCGCAGGCGGTCGGCCTCCTCCAGCGGGCCGGCGAACAGGAGGGCGTCGATGTCCGCGCCCGGGAGGTCCTGGGCGAAGGCGATGTCGGGATGCGCGACGGCGCGGACCACTTGGCGGCCGAGCTCGTCGTCCCGGACCAGAACCTGGTTGCGTGTCGCCCAAGCGGCGGCGAGCTGCTCGAGCAGCGGCAGGACCCCTGACGCCCAGCAGCCGATCGTGCCGCGTGGCTCGAGCCACAGGAAATTGTCTTCGCCGGTAGGGCCGGGGAGAGACAGCTCGACGCGCAGAGGCGAGGCGGCGCCGTAGAGGCGGAGGCGGGTCAGCAGGCGGTCGCGTGCCTCGGGCGGCAGGCCGGTCAGCTCGGGCAGGGCCCGCTCCAGGGCGCGAAGCGCGTCGAGGGCGACGGGGCGGGGCAGGCCCTCGAGCTCCGGGGGCCGCTCAGCGCGGACCAGGCGGTGCAGGTAGAGCGGGCCGCCGGCCTTGGGGCCGGTGCCCGACAGACCGCGACCGCCGAAGGGCTGCGCGCCGACCACGGCCCCGACAATGGTGCGATTGACGTAGATGTTGCCGGCCGCGGCCCCCTCCAGGGTTTCCTGGACCCGCTCGTCGATGCGGGTGTGGATGCCGTGCGTGAGGCCGTAGCCGGTGGCGTTGACGGCCTCGATCACGCGTGGGAGATCGCCCTCGCCGTACCGCAGCACGTGGAGCACGGGCCCGAACACCTCCCGGTCCAGCAGGCCCGGATCGTCGATCCCGAGCAGGGTAGGGGGGACGAAGGTTCCGGCGGCATCCTCGGGGAGCTTCGCCTGGTGGTGCCACCGGGCCGTGGGCTTCAGGCGCTCGATGTGGGCCTGCAGGCCGTCTTGCGCCTCCCTGTCGATCACCGGGCCGATGTCGGTCGAGAGCCTCGACGGGTCGCCGACCCGGAGCTCGTCCATGGCCCCCTTCAGCATGGCGATCGTGCGGTCGGCCACCTCCTCCTGGAGGTAGAGGACGCGCAGCGCCGAGCAGCGCTGGCCGGCGCTGTCGAAGGCCGAGGCCAGGACGTCCGCCACCACCTGCTCGGTGAGCGCCGTGCTGTCGACGATCATGGCGTTCTGGCCGCCGGTCTCGGCGATGAGCACGATGTCGCCGCCGCGCTCGGCCAGCGTGCGGTTGATGAGCCGGGCGACCTCGGTCGAGCCCGTAAAAAGGACGCCCTGGACGCGCCGGTCGGCGACCAGGGCCGCCCCCACGGTCGGGCCGTCGCCGGGGAGGAGCTGCAAGGCACCCCCTCGGCACCCCGGCCCGATGGAAGAGGCGGACCGCCTTGGCGGCGATCAGCGGGGTCTGCTCGGCCGGCTTGGCCAGGACCGTGTTGCCGGCAGCGAGCGCCGCCGCGACCTCGCCCGACGAAGATCGCCAGCGGGAAGTTCCAGGGAGCGATGCAGACCGCCGGGGCCGAGCGGGCGGTGGAGTGCGGTCGTCGAGCTCGGCCTTGGCGCGGGCGGCGTAGTAGCGGCAGAAATCGACCGCCTCCCGAACCTCGGCCACGGCGTTGGGGATCGACTTGCCGGCTTCGCGCACGGCGAGGCCGATGAGCGGGCGGATGTCCGCCTCGAGAAGGTCGGCGGCGCGCTCGAGGCAGGCGGCACGCTCGGCGACCCCGGTCGCGGCCCATGCCTCGGCGGCGGCTTCGGCCGCAGCCAGGGCCCGGGCCACCTCGTCGGGGCTGGCCTCGCGAACGAGCCCGACGATGTCCCCGTGGTCGGCGGGGTTGCGAACCGGCGCCTCGGTGCCAGTGCCCGGCTCGTCCGCAGCCAGGATCGGCGCGGCGGTCCACGGCGTCTCCGTCGCCTCGGCCAGCCCCTCCTCGAGCCAGCGCAGGTCCCGCTCGCTGGCGAGGTCGAGCCCCCGCGCGTTGCGGCGCTCGGGACCGTAGAGATCCGGCGGCAGCGGGATGCGATCGGAGGGGCGGCCGCCCAGGTGCCCGGCCTCCGCCACCTGGTCGGCCACCAGCTCGTCGACGGTGACGGTCGGATCGACCAGGCGGTTGACGAAGGAGGAGTTGGCCCCGTTCTCCAGGAGGCGGCGGACCAGGTAGGCCAGCAGCGTCTCGTGGGTGCCGACCGGGGCGTAGACGCGGCAGGGCCGGTCCATCCGGTCCTTGCCCACCACCTCGTCGTAGAGGGTCTCGCCCATGCCGTGCAGGCACTGGAACTCCCAGTCCAGGCCCCGCCCCATCTCGTGGACCGCCGCCAGCGTGTACGCGTTGTGCGTGGCGAACTGGGCGTAGATCGCGTCCGGCGCGGCCAGCATCCGCCGGGCGCAGGCGAGGTACGCCACGTCCGTGTGGACCTTGCGCGTGTAGACGGGATAGCCGTCCAGGCCGCCCTCCTGGGCGCGCTTGATCTCGCTGTCCCAATAGGCGCCCTTGACGAGCCTGCACCATGAGGCGGTGGCCGGTGCGGCGGCCGAGGTCGATCAGCCAGTCGAGCACGAAGGGACAGCGCTTCTGGTAGGCCTGGACGACGACGCCGATGCCGTCCCAGCCGGCGAGGTCCGGGTCGGCGGCCACCGCCTCGATCAGGTCGAGCGACAGCTCCAGCCGGTCGGCCTCCTCGGCGTCGATGTTGAGGCCGATGTCGGAGCGCCGGGCCAGCATCAGCAGGCTTTTCAGGCGCGGCAGCAGCTCCGCCATGACGCGCCCGTGCTGGGCCCGGCAATAGCGGGGATGCAGCGCCGACAGTTTCACCGAGATGCCCGGTCCGTCGCGCAGACTCTTTTTCGCGCCGGCCTTGCCGATGGCCCGGATCGCGTCCTCGTAGGCGGCCTGATAGCGCGCCGCGTCGGCCGCGGTCATCGCCGCCTCGCCCAGCATGTCGTAGGAGAAGCGGTAGCCCCGGGCCTCCCGCGGGCGGGCTGCCTTGAGCGCCTCCTCGATCGTCTCGCCGGCCACGAACTGCTTGCCCAACAGGCGCATGGCGAGGTCGACCGCGGTGCGGATCACCGGCTCGCCGCTCCTGGCGATCAGGCGGGTCAGCGCCGCCCCGAGGCTTTTCTCGCTCGAGGTGGCGACCAGCTTGCCGGTGATCAGCAGGCCCCAGGTCGCGGCATTGACGAAGACGGAAGGGCTGTGGCCGAGATGGGCCCGCCAGTCGCCCTTGCCGAGCTTGTCCCGGATCAGCCGGTCGGCGGTGGCGGGATCGGGGATGCGCAGCAGCGCCTCGGCCAGGCACATCAGCGCGATCCCCTCCTGGCTGGAGAGGGAAAATTCCTGCATCAGCGCGTCGACGCCGGTCGAGCCCGTGCGCTTGGCCCGCACCGCCAGGACCAGCCGCCGGGCGGTCGCCTCCACCGCCGCCGCCTGCCCGGGCGACGAGGCGCGCCTCCGCCAGCAGCCGCCGGACGGCAGACCGCCTCGTCCTCCCGGCATGCGGCCGTGATGGCGTCCCTCAGCGGCGACTGCGAATGGGCGAGGGCGCTGAACGGCATGGCGGACGCTCACCTGGCACCGGCCGGGATCGGAGACGCCGGCCACGCCTACGGGTCGGCCCTGCATTCCGTCCGCCGGCGCCAATGGTCAAGCGCGTTTCGTGTCG
Source organism: uncultured Alphaproteobacteria bacterium (assembly GCA_963828215.1). Classification (GTDB taxonomy): domain Bacteria; phylum Pseudomonadota; class Alphaproteobacteria; order Geminicoccales; family Geminicoccaceae; genus CAVTJL01. The sequence continues at coordinate 1,163 of CAWHFO010000078.1, read as the reverse complement.
ACGATGGCCGCTCGCCACCCTTCGGCGGCGAACGCCGCTCAGGGTGCGAAGACGGTGAAGACGTACGTCGCCAGCAGCACGAGATGGACGATGCCGGAGAAGAGGTTGGTGCGCCCGGTGCCGTAGGTGATGATCGCGACCGCGAAGCCGAGCGCCATCAGGACGCTGTCGCCCTGCGGAGATGCCGAGCTGCAGCGGCTGGCCGATCCAGGCCGAGACCAGGGCAACGGTCGGCACGGCGAGGCCGATCGAGGCCACGGCGCTGCCCAGGGCGAGGTTGATGCTCGCCTGCAACCGGTTGCGCGCGGCGGCCCTGACGGCCGACGCCGTCTCGGGCAGCAGCACGATGGCGGCGACGATGACGCCGACGACGGCGATCGGGGCGCCCAGCGCCTGCACGCCCGGCCTCCAGCGCCGGCGCCAGGCTTTTCGCCAGCAGGACGACGGCCAGGAGCGCCAGGGCCAAGAGGCCGAGGGACAAAAGCGCGATGCGCCCGGTCGGGCGCGCGTGGCCCGCGTCTGTCGTCGTCGCCGGGGGGCAGAAAGTAGGCCCGGTGCCAGTTGGTCTGGATGAACAGGAAGGCGACGTAGAGGCCGAGGCAGGCGAGCGAGACGAAGGCGAGCTGGACGGGCGAATAGAAGGGGCCGGGCACGGAGATGACGGCGTTGGGCAGCACGAGAACGAGAATAGCCATCGGGATCAGGACGGCGAGGAAGGCGTTGGCGCCCTCGACGCGGAACTCGGTCTCCTTCTGTCGGAAGGCGCCGACGACGATGCAGAGGCCGGCCAGCCCGTGCAGCACCAGCATGACGACGGCATGCACCGAGTCGCGCAGCAGCGCCGGGTTCGGCTCGCCGCCCAGCATCATCGAGACGATGAGCCCGACCTCGATGACGGTCACGGCAAGGGCGAGGACGAGGGTGCCGAACGGCTCGCCCACCCGCAGCGCCACGACCTCGGCGTGATGCACGGCGGCGACCACGTTGCCGAGGAGGAAGGCGGCGACGAGGATGGCGAGGAGGCCGAGGCCGACCTTCCGACGACGAGCCATGCGGCGAGGCCGAGCACCGGCAGGACGATGGTGTGGAGCGGGATTCTGTCAGTCGGTGCGCCGGCCATGGGGATTTTCTAGGCGTTGGGCGGCGGGGGAGACAATGGGTTC
>CAWHFO010000077.1:0-9220 GCA_963828215.1 uncultured Alphaproteobacteria bacterium | reverse complement strand
TAGGCTCAAGGGCAAGGTCGGCGACCTCACCATGTCGAACGAGTTGCTCGAGGCCAAGATCGGGCGGCTGGAGGGCAGCCGCCCTTTGGACGGCGGAGGTCGAGACGATGAGCGCTGCGGTCTCGCCCTCCACAGGCATCACCTACGGCCTCGCACGCGTGAGCCGCGTCTGGGGCGTCGCCCGTGCCACGGTCTACCGTTGGCGCCGGCCCGCGACGGAGCTGCCACGACGGCGGCCCGGACCCGTGGGGCTGATGACCGACACCGAGCTGGTCGAGGCGATCCGCGCGCTCTTGGCCGAGGGCACGTTCCACGGCGAGGGCTACCGCAAGATCTGGCAAGTGTCCCTGCGCTTCAAGGGCGTTCGCACCTCCAAGCGCCGCGTCCTGCGCCTGACCCGCGAGCATGGCCTGCAGGCGCCGCATCGGATCGGTCGGCTCCGCGGCCCGCGGGCGCACGACGGCACCATCCGGACCGAGCGGGTCGACGAGATGTGGGCGACCGACCTGACCTCCACCCTCACCGGCGAGGGGCAGGCCGCGGTCTTCGTCATCGTCGATCATTGCTCGGGCGAGTGCCTCGGCATCCACGCGGCACATCGGGCCACGCGCTTCGAGGCGCTGGAGCCGCTGCGCCAGGCCGTGCGCCACAGCTTCGGCGCCTTCGGCAAGGGCATCGCTGCCGGCGTCCGGCTGCGCCACGACCATGGCTCGCAGTTCGTCGCCGACGACTTCCAGGCCCAGCTCGCCTTCCTCGGCCCCACCAGCTCGCCCGCCTTGTCCGCGAGCCCGAGGGCAACGGATGCGTCGAGCGCTTCATCCGGACCTTGAAGGAGAATTCGCTCTGGCTCCGGCGCTTCGGCACCGTCGAGGACCTCCGCCGGACCCTGCACGCCTTCAAGGACACCTACAACCAGAGCTGGATCCTCCAGCGCCACGGCTACCGCACGCCGGCACAGGTGCGGGCCGAGCAGACGGCCGCGCCCATGGCGGCGTGAAGCAAGCGCGATGTCTCAAAGCCGGGACCGGTACAAACAGACCCAATTGCTGCCGGGGCGTGCCGGTCATCCAGCGTGACCAGTCGAAGCCGTGGAACATGGCGGAGCAGACCTTCGTATTTCTCCAGCATCACGGCTACGGCTTCTTCCTGATCCAGCGCGATCCGTCCCGTTCCGCCACTTTGCGTCGTGTAATCGGCGAGCGCACTGTTTCAACTCCTCCGCCAGTCCGAGATAATCCACCACCAAACCGCCGGGCTTGTCTTTGAAAACGCGGTTCACCCGGGCGATGGCCTGCATCAGGCCGTGACCGCGCATCGGCTTGTCCACATACATCGTGTGCAGGCTCGGCGCATCGAAGCCGGTCAGCCACATGTCGCGCACGATGACGATGCCGGAACGGGTTCTTAGGATCTCGTGAATGCGGTCGCCAGAGCCTCCCGGCGCTGCTTGTTTCGGATGTGCTGCTGCCATTCCAGAGGGATCCGAGGCCGAGCCGGACATGGCTACCTTCATCGTGCCTGCCTCATCAGCCTCGGCATCCGGCTGGCATCGAGATGGTCGGCCTCGAGCAGCTGGAGCTGGAAGGGCAGAGGCAGCCGGGGCAGATCGCCGATGATCTTGTCCGCCGCGGCGTGAGCCTGGACGAGGCACGGCGCCTCTTGATCGACCAGGCGGCCGAGCGCGACCGGGCGATCGAGACCCGCCCGCACATCCAGGCCGGTGCTCTCGACGCCACCGGGACCCGCAGCACCGCGGTCCAGGCGGCTCTCCTTCATCGCTTCGATCCCGGCCGCTACCAGCTCACCGAGCCGGCGCGCGAGTGGCGGGGCCTCAGCCTTGTCGACTGGCCCGTGCCTTCCTCGACAGCGAGGGCGTGCGGATTCGCGGCCTCACCCGTGACGAGGTCGCGACCCGGGCGCTCCACACCACGAGCGACTTCCCTCAGCTTCTCGCCGCCGTGACGAACAAGACCCTTCGGGACGCCTACGACGCGGCGCCCCGCACCTTCATGCCCATCGCCCGGCGCACCACCGCCGCCGACTTCAAGGACATCCACCGCCTCCAGCTCGGCGAGGCGCCGCAGCTCGAGAAGGTCAACGAGGCCGGCGAGTTCAAGCGCGGCACCATCGGCGAGGCCAAGGAGAGCTACCGCGTCCAGACCTGGGGCAAGGTCATCGGCATCACCCGTCAGGTCATCATCAACGACGACCTCGACGCCTTTACGCGTGTTCCCGCCCTCTTCGGCACCTCCGCCGCCACCCTCGATTGCGACCTCGTCTGGGGCATCGTCCGCGACAATCCCGCCATGGCCGACGGCAACGCCCTCTTCCACACCGGCCACAAGAACCTCGCCGGCACCGGTGCCGCTCTCGACGTTGGGGGCCTCGGCAAGGCCAGGGCCGCCATGGCCAGGCAGACCGGTCTCGACGGCAAGACCATCCTCAATATCCGTCCGGTCTTCCTCGTCGTGCCCTCGACCCTTGAGCTCGCCGCCGAGCAGCTCATCGCCCAGAGCCTCGTGCCGGCCAAGACCGGCGACGTCGTTCCGGCCTCCATCCGCTCGCTCGCGGTCATCGCCGAGCCTGGCTCGACCCCGCCTCGGGCAATGTGCCCTGGTACTTGGTCGCCAGCGCCGCCGCCATCGACACGATCGAGTATGCCTATCTCGAGGGCCAGGACGGCGTGGTGATCGAGACCCGCATGGGCTTCGACGTCGATGGCCTGGAGATCAAAGCCCGCCTCGACTTCGGCGCCAAGGCCATCGACTGGCGCGGCTTCTACAAGAACCCCGGCGTCGCCCCGAGTCTGAGCCAGTCCGCACCCGATCCATCCACCAGAGGAGGCCAGCATGGCCACGAACTACATCCAGCCCGGCAAGACCCTCACGGTCACCGCCCCCACCGGGGGCGTCGCCTCGGGCGACGGTGTCCTCATCGGCCAGCTCTTCGGCGTCGCCCAGCACGATGCCGCCGAGGCGGAGCGAGCTCAGCTTCTCACCGAAGGCGTGCTCGAGCTCGCCAAGGCGACGCCGCTTGCCATCAGACCGCCGGCGATCGCCTGTTCTGGGACGCCACCAACAAGCGGCTCGACAAGACGGCAACCGCACAGGTCTGCGTCGGCCTCGCCGTGCTGGCCGCCGCCGACGCCGATGCCATCGTGCGGCTCAAGCTCGTCGCCAGCACGCCCGCCGGGACATGACAGTTATCGCCCAGGCGCTTGATGCCCTCTTCGCCGACCCCAATCTCGCCCGCGATGCCGTCTATAGGCCGGGGACGGACGCCGAGACGGCGATCTGCGTCGTCCTGCGCCAGCCGGACCGGCTGGGCGAGCTCGGCGACACCCGCATCGCCGCCTCGACCGCGACTCTCGATGTCCGCATGGCCGAGACGGCGGCACCCAAGGCCGGCGACATGATCGAGATTGAACCGCGCCGGGTTTGCCGGAGGCTTCAAACCTTGAGAGGTTGGAGCCATGACGAAGAAGATGTCGAACCGGTTTTCACCTGAGGTGCGGCAGCGGGCAGTTCGGCTGGTGTTGGACCACGGTGGCGAGCATGCGTCGCAGTGGGCGGCGATCGGCTCCATCGCGAGCAAGATGGGCTGCACGGCCGAGACGCTGCGCAAGTGGGTCCGCCACGCCGAGCGCGACCAGGGTCAGCGGCCTGATGCCACGAGCGAGGAGTGCCAGCGGATCAAGGCGCTGGAGCGCGAGGTCCGCGAGCTGCGGCAGGCCAATGAGATCCTGCGGAAAGCGTCGGCGTATTTTGCGATGGCGGAGCTCGACCGCCGATCGAAGCCATGATCGCGTTCATCGACGATCACCGGAAGGCGTACGGGGTCGAGCCGATCTGCAGGGTAGTGCGGATCGCCCCGTCGACCTATCACGCCCGTGCTGCCGTCCGGGCGGACCCGGCAAAGGGCTCGACCCGCAGCCGGCGGGACCTCGAGCTCTGTGCCGAGATCCGGCGGGTCCACGCGGCGAACTTCGGCGTCTACGGCGTGCGCAAGGTCTGGCGGCAGCTCGGCCGCGAGGGCATCCGGGCCGCCCGCTGCACGGTGGCGCGGCTGATGCAGCAAATGGGCCTGCAGGGCGTGGTTCGTGGCAAGTCGACCCGCACGACGGTGCCCGACAAGGCGACGCCGTGCCCGGCCGACAAGGTGAACCGGCAGTTCCGCGCCCCGCGGCCGAACCAGCTCTGGGTATCCGACTTCACCTACGTCGCAACCTGGCAGGGCTTCGTCTATGTGGCCTTCGTCATCGATACCTTCGCTCGGCGGATTGTTGGCTGGCGGGCGTCGCGCAACGCGCAGACCGGGTTTGTGCTCGATGCTCTAGAACAGGCGCTGCATGATCGCCGCCCCGCGCGGGACGGCCTCATCCACCACAGCGACCGCGGGGGTCAATACCTCAGCATTCGCTACACCGAGCGCTTGGCAATCGCAGGCATCGAGCCATCCGTCGGCAGCGTCGGTGATTCCTACGACAACGCACTGGCAGAGAGCATCATCGGCTTGTTCAAGACCGAGGCGATCTGGCGGCGTGGGCCCTGGAAGTCGTTCGGAGCCGTCGAGTTCGCCACCCTCGAATGGATGGACTGGTTCAACAACCGGCGTCTCCTCGAGCCCATCGGCAACATCCCGCCCGCCGAGGCCGAGGCGCGCTACTATGCCAGCCAGCAGGAGGTCGCGCTGGCAGCGTAACTCAAACTTCCCAGCCTCCGGCAAACCCGGCGCGGTTCAGATCGATGGCGGCACCTTCGTCATCCAGGGCGAGCCCCTGGCCGACGCCGAGCGGCTCGTCTGGACCATCGAGGCCAGAAGCGCTTGAGGCTCCGGGCGGCTCTTCAAGGCGATCTGCGCCAGCTCTTGGCGACCGAGCTCAAGGCTGCCGAGCGTGGCGTGACGACGGGTGTGCGCCGCGCCACCGGCGGTCTCAAGGCCGAGCTCAGGGGGCAGGTTGTGTCAGCAGGGCTCGGCGAACGCCTGGCCAAAACCTGGCGCAACGAGGTCTACCCTCGTTCCGGCACCAGCCTCGGCGCCGCCGGCCTCGTCTGGAGCAAGGCAGCGAAGATCGTCGGCGGCTTCGCCCGTGGGGTCACGATCCGCTCCTCGCATGGCCTCTTCCTCGCCATCCCGACCGCTGCGGCAGGGCGCTATGGCGACGGCCGCAAGCGTATCACGCCCGCCGGCTGGGAGCGGCGCACCGGCCTCCAACTGCGCTTCGTCTACCGCCGCGGTGGGCCCTCCCTCCTGGTCGCCGACAATGCCCGGCTGACCGGCCGCGGGCGTGCCGCCCGGAACGAGCGGCGCCGGGGCGGTGCCGTCGCCACCCGCCTCGCCGGCCGCACCACCGTGCCGATCTTCCTCCTCGTTCCCCAGGTCACGCTCGAGAAGCGGCTCGACGTCGAGGGCGCCGGGACGCGGTGGATCGGGCGGCTGCCGGGGCTGGTCGAGGCGGCGTGGACCCATGGCCGCGATTGAGTGGAATGATATCAGCGAGGGCACGCGCTATACGCGAAACTGGATCTCGTTCATGCGCCCCTCATGACCTTGGACTGGCCACGCGACAGCGCCTCTCGATGCGCCGTAGCAGCTCCTTGGTCGGCCGATGCCGGGGCCAAACCGAACGAACCGGTCGTTGGCGGGGATGATCACCAACCGGCCTATGCTGCTGATGGCCGCCACGTTACCAAGTTTTCATGGAAGGGCCTTGCTCTCGTCATCGTCACGCAGGAGGTAGGGGAGCTGCGGTGAGCACCCCAACACCCAAGGAGGACGCTTTATGGCGACAGCGAAACGGATGCTCGATCAACCGGCTGAAGACCTGCAACACCGCGTCGAGGATGCCATCTCGGACGTGGTGGATCGCACCTCGCGCGCCACCAGCGAGGTGCTCGAGGCGGAAGGCTCGCTCGCCAGCCTGTGGCTCGAGCTGACGCACGCCCAGATGACGCACAATTTCCAGACGATCGAGGAGCTGATGGCATGCCGCGACTGGCGTGCCGCGGCGGATATCCAGCAAGCCTTCATTCAGGCGAGCGTGTCCCGGCTGGGCGAGACCATGTCGCGCCATGTCGACCTCACGGGCAAGGTGGCAGCCAGGCTGCTGGCACGAGACGCTGCGGTAAGCGCCTGAACGCTAACCGCGACCACCATCCGTTCGGCGGCCTCGCGGCCGCCTTTCCTTTTCCGGTCGCCCTGTAAACGGCCGACGGAGCGGCTCCCTGCGCCGCTCGGAGCCGTGCGGCGGCGAAGCTACCTCGCCGGCGTGCCGTGCAATCTCTCTTGAGGTCTTCTGACTTACGCATGAGGATCCCTGTGTGTTCTGGGGGTTCTCCCCCCGACGCCTGACTTGAGGCGTTTCCTCCCTCTCAGAAGGCCACGGGCGACCGCGGCCTTCTTTTCGTCGCCCGGCCCACCCGGTCGGCCGATCGCCTGGCTGCGCTTCTAGCCCGAACTCTCCGCCGGATCGTCGTCCTCGAGATCCTCCTCGGCGGCACCGAAAGCGGCGAGCTTGTCGAGCAGCCAGGGCTCACAGACGACCTCGAAGCGCAGGACCGGACGTCCTCTGACGTCGACGCCGGCCACATCCGCATGGTCCAGGATATGACGGAAGAGCGCCCGCAGGATGGCGGGATGCTCGAGGTCGATGAACGCGGGTGAGAAGATCACATGGCCCATGCGCTCCAGCATGGCTGGGCCAAGGTTAAGAAGAGCTTAGCCAGACCGGGGGGCACTTCCGGGCGTGCTGTGAGGTGGTCGGGGCGGCCGCTGAGAGACGTCGAAGCCCGAGAGCTGGATCTGATCGACGATGATCTTTGCCGCAGCCCGCCGAGCCTCGTCCGTATTGTGCGACTGGATCATCACCCGGAAATGATGCCGGCAGCGGGTGAGCGCGAACGCGACGGTCTCGATGAGGCTATCGCGCAGGGTCATGCGGCTCTCCCGGTGATCAGAACATAAGTAGAACATAGCGGGAGGGAGCCGTGGCGTCGATCCGTGAGATGGTGCTGGCGGCCTGTTTCTTCCGGCTGGCCTCGGGGCTCTCGGCCGCCGTCCGCCGCAACGAGGCGCTGCCCGAGGGGGCGCCGGGTGAGGGTGGCGGACGTTTCCCACCAAGCCTCTCCAACGGTAGATTGACCTCGCCGCTTGAGCCGACAGCCTCAACCTACCGGAGGCCGCTCCGCCCAAGTCCAACACGATCCGCTACGGCAGCGGGCAAACTGATCAAGTCAGCTCGCAAAGGCCGCTTGCCGACGCGGCGGGCCATCCGTTCCACCTCATTGGCGGACGTGACCGCCCACCGTCGACCGCCGCGCTTGGCGGGCGGCAGCGGCGGCTCGATCGGCGCAAACTCCTCGTCCGTCACAACCCGCTGATTCCGCTCACCTTCTCTCCGTGTAGCCTCAAGCGCCCCGGGGGATTTGCCCCGGCGAGGCAGAGAACGAGAACCTAAAACTACCCATAACGGTGTAAAATCACTGTTCCGCAGCTTATTGCGTCGAAACATCGAACGTACTAGACACTATAAAACTCCCTAGCCCGATCGAACCTTAGAAACGACTAACCCATGGGTGGCCTCAAGCTGGCAAGACCATATGAATGGTTATTGTATCTTTCTCATACGTTGGTCTACTATAGGTTAGCATAAATTCAGCGCGACTCTTTTGGTCATTCCAGCTTAGGTTGAAACATCTGGGGAAACGTCAAGAACTTGAGGGAGATGAGTGGTGCGGCACCTCGAAGACGACGCATTAGAAGCCGACGATGCCAATGTCAAGTGCACCGAGACATCTAGCATAGCGCCTGCGACATGGCATATCGCCTACATCGATCGCCGGACGCTAATCAGAAGTTGCATCGGACGATGGCTGGCTTCAGGCTTTCCCGCTTTCGCGATTGACACCTTCGGGAGTGTCCACGACATTGGAACCGTTGACAGTGATAGCTCAATTTATAAGATGTACGTTTATTATGCGACCATGAGCCAATTGTCTCAGTCACTTATAAGGGACGATATAGAACGATTGCTTGGTAACGACAGGAACGTGCCTTTAGCTTTGCTCGCAGACGAAGACCGCCCAGGTGATATAACCGAGGCCTTTAGCCTCGGCGTCCATGGCTATATCCCTACATCGTTGGGCGCGAGTATTGCGATCGAGGCTTTGCGACTGGTCTGCGCTGGTGGAACCTACGCACCAACGACTTCATTGCAAAGCTCAGCTCAGGCAAATGTGAGGGCGGCCTCAGACGAGGCACACCGCTTTACCGTGCGCGAGACGCAAATACTACGGTGCCTCCGCAACGGAATGGCAAACAAGCTGATCGCATACGAGCTTGGGATGTGTGAAGCGACAGTCAAGGTCCATGTACGCAATATCATGAAGAAGCTGAGAGCTACGAACCGGACCCAGATCGTTCTGCGGACTTGGGAGTACCTGAGAGATGAGGTAGTCGTGAATAATCTCTGATTATTTATTAAGTAGGTGTCCAGAGTGTATGATCGTGGAAGTGGATCTTGGGTCGCATCGGTGATATTACGGCATGCTTAGCTGTTCCTGATTATCCGTGACACCCATCCGGCTTCGGGGTAGAGTCCATCAGGGTTTCGGGCGTTTCGGAGCGAGCGGATGAGTGCGGAGAGCGGGCTTCGGCGGCGGGTCGGGGGTTCCAGCGAGGCCGAGTTCCGGCAACGGTTCGGCAGCGAGGCGCAGTGCCGGTCGGCGCTGTTTCAGCTCCGCTGGGGCAAGGGCTGGGTCTGCCCGGGCTGCGAGCACGGGGGCTATGCCGAGCTGAAGGGCCGGGCGGTCTACCAGTGCAACCGCTGCAAGCATCAGGTCGGGCTGACCGCGGGCACCGTGTTCCACTGGACGAAGCTGCCCCTGACCATCTGGTTTCTGGCGATCTACCATCTGACCCAGAGCAAGGGCGGGATGTCGTCGGTCGAGCTGGCGCGGCGGCTGGGCACGCGGCAGCCGACCGCGTGGCTGATCAAGCAGAAGCTGATGGCGGCGATGGCCGAGCGCGACGCCGGCAAGCCCAAGCTCGAAGGTCGGGTCGAGGTCGACGACGCCTATCTGGGCGGCGCGCGCTCAGGGGGCAAGCGTGGCCGGGGTGCGGCCGGCAAGACCGCGTTCGTGGCCGCGGTCGAGACGACGGCGGAGCGCAAACCCAGACGGCTGCGGCTGACGGTCGTCAAAGGCTTCCACAAGAAGGAGGT
>CAWHFO010000076.1:0-162294 GCA_963828215.1 uncultured Alphaproteobacteria bacterium | reverse complement strand
GGCATCGGCACGGCGTCGATAGGAAATGAAGATGCGGCGCGGCCCGCGGGTGACTGCGCGGGCGCCTTCGGATGGGGCAGGCGGTCCTCGACGAATCGAAGAACCTGCTTGTAGAGCATGTCGTCGCGGCTGGCGGGCTTGGCGATGCCGATGTGGTCGGCGTCGCAGGCGATCGGCGTGACATGCGGGATGCCCGGATCGGCGCTGGAAGGATCGACGACCCTGACGCCCTTGGTCGCGCGCGTCTCGAAGAAGACGAGCGTGGCGATATCCTCCCCCGGGGCGTGGTCGCGGTACCAGGCGTTGAGATCGCGGAGCGCCGCGGTGTCGGGCTTGAGGTCCTGGGTCGCGGCCGAGGCGCCGACCAGCACGCGGAAGCGATCGGCCCAGGTGGCGAGGTCGGAGCCGGTGTTGGGCGTGGCGAGGAAGGCCACGCCCTGGGTGCGGTGAAGAAACTGGCCGATGCGCTGGTTGGGGCGGTCGTAGGATGTGCGCAGAAGCTGCTTGACGACGAGGCCGCCCAGGCTATGGCAGACGAAGACCAGAGGCGTGCCCTCGAGCCGCTCGGCCTCCAGCGCCGCCAGGACGTTGCCGGCGCGGTCCGGCAGCTCCATGGCGTGGCCGAGCCAAGTCGACGGGCTGGCGTCGTAGGCAAGAGTCCAGACGTCGAGATCGGGGAGGTCCTGGCCGAGCCAAGCGGGCCAGAAGGTGTCGGGGCGGCCGTCCCGCTGCCAGGTGCCGTGCGCGTCGCCGCCGAGGCCGTGGACGAAGACAACGGCGCCACGGGATCGGGCCCGTGGCCGAGGCGACGCGCTCAAGCGTGCTCATGGACAAGCCTCCGCCCGGTCTCTCCTCTTGAGGTCGCCTGCCGGTTGGCGAGACTAGTACACTGCCCGCAAGGTCGGAAAGGAGAAGTCGCCGGGCAAGGGCCCACCGCCTCTGGCATCGGCCGGCCCGGGCGCTATGATCGGAACGAGGAAAAAGCATCGCGCTCATCGAAGGCCAAGCCCATGACGACCGTTCCGCTGACCGTCCGCCTCAATGCCGCCGACAATATCGTCGTCGCCCGTCTCGACGTGCTGGAGGGCACGGCGCTCGCCGGGGAGGGGGTCGCGGCGCGGGAGCGCATCCCGGCCGGGCACAAGGTGGCGACCCGGCCGATCGCCAAGGGCGAGCCCGTGCGGAAATTCGGGCAGATCATCGGCTTCGCCAGCGCCGACATCGCCCCGGGCCAGCATGTCCACGTCCAGAACTGCGCCATGGGCGACTTCGAGCGGGACTATGCGATCGGCCAGGACGTGAAGCCGATCGACTATGTGCCCGAGGCCGAGCGGCCGAGCTTTGCGGGCTATATGAGGGACAGCGGCAAGGCGGGGACGCGCAACTATATCGGCGTGCTCTCGACCGTGAACTGCTCGGCCACGGTGTGCAAGTTCATCGCCGAGCGCTTCCCCAGGGACGTGCTGGCGCAGTACCCGAACGTCGACGGGGTGGTCGCCATCACCCACTCGACGGGCTGCGGCATGGCCGACCGCGGCGAGGGCTACGCCACGCTGCAGCGCACGCTCTGGGGCTTCGCCGGGCACCCGAACTTCGCCGGCATCCTGATGGTCGGGCTGGGCTGCGAGGTGATGCAGATCGATTTTCTCCTCGAGGCCTACCAGATCAAGCCCGGGCCCTGGTTCCGCACCATGACCATGCAGGACACGGGCGGCACGCGGAAGACGATCGAGCGCGCCCACGCGATGATCAAGGAGATGCTGCCGCACGCCGACGAGGCCAGGCGCCGGCCCATCTCGATCTCCGAGATCAGCATAGCACTCCAGTGCGGCGGCTCGGACGGCTATTCCGGCATCACCGCCAACCCGGCGCTCGGCCATTGCGTGGATCTTCTGGTCAGGAACGGCGGCACCGGCATCCTGGCCGAGACGCCCGAGATCTATGGGGCCGAGCATCTCCTCACCCGCCGCGCGGTGGACGAGAAAATCGCCAAAAAGCTGATCGACCGCATCCACTGGTGGGAGGAGTACACGAAGATCAACGGCGGCGAGATGAACAACAATCCCTCGCCCGGCAACAAGAAGGGCGGGCTCACCACCATCCTCGAGAAGTCGCTGGGGGCGGCGGCCAAGGGCGGCACGACCAACCTGATGGGCGTCTACAAATATGCCGAGCCCGTCACCGCCAAGGGTTTTGTCTATATGGACAGCCCGGGCTACGACCCGGCCTCGGCGACGGGGCAGGTCGCCTCGGGCGGCAACGTGATCGTCTTCACGACGGGCCGCGGCTCCTGCTTCGGCTTCAAGCCCGTGCCCTCGATCAAGGTCGCGACCAACTCCACCATGTACCGCCGCATGGAGGAGGACATGGACATCAACTGCGGCACGATCATCGAGGGCGAGGAGACGATCGAGCAGGCGGGCAGGCGCATCCTCGACAAGGTCGTGGCCGTGGCCTCGGGCGAGAAGAGCAAGAGCGAGGAGCTGGGCGTGGGCGACCACGAGTTCGTGCCCTGGCAGATCGGTGCGGTGATGTGAGGGCAGGCGGATCGCGCCGCCACGTCCGCGGGCGTGGCGGGCGTGGCGGCGCATGATCCTGGGCGGCCTCGCGACCCTGGCGACGGCGCTCTTCGCGGGTGCCGCGGTCTACATCAGTCTGGTCGAGCACCCGGCCCGGATGGCCTGCCCGCCCGGCATGGCGCTCGCCCAGTGGCGGCCGAGCTACCGGCGCGCGACCGTCATGCAGGCCTCTCTCGCTCTTTTGGGCTTTCTGCTCGCGCTCGCGGCGTGGGTGGCAGGGGCCGGCGGGGTCTGGCTCGTCGCGGGGCTGCTCCAGGGTGCGGTGATTCCCTTCACGCTTCTCGTCATGTGGCCGACCAACAAGGCCCTCGAGGCTCCGGCGCTGGACCCGGCCGGCCCGGAGGCCCATGGGCTCCTCGGGCGCTGGGGCAGGCTGCACGCGGCCCGCTCGGCGTTGAGCCTTCTGGCGCTGGTGCTCGAGGTGCTCGCGGGGTGATCGGCGCGGCGCCGGGCGCGCGGCGGGCTGGGCGGCATCGACCGGATGCGGGCCGTGCGTGAGAGCGTCGGGACGGCGGGACGGGTGCCGCCCGAGCCGAGCGAGGCCCGCCTGCACGAGCGGGCGCTCCGCTACCTCGCGCGCTACGCGGCGAGCCGCGGTCGTCTGCGCCTCGTCCTGCTGCGACGCGCGGAGCGGGAGGCGGCGGCGCAGGGCCTGCCGCCGGGGCTCGTCGAGGCCCGGGTCGAGGCTGTGCTCGGTCGGCTCGCCGCGGCCGGCCTTCTCGACGACGACGCCTATGCGCTGGCCAAGGCCAGGAGCCTTTTGGAGCGCGGGCGCTCGCCGGCGCGCATTCGTGGGGAGCTGGCGTCCCGGAGCCTCGGCCGCGAGCGTGTCGAGGCCGCGCTGCGGGCGCTGGCCCTGGAGGAGCCGGATGCCGAGCTGCGCGCCGCCACCATCCTCGCCCGGCGGCGGCGGCTCGGGCCCTGGCGGCCGGCCGAGGCGAGGGCGGCCATGCGGGCCAAGGACCTGGCCGCGCTCGGGCGGGCCGGGTTCGCCCGGGCCGTGGCGCAGCAGGTCGTCGACGCGCCGGGCGTCGAGGCGCTCGAGGAGGCGCTCGCGTGAGGGGTGGGCGCGATCACCGGCCGCGGCCGTCGGACCGGCCGGCCGGGACGGAACACCCTAGCTAGGCCCGGATGTCGACTGCCTGGCCGCGCAGCGGGTCGAAGGCCGGCCGCGAGCGCCGGCGCCGGTCGGCCGGGCTCGGCCGGTCGGCGGGCCGCGGCGGGGCGGCGGAGGGCGGGATCGGTCGCCCGGCCACGAGCGGGACGACCTGCCCGCCGGGGCGAATCAGCACGGCCGGAGCCTCTCCATCGAAGGGGATCGGCGACATGCGGAAGCTCGCGTTCACACTGTCTTAAGCTTTCTGCCGCATGGTCGTGCAGCGGGGCTCGGGGCACAACAGGATCCTGCCGGCAGGCGCCCGGCCGTACGACGCCTGCGGCGACTTTTCGCGCGGCCGCGCTCAGATGGCCCCCGTCCCGTGTGCCCGGCGACATAGGCGCCGGGCGGCGGTTGGTCTAAGGAGACGTGGCAAACACCGGAAGGACCGCGGCGGGGCCATGCGACGATTGTTCGGTACCGACGGAATCAGAGGCACGGCCAACCGTGAGCCCATGACGGCCTTGACGGCGCTGCGGGTCGGGGAGGCGACGGGGCGCGTCTTCCGCCGCGGCACGCACCGTCATCGGGTCGTGATCGGCAAGGACACGCGGCTCTCGGGCTACATGCTGGAGCCGGCCCTGACGGCGGGCTTCGTCTCCGCCGGCATGAACGTCATGCTCGTCGGCCCCTTGCCGACGCCGGCCGTGGCCTTCCTCACCCGCTCGCTCCGCGCCGATCTGGGCGTGATGATCTCGGCCTCCCACAACCCCTTTCACGACAACGGCATCAAGCTGTTCGGCCCGGACGGCTTCAAGCTCTCGGACGCGATCGAGGCCCAGATCGAGCGGGCCATGGACGAGCCCGGGACCGACGGCATCGCGCTCCCGGCCGATCTCGGCCGGGCCCAGCGCATCGAGGACGCACGCGGCCGCTATGTCGAGAACCTCAAGAGCAGCTTCCCGAAGGGCCTGACCCTCGAGGGGCTGAGGATCGTCGTCGATGCCGCGAACGGCGCCGCCTACCGTTTCGCCGAGCTCTTCTGGGAGCTCGGCGCCGACATCGTGCCCCTGGGCGTGGCGCCGAACGGGCTGAACATCAACGACGACTGCGGATCGACCCACCCGGAGGGCCTGTGCCGGGCGGTGCTCGAGCATCGGGCCGATCTGGGCATCGCCCTCGACGGCGACGCCGATCGTCTGGTGCTCGTCGACGAGACGGGCGCGCCGGTCGATGGCGACCAGGTGCTGGCGGTCATCGCCCGCAGCTGGCAGGCCGACGGCCGCCTGAGGAACGGCGGCGTCGTCGCGACCATCATGTCCAATCTCGGCCTCGAGCTGTTCCTCGGCGCACAGGGGCTCCGCCTGCACCGCACCCAGGTCGGCGACCGCTACGTGGTCGAGAGGATGCGCGAGCTCGATCTCAATCTCGGCGGCGAGCAGTCGGGGCATATCATCCTCACCGACTTCGCCACCACCGGCGACGGCCTGCTCGCGGCGCTGCAGATCCTGGCCGTGCTGCGCCGCGCCGACCGGCCGCTCAGCGAGATCGCCCGGGCCTTCACCCCCGTGCCGCAGCGGCTGCAGAACGTCCGGATAGCCCGCAAGATCGACCTCGCCACGCCCGAGATCACGAGCCTCCTCGACAAGGAGCGCGGGCGCCTCGTCGGCCGCGGCCGCCTCGTGGTCCGGCCATCGGGTACCGAGCCCCTGATCCGCGTCATGGTCGAGGCCGACGACGAGCGCCTGTTGGGCGACATCCTGCAGTCGGTGAGCACGGCCATCGAGGCCTTCGCCGCCCGACCGGGTTGAGCCCGGCATCTGATTTCTATCTTTGGTTGAAATATGCTATGCCATCTCCAGTCATGATGGAGACGGTCCATGGCTCTGCGCCGGGCGCACCCGATCCTGGTTCTGGGGGGGGCCTCACGCTGGCCGCGTGCGCCGCGAGCGCCCCGGCCGGATCGCCTGCGGTCGGCGCGACGGCCGGGCACGCCACGCCTGCGGCAGCCTCCACGTCGGCCGGCTGGCCTGCGCCCGAACGGTGTCCCGAGGTTGCAGCCCGGCTCGTGGCCGCGAAGGAGCGTCTGCCGACCGCGCCGGCGGGAGCGCCCCTGGCCGTGCTCGCGCTGGGCGACCCGGCCGGCCTGACGATCGAGCCGGACATGCCCCTGCCGATGGCCACGTCCGGCCCGCCGCCGCCGGCGCCCTGCGTGCTGATCGTCGAGCTGCCGTCGGGCCCGCCGATGGCCAGCCGCCGGACGCTGGGCACCGATACCGTGCTCTCCGACTACCAGAGCGGCACGCGTGAGCGCGCGAACCCGGCCTATGCGCAGGCCCGCCGCGACCTCCAGGAGACCGACAGCGGCGACCGCCCGTCCGGCGGCGGCCGGCTCCGCTCGACGGGCGATGTCACGCTCGACCTGATCGGCCTCGCCGCCACCGGCCTGATCCAGGGGGTCGGGGCCTTCATCGGAGGGCACCGCAGCGAGGCGGCCGAGGCCAAGCTCGAGGCCACGCCGCCGACGCTCGAGGAGCCCATCTATCGATCCTACAGGCTCACCGTCGAGGACATCGCCGCCGAGAAGACCGTGCGGGCCCGAGTGGCCCTCGTCGATCGGCGATCCGGAGAGGTCTGGGAGGCGCCCAGGACCCTGACCGCGCGCCGCGAGATGCAGATCGCCGAGGGGCTCCACCCGCAGGACCGGGGGCTGGCGGAGGGCGGGGCAGCCTATCGGGCGCCGGGCGAGCTGCACCAGTGGGAGCGGGCGCCCATCGTCATCCCGCTGTCGGACCTGCTCGCCTGGACCGTCGCCGCCACAGCCGCCTCGCCTCCCGGCCGGCAAGGTCTCGAGAGCCTGCTCGCGGGCTGGCGATCGGACCCCTCCTCGCTCCTCGTGGCGGCCGAGGGCCGGAGCGGGCCCGGCCCGGGGGAAGGGGCGACGGGCCCCGAGCCCGCGGCCGGCCGGGCGGGCCGGCCGGCGCCGTCGGCGGCCGCGAGCCTGGTGGGAGTCGAGGGCCTGGGGGGTGCCGGCGGCGGCTTCTACGTGACGGCCGAGGAGATCCTGACGGCTCGCAGTCTCGTCGGCGAGACCAGCCTGGTGAAGGTCCGCACCGCCGGCGGCCTCGTCACCTACGGGATCGTCGAGCGCGACGATCCGAGCCTCGACCTCGTCCTGGTTCACGTCCAGAAGGACGGCCCGCCCTTGCCGCTCGCCGCGGACGGCACGGCCCTGGCGTCGGGCGACGGCGATGGCACGATCGGTGCGCCGATCCTGGAGGGCGGTCGGGTCGTGGCCGTGCTCACCGCCGCGGGCGACGGTCGGCCGGTGGACGCGGCTCAGCTCCGCCTGTTCCTCGCGGCCGGGCGGCCCTGATGCCGCCGACGAGCGGGTCGGAGCTGCCGGCCGGATCGCCTTGAGACGGTGCCCCCGAGCACCGACATGAAGGAAAAGCGCAGCTTCCGAACACCTGGAACGTGGGCTACGGCCTTGGGCCGGTGCGGGCCGCGCCATCGGACAAGGGGCCGACCATGCGATTCGCCAGTCTCTCCCTGCTGCTGCTCCTGCTCGCCGGCTGCACCGCGCAGCAGCGGAACTACGCGCCGGTCGTCGATCTCGCCGGCTCCGACAAGACGCAGGCGCAGTACGACACCGACCTCTCGCAGTGCCAGTCGCTCGCCGCCGAGCGCAATCCGGCGCGCAGCACCGCGATCAGCACGGGCGTCGGCGCGCTCGCGGGCACGGCCGCCGGCGCCGTGATCGGCACCATCGCCGGCAAGCCCGCGCACGGCGTCTGGGAAGGGGCGGCCCTGGGCGGCCTCGCGGGGGTCGGTTACGGCGCCTTCACCGGCTTCAATGATCAGGAGGACATGGTGAAGAATTGTCTCCGCGGCCGCGGCTACATCGTCGTCGGGACCTGACGGGCCGCGGCTCCCGACGCAGGGGCGGCCGACCTCGGCCCATCGCGTGACGGGAGGCTTTTCGCCAAGTCGGGCATAGGGCCGGGCGGACCCGTGCCCGACAGCGGCGTCGGCGCCGGATCGACCGGGACGGCTGATCCGGCGGGCTCCGTCCGCCGGGCCCGGCACGGTGTCAGCGGGCTTGCCTCGCCCCTGGACCGGGCTCACTTTCGGGACAGACGCCCTCGAGAGACCCCGTCGATGAGCCGAGATCTGGTCGCCCTCGCCGCCCGAATCCCGGACGGCGCCACCCTGGCATTGGCGCCCGACTATTCGGGCTGCTCGCTGGCGCTCGTGCGCGAGCTCGTCCGCCGGCCGGCCCGCGACCTCTTTCTCGTCGGCGTGCCCCAGCTGGGCCTCCAGGCCGACATCCTGATCGGCGCCGGCTGCGTCCGCGGGATCGAGACGGCCGCCATCTCGCTGGGCGAGGCCGGCCCCGCCCCGGCCTTCCAGCGCGCCTGGGGCGCCGGCCGGATCAAGGTGTGGGACAGCACCTGCCCGGCCATCCACGCCGGCCTCCAGGCGGCCGAGAAGGGCCTGCCCTTCATGCCGGTGCGCGGCATCCTCGGCTCGGACCTGCTCCGGGCGCGCGGCGACTGGCAGGTGGCGAGCAATCCGTTCCCGCCGAATGAGGATATCGTCCTCGTCCCGGCGATCCGTCCCGACCTCGCCCTCTTCCACGCCCCCAAGGCCGACCAGGACGGCAATGTCTGGATCGGCGTGCGCCGCGAGCTGATGCTCATGGCCCACGCCGCCCGCTCCAGCCTCGTCACCGTCGAGACCCTGGTCGAGGAGTCGCTCCTGCGCGACCCCGCGCTCGGCGCCGGCACCATCCCCCGCCTCTACATCGACGGCCTGGCCGAGGCGCCGCGCGGTGCCGCCCCCCTCGGCCTCTTCGGCTGCTACCCTGCCGACGATGCCGAAGTCGCCCGCTATGCCGGCCTCGCCGCCACGCCCGAGGGCTTCTGGGCCTATCTCGACGAGTGGCTGGCCGATGGCTGAGCCGCCGCCGCCCGACCGGGCCCTCCTCGTCCTCGCCATCGCCCATCTGCTCGAAGGCTGCCGCCACGTCGCCGTCGGCGCCGCATCGCCCATCCCCGCCGCCGGCGCCCTCCTCGCCCGCGAGCGCTCGGCCGGCCGCCTCCTGGTCAGCCTGCTCGGCAGCGAGTCCCAGAATTCCTTCACCGATGGCGGGGTCGAGCTGTTCGACGCCGCCGCCCAGGGCCGCATCGACGCCTTCTTCCTGGGCGGCGCCCAGATCGACGGCGCCGGCAACGTCAACCTGCTGGGCCTCGGCCGCTACCCCGCGCTCGAGAGGCGCTTCTCGGGCAATTTCGGCAGCCCCTATCTGGCCTTCCTCGTACCCCGCCTGATCCTCTTCCGCGAGGAGCACACCCGCAAGACGCTGGTCGAGCGGGTCGACTTCATCAGCGCGCCGGGCACTTCCGACCCCGCCGCCCACCGCCCCGGCGGTCCCAAAGCCCTTCTCACCGGCCGCTGTCTCTTCTCGTTCGCCGCCGGCCGCTTTTCCCTCGCCAGCCTGCACCCTGGCCACACCCTCGCCGAGATTCGCCACCACACCGGCTTCCTGTTCGACGCGCCGGCCGAGGTGCCGACCACGCCCGAGCCCGACGCCGCCACCCTGGCGCTGATCCGCGGGCCAGTCCTCGCCGGCCTCGCCGAGGCCTATCCGCGGTTCGCGGAGAGCTTCGCCGCGACGCCCGGCTGATGCGTGGGCGTCAACGCTCTGGCCGCCTGTCCACACGAGCACGTGGTGGTATTTCATCTCCGATTTTGGACTGAACCTTGCTCGACTATAAAAGCCTTGTCTTTTCAGCGTGCCGACCTCGGCGCAAAGCTCCTGGTCTATGCACATTGCTTGTCCCAGGGCCCTCCGGCGAGCGCCGGCCTCGGGTCGGAATACCCGGCGGGGATTTCTGTCATGCTGGACGGTTCGGCTGCCCGCTCCTAGTTTGCCAAACACGGTTACTCCGCACGGATGGTAGCACCGCATGTCCCAAGACGAGGCGGGCACTCTACGGACGCTGGAAGCGATCCTCGATGCGTTCAACGCCCATGACCTCGATCGCGTCATGAGCTTCTTCGTTGAGGATTGTGTCCTCGAAATGCCACGGGGTCCCGATCCGTGCGGCAGACGCCTGGTCGGGCTCGAGGACGTGCGGAATGCGCTGCGCTCGCGCTTCGCCGGCATCCCCGATGTCCACTACGGCGACGCGGAGCACTTTGCCTGCGGGAACACCGGCATCAGCCAGTGGACAATCTCGGGAACGTCGAGCGCAGGTCAGCGCGTCGAAGTGCGTGGCTGCGACTTCTATACATTCAGGGACGGCAAGATCGCCAAAAAGAACTCCTTTTGGAAGATTTGCGAGTGACCGCGCCACGGCCGTGCAGGACGTGCAGCATCATTGAGCTTCGCACGCCGCAATAAAGTCTTGCTCGCCGAGGGCTCACGGCGCCTCCTGGGCGCGGGTGCGGCGGTATGGCTCGCCGGCCGGATGGGTCGGTGACCCACGCACCTATGGTGTCCAGCGACGGATGCGCTAGCTCAATTTGGACATCGCTATTGACGATCGGGCATTGGCATGATCGACGACGGACTCCTCGCCGCCTGGCGACCGCGCGTGCTTTCGCTGCTGCGCATCGTCGCGGCCTTGCTGTTTCTCGAGCATGGGCTGTCGAAGCTCATCGGCTTCCCCGTGCCGGGGCCGGGGGCGCTGCCGCCGCTGCTGCTGGCGGCCGCCCTCATCGAGACGGTCGGCAGCCTCCTGGTGCTGATCGGCCTCTTCACCCGGGCTGCGGCGTTCATCATGTCGGGCGAGATGGCTTTCGCCTATTTCATCGCTCATATGCCGCACGGGTTCTTTCCCCTCGTCAACCACGGCGAAGCCGCGATCCTCTTCTGTTTCGTCTTTCTCTACCTCGCGGTCGCCGGCGGCGGCGCCTGGAGCGTGGACGCCTACCGCAAAGGCTGACCGCCAGGCGGGGCCGGCTCGGGCGGTCGGCTCACGCGGGTGATCAGGGCCGCATGCTGGAAAAGACGCCGTCGCGACGGACGAGGGCGTGAAAGAGTGCCGCGGAGAGGTGCGCGAGGATCGTCAGAAAGAACAAAAAAGCGAGCCAGGTGTGGGCGACGCGCAGGACGGCGTGGAGCGTGTCGTCGTGCGGCACGATCGGCGGCAGATGGACCCCGCCCCAGAGCACGATGGGGTAGCCGCCTGCGGAGAGCATCGACCAGCCGACCAGCGGCATCAGGATCATGAGGGCGTAGAGGACCACGTGCGAGGCCCGGGCAGCCCGGGCCTGCCAGCCGGGCAGGTCGGCGGGCAGCGCCGGGGCGCCCCGCCACAGCCTTACGCCCACGCGGAGGACGACGAGCAGCAGGATGAGGATGCCCAAGGGCTTGTGGATCGAGACCAGAACCGCGTAGCGCGGCGCCACCGTCGACACCATGCCGATGCCTATGAAGAGCATCGCCAGGACCATGGCGGCCATGAGCCAGTGCAAGATCCGCTGCAGTGGCGTGAAGCGGTCGGGCGCGCGCGTCATGGGCGCTCTCCCGCCCCGGGAGCTCGGGGATAGTCCTTGGCCTCGGCCGTGCGCCGGTCGAAGGAGTTGGCGTAGGCCGAGGAGCGGGCGGCGAGGAGCGGATCGTTCGAGCCCTCGATACCCTGGGGCAGGATCAGCGGATCGAAATTGTAGTCGCGGCACGGCCCGTTCGCCTCGTCCTGGGCCTTCTCCACCACCAGCGTGCCGACATCGAGATGCTCGCGGTCGGCGGGCCAGGCCTTGGTGGCGTCGTCGGTCGGATCGCCCGCCGCGGCCAGGGTCAGGACGAGGTGCCAGCGAAGCTCGCCTTGGGCGAGGCGCTGCTTCAGGTCCTGCCCGAGGAAGTCGGGGCCGAGGTGCCCGAGGCCGGCCTCGGGCACGATGTGCGGCGGCTCGGTCGGCTCCATCGACCAGCGCACGGCCCGGCGCGCGCCGCCCGCGTCGACGAGCAAAAAAGCGTTCAGGCTGTTGTAGGTCCGGTCCGCGTAGCTGGTGGTCCAGGGGGCGGTGCGAGCCCAGTCGACGAACGGCTGGGACTCGGGATGCGCCGCCACGAAGCGCTGCATCGCCCCGGGGTCCGGCTCGCCGGTCGCCGGATCAATGTCGGAGGCCAAGGTGAGCTCGATAGAAGGCCTCGGGCGTCCCGACGACGAACATCGGCGAATCGTTCATGCCGCTGCGCCATTCCTGGCCGTCCGGCGCCGTGATGCGAATCGCCATGCTGCGTACCCGCCCGCTGGCATCCTCGGCCTCCGGGTTTCCCGTAGCGATGGCGAAGCGACCGATCACCGGGTACCGCCCGCAGGCGAGCATCGGCGCCGTGGAAAGCCGGGCGCCGGCACCATTCGCTTCGAGATGGCCGGTGAAGCAGATGCCCTTGGAATGGTTGCGGCGATGGCCCAGCGGATCGCCGCCCCGCTCGCCCAGGGCGTCGACGATCCTCGCCGGCGTGAGGCGGCCGGGGCTGAGCCAGCCGGCGGTATAGGCGAACGCCGCCGCCGTGCCGCAGACCACGAGCGCGATGACGGCGAGGCCGCCGAAGAAGGGCTTGTCGGTCCCCAGGAGCCGACGCAGGGGCGTCGGTGGGCGAGGCGATGTCGGCATCGCTGGTCTCCGCAGGTGAGGCGCGGCGCGGCCGGCGGGCAGGTCTGCAGGAGCCGCTGGCCGCGCCCCCGCTCCTTACGCCCGGCGCGAGAGGGAAGTCCCGTCACGCCCCCTCACGAGCGCGTGCGCCTGGCCGGGCAGGAGCGCCGGATCATGATCTGCTCTCGCGAGCACGCCTCTCAGTCCGCGCAGGCCTGCAGGCGATCGGCGCCGCCGATCGCCTGCAGCTTGGCCCGCGCGGTGGCGTCGATCCATGGGCCGACCTCCTCGGGCGTCAGCGTCACCACCGACGAATGCGGCCGGAGGCGCGAGGTGTGACGGTAGATGGCGATCCGGAAGTCGCCGCTGAGCCCCTCCCGGTAGCTCTCGACCGTCTCGCCCAGCGCTGGCCTCGGCATGTCAAACCCCGGCATCGCGCGCTGGGCGGGGGAGCGCAGCGCTTCAGCGCGCCCGAGGCGGCCGGCTCCATAGGCCGCGAAGCCGGTCCCAGATCGTGCTGGCCAGCCGGGTTGCCATCTTGCTACCTCGCCCCGACGGCTTCGGGTGGGGGAGGCATGGGAAAGACGCACCGCGTCGGCCCGACCGACTATATGCGGGAGAGCATCGGCACCGCGCGGCTCGACCGGACCGGCGCCTTCACCGCCGGCGCCTTTGAGACGTTCCGCCTGACCTACACCGCCGGCCGCTTCGGCGTGGACGACACGGGCGGGATCCTCGTGACCTTCCGCTTCGCCTCGGACATGGGGCTGCCGCAATTCGGCGACCCGAAGGCAGCGAGCTATGTGACGGCCAGCGCCTCGAACGGCGCCGTGCTGGCACTCACCTTCGACGTGAAGGGCCATCTCCGGCCCTGGGACAAGGCGCTGCGCGTGAAGGTGGTCCGTGGCTTCCTGAAGGAAGGCGAGACCATCACGGTCGTCTTCGGCGACACTAGTGGCGGGTCGCCCGGCATCCGCCTCCAGACCTTCGCCGAGGACTGCTTTCAGTTCCGCACGCTGGCCGATCCCTTCGCGACACTGAACTGGTGCGAGGTGCCGGAGCAGCCGGCGATCGAGATCGTGGCCGGCCCGCCCGCCGCCTGGCGCGCCGTCCTGCCGACCCTGCGCGCGGTCGGCCAGGTTTTTTCACTGGGCCTGCGCGCCGACGATGCCTGGGGCAATCCCACGGGCCAGGGTCGAGGGCTCCCTGAGGCTCGAGGGCAGCGGGCCGATCGAGGGCCTTCCGGCGCGAGGTGTCCCTTGTTCCAGGCCATCGCAGCCTGCGCGTCGAGGGGCTGCGCGCGACGGCGCCCGGGGAGATCGTGGTGCGGGTGCAGCGATGCCGATGGCCGCCTGCTCTGCGCCTCCAACCCCCTGCGCATCGAGGAAAAGGCGCCGCTTCTCCATTGGTGGGCCGATCTGCACGGGCAGTCCGGCGAGACGATCGGGACCAACCCGCTGCGCAGCTTCGCCGCGTTCGCCAGGGACTGCGCCTTCCTCGACGCGATGTGCCACCAGGGCAACGACTTCCAGATCACCGAGGAATTCTGGGCGGAGCTGAACGCGGTCGTCGGCGGAGCTCGACGTGCCGGGGCGCTTTGTCTTCATTCCGGGCTACGAGTGGAGCGGCAACACCGCGCTGGGCGGCGACCGCAACGTGCTCTTCCTGAACGAGAGGAGAAGAATCCACCGCAGCAGCCATGCGCTGGTCGGCGACCTCGCCGATGCGGACGCAGGACGCCTTCACGGTCGACGTGCTGTTCGACAAGCTGCGCGGGCGCGAGGCGCTCGTCATGGCGCATGTCGGCGGGCGCTATGCCGACATCACCGGCCGTGGCCACGACCGCCTCCTTCAGCGACAGATAGAAATACATTCCGATTGGGGCACTTTCGAGTGGCTCGCCGAGGATGCCTTCCGGTCGGGCTGGCGCGTGGGCATCGTCGCGAACTCGGACGGCCACAAGGGCCGCCACGGCGCCAGCCATCCGGGCGCCTCCCTCTTCGGCGCCTTCGGCGGGCTCACCTGCCTCATGGCGCCGGAGCTTTCCCGTCCCGCGATCTTCGAGGCCCTGCGCCGCCGCAAGCATTTCTGCACCACCGGAACGCGTCTCTTCATGGACGCGCGTGTCGCACTGACGGCCGATGCCGATCTCTACGAGGACGACCCCGCCGCGGGTGCCGCACCCGTAGGCGCCGTCCGCGAGGCCCTGATGGGCGACATCCTCGTGGGCGGTCCCGAGGAGGTGGACCTTACCCTCGAGGTCAGCGCCGGTGCTCCCATCGAGCGCATCGAGCTGCGCGACGGGTCTCGGCTGCTCGAGATCTGGCGGCCCTATACCGAAAAAGATCTCGGCAGCCGCATTCGCTTTCTTTGGGAGGGCGCGGAGTATCGGGGCCGCGGTCGCCAGTGCTGCTGGGACGGCAAGGCGGAGCTGGAAGGCAATTCTTTCGCGGCCATGCGGCCGATCAATCGCTGGAACCTCGACAAGCGTTGCGATCTCGTCTCGCCCGCCGCCATCGAATGGACCGCGGTGACCACGGGTGGGTTCGGCGGATTCGAGGCGGTGCTCGAGAAGCGGTCCGTCGGGCGTGCTGCGCTTCACGACACCCCATGTCAGTGGCGAGCAGGCGGTCGCCGACCTCGGTCTCGAGGACACTGTCTTCAGAGCCGGGGGGCTCGGCCGGCAGCTACGGATGTTCCGCCTGCCCGACGCCAATCCGCGTCGTCAGGCGAGGATCACCCGCCGCATCCGGCGCAGTGCGGAGGGCGACAGCGCTCTCTGGGCCAAGGTGGTCCTCGAGGACGGCAACGCGGCCTGGAGCTCGCCGATCTACCTGATCCCCGGCACGCCGCCTCGCTGAAGCG
Organism: uncultured Alphaproteobacteria bacterium; assembly: GCA_963828215.1. Classification (GTDB taxonomy): domain Bacteria; phylum Pseudomonadota; class Alphaproteobacteria; order Geminicoccales; family Geminicoccaceae; genus CAVTJL01. The sequence continues at coordinate 147,144 of CAWHFO010000076.1, read as the reverse complement.
GGCCTGCCGGCGGGCGTCGTTAGCTCGGCGTGATCTTCGTGACCTTCGAGCCTTGGAGCGAGAGGCCCGCCATCAGGCCGGACTGGCCGAAGACGAAGGCGATGATGGGGCTCTGGAGGGTGGTGGTCGAGAGGTCGCCGCCCTTGCCGACGTCGGCCACGGCGACGGTGGCGTCGACCCCGGCCTCGAAGCCGGAGCTCTTGTCCGAGGTACTGGAGAGCCTTGTCGGTCATGAAGAACCAGGCCTGGCTGAAGGACTGGGCGCCGATCTGCCAGCCGAAGGAGGCGGCGACGATGTTGTAGTAGGCGACCGTCGTCCCGCCCTTCATCAGGGCACCCTGGCCGTACTGCCCCCCGACCACGAAGCCGCCCTTGACGATGCTGGGGAAGACGAGAATGCCCTTGGCCTTGTCGCTGAGCGCCTTGGCGGCGGGACTCGTGGCGTAGAGACGGTCGAGCGCGCTCCTGGCATCGCGGTCGATCTCGGCCGCCGTGGCGGCCAGGGCGGCCCGGCTGCCCGCGAGCGCCAGGGCCAGAGCGGGCGTCAGGGCCAGGAGGCCCCGACGCGAGAGAGCCGACGCCGCGCCTGCTGGGAGCGACGCCCTGTGTCCATGGCCCGTGCGGGCCACCGCGACGCGCGGTTGCGACATGTCCTCGACCTTTCCTTCCGGCGATCCGCCCGTGGCCCGGACGACCGAGCCCCGGCGATCCTATCGCCCCTCGGCGTCGGGCGCCAGAAGGGGCGGGCCGCCGCCCGTCAGTCGGCTTTGCCGTTCTGGCTCATCAGGTAGTCGACGAGCCCGTCCACCGCGCTCTCGGGGAGCGGGCAATGAAAGGTCTGCTGCATCTTCAGCACCTCGGCATGCCACTGGGCCTTGGCGAGCGGCGGCTGCATGTAGACATAGTCCGGCGCGTGGCAGGCCGCGCAGTAGCTCTCCGCCAGATCGAGGCCCGGGCCGGGCCGGAAGTTGTCATGGTCCTCCGGCAGGTCGATCGAGACGGTGCCGCTGCCGGCAGCGACGGCGGGCCGGCCGAGGACGAGCAGGGCGACCGCCAGGGCGGCCAGGGCGACGGTGTTGGTCTGCACGGGAGCGCCTCCCTCAGCTGGCCTGGACGGTGGTGGTCTCGACGGCGTTGCGGAGATAGCCGCCGGGATTCCAGCGCGGCGTCGACCGCTGCGACTTGCCGTTGGTGCTCACCGCCAGGCTCTGGAGCGCGTAGCGGCGGCCGGCCTCGGGCGTGAAGCTCGCCTGCCATTGCCGGAAGCTGTAGGGGCCATGGTCCGGGCCGAGCTGCGCCTCGGCCCAGCCGGCACCGCCGTCGGCCGAGAACAGGACCCGGCCGATGCCGGAGCCGCCGTCGAAGGCGATGCCCCTCACGGTGACCGGTCGGCCGGCGGGGACGGTGGCGCCGTCGGCCTGGCTGGTGACGAAGGAGCGCACCGTCATGCGGTTGATCGGCACGGTCCTCACGCCCTGCTGGCCGGGCGTCATGCAGCCGCAGGGATCGGCCGGGATGCGGTAGGCCTTGCTCATCCAGAAATTGTCGTCGACCTTCGGGATCACCTCGATGTCGTCGAGCATCTTGACCCAGTAGGTCGCGTAGTAGCCGGGCACGACGAGGCGGATGGGAAAGCCGTTGAGGAGCGGCAGGGCCTCGCCGTTCATCCGGTAGGCGACGAGGACGTCGGGATGGCGGGCGAGGTCGAGGTCCAGGGCCTTGACGAAGTCCGGCACCTCGGGCAGCGGGCCCTCGTCGAGGCCGTTGAAGGTCACCTGGACGGCGTCGGCCTCGAGCCCCGCCTTGTCGAGGATGTCGCGCAGCCGGGCCCCCTTCCAGACGGCGTTGCCCATCGCGCCGTTGCCCCATTCGCCGCCCGGCACGCGCGGATCGAAGAAGCCGCGGCTGTTGCCCGAGCACTGGCAGACGGCGGTGATCTCGACCGCATCGAAGTCTTTTTCCAGGCTCTCGAGGGTGAGCTCGAGCGGGGTCTTGACGCGGCCCCTGACCTTGAGCCGGAAGGCGGCGGGATCGATCTCGGTCGGCACCACGGAGAGGTGCCAGCGGACGAAGAAGGCGTCGTTCGCGGTGACGACGCCCTCGTCGAAGAGGGCGAAGGGCGTCTCGAGCTGGACCGGCCGCGAGGTCATGAGCATGAGCGCACGCTTCTGCGGATAGGCGACCAGCGGACGCGTCCCGTTCGCGAAGGGCAGCGTCACCGCATCGGCCGCGAGGGCACCCAGGGAGCGCCCGCCCATCAGGCCGATGCCTCCGGCGAGCCCCATCAGACGAATGAGCCGCCGCCGCTGCCGGTTGGCCGGCAGCTCCGCACGGGCGCCCGAGGCACCCCGAGAAGACTTCTCTCATCTTCGCCCCCCTGCGAGCGGCCCGTCGGGCAAGGCGCGGCGACGGCCTCGCTGCGAACCCGCCGTCCGATCCGGCGGCATGTGAACGATAGTTCAGCATCGGGCCGACACCAAGTCCGACGGGCACGGGCGGCAATCCCCTCCGTCGCGTCCGCGACGGCCCTTGACCGGCAGACGTTCCGCCCGCCATCATGGTCTCATGATGATCGCGATGCTCCAGACGCGCACGACCACCACCACCCGGGCCGCCGGGGCGGCGGATGGTGCCGTGCGCTAGCGAAGCGCGACGTCCCACCCAAGAGGCCCCGCCGGCGACGGACGGGGCCTTCGCATTTTCGGGGGTGCCCGTCCCCGCCGCGAGGCGAAGGAGAAGGCCGATGGACCCCCTCGATCACCGTGCGCTCGGCAGGCGCCTCGAGCTCTTCCACCAGGAGGACGACTCGCCCGGGATGGTGTTCTGGCATCCGAAGGGCACGCTCCTCTGGCGCGTGCTCGAGGACCATATCCGGCTCCGCATGCGGGAGCTGGGCTTCGCCGAGGTGCGCAGCCCCGTGCTCCAGCCGATGCGGCTCTGGGAGCGCAGCGGCCATGCCGAGAAGTTCGCCGACGGCATGTTCATCGTCGGCGAGGGCGAGCGCGCGATGGCGCTCAAGCCGATGAGCTGCCCCTGCCACGCCCGCATCTTCCAGAGCCGGCGCCGGTCCTGGCGCGAGCTGCCGCTGCGCTATGCCGAGCTCGGCCTCTGCCATCGCGACGAGCCCTCGGGCGCGGTGCTCGGGCTGATGCGGACCCGCGCCTTCGTCCAGGACGACGCTCACCTCTTCTGCGAGGAGCGGCAGGCCGAGGGCGAGGTGCTGCGCTTCTGCGGGCTGCTGCGGCGCGTCTATGCCGAGCTGGGCTTCCCGCGCTTCCGGGTGGCGCTGTCGACGCGGCCGCCTCGGCGGGCCGGCGACGACCGGCTCTGGGACCGGGCCGAGGCCATCCTGGCCGGGGCCGCCCGCGCCGCCGGCCTCGACCACGCGGTCCAGCCGGGCGAGGGTGCCTTCTACGGGCCCAAGCTCGAGTTCATCCTCGAGGATGCGCGCGGCCGGTCCTGGCAGTGCGGCACGGTCCAGCTCGACTACGTGCTGCCCGAGCGGCTCGATCTCGCCTTCGTCGGCCGGGAGGACGACCGCGTCCGGCCGGTCATGATCCACCACGCGGTGCTGGGCAGCCTGGAGCGCTTCATCGGCGTGCTCCTGGAGCACCACGGCCTCGAGCTGCCCTTCTGGCTGGCCCCGGAGCAGGTGTCCGTGCTTCCGGTGGCCGACGGCCAGCAGGCCTATGCCGCCCATGTCGCGGACGAGCTGGGGCGGGCGGGGCTCCGCGCATCGGTCGAGGCCGCGGACGAGCGCCTGCCGCGCCGCATCCTCGCCGCCCGCGAGCGTGGCGTTCCCGTCCTGGCGGTGGTGGGGGCAGCGGAGGCGGCCGCCGGCACCGTCGCGCTGCGCTGGCGCGATGGCCGGCGGCTCGATCTCGCCCTGGGCGAGGCCGTCGCGGTCCTGCGGCGGCAGGCCGGCCCGGACGGGACCGGCATGCCTCTCGCGAGCTGAGAGGGCGCCCCGCGGTCCCCGATGCGGTCCCGCCTGCCGGCCGTCAGCCGGCGGGCGCCGCGCGGCGGAGCAGAAGGCGGCCCAGGAGGCGACCCACCAGCGACGGGTCGATGCCGAGCGCGCGGCGGACGAGCCGGTACTGGTAGACGTTCCAGGCGATGACGACGCTGGTGGTCGCGAGCACGGCGCCCCAGAGGCCCAAGAGCGGGATGAGGGTCAGGTTGAGCAGGACGTTGGCGACCATCAGGACGGTGTTGAGCCGGCTGGCCTCCCGGTGGTAGCCGCTCATCAGCAGGATCTCGCTGGTCGGCCCGAAGAGGATGTCGATCAGGCGGCTGACGGTGATCGCCAGCATCACGCCCCAGACCTGGGGGAATTCCGGGCCGAACAGCCCGAGCACCCAGTGGCCGACGATGGCGAGCACGACGCAGCCCACGGCCGCCGGGGCGGCGGCCGCCCAGTTGATGGCGCCGATCGTCTCTCGGAGCGCCTGCCTGTCCCCCGCGGCACGGAAGCGGGCGATCCGCGAGAGGCCCAGGACATTGATCGCCCCGGACGCGAAGGAGACGAGGTCGGCCAGCCGCCGGGCCACCTGATAGAGCCCGACCTCGGCCGGGCCGAGGAGCGCTCCGAGGATGAGGACGTCCGTCTCGGAGACGACGAAGTAGAAGACGGGGGTCGTCACCATGTGCAGCGAGATGCCGAGCCAGTCCCGCCAGGGGCGGAAGCTGAGCGCCTGCCAGGGGACCCGGCCGATGCGGCGGGCGCTGGCGGCGCCGAGAACCATCACGACCACCAGGGTCGCCAGGATATAGGCGACGATCGCCCCCCTGGCGCCGAGCTCGCCGCCGAGCAGGGCCCAGGCGCCGAAGAAGGCCGCGCCGAACAGCAGGCGCAGGGCGATGTTCTCCCAGAGCATGCCCGCCAGCGGCATGTCGAGCGCCCGGGTCGATTCCGAGAGGTAGCGCAGCAGGCCGACGGCCAGGACGAGCGCCGCCAGGATCAGGGGGTCGCCCGCGACGTCGGCGGCGCCGGCGAGAAGGCGGAGCGGCCAGGCCGCGACCGCGCCGACGATGGGCGTGACGACACCGATCAGCGCGACCGAGAAGAGGGAAAAGCTCGCGGCCGCGGCGCGCCGGCCGCGGTGATAGTAGCGTGTCAGGATCCGGTTCGAGGAGATCGGCAGGCCGAAGGTCGCCAGCACCACGAAGATGTAGGAGACGGCCATGGCGTAGGCGTAGGCGCCGTAGCCGGCCGCCCCCATGGTCCGGGTCATCGCGATGGTGAGGGCCAGGATCAGGACGGTGCCGGCGATCCGGACGAGGAATCCGCCCGCCCCCATGCCCAGCATCTCGACCCCGTGACGGCCGAGCAGGCGGCCGAGAAGAGCGGTGACCCGGCGCCGGCCGCGGCCGATCACGCGCCGCTCCCGGGGCGGGCGAGGGCGCGGGAAGCGCCGCGCTCCGCGCAGGCCGCCCGGTCAGGATGAGCAGGGGTCGCTGGCCCCATCAGGCGGTCGCTCCGGCCGGGTCGCCGGTCGGCGGCGCCCGTGGTCGAATGCCCGACTCTTAGGGTGCGCCCGCGCCTTCGGTAAAGGTGACCCAGCCCGGGCGATCTTCTACCCTATGGCCGACGCCGTGCGGCCGGGCCCGCCCGAGTGCCGCTCAGGACGTGCTCTTCTGGCTCTTCAGGAGGTCGTCCTGCTTCCACTGCAGCTTGGTGGCGTCGTACTGCGGCAGCTCGAACGCCCAGCCCTCGAGCCTGGCCTGCAGCGCCTTGGCCTTCTCGACCACGGCCTTGGACGGGGCGGCCCCGGCCGCCGGCGTGGACGCGACCTTGGCCGGCTCGGCCGGGGCCGTCGGTGCCGACCTGGCCGCCTCGGCGGGTGGCGTGGATGCGGCGCCGGCGGGGGCGACGGGAGCTGCCGGCGTGGTCGCGGCACCGCCCGGTGCCGTTGCCGGGACGGGCGGAGCGGCCGCCTTGTCGGCCGGAGGGGTCGCTGCCATCGCGGGGCCGGCGCTCACATCGAACCTGGCCCAGGTGGCCTTGGCGTCGCCCGTGCCCAGGGAGACCAGGGACGCCTCGACGACGAGGCCGTCGACGGTCTCGAAGCGGGCCTTCGGGGCGTCGGGCGGGAAGGTCACCTCCTTGGCCGGCTTCACGCCGTCCAGCTGGAGTCCCGAGAGGGTGCCGGCGAGCTCGTCGACCTTCTCGGCGTCCTCGGCCCGGCCCTGCGGGACGCCGGCCAGCACGAGGGCGGTGGCCTCGGGGCCCGGCCGGGCGAGCGTGACGGCGTCGGGCGCATCGGGGCGAAGCGTCACCTCGGCGATCTGGTCGCGCGGGACGTCGAGAATCTGCTTCGTTACCCAGTCGAGCGCCGTCTTCGGCACCTCGATCGCGCGATCCGCGAGCCAGGCCTGATCCTTGCCGTCGCGGCGCACATAGCTGCCGGCGCGGCCCGGCCCGTACAGCCCGTATTTCTCCTTGCCGATGACGACTGCGGCCAGGGGCTTGCCGTCCTTGCCCTCGAGCTTGACGAGAACCGACGCCGCCTTCTTGGCGGCAGGGTCGCCGAGGTCGAGCCGGGGGAGGAGCTTCGTCTGCGCGGTCTTGGCCTCGAGCAGCCGCGTGTTGGCGAGCGCCAGCGCCAGATCCCGGATCTTTCCGGGGTCGGCGGGATAGCCGCCGGCCTGATCGACCGTCCAGCCCTTGTCGCCGCGCCGGATCGTCGTCGTCTGGCCGTCGGCCGTGACGCTGACGAGGACGATGTCGTTGATGCGGCTGGCCAGGTCCGGGACCAGGGGCCGATCGACCTCGGCGCCGTTGCCCGGCAGGCTGCGGTGGGCCACCGACCAGCCGGCGAGCACGAGGCACACCAGCGTGGCGGCACCCAGGAGGACGAACGAGCGGGGTGACATGGCTCCTCCCGGCGGCTCAGGCGTGGGCGTCGAAATGGCGGCGGTAGCGGAAGCGCCGCACCAGGGCCAGGGCGATCGCGAAGACGGCGACGAGGATCGGCACGGCGGCGATGTCGACGAAGCGGATCCGGCTCCTGAGTTGCTCGATGTCCTGGCGGAGCGCCAGCTGGACCTGCCGGAGCTGCTGGCGGGTGTCCAGGAGCTGGCTCTTGAAGCCGTCGATCTCCTTCTGCTGGTCGGCGGTGACGACGGCACCCTCCCCGGCCTGGCCGCCGACCTGCAGCTTGGAGAGCTTGTCCTGCAGGTCCGAGAGCTTCTGCATCAGGTCCTGCTCCTTCGCCTGATAGGTCTGCTGGGCCTCGCGGCGGATCGCCAGGATCCGCGTGAAGGGCCGGACCGTCACCTGGCGGCCCCTGAGCCCGGCCAGCACCTCGCTGCCGCTCAGATAGTCGAGGGAGTTGGCGACGAAGCTCGCATTGTCGGCGACCGGGATCTGGACGTTCTGGCCGAAGCCGCCCTGGCTCGCGAGCCAGCTGCGATCGTCCAGGAGGTCGGTGTCGGCCACGACCTCGACGGCGATCGGCCCCTTGGACTGGATGAGGCGGTCCTTGCCGGCCTCCACCCCCTTGGGCAGGTCGCCCGCGAAGGCCGACTTGGCCGGCCCGGTGATCCTGGCCGCCATGACGAGCGGCTTGCCGCCGGACTTGTAGTCCCGGAGGAGGGCGGGCGGGTCCGGATAGATCGCAACCTTGTCGACCGGGATCTCCTCCGCCGCCTTGCTCGACTGGACGAGCGGCGTGAAGGTCGTCGTCGCACCCTCGAGAGGCTCGAGGATGCCGGCGGACTCGACGTTGATGCGGTTCAGCTGGGCCACCGTCGGATCATCGGCGAAGGCGCTCTGGTCGAGGGTCAGCCACGGCAGATAGTCCACGATCTCCTGGCGGTTGCCGTTCGGGAACTGGACCTGGCGGGCGAACTGCGGATCGCCCACGACCTTGTCCGGGACCATCTGGAGACCCCAGGCCTTGAACAGCGGCTCGAGGTTCGAGGCCATGGGGCCCGGCATCTGCTGCTGTTGCTGGCGCATCGCGGCCGCCTCGGACTGCGGGTCGACGAAGACCATGGCCTTGCCGCCGCGCAGGACGAACTGGTCGATGGCGTAGAGCGTCTTGTCCGAGAGCTTTTGCGGAAAGATCAGGAGCAGGAGCTTGATGTCGGGATCGAAGCTCGTGATGTCGCCGTCCATGGTCCGGATGTCGTAGAACTGGCCGAGCTCCTTGTAGATCTGCCAGGGCTGGTACTGGTTCGCCGGATCGCCGCCGAGCGGCAGGGCCGAGATCATCGCCGCGACCGGCTTCTCGGGGTGCGCCAGGTCGTAGACGAGGCGGGTCACGTCGTATTCGAGGAACTGCTCGCGGTCCGGCGACAGGACCGGGATCGTGTCGACATCGTCGGTGGTGTTCGTTCCGGCGATGCCGAAATAGCCGGTGGTGCCGCCGTTATCGAGGCTGACCGGCTGCAGCCCGAAGCCGACGGCGCGGTCCTCGGCCGGGGAGAAGGGCTCGGGGTCGATCGTCTCGACCTGGAGCTTGCCCTGGCTGCGCTGGGCGTAGGTCTGGAGCAGGTCGCGGACGCGATCGGCATAGGAGGCGAGGAAGGGATTGGTGTCCCTGATGGCCTTGGAGACGTAGAGGCGGAGCGTCACCGGCTCGGGCAGCTGGCCCAGGAGCTCCGTCGTCCCCTTGGAGAGCGTGTATTGCCTGTTGGCCGTCAGATCGAGCTGGCGGCCTCTGAGGCTCATCGCCGAGAAGGTGTTGAGCGAGACGAACAGCAGGCCGGCGAGCACGAGGCCGCCGATCGCGAGCTTCTTTCGGTCGAAGGATGCCATCGGAGCCTCCTCACGCCGCCTTGGTGAGATCGGTCACGAGCGTGTTGACGATCAGGCAGACGACGATCAGCGAGACGAAGAAGACCGCCGTCGGCAGGTCGACGACACCTTTGGTGACCTGCGAGAAGTGCGTGATGAAGCTGAACGACGCGACCGTGTCGACGACCACCGGCGGCGCCCAGCCGCGGAACGCCGAGAGAACCATGTTGAGGCCGCTCATCAGGAAGAAGAAGCAGGCGGCGGCACCCAGCACGAAGGCGATCACCTGGTTCTTGGTCAGGGCCGACATGCAGGCGCCGATGGCGATGAAGGCACCCGCCATCACCCAGGAGCCCAGATAGCTCACCAGGATCACGCCATTGTCGGGATGGCCCAGATAGTTGACGGTGATCCAGAGCGGGAAGGTGAGGGCGAGGGCGATGCCCGCGAAGACCCAGGCGGCCAGGAACTTGCCGAGCACCGCCTGGAAGGTGGTGACCGGCAGGGTCATCAGCAGCTCGATGGTGCCGCCGCGCCGCTCCTCGGCCCAGAGCCGCATGGCGATGGCCGGCACGAGGAACAGGTAGAGCCAGGGCTGGAAGACGAAAAAGCTCTGGAGGTCGGCTTGGCCGCGCTCGAAGAAGTTGCCCATGAAGAAGGTGAAGGCACCCGAGAGCGCCAGGAAGATGACGATGAAGATGTAGGCGAGCGGCGTCGTGAAATAGGCCGCGAGCTCGCGCTTGAAGATGATCCAGGCGGGACGCATCGGCTTCGGTCTCAGTTGGGGCGGGTGGTGAGGTCGCGGAAGACGTCGTCCAGCCGGCCCTGCTCGACGACCAGCTCGTCGACCTCGACCCCGGCCCGGCGAATCGCCTCGTGCACGGGCCCGGCGATCTCGACTCCGTCGGCCGGAATCAGGAGCAGGCTCGCGACCCCGTTGACCTTGCCGAGCGGCCGCGCCTCACGGACGCCTCGAACCTCGCTCGCGAGCTGCTCCATGCGCGGCAGGAGATTGGCGTTGACGGTGAGCCGGACGGCATTGTGCCATTCCGAGCGGCGCCTGAGCTCGTCCGGCCGGGCGTCCGCGACGATCCGGCCGCGGGCGATGATGACGGCGCGGGTGCAGACCGCGTCGACCTCCTCGAGGATATGGGTCGAGAGGATCAGCGCCTTGTCCTCGGCCATGGTCTGGATGAGCTTGCGGACCTCGTGCTTCTGGTTGGGGTCGAGGCCGTCGGTCGGCTCGTCGAGGACCATGACCGGCGGGTCGTGGAGGATCGCCTGGGCGAGCCCGACCCGGCGCTTGAAGCCCTTCGAGAGCGTCTCGACCGGCCGATGGACGACCTCGTCCACGGCGGTGCGCTCGATCGCCTCGGCCAGCCTCTTCCGCCGATCCGCGCCGACGAGGCCGCGCATCTCGGCCACGAAGGTGAGGAACGCCATCACCGTCATGTCGCCGTAGGCGGGAGCGCCCTCCGGCAGATAGCCGACCCGCCGCTTGACCTCGATCGGTTGGCGGACGACGTCGAAGCCCATGACGCTGGCGGTGCCGCTGGAGGGCGCGATGAAGCCCGTGAGCATCCGCATCGTCGTCGACTTGCCGGCGCCGTTGGGGCCCAGAAACCCCAGGACCTCGCCGCGCTCGACCGCGAAGCTCACCTCCTCGACCGCGTGCACGGGGCCGAAGCGCTTCGCCAGCCTGTCGAGCCTCACCATCTCCTGCACGACCGCCCTCCGCTGTCCCTCCCGGACGAGGCCCATCGGGGCCCCGCTCCCGCGCCGGGCCGACCGCCTCGCGGCGGGCCGGGGCTCGACGGGAGCCTTCCGTTACGCGTGCTGCGCATAGGAGACAAGCGCCGATCGCATCAAGCCCATTTCGATGAAGATATTGTCACAGAAAGGGAATCGGGCGCGGGCCGAGGCCGCTCGAAGAATGCCGCAGGCCTCGGCGGTCAGGCGCCGATCGGGGACGGGCGGCTGCGGATGCCGTGTCGCCCGACGACACGGTTTGGTGCCGGGTGGCCATTGGGCTAAAGGAGGCGCCGGCGCAGGCCAGCGGGGACGGAAGCGATGCTCGGCACCTTCAGACGCCACGGCCGTGCGCTCGAGACCGTCGAGCTGGCTCTGGAGCCCGCCATTTCCGAGGAGGTCGTCTGGGTCGATCTGCTCGGCCCGACCACCGAGGAGAAGCGCTTCGTCGAGCGGATGCTGGGCATCGAGGTGCCGACCCGCGAGGAGATGCGCGAGATCGAGGCCTCGTCGCGGGTCTACGAGGAGGGCGATGCGCTCTACCTCACCGCGACCGTGCCGGTGAACGCGGACGAGCCGCCCCCCACCTCGACCGAGATCACCTTCATCATCAAGGGCGACCGGCTGGTGACGCTCCGCTATGCCGAGCCGCGGCCCTTCCGCGGGCTGAACCCCCGGCTCGAGCGGCAGGGTGCGCTCCTCCCGAGCGGGCTCGCCGTGTTCTTCTGGCTCGTCGACGCCATCATCGCGAGGCTCGCCGACGTCCTCGAGCGGGCGACCGCCGACCTCGACCAGCTCTCGCACGAGATCTTCGCCTCGGCGGCCGGCCAGAGCCGGCGACGGGCGCGAGCGGCCGGACCTGGTCGAGGCGCTGGCGCGGATCGGGCGCAACGGCGATGCCGCCTCGAAGGTCAGGGACAGCCTGCTCACGGTGCAGCGCATCCTGCTCGGGGTCAGCACGACCGAGCGGCTGCCGGCCGGGGCCCGGAAGGATGCCCGCCAGCGGGCGAGGGCGCTCAACCGCGACGTGGGCTCGCTGATCGACCACTGCAGCTTCCTCTCGAACAAGATCAACCTCCTGCTCGACGCCACGCTGGGCCTGATCAACATCGAGCAGACCAACATCATCAAGATCTTCTCGGTGCTGGCGATCGTGTTCCTGCCGCCGACCCTGATCGCCAGCGTCTACGGCATGAACTTCGCGATGATGCCCGAGCTGCACCAGCCCTGGGGCTATCCCTTCGCGATCCTGCTGATGGTCCTCTCGGCCATCCTGCCCTATCTGTTCTTCAAGCGGCGCCGGTGGCTCTGATCGCCGGCGCCCGTCGCCGCCGCCCGGCAGGCCTGCGTCGGTCCGAGGTTGTGCCGACGTGTGCGCCGGCTAGTATTGCCGCAGATTTTGAAACGCGCCGCCGTCCGGCGGTGACGGGAGGGAAGCATGGCGAAGTTCGGGATTGGGCAGTCCGTCCGGCGGGTCGAGGACCAGCGGCTGGTGCGGGGCGCCGGCCGCTACACCGACGATATCAGCCTGCCGGGGCAGGCCTACCTCGTGGTCGTCCGCTCGCCCTATGCGCACGCGAAGGTCAACGGCGTCGACACGGCGGCGGCGAAGGCGGCGCCGGGCGTGCTTCTCGTGGCGACCGCGGCCGACCTCGAGGCGGTCGGCAACAACTCCATTCCCTGCTTCGTGCCGATGGAGAACCGCGACGGGTCGAAGGCGCCGATGCCCCAGCACCCGATCCTGGTCGCCGACAAGGCCCGCTATGTGGGCGACAATGTGGCGTTCGTGGTGGCCGAGACCCGCGCCCAGGCCCGGGACGCGGCCGAGCTGGTCGAGGTCGACTACGAGCCCCTGGACGCCGTCGCCGACACCGCGGCCGCCCTCGAGCCCGGCAAGCCGCAGGTCCATGCCGAGTGCCCCAACAACATCGCCTATGACTGGCACTATGGCGACGCCGGTGCGGTGGACGCGGCCTTCGCCAAGGCCGCGCACGTCACCAGGCTCGAGCTCATCAACAACCGCCTGGTCGCCAACGCGATGGAGCCCCGGGCGGCGGTGGCCGAGTTCGACAAGGGCGAGGGCCTGCTCACCGTCCACACCTGCACCCAGGGCCCCTGGGCCTTCCGCGACGCGCTGGCCGCCAATCTCGGCCTAGCGCCCGACAAGGTCCGGGTCGTCACCCCCGACGTGGGCGGCGGCTTCGGCATGAAGGCCATGTTCTATCCCGAGTACACGATGGCGGCGTTCGCCGCGCAGAAGCTGGGCCGGCCGGTCAAGTGGACGAGCGACCGCTCCGAGGCCTTCCTCTCGGACAGCATGGGTCGCGACCACGTCACGACCGCCGAGCTGGCCTTCGACGGCAACAAGCGCATCCTGGCGATGCGCGTGAATACGATCGCCTCGATGGGTGCCTACTACTATCTCTTCGCGCCCTTCATCCCGACGATGGCGGCCCTCAAGGTCCTGCCCGGCGTCTACGACATCCCGGCGCTCAGCTACGGGGTCAAGGCGGTGTTCAACAACACCGTGCCCGTGGACGCCTATCGCGGCGCCGGCCGGCCGGAATCGATCTACTGCATCGAGCGCATCATCGAGAAGGCGGCGCGCGACCTCGGTGTCGAGCGGGCCGAGCTGCGGCGCATCAACTTCGTCAAGCCCGAGCAGATGCCCTACAAGACCTCGGCCGGCGAGCTCTACGATTCGGGCGAGTTCGCCCGGGTCATGGAGGCCTCGATGCAGAAGGCCGACTGGCGTGGTCTCGGCGCCCGCCGGGACGAGGCGGCCAAGCGCGGCGCCTATCGCGGCATCGGCATGTGCTATTACATCGAATCGACGATGGGCGATCCGACCGAGCACGCGACGATCCGCTTCGAGACCAACGGCGACGTCTCGGTGCTGGTCGGGACCCAGTCGAACGGCCAGGGCCACGAGACCGCCTACGCCCAGGTGCTCACCGACCGTCTGGGCGTGCCGTTCGAGCGCATCCGCATCATTCAGGGCGATACGGCGCAGATCAAGTCGGGCGGGGGCACGGGCGGCTCGCGCTCGCTGACCGCGCAGGGCATGGCGATCCGCGACGCCTCGGACCTCGTGATCGAGAAGGGCAAGGCCTACGCGGCCCAGGTCTTCGAGGCGGCCGTGGCCGACATCCAGTTCAGCGAAGGCACCTTCAAGGTGGCCGGGACGGACCGCGCCATCGACATCATGGATCTGGCCGAGCGGGCCCGGAAGATCACCATCCCGGGGATCGAGGCCGGGCTCGACGCCGCCGCCACGACCAAGCTCGACGCCTGGACCTTCCCGAACGGCTGCCACATCGCCGAGGTCGAGGTCGATCCGAGCACGGGCATCACGACGGTGGTCGACTACAACATCGTCGACGATTTCGGCGTGATCCTGAACCCGATGCTGGTCGAGGGCCAGGTCCACGGCGGCGTCGTCCAGGGCATCGGCCAGGCGCTGCTCGAGAACGCGGTCTACGACGACAGCGGCCAGCTGCTGACCGGCTCGTTCATGGATTACGGGATGCCGCGCGCGGACAACATGCCGTCGTTCGACTTCTCGACGATCGAGGTGCCCTGCAAGAACAACGCGATGGGGGTGAAGGGCTGCGGCGAGGCCGGCTCGGTGGGCTCGCCGGCGGCGGTGATCAATGCGATCATCGACGCGCTGGCCCCGCTCGGCGTCACCGAACTCGACATGCCGGCCACGCCGGAGCGGGTGTGGCGGATCTGTCAGGGCAAGCGCAAGGCGGCCTGAGCGCCGCCCGAAAAGCTCAGCGGCGGAACGGGGCGGTGCCGTGGTCGAGCGCGGCGCCGCCGAGGTCCGCGAGGCTCTCGAGGCAGGCAGCGGTCACGGCCGCGCTGACGGCGACGCTGTCGCCGACCATCCGCATCAGGCTCGAGCCCGAGACGAGCTGGAGCGGGCGGCGAACGCTGTCGGTGAGGTAGCGCTCCCAAAGGGCCATCTGGGCGGAGGTCCAGGCGCTGGCGAGGGCCAGCGGCATGGTCGCCAGCGATGCGGCGGATCCGGGCATGCCCGCCGCGGGCTCGCCGCGGATGGCCATCGGGGGCACCGAGAGCGCGGAGAGCCCGTAGCGGCGGCGGCTGAAAGCGCTGTCATTCGCGGGCGCGGCGACGAACGTCATGGCCTTGGCGGTCAGGCTCTGCGGAACGGCGACCGACTTTTGGTCTAGGGGGCTCGGAACTGGCGACATTTCTTGTGCTCTGGATTCGTGGTCTAGCCTCGTCCGCCGCTGAAGGCGGCTCAGCGGTCTAGCCCGCCGACTGCCATCTCACAAGCCGGCGTGGCCAGCCTGATGAGGTTTACGCTATGACTGTTGATTCCGGTCAACCGAAGGCAGCCGAGCGCCTCGGGGTGCGCGTTCTCCCTGGGGCGCCGCCCCCGAGGGAAGCACGTCAGGGCGGCGTGGCGGCCGGGCCGCGGGATCGGGCGACGGGCCGATAGTGATCCTGGATGGCCTGCCAGGCCTCGTCGGCCGTCTCGACATAGCGGAAGATGTCGAGGTCCCGCTCGTCCACCACCCCGGCCTCGACCAGGGCCTCGAAGTCGACGATGCGCCGCCAGTAGCCCGCGTCGAACAGCAGGACCGGCATGCGCCGCGCCTTGCCGGTCTGGATGAGGCAGAGGGTCTCGAACAGCTCGTCCATGGTGCCGAAGCCGCCGGGGAAGACCACGAGCGCTCGCGCCCGCGTCAGGAGGTGCATCTTCCTGAGCGCGAAATAGTGGAACTGGAAGCAGAGCTCGGGCGTCACGTAGGGGTTCGGGGCCTGCTCGTGCGGCAGGACGATGTTGTGGCCGATGCTCGCGGCCTCCGTGTCGGCGGCGCCGCGGTTGGCGGCCTCCATGATGCCGGGCCCGCCGCCCGTGACGATGGTGTAGCGTCGGCGGCCCGACTCGTCCTGGTCCGCCGAGACCAGGGCGGCCAGCCGCCGGCTCTCGTCATAGTGCCTGGACAGGTCGAGGAGCCGGCGCGCCGCCGCCGCGGCGCGGGCCAGGGCGAGATCGTCCGGGCGGGCCGCCGAGTCCGGCGTCGGCCTCGCGGACGCGGGCCTCGGCCTGGGCGCGCTCGACGATGCGGGCGCTGCCGAAGACGACGATGGTCTGCTCGATGCCCTGGGCCTGGAGCTCGAGCTCGGGCTTCAGGAGCTCGAGCTGAAGGCGTACCGGCCGGAGCTCGTCACGAAGCAGGAAATCCGTGTCGCTGAACGCCAGGCGGTAGCTGCGCGAGCGTGTCTGCGGCGTGTCGGGCGTGCGCCGGGCGAGGCCCGCATCCTCGCGTGCGCTCGGCAGGTTGACGTGCCTCGGGTCGCCCTCGCCCATTGCTCTCTCCAGCGGCCGCCGGTGGCGGGACCGCCCTTGTGGCGCGCTGCCGGCGCGGATGCAATGTCGGGCGCCTTGCCCGGGCCCCACAGGGGACCCGAGACGGAACCGGCCCCGCGACAGGGTCGCGAGGCCGGCTCAACGAGCGGTCTTGGAGAAGCCGGGTCGATCAGGCGGCCAGCGACTTCGCGTCCTCGAAGCTCGCGGAGGCACGCTTCACGAAGAGGTCGACCACCTCGTTCTGCGCCTTCATGCCGAGATCCATCGTCTCCTTGACGTCGGACATCGCCTTCTCGAGGACGGCCTTGGCCTCCTCGACATAGGCCTGGGGCTGCTTCTTCGCGTCCCAGCCCTTCATGAAGCCCTCGCTCTTCGCGAAGTACTCCTTGAGCATCTCGGTCTGGCGCTTGGCGACGGTCTGGGCCAGGTCGAACATGATGCGCTGGGCGGCGACGAAGGTCTCGATGTTGGCCTTCTGCATGGCGACGAGGCCGTCGACGTCGAACTTCGGCATGGGGGGCAGGGCGGTGGTGGACTTCGTGGTCATCGAAAGCTCCTTGGAGGGGTTTACCGTGAAATATTGCGGTGCAGCATTCATATCGCATCCGGCGGCGCCGAAACAACCACCCTCATGCTGCGATGCACAAGGAATGGCGGTTTGGATCATGCGACGAGTTGTCCCACCCTCTGGAGGGCCCCCGGCCGCTCCAAACCATGGCGATCGAGCGCCGGCGCCACGATGCGCTCGACCTCCGCCGCACCCAGGCTGTCCATCAGGCCGCAGGGCGGCTTGCCGAGCCTGAGCGCCAGCCTGGCGCCGAGATCGATGTCGCGGGCGCTCGCCACGCCTTCGTCGAGCTCCTGGAGAATAGGCAGAAAGCAGCCCAGCATCAGTCGATCGGCCAGCAGGCGCCGCCGCTGGTCGGAGAGCGTCTCCGCCGCGCCGACGTCCCACGGGCGATCGGCCTCGCCGATCTCGACCATCGAGCGGGCGGGCGCATAGAAGGAGCCGAGCGGGGCCAGGTTGCGGATGGCGTGCAGGTTGATCCGCGGCTTGATGAGATTCATCACCTGGAACGGGCCGGCGGCTGCGCCCAGCGCCTCCTTGGCGACCGCGTCGATCTCGGCCGGGGTGCCCAGCCCGTCGTCGAGCGCGCGCACCGCCTCGTTCGTGTAGGGACAAAAAAAGCGGTTGATGGCGAAGCCGTAGCTGTCCCGGCACCGTATCGGCTGCTTGCCGGTCGCGCGGCAGAAGGCGAGCGCCGCCTCGATGGTGGCCGGAGCCGTCGACTCCCCCTGCACGACCTCGACGATCGGGCTCACCTGGGCCGGGCTGAAATAATGGAGGCCGAGGAAGCGCTCCGGCCGGCCGACATGTCCGGCGAGGTCGGAGACGCGCAGGCAGCTCGTGTTGGTGGCGATCAGCGTGTCCGGCTCGAGCGTTTCCGTCAGGCGCCGCAGGACCTCCGCCTTGAGCTCGAAATCCTCGAATACCGCCTCGATGACGAGATGGCAGTAGCGGAGCGCGCCGATCCCATCCTCCACCGTGAGCCGGGCCAGCGCGGCGTCGGCCGCATAGCCCTCGATCCGGCCCTTCTCGACCGCCCGGGCGAAGTGCTGCCGGGCCACCGTCATCGCCCTGTCGAGCTGTGCTGCACTGCTGTCCACGAGCCGCACGTCCAGACCGTGCGCGACGAGGTTGATGGCGATGCCCGAGCCCATCGTGCCGGCGCCGACTATTCCTACCCTTGCGATGCCCATGCCGCCTCCGACTCAGGCCGGCCCGAAGAGGGTCGGCGCCAATCGTTCCTCGAGGCGGCGCTGGTCGAGCCCGACGAGGTCCTTGTCGATCTCCTCCGCCACCCGCTCCGCGACCACGGCCGGCAGGACCGCGCGGAGGTCGCCAAGCGTCCGCGGTGCCGCCACGAGGATCAGGCGCTCGATGCCGACCTCGGTGACCTCCGACTGCAGAATCTCGGCGAGCGTCCGGGCAAAACGTTCCTTCTCCAGCCGCTGCGGGTCGGTATGAGGTTCCATGGCGCTGCGCTGGCCCAGACCGCTCGAGTTGAAGGCCCGGCCCTGCCGGTCGGTCGCAATCTCGGACGTCTTCTCGCGGGCGCGTTCCGAGGTCGCCTCCCTGACGAGGTCGAGGCCGCGACGCACGCGATCCACGCGAAAGAAGCGGGCTCGAGCACCGTCGGCGACGAGCACCAAGGTCTTGGGGCTCTTCATCGTGCACTCCCTGCCTGGGGTTGCCGTGCCGCTGGCCCGACGCGGGCGTCGGCCTGCCGGGCCAAGGCTCCCCATACGGCCTGAAGGATGGCCCGGCCTTGCGCCAGATCAAGCCGGGTGGAGCCCTCGGTCGCTCGGGCCCGGCGCATCAGCCCGGGCGACCTCTCCGCGGTCGCGTCAGTGCCGCGACCGCCGCCTCGAGGCGCTCCTGCGAGCGACAGGTGTCGAGGACGACGAGGCTCGGCCCACGGCTGCGAATCTCGGCCTCCAGACGAGCCGGCTGCTCGTCCTCCAGCGCCTCGATCGTCACGCGCGCGCCGCCCGGGGCGAGGCGGCGGCGTGCCTCGCCCACCCGGTCCCCGGCCGAGGCGAGGCCGCTGCCGAGGCAGAGCACGACCAGCGGCAACCGCCCGTCGCTCGCCAGCCCGGCGCCGATCTCGAGGGCCTCGCCGCCGCCGTCATAGACGACGAGCACGGGCCCCCACCCCCGGCCGATCAGCACCACCGGGCAGGGCGGCGGCCGCGTGCCGGGCTGGCCCGCGGCGGCGCGCCGCAGCCGCGTGCCCAGGGCCAGCACGTCGCTGGCCTCGAGCGCAACATCCGCAAGGCTGCCGGCGAGGACCCGGAAGGACCAGGGGACCCGCTGGGCGTCGGCGCTTCGGGCCAGGGCCCGGCGCGCCCGCTCGGCCATGACGCGCATCGCGCGGCGGGTCGAGGCCGGGTCGAGCCACGCTTCCTGGACGGCGCCCCGCGAGACGATGCGCGCGAAAGGCAGGCTGGCGGCGGCCAGGAGATCGGCATCCTCCAGGAAGAGGCCGACCATCTCGCGCTGCAGCCGGGCCGCCAGCCGCACGGCCGCCTCGAGCGTGCGAAGGCTGTCCTCGTCGCCGCCCAGGGTGACGACGAGACGGGATCTGCCGACCGGCCGCTCCTCGCTCACGCTCTGTCCTCGCCTTCCGCCGGGCCGTCCTTCGCGTCGGACCGCACGAAAGCCCGCCGCTCCAGGGCGAGCGCCCGCAGGCGGTCCTCGACCTTACGGAAGACGGTGCCTTCCGGGAAGGTGCCGTCGGCGCCGCGCCGCCCGGCCGGGAGCCCCGTCAGGAGCTCGATCCCCTCCTCGATGGTCGACACCGCGTAGACCCTGAACCGCTCCGCCGCGACGGCCCGCCTCACCCGGTCGTGGAGCATCAGGTGGCGCCGGTTGGTGGCCGGGATCAGCACGCCGTTGCCGGCCTCGAGGCCCCGCGCCTGGCAGAGATCGAAAAACCCTTCGATCTTCTCGTTGACGCCGCCGATCGCCTGGACCTCGCCCTTCTGGTTGACCGAGCCCGTGACGGCCAAGCCTTGCCGGATCGGCACCTCGCCGATCGCCGACAGCAGACAATAGAGCTCGGCCGAGGAGGCGCTGTCGCCGTCGACGCCGCCATAGGACTGCTCGAAGACCAGAGAGGCGGACAGCGAGAGCGGCATGTCCGGGGCGAAGGTCGCGGCGAGGAAGCCCTGGAGGATCAGCACACCCTTGGAGTGCAAGGGGCCGCCCAGCTTGACCTCGCGCTCGATGTCGATCACCTGGCCGCCGCCCATGCGGACCCGGGCCGTGATGCGGCTCGGCCGGCCAAAGGCGAAGCCGCCCATCTGGAGGACCGACAGGCCGTTGATCTGGCCCACGGCCTCGCCTTTGGTGGCGATGGCGATCGTGCCCTGGACGATCTGCTCCTGGGTGAGCTCGCGAACCCGATCCAGCCGATGCGTGCGCGAGTTGACGGCCTTGACCACCTCGGCGCCGCCGACCACGGCCCGTCCCGTCTCGCCCGCCCAGAAATCGGCCTCGCGCAGCAGGTCGACCAGATCCTCGAGGTCGGTCGTCAGCCTCTCCGCATCACCGGCCTGCCGTGCCGCGTGCTCCAGCATCCGGGCGACGCCCTCCCGATCGAGCGGACGCAGCTTTTCCTGTCGCGCCAAGCGGCCCAGCAGGCGGGCATAGCGTTCGATGGTGGCGCCGTCCCGCTCGACCCGATCGTCGAAGTCGGCGGCGATCTTGAAGAGGCGGGAGAACTCGGGATCGGCCTGCGCCAGGAGATAATAGATCATGCGATCGCCGACGAGGACGATCTTGACGTCGAGCCGGACGGGCTCGGGCTCGAGGGTGGCGGTGGTGAGCACGCCCGCCGCCTGGAGCGGCGCCTCGATGCGGATCAGCCCGGCCAGCAGGCCGCGCTTCAGCCCGTCATAGGCGAAAGGCCGGGTCAGCAGCTTCTGCGCGTCGAGGACGAGATAGCCGCCATTGGCGCGGTGCAGGGCGCCGGCCCGGATCATCAGGAAATCGGTGACGAGGGCGCCCATCTCCGCCCGGTGCTCGATGCGGCCGATCAGCCGGTCGAAGCTGGGGTCGTCCTCGTAGACGACGGGCGCCGCCGGCACCTCGCTGTTGTCGACGAGGAGGTTGACCCGGTAGCGGCGAAAGAGGGGATGGCCGTCATCGACCAGGGGCTGCTGCTGGCCGGCCGCCTGCTCGGGGACCTGGAGGAACGCCTCGACATGGTCGACGATGTCCTGCCGTGCCCGGTCGAGATGGGCCTGGACCTCGGGCAGATCGGCATAGGCCGGGCCGCAGCGCGTCGAACAGATAGCCGACCGCGAAGGAGGCCGTGGCGTCGTTGAGCTTCTTGAGCTTTTCCCGGGTCTCCTTCATCCAGGCGGGGCCGTGGGCGAGCGCGTCCCGGAGCTGCTTCTGGAGGCCCTCGAGCTCGCTCTCGATCTGCTTCCTGGTCGGCTCGGGGAGCTGCTGGAACTGCTCGGGATTGAGGACCCGGCCGTCGGCCATCGGCGCGAAGGCGAAGCCCATCGGCGCCCGGATCAAGGCGATGCTCTTGGCCCGCGCCGCCTCCTCGACCTCGCTCGCGGCCTGCTCCTGATGCTCCTTCAGCTCCTCCTCGATGACCTGACGGCGGGTCCGGTATTCCTCGTTCTCGAAGGCGTTTCTGAGCGCCGGCAGAAGCTCGGCCAACAGCCTCTGCATGTCGCCCCGCAGGGCAGCACCCCGCCCGGCCGGCAGGTCCAGGAGGCGCGGCACCCGCGCGTCCCGGAAGTCGGCCACGTAGCAGGCGTCGCCGGGCCGCGGCTCGCCGGCCGCCCTGGCCTCCAGCATCTGGCGGACGATGGTGTGCTTGCCGATGCCCTCGGGGCCGAGCGCGTAGATATTGTAGCCGGCCCGACGGCTGGAGAGCGCGTAGCGCAGCGCCCCCAGCGCCCTCTCCTGGCCGATGATTCCGTCGGGGTCCGGCAGCTCGGCGGTCGTCTCGAAGGGAAGATCGGCGTCGGGGCAGCACCAGCCGAGGGCCTCGTCGGACAAGGGTGCTATCTCGGCCATCGGTCTCCCCCCTCTTCGGCCTGCCACCGGCCCGCCTCCCCGTCCTATAGTGGGCCGCCGTGAAACAGGGTCAATCCACGCTCTCCAGCCATGCCCGCGCGAGCCTCGACCGGGGCGCCGTCGTCCTGCTCCTGCTCCTCTGCGCCAGCTGGGGGCTGAGCCAGGTGGCGATCAAGGTCGCCAACGCGGGCGTCTCGCCGGTCTTCCAGGCGGGGCTCCGCTCGCTCGGCGCGGCCCTTCTCGTGCTTCTCTGGTCCGCCTGGCGCGGCGTCCGCCTCGGCCGCCCGGACGGCACCCTCGGCTGGGGCCTCGCCGTCGGCCTGCTCTTCGGCCTCGAGTTCCTCCTCATCTATGGCGGCCTGTCGCTGACCACGGCCTCGCGCGGGGTCGTCTTCCTCTACACGGCACCCTTCGTGGTGGCGGTGGGCGCGCATTTCTTCCTCAGCGGCGATCGCCTGTCGCAGAGCAAGGTCGTGGGCCTCGTGGCGGCCTTCGCCGGCCTCGTCGCGGCCTTCGCCGACGGCCTCCGCCTGGCTTCCCTGCAGGCTCTCCTGGGCGATGCCATGTGCCTCGGCGCCGCCATCCTCTGGGGTGCCACGACCGTCATGATCAAGGGCTCGCCGCTGCTCCGCGCCCCGCCCGAGAAGACTCTTCTCTATCAGCTGGGCGTCTCGGCCCTGCTTCTGCCGGGGATCGCCTGGCTGCTTCACGAGCCCGGCCTGTTCCGGCCGACGCCGCTCGTCCTCCTGGCGCTCGGCTATCAGATCGTCGTGGTCGCCTTCGCGAGCTACGTGGCCTGGTTCTGGCTCGTCACCCGCTACCCGGCCTCGCAGCTCTCGACCTTCACCTTCACCGCCCCGATCTTCGGCGTCGCCTTCGGCGGCCTGCTGCTGGGCGAGCCGGTCGGGCCGACCCTGGTCGCCTCGGTGGCCCTGATCGCCGCCGGCATCTGGCTCGTCAACCGCCCGCCACGGCGAGCGGACCCTCGGCGCTGAGGCCGGAAGCCGCCATCGTGAACCCATGGGCGCGCCGACGCTTGATCGGCAGCGAGGTCCGTCGGCCCCGGACGGGCCCATGTCCCACAGGTGACAGCGGCCGACGCTTCGCCTAGATCCCAGTCGCTGCGCGCCCGATGCGGGGGGGCCGGCATTGCTAGGGGCGGCAGCCGCTGAAGAGCCTCGCTCTCGATAGCCTGAACTTCATGCTGGCCGACGCCCGGGGCGCGCTCGGTCCCTATCTCTCCATCTTTCTTCTGACGACCGAGCACTGGGACCAGGCCTCGATCGGCATCGTGCTGACCGCGAGCGGGCTCGCCGGCATCGCCGTGCAGACCCCGCTGGGCGCGCTCGTCGACAGCGTCCGGGCCAAGCGGGCGATCGTCGTCGTGGCGCTGGCCGGGATTGCGGCGGCAGCGCTCGGCATCGCGCTCCTCCCGGTCTTCGTCGTCGTGCTCGGGGCGATGGTTCTGCTCTCCATCGCCGGCGACCTCGTCGGCCCCGCGGTCGCGGCCATCACGCTGGGCCTCGTTCCGCGCGAGGCGCTGGCGCGACGGCTCGGCCGCAACGCCGCCTTCGACCATGCCGGCAACGTCTTCATAGCGCTCGTGGCGGGCGCGGTCGGCTGGTGGATCTCGCAGCGGGCCGTGTTCCTGCTCGTGCCGATCTTCGCGGCGCTCGCTGCCGCCAGCGTCCTGGCCATCCCGGCGCGGGCGATCGACGTCGACAGGGCGCGCGGCCTCGAGCCGGGCGAGGCCGGCGACGGCGGTGCCCGGCCCTCCGGCTGGCGCACGCTGGTCGAGTGCCGCCCGCTGCTGCTCTTCGCCGGCTGCGTGCTCCTCTTCCATCTCGCCAACGCGCCGATGCTGCCGCTCGTCAGCCAGAAGCTGGCCCTGGCCGACAAGCAGGCGGCGACGGCGCTGACCTCGGCCTGCATCATCGCGGCCCAGCTCATCATGCTGCCCATGGCGCTTCTGGTCGGCGCCACGGCCGACCGCTGGGGCAGGAAGCCCCTCCTGCTCGCCGCCTACGCGATCCTGCCGATCCGCGGCGTGCTCTACACCTTCTCCGACGCCGTGCCCTGGCTGGTCGGGGTCCAGCTTCTGGACGGCGTCGGCGCCGGGCTCCTGGGGGCCCTGACCCCGCTGGTGCTGGCCGATCTGATGCGCGGCACCGGGCGCTACAATGTGAGCCAGGGTGCGGTGGCGACGGCCCAGGGCATCGGCGCCTCCCTGAGCAACGTCATCGCCGGCGTCATCGTCGTCGAGGCGGGCTATGGCAGCGCCTTTCTCACGCTCGCCGGCTTCGCGGCGGTGGCGCTCGCGGCCCTCTTCCTCCTCATGCCCGAGACCCGCGACGAGGCTGCGGCGGCCGTCGGCGCCCCCAGCGCCGTCGCCGGCTGAGCCGCACCCGTGGCGGGCGACACGCAGCTCATCGTCACGCTCGCGATCTTCGGCCTCACCTATCTCGTCCTGGCGATCGGCCGGCTGCCGTTCCACCATCTCGACCGGGCCGGGGCGGCGCTCCTGGGCGCCAGCCTGATGGTGGCGGTCGGCACCCTGAGCCTGAAGGAGGCCTACGCGGCCCTCGACCTCGACACGATCACGCTCCTGCTCGGCATGATGATCGTCGTGGCCAACCTCAAGCTCTCCGGCTTCTTCCAGCTCGCGAGCGCCTGGGTGGCGGGGCGGGCCGGCCATCCGCTCGTGCTGCTGGCCGGCATCACGCTCGTCGCCGGCTTCTTCTCGGCGTTCCTCGTCAACGACACGATCTGTCTCGCGATGACTCCGCTCGTCCTCGAGCTGGTGCTGCTCCTCGGTCGCAATCCGGTGCCCTATCTCCTGGCCGTGGCGATGGCCTCGAACGTCGGCAGCGCCGCCACGACCACTGGGAATCCCCAGAACATCATGATCGGCAGCCTGTCGCGCATCCCCTATGGCAGCTTCGCCGCCGCCCTGGCGCCGGTCTCGGCCGTGGGCCTCGTCCTCACGATCGTCCTGATAGCGCTCGTCTACCGGCAGGAGTTCTGGACGCGCGACCGGCTCCGGGCCGTGGTCCCGCGCGTCCGCTACAACCTGCCGCTGGTCCTGAAGTCGGTGGCCGTCACGCTGGTCATGGTGGCCCTCTTCTTCGCCGGCCAGCCGATCGCCAAGGTCTCCATCGTCGCCGGGGCCTTCCTGCTGCTCACGCGCCGGGTCAAGGCCATCAAGATCCACCGCGAGATCGACGGCGAGCTGCTCATGATGTTCGCCGGCCTCTTCATCGTCGTGGCCGGGCTCGACAAGGTGGCGCTCACCCCGGAGGTCATGGCGGCCGTGGGCCGGCTGCATCTCGACCATGTGGCCGTTCTCAGCGTCGTCACGGCCGCCCTCTCGAACCTCGTGAGCAACGTTCCGGCCGTGCTGGTGATCCGGCCCTTCATCCCGGGCCTGCCCGATCCCCAGCACGCCTGGCTCGTCGTCGCCATGGCCTCGACGCTCGCCGGCAACCTCACGATCCTGGGCTCGGTCGCCAACCTGATCGTCGTCCAGAGCGCCCGATCACGCCACGTCGAGATCGGCTTCTGGGAGCACCTCAAGGTCGGCGTGCCGCTGACGATCCTGACGATCGCCGTGGGCGTCTTCTGGCTCGGGCGGCCCTGAGCCCGGCGCGCCCGAGCCTCGTTGCCCGAATCTATCCGGACACCTTGACCACGTGCCACACGCCGTTCTTGCCGTCTCCCATCATCTCGCCCGCTTTCTTGTCCTGCTGGAAGAGGTAGAGCGGCTTGCCGTCATAGGCCCACTGCATCGAGCCGTCGTCGCGCTTGATGATGGTGAAGTCGCCCATGGGCTTGTCGGTCGCGGTCGCCATGACCGGCGGCCAGAAGCCCGCGCACTTGCCCGTGCAGGCCGACTTGCCGTCCTTGTCCTTGTCGAAGGTGTAGAGGGTCATGCCCTTTGGCGAGACCAGCACCTCGCCCATTTTCGTCTTCTCGGCCTTGAAGGGCCCGTAGTCCTCGGCTCTGAGGGTGGCGCTGCCGAGGCCCATGGCCAGAGCGCCGACGCTCGCGGCAAGAAGAGCAAGAACCGACTTGCGCATCGCCATTCTCCCCGATGTCTGTCGATGCCCCGCACGACGCGGGAAACAGCCGGCAGGATAGCACGCGCGACCGACGAAAAATCGGCTGTCCGGGCACTACACGGACTTGTGCTCTGGGCCGAGCCCGAGCTCGAAGAGGCGGCCCCACCGGGGCAGCCTGTCCGGGACGCCGGCGAGGCGCAGCGCATGCCAGGCCATGGCGTGGTTGCTGGAGGTGACGGGCTTGCCGAGCTCTTCCTCGATCGAGCGGGCGATGGCGGCGAGGCGGAGGCTCGTGCAGGAGACGAAGACGGCATCCACACGGGGGTCGCGGCCCAGCGCCAGCGCGGCGTCCCGGATCGCCTCCGGGGCGATGCGCCCGACCCTGGTGTCGTCCTCCTCGTTGAAGGAGCCGAAGACGGGGACGGCGAAGCCGCGGGCCTCGATGTAGCGCTGGACCGTGCGGTTGACCGTCTCGCCGTAGGGGGTGAGGACGGCGATGCGCCTTGCCCCGAAGGCCTGGAAGGCGGCGAAGGCGGCGCCGATCGGGGTCGTGACCAGGGCCTCGGGGCGGGCGCTCCGGATGCGCTCCGCAACCTTCTCCTCGCCGATGACCATCGCGGCCGAGGTGCAGCCGAAGGCGATCACCGGGAGCGGGCTGCCCGGCAGGATCAGCGAGGCCGCCTCCGCGAGCCGCCCCTCCATCGCCGCCAGCGTCTCGGGCGTGATGCGGGCGTCGTTCAGGATGCGGCTGCCGTAGACCGCGACACCCTCGAGCCCGCCCAGCATCCGGCGCCACTCGTCCTCGATGGTGTTGTCCGTGGCGAGGACGATAAGGCCGATCCTGGCCCGGGCGCCGATGCCGGCGTCGAGCGTGAAAGAGAGGCCGGCCCGATAGTCCGTCGTCGCCTCCAATGCTGCCGCCATTTCTTTCTCTTCCTCCTCAGCGCAGGAGCATGGCGCTCGGGTCGATCTCGGGTCGCCTGCCGGCCATCAGGTCGGCCACGATCCGCGCGGTGCCGCAGGCCCAGGTCCAGCCCATGTGCCCATGGCCGCTGTCGAGCCACAGGTTCTTGTACCGCGTCGGGCCGAGGAAAGGCAGATTGTCCGGCGTCATCGGCCGCAGCCCCGCCCAATAGTCCGGCCGCGCATAGTTGCCGGCGTCGGGGAAAAGCTGCCGGGCGGCGGCGAGAATGGTGCGGAAGTCGTCGGGACGATAGGACCAGTCGTAGCCGGCGAACTCGGCGATGCCGGTCAGTCGCACACGGTCGCCATAGTTGGCAAAAGCGAAAAGAGAATCCTCGTCGACGCCCGAGAGGGTGGGCGGGTTGTTGCGGCCCTCGATGGGCAGGGTCACGGAGTAGCCCTTGATCGGGTAGATCGGCAGGTCGAGGCCGATGGTGCGGCCCAAGGGCGCGCTGTAGCAGCCGAGCGCCAGCACATAGGCGTCGGCCTCGAGCGGGCCCCGGTCGGTCAGCACCCGGCGCAGCCGGCCGTCCTCGGGCTCGAGGCGAAGAATGGTGTGGCCCATGCGCAGCTCGGCCCCGCGGGTGCTGCACACCTCGGCCAGGTTGCGGGTGAAGAGGCGGGCGTCGCCGGACTCGTCGCCAGGAGCAAAAAGGGCGCCGGCGAAGCGATCCCGGACCGGCTCGTAGACCGGGTCGATGGCGGCCGCCTCGTCGGGCGTGACGAGCCTCAGCTCGACCCCGTTGTCGCGGAGGATTTTTGCGTGCGCGTCGGCCTGCCTCAGCCCCTCGGCGCTGCGGTGGAGATAGAGGGCACCGCCCGTGCGGCCGCCATAGGCGATGCCGGTCTCGGCCAGCACCCCGTGCAGCCGCTCCTGGGCATAGAGGCAGAGCCGCACCTTCTGCGCCGTGTTGGCGGCGGCGCGGGCGCTCGTGCACTGGAGCGCGAACTTCAGGCACCAGCGCCAGAAGGCGGGGTCGGCCTGAAAACGAAAGCGCAGCGCCAGATCGTCCCGCCACAGCGCCTTGACGAGGGTTCTCAGCGCGTTGGGCGAGGACCAGGCGAAGGCGTGGCCGGGGGCGATCATGCCGGCATTGCCGAACGAGGTTTCCGACGCCGGCTCGGCCCGCCGGTCAATGACCAGAACCTCGTGGCCGTCGCGCAGAAGCTCGAAGGCGGCGGCGATGCCGACGACCCCGGCGCCCATCACCAGGACGCGCACCGCCCCCTTCTCCCGAGCGCTAGCAGAAAACCGTCACTTGGCCACGATCACGCCGATCTCGACATTGTAGTGCACGGCCGCGAGCCGCGCCTCGACGGTCGCCCGCGCCGGCGCCGAGCCCTCGGCCAGCCACGCGTCCCACACGCCGTTCATCTCGTCGAACGTGCGCATGTCGGTGAGCCAGATATTGGCCGAGAGGATCTTCGACTTGTCGGTGCCGGCCTCGGCCAGCAGCTTGTCGATGCGCGCGAGAATGTTTTTTGTCTGCTCGGCCACCGACGCCCCCGGCTTGTCCGCGGCCACCTGCCCGGCGAGATAGACCGTGTCCCCATGAACCACCGCCTGGCTCATCCGCTTCCCGCCCTCGATGCGCTGGATCGCTGTCATGCCCGTCCTCCCGTTTGCGGCGGGGGGAGCTTAGAGGCGAAAGGGGCGGAGGTCAGCACTGGGATTGAGGCGAGGCTAGCGCGGCGATCAGGTCGTCGCAGGGTGAGCTCAAACAGCGCGCCGCTTGGCCCCCGGCCAGGAGGCAAAGCTACAAAGAATCAAGGGGTAAACGCCCTGGCGACCCGGAACCCCGCAGTCGATCCGGTAGTCGGGCCCGTTCCCGTCGCGGTACGCCGCGCGGAGGTTCCTCGGGCCGACGTTCCACGAGCCGCCGCGGAGCACCCGCGCCGAGCAATCGCCCGTCGTCCAGGCCGAGCCGTCAGGGGCGCGCCCTTGTAGCTGTCGTGATAGCAATCCTCCACCCACTCCCAGGCGTTGCCGAGCACGTGATAGAGGCCGAACGGGTTGGCAAGAACGAGGCGACAGGCGCCGATAGACGAGCCGTCGTCGCAGTCAGGACGTTCCAGTCCTTGAACTGGCGCTTCGCCGCCGTCGGCGGCGTTGGCGTAGTGGCACGCCTCCTGTTCGCGCGGTCGTCGCCCGTAAGAAAGCCGTCCGTGCCGCGCGCGCTGCATACTCCCATTCGGCTCGCTGGCGAGGCGGTAGGTCTGCCCGGTCTTGCCGCCGAGCCAGGCGGCATAGTCCGTCGCATCTTCAGCCACGCAGACGGCGGGATGCGTCGTCTGCGCGAAACCCGGCGAGGTCCAGCCCCGGGCATCGTTCTTTTTCCATTCGGTGCCGCTCCAGGAATAGCAGCCGCCCGACATGCCCGTTCGTTCCTGGACGAAGCGGCGACTGATCGCGCGTCACCTCCGGCGCGACAGCGCGAAGGGCGCCGCGATGGTGACGGAATGCCTCGGGCTCTGTCGTGTAGTCCGCCGCCTTGCCGCCTGCGAGACCGCCCTTCGCTCGTCGGGCGTCGAGCCCATCATGAACGATCCTGATGGGACCACCACCATCCGCGGGCACCACCCGGCGCCGCCGCAGTCGTCGAGCTCCTGGCCGGCCGCCAGCTTCGGCGCGCCGGACAACAGGCTCGTCGAGCCGGACAAGAGCTGGGTCGCGCCGGACACCGCCACCGAGGCAGGAGCCGCCTCGGACGCGGCAGAGGTCACGGGCTTTGCGGGTGGCGTCTGCACGACCGATGGGCACCCTGCTCCGCGAGACGTGCTTCGGCCACGTACCGACCGGGCCATTGTCGTCGTCGATCCGATACCACGGCTGGTTGCGAACCTTGCCGGCGACATAGACCCTGGCCCCCGCCGTCAACATGCCTATCCTGCTCGATTCCGCGCTGGGCTGCTCGCGGACCGCCGTGTCGCCGAGGACGAAGAGATAGCGCTCGACCGGCTCGAGATCCGGGGCCGCCGGGGCGACGCCCTTCTGGACCGGCACGCCGTCCTGCAGCGGCGCGTCCGCGGGATTGCCTATGCTGACGTTGAGGAACTCACGGGACAGAAAGAAGAATTGCCCGTGCTGTCGCCGCCGGAGGACTGGACATCGGCAAGCTGCGGCGACATGTTGAGATTCTGTCCGTATCCGCCTCTGGATATATTCGGTCAGCTCCTTGAGAGAGACGATGTGGTCCTGCGGATATTGGGGATTGCCCACGTCGGCTGCGCCGCGGGCGCCGTCGATGAAGGCCTGCGTGAAGAGGCTGCGACCGCCGACGACGTAGGAGCTTTGGCCTTCGGTGCCGGCGGTGATCAGAAAATGGCCGCGCTGCGACAGTCGCTCGATCGTCTTGGGGTCGAGAGGGCCCTTGTGCTGGCGGCCCGGCGAGGCCGCTGAAGCAGGCATCCAGAAGAAAGAGCGACTGGCGCGAGCCGTCGAGGTTGTCGGCCCAGCGCTGGATGTCGGGCATCGCGATCATCTCGGCATAGGCGTCGGTTTGCGTGGCGGCCTTCAGAACGAGATAGCCGCGCTTCGTCGCACCAACCGAGCGCTGCGTGCCGTGCCCTGAGAAGTAGAACAGAAATCGATCGTTCGGACCGACGAGCGTCGGGAAGGTCTCCTCCATCAGCCATGTGATGCGCTCCTGCGTGGCCGCGCCGTTGGTGAGTGTCACGACATAGTCGAAGCCCGCGTCATTGATCAGGAAGTCGCGCACCTGTCTGCGCATCGTCGAGAGGGGCATCGCCCAGGCCCGGCCATTCTCCGCCGTAGTCGCCGATGCCGACGACAAGGGCGTAGCTCTTGCCGAACTCGCTGTGATTGAAGAACCGCTTGAAGATCGTGCCCCACGGCTGGGCGGGCTTCTTCTCGTACAGCTCGTCGAGATCACGAACGCCAGCAGCCTGCGCCGCCGGCCCCAGCAGCAGGATCAAAGCGATCAGGAAGAGGCGCAGCGCGGGCGTGAGACTAGGCCTTCTTCTGGCGCATCTCGATGAGCTTCAGGCCGAGCGTGACGATGGCCGTCGCAAGGCTGACCATCGAGCCGGCCAGCGACACCCAGGGCACCCAATCCTGCGGTCCTTTGGCTTCCACGCCAGGGAAGCTGGCGTGCTCTGGTGCACCCACCATAGGACCGCCGCCAGCACGAGCAGAGCCACGATCATGACCGGTTGTCGGAGCATGGGCGTTCCCCCGAGCGTCGCACTTCTTGTTCGCACCTCAGAATAGACAGTCGTTCGTCTCGCTCAACCGTACCTATGCTCATCGATCCACCTTCTCCTCCGGCAAAATCAGCCCCGTGCCGGTGAACCCGCCATCGACGCACAGCACGTGCGCCGTGACGAAAGCGGCGCCGCGGGCCGGCGAGATAGAGGGCGGCGTCGGCCACGTCCTCGGGCTCGGCCGTAGTGGCCGACCGGGATGCGGGCGAGCCAGGGGGCGCGGGTGCGCGGGCGGGTGCATCTGGCGGA
Organism: uncultured Alphaproteobacteria bacterium; assembly: GCA_963828215.1. Classification (GTDB taxonomy): domain Bacteria; phylum Pseudomonadota; class Alphaproteobacteria; order Geminicoccales; family Geminicoccaceae; genus CAVTJL01. The sequence goes on along the minus strand of CAWHFO010000076.1, from coordinate 116,212 downwards.
CCATCTCGGTCTCGATCGGGCCCGGGGCGATGGCGTTGACGGTGATGCGGTGCGGCGCCAGCTCGACCGCCGCCACCTGCGAGAGGTTGACGACCGCGGCCTTGGAGGAGCCGTAGGCGGCGCGGTGCGCGAGGCCGCGCATGCCGGCGATCGAGGCGATGTTGACGATGCGCCCGCCCCGGCCCTGCTCCACCATGCGCGAGGCGGCCGGCCTTGAGCGCGGCGAAGAGGCCGAAGACGTTGATCCGGTAGACGCGCTCGAAGTCGGCGATCTTGTGCTCGAGGATCGGGCCTCTGGACGCCGATGCCGGCATTGTTGACGAGGATGTCGAGCCCGCCCAGGGCCGTTGCCGTCTCGTCGATGATGCGCCCGACGGCGTCGAGGTCGCCGAGGTCGAGCGCCACGGCCATGGCCGTCGGTGCCGCCGGCGCGCAGCTCGGCCGCCAGCGCCTCGGCCGCGTCGAGGCGTGAGGTCGGCCAGCGCCAGGGCTGCCCCCGCCCCGGCGAGGCGCTGGGCGATGGCGCGGCCGATGCCCGCGGCGGCACCGGTGACGATGGCACGCTTGCCCGAGAGCGACATGACAGCCTCCCTTCGTGGTGCGGGGCCGTTGTCCCGCGGCCCGATCCGGTTCCTATCCCGCCGCCCGGGCGACCTCCGCTAGGCGACGGCCGATGAACTCCGCCGTGAGATCGAGCACGCGCTCGCGCGCCTGATGGTGGGGGACGTGGCCGCAGCCGGGCAGGAGATGGCTCTCGACCGGGCCCGACACCGCCCTGGCGATCGCCTCGACCTGGGCCGCCGTGCCGTACTCGTCCTCCGCACCCTGGATGAGGAGCAGGGGCGCCCGGATGCGCGGCAGCGCCGCCTCGATGTTCCAGTCGCGGAAGGCGGGCGACAGCCAGGTATCGGCCCATGCCTCGAACACTTTTTTGGTCTTTTCGCCGTGGTGGCGCTCGAGCCGGCGCTCGAGGTCGCCGCTGGCAAAAGCCTGCACGGCGAGGCGGATGCCGGCCAGCGCCTCCTCCTCGACGAAGACGTGCGCGGCCAGGCTCACCACCGCGAGCGGCCTCTCGGGAAAGGCGGCGGCGAACAGAAGAGCGATCGAGGCGCCGTCGCTGTGGCCGACGAGGATCGGCCGGTCGATGCCCGCGGCGGCCAGCACCTCCGGCAAGCTGAAAATGGCCTCGTCCTCGAGGTAGCGGGGGGTGCGGGGGCGGTCGAAGGGGTCGGAGGCGCCGTAGCCCCAGCGGTCGTAGACGAGGCCAAAAAGGCCCAGGCGGGCGCAGAGCGCGTCCGGAAAGTCCTTCCAGAAGGCGATGCAGCCCAGGCCCTCGTGCAGGAAGACGAGGGTCGGCCCGACGAGAGCATTCGCCGGGAGGACGCGCTCGGCCGCGAGGCGATGGCCGGCCGCCTGAAGAAAAAAGGCTCGCGGCGGATGGGCTGCACTCCTGCTCTCGCCCTTCGGGCGGTGGCTCGGGAGAGAGTGTAGCGGTGGGGCGCTGCGGGCAACCCGGTCGGATCGGCGGGCGCGGCCGGCAGCGGAATCTTGCCAAGGTTCCGGCATCGGCGGACAGTCCCGGGCGAGCGGGAGGCGAAGGACCATCGCCGGAAGGGACGGGGGCCATGCAGCAGCGGCTCGCGCGGGGAGGAGCGGAGGGCACGGTCCGCCGGCTCGGCTGGCTCGCCCTGATCGGCGCCGGGGCGGCGCTCGCCGCCTGCGGCGGCGAGATCCCGAGCTATCTCGACAAGCCGGAGGACGAGCTCGGCCTGCGCCAGAGCTGGTACGGCAGCGATCTTCGCCTCTTCCATGCGGCCCTGCTCCGGCCCTATGCCGTCGGGCTCCGGACCAGCGGCTATGTCGTGGGCGTGGAGAAGGGGCGAGCAGGACCAGGTCCAGGGGGCCGAGGTCCATCCCGAGCTGCTGGTCGCCGAGCGCGCGACGGACACCGACCGCTTCAGGGCGATCCGCGGGCGCCTCGAGGGCGACGTGAAGGCGCATCTGGTGACGCACGTGATCCGCTACGAGGCCAGCGCCGACGAGGGCGGGCGCGCCCGCGTGACGCAATGCGTCGTCTACACGGCGCTCGACCGGCCGGCGAGCAGCCCGCATCAGGGCGATCCGGCCGGGCGGCTGTTCAATCCCTGCCCGCCGCTGCCCGGCTATACGGCACCGACCCCGCGGGTGCCGGGCGCCTTCGCCGCGAGCTGGACCGCGATCGACGAGCTGCGCGAGCGGCTGATCCGGGACCTGCGGGACCCGCGGCACGGCTATACCGACATCCTGGTCGTGGTGATGGGCTGGAACACGGCCCAGGAGGAGGCGATCGGCGACTTCAACGGCATCGTCGGCCAGCTCCTCGACGAGGCGCAGGCGCAGGGCCGGGAGTTCCGGCCGCTCGTCGTCGGCGTGACCTGGCCTTCCCTGTGGGCGCTTCCCGACTGGGCGGCGGTGCCGACGGTCGTGGTGCGCGGCCTCAGCTTCTTCAACAAGGCCGACGACGCCGAGGAGGTCGGCGCCACCTGGCTGCGCGAGGTCATCGCCCACGCGGTGCTGCCGGCCCGGGACGCCGCGCGGGGGCCCATGCAGCAGCGCGCGGCCGCCGGCCCGGGTGCCCGGGTCGTGCTCGTCGGCCACAGCTTCGGTGCCAGGGCGCTGGTGGCCGCCATCACCCAGCGGCCGCAGCTCCAGGCGCCGACGGGGGCGCCCGAAGGCTTCCTCGAGCCCGGCGATCCGGCCCTGCTCCTCGAGGGCGCCTTCGAGATCGACCGGCTGTTCGACTGGGACAAGAGGACGACGACCGAGCCCAGGATGCTCGAGGCGCCGTTCTCCGCGGGCAACCCCACGCTCGTCCTGACGGCGAGCGCGTTCGACGAGGCGGTCAGCGCCGCCCTCTGGGGCTGGTACGCGGGCGACATCCGCACCTACGACCAGGCCTGCGGCCACGCGCTCAGCGGCCAGCCCTGGCGGGGTTTTTCTTTCGATGCCTTCGGCTGCGGGCTGGCGAAGCGGGCGGACGAGCCGGCCTACGGCTTCGACCTCTGCACGCCCAGCCCGCGGACCGGGCTGCCCGTCCCGATGGACGGCAAGCGCGTGCGCTACATGGACGCGACCCACGTCGTCAACTGCACGCCGCCCGCCAGCGCCGGGGGCTCGCACAGCGACATCTATCGGCGGGAGACCGCACGTTTTCTCTTGGACGAGCTGAGGTAGTGCCCCAGGAAGGGGCGGGGCCGGCCCTGGCCCGACAGAAGGGGAGGCTCTGGCATGACGGGCATGTTCCGGCTCGATGACCGGGTGGCGCTGGTGACGGGCGCCTCGCGCGGGCTCGGCTTCGCCATGGCCGAGGCGCTGGCGGCGCAGGGCGCCCATGTGATCCTCAACAGCCGCAGCCCGGCGCCGCTCGAGGCGGCGGCCGAGAAGCTCAGGGCGCATGGACTATTCGGCCGAGGCGATGGCCTTCGACGTCACCGAGGCGGCGGCGACGCTGGACGCGGTGAAGCGCATCCACGAGGCGCACGGCCGGCTCGACATCCTGATCAACAATGCCGGCATCCAGCACCGCGTGCCGCTCACCGACTGGGCCGACGCCGACTTCGAGCGCCTCCTGGCCTCGCACCTCGTCTCGGCTTTTCGTCTGTCCCGCGAAGCCGCCAAGCTGATGCTGCAGCAGGGCAAGGGGCGGATCATCAGCACCGGCAGCGTCGCGGCGATCCTGGCCCGGCCGACGATCCACGGCTACATCGCCGGCAAGACGGCGCTCCATGGCCTGACCCGCTCGATGGCGGCCGAGCTCGGCCCCAAGGGCATCACCGTCAACGCCATCGTGCCCGGCTACTTCGCGACCGAGATGAACACGGCCCTGATGGAGGACAAGACCTTCTCGGACTGGGTCGAGAAGCGCACCCCGCTCGGCCGCTGGGCGCAGCCGCACGAGCTGGGCGGTGCCGCGGTCTTTCTCGCCTCCGACGCCGCGAGCTACGTCAACGGGCACCTGCTGGTGGTCGACGGCGGGCTGAGCGTGACGCTGTGAGCGCAAAGCGCTGGAGCCAGGGGCCCACTGCAAGGGCACGGCAAGCGATCTTTCGCCACAGGGCTCCAACAGTGCGGTTGGCGCGGGAGAGAAACTCCTGGGCTGACCTAGTGGCTCGGCGATTAGAACCCCCGCGTCAGATCGAGGACTTCGACGACTGAACTCCAGCAGCTCCTCTTTCGAAGTGTCCGCGTGAGCATCACTATCAATCGCCGCGTGACTCTCCCCACGAGAATAGCTATTGATATCCTCTAGGTCAGGTATGGCATCTCGATATGGATGCCCCTCGGGAGCGGCGCGTAGTTTCCGTATAATCTCCTCAAGGCTATCCGTTTGGCCGAGAGTTCAGGGTCGCCCCTCCGATAAAAATCCTCGCATACGGTACGCAATCTTGTACGGATATACGACATATCGTAGTCTTCGCCGTCGGCAAACTCTGAGATTTTCATGCGTTCGGTCACGTGACGCGGTTGCGTGGCGTCGGGTATGTTGTAAGGGGCGATGGTTGACATACCGAGGACGCCGGTTTGAAGTGCTATCGAGGAAATGATTGAATGATCCAACTTCTCCCAAAGCAGCCTCAGGAACCATTTATCGTGAGAAAGTACGACAGTTTGGGCCGCCTTGTAAGACAAGTTTCGTATCTCGATGGCCGTGAACTGTCTCCTGAATTGGTCGAGGCTCGTAAACGGATCGTCTAGGACGACAATGGTCTTTGGGAGATCGGCCTCGGCGTTGACCCGTGCTAGAAAAAATGCCAGAGCCAACACAGACTTATCCCCAGCGCTTAGTGTATTGCGAAATGAGGGCTTATCGCGCTCCTTGCCCGAACGAGGCGAAACTGGCAGTTCGTTGATCAAAATCTGGTAGCTTGCGGCGGGCTCCTTGCCGCGATAGTCTGGGGCTTGGTAGTCGATCCGAAAGCCAGCGCTGAGCCTTCTTAGATAGCCATTGATGGATCTGCCGAGCGTCTCGGCAATGGCGCGCCCGTGTTCGTTGAGTTCGGTCCGGAGACGTTCCCTATCTGAGGCGATCTCTCCCTTGCGTTTCCTGACCGTCTCGAGCTTGGTGACCAGTGCAACGACATCGGCGTCATGGCGTCGCTTCGCAACCTTCAGCGCCTTCAACTCGCTTTGAAGAGACGACAGCTGACTCTCGTCGAGCGTACGTCTCAACCTCTCTATTTCGGCAACCGTGGACGAAACCGCCGCATTGTAGGCCAGTATAGGCTCGCGGGCACGGTTCCACTCATCAAGGGCGGCGTTGACTTGTGAATTGTCCATCGACTCCGGCACTCTCAAGCTTACGCGCCATTAAGACGTCCAGGGCGCAGGCATTGGCTTCAAGCGCTACTATCACGTGCTCGAGGTCGGCGTAAGCATGCGCCGATACATTGGCACTTTCCAGCCAGTACGCGCTAATTTCCCTGTTTCGGGCGTCCTGTTTCATAACGGCGGCTCGAAAGTCGCCATTCATATAGCGCCTGCAAGTCTCCCGCGCCTTGCGTGTCTCTTCCGCGAGGGCACGGTAGGCCTCGCCAAAGAAGGCCTTGTAGGCGCTCACGAGCGTGCGCTCGATTAGCTCCTGGCCACAGAATGGGCAGCGTGCCCCATCGGCGAATGCAATCCCCGCCTCCAGCCAGCTTTCGTGCGATAATCCACCATCCCCGCCGCTGAAATGGTGTAACGCGATATGACGGCGCACGGCCACTATCGCCGCGTCGCCGATGTCGTCCAGGCCTTGCATCAAAAGGCGACGAAACACATCCAGCTCGCGCGGTACGGGTAGCGTCTCTGGTAAGCCTGCGGCCTTCAGTTCTCTCGCTCTCTGTGCTCTGCCGAGCTCGTCAAGCTTCGCGTCGATCAAATGATCAATAGCAGGGTCATTGGCAAGGCGAAGAAAGCTCTGAAGCTGCAAGGCAGCCGGCGCGACGCCCTGCATGATGCGGGTGATTTCGGCCTCGACGGCCTTCATCTCATTGTTGCGCGCTCGGTTCTCGTCGTCGAGTTCGACCAAACGCCGGACGCGTCTTACTCCATCTTCGCCGACGACAGGCCCATACTGGTTCCTCAGATGATCGGGCGAAACTTGATCGCCGGAAAAAATATTGTCGTTAGTGAACGTGCTGTCGTAGACGGCTATTTTCGCGTGATAGCCCGTCCACGCGCCGCGCTGGAAAATTGCGGCGCTCGTTCCGAACATGAAAACGGCATTCTGGGCCGAGCCTCCGCCCAGCGTTGCCCGGCCCCTGATAATGTCGGGATTCCGGGTAGTCGGGGAGCGAAGAATGTCAGCCAACGTCGATTTTCCCCAGCCATTCTCGCCGAATACGAGAGTACACTTGGCGAGCCGCACGCCGGGTAGAGGCTTAGCCGTGCTGAAACGTCCGATATTCTCGATCAGTTTTATCGCAGTTAAGATGGGAGTTTGCTGCATCGTATTCGGTGACCCTCTTCGCCGAGCCTTCGGATGCCCATCGCCAGCGGAGAGGTGGCGATGGGCCCAATACAGAATGTTGCCAACGCCCCGGAGACACGAACGGACATGTACAACTTTTCAGGAGTTTAAGCGATAGCCAACGCAAGTACGCCCTCCCGAGGAACATATTGTCGCTCCCAACCGGACGCCCCGTGGTCGACTTTAGAGCCCGCATCGAGAAGCCAATTCCCCTCACCTCGCCAGCCATCCCCCGTCCACCGGCAGGACGGCGCCGGTGATCATGCTGGCCGCATCCGAGGCGAGGAAAAGAATGGCGGCGGCGACTTCCTCGGGCTCGGCGAAGCGGGCCATGGGGGTGTCGGCGAGGAGGGCCTCGGCCATGGCGGGGTCGGCGAGGAGCGGCTCTGTCAGCTTCGTGCGGGCGAAGGTGGGGGCCACGGCGTTGACGCGGACGCCCGAGGCGGCCCATTCGCAGGCGAGGGCCCGGGTCAGGTTGACGACGGCGCCCTTGGCCGTGTGGTAGGCGAGGTTCGGGTAGCGGGTGGTGCCGACGAGGCCCATGATCGAGGCGACGTTGACGACGGCACCCCGGCCGGCGGCGAGCATGAGGCGGCCGGCCTCGCGGGCGCACCAGAAGGCGGCCGAGGGGCCGGTCGCCATCACCTTGTCCCAGCGCTCCGTCGTGAGGTCGACCGTGGGCGTGCGGGCGCCGATGCCCGCATTGTTGACGAGGATGTCGAGGCGGCCGTGGCGCTGGGCGATCAGGCCCAGCACGGCCACGACCGCCGCCTCGTCGGCGACGTCGAGAGGGTGGGCCTCGCCGCTGCCCGATCTCCGCCGCCACGGCGGCGGCCGCGGCGCCGTCGATGTCGGTGACGGCCACGTGGGCGCCGGCCTGGGCCAGCGCGTGGGCGGTGGCGCGCCCGATGCCGTTGCCGGCACCGGTGACCAGGGCGACCCGCCCGTCCAGCCGCTGAAGCGCCAGATAGTCGACCATGGCCGAGGCCTCCCCATCGTGCCGAGACCGAGAGCGTCAGCGGTGGCCGCGCGTGAGCCGCCTCGACCGTGGCGACGACCTTACCCGCCGAGCGCAGGCTGTCGACAGGCGTCGCGGGGCCGGCCGGAGTCTCGGTCACCAGTTGGCCATCGACGCGCGGAAGATCTGCTCGAGATCCCGTGCCTCGGTCGGCGCGGGCTGAGAGCCAGCAGGCGCTGCTGCTTCAGGGCGCCCTCGACGAGAGCGGAAATGTCGGCCTCGCCATAGCCGAGATCCGCGATGCCACGCGGCGCCCCCACGGCCTTCATCAGCTGGATCAGCGCGTTCGGGAAGGTCTCGGGCCCCGGCTGCCCGGGCTCGCCGCCGGTCAGCAGGCGGGCCGCCTCGAGATGTTTTTCGGGGTTGGCCTCGTAGGTGAAGCGGAAGGCGGCCGGGGCCGTGACGATCACGGAAAAGCCGTGCGGGACGAAGGCGTGGTTCCGACTGTAGCCCGGCGCGTGATAGGCGTGCCTCAGCCCCGCGATCGGGTAGGCGCAGGCATGGGGGATGTGGACGCCCGCCGTGCCGAAGCCGATGCCGGCCATGGTGGCGCCCAGCATCATCCTGCCGCGCGCCTCCACATCGTCGCCGTCCTGGACCGCGCGCTGGAGGAACCGGCCGCCGAGCTCGAGCGCCTTCATCGACCAGATGTCGGCGATCGGGTTCGAGCCCTGATAGGGCGGCCGCTCGTCCGGACTTTTTCGGCTTTGGCCGGCTGTCGAAGGGCCGGCTGGTATAGGATTTGGCGGCGTGACAGACGACGTCGAGCCCGGCCGAGGCGGTGACGCCGGCGGGCGTCGTGCGCGCCAGCAGGGGATCGACGATCGCCACGGTCGGCCGCATGAAGCGGTGCGAGATCCCGCTTTTTGTCTTCTGGTCCGGGATGTCGAGGACGGCGACCGTGGTCGCCTCCGAGCCCGATCCCGAGGTGGTCGGGATGGCGACCAGCGGGAAGAGCGGCGAGGGCGGCTTCCGGCCGCCGCCGACCGGCGGGTTGACGTAGTCCATGACCTCACCGCCATGGCGCTTGACGAGGTTCGCGACCTTGGCCGTGTCGATGGTCGATCCGCCGCCGAGCGCCACGAAGCCGTCGACATCGGCCCCGGTCGCGACAGCGGCGGCGCGTGCCAGCGACCCGGTGGTCGGCTCGACGCGGATGTCCTCGAAGAGCGTGACCTCGATGCCGCCTTCCTCGATGAGCCCGATCACCCGCTCGGTGACGCCGAAGCTGCGGAGCGTCGGATCGGCGACGAGAAGGACGCTCCTGGTCCCGAGCCGGCCCAGCTCGTAGGCGACGTCGTCGACGGCGCCCGGCCCGTAGCGCAGCTGGGCCGATTCCAGGGTGATGATGGTCTCGTGCTGCACGGTCGACGCCGTCATCCCGACTGTTTCTCCCTTCCGCTCGGGCGAATGCGGCCCCCGGACCGCCATTCACCACGCCCTGGCGCCTGACGGGCCGGGCGACAGGACAGGCGAACTTTGATAGCAGGACGGGGGCGAGGCGCCAAAAAGCGTGACGGGACGAGGGGACGTCCGCATGAGACGTGGGCCGACCGAGCGATCGCGGGACGACCGGCTGGTGACGACGGGAGCGGCGGTGGCCGTCGTCACGACGCTTCTCGTGGCGCTCGCCGTCGGCGCGCACCGTCCGGCCTTCGTCCTTCTCCTCCTCGTCGGCATCGGCACCGTGGTGTGGCTCGTCTGGCGCGCCCTCCCCGACGATCCGATGCTGGCGGTGACCCTCGCCACCGGCATCCCGCTCTATACGGCCGCCTATGTCGTCGGGATCGAGCGGGCCTTTCCCCAGGCCCACGTCACCGCCGTCTATGCCGGCTTCTTCCTGCCGCTGATCGCCTTCGTCCTGGGGGTCCGGCAGCGCCGCGACGAGATCGCGCGGCGCCTGGCAGGGCGGCGCGGGCCCGCCCCGGTCGGGCGTGGCTTCGTCTGGCTCGCCGCCTCGGGCGTCCTCTGGATCGGCGCCGACCTTTTTCTGCCGGCTCAGGGCAGCACGCCACTGCACACCGTCACGCTGCTGACCGTCATGCTCGGCATCTGCCTCCTCACGCGGCTCATGATCGTGGACGCGGCCCTGCTGCTCGACGAGACCGGCCATCTCTTCCGGACCTTCGTCGCCCGGATGGCCCACCGCAGCGTGCCGGTCTTCTCCTTCCTCGTCGTGTTCGGCTTCATCGTCCTTATATTCGGCACGCTCTACGCCATCCTCGACAACTTCTCGCACACGCCGAACTTCTCGATGGGCAGCGCCGGGGCGCGGCTCACCTTCGCCGACGCGCTCTACTTCTCGATCGTGACGCTCAGCACCATCGGCTATGGCGACATCACCCCGGCCTCCGGCATCGCCCGCCTGATGGTGGGGGCCGAGATCCTGTTCGGCGTCGTTCTCCTCCTCTTCGCGTTCGCCGAGATCGCCGCCTACGAGCCGCCGGTCGAGCCCGAGGACGAGCCTGGGGAGGGCCCGGCCGGGCGGCCGGGCGCTTCGCCCGGAGGCCCCGGCGGCGATCTCAGCTGAGGCCGGCGAAGAAGGACCGGATCTCGGCCGCGGCTAGGTCGGGCCGCTCCCAGTGGACGAAGTGGCCGGCATTCTCGGCGATCGAGGCCTGCACGCGGGAGAAGAGCTCGGGCAGGCGATCCATCCAGGCGGCCCGAAGGATCGGATCCTCCTGGCCCCAGAGGACGCGGGTCGGGACGTCGATCGGCGGCACCCTGGGCAGCGTGCCGTCCATCATGCGGCGCCGCAGGCCCGCGACGCTCAGATACCAGTCGAAGCCGCCCTGCAGATTGCCGGGCTCCATGAAATTGTCGATCCAGGTCTCGAGGTCGGCGTCGAAGGCATGCGGGTCGGCGGACCAATGCCGCAGAAAATGGCCGATATGGAGGCGGCAGGCCTCGCGCGAGCTGCCGACCGACGCCGCGGCCCAGGGCAGCTGGTGGAAGGACTGGTACCAGATCTCCGGGATCTGGGCGGGCTCGAGCCAGCGCCGGCCGATGCCGGGGTAGAAGCAGTCGAAGAAGAAGAGGCCCCGGATGCGCTCCGGCGCCCGGCGCGCGAGGGCCTGGGCTACCGACGAGCCGACATCGTGGGCGACGAGGCCGACCCGCTCGATGCCGAGCCGGTCGAGCAGCGCCAGGAGGTCCCGGGCGTGGACCTCCGGCCCCGCCTGGTCCGAGGGGCCGGCGGTCGGCTGCCGGCTGGCGCCGAAGCCCCTGAGATCGGGAGCGACGAGGGCGTGGTCGGGGCCCAGGAGCTTCATGACCTTCCGCCAGACGAGCCAGAATTCGGGCCAGCCGTGCAGCAGGAGGAGCGGCGCGCCCTGCCCGTGCCGCACGCAGTGGAGCCGGACCTCGCCCACATCGACCAGCGCCGAGGTGAATCCCGATGCCTCCGCCGCGCGAATGGCCGTCGGCCTGCTCATTCGCCGTCGGCCCAGCCGGGCGTCAGCCAGCCCATCTGCTGGCCGCCGTCGAGGGTCAGGAGCTGGCCCGTCATGGAGCGGGTGCGCAGGATGAAGGCCAGGGCGTCGGCCAGCTCGTCGGGGCTGGTGCCGCGCTCGAGCGGCATCTTGCGGCAGAGGGCCTGGAACTGCGCCTCGGTCCAGCCGGCGGCCGGGACGGCCGGACCGGGGCCGATGGCGTTCACACGGACGCGCGGCGCCAGCTGCCGGGCCAGGACCTGCGTCGCCGCCCAGAGCCCGCTCTTGGCGATGCTGTAGGACAGAAAGTTCGGCGTGAGGTTGAGGACGCGCTCGTCGAGCATGTTGACGATGACGGCCTCGGCCTGCTCGGGCAGCTGGGCCACGAAGGCCTTGGCGAGAAAGAGCGGGGCCCTGAGGTTGACGGCGATGTGCCGCTCGAACGAGCGGGCGGACAGCGTGTCGAGCCGGTCGAGCTCGAAGATGGCGGCGCTGTTGACGAGCACCCGGAGCGGGCCGAGCGCCTCGGCCGCCGCCGGCACGACGCGATCGACCTCCTCGGGCAGGGCGAGATCGGCGGCGACGACCGCGGCCCGAGGCCCGAGCGCCGCGACAGCCCTGGCCGTGGCCTCGGCCTCGGCACGGCGAGCCGGGCGGCAGTGCACGGCCACGTCATAGCCCTCGGCGGCGAGCCGCAGGGCGAGCGCCCGGCCGATCCGCATGGCGGCGCCCGTCACGAGCGCCGCTCCGCCGCTCCCGGCCATGCTCCTCTCCGTCCCCGACTATCGGCGGACACTAGGGCGCCGTGGCCGGGCGCGCCAGCGGCAGAGCAGTCCCTTCTCGGCCTCGACCAGCAGGAGGACGAGGAGAGAGACGGGGAGAATGGCCGCCCAGTCGGCGAGGCCGAGCGGGGTCGTGGCGAAGAGCAGATCGAGCGGCGGCAGATAGGTGTAGGCGAGCTGCAGGATCAGCACGATCGCCACGGCAAGGAGAACCGGCCGGCTGCCCAGCAGCCCTTCGAGCGAGAGAACCGGCTCGAGCAGGCGGCGGCAATTGAAGAGATAAAAGATCTCGGAGACGACGAGGGCGTTGACGGCGATCGTCCGGGCACGGTCGAGGTCGGCGCCGGCGGCGCGGTAGACGGCGAAGAGGCCGAAGACCCCGACGAGCAGGAGCGCCGAGACGAAGGCGACGCGCCAGATCAGGAAGCCCGACAGCAGGGGCTCGTCGCGGGGCGCGGCGGCCGGCGCATGATGCCCGGCTCGACGGCCTCGAAGGCGAGCGCCAGGGCCAGCGTCACCGCCGTGATCATGTTGACCCAGAGGATCTGCACAGGCGTGATCGGCAGCTCGAGGCCCAGCAGGATGGCGGCGACGAGGATGAGGGCCTCGGCACCGTTGGTCGGCAGGATGAAGACGATGGCCTTCTCGAGATTGTCGTAGACGCCGCGGCCTTCCTCGACGGCGGCCGCGATGGTCGCGAAATTGTCGTCGGCCAGCACCATCTGGGCCGCCTCCTTGGCGGCCTCGGTGCCGCCGGCACCCATGGCGATGCCGATATCGGCGCGCTTCAGGGCGGGCGCGTCGTTGACGCCGTCGCCGGTCATCGCGACCACCCGGCCGGCGGCCTGAAGCGCCCGGACGAGCCGCAGCTTGTGCACGGGGCTGGTGCGCGCGAACACGCTCACCTCGTCCACGCGGCGGTCGAGCTCGCCGTCGTCCAGGCGATCGAGGTCGGCGCCGGTGAGCGCCCCCGCCTCCGTGTCGAGGCCCAGCCGGTCGGCGATGGCCAGCGCCGTGGCAGCGTGATCGCCTGTGATCATCTTGACGTCGATGCCGGCGCCGCGACAGGCGCCGATCGCGGCGATCGCCTCCGCGCGGGGCGGATCGACGAGGCCGACCAGGCCCAGGAAGACGAGGCCCTCGTCGAGCCGGTCCGGATCGAGCTGCTCCTCGTCCGGACGCGCGGGGCGGCTCGCCAGGGCGAGCAGTCGATGGCCTTCGCCCGCGATGGCCGCCATCCTCCCGTACCAGAGCTCCGGGTCGAGCGGCGCATCGCCGCCCGGCCCGCGCTCGAGATCGCACATCTCGAGAAGACGCTCGGGCGCACCCTTGACGCAGACCAGGCCGGACCGATCGGCGCTCCGGTTCAGGGTGGCCATGAAGCGATGGGCCGCGTCGAACGGAATGAGATCCTGGCGCTGCCACCGCGCCGCGCTCGGCCGAGGGCTCGAGGCCGAGCTTCATGGCGAGCGCCACCAGCGCCCCCTCCATCGGGTCGCCCTCGACCTGCCATGCGCCGCAGGCCTCGTGCAGGGATGCATCGTTGCAGAGCAGCGCCACGCGGGCGAGGCCCACGAGCTCCCCCTCGGCGAGCAGGTCCAGGGGCTCGCCGGCGCGCCCGATCTCCCCGACGGGCTCGTAGCCCCGACCCGTGACGGTGAGGACCGCGTCGCTCAGCGCGACCCTCTCGACGGTCATCTCGTTCCGGGTCAGCGTGCCCGTCTTGTCCGAGCAGATGACGCTGACCGAGCCCAGCGTCTCGACCGCCGGCAGGCGGCGGACGATGGCGTTGCGCGCTGCCATGCGGCGCACGCCGATGGCGAGCGCTATGGTCATCACGGCGGGCAGCCCCTCGGGAATGGCGGCCACGGCGAGGCCTACGCCGGCCATGAGCATGTCGAGCAGCGGCTGGCCCCGGACCAGCGTGCCGAAGGCGATCGTCGCCAGCGCCAGGGCCAGGATGGTGCCCGTGAGGCGGCGCGCGAAGACGGCCATCTGGCGAACGAGAGGCGTCTCCAGCGTCTCGACCTCGCCGAGCAGACCGCTGACCCGGCCGATCTCGGTGGCGCGGCCCGTGGCGGCGACGACGCCCCGGCCGTACCCGCGTGTCACCAGCGTGCCGGCATAGGCCATCGAGCGCCGGTCGCCGAGCGAGGCGTCTCCGGCCACCGGCTCCGTGCCCTTCTCGGCCGACACCGATTCGCCCGTCAGCGCCGCCTCCTGCACGGCCAGACCACGGGCCTGGGTGAGGCGCAGGTCGGCCGGAACCCGATCGCCCGGCTCGAGCAGGACCTGGTCGCCGGGGACGAGCCCCGCGGCGTCGATCGACCGCCTGTGGCCGTCGCGGAGCACGCTCGCGTGGGGCGCCAGCATGCGGCGGATCGCCCCCATCGCCGCCTCGGCCCGGCCCTCCTGGATGAAGCCCACGATGGCGTTGATGAGAACGACCCCGAAGATGACGCTCGCGTCGACGAGCTGGCCGAGGAGCACCGTTGTCGTGCCGGAGACGAGAAGGACGTAGATCAGCACGTCGTGGAACTGGCGAAGGAACCGCCTCGGCGCGGAAAGCCGGATGCCCTCCGGCAGCCGGTTGGCGCCGTGTCGGCGAAGCCTGGTCGCCGCCTCCTCGTCGCTGAGGCCATCGGGCGCAGCGCCGAGGCGACGCAGCGCGTCCTCGGCGGGCAGAGCGTGCCAGCCGGCCGGTCCGCTGGCCGCCGCCGCTCCGCCGTGTCGCATCTGGCTTCTCACACTGACCCGTCCCTCGCTTGCGCCCCCGGTCGACGCGTGGGAGACGGGCATCACTGACCGCGGAGGTCATTGACATGGGTCAGCGCGTCGTCGTCGTGGGCGGTGGGGCGATCGGCAGTGCCATCGCCTACTGGCTGACCCGCGATCCCGCCTTCGACGGCACCGTGAGCGTCGTCGAGCGCGACCCGAGCTACAGGCACGCCTCCTCGGCGCTGTCCGCGAGCTCGATCCGCCAGCAATACAGCACCTGCGTCAACATCGAGATCGGCAGGTTCGGCATCGGCTTCCTTCGGAGCCTCGCCACCCACCTCGCGGTCGACGGCGAGGTGCCGGAGATCGGCCTCGTCGAGCCCGGCTATCTCTTCCTCGCGACCGCGGCCGGCATGCCGACGCTCCTCGCCAACCACGAGGTCCAGCGGGCTGCCGGCGCGGACGTCCTGATCGTTCGGCCGGGCGATCTGGCCCGGCGGTTCCCCTGGCTCAATGTCGAGGGGCTTGGCCGGCGGGTCGCTCGGCCTCACCGGGGAGGGCTGGTTCGACGGCTATGGGCTGATGCGCGCCTTCCGGGGGAAGGCCATCGCCCAGGGCGCCCGCTACGTCGCCGCCGAGGCGGTGGCGATCGAGCGCCGTGGCGGGCGCGCCGCGACGGTGCTGCTGGGCGATGGGCGCCGGCTGGCCTGCGACGTGCTGGTGAACGCCGCGGGGCCCTGGGCCGCTTCCGTGGCGGCGATGGTCGGCATCGATGCTGCCCGTGCGCGCCCGGCGCCGCTCGGTCTTCGTCCTCGATTGCCCCGACCCGATCGAGCGATGCCCCCTGCTCATCGATCCGTCGGGCTTCTGGCTCCGCCCCGAGGGACGGCATTTCATCTGCGGGGCACCGCCGGCGCCGGGCGACGATCGGGACGACCTGCCGCTCGAGCCCGAGCACGCGCTCTTCGAGGAGACGATCTGGCCGGCCCTGGCCCACCGGGTGCCGGCTTTCGAGCGCCTCAAGGTCGTCGGTGCCTGGGCGGGCTACTACGAGATGAACATCGTCGACCAGAACGGGATCGTCGGTCGGCATCCGGCCCTGGACAATCTCTACCTCGCCAACGGCTTCTCCGGGCACGGCATCCAGCAGGCCCCGGCGGTCGGCCGCGGCATCGCCGAGCTGATCGTCCACGGCGCCTTCAGGACGCTCGACCTTTCTCCTCTCGGACCCGAGCGCCTGCTCGAGGGCAAGCCGCTGGTCGAGCGAAATATCATCTGAACTGCGAGGCGAGCGGCGACCATGGCCCTGCTGCTCGAGATCATCCTCTGGGTGCTCTTTCTCGGCTCCATCCTTTGGCTGATCTACGAGACCGTCGGCCTTGACGTCATGCGGCAGGTGCGGAGCCAGTTTCTCGACGGCTTGACGCGGGCTCTTTACGGTGTGGCGGGCGCGCTCCGACGTGCCCGCCGCTTGGCCCGTCACGACCGCTCAACAGGCGACATCGAGGATCTTGCCACGCTCGTCGAGCGCATCGCCGCGGCGATCGTCATGCCGCCACCACCGCCGGGACGGGGACTCGTCAGCTGGAACGTGCCGGTGGCATTGTCAGGAGGCGATACGCGGGATGTCGAGGTGCGCATCGCAAACGCGGCGCCACTCCCTCTCGCTTCGCAACGCGAGAACATGCATGGCGGCGGGCCGACCTACAGCCGCGAGATCCACGTGACAGGGCGCATGGCCGTACGGCTCCTCAGCGCCGGCGACACGGTCACCGTCCTCCGGGTGAGCACAGAAGAGCAGGACCTGCCCCCTCGAGGGTTCGCGAGCTGGCTCTTCCGGCTGAAGGCCGAGGAGACGGCCGGCTGGTGCCGGCTGGACCTCGTCGTCAGCATGGTGACGCCGGTCCGGCGCGATGCCCTCGTCTTGCCGCTCGATCTGCGAATGACAGGCCGCACTCTCGCCGGCCTTTATGCGATGCTGGCGACCAGGGTACGGCAGCTGGCCCTCGCCGCCGTGTTATCCGGCTTCGCCCTCGTCTGCACCGTGTTCGCCGACGAAGTGACGAAGCCGGCGCTGCGAACGGCAATTCATTGGCTGGGATGGTCGCGCGCGGCAACAGGAGCAGGCCCGGCGGAGCTGCCAACCACCCCGCGCTGACCCGCGGCGGCGCCGCGCGCCTCGTCAGCGCGCGGCGATCCAGGCGTCCCGCAGCACGCCCGTCTCGAGCTGCAGCTCCTCGAGCCGGTTCTTGACGACATCGCCGATGCTGACCATGCCCGCGAGCCGCCCCCCCTCGACGACCGGCAGATGGCGGATGCGATGGGCGGTCATGCGGCGCATCACGTCCTTGATCGAGTCCTCGGCCGCGCAGACCTCGACGTCGCGGGTCATGATCTCGGCCACCTTGCGCTCGGGCTCCAGCAGCGACGCACCCTCGTGGCTCAACGCCCGGACGATGTCGCGCTCGGAGAGGATACCGTCGATGTGCTGCCCGTCATTGCTGACCACGAGGGCGCCGATCCGCTCGAGCGCCATCCGGTGGATGGCGGCCGTGATCGTGGCATCCTGACGGACGGTGACGACAGATGCCCCCTTGGCCTCGAGAATCTCGCGAGCTCGCATGACCCGACCTCCTCTGCGCTGCCTCTCCCGGCTTGCCGGCACCCGGTGATTCCCCGGGCGGCGTCGATGCAACGACGCACCGCAAGCTCTGAGAATAGGGCGTACCGCCGCTCCGATCCACCACCGTCCCCGATCGGGCCCGATCGGACGTCTTGGCAGTCAGGCGACGTCCGGCTCGAGGGCCAGACCGACCGCCTGCACCACGCCCCGGTCGTCGAGCGACCGGACGACCAGCTCGATCGGCCCCAGGGCCAGCCGCTCGCCGACCGCGACCCTGGCGCCCAGCTCGCGGCCGAGGAGCGCCGCCAGGGACAGCCCGGCCTGCGCCGGCTCGAGCACGAACCCGTAGGCGCGGCCGACCTCGCCTGCCGCCGCCTCCGGGGACAGGACAAACTCGCCGAGATGAACCTTCCCAGTCATGGCCGGCCCGCCAGCGTCACCCATCGTCCCACCTAGCAACATCATCATGAGCTGCACCATGAATTCGCGGACAGGGCGTCCCGCGCCCCGACGCGGACCCCGAGCGCCACCGGCCGCTCCGGCCACCGTCGAGGGATGCACCAGGTGCCCAGGGGAAAAATATGACATCCGTCACACTCGCCCGGCAGCGAGCGCGAGGGCCGGTCGGGTCGGTCGCTCAGAGACGCCGCTGCGGGAAGGGGGCGTCCTCCCAGCAGCCGAGAACCGTCTGGTCGAAGTCGACCAGCGAGCCGGTCATCATGCCGCTCTCGGCCGAGCAGAGGAATGCCACGGCCCGGGCCACCTCGACGGGCTTCAGGAGGCGGCCGAACGGCCGGGCGGCCTCGACCGTCTCGAGCCACCCGGGAGGCGCGTCGTGGGCGCGCTTCTGGATCGCGTGCTCGCCCGGCGTGTCCATCCAGCCGATGTTGAGCCCGTTGACCCGGATGCGGTCGGGGAGGACCGCGAAGGCGGTGTTCTTGGTGAGCGTGCCGAGCGCCATCTTCGAGGCGGCATAGGCGGCGAGGAACGACTGGCCGCCATGCGCCGAGATCGACAGGATGTTGACGATCGCCCCCTCGGTCCGCTCGCGCTTCATGAGGCGGACGGCGTCCTGCATGAGAAAAAAGGGCGCTTCGGTATTGATCTTGAACATCCTCTCGAAGAGCTCGGGGGTCGTGTCGAGGATCGTGCCGCGATCGGTGAGGGCCGCCGCGTTGACCAGGCAGTCGACCCGGCCGAACGCCTCGTCGCACGCCCGGACGACGCTCCGCGCCTGAGCGGTGTCGGCGAGATCCGCGCGGACGAAGACGGCCTTGGCCCCCAGTCCCTCGAGAGCCGCCCTGACCTTGCCGCCCCGCCCCTCGTCCCGGCCGCAGATGACGATGCCCGTGGCGCCACGCTCGGCGAACAGCCGGGCGATCGCCTCGCCCAGGCCCTGGGTGCCTCCGGTGACGACGGCGATCTTGCCGGCGAGCTGCTGCGGTTCGGCCATGACGTCCCTCCCTGCTCCGACCGGGGCGAACCCTACCATCCGGCCGGCGCCGAGGCATCAAAAGAGGCTTCGCTGACGATCCGGCTCGGATGTCGGCCGTCCGGCGCTGCCTGTGGCCGCCACGCGCAGGTCCTCGACCAGGCGGGAATATTCGGCCTGCTTCGCGTGCTCGTCGGGGATCCGGAGGATGTACGAAGGATGGACGGTCACCAGGAGCAGGCGGTCGGGCGGGAAAGGCCGCAGCCGGCCGCGCTCGCGGCCGATCGTGACCTGACGGCCGAGTAGCGCCTGCGCCGCCGTGGCGCCGAGAGCGACGATGCGCTCGGGCCGGGCGGCCTCGATCTCGGCCAGGAGCCAATGCTGGCAGGCGGCGATCTCGGTGGCGTCCGGCTTCTGGTGCAGTCGGCGCTTGCCGCGCGGCGTGAACTTGAAGTGCTTGACCGCATTCGTGACGTAGGCCGTGCCGCGATCGATGCCGGCGGCGGCGAGCGCCCGATCCAGGACCTGGCCGGCCGGGCCGACGAACGGGCGGCCCTGGACGTCCTCCTGGTCGCCGGGCTGCTCGCCCACGAGCATCATGCGGCAGGGCGCCGGTCCCTCGCCGAAGACGGCCTGCGTGGCCTCGCGGTAGAGCGGGCAGGCCGTGCAGCCCCGCACCTCCCGCCGCAGCTCGTCCAGCCTTGTCCCGCCGGCCATGGTCCGTCCTCCGCTTGGCTCCCTGGATATAGGAACGATGGACCGGCTGGCCGGCTCCTCGTGGATGCCACGCCAAGGCCGGCCAAGCTGTTCGGATGTTCCGGGCCGGTGCCGGTTGAATCCCGTCGGGTCGGCCCCCAGTGTCAGGGCATTCGGCCAACCGCGCCGCCCTTGTGGCGATACCTCGTCACTCGTCCGGCCGGGTGCTTCCGGCGCCCTGCTGCCGGGCCAGGCGCCTCCAACGAGGAGAGACCAGCGATGACGACCGCAGCTTTGGGCGCCACCGTCCAGGTCCACTACGTCCTGACCGGCGAGCGTGGCGACGTGCTCGACAGCTCGCGCAGCGGCGAGCCGCTGGAGGTGACGATCGGCGGCGGCCGAGTCATCCCGGGCTTCGAGCGGGCGCTGGTCGGCATGGCCGAGGGCGAGACGAAGACCGTCACGATCGAGGCGTCCGACGCCTACGGCAGCTGGCAGGACGCGCTGGTCCAGGAGGTGCCGCGCAGCCAGCTCCCGGGCGAGCTCGACCTCGAGGTCGGTCGCCGGCTGACGGGCACCGACCCGGAGGGCCGCGCCGTGGTCCTCACGGTGCACGAGGTGGCCGACGACACCGTGAAGCTCGACGCCAACCATCCGCTGGCCGGCCAGGACCTGACCTTCGAGCTCGAGGTCGTCGGCGTCGTCTGATCCCGGGATGCGCCGTGGCCCGTTGCCGCCCGCGGGTGGCAGGGCCCGGCCCTGCGGTTGACACCGCCGGACCGGGCGCCCGACAATGAGGTTTCGATCCCCGGGGGACGGACCCATGCTCACCCGCGACATCGCGTCGGCGCCGAACAATCTCGAAGCCTTCTGGATGCCCTACACGGCCAACCGTGACTTCAAGGCGCATCCGCGCCTGCTCGTGAAGGCCGAAGGGATGCACTACACCACCCAGGACGGGCGTCGCATCCTGGACGCCACCGCCGGGCTCTGGTGCTGCAACGCCGGCCACGCCCAGCCGCGCATCGTCGAGGCGATCCAGAAGCAGGCGGCGGAGCTGGATTTCGCTCCGTCGTTCCAGTGGGGCCATCCCCGGGCCTTCGAGCTGGCCTCGCGCCTGACGGCGCTGATGCCGGGCGACCTCGACCATGTCTTCTTCACGAACTCGGGCTCGGAATCGGTCGATACGGCGCTCAAGGTGGCGCTCGCCTATCAGCGGGCGATCGGCCAGGGCGGGCGCACCCGCCTGATCGGCCGCGAGCGCGGCTATCACGGCGTCGGCTTCGGCGGCATGTCGGTGGGCGGCATCGTCAAGAACCGGATGTTCTTCGGCACGCTGCTGACCGGCGTCGACCACCTGCCGCACACCCTGGACATCCAGCGCAACGCCTTCTCGAGGGGCCAGCCCGAGTGGGGCGCCCATCTGGCAGACGAGCTCGAGCGGATCGTGGCGCTGCACGACGCCTCGACCATCGCCGCCGTCATCGTCGAGCCGGTGGCCGGCTCGATCGGCGTCTACCCGCCCCCCCTGGGCTATCTTGAGCGGCTGCGCGAGATCACCACGAAGCACGGCATCCTGCTGATCTTCGACGAGGTCATCACCGCCTATGGCCGGCTGGGCAAGGCCAGCGCCGCCGAGCGGTTCGGCGTGGTTCCGGACATGATCACGACCGCCAAGGGCGTGACCTCGGGCACGGTCCCGATGGGTGCGGTCATGATCGCCAAGCCCATCTACGACACCTTGGTCGGCGGGGCCGAGACGTCGGAGCGGACCATCGAGCTTTTCCACGGCTACACCTACTCCGCGCATCCCCTGGCCTGCGCCGCGGCGCTGGCTACGCTCGACACCTACCGCGACCTGGGCCTCTTCGAGCGGTCGGCCGAGCTGGCGCCCTATTGGGAGGAGCGGCTCCACGGCCTCAAGGGCCGCCGTCACGTCATCGACATCCGCAACATGGGCCTGATGGGCGCCGTCGAGATGAGCCCCCGGCCGGGCAAGGTCGGCGAGCGCGCCTACGACGCGATGCTGATGGCCTACGAGAAGGGCATGATGGTGCGCATCACGGGCGACACCATCGCCATGTCGCCGCCGCTGATCGTCACCCGCGAGCAGATCGACCAGATGGTCGAGACCCTGGGCGCGGTGCTCGACGAGGTGAGCTGAGCCTCGGGGAGCAGCCGAGCCCAGGGCTCGGGCCGGCGGCGCGGCCCGCCCTCTCGTCCGAGCGCCCGGCCGGTCGGTTTCCCGATTGACCGGCCGGCACGGCTGGGGTCTGCTGGAGCCCGCCTCGAGTTGTGGATGATCGATCGATGTGGTGGCGTACCTTCGCTTCCGCCGAGGATCTGACAGTGCGTCGGGCGCGCGGCCTGGACGCTCCGGCGCTGGCCCGCGTCCAGGTCGACAGCTGGCGCGAATCCTATCGGGGCATCATTCCGCAGGCCTATCTCGACGGCCTGTCCTATGACGCCCACGAGCGCCAATGGCGGCGCACGCTCGGGGCCCGCGGCTGGGGCTTCCTCGCGATCTGGCAGGGCCAGATCGTCGGCCTCGCGAGCGGCGGGCGCTGCCGGTCGGTCAAGGGCTTCTCCGGCGAGCTCTACGTTCTCTATCTCCTGCGGGCCTACCAGGGCCGGGGCATCGGGCGGGCCCTGTTCGACGCCGTGCATCACGAGCTGGCCCGCCGCGGCCACGGCGACATCCTGGTGTGGGTGCTGGCCGACAATCCGGCGCGCGGCTTCTACGAGCGCCTCGGCGGCGAGCCGGCCGGCGAGGCCAGCTGCGTCATCGGCGGCGCGCGACTCCGCGAGGTCGCCTACGGCTGGCCGGCCTGAGCCCGCGAGCCGGTGGCTCGCGGCCGTCGATGTTAGGGCGTGTCAAACCATTCCGCTTGCTCTATTCTTGGACAAATCTAAGGAGGACATTTTCCCTCACCAGGGGAATCCACGTTGGGAGAGGCGCTTGGGCGCATTCGAGTCCTATTGGTGGCTGAGCATTCTGGTTCTCGCCGCGCTGGCGATCGTCCTCTACAGCAACCGCGGGCTCGGCCTTTCGAGCCGTATCCCGGCCGTGCCGCCCGAGGGATCGCCCGACGCCGAGGGGGGCAGCGCTCCCCGAGCGATGAGATTGGCCGACCCTGCGCCCATGGCGAGACGCCCGGGCAGCATCGCGGAGTCACAGCGGAGGCCCAGTGGCCCGTCGGAAGCAGGATGAGCCGGCGGGTCGGGCGAACGCCCGGGTCGTCGGCAGCTGTCGGCGACCCCGCTCCGGCGGGCGGGTAGCCGGGGCCCGGCGCGGGAGCGCCCGCGCGGGCCCGCCGGCTGCCGCCCCGTCGTCCCCGTCGAGGACAGCACCATGCCGATCCGTCTCGAGGGCTCCTGTCGTTGTGGCGCCGTGCGGTTCGAGATGGCGTCGCACACCCCGCATCCCTATCAGCTCTGCTACTGCTCGATCTGCCGCAAGACCGCGGGGGGCGGCGGTTACGCCATCAACCTGATGGGGGTGGCCGAGACGCTCGAGGTGCGGGGCCGGCGCGCCCGGCGGATCTACCATGCGATGCTGGAGGAGCCGGGCGAGGGCGGTGTCTGCAAGCTGCAGGAGAGCCCGGCCGAGCGCCACTTCTGCGGGCGCTGCGCCAGCGCGCTCTGGCTCTACGACCCGCGGTGGCCCGAGCTGATCCACCCCTTCGCCTCGGCGATCGACAGCGGGCTGCCCGTGCCGCCGGCGCGCGTCCATCTGATGCTGCGCTACAAGCCGGCCTGGGTCGAGCCCAGGGTCGGGCCGCACGATGCCCTGTTCGACGAGTATCCGGAGCTGTCGATCGAGGACTGGCATCGCCGCCGCGGGCTCTGGATCGACTGATCCGCCGCGGCCGGACCTGCCCTCAGGCCGCCATCGCGGGTGGACGCAGCCGATAGCCGGAACCCCGGATCGTCTGGATCAGGCCGGTCTCGAAGCCCTTGTCGATCTTGCGCCGGAGATAGCAGATATAGGTCTCGACGATGCCCGTATCGGGGTCGCCGTCGCCCTCGGCACCCCAGACCTCCCGGAGCAGCTGCATGCGGGTCACCACCTGGCCGCTGTGGCGCACCAGATATTCGAGCAGCTGGAACTCGCGCGGCCTGAGCTCGATCGGCTGGCCGGCCCGGGACACATGCCGCCTGAGGAAGTCGATCTCGAGGTCGCCGATCCGGATCACCGAGCCGTTCTCGGCGCTGGCGGCGCGGCGCACCAGCGCGGTCGCCCGGGCGACCAGCTCGGAAACGGCGAACGGCTTGACCAGATAGTCGTCGCCGCCGGCGTGGAGCCCCTCGACCCGGTCGTCGACCGTGTCCTTTCGCGAGAGGAAGAGGATCGGGGTGTTCACGCCGCTGGCGCGGATCATCTTGACGATGGAGAGGCCGTCGAGCGTGGGCAGGACGCGGTCGACGATCAGGAGGTCGTAAGGGCCGCGCATCGCCGCGGCGAGCGCCTCCTGGCCGTCCGTGACCAATTCCACCGTGTAGCCGTGCTGGGTCAGGCTGACCGCGACGAGCTCGGCCAGTTCCGTGTCATCCTCGATCAGCAAGACCTTCACGACGACCCGTTCCCCGTTGTCGGCCGCCCCGTATACCAGCAAACTGCCACAACTCTGCCCAGTTGGGGAACTGTCTCGTTCAGGTATCTACCGCTCGTAGCGCCGCCGGGGAAATCGTCGCCGACGGCATCGCCCTCGACGAGCGCCCCGACGATGGCCGGCAGCGGGCCTCGAGGAGTCGAGGCGCCCCGCCTCAGCCCTCGATCTTCTGGCCTCGCCCGTAGACGAGCAGCATGAGGATGATGACCAAGCCGTAGATGATCTGGCGGCCTGCCTCCGGCATCTGCATGACCGACAGCACGGACGACAGGAGCACGATGAGGATCGTGCCGACGACCGTGCCGGCATACCGGCCGCGGCCGCCGAGGATGTGCGTGCCGCCGATCACGACCGCGGCGATCGACGGCAGAAGATAGGCGTCGCCCATACCCTGATACGCTTTGGTCGAGTAGCCGGTGAGCAGGACGCCGGCAAAGGCGGCGCACAGCCCGCAGAGCGCGAACGCGCCCACCAGGACGAGCCGGGTGTTCACGCCCGAGAGGTAGGTCGCGGCCTCGCGGTTGCCGATGGCGTAGATATAGCGGCCGAACGGTGTGCGCTGCAGCAGGACGACGATCACGACCGACAGCGCCGCCCACACCACGACGGCCATCGGCACGCCGAAGAGGTGGCCCGACCGCCAAGAGCTCCATGAGTGGCGTCGAATGGGTCTGCGGCGCGAAGCCGCCCGTGTAGAGCACCATGAGGCCGCGCATCACGGCGTTCACGCCCAGGGTGAAGATCATCGAGGGCACGCGCAGGTAGGCGACGCCGAGGCCGTTCACGATGCCGACCGCGAGCCCCACCGCGAGGCCCACGGGGACCGCCAGCGGCCCGCCCACGGCGCTGGCCAGCATGGCGCCGGCGGTCAGGGTCCAGGGCACGGAGAGGTCGATGTGGCCCAGCAGGATGACGAGCATCATGCCGGCCGCGACGATGCCCAGGAAGGCGCCGACCTGGAGCTGCTGGAGGAGGTAGGTTGGCGAGAGGAAGCTCGCCTTGCCCTGGGTCCACAGCGTGTAGATCGTGCCCAGCGCCAGGATGACGAGGATGAAGCCGCTGGCGATGACGATCGGGCGGTTCTCGGGCGAGAGCCGCAGCGCCACTACCGTCATCCGAAAAGCTCCAGACGGTTCTTGATCCGGAAGACGCGCGCCGCGCCGAGGCTGACCGCGCCGAGGAGCACGACCCCCTCGAAGAGCGGCTGAAGAAGCGGTGCCACGTCGAAGATCCGGAAGTTGAAGGAGATGGCGCGGATGACCAGGGCTCCGATGGCCGAGCCGATGGCGCCGCCGCTGCCGCCCATCAGCGAGGTGCCGCCGATCACCACCGCGGCGATCGAGTTGAGGGTGTAGCCGCCGGCCTGCTGGATGTCGGCGTTGCCGCTCGAGGTCTGCATGGTGAGGAAGAGGCCGCCGACCGCGGCGAAGAAGCCGGCCATGGTGAAGGCCGCGAGCTTGCTGCGGTTGACGGCGACGCCCGACATGTAGGCCGCGCCCTCGGCCGAGCCGACGGCGTAGACGCCGCGGCCCGGTGACCGAGGCGCGGAAGGGCAGCCAGGCCAGGAGGACGACCAGGATGCCCAGCAGCAGCGGCACGGGGATCCAGGCGATGGGCTGGAGCCAGGTCGGCGTCGCCGTCCTGGGCGAAATGGAAGGTCGCCGCCATCTCGTGCAGGTCGTTGCTCATCGCCCAGGCGAGATCCTCGTCGACCTTGCCGCCGGGCGTCGGCCGCAGGAAGAGGGCGATGCCGATATAGACGGCCCCCGTCGCCAGGGTGGCGATGATCGGCTGGATGCGGCCGTAGACGACGACGCAGCCGTTGATGAGGCCGGCGAGCGTCCCGACCAGCAGGCAGAGGACCATGCCCGAGATGATCTGGAGCGGCGAGCCGTAGAGCAGGACGCTGCCGACGCAGTTGACCATGGTCATCGTCGCCCCGACCGACAGGTCGAGGCCGCCCATGAGCACCGGCACCGTCTGGGCCATCGCCACCATGACGATGACGAAGGCCTCGTTGGCATTGGCCACCAGCACGTCGGAGCTGAAGCCCTTGGGATGCAGCTCGTTGTAGGTGAGGTAGAAGACGAGGAAGAGGACGACGGCGAGGATGAGGCCCAGATTCTTGGGACAGCCTCAGACGAAGATCGCTCATGCGGCGGCCTCGCCGGCCCGGGCCGGGCCCAGATTGAGGGCGCTCGTCACGATGTTGGTCTCGGTGATGGCCGGGCCCTCCAGCTCGCGCACCACGGCGCCGTCATAGAGGATCAGCACCCGATCGCAGCAGCCGATCAGCTCGTCATAGTCGGTCGTGTAGAAGAGGATGGCCGCACCCTCGGCGGCGAGGTCGCGCAGGAGCTGGTAGAGCTCCTGCTTGGTGCCGACGTCGATGCCGCGCGTCGGGTCGTTGAGAAGGATGACGCGGGGGCTGGTCATCAGCCACTTGCCGATGACGACTTTCTGCTGGTTGCCGCCCGAGAGGGTGGCGACCGGATCGCCCAGATCGCCGATCTTGATCCTGAGCTTGTCGACCATGCGGCCGATCGCGTCGCGCTCGCGCTCGCGGTCGACGAGGATTCCGTTCGACAGCCCGCTCAGGGCCGCCATGCCGAGATTGTCGGCGATCGACATCGGCAGCATCAGGCCCTCGGTCTTGCGATCCTCGGGGATGAGCGCCATGCGGATGCGTCGGCTCTTGGCCGCCGCCGGGCTGCCGACCGAGACGGCCTTGCCGTCGACGCGGATCTCGCCCTCGAGCCCGCGGAGCACGCCGAAGAAGGCGAGCAGGAGCTCGCGCTGGCCCTGCCCGTCGAGCCCGCCCAGGCCCACGATCTCGCCGGCACCGACGGAAAGCGAGATGTCCTTGAGCCGCCCGGCCCAGGACAGCCCCCTGACCTCGAGAACCGGCTCGGGCCTCGCCTCGCGCGCGGGCTTGGGCGGATAGACGTGCGCCCACTCGCGGCCGATCATCAGCTGGACGATCTCGTCCGCGTCGTGGTCGCCCTTCCTGAAGGTCTCGACATGACGCCCGTTGCGGAACACCGAGCAGGTGTCCGCCAGCGCGTCGATCTCGTGCATGCGATGCGAGATGTAGAGGATGGCCAGCCCCTCTTCGCGAAGCTGGCGCAGGATCGCATAGACCTTCTCGACGTCGGCGCTGGTCAGCGCGGAGGTGGCCTCGTCGAGGATCAGAAGACGCGGGCCCTGGCCGAGCGCCTTGGCGATCTCGACCATCTGCCGGCGCGACAGCGGCAGGTTCTTGACCCGCTCGAGCGGATTGACGTCCTCGCAGCCGACCCGCGCCAGCAGCGCCTCGGCGACCCGCCTCTGGGCCCGGCGGTCGATCAGCCCCAGGCGGCGCGGCGGGTCGGCGATGCAGATATTGTCCGCCACCGACAGGTCCGGCATCAGCGACAGCTCCTGGAAGATGCAGACGATGCCGGCGGCATTGGCGGCGCGCGGATCGGCGACGACGAGCTCGCGCCCCTCGAGTCGCATCGTTCCCTCGTCGGGACGGACCACGCCCGAGACGATCTTGATCAGGGTCGACTTGCCGGCACCGTTCTCGCCCAGCACGGCGTGGATGGAGCCGGCCTCGCAGGCGAAGTCGACGCCCTCGAGGGCGCGCACGCCGCCATAGCGCTTGCTGATGCCCCGCAGCTCGAGAAAGGGCGCTGTAGCGGCCCGCCCGGCCATCGCTCCGTTCCTGCTCCGACAGGGAAGGGGCCGGGCGCCGCCCGGCCCCGCCGCTGCTATTTCACGTTCTCGGCGTTCTTCGCCATGATCTGAGGCGCCGTGAAGTCGACGCCGCAGGGCTTGAACTGGTTGTCGGCGAAGAAATTGTCGGTCAGGTCCGACCAGTAGTTCACGCCGTCCTTGAGGTCGGTATAGTCCGCCATCGGGATCGGCACCGAGATCAGCTGCGGCAGCTTCTTGCCCTCGAGCGCTGCGATCGCCGCCTTGATCGAGATGGCCACGAGCGCCGGCGACTGACCGTAGGAGAAGCCCTTCAGCCCATCCTTCGAATGCTCGGCGACCAGCTTGCGGAAGCCGTTCTCGCCCTCGCCGGCGATCGGGATGAAGGGATGCTTGGCATCCATCAGCGCCCGCACCGAGCCGGTGGTGCCGCCCTGGGTGAACAGCCCGTCGAAGTGGCCGTGCACCGCCAGCGCGTCGGCGGTGGCCTTCTGGGCCGTGCCGTCGTCCCAGTTGCCGACGACCTCGATGATGTTCCACTTGCCGCCGGAGGCCTTCATCGTCGCCTGGAAGCCCTCGTGGCGGTCGCGATCGACGGAGTTGCCGGGCAGGCCGCGCACCTCGAGGATCGTGCCCTCGTTCTTGCCGATCTCCTTGAGCAGCCACTTCGCCGAGAGCACGCCCATCTCGTACTGGTTCTCGTTGACCTCCATGACCTTGTTGGTGTCGATGACATTGTCGAAGGGCACCACGACCGTGCCGTGGCGGTCAGCGAGGCGGATCACCCGATCGAATCCCTCGGTGCTGACCGCGTTGACGATGATCGCGTCATAGCCCTGGTTGATGAAGTCCTCGATGGCACCCAACTGGGCCGCCGCATCGGTCCCGGTCGAGATGACCTTGAACTCCTTGATGGATTTCGCGACGTCCGGCTGCTCGGCGTAGGTCTTGGCGGTCTGGATCATCTGGATCCGCCACGTGTTGCCGACATAGCCGTTGACGAGCGCGATCCGGTAGGGGCCCTTCTTGGCCGGCCACTGGAAATACTCTGTCTTCTTGTCCCAGGGCGCGAAGCATTCCGGCTCGTAGCCGGGCCCGGCCACGACCTTGGGCCCGGCGGCGGTGGCCACGCCGGCGCCCGCACCGATCAAGGCCAGGGTTGCCGTCGCCGCCAGCAGCGTGCGTCTCAACATTCTCGGTCTCCCTCGTCAAACTCCCGATCCGGCGCCGCCCACGGGTCTGGTCGCCCGTGCTCAAGCACCGCCGGCGGCGGACTATAGTCGCACCGCCGGTCGCGCCTAGCGCTTTTTGAGCCCCGCCGTCCCCGGCCGGGAGCTACTCGGCCGCGAGCCGCTTGGCGGCCGCCCGGCTCCTCGGATCCTTGTGCATCTGGCCGTCCTTCATGATCATCGCCAGGTGCTCCGGCCCGACCAGGATCGAGAGGTCCGCCAGCGGGTTGCCGTCGACCAGCAGGAGGTCGGCCAGCAGACCCTCCTTGACCTGCCCGACCTCCATGCGCATCAGCTCGCCGCCGTTCCGGGTCGCGAGCTGGATGCACTCCATCGGCGTGTAGCCGAACAGCTTGTTGAAGTGGATGCAGGTCACGCGCGTTCGTGCCCTGCGGCGTCCAGGCGAAGCCGTAGTCGCCGCCGATCACCGCCCGGATGCCGCGCTTCCTGACCTTCTTGTAGACCTCGCAGGTGATCTCGAGGTTGCGCCGCATGTTGAGCTGCTCGACCACCTCGGGCGTGATCCCCCACGGTCCGGCCTCGTAAACCGTGTTGTGGAGCAGGCCCACGGCAGGCCCGACGAAGATTCTGTCCTTCGCCGCCTCCATCATGTCGAGCGCCTCCTCGTCGGCGTGCTCGCAGTGATAGATGCAGTCGACACCGTTCCTGACCGAGAGCTTGACGCTGTTGGCCGAGCGGGAGTGGCTCGCCACCTGCTTGCCGAACTCGTGGGCGATCTCGCAGGCCATCCTGACCTCGTCGTCCATGTAGGTCGTCACGCCGCCCGGCGAGTTGGGATAGAAGTCGTCGCCCGAGATGTTCAGCTTGATGTTGTCCACGCCCTCGCGGATGCACATCCGGACCACCTTGCGGACCTCCTCCGGCCCGTCGGCGATGAGCGAGAAGCTCTCGCGGTGCAGATGCATCATGCGCTCGTCGCCGAGGCCGCCCGTGGCCACGATCTCGGGGCTGCCGGCGCGCATCCTGGGCCCCGGCAGCTCGCCCGCGTTGATCGCGTTCCGCACCACCACGTCGAGCCGCGGCTTGGCCGAGGCGGCGCAGTAGATGCTGGTGAAGCCGCAGTCGAGCAGCAGCTTGGCGTTGGCCGCCGTCTTGAGCGTGTGCTCCTCCGGCGGCACCATGCCGATCTCCCAGGTCTTCGCGGCACCGGTGAAGGACGGGTGGCAGTGGCCCTCCGTCATGCCGGCCATCAGCGTCATGCCCTGGCCGTCGATGACGTCGGAAGCGCCCTCCCGGGCGATCTGCGACCGGCCCTTGGCGACCTTCCTGATCCGGTTCCCCTCGACCAGCACCTCGCCGGGGAACGGCTCGGCTCCCGTCGAATCGAGCACCATGACGTTCGTGAAGAGCGTTGCCGACATCGCCAGCCTCCTGTCGTCCGAAGCCCGCCGACGGGCGCGGACGTTGATGTTGGGTTGCCGGCAAGGTCGATCCGAATGCCGGCGCTGTCAACGCCGGCGCGCGCCGCGCGCGTGTCCAGGGCGAGCCTTGGGGCCGTGGTTGACACAGCTCAATGACGTGGCGCCCACTAGCGCCGATGCGGGGACGATCCGGCAGGTGGCCGTAGCGCAGCGACGACACGGGGCGCGGTGTCCCCCGCCGATGGAGGGCCGATCGATGATCCAACGAATCCTCGTGCCTGTGGACGGGTCCGAGCATGCGAGGCGGGCGCTCGAGCTCGCGAGCGACTTGGCCGGTCGCTACGGCGCCAGCCTCACGGTGATGCATGTCCTGGCCAGGCCCGGGTCCTTCATCCCTCCGTCCGATCTCGAGGCCTACTCGCGGGCGGAGAATGTCCGGGTGACGGAGGCGGACCTCGTCCGCCAGGCGGCCGACCAGCTGGTCGACGAAGCCCGGTCGTGGGCCGGCGCGGCAGGGCTGAGGCGGTCGACACCGTGATCGAGCGGGGCGACCCCGCGGCCCAGATCGTGGCCCATGCCCGGGAGCACGCGATCGACCTGATCGTGATGGGGCGTCGCGGCCTGGGCGATCTCGCGGGCCTGCTCGTCGGCAGCGTCTCGCACAAGGTGGGGAGCCTCGCCGACTGCCCCTGCCTGACGGTCAAGTAGCCCAGGGCACGACGCCGCAGCCTCAGGGTGCCGAGCCGCCGCCGCCGGGGCGATAGGGCGGGGGCTGGAGGATCGTCCGGGTCAGGGCCTCGGGCAGGCCGCCCAGCGGGTTGGCGCGGGTCGGCATTCCGGCTGTGAACGGCAGGAGCTGGTGGCGGGCCACCTCGAAGACGCGGCGCAGCTCCGCCACCGGATGGCGGTGCTCGTCGACCCGGAGGTCGAGCCAGGGATAGGACTCCTTCCAGAAGACCTTGACGCAGGCCGACTGGCGCCCGCGCTTGTCGCCGCCCATCGCCTGGCCGGCCTCGAGGCAGACGATCAGCCGCTCCGGCAGGTCGAGCGAGTCGGCCCGGGCGAAGGCCTCGGCCATCGCCGGCACGACCGCGTCGCCCGAAAGCATGTTGCCCTGCGCGGCGAAATTCTCGCCGGTGACGTGGCCGCACCAGGGGACGCAGTCCTTGCCCGTGAAGGAGGCCGAGCGACCGTCGCGGTCGACGAGGCCGAGCTGGCGGACGTCGCGGCCGGGGTCGCCCTCGACCAGGCGCCGGAGAGCCTCCTCGGCGGCGAGGCCCTGGGCCAGAAGCTCGACCCCGTCGATGCCGAGATAGGGATTGACCCAGGACTGGGTGGAGACGGCGCCGACTCCTTCGCGGATGAAGGGGCAGATCCCGCCGACGCCGGGCACGGCCGTCGAGACGGCGACGCCGAGCATGCCGGTGCGCGGGCAGCGGGCGGCGATCGAGAAGGTCATGGCATGGCTCCCTGGGCTCGCGGTTGAGGGGCGGCGCGCCGCTCCGCCAGCGCCTTGGCGATGTCCGGCACGGCCGCAGCAGGCTTTTGGTATAGGGATGGCGCGGCGCGTCGAAGACCGCGGCGGTGGTCCCCGTCTCGACCACCTTGCCGCGCTGCATCACGGCGACGCGGTCGCTGACATAGCGGATCACGGCCAGATTGTGGCTGACGAAGACGCAGGTGAGGCCGAGCTCGCGCCGGGTGCGCTCGAAGAGGTTCAGCACCTGCGCCTGAACCGAGACGTCGAGTGCCGAGGTCGGCTCATCGAGGAGCAAGAGACGCGGGCGCAGCACGATGGCCCGGGCGATGGCCACCCGCTGCTTCTGGCCGCCCGAGAGCTGGTGCGGATAGCGCTGGAGCAGGGCGCCCGAGAGCCCGACGGTGGCCAGGGTCTCGTCGAGCCGGGCCGCCCGCTCGGTGCCACTGTCGATGCCGTGCACCTCGAGCGGCGCCAGCAGGATCCGGCGGACGGTCTGGCGCGGGTTGAACGAGGCGCCGGGGTCCTGGAACACGGGCTGCATGGTCCGGCGCAGCCGCTTGAGCGCACCGCCTCGCAGGGACCAGACGTCCTGGCCTTCGACGAGGATGCGGCCGGCGGTGGGGCGGAGCAGGTGCAGCGCCATGCGCAGCAGGGTCGACTTGCCCGATCCGGACTCGCCGACGATGCCCAGCGTCTCGCCCTCGGGGACCTCGAGTGTCACGTCGTCGACGGCCCGCGTCTCGGCGCCGCGGCGCCACAGGCCGCTGCCGGCGAAGCTGCGCACGAGCCCGTCCATGACGAGGAGGGCTCCTGTCATCGTCCGGCCCCGGCATCGGCCAGCCAGCAGCGCGCCGCATGGTCCTCGGCCATCGGCAGAAGCCCGGGCTCGACGTCGCAACGCTCGAAACGGTGGGGACAGCGGTCGGCGAAGCGGCAGCCCCGCTGCCTGCTCCCCGGCTCGGGGATCTGGCCCGGGATCGCGTAGAGCTCGGCCGTGACGGCCGCGACCGTCGGCGTCGCCCGCAGGAGGGCCTGCGTATAGGGGTGGGCGGGGGCCTCGAGGATGGTGCCCGACGGGCCCCGCCTCGACGATGGCGCCAGCATACATCACGTAGACCCGGTCGCAGAGGCTGGCGATGACGCCCAGGTCGTGGGTAATGAACAGAATGGCGGTGCCGTGGGTGTCCCGGATCTCGCGCAGCAGGGCCAGCACCTGGGCCTGCACGGTGACGTCGAGCGCCGTCGTCGGCTCGTCGGCGATCAGAAGCTCGGGCTCGAGCGCCAGGCCCATGGCGATCATCACCCGCTGCTGCATGCCGCCCGAGAATTCGTGGGGATAGTTCCGGGCGCGCCGCTCGGGCTCGGGGATGTGGACCGAGCGCAGCAGGTCCCCGGCGGCGGCCGTCGCCTCCTCGAGGCTGCGGCCGCGATGCAGGCTCAGGGGCTCGCCGACCTGGAGCCCGACGCGGAGCACCGGGTTGAGGCCGCGGAGGGCGTCCTGGGGGACCAGCGCCAGCCGGTCGCCGCGCAGCTTTCGCCGCTCGGCCTCGGCCAGCCCGACCAGCTCGCGGCCCGAGAGGCGGATGCTGCCCCGGACGATCCCGGCGTTGCGCGGCAAGAGTCCCAGGACGGCCATGGCGGTCATGGTCTTGCCGCTGCCGGACTCGCCGATGAGGCCCACGATCTCGCCGCGCTCGACGGTCAGGCCCAGCCCCTCCACGAGCGGCAGTCGGCGACCGCGCGAGGTCGCCTCGACGGTCAGGTCCCGGATCTCGAGCGCTGGCGCGGCCACTGGCGTCAGTCCCGGAGATGCGGGTCGAGGAGGTCGCGCAGCCCGTCGCCCAGGAGGTTGAAGCCGAGCACGCACAGGAACATCGCCATGCCCGGCACGAGGCCGAGCCAGGGAGCCTGCTCCATGAAGCCGCGGCCGGTGCTGAGCATGTTGCCCCAGGAGGGGTCGGGCGGCTGGGCGCCGAGGCCGAGGAAGGAGAGGGCGGATTCGAGCAGCACGGCGTAGGCCAGGGCCACGGCCCCCTCGACGAGCGAGGGTGCCAGCACGTTGGGCAGGATCTCGCGGACCATGATCCGCAGGTCGCCCATGCCGAGGCAGCGGGCGGCGTCGATGTAGCTCTGGCGCAGGGCCGTGTGGCTCGAGGCGCGGGCGAGGCGGGCGAAGCCGGGGATGAAGATGATGCCGATGGCGATCATCGCGTTCAGGATCGAGGTGCCGAGGCTGGCCATCAGGATGACGGCCAGAAGGATCGCCGGGAAGCTGAACAGCAGCTCCATGAGGCGCATCAGCACCATGTCGGTCCAGCCGCCGAAATAGGCGGCGACCACGCCGATGACCGTGCCGCCGCCGAGGCCGACGGCGACGGCGATCAGGGCCACCTGCATCGAGATGCGGGCGGCGTAGATCGTGCGCGAGAGGAGGTCCCGGCCCAGCTCGTCGGTGCCGAGCAGGTGGTCGGGGGACGGGCCCTGGAGCATGACGCCCACATCGAGCGCGTAGGGATCGTGCGGGGCCACCTCCGGCGCGAACACGGCGGCGATCACGAAGACGAGGACGAGAAAACCGCCGATGCCGAGCAGGCCGAAGCGGCGAAAGCCGGTGCGCAGACGCGGGCCCGCCAGGGCCGGAGCGCTCATCCCGCGGCCTTGGACTTGATCTGGCGCGGATCGAGCAGCGCGCCGGCGAGGTCGACCAGCATGTTCACGGTGAGCA
Source organism: uncultured Alphaproteobacteria bacterium (assembly GCA_963828215.1). Lineage (GTDB taxonomy): Bacteria > Pseudomonadota > Alphaproteobacteria > Geminicoccales > Geminicoccaceae > CAVTJL01. The sequence goes on along the minus strand of CAWHFO010000076.1, from coordinate 81,897 downwards.
CGACGACGGTGATGACCAGCGTCGAGGCCAGCAGCACGGGATAGTCGCGGTTGATGATGCCCACCAGCACGAAGGAGCCGATCCCCGGCAGCAGAAAAATGTCCTCGATGATGACGACGCTGCCGAACAGGAAGCCGAACTCGACGGCGCCGACGGTGAGGAAGGGGATGAGCGCGTTGCGGAGCGCGTGGCGGCGGACGATCACGCCTCCCGGGGCACCCTTGGCGCGCGCGGTGCGGATATAGTCGGAGGAGAGCACCTCGAGCATGCTCGTGCGCATGATCCGCAGCAGGAGCGCCGAGCTCACGATGCCGAGCGAGAGGGCCGGCATGAGCATCTGCTCGAGATTGGTGAGCGGGTCCTCGAGGAAGGGCGTGTAGCCGCCGGCCGGCAGCCAGCCCAGCCAGATCGCGAGGAAGAGGATCAGGAGCGTGGCCAGCCAGAAATTGGGGATGGCCCCGCAGACGGTGGCGAGGAAGGTGATGCCCGTGTCGGCCGGCCGCTGGTGGTGCCAGGCGGCAAGGGCGCCCAGCGGGACGGCGATCAGGTTGGCGATGAGGAAGGCCATGATCGCCAGCTCGAGCGTCACCGGCAGGCGGCTCACGATCTCGGGCCCACGGCGACGTGGCTCTGGAAGGACGTGCCGAAGTCGCCGTGCAGGGCTCGCCACAGCCAGTCGCCGTATTGGAGATAGAGGGGCCGGTCGAGCCCGGTCTCGGCCTCGAAGCGGGCTATGGCCTGGGGCGTGGCGTCGATGCCGAGCGCCGAGCGCGCGGCCGAGCCCGGCACGACGTTGATGGCGATGAAGAGGACGAGGGAGGCGGCCAGCAGCGTCGGGACGAAGGCGAGGAGGCGGACCCCGATCAGCCGCAGCATCGGGCCCGCCTCCGCCGCCGCGGCTCAGGCCTCGAGCCAGGCATCCTTGAGGGTCTTGAGGAAGCCCGTGCGCATCGGCACGTAGCCTTGCAGCTTCTTGGTATGGGCGATCAGGAGCCAGCCATTGACGAGCGGCACCTGGCCCATGTCGTCGAGCGACAGCTGCTGCATCTGCTTGTAAAGCGCCTTGCGCTCGTCCTGGGTCGGCGCCGACTTCGCCTTCTCGAGGATGTCGTCCATGGCCTTGCTGCAGTATTTCTGCACGTTGATGGCCATGCCGCATTTGTAGTTGTTGGAGACGAAGTCGTCCGGATCGGCGAGCGGCGAGAGCCAGTACATCGCCGTGATGTCGAAGTTCGAGGTCGACCACACCTCGTCCCAGTAGCGCGGGATCTCCATCGTGCCGATCTTCGTCTTGATGCCGACGGCCTGGAGGTTGGCCTGGATGATCGGCGCCATCGCCACCATGGGCGGGAAGGAGGAGGCGATGGTCATCGAGGTCTCGAAGCCGTCGGGATGGCCGGCCTCGGCCAGCAGCTTGCGGGCCTGCTCCGGGTCGCCCTCGGGCTTGAAGAAGTCGATGTCGGCGTAGCCCCAGTTCCACTCGGGGACCACGCCGCCCAGGATCGGCGTCGCCTGGCCGAAGAAGGCGCCCTGGACGATGGCTTTCCGGTTGATCGCCACGCCGATCGCCTGCCGGACCTTGGGGTTGTCCAGCGGCGGGTGCGTGTTGTTGGGCAGGAGCCAGTAGTAGCGCGAGCCCTCGAGCGTCTGCGCGGTGAGGCCGGGGCTCGACTTGACGCGCGACCAGTCCTTGGCCGGGATCTCGTTGCTGAAGTTGGCCTGCCCGGTCATGACCGCGTTGGTCAGCGCCGTGATGTCGCTGATGATGCGGTATTCCATCGCATCGAAGTAGGGTTTTCCCTGCTGGAAGTAATCGGGGTTGCGCTCGAACTTGATGGCGGTGCGGGGCTGGTAGCTGACGAACTTGAAGGGCCCGCTGCCCACCGGCTGGGCGTTGAGGTCGTGGCCGCTCTCGACCAGCTTCTTCGGCACGATCGAGGAGCCCGGGAACGCCATGTAGACGAGGAAAGGCCCGGTCGGCTTGCTGAGCTTGAAGCGCACGGTCAGCGGGTCGACCACGTCGACGCTGTCGATCGTCTCGACCTGGGCGCCGTAGGAGTAGCCGGAATCCTTGGCGCGCAGGCGGTCGAAGCTGAACTTCACGTCCTCGGCCGTCAGCGGGTCGCCATTGTGGAACTTGATGTCCTTGCGGAGGATGAAGGTGTAGCTCAGCCCGTCCGGCGCCATCTCGTAGCGCTCGGCCAGCTCGGGATAGGGCTTGGCGTCGGGATCGAGCGCCATGAGGGTCGAGTAGACCTGCTCGATCACGACATGCGACATGCCCGAGGGGCCGCGCACCGGATCGAAGCCGGCAGGGTCCGCCGAGAAGGCGGCGATCAGGGTGCCGCCGCGGCGCGGCTCGGCCGCACGGGCCGCTCCCGCCGCCGAGCAGCGGCGCGCCTCCCGCCGCACCCCAGCCCAGCGCCGAGCTCCGGCCAAAGAGCCCCGCCTTGTCATACGTCCGTTCATTGCCACCCCTCGCTCCTCCCGGTGGCCATCAGACCGCTAGGTACTCGTGCATGGCCTCGCTGGCCTCGAGCGCCTCACGGCTGCCCTCGGCCACGACCTTCCCCTTCTCCAGAATGACGCAGCGCCGGGTCATGCGGAAGACCATCGGCACGTTCTGCTCGACGATCACGACCGTCATGCCCTCGGCACGATTGATCGCGACCAGCGTCTCGGCAATCTGCGCCACGAGAACCGGCATGATGCCGTCCGAGGGCTCGTCCAGCAACATCAGCCTCGGGTCGGTCATCAGCCCGCGGCCGATCGCCAGCATCTGCTGCTCGCCGCCGCTCATCGTCCCGGCGAGCTGGCCCAGCCGCTCCCGCAGGCGCGGAAAATAGCCCAACACCTCCTCGAGGCGTGAGCGCTTCGCCGTGCCGCTCGCAATCCGTCCCATCTCCAGGTTCTCGCGCACGGTCATGCGCGGGAAGATGCCGCGACCCTGCACGACCGTCGTGATCCCCAGCCTGGCCCGCCGGTGCGGCGGCAGGCCGGTGATGTCGCGCCCGTCCAGGCGGAGCGCGCCGGAACTGGCGGGGATGAGGCCCGAGATGCAGCGGATCAGGGTCGACTTGCCCATCCCGTTGCGGCCGAGCACGCCCAGGATCTCACCATCGTCCACCCGCAGCGAGACGCCGCGCAGGACGGTGATCGAGCCGTAGCCGGCCGTGACGTCCAGGGCCTCGAGCGCCATCAGGCGTTTCCCAGATAGACGTCGCGGACCTGCGGGTCGGCCGCCACGGCCTCAAACGAGCCCTGGGTCAGGACGCGGCCGAGGTGGAGCACCGTGACGGGTGCCGCCAGATCGCGGATGAAGTTGATGTCGTGCTCGATGACGATGGTCGAGAGGCCGAGCTCGCCCGCGAGCCCGGATCAGGGCGCCGGTGGCGTGGGTCTCCTCGGCGGTCATGCCGGCCGTCGGCTCGTCGAGGAGAACCAGCTCGGCCGCGTTGGCGAGCAGGAGGGCGATCTCGAGCCACTGCCGCTGGCCGTGCGAGAGATGCTTGGCCGGCGTGCGGCTCTCCGCGTCGAGCCGCACGCGCTCCAGCACCTCGGCGATGCGCCGGCGGGGGGTACCCGCGCGCAGCACGGCGGAGCTCGACATTCTCGCGCGCCGAGAGTTGTCGAACAGGCTGGGGGTCTGGAACTTGCGGCCGATGCCGAGCCGGGCGCGACGGACCACCGACAGGCGCGTGATGTCCTGCGCCTTGTAGCGGATGCGGCCCGTCGTTGGCGCCAGGTGGCCCGAGATCATGCTGATGAAGGTGGTCTTGCCGGCGCCGTTCGGGCCGATGATCGAGCGATCTCGCCGCGTGCCAGCGCGAAGTCGATATCGGCGTTTGCCACGAGACCCTGAAAGCGCTTGCCCAGGCCCTCGACCTCGAGCAGCGCGCTCATGGCACCGCGCTCCAGCGGCGGAGCGACCGGGCGAGGAACCCAGCAACGCCACCGCGCAGCACGGTGATCGCGACGATGAACAGGAGACCCATGAAGAGCTGCCAGAGCGAGGGCGAGATGGCGCTCAGATAGTTGGAAAGCGACGACACCAGCACGCCGCCCAGGAAGGCCGCGAGCAGCAACTCGCGCCCGGCCACCGCCACCCAGACCACGACCTCGGTCGAGAACAGGACGCCACCGAGCGAAGGGGCGACGAAGCCGGCGTGCGTGGCGTAGAGGGCACCGGCCATGCCGGCGATGCCGCCCGAGAGCGCGAAGGCGGCGGTCTTGTAGAGCGGCGCGGCATAGCCCAAGGCCTCCATGCGCGCCTCGTTCTCGCGGATGCCGACCAGGATCTTGCCGAAGCGGGCGCGCTGGACGAGCCGCAGGCCCAGATAGACCAGTGCGGCCACGGCGAGCACGAGGTAGTAGATCGGCACGTCCTCGGTTAGCTGCAGCTCGAAGCCGGGGAAGGTCAGGCTCATCCGGTTGATGAACATGCCGTTCCAGCCGCCCGTGATCTCTGACTGGCTCACCGCGATCTGCTCGACCATGATCGAGAGGGCGAGCGTGACCAGCACGAAGTAGCCGTCGCGGACGCCGGCGCTGAAGAGGAAGTAGCCGATGGCGGCGGCCAGCGCCGCGCAGACCAGCACGGCGCACAGGATCCCCAGATAGGCCGGGTTCACCGGCAGCGCCTCGTGCCTCATGACGAGGCCGATGGCGTAGCCGCCGATCGCGAAGAAGCCCGCCTGCCCGAAGCTGAGGATGCCGCTGCCCCCCCACAGCAGGCCCAGCGACATCGCCATCACGCCGAACAGCATGTACTGCGGCAGGATGTAGACGACGTAGCCCCCGGCCAGCTGGGGCAGGATGGCCAGGGTGGCGAGCACCAGGACGGCCAGCGGGATCTCGCCGAGGGCCCAAGGCGTCGGTCGGTCGGCGGCATCGTGCGGCGCCGGGCTTCCGGCCACGCTCACCGCCTCGTCCCGATCAGGCCCGTCGGCCGGAAGCGCAGCAGCACGATAGCGAGCGCGAAGACGACGGTCTGGGCGAAGACCTGGCTCGAGACCAGCGCGAAGATCGTCTCGGACCCGCCGACGACGAAGCTTCCGACGAGGGTCCCGGCCAGGATCTGGCCGAGGCCGCCCACCGTGACGGCGAAGAAGGAGCGGACGAGGAAGACGTTGCCGATATAGGGGTCGATGCTGAGCATCGGGCTGATCAGGGCGCCGGCGAGGCCTGCGAGGAAGGCGCCGGCGACGAAGACCTGCTTGTAGGCCAGACCGACGTCGAGCCCGAGCAGGCTGGCCATCTCGCGGTTCTGCACCAGCGCCCGGACCTTGATGCCGATCCTGGTGCGGAAGAGGAGCACGGCCAGGGCAAGGAGGACGAGGAGCGAGATGGCGCCCACGAGCGTGCGATAGGCCGGAAGCTCGAGGCCCAGGAGGTGGATCGTGTCGGGCAGCGGGTTGGGCACGTTGCGGAAGTCGGTGCCGAAGACGAGCTTGATGACCTCGGTCGCGACGAGGAAGAAGCCCCAGGTCAGCAGCAGCGTCTCGAACGGCTCGTCATAGAAGTGGCGGATGAGGACGTGCTCAAGCACGAGGCCGATGAGCCCGACGCCGACCGCCGCCAGCAGCACCGCCGGCACGAACGGGACGCCGTGGCTCGTGGTCCACCACATCAGGTAGGCGCCGAGCGTCAGCATCGCTCCATGGCCGAGGTTGATGACGCCGATGAGGCCGAAGATCACGGCCAGGCCCGAGGCGGCGAGCGCCAGGACCAGGGTGATGAGCACGGCGTCGGCGACGACGCTGAGGGCAAAGGCGAGCAAGGCTTCTCCAGGCGAAGGTCGGGCGGCCCCCGCGCGGGGCCGCCCGGATGGGTCAGAGCGGCAGCGACTTGCAGGCGGCAGGCTTGGGCTGCACGGAAGGCAGCGCCTCGATCTGCTCGAACATGTCGTTGACGCCGGTCCAGCCCGGCCGCACGCGCATCAGGTAGGAGGGCAGCACCGCCTGGTTGTCCAGGGCCCGCATCGTCACCGGCCCCTGCGGCGCGCCTTCGAAGGTCAGCCCCTTGAGGGCCTCGCGCACCTTGGCGGTGTCGGTCGACCCTGCCTTGGCGATGGCCAGGGCCCCCATGTGGGCCGCGTTGTACATGCCCACGCCCACGGTGTTCATCAGCGCGTCCTTGCCGTACTTGGCGAAGAAGCGCTCGAGGAACGCCTTGTTGTTCGGCTGGTCGATGGTCATGAAGTAGTCGAAGCTGACATAGGTGCCGGCCGAGACCTCCGGGCCGAGGCCGCTCGTCACCACCTCCTCGTCGTCCACCGTCCAGAGCGTGATGTCCTTCGACATGCCGGCGGCGTGGAACTGGCGGCGGAAATTCACCGTGTCGGAGCCGGTCAGCGAGTGGAAGACCACCTCGGTCCCGGCGCTCTTGATGTCACGCAGCACCAAATCGTACTGCGGCGTGTTGAAGGGGATGTAGACCTCGCCGACGACCTGGCCGCCCAGCTCGTTGAATTTCTCCTTGAACATCTTGTTCGTCTCGCGAGGCCAGGCGTAGTCCGAGCCGATCAGGAAGAACTTCTTGCCATGATTCTTCATGATATAGTCGATGAACGGCCAGACCTGCTGCGACGGCTCGGGACCGAACATGAAGATGTTCTTGTTGCACACGCCGAGGAAGAACTCCTGGCTCTGGCCTTCGTACCAGGTGGGGTAGAGGAGGAGCTTGCCCGTCTGTTGGACCACCGGGCCCGCGGCGTTGCGCTCGGCCGAGGAGAAGGTGCCGGCCAGGAAGTCGACCCGCTCCTGGCGGACCAGGCGGTTCGCCTGCTCGACGACGATCCGCGGCTCGGTCTTGCTGTCGCCGACGACGATCTCGATCTTCCTGCCGAGCACGCCGCCGGCCCGGTTGATCTCCTCGACCGCGAGCTCGAAGCCCGAGAAGTGGGCCTTGCCGTAGACCGTCCAGGCGCCGGTGAGTCGCGAGATGACGCCGAAGCGGATCGGGTCCGCGGCCCAGGCGTGGCGCACCGTCCATGGCATCGCGACCGCGGCGGCGCCCACCGGAGCCAACGCGCCCAGCACGGTGCGACGCGTCACGCCGTCTTTGCGCAAAGTGACCTTCACCATCGTTTTCCTCCTTCTCCCTCGATGCTGCTCAGTACCAGCCCGGCTTTGCGCCGGTGCCCAGCATCTCGTCGTAGAGATCGGTACGCCGGTCTCGCAAGACTTGGTTGTACTCGTTCCAGTTCCGCTTGCGCCTCGCGTCGGCGAGGTTGCAGTCGGCGTAGATGATCTCCTCCTCGGTCCGGCTCGCCGGCCCGGCGACGGGCCAGCCGGTATAGGAGACGACGAGAACTCTGGCCGATGAAGGGCTGGCCGCGCTCGGTGCCAACTCGGTCGGCGGCCGCGATGAAGACCGAGTTGGTGTGGGCCGCGCTCATGCAGAGGATGTTGGCCATCGCCTCCCGGTTCGGATCCTGCCCGGGGATGGGGACCCAGTTTGTCGAGATGCAGATGATGTCGGCTCCCTGCAGCGCGCACAGCCGGTAGCCCTCGGGGAACCAGCCATCGTAGCAGATCAGCACCGCGACGCGCCCGATCGGCGTGCCCCAGACGGGGAAGCCGAGATTGCCGCGCTCGAAGAACAGGTTCTCCTCGTTCCACAGATGCACCTTGCGGAACGTCCCGATCGGGCCTTCGGGGCCGATGAAGGCAGCCGAGTTGTAAAGGAGGTCGCCGTCGCGCTCGCAGATGCCGGCCGAGATGTAGAGGCCATGGTCGCGCGCGAGGCGGGCCCAGGTCCGGACGGTCTCGCCGTCCGGGATCGGCTCGGCGAGCGCGAACGCCTCGTGCCGGCTCTCGAACACGTAGCCGGAGTTGCACAGCTCCGGCAGGACCACGAGCCGGGCGCCGTTGGCCGCCGCCTCCTCGATGAGCGCGACGCCCTTGGCGACATTGGCCGATTTGTCCCCGACATGCGGTTCCATCTGGACGCATGCGACGCGGACGACGGCCTCGTGGCGGCCCTTCCCGTCCTCTGCCATCGCCAGCCCTCTCAGGCGAGGTAGCTCTTCAGGATCGAGGCGCCGAGCGTGTATTTCGGGTCGACCATGTTGCCTAGCCGCACCCGGCCCGCCTGGGTGAGGAGAAAATAGGCCTCGCTCTCCTCGAAGCCGAAGTCGCTGACGAGCCAGCGGATCAGCTCGCGATAGGCGATGCGGGCCGCATCCTCCATCGGCCGCGAGCTGCCCAGCGTCATGATGAAGCGCTCGTTCTCGAGGCGCGGCCAGGCGATCGGCCAGCGCTTGATGAGGTCGACGTGGATGGTGACGGTCGCCGGGATCTCGACCGCCACGCCGCAGAGCTCGCCGTCGCCCTGGGTGGCGTGGCAGTCGCCGAGAAAGAGATAGGCATCCTTGTGGAAGACCGGGAAGTAGACGATGGCGCCGGGGCCGACGTCGGGCACGTCCATGTTGCCGCCCCAATAGTCGGGCTGGAGCGAGGTCACGGCCTCGATCTCGGGGCTGACGCCCAGCGTGCCGATGAAGGGCTCGTAGGGCAGCGTGATCTTCTCGTTGAACTTGATGCCCTGCTCGGTGACCTCCATCTTCTTGACGCGCTCGGGCAGCGGCTTGTTCAGAAGGGCGGTGTTGTTGGTGGCGACGAGGCCGCCGAACTCGGTGATGAGCGCGGTCGTGCCGAGTGGCTGCGGGCCGCGCGGCTTGATCGCATGGATGTGGACGCAGAGCACGTCGCCCTTCTCCGCACCCTCGACGGCGATCGGGCCGCATTGCGGGTTGAGGAAGGGCACGTTCAGCTTCTCGCTCGGCTTATCGCTCTCGCTCTTGATCGCACCCTCGAAGGCGTCCTGCGTCTCGGCGATGACGAGGTCGCCCGGATTGATCCTCATGACCGGGTCGGCATAGGGGCCGTAGACATAGTGGTAACGGCCCTGGGCGGCCTCGGTCAGCTGGTGCGACTTGCCGGCCTTGCCCTTGGCGACGCCCTTGCGCGCCATGTAGGAGGTCTCGAGCCACGTCATCGGAATGCTCCCTGTCAAACCGCGAGAAAGTCAAACGGCGAGGAACGCGGCGACCCGCTCGGTATCGCGCAGCTCCTCGCGGGTGATCGAGGCGACGACCCGGCCCTTGTCGAGGACGTAGGCCCGGTGCGCCGCGGTCTGCACGAGGTCGATGTTCTGCTCGACCAGGAGCACGCCGATCGGCTTGCGGGCGACGATCTCGGCGATGAAGGCGCCGATCTCCTGGACGATCGAGGGCTGGACGCCGTCCGAGGGCTCGTCGAGGAGCAGCAGCTCGGGCCCGTTCACCAGCGCCCGGGCGATCGCCAGCATCTCCTGCTGCCCGCCCGAGAGCGTCCCGCCGCGCTGACGCCCGCGCTCCTTGAGAAAAGGAAAATAGCCGTAGACCTCGTCGAGGGCGAAGCGGCCGGCGCCGGCGTTGACGAACTGGCCCATGCGCAGATTGTCCAGCACCGACATGTGCGGAAAGATCTCGCGGCCCTGCGGGACATAGCCCATGCCGCGGCGCGCGCGCCGGTCGGCGCCGAGGGCCGTCACGTCCTCGCCCTTGAAGCGGATGGTGCCGCGCCGGGCGCGCAGCAGGCCGATGACGCCCCGCATCAGGGTGCTTTTGCCGACCCCGTTGCGGCCCAGGACGCCCACGACCTCGCCCTGCTCGACCGCGACGCCGACCCCCTGCAGCACGTCGCCCGTGGCGTAGCCGGCGCGGAGATCGGAGACCTCGAGAATGGCCGCCATCTCAGGCGCGCCCCAGATAGATGCGGCGGACATCGTCGTGGGCGGTGATCTCGGCCACGGTGCCCTCGGCGAAGATCCGGCCCTGATGGCAGCACGGTGACCCTCTGGGCGACCTCGCGCACGAAGGCGATGTCGTGCTCGACGACGACGATGGTGAGGCCGCCCCGGTTCAGATGCTGGAGCACGCGCGCCGTCTGCAGCGTCTCCTCGGGCGACAGGCCGGCGGTCGGCTCGTCGAGCAGGAGGATGTCCGGCCCGCCGGCCAGGACCATGGCGATCTCGAGCCACTGCAGGCGATGGTGCGGCAGCTCGCGGGCCAGCATGTCGGCCTCGGTCTCGAGGCCGAACAGATCGAGCGCGTAGCGGAAGCGCTCCTCGGCGAGGGCCGGGCGCGTGCCGCCGATCGGCGAGGGGATCTCGAGGTTCTGCCTGACCGTCAGGGCGTGGTAGGCGCGGTTGGTCTGGAAGGTGAGGCCCAGGCCCTGGCGCACGCGCCTGAAGGCCGGCAGCCCCGTCACGTCCGCACCCTTGAGGACGACGCGGCCGGCGTCCGGGGGATAGATCCCGCAGAGGAGCGCGAAGAGGGTCGACTTGCCGGCACCGTTGGGGCCGATGATGCAGCGCAGCTCGCCCTCGGCGATGGCGAGCGAGACGCTGTCGGTCGCCACGACGCCGCCGAAGCGCTTGGCGAGCTGCCTGGGTCGCGAGGATCGCCTCCGCCATCTCAGCGGCTCCCCGCATCGGGTGCGAAGGCCGCGCGCCAGCCGCGCCGCGGCAGCTCGCGGGCCAGGGTGACGATGATGCCGCGCGGGAAGAACATCATCACCAGCACGAGCAGCGCGCCCGTGATGACCATCGCATACTGGTTGCCGGTCGAGGACAGCGTGTAGTTCAGCCAGTTCAGCGCATAGGTCGAGATCGCGACCGCGAGCAGGCTGTCGCGCCCGCCGACCGCCACCCAGATCACCGGCAGCGCCGCCTGCAGGAGGCCGACCTGCGAGGGCGTGATGTAGTTGCCCCACTGGACGTAGAGCAGGCCCGAGATGCCGGCCAGGACCGCGGCGAGCACGAAGACGGCGAGCTGGCGGGCGCGGATGTCGTAGCCGAGAAGCTCGGTGCGGAGGGGATCCTCGCGGATGGCGAGCATCACCCGACCGGCGCGCGAGCCCACGAGCGCCCGGCAGCCGAGGAAGCAGACGAGAACGACGATCAGCGTGTAATAGTAGAAAGGATAGCCCATGAAGACGAGCTGGCCGATCTGGAACGAGGGGATGCCGGTCATCCCGTTGTAGCCGCCGAGCTGCACCGCGCCCACCCGCCACTGATAGCCCGCCGTCTGGCCGAGAAAGGTCTCCAGCAGCAGCGTGAAGACCAGCGTCAGGATGGGCGCGATCCACATCTGCACACGGGCATAGAAGACGAAATAGCCGAAGATCGCGGAGACGACGGCGCAGGCGGCGAGGCCGCCCAGCGAGCCGACGAGCGGGCCCCAGGAATAGGCGGTGAGGTTGCCGGCGATGATGCCGTAGAGATAGCCGGCGATGCCGAAATAGGCGACCTGGCCGAAGCTCAGCACGCCGCAATAGCCCCAGAGCAGCGCCAGCCCCAGCGCCATGGGAACGTTCGAGAGGTAGTACGCCATGTTCGAGGCGTCGAAGTCGCTGATCAGGTTCGCGTAGTAGAAGAGCAGGACGACGAAAACGGCGAAGGCGGCCCAGAACCAGGCCGACTGGCCGATGTCCTCGGGTCCGGTGAAAAGGCGCAGGAACCGCATGGCTCAGGCCTGCCTCGCACGCTGGTCGAGGCGGCGCTGGATGAAGGCCGAGATCCCGTCCGGCATCAGCCTGATGATGATCGAGCGCCGCCAGGAGGAGCGCCACCGTGCCGAGGAACGCGCCCAAGAGGAAGCCCACGGGCGTCTTGATGAGCGACAGCAGCACGCTGCTGCCGACGGCGCCGGTGATGACGTTGGCGGCCCCGCCGACGACGACCGTGATGAAGGCGGGCGCCACGAACTGCTGGCCCATATAGGGCGCGATCGAGGTGGTCGGCGCCAGGAGCGCCCCGCTGAAGCCGGCGAGGCCGGCGCCCAGGCTGAAGGTGAGGGTGTAGACGCGGCCCGTGTCGACGCCGAGCGCCCGCGCCATGGCCGGGTTCTGCATGGTCGCCCGCGCCTGAAGGCCGATCGTCGTGCGGTTGTAGAGCCACCAGAGGCCCACCACGACCAGCACCGAGATCAGGATGAGCGCTATCCAGTAGTCCGAGAAGGAATACTGGCCGACGGAGAAGGAGCCGCCGGGGATCGGGATCGACGGCAGGAACGGCCCGAAGCACCACGAGCGTGCCCTGCGCCAGGATCAGGCTGATGCCCCAGGTGACGACGAGGGCACCGAGCTCGCGCCCGTAGAAGCGCCGCACCACCAGCCGCTCGAGGATGGCGCCGAAGATCGCCACCACCACGAAGGCCAGGATCACGGCCACCGGGAAGGGCACGCCCTGATGGTAGGTGAGCGAGGCGGTGTAGGCGCCCATCATCATCAGCTCGCCATGGGCGAGGTTGATGATGTTCATCATGCCCAGGATGACGATCAGCCCGAGCGCCGAGAGGAGCAGGTAGGACTCCGTTGGTCCCGAGCTGGTAGAGGACGCTCGCCGCGACCGCCAATCCGTCCATCGAGTGGCTCCGTTCGAGCCGGCGAGGCGGCCGGTCACGCCACGAGGCGCGACCGGCCCTCACCGGACGTTGAGGGTCCGGGCGAAGCTCAGGCCTTCTTCTTCGTGAACATGTCGAAGTAGGGATCCTCGGCCGGCGTGTACTGCTTGTACTCCGGGGTTGCGGATCAGGTTGACGCCCAGGCGCTGCAGCCACCAGGCCTCGATCAGCGGCCAGTCGCGCACGAAGCTCACATTGTGGTTCTCGTCGCAGACGGCGAGGCGGATCGGATGGGCGCACGTGATGCGTGCCGGGCTCGAGGAAGACGCTGCCCTCGGGCGCCTCGATGTTCCAGCCCATCTCGAGCGCCTTCTTCACCGTCGGCTGGTCGACCGTGCCGGCGAGGCGCGCCGCCTTGGCGTAGAGATGGATGGTGAAGTAGGTGTTCTGCGCCATCTCGCCGATATAGGGGTCCTGCGGGAACATCGTCATCCAGCGCTTGACGAAGGCGCGGTTGCGCGAGGTCGGCACCTCGAGCTGGTACTGGATGGCGTTGTGCATGCCGGCGAGCGAGGGCGGCGCGAAGCGCTTGTGCTCGTAGCCCTGCGCCATGTTGACGGTCGAGGCCATCGGGAACTTGAGGCCGGCCGCGGCCGCCTGCGGGTAGTAGTTCTGCTGGTTCTGGCCAACCAGGAGGGTCATCACCCAGTCGGGCTTGGCCTGCTGGACGCGGGCGATGACCTGGCTGAACTCCGAGACCGAGAGCGGGATGAACTCCTCGGCGATGATCTGCCCGCCCAGGAGCGGCACGAAGGCGCGGGTCCAGGCCGCGGTGAGCTGCCCGAAATTGTAGTCGGCGGCGAGCGTGTAGCCCTTGGGCCCGAACTTCTCGATCATGTACTGCACGGTCGGGATGACCTGCTGCTCGCAGACCGGGCCGGTGCAGAAGGTGTTCGCGTCGGCGACGCCGCCCTCGTACTGGTTGGTATAGAAATAGAGCTGCTTGTGCTGGTCGACGATCGGCCGGATGGCCTCGCGCTCGGCGCTGGCGAAGCCGGCCACCAGCACGTCGACCTTCTCCTGCTGGATCAGCCGGCGGGCGAGCTGCTGCCACAGCGCGTTGTTGCTCTGGCCATCGAACGAGAGGAGCTGGAGCTCGCGGCCGAGGATGCCCTTCTCGCCCGAGTCGATCGAGGACGTCGGCCTCCTCCTCGAAGACGAGATCGGTCTTGTCCATCGGGCCCGCCGTCCGACACGAGGTCGAGGTCGGTGCCCTCCTTGCTGATGATCGGCGGCTTGGCCGCGACCTTGCCCATGACGCCGAGCTGGCCGGCGCCGATGCCGGCGGCCCCCTTGAGCGTCTTGCCCTCGTTGATCTCCTTCACCGCGAGTTGGGCCGCGTGCAGCTTCTGGATGCCATAGACGGAAAGGTTGCCCGATTCGTCCTCGATGAAGCCGAGCTTCACCGGCGCCCCGGTCTGCGCGTGCGCCGGATTGCTCAGGCTGAAGCCCCGCAGATAGGTGGCCGTGGCGATGCCGGCAGCGGCGGCACCCTTGAGGACCGTGCGGCGGTCGGCGCCGGGCGCGGTCGAGCTTTCGGTCGTGTCGATGCCGACGGGATCGGTCTTGTCGCTCATCTTCCTGTCCCTTGTTCCCAGCCCTGAAGGCTTCCCCCCAAAAAAGTCAGGCCTCGCGCGCCGCCGCCGGCGGTCCGGTCGCCGCGGCGATCAGGCGGGCCGCCAGCTCCTCGACGGTGACGCGCTGGCGCATGCTCTCCTTGCGCAGCAGGCGGTAGGCCTGCTCGTCGTCGACCCCCCGCAGCTCCATGAGGTGGAGCACGGCCTTGAAGACGACCCGCCGGCCGGCGTGCCGCGCCTCGACCGCCTGGAGCCGCTCCGTCAGCTCCTGGCGGCGCCGGTGCTCGTTGGCGGCGAAGAAGAGCGCCGTGTAGATGCCGATCGTGCTCACCGGCTTGCGAAGCACGGCTGCCGGCTGCAGCTCGAAGGCGCGCTGCAGCCGGCTCGGCGCCTCGAGGCCGATCACGGCGATCAGCGGCACCTGTGCCGTTCCCGGCGCCCAGGGCAGAAAGTCGCCCTCGACGTCGGCGTCGAAAAGGACGAGCTCGGCGCCGTCCAGGATCGCGGGCTCGCTGCCGGCCGTGGCCGGGTGCACGGCGACGACGCTGAGGCCCAGCCGAACGAGGGTCTCCGCGATCACGGTCCGGTTGCGGTCGCCCGGAAGGACCACCGCCGCCCGGACGCCTCGGAAGTTCTGGATCGGACGCCGACTCATCGGACGAGCCTGAGGCCGGGGGCGGCGCGCAGTCCGGGCCGCGCCTTCGCATCGTGCCACACCAGGTAGGGGTCCGGCTTCACCGGGGCCGGCGCCTCGTAGATGATGTCGAAGCCGCCGGCGGCGTTGGAGATGCCGATGCGCGGCGTCAGGTAGCAGTGCCGGTTGTCGCGATCGATGTGCACGTCGCCCTGCGGCGCCCGCACGCAGACGTGGGAGAGCGCCTCGCGCACCGCGCTCAGCGAGGCGCTGCCCGCCCGGCGGATCGCGCGGGCCAGCAGGCGGACGGCGAGGTAGGAGGATTCGGCATCGGCCGAGGTCGGCCCGGCCTCCGGGAAGGCGCGCCGGTAGGCGGCGACGAACGCCCGATTGCGCGGGCTGTCGATGCTCTCGAAATAGACGCTCGAGCTGATGTGCCCGGCCGAGGCCTCGGGGCCGATCTCCAGGAGCTCGGGCTCGGCGAGGCTGCAGCTGGCGACGGGCAGGACGGCGGCCTGGTCCATGCCGGCCCGGTCGGCGGCCCGCCTGAAGGCCCGGAAGAAGGCGTAGGCCGAGGTGCCGATCAGCGTGTTGAAGACGAAGCTCGGCCGGGCCTCCAGGATCTGCCTGATGACGAGAGCGAAGTCGGTCTCGCCGACCGGCAGGTAGCGCTCGGCCAGCACCGTGCCGCCGGCGGCCAGCACGGCCTCGCGCATGATGCGATTGTTCTCCCAGGCCCAGACATAGTTGGAGCCGATGCACCAGGTCCGGTCGCCGCGCGTGCGGAGCAGGTGCTCCGCCAGCGGCAGGATGTGCTGGTTGGGCGCGGCACCGGTGTAGACGACGTTCTCGCTGCTCTCGAAGCCTTCGTAGTGCGAGGGATACCAGAGCAGCCCGTCATACTTCTCGAAGAACGGCAGAACCTCCTTGCGGCTCGAGGAGGTGTAGCAGCCGACCACGTGGACCAGGCGGTCCGTGGTGAGGAAGCGTTGGGCGGCGACGGCATAGTCGGTGTTGCGACCGGCCGGGTCGACGACCAGCGGCTCCAGCTCGAAGGCGAAGTCGGGGCTCGCGTTGATCTCGTCGATGGCGAGCCGGGCACCGTTGAGCATCGCCCGGCCGACCGTGGCGTAAGGGCCGGTCGCGGAAAACAGCAGGCCGATGCGGACCGTGCCCTCGTGGTGCATGCGCCTCCTCGAACGGCGAGCGGCGGCGAGCCCGGCGGCTCACGCCGCGGGCTCCGTTGCCCGGTGTCGAAGTCTCGGGGACAGCATGACGAACGGCCGGTGCCACCCGGCCGGAGCAGCATTGCTCACCCCGCACCATCGCGCGGGGGCAGGGGCCCGTCAAGCCCTCGGGCGCGGGCCGGTCGGGGCGGTCGGGCTCAGGCCGCCTCGCCGCGCGGCGTGTCGTTGATGCCGTCGAGGTCGGGCGCATCGCCGTAGCTCATCCGCCGCATCTGCTCGAGCACGCGGTCCATCTCCTCGGCCGGCAGATGCGGCGGCTCGCCCAGCGCCAGCGCATGGACGTACATGCGCGCCAGCACCTCGATCTCGACCGCGAGCCAGAGCGCCGTATCGAGGGTCGTGGCGACGGTGAGCAGGCCGTGATGGCCCATCAGGCAGGCCTGCCGGCCCTCGAGCGCCTCGAGGACCGCGTCCGAGAGGCCCTGCGTCCCGAAGGTGGCGTAGCGCGACACGCGGATGTCGTGCCCGCCGGCGATCGCCGTCATGTAGTGGAAGGGCGGGATGCCGCGCTCGTGGCAGGCCAGCGTGGTGGCGAAGGTGGCGTGATTGTGGAGCACCACATTGACGTCCGGGCGCGCCGTCAGGATGTCGCGGTGGAAGCGCCATTCCGAGGACGGCCGGTGGCGGCCGACATAGCTGCCGTCCTGCCGCAGCAGCACCAGGTCCTCGGGCTCCATCGTCTCGTAGGGCTGGCTCGTCGGCGTGATCAGCAGGCCGCCCTCGATGCGGTGCGAGATGTTGCCGGACGTGCCCTGGTTGATGCCCTTGCGGTTCATCTCGCGCGCCGTCTCGATGATGGCGCGGCGGATGGCCTCGTGGCCGATGTCGCTCAAGACTGCTCTCCGCTGGGTGAGGTGGAGGGCGGCAGGGGTCGGCCCAGATGCTCGCCCACCGCCTCCCGCCAGCGCGCCCTATAGGCCCAAAGGCCGGCCGGCGCCACCGCGGCGGCGGGTGCCAGGGCGAGGGGCGCGGGCTCGCCGCGGCGGCCGTGCGTCCAGAGCAGTGCCGCACCGAAGGCGGTACCGCCCACCCGCGCGCTCGACGAGGATCGCCTGCCCCGGCCGGAAGGCGGCGAGCAGGCCCGCGAAGGCCGGGTCGGCGGCAAAGCCGCCGTCGATCACGACCGTGTCCCGGGACCCGAGCAGGTCGAGGCAGACCTCGCCCACCAGGGCCGCATAGAGCGTGGCCAACGCCACTCGCGATGCCGGAGCCCACGGCGGCGGGCCGACGAGCCGGCCCCGCCCGGCGCTGCCGGGAAAGATGCCGTCGAAGTCGCAGAAGCCCGGAAGGGCCAGCGTGCCCGAAGCGATCACGTCGGCCAGGGCCTCGGTTGTCGTTGCGCCCTCGGCAACGCCCCGGATCCGGGCGTGCTCCCGCCCGGTCATGGCGAGCAGGCCCACGACCGGCCGGCCGCGCACGTCCGCCGTCACCGTCATGCCGCGGCTCTCGTCCAGCCGGTCGGCCGAGGCCGCGGGGCTCATGCCGACGATCCAGGTCCCCGTGGAAAGCAGCGTTGCCTGCCCGAGGCCAGCCTCCTGATAGCGATAGAGGTTGGCGGTGCTGTCGTGGACTCCGGCCAGAATCGCCATCGCCGGAGGCAGGCCCGTGGCGTCCGCGAGCTCGGGCCGGAGGCGGCCCACGGGCCCCCACGCCGGGACGATCGGCGGCACCAGGCGCCGCCAGCCGCTGCGCTCGGCCAGGCCTGTGAAGCGGCGATCGAGCGGGCTCCAGAGATGGGACTGGGCGCCGAGCATCGACACCTCGCCAACTGCCCTGCCGCCGAGGCGCCAGGCCCAGTATTGCGGGAACGGCAGCAGCCATCGGGCCACGGCCAGCCGCTCGGGGAAGTGCCGCTCGGCCCACAGCAGCTGGCGGGCGAGGTGGCTGGCCCCCGCAAGCTGCGGCGAGCCGCGCTCGAGGTAGGGCGGGGCCAGCCTCCCGTACTCGGCCATGATGTCGGCCGGCGGCTCGTCCTCGTAGTCGATCGGCGGCAGGACCGGCCCGCTCTCGTCGACCAGCACGCCGCCGGAGCCGTGCCCGGTTGCGACGAAGGCCTCGAGCGGAGCCGTCCCGGCGAGCTCTCGAAGCGAGGCCAGGAGCCAACGCTCGATCGCCTCGAGATCGACATGCAGCCAGGGCGGCCCAGGCAGCGTCCGGTTGGCAACCGAGCGCTGCGCCAGGATCGTGCCGCCGCCCTCGATCAGCAGCACCTTCAGGTTCGTCTTGCCGATGTCGAGCACGGCGACCGGCATGGGGACCTCCTTCGGGCGGCCAGGGAAGCCGGGGACGGGCGAGCCTTGTCAAGCCTGTCCGGGGCCGGGCCCCTGGCGTCGCTAACGCCCGGTTAACCCTGACCGGCCATGCTCCCGGGGCGGAAGGCTGGACCGCCGTCGTGGCCCGCCAAGCCCGGGCCACGACGGCCTCCACCCCCGCGACGGCCGCTCGCCGGCAGCTGCGGCTCGACCCTGGACAGCGCCCCGACCGGTCCGCATGGTGCGCCGGCCGGGGGCTGTCGGGGCAGGGGAATGGACAGCGCGGAGTTTCTCAGGTTCCTCGCGGCCATGCTGGCGATCATGAATCCGATCGGCGGGATGCCCGTGTTCATCTCGCTGACCAGCGACCGCTCACCCGAGGAGCGGCGACGGATCGCCCTCGTGGCATCGCTGGCGGTTCTGATCGTGCTGATCGTCACGGCGCTCGCGGGCGAGGCGATCCTCCATTTCTTCGGCATCTCGATCGCCTCGTTCCGTGTCGCCGGCGGGATCATCGTACTGCTGATCGCGCTCTCGATGCTGCAGGCGAAGCGCAGCGAGGTCCACCATTCGGCGGAGGAAGCGGCCGAGGGAGCCACCAAGGATAGCCCCGCCGTGTTCCCGCTGGCGATCCCGATGCTCGCCGGGCCGGGCGCCATCTCGACGGTCATCATCTACTCGCATCAGGCACATGGACCTGGCGGCTGGGGGGCCATCGCCGTCGTGCTCCTCTTGATGGTCGTCGCCACCTTTGTCGGCATGCGCGTCGCCGTTCCGGTGGCGGCGGCCCTGGGCACGGCCGGCATGAACGTCACTGTCAGGCTCATGGGCATTCTACTCGCAGCCATCGCCGTCGAGATGATCGCCGGCGGCGTCATCGGCCTGTTCCCGGCGCTCGGCGCTGGCCACTGACCCTGCTCAGCACTCCCTGAGGAGCAGCTCGGCCGTGACCTGACGGGCGGGATCGGCGCTCGGCCCGACCCGGATCTCGAAGCGCCCGGGCTCGAGGCGGGGCTCGAGGTCGGGGCCGAGAAAGGCCAGCGCGTCGGTATCGAGCGCCAGCCGCACCGTCACCCTCTCGCCCGGCAGGAGGTGGACCTTCTGCCAGCCGCGCAGCTCCTGGACCGGCCGGGCGATGCTCGCCACGGGATCGCGAATGAAGAAAAAAAGCGTCTCCTCGCCGGGGCGGCGGCCCTCGTTGGTCACCTCGACCGAGATCAGGATCCGGTCGCCCGGACGGGCCTCGCGGGGCCCGACCTCGAGGTCGCGATAGCCGAACCGGGTGTAGGAGAGGCCATGGCCGAACGGGAAGAGCGGCTCGACCGGCAGGTCGATGTATTTGGAGGTGTAGCGGACCTTCGGGTCGGGGGGTCGGCCGGTTGGCCGCTGCGCATAAAAGACGGGAATCTGGCCGGTGTCGACGGGCCACGAGACCGGCAGGCGGCCGGTCGGCTCGGCGGCTCCGCTCAGGATCTCCGCCATTGCATGGCCGGCCTCGACGCCGAGGAACCAGGTGGCGAGCACGGCCCCGGCCCGCTCGACGAGCCAGGGCACCATCAGGGGGCGGCCCGAGCTCAGGAGGGCGACCGTGGGCTTGCCGACCGCCAGGACGGCCTCGGCCAGAGCCCGCTGGCGACCCGGCAGATCGGGCCGGGCCCGGCTCGCCGCCTCGCCGCTCATGTAGCGCCGCTCGCCGAGGCCGAGGAGGACGAGGTCGGCCTCCCGTGCCGCGGCGACCGCGGGCTCGATGCCGCTCTCGTCCCCGTCCTCGATCGGGACGCCCCGGGCATGGACGATCGTCGTGCCCGGGAAGGCCTCCTTCAGGCCGTCGAGCAGGCCCACCGCCTCCTCCGGCGAGCCGGCGGCCGACCAGGGGCCCAGCATCTCCGGGCCGGCATCGGCCAGGGGGCCGATCACCGCCAGCCGGCGCGGCGGCGGATCCAGCGGCAGCAGCCCCGCCTTGTCGTCGAGCAGCACGATCGAGCGGCGGGCCGCCTCGCGGGCCAGTGCCCGGCGCTCGGCCAGCACCGTCGGCGGGGCCGGCGCCGCCCGGCAGCGGCGATAGGGATCGTCGAGGAGGCCCAGCCGCTCCTTGAGCGTGAGCACGCGGACCACGGCCCGATCGACCTGCTCGATGGCGACGAGGCCGCGGCGGAGCGCTTCGGGCAGACCCTGGACATAGGCGTCGCCCATCATGTCGATGTCGACGCCGGCCGCGAGCGCCAGGGCCGACGCCTCGACGAGGTCGGCCGCGACCCCGTGCGGGACGAGCTCGGCGACGGCGCCATAGTCGCTGATGAGCACGCCCTCGAAGCCCCAGCCGCCGCGGACGAGGCCCTCGAGGAGGGCGGCATTGGCCGTTGCCGGGATGCCGGCGAGGTCGTTGAAGGACGGCATGATGGTGGCGACGCCATGGGCGACGGCCGCCCTGAAGGCCGGCAGGTGCACCTCGTGCAGGGTCCGCTCCGAGACGTCGACCGAGGCGTACTCGCGACCGGCGCCGACCGCCCCGTAGGCGCCCAGATGCTTGGCGCAGGCGGCGACCGCGTCGGCGGCCGCGAGATCCTGCTCCTCCAAGGCGGCGATCCTGGCCCGGGCGAGGCGGGCGGCCAGCCAGGGGTCCTCCCCCGGGCTCTCGGCGATGCGGCCCCAGCGCGGGTCGCGGCAGACGTCGAGCATCGGCGCGAAGAGCAGGTCGAGCCCGTCGGCTGCGGCCTCCTCGGCCGCTACCCGCGCGGTCCGCCGCCACAGCCCGGGGTCGAAGGCCCCGGCCTCGGCCAGGGGGATCGGAAAGATCGTGCGGTGGCCGTGGATGGCATCGAAGCCGAAGAAGAGCGGGATGCCGAGCCGCGTCTCCTCGACGGCCACCCGCTGGGCCTCGCGCACCCGCTCTCTCCCGTAGAGGTTGAGAAGGCTGCCGACCCGCCCCGTCCGCACCGCCGCCATCCAGTCGCCTGCCGCCATCGGCCCGGTCACCGCGAGGTCGGCGGTCACCATGGCGAGCTGGCCGATCTTCTCCTCGAAACTCATCGCTTGCGAGCAGCGTGGCGACACGGCGTGAGGGGGATGGCTCCGTCACTTTCGGCTTACTCCGTTCCCGCGGCCACACCTCGCAGGATTGTTCCTTGCCGTGATTGGGAGGGGGTAGCGTCGATGCCAATTTACGTCTAGAGCGAAACGGAGGAAGCGGGACTCCACTTGGGCGGTTCAAAGGGGCACGCACCATCGAGGCTGTTAGCTCGGCCTTAAGGAGGCTGCGCGTACCACGAGAGAGCCGACCGCTCCGGGAAACAGCGCATGCAGGATTGGGCCGAAAAGCGGCGATCTAGCTCGGGTGAGGCAGCACCCGATCGCAGCGATGGCCCGATCCGCCAGCTCGGGTTTCTGTCGTCGGCACTCCTCGCCTCGCCGGCGCGCGGACGCGTCGCCCTGCTCGTTTTCGGCATCGTGGCCGTCATCTGCCTCAATGCCGCCGCACAGATCCGGCTCAACGGCTGGCAGGGCGCCTTCTTCGACGCGCTGGGGGCGCGGGCGCTGCCGGCCTTCCTGACCCAGCTCCTCGTCTTCGTGCCGATCATGGCGTCGCTGCTCGTCCTGGTCGTCGCCCAGACCTGGCTGCAGGAGATGACCAAGGTCCGGCTGCGCGAGTGGCTGACCCGCGACCTTCTCGACCAGTGGCTGGCGCCGCGGCGCGCCTGCCTGCTCGCCCATGCGGGCGAGATCGGCGTCAATCCCGACCAGCGCATGCAGGAGGACGCCCGCCATCTGAGCGAGCTCTCGGCGGAGCTGGGCGTCGGGCTGCTGCAGGCCACGCTCCTGCTGGTGAGCTTCATCGGCGTCCTCTGGGTGCTGTCGGCCCACGTCGTCTTCGGCTCCGGTGACGGCGCCTTCTCCATCCCGGGCTACATGGTCTGGTGCGCGCTCGGCTATGCGCTGACGGGCTCGACATTGACCTGGCGGGTCGGCCGGCCCCTGATCCGGATCAACGCCGAGCGCTACGCCCGCGAGGCCAAGCTCCGGTTCGCGCTGGTCCGCGTCAACGAGTGTGCCGAGGCGATAGCGCTGCACGGCGGCGAGGCCGACGAGCGGCGGGCGCTCGACGGGACGGTCGACCAGGTGGTCCAGATCACCAGCCGCCTCGCCGGCGGGCTCGCGAGGCTCACCTGGATCACCTCGGGCTATGGCTGGCTGGCCATCGTGGCGCCGGTCCTGGTCGCGGCACCCGGCTATTTCCAGGGCAGCATGTCGTTCGGCGGCTTGATGATGGTGGTCGGCGCCTTCAACCAGGTCCAGCAGGCGCTACGCTGGTTCGTCGACAACTTCTCGCGCATCGCCGACTGGCGGGCCACCCTGCTGCGCGTGGTCTCGTTCCGCCGCGCCCTGCTCGGCCTGGAGGAGGACGTCGGCACGGGCGGCAGCATCCGTCGCGTCGACGCGCCGGCGCCCGCCCTCGTCATCGACAGGCTGAGCGTGGCCCTCGCCGAGGGCCGGGCCCGGCTCGACGAGCCCAGGGTCGAGATCGAGCCGGGCGAGCGGGTGCTGATCGTCGGCGAGCCGGGTGCCGGCAAGAGCACGCTGTTCCGGGCGCTGGCCGGCCTCTGGCCCTGGGGCGGCGGCAGCCTGCAGCTCCCGCCGCGCGCCAGCATGATGTTCATGCCGCACCGTCCCTATCTGCCGCCGGGCACGCTGCGCGGCGCCATCGCCTACCCGTCGGCGCCCGACGCCTTCGCCGCGGGCGACATCGAGGCGGCGCTGGCCCGGCTCGGCCTCGACCGCCTGACGCCGGCGCTCGATCGGGAGCGGCGCTGGGACCGCGAGCTGTCGCTGGACGACCAGCAGCGGCTGGCCTTCGTGCGTCTCCTCCTGCACAGGCCGCGCTGGGTCTTTCTCGACGACGCCATGGGCGCGCTCGGCGATGCGCATCGCCAGGCCGTGCTCGACCTCTTCGACGAGGAGCTGAGGGGGACGGCGGTGGTCGGCATCAGCCGCAGCGCCGCCCGGCAGGGATTCTACGGACGGGTTCTGCGCCTCGTGCGCCACGGCGAGGGGCCGCCCGCCTTCCTGCCCCAGCCGGCGCCGGCCCCGGCGCCGGTGCCGCCGATCCCGGCCCTCGCCGAATCGGCCCTCGCCGAGCCGAGCCTCGCCGAGCCGAGCCTGGCCGAGCCCAGCCTCGTCTAGGCCGCGGAGGCGCCCGGCCCGGGCCGAGGCACCAGCGCCCTCGGCTCCCGCCACCGAGTCGTCTTGAGCCGCGGCCGCTCTGCGGGCAGGATCGCGCGCCTGCGGCGAGGCCCTGTCCTTGCCGGACGCTCGGGCCGGGCGGGCGGAGGCTCCCGTCGCGGCGCCGGCTTGGCCGCTCTGAGGGTCGATGCCATGGCTGCTGGTGACGAGACCGCTTCGGCGCCCGGGATGGGCTGCAGGCAACCGGCCCTTTCGGACGGCGACCTCGGGGCCGAGCTCAAGAGCTTGCTGGTGGCCCTCTGGCAGGCCGAGCTCGGCCGGATGCTCGGGCTACTGGGGCTCGGGCTCGTTGCCGTGGTCTGCGGCAACACGGGTGCCCAGATCTGGCTGAACCGCTGGCAGCGAACCTTCTACGACGCGCTGGCGCGCCGCGACGTTCCCGACTTCTGGATGCAGCTTCTGCTCTTCGGCGCCATCGCCGGCCTGCTGCTGCTGCTCGTCGTCGCGCAGACCTGGCTGCAGGAGCTCATCAAGGTCCGACTGCGCGAGTGGCTGACCAGGGACCTGCTTCAGCAATGGCTGGCACCCCGAAAGGCCTATCTTCTCTCCTTCTGCGGCGAGATCGGCGCCAACCCCGACCAGCGCATCGACGCGGATGCCCAGCATCTGACCGAGCTCTCGGGTGACCTCGGCGCGGGCCTCCTGCAGTCGACCCTACTCCTCGTGAGCTTCGTGGGGGTGCTCTGGTTTCTCTCCGATCAGGTCGTGTTCGGCAGCGGCGCCGACAAGTTCACCATTCCCGGCTACATGGTCTGGTGCGCGCTGGCCTACGCCCTCAGCGGGTCCTGGCTTACCAGGTGGATCGGCAGGCCGCTCATCCCGCTCAACGCCAATCGCTATGCTCAGGAGGCCGAGCTGCGCTTCGCGCTCGTCCACGTCAGCGAATCGGCGGAGGGCTTCACGCTCTACGAAGGCGAGGCCGACGAGCAGCGGCTGCTCGACGCGGCGCTCGATCGGGTGATCCTGATCCAGCGGCAGCTGGTGAGCGGGCTGACGCGGCTGGCCTGGATCACGTCGGGCTATGGCTGGGTGGCGATCGTGGCGCCGATCATCGTCGCGGCCCCCGGCTATTTCTCCGGCAACATCACCTTCGGCGGGTTGATGATGATCGCCGGGGCCTTCCTCCAGGTGCAGTCCGCGCTGCGCTGGTACGTGGACAATTTCTCGAAGCTCGCGGACTGGCGGGCCACCCTGCTCCGGGTCGTCGCCTTCCGCGATGCGCTGCTCTCCGTCGACACCGTGGGCGAGGGGGCGGAGCAGATCGAGCTCGTGGAGGACCCGGACGGCAGGGTGGCGCTCGATGGGGTCACGCTCCGCCTCGCTCACGGCGGGGCCGCACTCGAGGAGGGCGGGCTCGAGGTCGCCCCCGGCGAGCACGTGCTGGTGACTGGCGAGCCCGGTGTCGGCAAGAGCACGCTCTTTCGCGCCATGGCCGGCCTCTGGCACTGGGGCACGGGCCGCATTCGCCTGCCGCCGAGGGCAAGCGTGATGTTCCTGCCGCAACGGCCCTACCTGCCGCTCGGCACGCTGCGCGCGGCGCTGAGCTATCCTGCGACCGCCGGGCGCTTCGACGAGGCGGCGCTGCGCTCCGCCCTCGAAGGCGTGGGCCTCGCCCGCCTCGCGTCGTCGCTGGACAAGAGCCGGCGCTGGGATAAGGAGCTGTCCAATGACGAGCAGCAGCGATTGGCCTTTGCGCGCATCCTGCTGCAGCAGCCGAAGCTCGTCGTGCTGGACGACGCCTTCGCCGCCGTCGACGAGGAGAGTCGCAGCCGCATACTCGATCTCTTCGACAAGGAGCTTGGCGACGTCGCCGTGATCGGCATCCGCCGCACGCCGGCACGCGACGGCTTCTACGATCGGGTCGTCCATCTCCGTCGCATGCCCGGCAAGGAGCCCCTGCCCTTCAAGCCGCGCGGCATCGCGGCCACGCTGCAGGCCGCATGAGGCCCCGGGCCGGAGGTCGGCGATGAGCGACGGTCCCGGCAAGCCCAGGGCCCGCAGCCGCCGGGGCCGCCTCGACGAGGGATCGCTCCTGGACCTCGTCCAGCGGCGCACCCTGGCCTATTTCTGGGACTTCGCCCATCCGGTGTGCGGGCTCGCCCGCGAGCGCAGCAACCGGGCGTTCGGCTATGGCCCCGAGACCGTGACGACCGGCGGCTCGGGCTTCGGCATCATGGCGCTGCTCGTGGGGGCCGAGCGCGGGTGGCTCGCCCGAGAGAGCGTGGCGTCGCGCCTGCTCGAGATCGTACGCTTCCTGGCGCGTGCCCGGTCCTATCACGGCGTCTTCCCGCACTTCCTCGACGGCGAGACCGGGCGCACGGTGCCCTTCACCCCCAAGGACGATGGCGGCGACATCGTCGAGACGGCGTTCCTGATGATGGGGCTTCTCTGCGCCCGGCAGTATCTGGACGGCGACGGGCCGGTCGAGGCGGAGCTCAGACGGCGCATCCAGTGGCTCTTTGACGATGTCGAATGGGACTGGCACGCTCCCGAGGGCGACGTCCTCCTCTGGCACTGGAGCCCCAACCACGGCTGGGCGATGCGCCACGAGATCCGCGGCTGGAACGAGTGCCTTGTCGTCTACGTGCTGGCCGCCGGGTCCGCCCGGCACCCGATCGGCGAGGAGGCCTATCATCGGGGCTGGGCCACGGGGCCCGTCTTCCGGAACGGCCGCAGCTTCCTCGGCGTCGAGCTGCCGCTCGGCCCCGACCTCGGCGGGCCGCTCTTCTTCAGCCACTACTCCTTCATGGGCCTCGATCCGCGCGGCCTCGTCGACCGCTATGCCGACTATTGGCGCCAGAACGTCGCCCACACCGCGATCAACCGCGCCTATTGCATCGCCAACCCCAAGGGCTTCGCTGGCTACGGCCCCGAGTGCTGGGGGCTCACCGCGAGCGACAGCCCGGGCGGCTACGCGGCCCATGCGCCGGACGAGGACCGGGGTGTCATCAGCCCGACGGCCGCCCTCTCGGCCTTGCCTTACGCGCCCCGGGAGGCCATGCAGGTGCTCCGCCACCTCTACGAGGTGCGGGGCGACCGGCTCTGGACCTGTTTCGGCTTTGTCGATGCGTTCCGCGACCAGGCGGGCAGGGGCGCGGCCGGCACCGAGGCGGGCGACTGGACCGCCGGCTCCCACCTCGCGATCGATCAGGGGCCGATCGTGGTGATGATCGAGAACCACCGGAGCGCCCTTCTGTGGCGCCTCTTCATGAGCTGCCCGGAGGTCCGGACGGGCCTCCGCCGGCTCGGCTTCGGGAGTCCCGCATCTCACATGAGCGCCGCTCGCCCCTGGTGGCAGGACACCGTCGTCTACCAGATCTATCCCCGCTCCTTTCAGGACAGCGACGGCGACGGGGTCGGCGACCTCGACGGCATCACCGCCCGGGTCGACCATCTCGTCCGGCTCGGCGATCGGCACGGTCTGGATCTCGCCGATCTTTCCCTCGCCGATGGCCGACTTCGGCTACGACATCAGCGACTACGCGGCGGTCGATCCGCTCTTCGGCACGCTCGCCGACCTGGATCGCCTGATCGGGGCGCTGCATGGGCGGGGCCTCAGGCTGCTGCTCGACCTCGTGCCCAACCACAGCTCGAGCGCCCATCCCTGGTTCCAGGAGTTCCCGGAGGTCGCGCAGCGATCCGCGCCGCGACTGGTACATCTGGCGCGACCCGGCGCCGGACGGCGGCCCGCCCAACAACTGGGTGAGCCAGGCCGGCGGCAGCGCCTGGGAGCTCGACCCGACCACCGGCCAGTACTACTACCATGCCTTCCTGAAGGAGCAGCCCGACCTCAACTGGCGCAACCCGGCGGTGCGGGCGGCGATCTACGACGCGATGCGCTTCTGGCTGGCGCGCGGCGTCGACGGCTTCCGGGTCGACGTCATCTGGCACATGATGAAGGACGCCCGGTTCCGCGACGATCCGCCCAACCCCGACTTCCGCCCCGGCGATCCGCCCTTCAAGCAGCTCATCCCGGTCCACAGCGCCGACGCACCGGGCGTCCTCGACATCGCCCGCGAGATGCGGGCCGTGCTGGCCGAGTATCCGGGCGACCGGCTCCTCGTCGGCGAGACCTATCTCGACCTCCCGCGACTGGCCCAATATTACGGGCCGGGTCTCGACGCCGTCCATCTCCCCTTCAATTTCCACCTGATCTGGGCCTCCTGGACACGCGCGTCGTGGAAGCCGGAGCCGCTTCTGCGCCTCGTCGAGGGCTACGAGGCTGTCCTGCCGCCGGGCGCCTGGCCCAACTGGGTGATGGGCAATCACGATCAGCCGCGGGTCGCGACCCGGCTGGGCCCGGCCCAGGCGCGGGTGGCGATGATGCTGCTGCTGACGCTGCGCGGCACCCCCACGCTCTACCAGGGCGAGGAGCTGGGCCTCGGCAACGTGCCCGTGCCGCCCGAGCGCGAGCAGGACCCGTTCGGCAAGAGGATGCCGGGCACGGGCCAGGGCCGGGACCCCGTCCGCACGCCGATGCCCTGGGACGGCTCGGCCCAGTGCGGCTTCACGACCGGCGAGCCCTGGCTGCCGCTCGGCGCCGGGCGGGAGCGGCTGAGCGTGGCCGCGGAGGAGGCCGACCCCGGCTCGATGCTGCATCTCACGCGGGCGCTCCTCGAGCTGCGCGGCCGCGAGCCGGCCCTCCATCGGGGGGCCTGGGCGCCGCTCGCTGTCGAGGGCGACGTGCTGGCCTATGTCCGATCCCATGCGGAGCGGCGAATGGCCGTCGTCCTCAACCTCGAGTCCGAGCCGCGAACGGCGGGCCTGCCGGCATCCACGGCCGGGCGGGTCGCCCTCTCGACCCTGCCGGGCCGGTCCGACCGGCCGGTGGCCGGCCGGCTGGATCTCCTGGCCGACGAGGGTGTCGTCATCATGGTCGCGGCCGGCGCCCCGTCGGGCTAGTCTCCCCGGCCGGAGCCGGTGCCACAGGGGAGGCGGGCGGAGATGCTCTGGGAGGCCGAGTTCTATCAGCGCAACCGCGAGGCCCATCCGCCGGCCCTGACGCCGGGCTACAAGACGAGCGTGCTGCGCTCGCCCCGCCATCCGCTCCTGGCCTTGGAGCAGACGCTCTCCGAGCTGACCGGGCCGGTCTTCGGCGCAGCCGACATCGACCCGCTCGACGACGACCTCATCAGGAACCACGCGGTCGACGGCGAGCCGATCGGCGAGCGGATCATCGTCCACGGCCGGGTGCTGGACGAGAACTGCCGGCCCGTGCCCGGGACCCTGGTCGAGGTCTGGCAGGCCAATGCCGGCGGGCGCTATCGTCACGTCTTCGACCGGTACAAGGCGCCGCTCGACCCCAATTTCGGGGGTGCCGGCCGCTGCCTCACAGACGCGGAGGGGCGCTATCTCTTCCGGACCATCCGTCCCGGGCCCTATCCCTGGCGCAACCGCATGAACGACTGGCGGCCCGCGCACATCCATTTTTCCCTGTTCGGCCCGGCCTTCGCGACGCGACTCGTGACGCAGATGTATTTCGAGGGCGATCCGCTGATCCGGCGCTGCGCCATCCTGAATACCATCGGCGATCCCGAGGCGATCGACCGGCTCGTGGCACCCCTGGACATGAACATGGCCGTGCCGTTCGACTGCCTCGCCTACCGGTTCGACATCGTGCTGCGCGGCCGCCGCCAGACGCTCTTCGAGAACCGCCCGGAGGGGAGCTGAGACCCATGCCCCAGCCCTTGCCCTATCTGGTCGAGACGCCCTCCCAGACGGCCGGCCCTTTCCTCCATATCGGCATGTATCCGTCGGCCGCCGGCCTCCGGCTCCGCTCGCAGGAAAAGCCCAACGTCCTCGTTACCGCCGCCACCGCAGGCGAGCGCATCCGGGTCGAGGGCCTGGTCCTCGACGGGGCCGGCTCGCCCTGTCGCGACGCCCTGGTCGAGGTCTGGCAGGCCGACGGCCACGGCCACTACGACCATCCCGCCGACAAACGGAAAGAGTCAGGTGATGCCGGGTTTCGCGGCTGGGGTCGGGCGGCGTGCGACTTCGAGACCGGCCTTTTCTGGCTCGAGACGATCAAGCCCGGGCGGGTGCCGGGCCGCCGGGGCCAGAAGCCGATGGCCCCCCATCTCAACCTCTGGATCGTCGCCCGCGGCATCAATATCGGCCTGCACACGCGTCTCTACTTCGCCGACGAGGCGGCGGCGAACGCCGAGGACCCGGTGCTCGGTCTGATCGAGCAGCCCGCCCGCCGCCAGACCCTCCTGGCGCCGCGGAGCGAGCGGGACGGCGAGATCGTCTACCGCTTCGATATCCGCCTCCAGGGCGACCCCGAGACGGTCTTCTTCGACGTCTAGGAGCAGGGCGAAGGGGAGGCTGCCGTCGATGCGCACCCAGATCGGCATCGTCGGCGCGGGCCCGTCCGGGCTCCTGCTCGCCCAGCTCCTGCACCGGGCCGGCATCGGCTCGATCGTCCTGGAGCGGCGCGAGCGCGCCCATGTGGAGGGCCGCATCCGGGCCGGCGTCCTGGAGCAGGGCACGGTCGACCTCCTGGACGAGGCGGGTGTCGGCGATCGCGCGCACCGGGAGGGCCTGGTCCATGGCGGTATCGAGATCGCCGTCGCCGGCCGCCGGCAGCGCATCGACTTCCAGGCCTTGACCGGCGGCAAGTCGGTCATGGTCTACGGCCAGACCGAGGTGACGAAGGACCTGATCTGGGCGCGCCTCGCCGCAGGCGGCAAGATCCTCTTCGAGGCGGAGGCCCTGGCCCTGGAGGGGCTCGACGGCGAGCGGCCGACCATCCGCTACCGCACGGGCGGGGTCGACCGGAGCATCACCTGCGATTTCGTCGCCGGCTGCGACGGCTTCCACGGGGTCTGCCGGCGGGGCCTGCCGGAGAGCGCCCAGCGCGTCTTCGAGCGCGCCTATCCCTTCGGCTGGCTCGGTATCCTCACCCATACGAGGCCGGTGTCGCACGAGCTGATCTACGCTTGGCACGATCGCGGCTTCGCGCTCTTCAGCATGCGCTCGCCCGAGGTCAGCCGGCTCTATATCCAGTGCCGCCCGGACGAGCATCTCGAGGACTGGCCGGACGAGCGTATCTGGGACGAGCTGCGCCTACGGGCTGGGCCCGAGACCGCGGCCCGGCTCGAGGCCGGCCCCTCGGTCGAGAAGGGCGTCACGCCGATGCGGAGCTTCGTGGTCGAGCCGATGCGCTTCGGCCGGCTGTTCCTCGCGGGCGACGCCGCGCATATCGTGCCGCCCACGGGTGCGAAGGGCCTGAACCTGGCCGCCGCCGACGTCCGCTGCCTGTCGCGGGCTCTCGTCGACTTCTATCGCACCGGCAGCGCCGGCCTGCTCGATGCCTATTCGGCCACGGCGCTCCGCCGGGTCTGGAAGGCCGAGCGCTTCTCCTGGTGGATGACCTCGCTCCTCCACCGCTTTCCCGGCCGCAGTCCGTTCGACGATCGCCTGCAGTTGGCCGAGCTCGACTATCTGATGGGCTCGACCGCGGCGATGACGGCGCTCGCCGAGAACTATGTAGGCCTGCCGTTCGACTGACCCGGCCGGCCTCGGCCCGGATCAGGGCGGCCCGAGCGCCCGTTGCCTTCCTGCCGGTCGACGGCGAGGATGGGGAAGGTCGATGCCGACACGAGGCGATGAAAGTGCGGGGGGTGCCCGAGGCGAGGGAGCCATTCATTCGCTCGGACGTTGTGAGGATGCCGCGCCTTTCAGCCAATGAGGAGGAGCCTGCGCGGCCCGGGATGTGGTCGTTTGGCCGCTCTCGGGGCAATAACGGCAGGGAGCTGGGCGATGAGCCTGGGCCTTATACTTCTGATCGTCGTGGTGCTGATCCTGGTCGGCGCGTTACCCACTTGGCCCTACAGCAGCGGCTGGGGCTACTACCCGAGCGGCGGGCTCGGCCTCGTTCTTCTCATCCTGCTGGTCCTGCTCCTCATGGGGCGGATCTGATCCTGCCGGGACGCCGGGGTCGGCCCGTGTCGAGGGCTCCGGCGCAGCCTGGGCCGGGGCCTCCGATATCGTGGTATCGCGCAACGAGCCGCTTCCGTGATCGCCGCGGGCAGGGCGCTTGCCGGCGAGCGGGCTCGGTCAGGCCGGCGCCTCGACCACCACGACCGTTCCTTCGTCCTGCCGGACCTCCAAAGTCCCGCCGATCTGCTTGACGAGCATCGCCACGAGCCTGCTGCCGAAGCCGCTCTCCCGCTCCTCTTCGCCTGGCGGCATGCCGGAGCCGGTGTCCCGCACCGCCAGCCGCCAGCCGCCGTCGCGGCGGGCGAACGAGATCCTGATCTCGCCCTGCCCCCCGGTCGAAAAGGCGTGCTTCAGGGCGTTGGTCACGAGCTCATTGACGATGAGGCCGAGGGGCAGCGCCCGGTCGGGCTCGATCATCGCGTGATCGGCCTCGACCGTCAGCGTGATGCGACCCTCGCCCTCCTCGAGAAAGGCCGTCGTCAGCCTGCCGCACAGCCGTCTCAGGTAGTCGCCGACGGCTATGTCGCCGACCAGGCCTTCGTTGGGGTGGAGGCTCGCGTGGATATCGGCGATCGCCGCCACGCGGGAGCTCGCCTGATCGAACTGCGCGCGCATCGCGGCGTCATCGAGCCGGGCTGCCTGCAGATGCAGGAGGGCCGTGATGAGCTGCAGGTTGTTCTTTACTCTGTGATTGAGCTCTCTCAATAAAAGATCGCGTTGTGCGAGGGCCTCCTCCTTGGCCTGCTCGCTGTCGTGCCGTTCGGTGATGTCGCGGGCGATGCCGCCGATCCGCTCGACGCCCCCGGCCATGTTGAGGATCGGGAAGGCCCCGTCGCGAATCCAGCGCATGCTCCCGTCCGGCCGGAGGATGCGGTAGTCGATCATCACGCGCTCGCCACCCTGCGCGCGGAGCCAGGCCTTGCGGACCTTCTGGCGATCGGCCGGATCGACGGACTGGAGCCACAGCTCACGATCGGCCATGACAACCTCGCGCTCGCAGCCCCAGATACGCTCGAACGCCGGGCTCAGAAACTCGAAGCGGCGGCCATGGAGGTCGACGATCCACAGCGCGTCCTGGGTGCTCTCGGCAAACTGCCCGAACAGGCCCTCGGCGATCCCCGGCGGAACCGTGTCGTCATTCATCGGCTTTTTGATCTTTCTGGTATCTGTGCCGACCGCCAGGGTGTCGGGCCGGTCGCGCCGACCACGGGTGCGCCCGAGGCTCGACGCTACGGGTACGTCTCCTCCTGCAGCTGACGCTCGGCCTCGAGCCAGAACTCCCACGCGCGATCCTCGGGCGCACCCGCCCGCTCCCAGAGCTCGTAGGCGCGGCCGCGGATGGCTGCGTCCTCCGGCGCTGCGTCGGCAGCGCCGCCGCCCGGCATCGCGGGCTCGCTGGCCTCCAGGCTTCGGCCGGAGACCGTATCGACAGGCTCGGGCAGCTCCGCAGGAGCGGCCGCCGGGGGCGTTGGCTTCATGGTCTTGCTGGGCATCGAGCTACTCCTTTTCCGACGGCCCTCTCGAGCCTCGGATGCGGGCTTGAAATCTTCCTCCCGGCCTGCGAACAGGCAGAGCAATCCATGGCGGCCCATCGCAACGATGGAAGCCAGGGCGCGCCTTCCGCTCTTTCGGCAATCCGGGCGTGGAGCACATAGGCAGTCGAGGTGCCCGGTCCTCGATCGGCGTCGAGTCGCTCCCGACCGAGGCGGTGGAGCCGGGTCGGGACACCCGCTCCGGGCGAAAGGGCAGGCCGATGTCCGACCCCGCTACCTTTCCCTCGGCAATAAACTCTCTCTTCCGTCGTATAGTAGCAGCTCCTGGCAAGAAGTCGTCATCTTTCTTCGGGAACGACGGGCGGACAAAGGGTGCCCGCCCGAAGTCTCGTCGACATCTATCTATGCGGGCATTCAGTTCCGGTCTGTCGGGTTGTCGACAGATGGATCACGCAAAGGCTCCCGGAAGCACGCGCTCGTAGTGCTCGCGAATGACGCGGTAGCATTCGCAGGCCGACTCCTCGAGGCCGGCCCGATCGACGACCTGGACGAGACCGCGCCGGTAGCGGATCAATCCCGCCGTCTGCAGGGTCCGGGCGATGAGCGTCACGGTCGTCCGCTGCACGCCCAGGCTCTCGGCCAGAAACTCCTGCGTGACGTGCAGCCGGTCGCCTCCGACGCGGTCGGCCAGGAGCAGGAGCCAGCGGCAGAGGCGGGCCTCCGCCGTGTGAAGCGCGTTGCAGGCCACCGTCTGCATCACCTGCGCCAGCAGCGCCTGGATGAAGCGCAGCACGAGATGGCGGACGGCGGCGTTGGCCACGAACGCCGCCTCGAGCTCGGCGACGGGCAGCCGGGCGGCCTCGCCGCCGACCTGCACGATGCTGCGCAGCAGCGCATGATGGTCGCCCAGTGCCACGACGTAGCCGTCCATGCCCTCGCGGCCGACCGCCGCCGTCTCCGTGGTGCCCCCGTCCTGCATGGTGACGTCGAGCGCGATGATGCAGTCGAGCGGGAAACAGACGAAGGTGACCTTGTCGCCGACATCGAGCAGCACCTGCCCGCGCTCCAGGCGCAGGATCTCGACGTGGGGCATCAATCGCCGGAGGTCGGCCTCCTCGAGCGCCCGCAGCAGGCTGTTGCGGGCGCAGGCCTTGAGGGCAGCCGGGGTCATCCTCGTCTCGGACCCGGGATCGACCGCCCGAAGCGCTAGCGGCCGGCGCGGTGATCCGCGTTGCGCTCGCGGGTCGCCGCGGCCTTCCTGGCCGACGCCGACCGCTCTGCGGCCGGGCGGTCCGCGGAGGCCTTGCCGCCCTTGGCGCCGCCCTTGTGCGCCGCCGGGTGGCCGGTATGCTTGCCCTCGCCGGAGCCGCCGCGCCTCTTGCCGCCGCCATCGTCCTTGTTGACGGTGGCCCAGGCGCGGCGCTCGGCCTCCTTCTCGGAGACGCCCCGCTCCTCGTAGCTTTCGGCGATGTGGTCGGCCTTCCGCTCCTGCTTGTCCGTATACTTGGACTTGTCGCCGCGTGGCATGACACCCTCCGTCCTGGCGTTGCCCTCCTAACGTTCGTACCCGGGCGCTGGTTTCCATGAGCCGGCCCGGCGGCGACCCGCCTTCCTCGGCCGGAGCCCTCCCGCCTCATCGCCCCTGAACGTGGGCCAGGAAGTGCAGGACATCCTCGTTGAACTGGACGGGGTCCTGGAGGAAGGAGAAATGGCTGACCCCGGGCTGTATCAGCAGGCCCGAGCCCGGGATCGTGTCCGCCATGTAGAGAGTGTTCCCGCGCTCGATCGCCTCGTCGTGGTCGGCGTCGACGATCCACGTCGGGACCTTGATGCCCTGGAGCTGCTCCTTGGTGAAGTGCGGCTGCGTCGCCCACATCTTGCTGATCTGGTCGAGGAACGACTTGTACTGATCCGGCGTCGGCGAGAGCTTCTCGTACTCCTTCTCGGCCCGCGCGATGTAGGCCGTGAAGACCGGGCTCTTGGCGATGTCCTTGACGCCGCTCGGGTCGGAGTTGGCGGCGAAGGCGAAGAGCTTGGTCAGCCGCTCGGGATGGTGGATGGCGATGTCGAGGCCGATGATGCCGCCGTCGCTCCAGCCGACGATCGCCGCCCTCTGGATCTTGAGATAGTCCATCAGCCCCAGCACGTCCGAGGCCATGAGGTCGTAGCCGAAGGGCTGCTCGTTGCGGGTGCTGCGGCCATGGCCGCGGCTGTCCATGACGATCACCCGATAGTGCTTCGCCAGCACCGGCACCTGATGACCCCAGTAGTCGGAGTTGGCGAGCCCGCCATGCAGCAGGATCACCGGCTCGCCCTGGCCGAGCTCGGCGTACCAGATCCTGATGCCGTCGACCGGCGCGTAGCCGCTCGTCAGGGCCTTGGGCAGGGTCGGCGTCGGCGGCAGGGTCTCCCACTGCGGCGCCGCTGCCGCGGCGGCCGTGCCGAGACCGGTGACGAGAGAGAGCACGAGCGCAAGTCGGCGCATCCCCTTGTTCTCCTCGAGAGCGTGTGACGGCTCGACCTTCGGCCGCGTCGCAGACGGGCGCAAGCGACATGGCTCGCATCGGCCCGGCAGGGGCCGGCCTGCCATGCGACGGCCGGTCAGCCCTTGGGCAGCGCGTAGGCGATGACCCAGTCGCCGAGCCTGGTGCCGAGGGATCCGTGGCCGCCAGCGACGACGAGGACGACCTGCCTGCCGCTCTCGGGAGAGCGATAGGTGATCGGCGTCGCTTGGCCGCCCGCCGGCAGCCGGTCCTGCCAGAGCTGGCGGCCGGTGGTGACGTCGTAGGCCCGGACATAGTTGTCGAGGCTTCCGGTCAGGAAGGCGACGCCGCCGGCCGTGAGGATCGGGCCGCCCATGCTGGGCACGCCCATCCGGAACCGGAGCGGCAGGGGCGAGCTGTCCCGGACGGTGCCGTTGCGATGCTGCCACACGATCCTGGCGGTGGCGAGGTCGACGCCGGCGACGTAGCCCCAGGGCGGCGCCTGACAGGGCAGCCCCAGCGGCGACAGGAAGGGCTCGAGCCGGACGGCGAAGGGCGTGCCGTGCTGCGGATTGGCGAGGGGATTGTCCGTTGTCGCGAACGGGCTGTCGGGCCCCTGCTCCCGCCGGTCCAGCCTCGCGATGAAGCCGATGTAGCTCGGGGTGACGAACGCCACCCCCCGCACGGGGTCGACGGCTATCCCGCCCCAGTCGAAGACGCCGAGATTTCCGGGATAGACGAGAGTGCCCTGCATCGAAGGCGGCGTGAAGATCCCCTCGTAGCGGCGCTTGTGGAAGAGGATCCGGCAGTAGAGCTGGTCGAGCATCGTCGCCCCCCACATGTCGCGCTCGGTCAGGGTCGGGGGCATGAAGCTGAGCTGCGAGAAGGGCTGGGTCGGCGATATCCGGTCACCGGCCGCCGCCCCTTGCGGCACGGGGCGCTCGGGTGCCGGCACGATCGCAGCACCCGTGCGGCGATCGAGGACATAGAGATCGCCGCGCTTGGTCGGTGCCACCAGCGCCGGAACGACCCCTTCGGGCGTGCGCAGGTCGACGAGGCTCGGCTGCGAGCCCACGTCCATGTCCCAGAGGTCGTGATGCACGGTCTGGAACACCCAGCGCAGCTTGCCCGATGCGGCATCGAGAGCGACGATCGAGCTCGAGAAGCGCTCCGATGCCGGCGGGCGGCCGCCGCCCCACGAGTCCGGCGTCTGATTGCCCATCGGCAGATAGATCAGCCCCAGAGCCTCGTCGGCGCTGGCGACGCTCCAGCTGTTGGGGGAGCTGGGCGTGTAGCGCTGGCCGGCGGGCAGCGGCCGGGTGGCCTCGGGATTCCCCGCGTCCCAGTTCCAGACCAGTCTGCCGGTCTCCGCATCGTAGGCGCGGAGCACGCCGGAAGGCTCGATCGTGGAGACGTTGTCGCTGACATTGCCGCCGACGACCACGAGGCCGTGGGTCACCAGCGGCGGCGACGTGGAATAGTAGTAGCCGGGATGGGCCCGAGGCATGCCCGCCCAGAGATCGACGGCGCCATCCTCGCCGAAGCCCCGGCAGGGCCGGCCGTCATCGGCGTCGACCGCGATCAGCCGGGCATCGGCGGTCGGCAGGAAGAGACGCCGCCGGCACGGGCCTGCCGCGCCGGCTGCCCTCTCGTAGTAGGAGACGCCGCGGCAATGCAGCTGGCGCAGGTCCGGGGCCAGGACGAGCTTCGGGTCGTACCGCCATCGCTCGCGGCCCGTCTCGGCATCGAGCGCGATCAGGTGGTCGTGGGGCGTGCACAGATAGAGGGTGTCGTCGATCTCGAGCGGCGTCACCTCGTCGGTCGTGGCCCTCGGGTCGCCGGGGCCACGCAGATCGCCGGTCCGAAAGCTCCAGGCGACCCTGAGGTCCATGACATTGTCCGGCGTGATCTGCCGCAGGGGCGACCAGCGATCGCCTCGCGAGGTGCGTCCATAGGCGCGCCAGTCGCCGTCGGGCACGCCCTCGCTCGCCGCCTGTCCGGCGCCCGGCGGAGCCTCCGACAGCTCGCCCGCCCGATCGTGGGTGTCGCGCAGGAACGCCACCGCGCCGACGACCGCCGCCAGCCCCAGGCTGGCGGCGAGCAGCCCCTGCGCACGGCGCCACGACGCTGCCGGGGCGCCCGCACGGCGCAGGATCGCGCCGAGCAGCAGCAGATAGAGGCCGATCGGAACGATCAGGTCACCGCGCGGCGCCAGCTGCCACCAGTCGAGCCCGACCTCCTGGATCGCCCAGGCCAGGGTGCCGAGCACGACGGCGGCGTAGACCGTCAGCGCGAGCGGCCTTCGCGCGGCGAGGAGGATGGCGGCGCCCAGCATGGCTCCGCCCACCGCCACGTAGCAGCGCGATCCGCCGACGGCGGCGAGCCAGAGCCCGCCCGCCAGCACCGCCAGGCCGAGCCCGGCGACACCGGCAGCCGACAGCCAAAGGAGGGCCCGAAGCCTGGTGTGGCTCGTCATCGCGGCTCCGAGGCGAGCCCCGAGCCGGCTTCGGCGAGGCCGGCCTGCCCGATCAGCGGGCCCATCAAGCTGCCGTGGTCCAGATACGAGGGTGTCCGGTCATTGGATCCTGTGGGCGCGGGCCGAGCGACCCGAGGCCCCGCCCACCGGCTGCAGAGCGATGGTGGCTATCGGGCAGCGGCGGGTTTCCGGCTGGCGCTAAGCCCGCCCCGATCGCATCCCTGTCCCGGGTGCCGCAGGATCGGCCTTCTCCCCCCTCGTCGCCGACAGCCGCCCTGGTGCCCCCGGCCGGACTCGAACCAGCACGCCCTTGCGGGCAGCAGATTTTGAGTCTGCCGCGTCTACCGCTTCCGCCACGGGGGCACGCGCGCGGGGTCTAGACGGCGGACCCCGCAGGGTCAAGCGGGGCGGGGTCGGCCGCGGGCTCGACGACCAGGACGGCGCCCTCGGCGCCGGTCACGCGGACGACGCTGCCGACCGGCAGATCGGGACCGCGCACCGCCCAGCTCGTGTCGGCGGCCCGCACCCTGCCCCGGCCCTGGCGGATCGGCTCGACGAGCAGCAGCCGCTCGCCCACGAGAGCGTCCCCCCGCCGGTTGAGCGAGGGCTGGTCGGTCCGCTGCGGAAAGCGCCGGCGCCAGGCGAGCCAGCCGTAGATGGCGGCGGCGGCCAGGATCGCGAAGACGAGAATCTGGGCCTGCCAGCCGAGCGACGGCAGCAGCCAGGCGACGCCGCCGGTGAGCACCGCCGCGATGCCGAGCCAGAGGGCGACGAAACCGGGCGCCAGCGCCTCGATGACGATGAGAGCGCCGCCGAGCAGGAGCCAGTGCCAGGGCTCGAAGCTCATGGACCGCTCCGGCCGGCCCCGGGCGGGACCGCGGCGCCCGATCGCGCGAAGGCCTCGCGGGCGATCTCGCCGATGCCGGCCAGCGACCCCAGCACGCCCGTCGCCTCGATCGGCAGCACCAGGGTCTTCTGGTTCGGGCTGGCGGCGAAGGCGGTCAACGCCTCGAGATAGCGCTGCGCCACATAGTAGTTGATCGCCTGGGCGCTGCCCGCGTCGATCGCCTGGGAGAGCATCGCCGTGGCCTTGGCCTCGGCCTCGGCCAGACGCTCGCGCGCCTCGGCGTCGCGGAACGCCGCCTCCTTGCGACCCTCGGCCTCGAGGATCGCCCCCTGCTTCGCCCCCTCGGCGCGCAGGATCGCCGCCGCCCGCTCGCCCTCGGCCTGGAGGACCTGGGCACGCTTGTCGCGCTCCGCCTTCATCTGGCGGGCCATCGCGTCGACCAGGTCCTGGGGCGGCGTGATGTCCTTGATCTCGATCCGGGTGACCTTGATGCCCCAGGGGCTCGTCGCCTCGTCGACGACCTGGAGCAGGCGGACATTGATGTCGTCGCGCTTGGACAGGAGCTCGTCCAGGTCCATCGAGCCCATCACGGTGCGGATGTTGGTCGTCACGAGGTTGAGGATGGCGTTGTCGAGCCGGCGCACCTCGTAGGCGGCCTTGGCGGCGTCGAGCACCTGATAGAAGACGATCCCGTCGACGGTGACGGTGGCGTTGTCGCGGGTGATGACCTCCTGCGAGGGCACGTCCAGCACCTGCTCCATCATCGTCAGCTTGGCGCCGATCCGGTCGACGAAGGGCAGGATCAGGTTGAGGCCGGGGCGCAGGGTGCGGGTGTAGCGGCCGAAGCGCTCGACGGTCTGCTCCGTGCCCTGCGGCACCGAGCGCACACCCATGATCACGAGGACCAGGACGATCGCGAGGACGATCAGTGCTAAGGCGGTGAAGCCGGTCATGCGGGACGATACCCCGGGGCGGCGCGTCACCCGTCCCCGTCGGCCCCGTGCCGCCGGGCTTCGGCCGGCCATCCCGGTCCAAGCGCCCCGGCCACTTTCATACATCGTCCTTGCGGGATGGTTAACATGGCGCCGAAAGGGCGGGCTTGCCCTGGAGCCGCCCGTTCGGCTAAGCGGGCCGCCTCGGTCGGCGAAGGGATGCAGGTGATCCGCAGGCTCGACGACAGGATACCGGGGCGCCCGGGCGGCCGGCGCCTGCGGCGCGTCCGCCTTGTCTGACGGTGCGGTGGCGACCGCCGTGAGATCCGGCGCCGAGCCCAGGGCGCGCGGGGCCGCCCTCCTGGTGGCCGCGGGCTCGATCGGGGCCCTGGCCGTGGCTTTCGGGCTCCAGTACGGGCTGGGCTACGCCCCCTGCCATCTCTGCATCCTCGAGCGCTACCCTTACGGCGTCGCCGCCGTGGCAGCGCTCGCGGGCGTGGCGCTCGGACGGCCCCGGCTCGGGCTCGCCCTGGCCGCCGCGGCGCTCCTCGTCGGGGCCGGGATCGCGGGCTTCCACGTGGGTGTCGAGCGCGGCGTCTTCGCGCTGCCGGAGAGCTGCGTCGCAGGTGCGAAGGCCACGAGCCTCGCCGATCTCAAGGCCCAGCTCCTGAATGCGCGGCCGACCTGCGATCAGGTCAAGGCCACCTGGCTCGGCCTGTCGCTCGCCACCTGGAACGCGCTCTTCGCCCTGGCGCTGGGCGCTCTTGCCGCGCTCGGCGCCCTCGCCCGGCGGCCGCTCAGCAGCTGAGCAGGACCGGAAGCGTCGCCTCGCGGAGCACGTCCCGGGTGGCGCCCCCCAGGACGAGCTCGCGCATCCGCGAGTGGCCGTAGGCGCCCATCACCAGCAGGTCGCACGAGCGCTCCGCCGCGGTCTTCTGCAGAATGGCCCCGGCATCGTCGCCAGCCTCGAGGCTCAGGGTCTCGGCCGTGACGCGATGGCGGCCGAGCATAGCCGCGACCTCGGCCAGGCTCGGCCCCCAGAACTCGCCGATGCCGACGAGGGTCACGCGCGCCGCCCCGGCCAGGAAGGGCATCGCGTCCTTGACCGCGCGGGCCGCCTCGCGAGAGCCGTTCCAGGCGCAGAGCACCTGCGTGCCGATCTCGCGCTCCCAGCCGCCCCGCGGCACCATCAGGACCGGCCCGCCGGCGGCCATGACGGCCTGCTCGACCAGCTGGGCCGGCAGGGCGTCGATGCCCGTGGCCCCGCTCTGTGGCGCCACGGTGAGGTCGGCCGCCCGTGCCGCCTCGCCCAGGCAATCGCCCGGATTGCCCTCCTGCTCGGTCCAGACGGCTCCGGCCAACCCCTGCGTCGCCGCCTCGAAGCCCTTCCGCAGCCGTGCGGCCACGGCCTTGGCGGCATCGCGCTGGCTCTCGATGATCTCGGGCCCGAGATAGGCGGCACCCTCGCCGTAGCCGACCGGGACGATCGGCTGAGGCGACACGTGCAGCCCGGCGAGCCTCCCGTCGAAGCGCTCGGCGAGCCGGCGCGCCAAGCGGATGCGCGCCTCGTTCTGCGCATCGTCCAGCACCGACAGAAGAATGGTGTGATACGCCATGATCAAGCCCTTCTCTCCAGTCCCTGCCCCCGGCTCGGCGAACTCTGCGGCCGGCCGCCGCCCCCGGCCTTGCGCCAGATCAATCCCGGGCGCCCAGGACCCCGACGGCGGTCGCGATCCGGCCGACCGTCGTGATCCAGCAGAGAATGCCGAAGACGAGTGCCAGGATCGGGAAAGCCCGCGGGAACAGGGCTGACGCCGAAAGGAAGGCGATCGTCTCGGTACCCTCTGTGAGGCCGCCCAGATAGTAGAGGGATTTCCGGCCGCGCGCCTCCGTCTCGACGCCCCGCTTCGCCGCCATGACGGCGAAGGCGAGGAACGAGCAGCCGGTGCCGACGAACGAAAAAAGAAGAAAGGCCGCGGCCAGCGCGTTCCGCTCCGGGTCGGCGACGGCGAACGCGAAGACGACGCCCGAATAGACGATGAAGTCGAGGACGATGTCGAGGAAGCCGCCGAGGTCGGTGATGCCGCGACGCCGGGCGATCGCACCGTCCAGCCCGTCGGCCAGCCGATTGAGGAGAAGGAGCGCCAGGCCCGGCAGATAGAGGCCCAGCGCCACGGCGGCCATGGCGGCGAGGCCGAGCAGGAAGCCGGCCACGGTGGTGGCGTTGGCCGTGAGGCGCGTC
Organism: uncultured Alphaproteobacteria bacterium; assembly: GCA_963828215.1. GTDB lineage: Bacteria > Pseudomonadota > Alphaproteobacteria > Geminicoccales > Geminicoccaceae > CAVTJL01. Next base: position 40,084 of record CAWHFO010000076.1, on the reverse strand, counting down.
CCGGCCAGCCGCCCTGCGACCCGATCCAGCGGCGGATCGATCAGGCGACGGGCCGGGGCATCGAGCATGGGGGCTCGTCCGGGCCGTCAGGCCCTCGGCGGTCGGGCCTCGAACGCGACGACGCGATCGCGGCCGCCGTCCTCGTCGCGACCGCCGCTGCCGGCCGCCGCCTCCTCGGCCCGTCGCAGCCGCCGGGCCACGACGACGCTGGCAGGTATGCTGCCCAGATAGACCAGACCGATCACCGAGAGCGTCAGCCAGGTCTCCGTCACGAGCAGCACCACGGTCACGCCGCCGATCAGGAGGATGGCCGGAAACCAGTCGTGGCTGACCCGGATGCGCTTCAAGGAGAAGGTCGGCACCTTGGAGACCATCATGAGCGCCACGAACAGCATCATCACGGCGTTGAGCGTCCACCCGCGTATCCAGGCCTGGCCGAGCACGAACGACGCCATCATCGGCATCAGGAGCAGCCCCGCGGCCGCCGGGGCCGGGATGCCGGTGAAGAAATAGGCCGTCCATCGCGGCTTGGCCGGGTCGTCGAGCTCGCTGTTGAAGCGGGCGAGGCGCAGCGCGCAGCAGGTCGCGAAGAGGATGGCGATCGCCCAGCCGATCCCGCGCTGCTGATTCAAGGTCCAGAGATAGACCACGATCGCCGGGGCGACGCCGAAATTGACGAAGTCGGCGAGGCTGTCGAGCTCGGCGCCGAGACGGCTCGTGATGTTGAGGAGCCGGGCCGAGCGGCCGTCGAGCCCGTCGACCACGCCCGCCGCGACGATGAGCGCCACCGCGAGCTCGAAGCGGAAGTCGAGGCCATAGCGCAGGCCCGTGAGCCCCAGCGACAGGCCGAGGATCGTGAAGAGATTGGGGACGAGGTGAAGAAGGGGCCGGCCCCGGATGCGCCGGCGACGCTCGCGTCGCAACATCAGCACTCGCGTCCCACGCGCTCGCTCTGCGGACCCGCCAGTTGGGCGATCACCGTCTCGCCGCCCACCGCGCGCTGGCCCGGGATGACGATCGGCGCCACGCCGGCCGGGCAGATAGACGTCGCACCGGCTGCCGAAGCGGATCAGGCCCACGCGGTCGCCCGGCCCGACCAGGGCGCCCTCGTCAACATAGCCGACGATGCGCCTCGCGACGAGCCCCGCGATCTGGACGAGGCCGATCTCCCGGCCGTCGGCCGCGCGGATCTTGAAGGACTGCCGCTCGTTCTCGTCCGACGCCTTGTCGAGCGCGGCATTGAGGAACCTCCCCGGATGGTAGACCTTGCGCACGATCCGGCCGGCGACGGGCGTCCGGTTCACATGGACGTCCAGGACGTTGAGGAAGACGCTCACGCAGGGCAGCGGACCTCGCCGAGCTCGAGCTCGGGCGGCGGCGGCCGCAGGCCGGTGGCCTGGACCACCCCGTCGGCCGGGCTCAGGACCAGCGCCGGATCGACCGGCGCCACGCGCCGCGGATCGCGGAAGAAATAGACGCACCAGAGGGTGAGCACGAGCCCGACCCAGAGGAGCGGCAGCCAGAGCAGGCCGAGGAGGACCGAGACGATCAGGAAGCCGGCGATGAAGGGCCAGCCGGCGCGGCAGATCGGCACCTGAAGCGCGGCGAAGGCGCTACGCCCGGCCATCGCCTCGCTCCTCCTCCGCCGTCCGCTCCTTCCGGAAGAAGACCCCGTCCACCTGCACCTCGCGCGCCAGCTTGGGCTCGAAATAGCCCGGGACCAGCAGATGGGGCTCGAATCCGCGTCCCGCGAGATCGTCGACCATGCTGCGCCAGTCCGTCTCACCCTCGTAGAGCGGCAGCAGCGCCATCTCGACCTGGAGGCCCTGGATCCGCGGCCAGAGCCCCTCGGCGCCGGCCAGGACCTGCGGCTCGGCACCCTGGACGTCGAGCTTGACGAACAGCCGCTGCCACGGGGACCGGACCAGCATGTCCAGCCCGTCGAGCCGCTGAACCGGAACCTCGCGCCGCTCGACGATGCGCGAGGACGGCGAGAGCCGCTCGAGCAGGCGGGTCTGGGGCTGGAGCGAGCTCATGTCGCTCTCGTCCGACACCAGGAGCAGGGCGCTGCCGGCCGTCCGCCCGAGCGCCAGCGCCGGGGCGATCCGCCATGCGGGGTCGGCGGCGGCACGGGCGACGAGGCGCTCCTGCAGCTCCGCCAAGGGCTCGATCGAGAGGATCGGCCCCGTCCAGCCCGCCTCGCGCAGGCGGAGCGCGTACTGGCCCTCGTTGGCGCCGACGTCGACGACCGCGTCGATCCCGGCGTGGCGGAGCGCGGCGACGAGCCGGATCTCGGGCTGGCGGGCCTTGCGGAGCGGCACGAGCTCGTAGCCCATGGCCCGCGCCAGGCGCCGGAGGCCATGCATCAGGCCTCTTCGGGCAGGCTGAAGACCTCGACGGGCTCGCCGACGCCGCGCAGCGGGAAGGCGCCGAGACGCACGAGGCTGTCGCCCTTGCACGGGCAGAGGCGCGCGAACACGCCCGAGATCAGCACCTCGCGCCGCAGCTCCTTGGTGAGGCTCTCGAGGCGCGAGGCGACGTTGACGGCCGGCCCGATGACCGTGAAGTCGAGCCGCGAGCGCGACCCGATATTGCCGTACATCACGTCGCCCACATGCAGCGCCAGCCCGAAGCCGAGGGCCCGCTGGCCGCGCTCGATCCGGAGGCGGTTGAGCTCGGCCATGCCGGCCCGCGCCTCGCGGGCGGCCGTGAGCGCACGCTCGCAGGCGCCCTCCGCGTCGAGCGGGAAGATGGCGAGCATCGCGTCGCCGATGAACTTCAGGATCTCGCCGCCATGCTCCTCGACCGGCTTCGCCATGGTGTCGAAATATTCGTTCAGGAGGGCGATCACGTCGTCGCGCGGCCACATCTCCGAGATCGCGGTGAACCCCCTGAGGTCGCAGTTCCAGATGGCGGCGCTGACCGTGAGGCCGCTGCCGCGGGTGATGCGCCCGGCCAGGATCTCCTCGCCGGCGTGCTCGCCCACATAGGTCCGCAGCAGATTCTTGGCGAGCCGGCGGTTGAGGCGGATCTCGACCGCCATCGACAGCACGGGCAGAAGGTCGTTGATCCGGACGAGATCCTCGGTCCTGAACCCCCCGCGCCGGCGCGTCGCCCAGCTGCTGGCGTGGCGCTTGCCGTCGGTCGTGCCGAGCGGCAGGGCCACATAGTCCGTGATCCCGTCCGCCCTCAGCTCGGGATAGATGCCGAACTCGTCGTCCTCGTTGGGCCGCGCGATGTCGAGGCGCCGGCGGATGCCGTCGGCCCCCTCGTAAAGGGCCCGCACCGGGCTGTTCTGGAAGCGCGGATCCTCGGCGATGCCGTGGTCGAGGAAGCGCAGCTCGGCCTTGTCCAAGCCGGGTCGCCAAAGGAGGCGGGCACCCCAGAACTGGGGATGCAGCGTGCGGAGATGCATGGTCAGGCGGTCGAGCGGCACGCCTTCGGCCACGAGCCGCCCGCCCAGGCTGGGCAGGAGGTCGTCGACGAAGGGGATCGTCGCGGACTCGCCGACGAGCCAGGTGAGCGTGGCGCCGCGATAGGTCGGCCAGGAGCCGTTCTCGACCTCTGCCATCGCTCAGCTCGACTCTGCCTGCTCGAGCCGCCGCAGGCGGGTCGAGAGCTCGGTAAGCTGCTGGGTGGTGTGGTAGAGGCGCGAGGCCAGCTCGTGCATGATGCCGACCCCCACCTGGGGGAACTGCATGAGCAGGTTGAAGAAGCCGTCCTTCGAGATGCGCAGGGTCACGAGCCGGCTGGCGGCGCGGACGGTCGCGGTTCGGGGCACGTCGCAGAGGACCGCGATCTCGCCCACGATGTCGTTGCGGCCGAGCCGTGCCACTGTGACCGGTCCGTCCGGCGTGTCGACCTCGACCTCGGCGTCGCCCTCGAGGACGATGTAGGCCGCATCGCCGAGCTCGCCCTGACGGCAGACGACCTCGCCGTCCGCGAACTCGACATGCTCGCTCGTGAAGGCCAGCAGCTTCAGACGCGCGGGCTCGATCTTGGCGAACAGCGGGATGTTCCGAAGCACTTCCACGTCCTGCTTGAGCGTCATGGCTGCTGGGACTCCTTCCTCTCGGTCGCCTACTTGGCCGCGATCAAGCCGTCGCTCGGGGCGGTCTGTCCGAGCACCTCGCTGGCCGGGCCCTGGGCGACGATGCGGCCGGCCTCGAGCGTCAGCACATGCTCGAATCGTGACGCCCATTCCGGCGATCCGAGCGCCCAGATCAGGCTTCGGCCTTCCAGATTCTCGAGCAGCCCGTCGCGCACCAGCGCCTGCTCGACCGGATCGAGATTGGCCGTTCCGTCGTAGAGGATCATGAGCCGTGGTCTCTTGAGGACGGCCCGCGCGATGGCGAGCTTCTGTCGCTGCGCAGCGGTCAGGCGGCCGCCGCCGACTCCGCAGGGAGCCTGGAGGCCCACCTCGGTGACGCGGCCTCGGAGATCGAGCTGATCCACCACCCGGGCCATCAGATCGCCGACGCGCTGCGCCGCCTGGGCCTGACCGTAGGCGACCTTGCCGAAGAGGATGTTCTCCTGGATCGTGCTCGCCGGGTTGAAGCTGTCGGGCTCGAAAAAGGCGATGCTGCCTTCGAGGTCCTTGGGCAGATGCTCGCGGAAATAGGCGCGTGCATCGAGGAGCTTGGCGATCAGCGGCTCGTCGACCACGCCCAGCCGGTGGCGCTCCGGGACGAGCTTGAAGGGCAGCGCCAGGAGGCGCTCGCGATCGGTCTCGCTTAGCGCGTCGAGATGCTCCGGGTCGGCGCGCCCGATCAGGCTCCTGTACTCCGGCAGCTCCTCCGGATCGATGAAGCTGAACTGACGGAAATACTCGTGGTCGGGCGGCAGGTCGGCGAACAGCTCGACCATCGTCTCGGCGACCTTGAGCCCGACCCGGCGAAGCTCGTCCGTAAGCCCCACCGCATCGAGCGTCTCCTGGACGTAGGGATGGGCGGCGATGCGGTCCATCTCGAAGGTGCTGCCGATGGGCGCCCCGAAGAGAAGGTTCTCGGCGATCGTGGCATTGCCGTTGAAGCGATGCGGATCGAAGTGCTCGACGAGCCGGGCGACGCGCGGATCATCGGCGAGCTGCCGGCGCATCAGCCGGCGCGCCTCGAGCAGCCGGTCGGCCAGGTCCGAGCTCTCGGCGCCGGTCATGGTGCCGCGCAGCCCGAGCCCGTAGACGTCGTCGCCGAGCCGTGCCGTCTCGAGCGCCCGGACCAGCGCCGGCAGGCGCTCGGCTGGATCGCTGATGCCGGCGGCGGCATAGTCGACCCAGTCGGCGTCGAGATCGTACGGCGAGTTGCCGGAGCGCCGCGCCTCGGCGATCGCGCGCTCGAAGTCGACGCGCATCGCCTCGGGGACCTCGCGCGGACCCATCGGCCGGTGCTTCAGGCCGTAGAGCAGGTTGTCCGCGATCGTCCCGGAGAAGATGTAGGGCGATCCGCCGACATAGGCGAGATTGCGGCCGAGCACGGCGTCCGGCAGCCGGGCCATCTCGGCCTCGCCCAGGACGACACGGCCGGCCTGCGGGTCGAGCAGGCCCGCCAGGACGAGCGTCAGCTCCTCCTTGCCGGCGCCCGCCGGGCCGGTGATCGCGACGTGCTTCGGCAGGTCGATCTCGAAGCTCAGGCCATCCAGGATGACCTCGCCCTGATCGTCCGCCAGCGTGACGTTGATGGCCCGCAGCGGCCCGTCGAGATTGGGCGGCGTCTCCGGCTCGTCCATGAGGAGCGCCTCGTCGCGCAGGCCGGGCGGCGCGAACTGGGTCACCACCTGCTCGTACTTGATCTTCACGTCGTACATCGTCTGATAGTAGGTCAGCAGCTCCCGCCAGGGCGAGGCGAGGTCCTTCTGCGCGCCGACCACGGCCACGAGGGCCCCCAGGGTGATCTGGCCCTGGATGACGAGATAGCCGCCGATCGAGAAGAAGAAGAACGGCCCGAGCTGGGCGATGAAGTTGTTGAGGAACTTGATCAGGAACTTCTTTTTGTAGATGTCGAAGCGGACCCAGAACACCGTGCCCAGCTGCTCGCTGAAGCGCGCGAGCTCGAGTTGGGCCGTCGCGTTGGCGCGGATGTCGCGCACGCCGAGCGCCGTCTCGCTGATCCGCTCGGCGTTGCGGCGGACCTGCTGGATGCGCAGCTTGCCCAGCTGGTTGACCTGCCGCTGGAGCTTCGGGATCAGATACATCTGCAGCGGATAGAGGGCGATCGCGGCGAAGCCCAGGATCGGATCCTGCATGAACATGAAGGTGATCGTCGTGATCAGCGTGCCGCCCTGGAAGGCCGGAACCGCCAGCGCGTCGCCCACATAGCCGCCCAGCGCCTCGGTCTCGGCATTGACCATCTGGACCAGCTCGCCCTGGCTCACGCGGCGGAACTGGGGCAGGGGGAAGCGGAGCACGTGATGATAGAGCTGGTAGCGGATGCGGCGCAGCATCCGCTCGGCGACGATGCCGGCATAGACGTTCAGGACGTATTTGAGCAGCCCGCTGATCAGGACCAGCGCCAGGAACAGGCCGCACAGCACGAAGAGATAGTGCAGCTGGTCGAGCCTGTAGCCCAGGATCTCGTGCGCGCCGCTGGTGCCGCTGAGGGCCTTGTTGATGATCGTCTTGGGCAGGACCAGCGTGTAGTAGAGGGGCGGGAACGACAGCAGCGTCAGCCCCAGGATGATCAGCTGCTGGCGCCAGCTGTGCCTCGCTATGTAGGCGAAGATCGTGGATTCCATCGCGCTTCTCGCCGCACGCTCCCGGGGAGCGAAGTGCCTCTAGATTAGGCGAGTGGGGCGCGCCAGGCAAAAGAACGCGATGCCGGCCGAGGCGAGCTGCCTCTCCGGCTTCGGCTCCTGGCCATTCCGTTCGGTTGTCGCCGGCCGGCTTCCTTCCTATGGTCGTGGCCATGGCGCGGCAGGGAGGCCGGGTGATGGGGGCTTACGAGCGTCTCTACGAGCGGTCGCTCCGCGATCCCGAAGGCTTCTGGGGCGAGGCCGCCGAGGCCCTGCACTGGGACCGCCGCTGGACGCGGGTCCGGAACTTCGACCGCCCGCCCTTCGTCCGCTGGCTCGAGGGCGGCCAGCTCAACACCTGCTACAACGCCCTCGACCGTCATGTCGCGGCCGGCCGCGGGGCCCAGCCGGCGCTCATCTACGACAGCCCCATCACAGGTGTCATCCGCACCTTCACCTACGCCGAGCTGACGGCTCTCGTCGCCCGCTTCGCAGGCGCGCTGGTCCAGCATGGCGCCCGGCGTGGCGACCGCATCATCCTCTACATGCCCATGGTGCCCGAGGCGGCGATCGCCATGCTCGCCTGCGCCCGCATCGGCGCCGTCCACTCGGTCGTCTTCGGCGGCTTCGCGGCGCACGAGCTGGCGACGCGCATCGACGATGCGAAGCCGGTCATGATCCTCTCGGCCTCCTGCGGCCTCGAGCCGGGGCGGGTCGTGCGCTACAAGCCCATGCTCGACGCGGCGATCGCCGAGGCGCGCCACAAGCCCCGCCACTGCATCGTCCTCCAGCGGCCGCAGGCCGAGGCCGAGCTGGTGCCGGAGCGGGATCTCGACTGGGACGACTGCATGGCCGGGGCGCATCCGGTCGACTGCGTGCCGCTGGAGGCGACCGACCCGCTCTACATCCTCTACACCTCCGGCACGACCGGCCAACCCAAGGGCATCGTGCGCGACAATGGCGGCCACGCCACGGCGCTCCTCTGGAGCATGCGGCACCTCTACGGGGTCGAGCCCGGCGAGGTTTTCTGGTCCGCCTCGGACGTCGGCTGGGCGGTAGGCCACAGCTACATCGTCTACGGTCCGCTCCTGAACGGCAACACCACGATCCTTTTCGAGGGCAAGCCGGTCGGCACGCCCGACCCCGGCGTCTTCTGGAGGGTCATCAGCCAGCACAAGGTGTGCGCGCTCTTCACGGCACCCACCACCTTCCGCACGATCCGCAAGGAGGACCCCGAGGGCGCCTTCATCCGGAAATACGATCTCTCGGGCTTCCGCACCCTCTTCCTCGCCGGCGAGCGCTGCGATCCCGACACGCTGCTCTGGGCCGAGGCCCAGCTCGGCGTGCCGGTCATCGACCACTGGTGGCAGACCGAGACCGGCTGGCCCATCGTCACCAACCCTGTCGGCATCGAGCGGCTGCCCGTGAAGCCGGGGTCGCCCACCAAGCCGGCCCCGGGCTACGCCGTCCGGATCCTGGACGAGGACGGCAAGGAGGCGCCGGACGGCAAGGTGGGAGCGCTCTGCATCGAGCTGCCGCTGCCGCCCGGCTCGCTCCCGACGCTCTGGCAGAACGACCAGCGGTTCGAGGAAGCCTATATGCGCCGCTATCCCGGCTACTATCTGACCGGCGATGCCGGCTACCGGGACGAGGACGGCTACCTCTTCGTCATGGGCCGCACCGACGACGTCATCAAGGTGGCCAGCCATCTGCTCTCGACAGGGGCCATGGAGGAGGTCCTGGCCGGCCACAAGGACGTGGCCGAGTGCGCGGTGATCGGCGTCCAGGACGAGCTCAAGGGCGAGCTGCCGCTGGGCCTCGTCGTCCTCAAGGCCGGCGTCGATCGCCCCGCGGCCGAGATCCAGCGCGAGCTGGTGGCCCGCGTCCGGAACGAGATCGGTCCGGTCGCGTCCTTCAAGCTCGTCGCCGTCGTCAAGCGCCTGCCCAAGACGCGCTCCGGCAAGATCCTGCGCGGCACGATGAAGAAGATCGCCGACTCCACCCCCTGGACCCTGCCGGCCACGATCGACGACCCGGCGATCCTCGAGGAGATCGCGGAGAGCCTTCGCGGCCTGGGCTACGCGCGCTAGCGGCAGGGGATCGCCGTCCGTATAGTCAAGCTCGCTTCATGCTGTCATTCGGACCCGGAGCGCGGCCATGGCGGCAGCCCAGGAGCGGCGGCTCGTCGCGATCATGGCCGCCGACGTCGTCGGCTACTCGCGGCTGATCGAGGCCGACGAGGCCGGCACGCTGGCCGCGATCAAGGGTCTGCGCCGCGAGCTGATCGACCCGCTCCTGCGCGAGCGCCACGGTCGCATCGTCAAGCTGATGGGCGATGGGGCCATCGTCGAGTTCGGCTCCGTCGTCGATGCTGTGGCCTGCGCCGTGGCGATCCAGGAGGGGCTCGGGGCGCAGCAGGCCGAGCTGCCGGCCGATCGCCGGATCGTCTTTCGGATCGGCGTCAATCTCGGCGACGTCGTCGTGGAGGGGGATGACCTCCTGGGAGACGGCGTCATCGTGGCCGCGCGGCTGGAGCAGCTCTGCGAGCCCGGCGGCGTGCTGGTGTCGGGCACCGCCTACGATCATCTCCAGGGCAAGCTTGGCCATCCGCTCCAGTTTCTCGGCGAGCGGCAGGTCAAGAACATCGCCCGCCCGGTGCGGGTCTATCGCGTGAGGCTGGGCGAGGGCGAGACAGAGCGGCCGCGGATCTCGCGCTGCCCGACCGGCCCTCGATCGCCGTGCTGCCCGTTCGCCAACATGAGCGGCGACCCGGAGCAGGAGTACTTCGCCGACGGCATCGTCGAGGAGATCATCACCGCCCTGTCGCGGATCGCGATCGCTGTTCGTGATCGCCCGGAACTCGAGCTTCTCCTACAAGGGCCGGGCCGTCGACGTGAGGCAGATCGGCCGCGAGCTGGGTGTGCGCTACGTGCTCGAAGGCAGCGTCCGCAAGGCCGGCAGTCGCGTGCGCATCACGGGCCAGCTCGTCGACGCGGCGACCGGCGCCCATCTCTGGGCCGACCGCTTCGACGGCACGCTCGAGGACATCTTCGACCTGCAGGATCAGGTTACCGGCAGTGTGGTCGGGGCGATCGCGCCGAAGCTGGAGCAGGCCGAGATCGAGCGGACGCGGCGAAAGCCGACCGAGAGCCTCGACGCCTACGACTACTACCTGCGCGGGGTCGCCGGCGTTCATCTCTGGACCCGGGAGGCGAACCACAGGGCGCTCGCCGGATTCCACCGGGCGATGGATCTCGACCCGAGCTTCGCCGCGGCCTACGGCATGGCGGCGCGCTGCTATTCCCAGCGCAAGGTGAGCGGCTGGATGACCGACCGGGCGCGGGAGATCGCGGAGGCCGATCGGCTGGCCCGGCGGGCGGCGGAGCTGGGCGCGGACGATGCGCTGGCGCTGTGCACCGCCGGGATAGCGCTGGCCTATGTCGTCGGAAGGCTGGAGGACGGGCTCGCCCTCACCGAGCGGGCCCTGGCGCTCAACCCGAACCTGGCCTGGGCCTGGCTGTTCAACCGGCTGGATCAAGGTCTGGCTGGGTGAGCCGGAGGTTGCGATCGAGCGGGTCGCCCGCGCCATGCGGCTGAGCCCGCAGGACCCTCAGATGTTCAACATGCAGACCGCCACCGCCTGCGCGCACTTCGTCGCCGGCTCGCTATGCCGAGGCGCAGTCATGGGCCGAGACGGCCGTACGCGGGCACCCGATCTACCTCCTCTCGGCCTCCGTGGCGGCGGCGAGCGCTGCGCTCGCCGGGCGGCAGATCCGAGGCGGAGCGGGCGATCGCTCACCTGCGTCAGCTCGAGCCCGCGCTTCGGGTTGCCGATCTGAGGGACCTCTTCCCGATCCAGCGCCCGGAGGACATCGCCCGATGGGAGGAGGGGCTGCGGCTGGCCGGGCTCCCGGAATGACGGCCGCGCGATGCCGGGTCGGCGCCGTGGAGCCGCCGGCGCGCTGGCGAAGGCGCCGCCGCCCTCAGCGGAAGGCGTCGGCGGGCAGCTCGCGGGCGAGGAGCACGGCGGCGTCGACCGGCTTGCCTCGGTAGTCCACGACCGCGACCTGGAGCGCCAGAAGGGCCCAGCCGTCCGTCCGGCGGATCAGGATGGGCGAGCCCTGGTCGCCGGGCGAGGCGTCGCAGTCGTGGAGCAGGAGCTGGCCGCCGTCGGCGATCGCCACGACGCGGCAGGGGTCGACCAGAACCGGCAGATAGGGACGGTCGGGCCCGTAGCCGGCCCGTGCCAGAGCCGCTCCGGCGGCGAGCCCGATGCGGTCGGACGGCCCCGCGATCGGCAGCGGCCGCACGCGCCCGCCCTCCGTCACCGGCTTCTCGAGCACCAGCACCGCCCAGTCGAGCAGCAGGCTCTGGGGTTCCCCCTTGGCGCTCATCACGAGCCGCGGATCGGTGCGGATGGCCTGGGCCCGGGCATGCGCCACCCAGCCGTCGTGGCGGTAGCCAGCGACGAAGTGGAGCGTGTCGGGCGGCAGGAACCGGTCGTGCTCATAGTCCCAGGCGCAGGTGGCCGTGGTCATCACCTCGGCCGGCCCGATCAGCACGCCGGTGCAGAAGCCGCCCGTCGCCCGGTTCACCCGGCCGATCGCGTTCCAGGTGGGCGTCGCCTCGGGGACGACCTGCCGATCATCCCGGCCGACGATGCCGGGGGCCGTCGCCTGGGCCGCGACCGCGAACGCCGGAACGAGAGCGAGGAAAAAGGCCAGCCTTGCGGCCAGGATCATGCCGCGGTCTCCCTGAGGGTCGCGTGGGGCCTCCTGCTAGCCCATCGGCCCACCAGCGGGAAGGGTGCCGCCGGGAAAGGCGCCATCCCGGCTCGGGGCGCCGGCAGATTTCGAAGTCCCTAGGCAAGGGCGCCGCGTTGGCCCAGAAGCGGCTCCGGTCCCGGCCGATCCGCACCCTGTCCGCGGCCGGCCATGGCCACGACAGCGCTGGAGGCAGCGATGTTCACCCTTGCCGCCTGTGCCGAGATGCTCTTCCGCGCCCTGCCGGTCGTGGAGCGGGTCCGGCGGATCAGCGGCCTCGGCTTCGAGGTCGAGATCTGGGACTGGACGAAGCACGACATCGACGCCCTGATCCGCACCGGCGCCACCTTCTCCTCGATGACCGGCTATGTGCGGGGCGACCTGATCGAGCCGGAGGGTGCCGACGAGCTTCTGCGGACGGCCGAGCAGTCGATCGCCGTGGCGGAGCGGCTGGGCTGCCCGCGCCTCAACCTCCACGGCACGGGGCTCGACGACAAGGGCCTGCCCGTGACGCCGGTGCACGAGGTGACGGGCGCCATGTGGCTCGCCGCCGAGCGCACGCTGCGGCGCGTGGCCGACCTCGGCCGCCGCGCGGGGGTCGTCTTCGTGCTCGAGAACCTCAACGCCCCCGTCGACCATCCAGGGGTGCCGTTCGGCCGCGCCGCGGACACGATCGCGCTGGTCGAGGCCGTCGGCAGCCCGCATCTCCGGCTGATGCTCGACATCTATCACGCGCAGATCGGCGAGGGGAACCTGATCGAGCTGATCCGCCGGGCCGGCCCGCTCATCGGCGAGGTCCAGGTGGCCGACGTGCCGGGCCGCTGCGAGCCCGGCACCGGGGAGATCAACTACCCCGCCATCGCGAAGGCCTTGGCCGGGATCGGCTATCGCGGCACGATCGGGCTCGAGGCCTGGGCCTCCGGCGACGACGAGCTGGCGCTCGAGCGCTTCCGCTCCGCCTTCACCCTCGCCGAGGATGCCGCCGGCTGATATCGGCGCTCCTGATGACCCTGACCCGATGCGCGGCGCGCGGTGCCGTCGTCCATCGGGAGAGGAGAGATGCCCGGCGCAGCAGATCGCTCCGTGTCGTCGGCGGGCCGACGTCGCACCGCGGTGCTGGTCGTCGGCGCCGGTCCCGTGGGCCTCACCATGGCGGCCGAGCTGGCGCGCCACGGCGTCGCCTGCCGGATCGTCGACCGGCTGAACGAGCCCTCGCCCTATTGCCGGGCCATCGGCGTCACGCCGCGCACGGTCGAGATCTGGGACGACATGGGCATCGCGCAGTCCATGATCGACGCCGGGCGCTGGCTCGAGGGCATGCGCTCGGTGATCCAGGGCCGGGTCCAAGGACGAGGCCATGCCCGACCTCTCCGACCTGCCCTACGGCCAGCTCGGCCTGCCGCAGTTCGAGACCGAGCGCCTGCTGGCCCGCCACCTCGGCCGCTTCGGCATCGCGGTCGAGCGCGGGGTGGCGCTCGCCGCCCTCGACCAGGATGGTGCCGCCGTCAGGGCGGTGCTCGACCGCGAGGGCCGACAGGAGACCGCCTCCTTCGACTATCTGATCGGCTGCGACGGCGCCCACAGCGCGGTTCGCCGGGCCCTGGGCATCGCCTTCGAGGGCGACGCCTTCCCGATGGAGTTCATGCTGGGCGATGTCAGGATCGCCTGGGATCTGCCGAGCGGCATGGCGCTCAGGGCGCTCAAGCTCAATCCCGACGCGGCGCCCGACATGTTCATCGCGATCCCGCTCGTCGAGCCCGGGCGCTACCGCGTCTCGATGATGGCGCCGCCGGAGCTCGCCGCACCGGCCGATGGCACCGATCACGGCATCCAGTCGGAGCGCTCGACGCCGACGCTCCGGCACCTTCAGGCCGTGGCCGACGCGCTGGTGCCGGGCCCGCCTGTCCTCTCCGACATGCGCTGGTCCTCGATCTTCCGCATCAGCATGCGGCTCGCGGCACGCTACCGCATCGGCCGCTGCTTCATCGCCGGCGACGCCGCGCACATCCACCCGCCCACGGGCGGCCAGGGCATGAACACCGGCATCCAGGACGCGTACAATCTCGCCTGGAAGCTGGCGCTCGTGATGCGCGGCGGCGCCGATCCGGCCCTCCTCGACAGCTACGAGGCCGAGCGCCGGCCGGTCGGCCAGGAGACGATCGAGCGCACGCTCGCAGGCGAGCGTGCGGTTCGGCCGTGAGTCCGGCCCGCGCGACCGGCTGGCCGACACCCAGATCCGCATCTCCTATCGGGGCACGGATTGGGTGGCCGAAGGTCTCGCCGGACCGCCGGGCCGCGCTGCGGGCGACCGGGCGCCCGACGCCAACGGGCTCCGCCACCGGCGCGTCCACTTTCCCCTGCGCCTGTTCGACATCCTGCGCGGCCCCGAGCATGTGCTCCTCGTCCCTGTCGACCCCGCGAGTCCCGAGGGCGAGAGGCACCTCGAGCGCCTCGCTGCGGCCGTCCTGCCCGGGCTCGCGGATCGGGTCCGCGTCGTCGCCATAGCCCCGCCGGCTCGGCGCCGGCCTGGCGCTACCACATCCGCTGCCTCGTCGATGCCGAGGGCGGCTACGCCGCCGCCTACGGCACGGAGGCCGCCTATCTGGTGCGGCCCGACGGGCATGTGGGCTGGCGCGGCGCGCTGGCCGACGCGGCCGGCCTCGCCGCCTACCTCGCGCGCCTTTTCCCCGGGCGCGGCTGAGGCGACGGGCGGCGGGAGGCGCCCTCCAGCATGGTCGATCTCGAGCGCCTCGAGCGCGTGCTGATCCAGGCCGCCCGTGAGCGGCGACCCGTGACCTACGGCCAGCTTCTCGGCTATTTCGAGCGCAAGGTGACGCGGATCACGGTGGGTGCCCTCTGCCGCGATCTGGGCCTCGTCTGTCGGCGGGTCGAGGCGCGAGGCGGGCCGGATCTGGCGGTGCTCGTGGTCCGCAAGAGCGACGGCCTGCCGGGCGAGGGCTATTTCACGGCGCTCCGCCGCGAGGGCGGCTATCGGGGGCCGAGCACCGGCCCGCTCGCGGCGCGGACGATCGCCCGGCGCCAGGCGGCGGTCTTTGCCTACTATGCCGACCAGGAAACGGCGGCGTCGGAAGCGGTCGTTGTCGTGAGGCGCCGCGCGGGCGACTTGGCCGCTCGGGCAGAGGGCGAGGATCACGGCTAGAGGCCCGAGAAGCGCAGCCTCGCGGCCGGCGCCGACGGCATGGGCGGATCCCCGGAGCCGCTGCGCCCGGGAGCGCGATCCGGCGCGCCGGCATCCTGGCCATACTCGGAGCCGTGGCCTCCCCATCCAACGGGCCCATCGACCTCGGCGCGTCCTCTGCTAGGCTGGCCCGGGATGGGGAGAGAGAGGTGAGGGCAGGGTCGTGGGTTGGCGGGTTGGCGGGCGCGCTGCTGCTCTGGGCGGGCGTCGCCACGGGGGCGCCCGTCGTCCTCGAGGGGCTGACCTTCAGCGACGAGGAGGGCGGGTTCGTCATCCGCGGCGGCAGCGGCCGGGGCACGCCTCAGCAGCCCTTCGTGATCTCGGAGGACATCACGGCGGACGGCCCGGCCGTGCTCGTCATCCGTGGGCTGCGGGCCAGCTTCGGCAACCGCGCCGGGACGCCGCAGGCCACGGGCTTCGTCCTCGTCAAGGTGATCCGCAACCTGACCCGGAACGCATGGACCAGCCTCGACCTCGAGCTGCGCGAGATCGAGACCGAGCCCAGCACCTACGAGGACGGGCTCTCCTTCGACCAGTCGGAGGGCAGCCGGCGCCGCTTCGCCTCCGACCGG
This sequence comes from uncultured Alphaproteobacteria bacterium, assembly GCA_963828215.1. GTDB lineage: Bacteria > Pseudomonadota > Alphaproteobacteria > Geminicoccales > Geminicoccaceae > CAVTJL01. The sequence goes on along the minus strand of CAWHFO010000076.1, from coordinate 24,824 downwards.
TTCACCGAGATGTACCAGACCGACGAGCCGCGCGACTATGTGCTGTTCTCCGGCGCCGTCATCCAGCCCGGCGAGACCGTCACGGTGCGCGTTGTCGTCACGGATTACTCGCCGGTGTTCGAGTTCTATCTGCTCCAACGGCGCGACAGTCCCCTCGCGCTCAAGGCGAGCGATCCACAGGTTTTATTCAGCGGAAGGTGAGGAATGCGCTTGAAGCTATTGACAGGAACAGAAATTCGGGGAGTGTGGCGACCGTGGCAGGCCTGAGCCTCGTCGCGGCACCGCTTACGGGCGGCCGATGAGGCCGGGCGCTGCGCCTCGGCCCCAATACCGACGTCCGAAAGAGGCGCGCTATGGATGTTCACGGTCAGCGCTGTGAGCGCCTGCTGAGCGGCGCCCTCGACGGCCCGACGGTGCGGCGCATCAGGTTCGCCCGCTTTCGCTTCACCATGCGCCAAGCCTTCGTCACCAAGGCCCCCGGCGAGGTCGTCCTCGAGACGCGCCGCCGCAGGATCACCTGCCATCGGTTGCCGCTGGCGGTCCGGCTGCGCTACCGCGTCGTCCTCGCCGTCGATGGCCACGTGGCCCAGCTCGAGCTCAGCGACCCGGAGATCCAGCGCGGGCTCGAGACCTGGCTGGCGCGCGCCGGCGGGCTGGCCGAGATCGCCGGCTTCCGCTCGGTCGAGCAGCAGACGAGCTTCTGGCCGAGCGAGCGGACCCTGGAGCTTCTGGACCTCGAGGGCTGGCGCGGGGAGGCCGCTTTCCTCGTCGCCAACATCATGCTGATCGCGCTCCGGCGCTATGTGGCCGTGAATGCCACGGCACCGGACGACGCTCTGGCAGCCGCCGAGCCGGCGCCGAGTCCCAGGCCCGCCTTCCGCGTGCACTCCGCGGCCTGACCGGCCCGCGCGCCGGCGCCGGCTCCAGGCCGGGGCATCGCCCGCCGGCGCAGCCGGGGGCGAGAGCGCGCCTCGCCTTTTCCTCGCCAGCGGGGACGCTTCCACTATAACCGGCCGGATCGTCCCTGGCGGCGCCGGCCGGCTGCAGCTCCACCCTAGGATCAGCGTCGCGGGCCGGCCTGCCGGCTCCGGCGCCCACCCGAACTCTTTACGTTCGAGCGCCCGCCCGATAGAGAGCCGCCCCGGACTGCCCGGCACTTCGTTCGCGCCTTTGGAGAGACAGAGATGGATCGCCCCTTGATGCCGAAGGCCACCGCCGTGTGGCTGGTCGAGAACACGAGACTGACCTTCGATCAGATCTGCGCCTTCACCGGCCTGCATCCGCTCGAGGTCAAGGCGATCGCCGACGGCGAGGTGGCGGCCGGCATCCGCGGCCTCGACCCGGTGGTGGCCGGGATGCTGACCCGGGAGGAGATCCAGCGATGCGAGGCCGATCCCAAGGCACAGCTCAGGATCTCGCGCTCCGTCGCCTCGGGCATCAAGCCGCCGAAGCGCAAGGAGCCCCGCTATACGCCGCTCAGCAAGCGGCAGGACCGGCCGGACGGGATCGCCTGGCTCCTGCGCAACCATCCCGAGATCAGCGACCAGCAGATCTGCAAGCTGCTCGGCACCACCAAGAACACGGTGCAGTCCATCCGCGACCGGACCCACTGGAAGAGCCAGGAGATCCGGCCGCGCGATCCCGTCCTCCTGGGGCTCTGCTCCCAGCTCGAGCTCGACGAGGTCGTGACCCGCGCCCGCATGGAGCAGCCGCCCGCGGCGCCGACCGGGGCGGGGGCGCGGCCACGCCAGCCGGAGCCGTCGGTGGCCGAGGTCGAGGTCGAGGTCTCCGAGTAGGCGGGGCGCTCAGCCCCAGTCGATCTCGTCCCCGTCGTCGACGACGGGCCGAGCCATCGTCCGCCAATGGCGGTCCGACAGCAGCCGCCGGTCGCTCTCGATCAGGTCGGCGATCGTGCGGAGCCGGCGGGCGACGGCGGTGGGCAGGCTGCCCGGCTCGACCATGACGCGGAGCGACCCGCGCTCCAGGAGCTCGTGACGCATCCCCACGGTCGGGCTGCCCTGCGCCGGGCCGCCGTCGCCGCCGTCGAAGCACACGAACGCCAGCGGCTCGCGGGTGCTGTAGGCCTCCAGCAGGCGGTGCCGGTCCATGCCGGCGGCGGCCTGCAGCTCGACCAGCCCCTGGGCGATCCGCTGCTTGGACGCGGAGGGGAGGCGGTTGAACAGCCGCCGGGCCCGCCGCAGCTCCTCGAGGCTGTCCCGGCGCAGCGCCCGGCGGATGGCGTGCAGCAGCAGGGCATCCGGGCCGAGCTCGCGCTCGACCAGCGCCAGGATCTCGCTCAGGAAGGAGCGGAGCCCGCGGCTCTCCCCGGGATAGCGTTCACGCGCCATGCTGCCCCTGTCCCGACATTGTGGTTGTCGGGATCTTAACGGCTCGGAGGGGCACGACAATGGGCCACGGGTGGCCTACCGTCCCATGGGGTGCCGTTCCTACACCATGCGCGGCGGGATCGGGCCCGTCCGGTCCCCGTTCCGTGACGCCTCAGTCGCGCGGCAGCAGCCGCTCGACGAGGCGCGCCCAGTAGCTGACCCCGTAGGGAATGGTCGCATCGTCGAAGTCGTAGGTGGCGTTGTGCAGGATGCGGCCCTGCTCGGCGCCGCCGCTGCCCGCCCAGATGTAGCTGCCCGGCCTGGCCTCGAGCATGAAGGCGAAGTCCTCGGCGCCCATGCCGGCCTGGGGGGCCCGGTCGACGTTGGTCTCGCCGACGATCTCGGCGGCCGTGTCGGCACCCAGGTCGGCCTCTGTCTCGGCGTTCACCGTGGCCGGATAGCCCCGCATGAAGGCGAAGTCGGCCTGGAGGCCCTGCGCCTGGGCGATGCCGGCCACGATCTCGCCCATGCGCCGCTCGATCATCGTCTGGGTCGTGTCCCGGAAGGTCCGCACCGTGCCGATCATCTCGACCTGGTCGGGGATGACGTTGAAAGCCTCGCCGCCGGCCACGCGCGTCACCGAGACGACGGCGTTGTCCATGGGGTCGACCTCGCGCGCCACCAGGCTCTGGAAGGCCTGGATCATCAGCGAGGCCGCGACGATCGGATCGCGGCCCTGGTTCGGCATCGCCGCGTGGCAGCCGCGCCCCTTGACGACGACCTGGAAGCGGTCGGCGGCCGCCATCGCCGGGCCCTTGCACATGGCGAAGCTGCCGACCGGCAGCCAGGGCCAGTTGTGCATCCCGAAGATCCGCTCGGCCGGGAAGCGCTCGAACAGCCCGTCGTCCATCATCGCCTTCCCGCCCGAGAAGCCCTCCTCGGCGGGCTGGAAGATCAGGTAGACGGTGCCGTCGAACTTGCGCGTCTCGGCCAGGTACTTGGCCGCCCCGAGCAGCATCGCCGTGTGGCCGTCGTGGCCGCAGGCATGCATTTTGCCCGCGGCCGTCGAGGCGTAGGGCAGGCCGGTCGCCTCGTGGATGGGCAAGGCGTCCATGTCGGCGCGCAGCCCGACCGAGCGGCCGCCCGAGCCGGCCCGCAGCACGCCCACGACCCCGGTCCTGCCCAGGCCCTCGTGGATCTCGTCGACGCCCACCTCGGAAAGCGTGCGGGCCACGAAGGCCGCCGTCTCGACCTCCTCGTAGGCCAGCTCGGGATGGGCGTGCAGATGCCGCCGCCACCCCGCGACCTCGTCGGCCAGCTCCGCGACGCGATTGACGATCGGCATGATGAAGCCTCCACCTCGACGCCCGGCCTCCAGAGCCCGCCTGCCCAAAAGGCCACCCGGCCAGACCCCGATGATGGCCCCGGGCGAGGCCTGCCGCAACACCGCGCGCCCGGGAGAGTGGGTCAGCTTGACGTCTGGCGCCCCGACCAGGGATCGCGCCCGTCGGGGTCGCTTTCATAAGATGCCTGGCGCCGAGCCTCCGCAGGAGGGATGGCGCCCGAGCGGCCGGAAGCGCCCGGCCGGCGGGATCGCCAACGCCGCACATGTCGTGCGGATCGCCGCGGGCGAGATCGAGGATACGGCACAGGTCGACGACGGCAAGGCGGCGCGCGTCGCCGTCGACGAGACGACCTTTGAAATCCTCCGCCGAGATCCGGACGCATTCGAGCGCACGGCGAATGTCGCGGCCTTGGATCGGATTGTCCTTCCGCCCTAACGATGCGACACGATATCGAACGATGGAAGACGGACTGCCGGCATGGCGTTGCCAGCTGATTCCACCTTATATGAGTCGAGAAGCGTAGGTTGGAGGTCTCGGCAATGGCGGTCGGTGGGCTCGAACGGGATCGGCCGAGGCGGCCACGCTCGCTCTTGATCCTGGCTGCCGTCATCGGCGCAGCTTTTGGGGCTATGGCGGTCGGCGTGGCGGGGTTCGGCGTGAGTTCCCTGTGGTCCGGCGGCTCCTCGGCGCTGACGAGCGGAATGATCCTCGGCACCGGCATCCTGCTGGCGGCGTGTCTGCTCTGGAATCTCGACCTTCAAGTCATCCTCCGACGGGAGACGAGGCTCGCATCCGATGAGCTCGCCGCCGCTCATCGGGAGCTTGCCGAGGCAGAGCATCGCTTGGAGCGCGTTCGCTCGGACTTGGAGGGGCGTTCTTCCGGCCAGGGGGGCGGGTCCGACAACCGTCGATGACGGGATCGGCGGATGCCGATCAGCCCTCCGTCGATGCCATGCGAGGCCGCGAGCGAGAGCTCGCTCGCCAGCTCGAGCGGCTGGGCTCGCTTCTTCGGGAGAGGGAGCGGGATCATCAAGTCGTCCTCGGCCGGTTGGCAACTGCCCGGGCAAAGCTCATGCGGGATGGCCTCGCCGGCGGACTGGGTATGATTCTGTCGCCGCCGACCGGTGGTCTCAGCCTGCTGCTGAGCTTCTGGGCTTCATGCAGCCTTCTGGTCGATGGACTGGATCTGAGCGACGACATCGCGATCGAGAGCGCGCTGAGGCGCGCCATCGAACGGGATCGCCTGGAGATTGCAGCGGTCGCGAAACGGCTGGAGGAGATCCAGGTTGTTCTGGATCGATAGCTTCGTGCGTTCGCCTCCGGCTACACGGCATCGCCAGCCGCCAGCCGCTCCTAAGCGGCAAAATGACCGACATCCTGCAGGAGGCGCTTGGATCAGCATGGGCCGGTCGATGAACCAACGATCCCGCGTCGCCTGCATCACAGTCGACGACGGCGTCGAACCATCGATCGGGATATCCTCAGGAGTGTCGATGCCGGAGCGTTCCGCTCGCGTTATGTTTCTTGCGCGCTTGGTGAAGTGCTGGCCCATGCGCGAGCAAGGAAAATCGCCCCGATCGAATGAAGGACAGCCGTGGGCCAGAGTATGGGCCCCGCAAAGCCGCCGCCGATCCCCAGATAAACGAGATAGAGCGCAACGAGCACACTGAAGACCAGCAGCGCTCGAAGCGACGAGGCGGCTGTGCCTTCGGTGCCTCCGCGAGGCCAGCTGGCGAGCACCAGAGCAATGAGAGCGAACCCGGCGAGTCGGCCGACGATCTGACCGGATTCGGAGAGCCGGACCCTCGAAGGCTTGCCGCATGCAGCGTAACGTCGCTCGATCGACCGTCGCAAGCCCGCCAACCGGAGAATCCCGGATGAATTGCAGCCCCGCCGTGCTAAACTTTCGCCAGCGGCGTTGAGGGCGCAAGGCGACGCGGTGAGGACACGATGGCAGTGCGCACGGTGATGATCAGCGGCGCCAGCCGCGGCATTGGGCTGGCCACGGCCGGCTTTCTGGCGGCGAACGGGTATCGCGTGATCGGGCTCGCACGCAACCCGCCCGAGCCGCCGTTTCCCGGAGAGTTCCATGCGGTCGATGTGGCCGACGCGGCAGCGCTCGGGCAGGTGCTGGCGGCGGCGCTGGCGAGAGGCGGCGTCGACGCCCTGATCAACAATGTCGGAGTCGCGGAGATCGAGCGGCTCGGCCAGATCACCCGCGATGCGCTGCAGCGTCAGCTCGATGTCAACATCTTGGGCACGGTGTCGATCACCCAGGCCTGCGTCGAGGGCATGCGCGCACGCCGGTGGGGACGCATCGTCAACGTCTCGAGCCAGGCGGTCCTGGGCAAGGACGGGCGGAGCGGCTACGCCGCCACCAAGGCCGGGCTGATCGGCCTGACCCGCACCTGGGCGCTCGAGCTCGCCCGGGACGGCATCACGGTCAACGCGGTGGCGCCGGGGCCGATCGCCACCGAGTTGTTCGACACCCACAACCCGCCAGCGGCCCCGAGCACGCGGGCCATCATCGAGCAGATCCCGATCGGGCGGATCGGGCGCCCCGACGAGGTGGCCGCGGCGATCGCCTTCTTTCTCGACGAGGCGGCCGGCTTCATCACCGGCCAGACCCTCTATGTGTGCGGCGGTCTCAGCGTCGGACGCGCCGTGCTCGGATGAAGGCTCATTCGGGACTCCCCCGCCCGCCTCGGCACACCCTCCTCGCAGCCCGCTTTGCCATCTGCGCCGCTCGATCCCGTCTCCGCCCGGCGTGCGATGTCGTCTGCTGAAGCCACGCGCGGCGCAAGGTCTCTGAAGGGCGGCGCCCTTGGCCGGTAAGGAGCGGCCGGCGTCATGCACGGGACGGTGCCCAACGCGGCCGGCCCCGTCTTTCCGGCAGACGCGGCGCCCCGGCTGGGCATGAGCGCGGCACCCCGGAAGCGGGTGCCGGCGGCGGGGCTCGGGACGAGCTACCCCGGAGGCACCCGCGGGGGCGGGCAAACGGCCGCCCATGGGGTCGGGTGCGCACCCGGACCCAGAGGCGACCGGAAGCCTGCCGGGTTATCTCTTGGCGAGAAAAACCTCATGGACAGTCACGGCCAGACCGCCTCGCGCGGCGGCGCGGCAGCACGTGCGGGCTCCCCGATGCCCGAGCTGTCGCCCGATCTCCGGGCTCTTATCGACATCCAGCATGCGCGTGGGTGAGCTTCAAGGCCAAGGTCGATGCCCAGCTCGTCGGCCGTGTCGGCAAGGGCGAGATCGAGATGTTGGATCAGAAGATCCGGGCGATCGAGCCTGAGACGACGTGGCCAAAGAGAGCATGAGGTGTCGCAATGCTCATGCACCAGTGAACTTCACCAGGTATCCCGACACGGAAATCCCGGCCACGTCGGAGAAGTAGAAACTGGCCCCCGGATGCAGCATCATCTTCAGCGGCGCCGAGAAGGCGAATACATCGGTCTGTGGTGTCGTGTTGACCTTGGTCGCAGGAAATACGTGGAACCCGGCTCCGTTGAGGCCAAGAGCCGGATCTGTCACCGCCATCGTCACCACCGTATTCAAGGCCGGTGATGGAGGAAGGAATATATATCCCGACACGTACTCGATTATCAGTCGCTGGCCTTTAGGCACGGAGGCCTGGTTGGCGCTGCTCGTGCCCCGCAGGAGGCCATTCTCTATGTTCGAATAGATGGCTTCGAACGCCTCGTCGGCAAGCTGTGTCATTCGCCGCCTCGCCACCTTCGAGCGCGATGGAGCGTGTACGCCTCGGCGCTCGAGGCCCACCCTGTCCTGAATTCTCCGGACGACCGGCTTCCGAACGTAGACCCTAAGCCGTTGCCCTGCATGCGGCAAGCCTCCGAGAACTCGAAGCAGCCCCGGACACTCGGCCCCGGGCCCTCCACTCGCTCCGGGACGTCAGTCGCCCATGGGCGCGAATCAGCCCTGACCGGGCTGGCGGACGCGGCCGGCGAGGTGCGCCATGTAGTCGGCCTTGCCGATCTGCACGCCCGCGTGCCTGAGAACGTCGTAGGCGGTCACGAGATGAAAATAAAAATTCGGGATCAGCCAGTCCTCGATGTAGAGGGTCCCCGGCAGAACGAGATAGGCGCCGCCCTGAAGCTCGCGGCGCTTCTCGCGCTGGAGCACGCTGTCCCCGACCCCTGCCGTCGCCGCAGTCAGGCGACCGATCGTCGCTTGGATATGTTCCTTCAGCTCAGGGAAGGCGAGCCGGGTCGGGTCGGTCTTGGCGGCGGTGCCGTCGGTACACCAGGCTGCGAGCTCGTTCGCCTGATTGCAGGCGAAGACGATCTGATGAGGGAGGGGAAACATGTCCGGGGCGAGCCGGGCCGCGAGAAGCGTCTCCGGGTCGAGCCCCTTCTCCCGCCACTGCGTCCCGGCGGTGTCGAGCAGACGGCCGAGCGTCCGCAGGCGCGTGGAGAAGATCAGGGTGGCTCGGGCCAGCACGGTCTCGGGCATGACGCTCCATCCTCGGGATTGCCGCAAGTCTTGCGATCGTTCTCTGGCATAGGGGTCGCGACGCGCCGGCCGGGGCCTTCGACGACGAAGAGCGTCCTCACGGCAGCAGCGCAGGGCTCCCTGCTCGCCGCCCCCGGCTGCCGAGCCCCGTCGGCCCGGGGGCCCGCTCAGTCGCCCGCGATGTCCTTGACCTTCTTCAGGTCCCACTTGTTGATCAGGGCCACCATCGGCTCGCTGCCGGCGAGCTCGTGGCCCTGCAGCATGATCGACACCTTGCCGCCGAGGCCGAGCGTGAGCTGGCCGCTCTTGTCGTCCGGGTTGTAGGTCACGACCGCGTTCTCGCGGCCGACCCGGATGCGCTTGGCGTTGGGCTGGGCCGCCAGGACCTGCGGATTCATGAACATCGAGGCCAGGCCCTGCATGAAGGACCCGCCGGTCATCAGCTGGGCCTCGATCGATCCGCCGCCCGAGGTCTCCCGGTAGGTCCGGGTCAGCATGGTGCCGCCGCCGAGGAAGGGCACGCTGCCGCCGCCCTCGCCGGCCTTGGCCGCGTCCGCGGTCCAGCCGTCGGGCGGGTCGGGGAAGGTCGCCTGATAGGCCTCGCCGAGCTTGCCCCGGAGCGCCTGCATGACGAACTCGAGATCGGCCAGGGCGCCCCCGACGTCGCCCTGCTGATAGGCCTGCTTCGCCTGGTCGAGCTGGTCGGCGATGTCGTCGGCCCGGGCCGCCGCGGGCGCGGCGAGGGCGAGGGCGAGCGACGCGGCTAGAACGCGCATCCGTGTCTCCGGTCCGGGAGTTCGTCGTCCCCGATGCGCCCGACCCCCGGGCCTGTCAAGCCGGTGGAAGGCTCCAGGGCGCTGGCCAGCCCAGGCCCGGCCCTTTGGCGCGTCCGGGCGGCGCCCGGGGGAACGGCGGGGCGAGGCCGAGGATTGCCCGATCGAGCCAGAGCGCCCCCCATCCGTCCCCCTTGGGATCGACCCTCCTCCGCGGGAGTCCGTCCCTGCGCGTCCGCGCCTGCCCTCAGGCGGCTTTGCGCGTCGCCGGCCCCAGCCCCAGCCGCCGCAGCAGCTTCCCCAGCCGGGCGCGCGGCGAGAAATAGTCGACCGGCCGCAGACGCACCCGCACCGTCAGCCGCCGCCCCCGGCGCAGCAGCTCGAGGCGCACGGTCTGGCCGGGCTCGTGCCTGAGGCGGATATGGTCGAGGGCGGTGCGGGACAGCGGGCTGGCCGTCACGCCGTCGACCGCGATCAGCACGTCGCCCGGCTCGAGCGGCAGGCGCAGCAGCGCCGACTTGCGGCCGATGCTCTTTATCAGTGTGGCGAAGCCCTCGGGGTCGAGCCCCCGCTCCCGCTTCTCGGCGATGGTCAGCGGCTCCCCCTTGGCGGAGAGGAGCGGCGGGACGCGGCCGCCGCCGGCCGGGCCGCCGGTCAGCGCCCAGCGCTCGGGATCGGGCAGGCCCGGATCGAAGACCGCCTGCTGCATCAGCCGGCCGAGCTTGGGGTTGGGGTCGACGTCGATGATCATGTGCACCCGGGTGCGGTCGCCGTTCGCCACCGAGTGCTGCGCCTGGTTGTCGAAGGTCCAGGCCTCGCCCACCTCGAGATGCTTGGACCGGCCCTCGGCCAGGAGGACGGCACCCGGGTTCGTCACGATCGGCAGGTGGATGCGCACCGTCCGGTGCCACGCCTCCTCGTTGTCGGTGTGGACGCGCGTGATGCCGTTGGGCTTGGTGCGGAAGATGAAGGCGTAGCGGGCGCCGCCGAACGGCCCCTCGGGCATCAGCAGCGAGGCGATGTAGGGGCACTGACCGAGGACCGGGCTGTTCGCGACCTCGGCGGTGATGAAATCCTCGGCCGTGCTCTTCGTCCCGCCGCGCAGCAGCAGCACGTCGATCGAGCAGTGCACGTCCCAGTGGCTCACCCCCCACGCCGCCTCGGGAATGGCATTGAACTCGGCCAGCAGCCGCTCGCGGTCGACCGCCACCGGCAGCCTCAGGAACGAGCGTTTCCTGAACATGGCCGGGTCGATTTTTTGCTCTTTGGAATTGTCCTGCTCCGTTGCATGGTCAATTCCCGCGTGTGTTCTCGTCGGCGCCGCCCCGCGTCCACCGACATCTCGGAGATGACTTGCGCTCATCGGCTGCTCCACCCGTTGCGACCCGCTCTGGTTCTGCTCGTCTCAGGGTCTGCGACCGGGAACCCTACACCGGCTCGCCGGCTTCTGTCATCCGATGTCGTTGCCGCGCCCGGCCCGCCCGACGATCCCGCCCGCCGGCTGGAACAGCGGGCTACGCCCGACGGGCGCCGGGACCTGCGACGGTCGGGGCGACGCCCGCCAGGTGGGTGGCGCGGCGTACGGTGCCGGCTCCGCCGCGCTTGGCAACATTCTGTTGCCGGCTGCCATGCTCCAGGGCAAACTGTCGGCGGTCAACCGCGGACCGCCGCGGATAGCTGCGGAGGGCGTCGTGGGCAAGGATGGCAAGGAGGCCCATCGCGTGAGCGTCACCCTGACGCTGACGCAGCATGCCGAGCTTAAACGGATTGCTAAGAAATATCGGGTGAAAGTGTCCTGGCTGGTTCGCCGGGCGGCGGAGCAGTTGATCGAACAGGAGCAAGGCGGGCCGCTGCTGCCGCTTGACCTGGAGGGGACACATGCGAAGCGCTGAGCTGTTCAGCGGGTGTGGAGGGCTAGCGCTCGGGATATCCCGAGCCGGGTTCGAGCATATCCTGATGATCGAGTACGATGGAGACGCCGTCGCCACCGTCGAGCACAACAAGGCGAAACGGGTAACGCACGTTGAGGGGTGGCCCCTCCGGAGGTGCGATGTCCGGGCGGTGGATTGGACTCCCTACTCGGGTCGGCTTGCCCTCTTGTCTGGTGGTCCACCCTGCCAGCCATTTGGGATCGGAGGAAAGAAGCGAGGCTACAGCGACACCCGCGACATGTGGCCCGAGGCGATACGTGCCGTACGTGAGGCTCGACCGGACGGCTTCCTTTTTGAAAATGTCCGGAACCTAGCGGGGCCGAGATTTCGCGACTATCTGAGCTGGATAGTTCAGCATCTTCGGCATCCTACTGACGTGCGACATGGCAATGAAAGCCATTCGGCCCACATGGTACGATTGAGGCTTTCGACAAGGGCTGTGGAATACAAGGTTATTTGGCAGGTAGTGAATGCGGCAGACTTCGGGGCGCCCCAAATTCGACATCGTGTACTAATCATGGGACTTACTGCATCGTTGGGGGTGGTTCCGGCGTCGTTGGTGGCGACGCATTCGCGAGATAGGCTTCTTTGGGATCAATACGTTACCGGCGAGTACTGGAAGCGGCACGGCCTTGCGGAAATCGGCGAGCCAGAGGACCGAGGAGACTGTGTTCGAGTAGCCGAGTTGAGGAAGCTGGATAGGCCACCATCCAGCCTGCCGTGGCTTAGCGTTCGCGATGCGATCACTGACCTTGGTGAACCAACCGGCCGCAACAATCATGTGTTTCAGCCGGGAGCACGCGGCTACAAGGGTCATACAGGCAGCAAGCTCGATATGCCTTCAAAAGCACTAAAGGCAGGCGATCATGGTGTTCCGGGCGGGGAGAACATGATTCGCCTTGCTGATGGCTCCGTGCGGTACTTCACGCTTCGCGAGGCTGCCCGCCTCGTCGGCCTGCCCGATGACTATGAATTCACCCGTAGCTGGTCGGAGTCGATGCGCCAGCTTGGCAACGCCGTGCCAGCCCAGGTTGGTGAGGCCGCCGCGCGGCACTTGCGAATGCAGATTGCGGCCGCCTGCGAAAAACGCGCAATTCTCGTAGCTGCATGACGCGGCCTCCTGCGATAGTCGTGTCGGAAAGTGTCGGCGCAACAATCCCAGCCATTTCCGGCTATGGTGAGTTCGAGATTGATATTGAGAGAGTATTACGGACGGCCCTACCGCCCTTCCTTGATTCCGTTACACCGGCACCCCTGACGCCTTCGGCTATCAACGCCCTGCCTCCGCGCGCCAAAGGGGCATACATGCTCCTGCTGGAAGCTCACCCTGTCTATGTTGGGAAGACAGATACGCGGCACGGTTTTCGCGACCGTCTCAACCGACATGCATTCTCGGTACGTCACCGGGTCGGGCTAGACCCTCTCAAGGTCAGCTTCAAGGCGGCCAGGATTATGGTGTTCAGCGCCTTCGACGTCGAGGCGATCCTTATCGCGGAGTTGCGTCGGATGGACTCCTCCGCACTGCGTTGGAACGATTCTGGATTCGGATCGAACGATCCCGGTCGGCGTCGCGATGGCCAGGAGCCGGCGTTTTTTGATCGGGAGTTCCCCGTTGACGTTAATCAGTCACTCGATGATATGCCGCCTGGGAGCCAGACCGCAGCTGAAGCCCTTCAACGGCTCAAGGCGTCCACACTTACCTGCTGCGCTACGAAGGGCATTCCGACCTTGATGCGGCCCAGGTGAATGTACCGACCAACCCGACCGTACGATCGACCCTTGAGGCCATCCTTGGAGGCTTGCCGACTGGCTGGCAGGCCACGGTTTTCCACGGCCGAGTGATCATGTATCGGGAGATGCGAGACTATGAATTCGCCCGAGATACGCTACGCTCCCGAGCGTGATGGATACTCTTTCCCCTCAGCAACGTTCAGCGCGTATGGCGCTAGTGCGATCTCGCGACACCAAGCCCGAGTTGCGCGTTCGGAAGGCCCTGTACGCGGCCGGTCTGCGCTATCGCCTTCATGCCAAGTTACCGGGCAAGCCCGATCTGGTATTTCCCTCTCGCCGCATCGCGGTGTTTGTGCATGGGTGCTTCTGGCATCGCCACCCCGATCTTAATTGTAGGCTGGCACGACTGCCGAAAAGTCGCCTTGCCTTCTGGAAAGCCAAGCTAGAGGGGAACGCCAAGCGTGACGCCGATAAACAGAAGGAGCTAGAGACCTTGGGCTGGTGGGTCATCACCATTTGGGAGTGCGAAGTGGGCGACGCAGATAGGCTCGCGCGGCTTGCGACAGAAATTAGGGAGGCTGCGCCGATACGTGAAAAGTCCTGATTAGGGGAATGCCGGGTCCTGATTAAAGTTACGGTGACAGTGCACTCAACTCCCCCTCTGTCGTGGCGCGGAGGGTAGGGCCAAGCCGACGCCGGAGTCACGTCGGCGAACCGCCCGCTCACTGAGGAACCTACGAGGGAACGGCCGGCGGGCGAAGAGCCGAGGGGCCGCGATCGGGCTCGACGGCGGCGTGACAAAAGAAAAGAATCACTTTCCGGTTGACAGAAGGTTCTTCCTCCTAGTACAAGGAGAAATGCCTGCTCCCTACCCCTCCCGCTCGCCCGTCTCGCTGCCCGGCGCCCGTCGCTGCCGGCTGGCGCGGCGCCTCGCCGCCGGGCTCACCCCGGCCGAGGTCGCCGAGGTCGAGGCCACGACCGAGGAGGAAATCCTGGCGTTCGTCGCCGACCATGAGTTCTCCAGGCTCGTGGCACAGTACCGGGCCGCCCGCGAGCTGCCCTTCGACGAGCAGGAGCGGGTGCTGATCGAGACGGCGATGGCCGATCTCCAGCATCTGGTCGACATGGGCGACCGGCGGGCGCTGATGTTCATCGTCTACGAGGCCAATCGCGGCCGGAGCCCGGCCAAGCGGCTGGTCCAGCTCGTGCGGCGCACCTTCGAGCAGGCGACGGAGCCCAAGGCCGTGCGCCCGGCCGCCACCGCCCCGCCCGAGCAGCCTCGCGACTCGATGGCGGGCTACGGCCAGCATCCGCTGGGCCCCGCCCATGCCGCCGCCCCCCGCCTCGCCGACTTCATCGGCGCCGAGGCCGGCCGCGCGCGCGCTCCGCGAGGCGGCGCGCGAGGCGGCGGTTGCGGCCGAGACGCCCGCCGAGGCTCCGGCGGCTCCGAGCGAGCCCGCTCCCGCCGTCGAGCCTCTTCCCGCCCTGTCCTGGTCCGCCTCGGGCGAGCCCATCGCACCGCCCGGCTACCGGGTGGTCTGGGTGCCCCGCCACCCCGGCGTCCCCGACCTCCCCGACGAGCTTCCCCTTTCCCCGATCGCCCAACTCGCCCACGATTTTCCCGATTTCGCCGACTGGCTCATCCGCCGTGAGCCAGAGATTATCGATAGTTCTCAGTAACTTACTGGACGGCTCGGAGGGCGACCCCACACTGATGCCCACACCGCGACGACACGAAAAAGCCGCCCCGAAGGACGGCCTGTCGTCAGGAGCTGGGGAGGTGGCCTGTTCAGCCGTTCCCACGCGTGGCGTCTTCCTTCGCCGCGCGAACCCTGGCCTCGATCATTTCCCGTAGCCCCCCTGCAGTGGACGCCACCCGTCATGGGCTTCGGTGGAGCGATCGTCTCCTCCGCCGGCTTCGCGCTCTCCTGAAGCGACCGGGCAGCCCGCTGGGCCAGACGATGACGCGCCGCAGCCTCTTCCCTCATGGAGCGGGCGCCGTAGGAGGCGCCCTGGCCGGGAACGGTCGAGGGACTGCGCTGAGTGGCGAGCAGAGCAAGAGAGGGCCCGATTCACTCGCTCCCAGTCGCGGTCGTTGACCCGCCCGTGCAATCAATTGCACGCGGGCAAGAGCACAAAGACGGCAGAGGCCAGCGAGCCCGAGGCCGCCACCGAGGAGGAAGAGAACAGTCGGTTGGGCGTGATGACGCGGAGCCGCCAGATGAGAGGGCCGCGATCCCACCATCGCCCGGAGAGCCCGTTGATCGGATAGTGCGCCGATCCGCTGGTGTTGCCCCCGGCATGGCAATCAATTGCATGACAAAGAGAGAGGGATGGCCGCAAAGACGCCTCGGCGCGACCGGGTGGTCGAGCTGACCCTGGCCGAGCCGCCCGGCGAGGCGACGCACTGGACGGGGCGTGCGATGGCCGCGGCCACCGGGGTCTCCCTGCGCTCGGTGCAGCGGATCGGGGCGGCGCACGGCCTCGAGCCGCACCGGGTGCGCAGCTTCAAGCTGTCGAAGGACCCGGCCTTTGCGACCAAGCTCCGGGACGTGGTCGGGCTCCATTTGGACCCACCTGCCCATGCGGTCGTGCTCTCGGTCGACGAGAAATCGCATGTGTGGATGGCTCCCGGCCTGCAAGGGTGATGCTAAGCATCTGCAGCGGCGGGTTGCTTGCGGTCATGTGTCCGGCCTCATGCGCGGTCGGCAAGGACCGCAGGCCCCGATGGGTTCCGCGGATCGGGACCTCAACAGATCCTCGGGCTCGAGACCCTCGACTTCTCCAGGCTTCCCCCGATCCGTCGGTGCAACCGACCACTCCATCACGCTCCTTCCCTCGCAAGCGTCCGCTCGACGGCCGCGGCTTACGCGGCGGCCGTGGTTCTGTAGGTGGTCTGCCGCGCCATCAGCGCCCAGGCGATCCGCGCCATCTTGTTGGCCAACGCGACGGCCACCACGAGCCGGGGGCGTTTGGCGAGCGGCGCCTGGACCCAAGGATTAGCCCTGGTCGCCTTGGAGCACCACAGCGCCGACTGCGCGCCGATGACCAGCAGGCGACGGATGTAGGCGTCGCCTTGCCGGCTGGTCCTGCCGAGCCGGGTCTTGCCCCCGGTCGAGTTCTGCCGCGGCACCAGCCCGAGCCAAGCCGCGAACTCCCGCCCGCTGTGAAACACCGCCGGATCGGGTACCGTGGCCGCGATCGCCGTGGCGGCGAGCGGCCCGATGCCGGGAACGGTGGCCAGCCGCCAGCTCACGGGATTGGCCTTGTGCCAAGCCATGATCTGGGCATCGATCTCGGCGATACGCAACTCCACATCTTCGAGTTGGCTGGCCAGGAGGAGGACAAGGCCGCGGGCGAGCTCGGGCAGGCTCGCGTCTCCCATGCCGGCCAGCAGCCGCGGCACGTTCCACGGCCCCTGGGCCTCGACCAGGCCGAACTCGGCGAGGTGACCGCGGATCGCATTGATCAGCTGGGTACGCTGGCGCACGAGCAGATCGCGCACGCGGTGCAGCATCAGCCCCGCCTGATGCGTCTCGCCCTTGACCGGAACGAAGCGCATCGACGGCCGGGTGACCGCCTCGCAGATCGCTGCGGCATCGGCGGCGTCGTTTTTGCCGCGCCGGAGGTAGGCCTTGACATACTGTGCCGGCATCAGACGGACCTGATGTCCGAGCTCCAGCAGCTGTCGGGCCCAGAAGTGCGCGGTCGCGCAAGCCTCCATGCCCACCAGACAAGGCTTGAGCCCGGCAAAGAAGGCGTGCACTTGGCTGCGTCGCAACCGTCTCTTGAGCGCCACGCTGCCGTCCGCGGCAACGCCGTGAACCTGGAAGACGTGCTTGGCGAGATCGAGGCCGATCGTTGTAATCTCCATGACGGATGGCTCCCCGTTGGTGTGACTGCCGACAGCCACCACCTTGGCACGATGATGCCGTGAGGGGGCCATCCACCCCAACAGATCCAAGCGCTCGACCGGACCCATCATCCACAGCAGGCGGATGATCCGCCTGCGAAGCAGCTGCGGCCAGAAGGCCGCCGAGGGCCCGGCCTGCCGATGAAGAAGGGCCGCGCCGGCACGATGACGCATGACGATGTCCGGAACGGTACGACCACGCTGGTCGCCGCCCTCAATGTCCTGGATGGCAGCGTCATCGGGCCAATGCATGGCGCGCCACCGGCACCAGGAGCTCATCCGTTTCCTCAACCGAATCGAAGCCACCGTGCCCGCCGGCAAGCTGATCCATGCCATCCTCGACAACTACGGTGCTCACAAGCACCCCAAGGTCCGTGCCTGGCTCGCTCGCCAGGCCCGTTGGGTCTTCCACTTCACACCGACCTCCTGCTCTTGGAGCAATGCGGTCGAGACGTTCTTCGCCACGCTCACCCGCCGTCGGCTCCGGCGCGGCGTGCTCCATTCCCTGGTCGACCTCCAGGCCGCGATCAACCGCGGACCCCGGCCTCGGGCCGGCCGTCGGCCGGACCCGGGGCTCGACGAGCACAACCAGACGCCCAACCCCTTCGTCTGGACCGCCGACCCCGATCACATCATCGCCAAGGTCAACCGAGGGCACCAAACCTTGGCGTCGGACCACTAGGTGGAGCGCGTCGCCGCGATTTTCGAGCGGAGTTGGATCGTCGGTCGGCGCCTGCCGAGCTCGATCCCGCGTAGGCGCGTCACGGCTTGGCCAGAGGTGCCGGCGGCCTGGGATACTATGCCGTGGACGGAAGTGTCGAGAGGTCGGCGATCTGCTTGTCGATGCGGGCGAGCAGCTCTTCCACATCGTGCCGGAACGAAGGGTCCTCCACCAGATAGCCCTCGGCGAGGCCCGGTCGCTCGAGGACCCTGATCTCGTACTCGGCCAGGAGGTCGCGACCCGGATGCCCGTCGAGCAACCGGTCCAGCAGGGCGGCCCGCCTGTCGATCCGATCAAGGCTGCAGAGGAGCAGATCGTCCATGGCCGCGATCCTGCGCGGCCGTCGGTTAACAGGGGGTTGGCAGGGCACCAGAACGGCGTCGCGGGCACAAGGACTGCAAGGGACGAGCTTGTGGTCGGCGGTGCTCGGAACCTTGCCCGCACCCTGGAGCGGCGTGCTTGGGCCAGCCATCAGCGTCTCGGCCTGGGCCATCCGCGACCGAGGGCTCTTGCCCCGCGGCGCGAACCTTGATGCAATCAATTGCAGGAGGAGACCGTTCAGCTGTCAGCGGGATTCGACCTCGAGGGCCTGCCCGTGGCGGGGAGGCATGACAGGACAGCTCAGCAGCGGCCGCCCCTACGAAGACTTCTTGCGGGAGGGCACCAGCCGCTCGCTCGCGCGGGTCATGAGCCGGAGCAGGTCCGTCTGGAAGGCGAGGTAGGTCTGGAGCCGACGCATGGCCAGCTCGAGCTGACGCACCCTCACGTCGAGAAACGGGCCGCTCTTCACCAGCTCGTAGGGCGTGGTTTCAGGACTCGGCTCCAGATCCTGCAGCCCCAGGCGCTCGAGCTGGATCTGCAGCTGCTGCTCGGTCAGGGCCGCCTTGGCCTCCGCCAGGTCGGACGTCTCCGTGGAACGCCGCACCAGCTTCCCCGCAGCATCGCGGTAACGCATCCAATAGAAATTCGAATCCTTCCGCTTATAGATGGAACCCATGTGACGACTCTTCTTTTGAGATGGGTTACATACTACTAGTCAATTGATAGAAATATTACAAACATTATGTTCAATAATTTCAGAAACGCAATTCCCCGATGGGCAAGTTATTATCTTTGGATATCTATGCTGCCGCCAATTCGTGCTAGCTGACTGTCCGTGACGCTCAAGCGCCTTCACGGACGTTGCAGCGGCAGGTGAGTAGCGGGGCGGCGACTGCCTGCTCGATCAGGCGGGCGAGGCGGTGGCTGGAGTTCCCCCGCTTCCGTGGAGACTGTTCACAAGCCGGAGGAGATTGCCGAGATGAACCGTGCCGGGTTTGCCGACAACTGTAGTCAGATTGGTCCGACTTGGCGGTAGTCGGTGTTGGCTGCAAGCATGGCGCTGAGGACCGTCAGGAGCTTTCGGGCGGTAGCGGTGATGGCCGCTTTGGTGGGTTTGCCGGCTTGCTCGAGGCGTTGGCGGAAGGCTTGGAAGCCGGGATCCCGGCGAGAGGCATGCAGCGCAGCGATGAACAGCAACGTGCGGACGATCGGACGGCCGCCGCCGATGGTGCGTCGTCCGGCACGTTGGCCGCTATCACGGGCGACGGGACGGGACCGGCAAGGGCGGCGATCTTCCTGCGGGTAAGCCGGCCGAGCTCGGGCAGCTCGGCGATGAGCGTCGCGGCAACGATGGGCCCGACACCCGGGACGGTTCGCAGCCGGCGAGCGATTTTGGCCAGCTCGGGATCCGCCTCGGCGATCTTGCACATCCGGGCGTCGGCTCTGGCGATGCGGCGATCGAGCACGGCGATGAGGCTCTGATGTCCGCACGGACCTCGGCGTCGGCGGTCTGCTGAAGCCGCGTTGCCTCCTGCTCGAGGAGTTCCACGAGCTGCCGGCGGCGTGTTGCCTGCGCTTGGAGCGCGCGTCGTACTGCTTCGAGCGGTTCGGTCGCCGCGGGACGGAGTCGCGCACCGAGTTCGACGAGCATTCGGGCATCGACACGGTCGGTCTTGCCGATCACGCCCATCGCCTTGGCGAAGTCGCGGGCCCGGCGGGGGTTGATGCGGCTGAAGGGGACCGGGGACTGTCAGACTTTCCGTGTGCGGGCCATGACGATGGGAAGGAAGGAGCCCATGCATGGCACGCCGCAAGCCACCTGTTATCCCCGACGAGCTGCTGGACCGGCTTCTTGCCGGCCGTGATCCTCGAGTCGCGCTCGGCAAGGACGGCCTCGTCGACGAGCTGAAGCGGGCTCTGGCCGAGCGGGCGCTGAACGCCGAGATGGATCACCATCTGGGCGGCGAGGCGGGCGAGGGCCGTGCCGGCCCGAGGGCAGGCTCTGGTCGCGTCGAGCCAGAGATAGGGTCGTCGACAGCGTTGTTGTCGACCCCTCGATGGGCCGGTCGAGGAAGGCCTTCACCTTGCCAGAGCCTGATGGGATGGACGGCTCCCGCTGCGGCATCGATGTGCCAAAGTGGAGCTGTCATGGTCCACTGACGGGAGCCGTCTCCATGCGGATTATGAACCGCGCCGGGTTTGCCGGAGGCTCCAACTCTTGAGAGGATGGAGGGATGAGCAGACAGACGAGGTAGTCACCGGAGGTGCGGGCGCGGGCCGTTCGCATGGTGCTTGAGCACCGGGGCGAGCATGCCTCGGAACGGTCAGCGATGATGTCGATCGCGGCGAAGATCGGCTGTACCGCGGAGACGCTGCGGGGCTGGGTTCGGCAGTCGGAGCGTGACCAGGGCCGATGTGCCGGAGCGACGACCGAGGAGCGTGAGCGCATCAGGGCGCTGGAGCGGGAGGTTCGCGAGCTGCGGCAGGCGAACGAGATCCTGAGGAAAGCGAGCGCCTATTTTGCCCAGGCGGAGCTCGCCCGCCGGTTCAAGCCATCGACGCGGCGCGGCGATCCGATTCCCCAGGAGGCCGGTGCCTCGGGCACCGGCAGGGATCGCCTTCATCGACACGCACCGCGGCACCTTCGGGGTCGAGCCGATCTGCAGGCTGCTGCCGATCGCCCCGTCGACGTACCACGAGCGCGCGGCGCGGCGTGCCGATCCCTCGAGGCTGCCGGCCCGCGCCAAGCGCGACGTCGAGCTGCGCGACCACATCCGGCGGGTCTGGAACGAGCACTTCCAGGTCTATGGGGTGAGGAAGGTCTGGCGGCAGCTGCGCCGCGAGGGGATCGAGGTGGCCCGCTGCACGGTGGCGCGACTGATGCGGGCGATGGAGCTGCAAGGGGTCACTCGTGGCAGCACGGTGCGGACCACGATCCCGGACAAGGCCGCACCCTGCCCGCTCGATCGGGTCAACCGGGACTTCAAGGCGCCGCGGCCGACAGGCCCTCGGCGATCTGATGATCGCCGTCCCTGGTGGGCGCGGATCATCCGCTTTGCGGATGATGGGTGGCCGACTTCACCTACGTCGCGACGTGGGGTGGCTTCGTCCACGTGGCGTTCGTGATCGCCGCTCTCGCCAGGCGGATCCCCCGGGTCCGGCTTTGCCGGCCCGAGGACAGGCTCTGGCTGGCGGGTGTCGCGCACGGCCGAGGCCGGCTTTGTGCTCGATGCCCTGGAGCAGGCATTGCACGCCCGCAGGCCCCTTGCGGGCGGGCTCGTCCCTCTCAGCGATCGCGGCGTGCATGGCGGATTCAATCGGTCGTCGCAACACCGCTGATGCGGGAGGTTGCGATGAGCATTCGAGAGCGGCGATCACACCGATCCGGACGAGCGCCATTGCTGTCCCCCGGTCGGCCGTCTGTTGCGGGACGTGATGAGCGGCAGCGGTTCTGGGCGTGTATCGCTGTGGGGATGACCAGTGAGGATGCTGCGGTCGAGGCTGGTGTGTCGCAGCCTGTTGGAACCAGATGGTTTCGGAAGGCGGGCGGCATGCCACCAGCGATGTTCAGACCCTCGGCAAAGCCACTCTCCGGGCGGTATCTCTCGTTGGCGGAGCGCGAGGAGATTGCGCTTCTTCGGGTGCAGGGCCATTCCGTGCAGGCGATCGGGCGCCAGCTCGGTCGGTCTGCCTCAACGATCTCTCGTGAGTTGCGGCGCAACGCAGCCACCCGCAGCGGCGGGCTGGAGTATCGCGCGACAACCGCCCAGTGGCATGCCGAGCGATCGGCCCGTCGCCCGAAGCCGACGAAGCTTGCCGAGAACCCGGCCTTGCGCACCTATGTGGAGGAGAGGTTGGCCGGCGTCATCGTTGCGCCGAGCGGCGTTTCCCTTCCCGGCCCCGCCGTGTCCTGGAAGGGGCGCCGCCATGGTCAGCGGCAGGACTCGGCGATGGGCCAGGGCATGGAGCCCGGAGCAGATTGCCCATCGCTTGTCGATCGACTTCCCGGACGACAAGACGATGCGCATCAGCCATGAAGCCATCTATCAGGCACTCTTCGTTCAAAGCCGAGGGGCACTGCGCCGCGAGCTGACGGCCTGCCTGCGAACGGGCCGAGCGCTGCGGATGCCGCGAGCACGCACAAGCAGGCGCGGCAAAGGCTTCGTCTCGCCCGAGATCATGATCAGCCAACGCCCTGCAGAAGTAGCCGACCGGGCGGTTCCGGGACACTGGGAGGGCGATCTCATCCTTGGTCTTGGCAGCTCGGCAATCGGCACGCTCGTCGAACGCCCGACGCGGTTCACGATGCTGCTGCATCTTCCTCGCCTGGCGGGCCATGGCAACGCGCCACGAAGCAAGAATGGACCGGCACTCGCCGGACATGGCGCCGAGGCGGTGCGCGACGCGATCACGCGCACCATCATCACCTTGCCCGAAGCGCTGCGCCGATCGCTGACCTGGGATCAGGGAGCCGAGATGGCCCAGCATGCGCGCCTCAAGATCGACGCGGGCGTCCAGGTCTACTTCTGCGATCCGCAAAGCCCATGGCAGCGCGGCACCAACGAGAACACCAACGGGCTGCTGCGCCAGTACTTCCCGAAAGGCACCGATCTGAGCGTGCACAGCGCCGAGGCGATCGCCGCCGTAGCCGCCAGCCCTCAACGCCAGGCCGCGGAAGACGCTCGGCTGGAAAACGCCCGCAGAGGCGCTTGACCAGTGGCTACCGTAGATCGACACACCCGGTGTTGCGACGACCGATTGAATCCGCCCAATATGTCACGATTCGATACACCGAGCGCCTCGCCGAAGCCGGCATCGAGCCCTCCGTCGGCAGCGTCGGCGACTGCTACGACAACGCCCTCGCCGAGACGATCGATCGGGCTCTTCAAGGCCGAGGTGATCCGTCGGCGCGGGCCGTGGCGCAGCCTTCGAGGCCGTCGAGTTCGCGACGCTGAATGGGTCGACTGGTTCAATCACTCGCCGCCTGCTCGAGCCCATCGGCAACATCCCGCCGGCCGAAGCCGAAGCGCCTACTACGCCCAGCAGGAAAACCTCGCCGTGGCAGCGTAACGAGTCAAATCAACCAGCCTCCGGCAAACCCGGCGCGGTTCAACACGGCGGAAGTCCTTGAGGCGGCAGAGGTGGCCTCGATGCGCCAGCGCTCGCGGTAGCGACGCCGGTCATGTCGGCTCGGCTGCTTGCGGTTGCGCCGTCCCGGGATGACAGGCTTGGCGCCGGCTCCGTGCAGCTCTTCCCTGAGCCTGTCTGCATCGTAGCCGCGGTCGGCGACGAGACGGTCGAAGCGTCCGGCCTTGGCAAGGAGCTGCGGGGCGGCACGGACGTCGCTGTGGTGGCCGGGGGAGAGGTGCAGCACGATCGGCCGGCCGAGCAGGTCGGCGATCAGATGGATCTTCGTCCCACGCCCGCCGCGGGATAGGCCAGTGGCCTGATCTTCAGGCCCTTTTTTTGGGCGCCGGCGGCCGATCGATGCGCCTTCACATACGTGCTGTCGACCCTGACGGTCCCGCCGATCCGCCCTTGCTCGACAAAGGCCTCGTAGAGGCGTTGCCAGATCTTGCGACGGCTCCATCAGCCGTCAGCAGACGGCTGACCCGATCTCCGAAGCAGCGGTGGCCAGGAGCCCACCGAGGCGGTTGAAGCGGTTGTAGGCCGTCGTCGGGGGACCGTATTCCGCAGGACAGTCGCGCCAGCGGCATCCGGACCGCAGGACACGGATGATGCCGCTGATGATCCGCCGGTCGTCGACCCGACGCGCACCCGGCTGGTTCTTCGGCAACAACGGCTCGATCGAGGACCAGGCCGCATCGTCCAGCCAGAAGAGATTACGCACCGGCACCCCCCATCAGATCGTCAACGGCAACGCACTAAAGCGCCATTGTCCCTTTTTTCAACTGCTTGATGGGGTATAGACCCTAAGGTAGCTGGCGACGTGCCGTTCAAGAAGCGATCGCGCAGCGAGAGGTGCGGAAGCGGGACTGATACCAAGCCCATTAAGTCATGACCCTGGCCCAGTGGTAGTCACAGAGTGACTGGATGCGTCCGGCTTCGGCGCGGACGGTATTCCAGGCGTGGCAGCAGGCGTCGAGGATGTCGTCGTGGCTCGGCCACAGGCGGTGCGAGAGGAACCGCTCTTTGAGATACAGCCAGAGCCGTTCGATCGCGTTGAGCTCGGGTGAGTAGGGAGGCAGGAAGACCGGGGTGAGGTTGGCGGGAATGGTGAGGTCATTGGCGCAATGCCAGCCGGCGCGATCCAGCCGAAGCAGCAGCGGAGGCTCTGCCTCCGCAGGAGCCCGAGCCAGGAGGCTCGGGAGGGATGACGAGGGCATGGGCGCCTGGGGTGACGGCTTGGCTCAGCTCGTCGAGCATGAGCTGCATCGCCTTGGTCTCGACACTGGGCAGGACCAGGGCAACCCCGGTGTCGCGTTCCGGGCAGACGGCGCCGAACAGGTAGACGGCCTCGTGGCGCAGGTCCCGGCGGCCGCGGGGGCGGATGCCCTGCTGATACCAGCATCCGCAGGAGGCGGATGCTCCATCCCCGGAGGGGGCCGCTGTCAGGAGACAGCGGCAGGCGCCGGCATAGCCGGCCGGTCTGGCCTACTCTGGCCTCGTCGAGGAACCAGACCTCGAGGCGGCCATGGGCCTCCGGCTTGCCGGCCGCGATCTCGGCGATAAGGTTGGGAAACTTTTTTTAAATGTCTGTTGGGCCTTGGGGTCGGCGCGCGGATGCAGCGGCCGGGTCTTTTGCCAGGACAGGCCGAGCTCGTGCAGCAGCCGAAGCATGCCGTTCTCGCTGTAGGTCACGGCGAAACGCGCCTCTACCAGCTGGCACAGATCCTTGGCGGTCCAGCTGCTGACGCCATCGCGCTCCGGGTCGGGCCCGCGCAGAACCCAGGCCCCGAGCGACGCCAGCTGGCCCTCGCTGAGAAAGGCGGGTCGCCCGTTGCGCGGCCGATCGGTCAGGCCCTCGACACCGGCCGCGTTGAAGCGGATCACCCAGTCGCGTAGCGTCTGGCGGTCCATCCCGGCCTGCTCGGCTGCCGCCGCGCGGCTCATCCCCTCCAGCGCGTTGGCCAAGCCGAGCAGCCGACAGGCGACCCGCCCGTCGCCCTCCAGCCGTGCCAAGCGACGCAGCTCGGCCGCGGGAATATCGTCACGGATCGGCAGCGCAGCGCCCATTCCTCGCCTCCCCTTAGCTCGACGAACGATGCACCATAGCCGCTCCTATTTCACAAGACAGGTGAGTCAATATTTCGCAGGCTTGGTATGA
>CAWHFO010000075.1:0-23605 GCA_963828215.1 uncultured Alphaproteobacteria bacterium | reverse complement strand
CTCCTATGTGGCCGTGCTGGAGGGGTTTTTTTTCTTTACCGACAAGGAGGTGTGGTTCCGGATCTCGCGTTTCTGGACGCGGATCTTCGCGGTGTCGTTCGCGATGGGGGTGGTCTCGGGCATCGTCATGCCCTTCCAGTTCGGCACCAACTGGTCGCGCTTCTCCGACGCCGCCGCCAATGTCATCTCGCCGCTTCTCGCCTACGAGGGCCTCATCGCGTTCTTCCTCGAGGCGATGTTCCTGGGCGTGCCGCTGTCGGCCGCAGGCTGGTCCCGCGCTGGGCCCATTCCGGCGCCGCCTGCATGGTCGCCGTCGGCACCCTCTTCTCCTCGTTCCGGATCCTGGCCGTGAACAGCTGGATGCAGACCCCGGCCGGCTACGAGATCCAGGACGGCCGGTTCTTTCCGGTCGACTGGCTGGCGATCATCTTCATCCCTCCTTTCCCTATCGCCTGGCGCACAATGTGAGCGCCTTCTACGTTACGACCGGCTTCGTGGTGCTGGGCGTCGGCGCCCATCTCGTGCGCCGCCCCGACTTCTTCGACGAAGGCAGGCGCATCATGGTGATGGCGCTGGGCTTCCTCGCCGTCTTCGTGCCGCTGCAGATCTTCCTGGGCGACCTGCACGGCCTCAACACGCGGGAATACCAGCCGGCCAAGCTGGCGGCGATGGAGGGCCTCTGGGATACCTCCGCCCCGGCGCCGCTGACCCTTTTCGGCATCCCGGACCAGAAAGCTGAGAAGAACCGCGATGCGGTCGAGATCCCGGTCCTCGGCAGCCTGGTCCTCACCCATTCCATGGGCGGCGAGGTCAAGGGCCTGAAGGCCTTTCCCCCGGACCAGCGGCCGCCGGTCCTGATCGTCTTCATGGCCTTCCGCATCATGGTCGGCATCGGCTTCGTCATGCTGGGCGTCGTGGCGCTCGGCTGGCTGCTGCGCCTGCGCGGCAGCCTGTTCGACACGGGCTGGTACCTCCGGCTCTGCCAGTGGGTGGCACCCCTGGGCTTCGTCGCCGTCCTCGCCGGCTGGACCGTGACCGAGGTGGGTCGGCAGCCCTGGACCATCTCCGGCCTCACGCGGACGGCCCAGTCCGTCTCGCCCTCCTTGACCGGCCGGGACGTCCTCTGGTCGCTCCTGGCCTATGCCGTGGTCTACCTGCTGATGTTCCCGGCCGGCATCGCGGTCATGGCGGGGCTGGTCCGGGCCGGGCCGACGGAGCGGCTGACGGAGGATCAGCCGGCCCCGGGCCTGCGGTCCCGATCCCCCTTCGACGCGCCGGCGGAGTAGCGGAGATGGACAGGCTGCTCGACCTGGTCCCGATCTGGACCGCGATCATCGCCCTCGGCGTTTTTCTCTATGTGCTGCTCGACGGCTTCGACCTCGGCGTCGGCATCCTCTACGGGCTGGCCCCCAAGGAGCATCGCCGTCTCGTCATGAACTCGATCGCCCCGGTCTGGGACGGCAACGAGACCTGGCTGATCCTGGGCGGCGTGGCCCTTCTGGCGGTCTTCCCGCTGGCCTTCGCCATCATCATCCCCGCCGTCTATTTCCCCGTGCTGCTGATGCTGCTGGCCCTCGTGTTCCGGGGCGTGGCCTTCGAGTTCCGCTTCAAGCGGCCCTGGATCGACGGCTTCTGGACGGGCGGCTTCTGCTTCGGCTCGGCCCTGGCCGCCTTCGCGCAGGGTGCTGTTCTCGGCGCCTTCATCCAGGGCTTCGCCGTCGAGGGACGGGACTTCGCCGGCAGCTCCTGGGACTGGCTGACGCCGTTCTCCGTCCTGACGGGCGTGGCCCTGATGTTGGGCTACGGCCTGCTCGGCGCCGGCTGGCTGATCATCAAGACGGAGGGGGACCTCCAGGCCTGGGCCCGCCGGGCCGGCCGCGTCTGCTTCCTGGGCGTGCTGCTGGCGATCCTCGCCCGTCAGCATCTGGACACCGATCAAGGATCCGGCCATCGCCCAGCGCTGGTTCTCCTGGCCGAACTTCCTGTACCTGGCGCCTGTGCCGATCCTGACGGCGCTGATCGCCCTGGCCGGATGGCAGGCCCTCGCCGGCCGGGGCGGAGACGCCGCCCCCTTCCTCGCCGCCATGGGCCTTTTCCTCCTCTCCTATCTCGGCATCGCGATCAGCCTCTGGCCGATGATCGTGCCCCGGCACTACACCCTCTGGCAGGCGGCCTCGTCGCCCAGCACCCAGGCCTTTCTCCTGATCGGCACCCTTTTCCTCGTTCCCGTGATCCTCATGTACACGGCCTGGTCGTACTGGGTCTTCCGGGGCAAGATGCGGGCCGATATCGGCTACCACTGAGGCCGCGCTGCCGGCCCCACCTTTCCTCACGAGACGCCGTCGATGGTCCGCCCGGTCCGTCGCCCGCCGGACGCCTTCAGCGGTTGACCGACCCGCATAAAGAGATATACATATGTAGAACCTCGTCAGGTCGGACCTCGATGGCCGCAGCCGACATCTCGCTCGATCCCATGCTGGCGGCGCTCCGCGCCGCGGCCGAGTTGTCACGGCTGCGCCTGCTCGCGATCTGTGCCCAGGGCGAGTGGACCGTCAGCGAGCTCACCCAGATCATGGGCCAGAGCCAACCCCGGATCTCGCGCCACCTGAAGCTCCTGGCCGAGGCCGGACTGCTCGAGCGGTTCCGCGAGGGCAGCTGGGTTTTCTATCGGCGCACCCAGGCCGGCGAGGGCGCACGGCTGGCGCGGGCGCTCTGCCGGCTTCTGCCGGAAGGCGACGCGCGGCTGCTGCTCGACCGGCAGCGCCTGGAGGCCGTCCGCGAGGCGCGGCGCGCCCAGGCCGAGCGCTATTTCGACGGGCGGGCCCGCGGCTGGGACAGCGAGCGCGATCTGGCCGTGGACGGGGCCGAGGTCGAGGAGGCCCTGGTGGACCTCTTCGAGGGCCGGCGCGTGCCCAGCCTGATCGACATCGGCACCGGCACCGGGCGCATCCTCCAGGTGCTGGCCCAGCATGTGGGCCAGGGCCTCGGCATCGACCGCAGCCACGACATGCTGGCGGTGGCGCGGGCCAATCTCGATCGCCGCGAGGCCGGCAACTGCCAGGTCCGCCACGGCGACATGTACCGCCTGCCCCTGCCCGACGCCTCGTTCGCGGCGGCGATCCTTCATCAAGTGTTACACTTTGCGGACGATCCTCTGGCGGCCCTGGCCGAGGCGCGACGGGTGCTGCGCCCCGGCGGCTGGCTCGTGGTGGTCGATCTCGCCCATCACGGCGAGGAGTGGCTGCGGAGCGAGAAGCGGCATCGGAGGCTCGGCTTCACCGACCGTGAGATGGCCGGCTGGTTCGGGGAGCTCGGCCTCGCCGCCGAGACGCCCCTGAGGCTGCCTGGGCCGACGCTCACGGTGGCCATCTGGCGGGGCTCCGTCCCGGATGCGGCCGAGCGCAACACGGATCAGGACAGGAGACAGGCTGCATGACGACGACCCGCGGCGACGCCCAGCCTGCCCGGAGCAGCCCGTGGCTGGACGCGGCCATCCCGCCGGTCGAGCTGTCGATCGAGGTCTTCCCGCCGAAGACCGAGGAGTTGGCCGCCCGGCTGTGGCGCAACCTCGAGCTCTTCGTGGCTTCCGGCCCGCGCTTCATCTCGGTCACCTGCGGGGCCGGCGGCAGCGGCGAGAGCGGCACCTTTCCGCTCGCCAAGGCCATCCACGAGCGGTTCGGCATCCCCGTGGCGGCCCATCTGACCTGCGCCTACGCCCCGAAGGCCGAGATCGACGAGCTTCTGCGACGCTACTGGGAGTGCGGCGTGCGGCGGATCGTGGCGCTCCGCGGCGACGCGCCCAAGGGTGAGCCGCGCTACGAGCCCAGGCCCGACGGCTACGCCTATCCCGACGCGTTGATCGCCGGCATCCGCGAGGTCGCCGACTTCGACATCAGCGTCGGCTGCTATCCGGAGCTCCACCCCGACGCGCCCAGCGCCGCCGTGGCGCTCGATCTCTTGAGAAAAAAGGTCGAGGCCGGGGCCGGCCGGCTCATCACCCAATACTGCTTCGATACCGACCGCATCCTCCGCTTCCGCGACGAGGTTGCGGCGGCGGGCATCGACGTCGAGCTCGTTCCCGGGATCATGCCGATCCACAGCTTCACCCAGATCCGGCGCTTCTCGGCCGCCTGCGGGGCCGGCGTCCCGCCTTGGCTGGAAGCGCTCTTCGACGGTGTGGAGGACGGCTCGCCCGTGCACGGCATGGTGGCGGCGAGCGTCGTCGCCGAGCAGTGCCGGCGCCTCGCCGCCGAGGGCCTCTGCCGCCAGCACGTCTATGCCCTCAACCGTGCCGAGCTGCCGCTCGCCATCGTCCAGCTCCTGAAGGCCGCCCGACCCGTCCCGGCCGCGGCCTGACCCTGCCCTGACGCACCCCATGCCCTGCGGAGCCTCATGACCGATTTTCTCGACTACGCCCGTGAGCGCCTCGTCCTTTTCGACGGCGGCATGGGCTCGCAGATCCAGGGCCGCGACCTCACCCTCGACGATTTCTGGGGCCAGGAGAACTGCTCCGAGATCCTGAACCTGTCCCGCCCCGACCTCGTACGGGACATCCACGGCGCCTATCTGCGGGCCGGCGCCGACGCGGTCGAGACCAACACCTTCGGCGGCTCGCCCATTACGCTCGGCGAGTTCGGCCTCGCCGAGCGCGCCTTCGAGATCAACAAGCGCGCCTGCGAGCTCGCCTTCGAGGCCATCGAGCGGCTGCCGGCCGACGGCCGGCGCCGCTTCGTCGTCGGCTCCATCGGCCCCGGCACCCGCCTGCCCAGCCTCGGCCACGTCGCCTACCGCGACATCGAGGACGCCTTCTTCGTCCAGGCCCACGGGCTGGTCGAGGGCGGGGCCGCGGCGATCCTGATCGAGACCTGCCAGGATCCGCTGCAGATCAAGGCGGCGGTCAACGGTGCCCGTCGGGCTTTCGCCAAGACGGGCAAGGCGCTGCCGCTGATCGTCCAGGTCACGATCGAGACGACCGGCAGCATGCTGGTCGGCACCGACATCGCCGCCGCCACCGTCATCATCGACGCGCTCGATGTGCCCGTCATCGGCCTCAACTGCGCCACCGGCCCCAAGGAGATGGCCGAGCATCTCCGCCATATCGGCCAGACCTGGGAGGGCCTGATCTCGGTGCAGCCGAACGCCGGCCTGCCCGAGCTGCGGGACGGCCAGACCTACTATCCCCTCGGTGCCCAGGAGATGGCGCTCTGGCTCGAGCGCTTCGTCGCCGAGGATGGCGTCAATTTCGTCGGCGGCTGCTGCGGCACCAACGAGACCCACATCGCCGCCATCGACGCCATGCTGCGCCGCCGGTCCGAGGACGGCTTCCGGCCGCGGCCGAAAGGCCGCAGCCCGCAGCGCACCCCCGCTCTCGCCTCGCTGTTCTCGGCCGTGCCGCTCCGCCAGGAGAACAGCTATCTCTCCATCGGCGAGCGCTGCAACGCCAACGGCTCGAAGCGCTTCCGCGAGCTGCAGGCGGCCGAGGACTGGGACGCCTGCGTCGCCATGGGGCGCGAGCAGGCCCGCGAGGGCTCGAACACGCTCGACGTCTGCACGGCCTATGTCGGGCGCGACGAGGTCCGCGACATGACCGAGGTCATCACGCGGATGCGCGGCCAGGTCGACGCGCCGCTGGTGCTCGACTCCGACCGAGCTGCCGGTGCTCGAGGTGTCGCTGGCGCTCTATGGCGGCAAGGGCATCATCAACTCGATCAATTTCGAGGATGGCGAGGCCGCGCCCGAGGCCCGCATGCGCCTCGCGCGGAAGTTCGGCGCGGCGGTGATCGCGCTGACGATCGAGGAGGCGGGGATGGCGAAGACGGCGGAGGACAAGCTCCGCATCGCCCGCCGCCTCGTCGACTTCGCCTGCGGCCGCTTCGGCCTCAAGCAGCCACGATCTCCTGATCGACCCGCTGACCTTCACGATCTGCACAGGCAACGAGGACGACCGCAAGCTGGGCTTGTGGACGCTCGAGGCGATCGAGGCGATCGCCAGGGAGTTCCCCGAGATCCAGATCATCCTCGGCCTCTCCAACATCTCCTTCGGTCTCAACCCGCCGGCACGGCACGTCCTGAATTCCGTCTTTCTCGACCACGCCATCAAGCGCGGCCTCACCGGCGCGATCGTCCACACCAGCAAGATCATGCCGCTGCACAAGATCCCGCCCGAGGAGGCCAAGGTCGCCGAGGATCTGATCTTCGATCGCCGCCGGGACGGCTACGATCCGCTGCACGCCTTCATCGCCCTCTTCGCCGACCGCAAGGCCGCCGAGGCGGTCAAGAAGGCGCGGCCCGAGACGATCGAGGAGCAGCTCAAGCAACGGATCGTCGACGGCGACAAGCAGGGCCTCGAGGCCGACCTCGAGAAGGCCATGGAGACCTACGCGCCGCTCGACATCATCAACAGTCTTCTGCTCGACGGCATGAAGGTGGTGGGCGAGCTCTTCGGCAGCGGC
This sequence comes from uncultured Alphaproteobacteria bacterium, assembly GCA_963828215.1. Taxonomy (GTDB): domain Bacteria; phylum Pseudomonadota; class Alphaproteobacteria; order Geminicoccales; family Geminicoccaceae; genus CAVTJL01. The sequence goes on along the minus strand of CAWHFO010000075.1, from coordinate 17,153 downwards.
AAGATGCAGCTGCCCTTCGTGCTGCAGTCGGCCGAGACGATGAAGAAGGCGGTGGCCTGGCTCGAGCCGTTCATGGAGCGGGTCGAGGGCCAGCAGAAGGGCACGATCGTCCTTGGCCACCGTCAAGGGCGACGTCCACGACATCGGCAAGAACCTCGTCGACATCATCCTCACCAATAACGGCTTCAAGGTCGTCAATCTCGGCATCAAGCAGCCTCTGGGCTCGATCCTCGAGGCCGCCGAGGCGCAGCGGGCCGACGCCATCGGCATGTCCGGCCTCCTGGTCAAGTCCACGGTCATCATGCGCGAGAACCTCGAGGAGATGGGCCGCCAGGGGCTGAAGATCCCGGTGATGCTGGGCGGGGCCGCGCTGACCCGCGCCTATGTCGAGGAGGATTGCTGGAAGGCCTATGCCGAGGGCCCCGTCGCCTATGCGAGGGACGCCTTCGACGGCCTTTCCCTCATGGACAAGGTCGTGACCGGCAGCTTCGCCGACTATGTGGGCGAGCGCACCGCCAAGGCCGCCCAGCGCACCAAGCCGGGCAAGAAGCCGCGCACCCTAGAGTTCGCCAATGGCGCCGGCACCATGGCCGCCCGGCCCGTCGAGCTCGAGGAGATCCGCGTCCATCGGCGCGAGCTGGCCGACGGCGTCGCCGTGCCGACGCCGCCCTTTCTCGGCCCGCGGCTGATCGAGCATGTGCCGGTGCAAGGCGCTCCTGCCCTACCTCAATGAAAATATGCTCTACCAGTTCCACTGGGGGTACAAGAAGGACGGCCGCCGGCTCGACGACTTCATCGCCTGGGCCGCCAAGGAGCTGCGCCCGGTGCTGAGCGGCCTCGTCGCCAGCGCCGAGGCCGAGAAGGTTTTTTCTCCCAAGGCGGCCTACGGCTACTGGAAGGCCGCGGGCGAAGGCAACGACATCGTCCTCTTCGACGAGGCCGGCACGACCGAGATCGCCCGCTTCCGCCTGCCGCGCCAGCGCAAGGCCGAGGGCCTGTGCGTCTCGGACTTCCTCCGCGACGTCGACGACGACGAGCGCGACGTCCTGGGACTCCAGGTCGTCACCGTCGGCCAGCGCGCCTCCGAGGTCGCGCGAGAGTGGTTCGCCGCCGACCGCTACCAGGACTATGTCCGCCTGCACGGCCTGGGCGTCGAGCTGGCCGAGGCGATGGCGGAATATGTCCACGCCCGCATCCGCGCCGAGCTCGGCTTCGGCCACGAGGACGCGCGCGAGATGCGCGAGCTCCTGAAGCAGGGCTATCGCGGCTCGCGCTACAGTTTCGGCTATCCGGCCTGCCCTAACCTCGCCGACCAGGCCCGGCTCCTCGAGCTTCTGGGCGCCTCGCGGCTCGACATCGAGCTCGGCGAGGAGGACCAGCTCTGGCCGGAGCAGAGCACCAGCGCCATCGTCGTCCACCACCCGCAGGCCAGATACTTCAACGTGTGAAGGCGAGAGCAACGTCGCCGAGCGGGCCTACTGCCGGCGACGAGAACGCCGCCGGCGCGATCAGTGTTGGCCGTCACAGCGCCTTCTTCCGGTCAGGCTCACCTTGCGATCATGGCTGCGTCGGCTCGGCCGAAGGGTTGCGGCGGCGCCGCCGAGCGCAACGCGACGTGGCGCCCGAGGCGTCCCTCGCTCATCAGGGTGATGGTCATGGCGACAGTGATGACAAAAACCAGGCCCGATGCTCCCGTGTCGAAGCACGGATAGATCAAGCTCGATATTCCCGTGCCCGAGCACGGAAAGAAGATCGCGGACGAGCAGAAGACCTTCTCGTTCATGTCCCGGTCCGTGGAGGCCGACAGGGTTGCCGAGCAGGCGTTCATCGCGAGCAAGCTCCGGCTTCTGCACAGCCACACACGCCTCGACCTCGAGAGCCGGGATTCGGCGATGGCGGAACTCGCCCTTTGCCTCGGGGTGGCGAAAGGTGCCATGCACGAGATGCTGACCGGGCCGGTGCCCGGCGGTGTCGGCTACGGCATGTTCTACGAGCCGCCCTTCCGCTCGCGGCTTCTCGCGAGGCACGTCCTTCTACTTCGATGCCATCTGCCCGACCCCGCCCGGCGGCAATGTGAGCACTTGGCTCTACATTACCGCCACCAACCGCGCCGGGCTCGGTGTCGAGGCGTTCGTCTCCTACAACGGCCAGGGCGACACGCGCTTCATGGTGTTCGACTGGGCCCGCAGCGATCACTGGCAGACCAACGTGCCGTTCGGCAACCTCGGCGCCTACCTGCGGACCGACTCGATCCATAGCAGCGGCTATCAGGTGCTTCCCATATGGAACAGCACCTACGAGATCGGCGCCGACCGCTGGCGCAACGAGGCGCTGCTCTGGAACCATGTCGCCGGCCGATGGGATCTCGTCTATCGCTACGACTATACGGCGACCGGCGCGCAACAGACCGGCGGATGGGTCGGAAGCTGGGGGCCGATCGTCGAGACCTTCCAGAGCCCCTATAGCGGGACCTCGCCGATGGGCGCCGCCACGACGATGCTGATCGGCCGCGACGCGAACGGCGCCTGGGGCCAATGGCGCCTCCTTGGGCCGTCCGACAGCTATGTGCGCACCGACGGCGTAGGGTTTCATCTCTGCTTCCTCGACCCCAACTACAGGTGGGCCGTCAACAGCTGACCCGCGGCCGCCGCGGGTGAGGAGGTATCATGGCCGGACCCTCCGCATTGCCGCCCCCGCCGCCCGCGGCGGTGCGGGATGAGCCCGCACCCCCGGCAGGGGCGGGGATCGCCGACAGGCGCGCGGAATTCGCCCGCCTGACCGCCGGGTCCCGGCAGGATCCTGCGGCCGAACGGGCCTTCATCGAGAGCAAGATCGAGATGATCCGCACCGATCCCCGGCTCAGCGACGCCGAGAAGGAAGCCGCTGCAGCCGAGCTCAGGCGGCGGGTCCCGCCGCGCTGAGCGCCCCTTCGGCCATCGTCGCGGCGTCGGCGTCGGCGGAGGTGCCGGAAAGGCCCGGCCTCGTCGATCACGTGCTCTATCGGGACGGCCTGATTCTGGTCATCGACAAGCCGGCGGGACTGCCCGTGCACGCCGGGCCGAAAGGCGGCCCCAATCTCGAGGCGCTGTTCGACGAGCTGCGCTTCGGCCTGCCCGGGCCGCCGGCGCTCGGCCACCGGCTCGACCGCGATACCAGCGGCTGCCTCGTCCTCGGCCGGCACCGGAAGGCGCTGGCGCGGCTCGGCCGCCTCTTCCAGGCCGGGGCCGTCGAGAAGGTCTATTGGGCGGTGGTCCAAGGCCGGCCGGCCTCGCCCGAGGGCCGCATCGACCTGGCGCTCGCCAAGCGCTCGACCGAGCGCCGCGGCTGGTGGATGACGGTCGACCCGAACGGGCAGACGGCGGTGACCGACTACCGCCTGCTCGGCGAGGGGCCCGGCATCTCCTGGCTGGAGCTGCGGCCCCGGACCGGGCGGACCCACCAGATCCGGGTCCATTGCGCCGCGCTGGGCTGCCCCGTCGTGGGCGATCCGGTCTATGGCCCGCGAGACGACGGCAAGCCGAGGAGCGATACCCTCCCCCTCCAGCTGCATGCCCGGGCCCTTGCCCTGCCGCTCTATCCGAACAAGCCGCCGATCCGGGTCGAGGCGCCCGTCCCGCCTCACATGCGGGCGGTGCTCCGGTCCTGCGGCTGGAGCTAGCCGGCCGGCCCGGCCTGAGGAGCCGGCGGCAGCCGGGTCCGTCCCGCTCTACGGCCGCAGCGGCCCCGGCATGGCGCGCTCGGCCGCTTCCTGCAGCTTCCCGTAGTGCCGACGCGAGAGCACATAGCCGCCGGCGATCGCGACGAGGGCCGCGGCGATGCCGACCGTGTTCATGTAGCCGCTGAGATGATGGGCGCTGTTGCCCAGCGTATAGCCGATCGTGCCGTAGATGGTGGCCCAGACCACGGCGCCAGCCGCGTTGAACCAGAGGAACGACGTCCAGGCCAGACGGTTGACGCCGGCCAGCAGGGCCGCCAGGACCCGCAAGAGGGCGACGAAGCGGCCAAAGAAGACGACCTTGCCGCCGTGGCGCTGGAAGACGTAGCGCCCGACCTTGATGTCGGCGTCGCCGATGCCGACGCGCCGGCCGTAGCGCATGAGAAGCCGGAAGCCGAGCTCGCGGCCGATCCAGTAGCCGACATTGTCGCCGAGAATGGCGCCGGTCGCCGCCGAGGCGATCAGCGGCACGATGTGGAGCTGATGGCCAGCACCGGCCAGGATCGCGGCGGCGAGCAGCGTCGTCTCGCCGGGCAGCGGCACGCCCAGGCTCTCGAGCCCGACGATCACGGCCACCGCCAAGTAGCCCCAGTCCTCGATGTACCGGGCAACGTCGAGATGCAGAAGGAGCGCGGCCAGGTCCATGGCGGGACCGCCTACCCGACCGCGCCCTCCCTGGGAAGGGGCCGATGGGCCGGGCCGGTCGGTCGGCCGGCGGCCCGGGGAGCCGGAGGCCGCGCAGCGGGCATAGCCATCGAAAGCGGCGCCAGACGAAGACGTCTGCGATCACGACCGACGAAAGCTGAAGGAATGCCAGGGGCTCGACGCCGACGACGAGAGGCTCGATCGGGACCGGGTTCCCTGCGGCACGCCCCTTGTATCTCTCAGTTGCCAAGCTTGCCGCGCGCGGCAAGCTTGGGGGTGGACGGGAGCCCGTGGTCCCCTGGGGCGAGCGAGCCCGTGAGTGAGCTCGGCGCCCCGTCCACCAACACGCTCTCGAGCCCGAACAGTCGCTGGGGCCGCCGTCGGGCGAGCCCGTATTCGCAAGGGCGGGTCATGGAGCAAATCTCTGCTAGTGTCCTGCGTCTGAAGTTCGAGGGTTAATGGGAGGTTGGGTGCGGCGGCAGGATCGCTCGATGGAGGCGAGGATGTCGTCGGCGGACCTGGTCCAACGGAACGGTTCGGGATCGGCGTTGTGGTCGGCGATGAAGGTGGCGATGGCGCTTTGGAGTTGTGTCACGCTGGTGTGGACACCGCGGCGGATCCGCCGTTGCGTAATGAGGGCGAAGAAGCGCTCGACCTGGTTCACCCGGGAGGCGCCTTTCGGTGTCCAGTGCACGGAAAATCGAGGACGCTTGGCAAGCCAGGCGCGGATCAGCGGCGTTTTGTGGGTGGCGTGGCTGTCGAGCACCAGGTGCACATCGAGGTCTTGCGGCACGTTGCTTTCGATGGCGTCGAGAAAGCGTCGGAACTCGCTGGCGCGATGGTGCGGATGGCCCTGCCCGATCACCCGTCCGGTAGCGACATCAGGCGCGGCGACCAACGACGTCACGCCATGGCGCTTGTAGTCGTGCGTGCGCCGCTCGATCTGGCCGGGCCGCATCGGCAACAGCGGCCCTCGGCGGCCCTCTGGCCGCCGCTGCTTCGCAGGCGGATCACCCGCCTGCCGCGGATGATGGGAACGGTCGAGCGCCCCGCCGATGTCTCCTGACATCGGCTCCTGCGGAGATGGAGCCGATGCCTGCTGCGTCGGCTGGATCTGGCTTTTCTCGGCGACGCACAAGACCACCGCGCGGATCGGCGGGGCCATGTAGAGCCCGACAATGTCGCGCACCCTGGCAACGAAGTCGGGATCGGTGGAGAGCTTGAGGCTTTCCCTCCGATGGGGCTGCAGGCCGAAGGCTCGCCAGATGCGCCCCACGCTGGCTGCCGAGACCCCGCTGGCCTTGGCCATGCCGCGCGTGCTCCAGGGGGTCGCGCCCTCGGGCAGGCTCTCCAGCGTGCGCACGATCACCGCCTCGATGCGCGCGTCGGCAAGGGTGCGCGGCGCGCCAGAGCGTGGCTCATCCAGCAAGCCGTCCACACCGTGGAGGAGAAAGCGCCGCCGCCATTTGCCCACCGTCGCCGGGTCGAGATCGAGCTCGCCCGCAACATCCTTGTTGGCCCGCCCGCCGGCGCAGCCGAGCACGATGCGCGCCCGCATCGCCATCGCCTGGGCAGTCTTCCGCCGCCTCGCCAGCCCTTCGAGCTCGGCCCTCTCCGCCGCATTCAGTTCCAACACCGGCAAGGGTCGTCCCGCCATCCCCAAGCCCTCGAAAAGCCTCCTCCCTATTGTGACACGAACTTTCGAGGCAGGACGCTAGAGTGTGCTGGGGTTAGCCGCCGAGGAGACATGAGCCTGCGCGAGCCGGCGACACCTATCTCGGGCAATTTTGGCGGGAACGCCCTGTCGCGTGCACGGGAGCAACCTCAAGGTGTGCTCGGCGGCGGGATCGGTCAGGTATCCGGATGCGTTTGTCCGCTGCGAGCCGCACCACGGCGATGTCACGACCGTCGACGATCCCGTGCTCGTCGTCGGCTGGCCTGTCGCGGCGGCCCCAGATGGGTCTTGCGTGCCGCGCGTCGCGGAGGGATCGTGCCTGATCGAGGGGCCGTCGTCGTGGGCGGCCACGGCGCCACCTTTTTCCCGTGGCCAGCAGGGAGGCGATGAGGATGGGCGTGGAGCTGCCTGAGGGAATGCGGGAGCGGGTCGACGCTCTGGACCAGAACCTGCGGGAGCAGATCGAGGCGCGGGCCTTTGCCTTGTGGGAGGCGGACGGCCGTCCGGAGGGGCGGGCGCTCGACTATTGGCTCGCGGCCGAGCAGGAGATCGTCAACCAGTCCTCGGCCGGCGAAGAGGATCCCCTGGCCGCCCTCGACGCCATGGAGCCCGGTGCCCTGGCCGCAGACCCGAAGCGCTGATCGGCGGCACAGGCGGCCGGGCCTCGCGGCATGACGTCTCCGCCTGCCTCCGAGCGGGCGTATGCGTACGACATCTGCCTGTCGTTCGCCGGCGAGGACCGGCCCTATGTCAGGCAGGTGGCGGACATTCTCCGCGGCCGGGGCATCCGCGTGTTCTACGACGAGTACGAGAGGGCCCAGCTATGGGGCCGGAATCTCTACACGCATCTCGACGAGATCTACGGGCAGTCGGCGCGCTTCTGCGTTCTGTTCGTCTCCGCGGCCTATGCGAAGAAGCTCTGGACAAGCCACGAGCGGGAAAGCGCCCAGGCACGGGCTTTTCTGGAGAGGCAGGACTACATCCTGCCCGCGCGCTTCGACGATACGGAGATCCCAGGGATTCGCGCGACCGTCGGCTATATCGACCTCCGGAGCACGACACCGGCGGCCCTCTCGCAGCTGATCCTCGGGAAGCTTGGGATCGTTCTGCAACAGGCTGTCTTCATCGATGGGGACTGGCTTCTGTTCACGGCGTCGAGCAACTCGATAACAATCGACTTCCCGGCGCTCTTCGCGAAGCTCAGAGAGCTGTTCGGGGCGAACGTGGGCCTCTCGCTTCACCTCGGCGAGGAGAGTGTCTGGTGGCGATCGCGGCTGCACCGCGGTCGCGGGCCGGCGGCCTTCGCACGTTTCGTGGAGGGCATCGAGGCCATGGGCTGCGCCGTGGATGCGCTCTCGCGGGGGCCCGGCAGAGGGCTCTATCGCAAAGGCATCGACGTGCGGCTGGCCGTCGCGGCCACGGCGCTGCCGCCGGGCATCCAGACCCTCGCGCTCGTCTCAGGCGATTCCGATTTCTTGCCTCTGATCGGGCAGGCGAGGGCATCGGGGCGGACAACCGTTCTGATCGCCGACACAAACTCTACCGCGGTAGCGCTTCGAGAGGCCGCCGACCGCTTCATCGGCCTCCGCGAGATCATCCCGGGCTGGCCGGCCTGAGGTCGGCCCCGATCGCTGATGCCGACCGCCCCAGCTAATCCCACATGCCCGCCAAGTCGGCCCGCAGGTCGAGGCGGGGCAATGGCCCCTTTTGGTCTCCCGGGGCCTCGCCGCAGGGCCCGCCCCGTACCCGGTCGAAGACAGGCAGCAGGCGGTCGGGGATGAAGCGGGTGCGGTTGGCGCGCAGGTGGCGGTCGCCCCGCGGATGCTGGAAAAGAACAAAAAAGCGCTGCGGCACCATGAGGTCGAGCTCGTCCTTGGCCCGCGTCATGGCGACGTAGAGAAGCCGCCGCTCCTCCTCGATCTCCGCCTCGCTGCCGGTCGCCATGTCGGACGGGATGCAGCCGTCGACGCAGTTGAGGACGAAAACGGCCTTCCATTCCTGGCCCTTGGCCGAGTGGACGGTCGAGAGTACGAGCTGCTCCTCGTCCCTGAGCGGCGGCCCCGCCTCGTCGCCGACGGCCTCGGGCGGATCGAGGGTGAGGTCCGTGAGAAAGCGCTCCCGGCCGGGCGCGCGGAGGGCGATGGACAGGAGCTGGTCCAGATCCAGGAGACGGAGCCGCGGGTTCTCGTGCAGCTCCGGCAGCAGCGGATCATAGAACGCCCGGACACGCTCGAGGTCGCCCGGCCAAGCCGGCTCCTGCACGAGACCCTTCATCGTCTCGGCAAAGCCGGACCAGAGATGCCGTGCCGCGGCCGGCGGCTCGAGGCGATCGAGGCCGGCCGGCCCGCTCTCGTCGAGGCTGCCCAGCAGGCGGCGGGCGAACGCCGGGCCGATGCCCGGCAGGAGTTGCAGGGTGCGGAAGGCCGCCACGCGGTCGCGCGGGTTCTCGGCCCAGCGCAGCATCGCCATGACGTCCTTGACGTGGGCCGCCTCGAGGAACTTGAGGCCGCCCCATTTGACGAACGGGATGTTGCGGCGAACCAGCTCGACCTCGAGCGCGGCGCTGTGATGGGCGGTGCGGAACAGCACCGCCTGCTGGAGAAGCGAAACGCCGGCCTCGCGCAGCTCGAGGATGCGGCCGACCACGTGGTCGACCTGGGCGCCGTCGTCCGCCACCTCGACCAGCCGCGGCCGCGCCAGGCCCGGCCGGGCGGCCGCCAGGTTCTTCGTGAAGCGCTCGCGGGCGAGGCCGATGACGCCGTTGGCGCCGTCGAGGATCGGCTGCGTGGAGCGGTAGTTCAGCTCGAGCGTGACGATCTCCGCGGGCGGGGCGAAGCTTCCCGGAAAATCGAGGATGTTGCGCACGGTCGCCGCACGGAAGCCGTAGATCGCCTGGGCGTCGTCGCCGACCACCGTCAGTCCCCTGCCCTCGGGCTTGAGCGCCTTCAGGATCCCCGCCTGGAGCGGGTTGGTGTCCTGGTACTCGTCGACGAGCACGAGATCGAACCGGCGGGCCACGTCGGTCGCGAGCCCCGGCACCCGCATCAAACGCTCCCAGAGGAGCAGGAGATCGTCATAGTCGAGCACCGCCTGGTCGCGCTTGGCCTCGCCGTAGGCCTTGAAAAGGGTCTTCAGCGCGTCCCGCCACTCCAGGCACCAGGGGAACTGGCGGCGCAACACCTGGTCGAGCGGCTCGCCCGAGTTGACCGCGAGCGAATAGATGGAAAGGCAGGTGCCCTTGCGCGGAAAGCGCCGCTCGCCCTGGGCGAGGCGCAGCTCGTCGCGGACAAGGTCGAGAAGGTCGGCGGCGTCGCCGCGGTCGAGCACGGTGAAGCCGGGCGGCAGCCCGACCTCCTCGGCATAGTGGCGGAGGAGCCGGCTGCCGACCGCGTGAAAGGTGCCGGCCCAGTCGAGCCCCTCGGCCAGCCGTGCCTTCGTCGACGCCACCTCGCCACAGATCCGCTCGACCCTCCGGATCATTTCCTCGGCGGCGCGGCGGCTGAAGGTGAGCAGAAGCGTGCGACGCGGATCGGCGCCGGCCAGCAGGAGATGGGCAACCCGATGGGCCAGCGTCATGGTCTTGCCGGTCCCGGCACCGGCCACGACGAGCAGCGGCGGCGGCGGCACGAAGGGCGCGCCCTGGCGGACGCCGAACGTCACGGCCGCCTTCTGGCGTTCGTTCAGGGCGTCGAGCGGTGAGAGGCTGGCCATTCCCCCGGCTCATAGCCGCTCGCCGCCCGCACCGGAAGATGTCGGGTTGCCGTTTCTCGATGAGGAGGCCGGTCCCGCCTGATTGCTCAGGCTGGAGCCCTTCCGCCAGCCCGACTCGCGCCAGCGCCTCGGGCGGGGCGTCGTTCCCCACCATCAGCTCGGCCATGAGGCGCATCAGGGCGGTCTCGAGGGTGGGGTCGTCGAGGGGGTGCTCCTGGCCCGGGTCTGTCGCGAGGTCGAAGAGGCGGGTCGTGCTCTCGAGGAGGGTGCCGGGCGGATAGCCCTGGAACCAGGGACCTTCGGGCGCCACCGGCACCTTGAGCACCGGCGCCCCCTTGGTGAAGGCTAGCGGACGGCTGAGCTCGGCCGGGGCCAGCTCGGCGGGAAGAAAGAGGCTTTTGAGGTGCATCGGCATGAGCGTGTACTGGTAGATCTCCTGGCTCCGGAGATCGGGCGGGTAGCGGTGATAGGTGTGCCGGCCGTCGGTGACGTTCACGGCCCCGCCGAAATAGCCGAAGAGGGCGCCCTGCCGAAGCACCTGGTCGTCGGCCAGAGCCGGCAGGAGCGAGTGGCCCTGCATCTCGGCCGGCCGGGCCGCGCCGAAGATGTCGAGGAACGTCGGGGCGAGGTCGATCGTCTGTGTGAGGGCCCGGCGCCGGGCCCCGTCGGCCACCGCCATCTGCGGATGGTGGACGAAGAGGGGGATGTGGGCGATCTCCTCGTAGAGGGTCATCCTGTTCTTGGCCCAGAAATCGTGCTCGCCGAGAAGGAAGCCGTGGTCGGTGGAGACGACGAGGGCTGTGTCCTCCCAGAGACCCAGGCGGTCGAAGACGTCCAGAAGCTGGCCCAGCAGCTCGTCGCACAAGGACATCAGGGCGTAGTAGTTGGCGCGCAGCTCGTCGCACTCGGCCGGCAGCTCGTCGATCCGGCCATAGCGCGGCCAGTCGCGGACGGGGCCGTTCCAGCCGGTCTCGAACGGCCGCTTGAAGCGCTCCGGCGCCGTGAAGGGCTCGTGCGGGTCGAAGGTCTCGAGCTGCAGGAGCCAGCCGTCGGTGGCACCGTTCCGCTCCAGAAAGTCGAGCGCCGCGTCGAAGCAGCGGACCGACGGAAAATCCTTTTCCTCTTTGATGAACTCGCGATTGACGAGGTTGTTGCGGAAATTGCTGCGCGGCTCGGTGCTGAGCTGGCGCGCGTGGTACATCTCGCGGAGCCGCTGCCAAGGCGGCTGGACCATGGCCTTCCAAGGGTCCTTCTCCTGACCGCGGACGAACTCGTAGGTGTCGAAGCGGCTGTGGTAGGTGGCGCCGCCATCGTGCCAGTAATGGCAATGGTCGGTGATAAGATGGCTGTAGACGCCGGCCGTCCGCAGCAGCTCCGGGAAGGAATTGTCAAAAGGCTCGAGCGGCCCCCAACTCCGGTGAAGAAAGTTGAGCCGGCCGGTCTGCATGTCGCGCCGAGCCGGCATGCGGGGCAGGCTGCCTGCATAGTGCCGCTCGAAGACCGCCGACCGCCCTGCCAGCCGGTCGAAATTGGGCGTCGGGACCCGGCGGCCGTCATAGGGTCCGAGCATATGCCGGTTGAGCGAGTCGAAGAGAACAAAAACGCACTTCATCCTTCTTCTCCAAATCATAGAGCCCGCGGTAGACGCCTTTCACGGCCCGCATACCACCGAGAAGGATTGCGAGGTTCTGGTGCTCTGGACGGATCGGGCCTCGACAGCGGACGCCAACCTCGGCGATTTCTCCATTCCCAAGGCTGCTGGGCCCGCCCCGTAGATCCAGCGACGCTCGTCCGGCCCCAAGCGGGCCGGAAACGCCATCCAGATGCTCGGGCCTTTGGCCAAAGGGGGGACAGCGGTGCCTGCCGGGCTCAGGCGAGCGGCGGCAGCTTGCCCGTCTTGTAGCCGTACTTGCTCATGATGGCGTAGACTTGGTCGGAGATGCCGTTGAGGGCCGGGACGACGCCGAGGTCGCCCGAGAGGGCTTGGTTGAGGTTGATCTCGATCGGGGGGATGACCTCGTTGCCCTGGGGAAACGGGTAGAGGTTCAGGGAATATTCGAGGCCCTGGGCAAGCGGGGCCATCCAGGCATAGCCAGGCTTCCGGGCAAGCGGGCCGGCCAGCGCCGCCTTGCTGACCGGCACGCCGCCGAGCTCGGCGCAGGCGTTCTGGGCCGCCGGCGTCTGCCACCATTTGAGAAAGGCGACCGCGGCCCGCTGGCGCTCCTTGGGGATGTTGCGGGGCACGCCGCCGAGGAAATGGCCGAGCGGCAGGCCCGGCGTGACGCCCGGCTGGGCCGGCGGCACGGCGAGCGCAACCTTGTCGACCACGATCGACTTCGTCGGATCGTTCATCTGCGACCAGGCGGCGACCACGACCATGATGTGGCCCGCCTTGCCGGTCAGCATGTTCTGGATCACCTCGGCCTGGCCGAGGGCGGCGCTCTTCGGATGGCCGGCCTCGCGCGCCAGCGCGACATAGTACTCGAGCGCCGCCTTCCCGTTCGGGCTGTTGATCGTGACCGTGAAGTCGCCATGCTTCGGATCCTTGAAGAGGGCGCCGCCGAAGCCGTAGAGATAGGGCCAGAAGTCGAAGCCGATCGAGTTGCCGCGGGCGCCGCGCTGGACGATGCCGTAGCGTTTCGGCGGATCGTTCAGCGCCTTGGCGTTGGCCATCAGCGCATCGAGCGTGGTCGGCACGCTCAGGCCGTTTTGCTCGTAGAGGTCGGCACGGTAGTAGAGAAGCGGGATGTTGGGGTTGATCGGCACCGACATGAGCTTGCCGGTCGCGGCATCCATCGTCTTCGAGACCGGGTCGAAGTAGATCGAATTCGCCGAAGGAATAGATCCCGGGGTCGAGCTTGAAGTCGGGGTCGATCTCCTGGATCGGAGTCAGGAAGCCCCCGAAATACATCTCGGCGAACCAGCTCGCGTTCATCGGCAGCAGGTCGTAGTGACCCTCGCTCGAGCGCACCGAGCTGCGCTGCTTCTCGAGATTTCCGGCAAAGGGCTGGACGTCGAGCTCGATGTGATTGCCGGTCTCCTGCTCGTAACGGTTGACGGTCTTGACGAAGCCGTCGAGCCAGGGCGACTGGTTGATGACCATCGTGATCGGAACCTCGCTGCCGGCGGCGCGAGCCCGTCCGGCAGCCAGGAGCCCCGTCGCCATCGCAGCGCCGCCCACGAAGCCCCGCCGTGACAGCGACGGGCCCATGGCAGTCAGGTCCATCGAGCGCTGGTGCCGTTGCATGGTCGCCTCCTCCGATCCTCGAACCGTTGGACCAATGGTGTCATGCCCCGAGCCGGAGGACAAATAGCCCGGCGCCCGGACGTGATAGCCCGGGCGCATGACGACGAGGGGCCGCAACGGAGGTGGACGGGGGCCCTCGGCACGAGGCCGGTGAGTGCGCGCCGGTCGGGCTCCTCGCCCGTCGAACGGCGACCTGACCGTGGGCCTCACAACCCTTCCGGATCGAGCCAGGTGCGGATGTCGGCGCTACCGACGCCGACCGACGAGGAAGGCTGCGATCGCCAAGCCCTGGATCAGCGCTGCCGCGATGAAGAGACAGGGCGAGGCTCCCGCCGATGCGGAGCCCACCCGTGGAGCGTATTCCCGGATCAAACCGAAGGCGGCCGGGGCGAAAGCATAGGTGGCTTGGCCGATCCCGACGATCAGAGGAACCACGCGCGTCGCGTCCGCCTGCACGAACTCGACCTGAGCGATGAGGGGCGGCAAGGAGGTCGCGTTGCCGATGCGCGCGCCGAACAGCACGACGCCGAGGAGCAGCAGGGACGCGCTCTGGCCGGCTGCGAGAAGAAAGACGAGCGATCCGGCGATCTGCACGGCATAGCTCGCAGAGGCGAGCAGGCGGCGATCGGCTCCGACCGGCATCGACCAGCCGACGAGCGTGCGTCCCCCAATGGCCGCCGCGGTGGCGGCACCCGCCGAAACGCCGGCGAGCTGCGCGCCCAACGCCGGCACCAGGAGCGAAAAGAGGTGTGCCAGCAGGCCGATCTGCGCGAACAGGCCGAGCGCCATGCCGGCGGCCAGCGTGATGAAGCCGATGTTTCCCCACAACTGGCGTCCAGGAAGAGCACGGGCCGAGCGTGACGTCACCGAGGCGGCCGGCGCACCCGGAGCGTCGCCGTCCGCGCGCAGTCCCATCTGCTCGGGCTTCTTCGAATAGTAGGCATCAGCGAGGATCCAGATCGTGAGGATCATCGCAAGACCGATGACCGCCGCGGCCCAAGGGAATCCGAGAAGCCCGATCGCCGCGACCCAGAGCGGCGAGAACACCATTCCGCCGAAGCTCGCCCCGTTGTAGGCCGAGGCCAAAGCGGCGGGTCGAGCTCGGACGAACCAAGGAGCAATGATCGCGTTGACCGCTGCGGCCCCCAGGGTGGCCCAGCCGCCGCCGCTGAGCAGCGTCGCGAGGAAGAGCTGCCACGGCGCATGCGCCAATGCCCAGCCGGCGACACCGGTCGCCAGCGCGACGGACCCGGCCCGCGTCACGGCCGGCACACCGAACCGCTCATGGAGCTTGGGCAGGTTCGCGACGACGATCGCCCCGGCCAGGAAATGCGCCGTGACGGCCGTCGAGACGATCGCCAGGGACCATCCACGCGCCTCCTGGACCGCGTGCAGATAGACCGGCGGACCGTAGAAGCCGAGACCCCAGCCGAACATGGCGAGGACGAAAGCGGCCGCGACGACGCGCCAGCCGAAAAACGGACCTGCGGTCCCGACTGTCATCGCGAGCGTCCCGCCGCTAGGCCCGCCAGAACCACTTGGCGCACTCTCGTCGGCGCTCCCTTTCCGAGCGGCCGATGTCCTGGAGAAGCCGCTCGTCCAGGCATCGAAGAGCGCGCCTCGTGCAGGCCCGTCTCGACCAGAGCCGGAGGACGGCCACGAAGGCGCGCTGGCGAAGGATGGTGGTGCCTGCCGGTTGCTCATGGCGGCACCCTGGCCCGAAGCCCGGCCGAACGTTACGGGAACGGCCGAAGCATCCGGCCGGTTCCGGTATAGGGTGCTCATCCCGTCCTGGAGGTTTGGGTCATGACCAGCAACGCCCTCTTCGCCGAGATCGCGGCGCTCGCCGGCGATCCGGCACGAGCCGGCATGCTGCACGCGCTGATGGATGGCCGGGCCCTCACCGCGACCGAGCTCGCCCGCGTCGCCGGCGTGACGCCCCAGACGGCGAGCGGCCATCTGAGCCGGATGCTGCTGGCCGGCCTGCTGAGCGTCGCGAAGCAGGGGCGGCACCGCTATCACCGCCTGTCGACGCCGTCGGTGGCACGCATGGTCGAGAGCATCATGCAGGTCGCGGCCGAGGTGGAGCCGGACAGGAAGAGGCTGACCGTCGGCCCCAGGGACGCGGCGCTGCGTCAGGCGCGCACCTGCTACGATCACTTGGCCGGGCGGCTCGGGGTCGCCCTGGCCGACGGGCTGATCGAGCGGGGCATGTCGAGCTGACCAGCGATGCCGGCCTGCTCACCGAGTCCGGGATCGCCTTCCTGGGCGAGCTCGGGATGGACACCGGGCCCATGCTGGCGCGACGCACGCAGCGGTCGGGCCGCGTTCTCTGCCGGCCCTGCCTCGACTGGAGCGAGCGGCGGCCGCACCTCGCCGGTGCTGTCGGCGCCGCCCTCTGCGAGCACTGCATGAGGAGCGGCTGGATCCGCCGACTGGACGGGACCCGCGCGGTGCTGGTCACGCCAAGGGGCCAGCAGGTGTTTCGCGAGAGGCTCGAGGTGCGGATCGGGTAGAGGCTCCGGGATCCGATGTGGCCGGGGCCGGCGGGGCGAGGTGGAGGCGGCGATAGGCCTCGGGCGGCGCCTCGTGGCGCTCCATCTCCCCGCGCATCAGCCCGACGAGCCGCTCGCTGATGGCCGGGTCCTCCATGGGCCCGGTCTGGCCCGGATCGCGCTCCAGGTCGTAGAGGGCCGTCACCGGGTCGAGCAGGGGATAGCGGCCGATCAGGTTGGCCTTGGCCTCCGCCACCACCGGCACCCGCAGCACCGGCACGCCCTTGGTGAAGCCCATCGGCGGGACCAGCGTCGCAGCGGCCAGCTCGCGCGGCTCGAAGTAGCTGCGCATGTGCATGGGCATCAGCGTATAGTGAAAAAGCTGCTCCCCATTGTCCGGCGCCGGATAGCGAAAATAGCTGTGCCGGCCGTCCGTCACGTTCACCGAGCCGCCGAACTGGCCGTAGATGCAGGCCTCGCGCACGGCCTGGTCCTGATGAAGCACGGGCAGGAGCGAGGCCCCACGGACCTCGGGCGGAACGACAATGCCGAAGCAATCGAGCACGGTCGGCATCAGGTCGGTCGTCTGGGTCAGCGCCCGGCGCCGCCGGCCCTGGGCGGCGCCTGCGTCGGGGTGGTGGACGAAGAGCGGGATGTGGGCCACCTCGTTGAAGAAGGGCGGCCGGTTCTTGCCCCAATAGTCGTGCTCGCCGAGCAGGAGCCCGTGATCGGTCGAGACGATCAGGCCCGTGTCCCGCCAGAGGTCGTCGGCATCGAACCGGTCGAGGAGGCGTCCCAGATAATGGTCGCACATCCGCACGAGCGCCAGATAGCTCGCGCGCAGCTCCCGGGCCTCGAGGCCGTCGAGCGACGGGCGCCCGTAGCGCGGCCAGTCGAGAACGGGGCCCTGATAGCCGCTCTCCAGCCCCTCGCGGAAGCGCCCGGCCGCGAAGAACGGCTCATGCGGATCGAAGCATTCGAGCTGCAGAAACCAGTTTTGCGCTTTGCGGTTGTGGTCGAGGAACTCGGCCGCATGCCCGAAGCAGCGGGCGATCGGGAATTTTTCCTCGGTGTCGATGAAATCGCGGTTGACGACATAGGGCAGATTGGCATCCGGATCGGTGCGGCCGTCGAAGACCCAGGGATGATAGTCGCGGCCGTAGCGCTCGAGATCCGGGGCGGCGACGCCCTTCCATTTGTCCTTCTCCTGGCCGCGCACGAACTCCCAGGAGCTGTAGCGGCCGTGGAAGCCGGCGCCGCCATCCTCGAATTAGTGGTAGTGGTCGGTGATCAGATGGCTGTAGACGCCGGCCTCCCTCAAGAGGTCGGGCAGGTTGTTGTCGAAGGGCTCGAGCGGGCCCCAGGCGCGGTGCAGGAAGTTCAGCCGTCCCGTCTGCATGTCGCGGCGCGCCGGCATGCAGGGCATGCTGCCGACGAAATGCCGCTCGAAGGTGACGCTCCGCTCGGCCAGCCGATCGAAATTGGGCGTGGCCACCTCGCCGCCGCCATAGGCGCCGAGGACGTGGCGGTTGAGCGAGTTCAAACAAGAGATAGACGAGACGCATCGGCTCGTGCCCTTCCGGCCTGCGCTCGTCACGGGTCGCCGGGCACGGTGATGGCGTAGATCCTCGTCCCCTCGCTCAGGCCCTTGAGAGCGTGGACGCC
>CAWHFO010000074.1:0-24492 GCA_963828215.1 uncultured Alphaproteobacteria bacterium | reverse complement strand
GCCGCTAGAGTGTGCTGGGGTTAGCCGCCGAGGAGACATGAGCCTGCGCGAGCCGGCGACACCTATCTCGGGCAATTTTGGCGGGAACGCCCTGTCGCGTGCACGGGAGCAACCTCAAGGTGTGCTCGGCGGCGGGATCGGTCAGGTATCCGGATGCGTTTGTCCGCTGCGGGCCGCACCACGGCGATGTCACGACCGTCGACGATCCCGTGTTCGTCGTCGGCTAGCCAATCGCGGCGGCCCGAGTTCGGCCTTGCGTGCCGCGCGTCGCAGAGAGATCGTGCCTAGTCGAGGGGTGGTCGTTGTGGGCGGCACACGGTGCCCCTTTTTCCCATGGCCTGCAGGGAGGCGATGAGGATGGGCGTGGAGTTGCCTGAGGGAATGCGGGAGCGGGTCGAGGCTCTGGGCCAGGACCTGCGGGGGCAGATCGAGGCGCGCGCCCATGCCTTGTGGGAGGCGGAGGGCCGTCCGGAAGGGCGGGCGCTCGACTACTGGCTCGCGGCCGAGCAGGAGATCGTCAACCAGTCCTCGGCCGGCGAGGAGGACCCGCTCGCCGCCCTCGACTCCATGGAGCCCGGCGACCTGGAGGCGGACCCGAAGCGCTGATCGGCGGCACAGGCGGCCGGGCCTTTCGGCATGACGTCCCCACCTGCCTCCGAGCGGGCCTATGAGTACGACGTCTGCCTCTCGTTCGCCGGCGAGGACCGGCCCTATGTCAGGCAGGTGGCGGACATTCTCCGCGGCCGGGGCATCCGCGTTTCTACGACGAGTACGAGAGGGCCCAGCTATGGGGCCGGAATCTCTACACGCATCTCGACGAGATCTACGGGCAGTCGGCGCGCTTCTGCGTCTGTTCGTCTCCGCGGCCTATGCGAAGAAGCTCTGGACAAGCCACGAGCGGGAAAGCGCCCAGCACGGGCTTTTCTGGAGAGGCAGGACTACATCCTGCCCGCGCGCTTCGACGATACGGAGATCCCAGGGATTTGCGCGACCGTCGGCATATCGACCTCCGGAGCACGACACCGGCGGCCCTCTCGCAGCTGATCCTCTGGAAGCTCGGGATCGTTCTGAAACAGGCTGTCTTCATCGATGGGGACTGGCTTCTGTTCACGGCGTCGAGCAACTCGATAACAATCGACTTCCCGGCGCTCTTCGCGAAGCTCAGAGAGCTGTTCGGGGCGAACGTGGGCCTCTCGCTTCACCTCGGCGAGGAGAGTGTCTGGTGGCGATCACGGCTGCACCGCGGTCGCGGGCCGGCGGCCTTCGCACGTTTCGTGGAGGGCATCGAGGCCATGGGCTGCGCCGTGGATGCGCTCTCGCGGGGGCCCGGCAGAGGGCTCTATCGCAAAGGCATCGACGTGCGGCTGGCCGTCGCGGCCACGGCGCTGCCGCCGGGCATCCAGACCCTCGCGCTCGTCTCAGGCGATTCCGATTTCTTGCCTCTGATCGGGCAGGCGAGGGCATCGGGGCGGACAACCGTTCTGATCGCCGACACAAACTCTACCGCGGTAGCGCTTCGAGAGGCCGCCGACCGCTTCATCGGCCTCCGCGAGATCATCCCGGGCTGGCCGGCCTGAGGTCGGCCCCGATCGCTGATGCCGACCGCCCCAGCTAATCCCACATGCCCGCCAAGTCGGCCCGCAGGTCGAGGCGGGGCAATGGCCCCTTTTGGTCTCCCGGGGCCTCGCCGCGGGGCCCGCCCCGTACCCGGTCGAAGACAGGCAGCAGGCGGTCGGGGATGAAGCGGGTGCGGTTGGCGCGCAGGTGGCGGTCGCCGCGCGGATGCTGGAGAAGAACAAAAAAGCGCTGCGGCACCATGAGGTCGAGCTCGTCCTTGGCCCGCGTCATGGCGACGTAGAGAAGCCGCCGCTCCTCCTCGATTTCCGCCTCGCTGCCGGTCGCCATGTCGGACGGGATGCAGCCGTCGACGCAGTTGAGGACGAACACGGCCTTCCATTCCTGGCCCTTGGCCGAGTGGATGGTCGAGAGCACGAGCTGCTCCTCGTCCCTGAGCGGCGGCCCCGCCTCGTCGCCGACGGCCTCGGGCGGATCGAGGGTGAGGTCCGTGAGAAAGCGCTCCCGGCCGGGCGAGCGGAGGGCGATGGACAGGAGCTGGTCCAGATCCAGGAGACGGAGCCGCGCGTTCTCGTGCAGCTCCGGCAGCAGCGGATCATAGAACGCCCGCACACGCTCGAGGTCGCCCGGCCAGGCCGGCTCCTGCACGAGACCCTTCATCGTCTCGGCAAAGCCGGACCAGAGATGCCGTGCCGCGGCCGGCGGCTCGAGGCGATCGAGGCCGGCCGGCCCGCTCTCGTCGAGGCTGCCCAGCAGGCGGCGGGCGATCGCCGGGCCGATGCCCGGCAGGAGCTGCAGGGTGCGGAAGGCCGCCACGCGGTCGCGCAAATTCTCGGCCCAGCGCAGCATCGCCATGACGTCCTTGACGTGGGCCGCCTCGAGGAACTTCAGGCCGCCCCATTTGACGAAGGGGATGTTGCGGCGAACCAGCTCGACCTCCAGCGCGGCGCTGTGATGGGCGGTGCGGAACAGCACCGCCTGGTGGAGCAGCGGGACGCCGGCCTCGCGCAGCTCGAGGATGCGGCCGACCACGTGGTCGACCTGGGCGCCGTCGTCCGCCACCTCGACCAGGCGCGGCCGCGCCATGCCCGGCCGGGCGGCCGCCAGGCTCTTCGTGAAGCGCTCGCGAGCGAGGCCGATGACGCCGTTGGCGCCGTCGAGGATGGGCTGCGTGGAGCGGTAATTGAGCTCGAGCGTCACGATCTCGGCAGGCGGGGCGAAGCTTCCCGGGAAGTCGAGGATGTTGCGCACGGTCGCCGCACGGAAGCCGTAGATCGCCTGGGCGTCGTCGCCGACCACCGTCAGTCCCCTGCCCTCGGGCTTGAGCGCCTTCAGGATCGCCGCCTGGAGCGGGTTGGTGTCCTGGTACTCGTCGACGAGCACGAGATCGAACCGGCGGGCCACGTCGGTCGCGAGTCCCGGTACCCGCATCAAACGCTCCCAGAGGAGCAGGAGATCGTCATAGTCGAGCACCGCCTGGTCGCGCTTGGCCTCGCCGTAGGCCTTGAAAAGGGTCTTCAGCGCGTCCCGCCACTCCAGGCACCAGGGGAACTGGCGGCGCAGGACCTGGTCGAGCGGGTCGCCCGAGTTGACCGCGAGCGAATAGATGGAAAGGCAGGTGCCCTTGCGCGGAAAGCGCCGCTCGCCCTGGGCGAGGCGCAATTCGTCGCGGACGAGGTCGAGAAGGTCGGCGGCGTCGCCGCGGTCGAGCACGGTGAAGCCGGGCGGCAGGCCGACCTCCTCGGCATAGTGGCGGAGGAGCCGGCTGCCGACCGCGTGAAAGGTGCCGGCCCAGTCGAGCCCCTCGGCCAGCCGTGCCTTGATCGACGCCACCTCGCCGCAGATCCGCTCGACCCTCCGGATCATTTCCTCGGCGGCGCGGCGGCTGAAGGTGAGGAGAAGCGTGCGACGCGGATCGGCGCCGGCCAGCAGGAGATGAGCGACCCGATGGGCCAGCGTCATGGTCTTGCCGGTCCCGGCACCGGCCACGACGAGGAGCGGCGGCGGCGGCACGAAGGGCGCGCCCTGGCGGACGCCGAACGTCACGGCCGCCTTCTGGCGTTCGTTCAGGGCGTCGAGCGGTGAGAGGCTGGCCATTCCCCCGGCTCATCGCCGCTCGCCGCCCGAACCGGAAGATGTCGGGTTCGCCGTCTCTCGACGAGGAGGCCGATCCCGCCTGATTGCTCAGGCTGGAGCCCTCGCCAGCCCCACTCGTGCCAGCGCCTCCGGCGGGGCGTCGTTCCCCACCATCAGCTCGGCCATGAGGCGCATCATGGCTGTCTCGAGGGTGGGGTCGTCGAGGGGGTGCTCCTGGCCCGGGTCTGTCGCGAGGTCGAAGAGGCGGGTCGTGCTCTCGAGGAGGGTGCCGGGCGGATAGCCCTGGAACCAGGGACCTTCGGGCGCCACCGGCACCTTGAGCACCGGCGCCCCCTTGGTGAAGGCTAGCGGACGGCTGAGCTCGGCCGGGGCCAGCTCGGCGGGAAGAAAGAGGCTTTTGAGGTGCATCGGCATGAGCGTGTACTGGTAGATCTCCTGGCTCCGGAGATCGGGCGGGTAGCGGTGATAGGTGTGCCGGCCGTCGGTGACGTTCACGGCCCCGCCGAAATAGCCGAAGAGGGCGCCCTGCCGAAGCACCTGGTCGTCGGCCAGAGCCGGCAGGAGCGAGTGGCCCTGCATCTCGGCCGGCCGGGCCGCGCCGAAGATGTCGAGGAACGTCGGGGCGAGGTCGATCGTCTGTGTGAGGGCCCGGCGCCGGGCCCCGTCGGCCACCGCCATCTGCGGATGGTGGACGAAGAGGGGGATGTGGGCGATCTCCTCGTAGAGGGTCATCCTGTTCTTGGCCCAGAAATCGTGCTCGCCGAGAAGGAAGCCGTGGTCGGTGGAGACGACGAGGGCTGTGTCCTCCCAGAGACCCAGGCGGTCGAAGACGTCCAGAAGCTGGCCCAGCAGCTCGTCGCAGAGAGACATCAGGGCGTAGTAGTTGGCACGCAGCTCGTCGCACTCGGCAGGCAGCTCGTCGACGCGGCCATAGCGCGGCCAGTCGCGGACGGGACCGTTCCAGCCGGTCTCGAAGGGCCGCTTGAAGCGCTCGGGTGCCGTGAAGGGCTCGTGCGGATCGAAGGTCTCGAGCTGCAGGAGCCAGCCGTCGGCGGCGCCGTTCCGCTCCAGAAAGTCGAGTGCCGCATCGAAGCAGCGGACCGACGGAAAGTCCTTTTCCTCCTTGATGAACTCGCGGTTGACGAGGTTGTTGCGGAAATTGCTGCGCGGCTCGGTGGCGAGCTGGCGCTCGTGGTACATCTCGCGGAGCCGCTCCCAGGGCGGCTGGACCATCGCCTTCCAGGGGTCCTTCTCCTGGCCGCGCACGAACTCGTAGGTGTCGAAGCGGCTGTGGTAGGTGGCGCCGCCGTCGTGCCAGTAGTGGCAATGATCGGTGATCAGATGGCTGTAGATGCCGGTCGCCCTCAGCAGCTCCGGGAAGGAATTGTCAAAAGGCTCGAGCGGCCCCCAACTCCGGTGAAGAAAGTTGAGCCGGCCGGTCTGCATGTCGCGCCGAGCCGGCATGCAGGGCAGGCTGCCTACATAGTGTTGCTCGAAGACCGCCGACCGCCCTGCCAGCCGATCGAAATTGGGCGTCGGGACGCGGCGGCCGCCATAGGGCCCGAGCATGTGCCGGTTGAGCAAATCGAAGAGAACAAAAACGCACTTCATCCTTATTCTCCAAATCATAGAGCCGGCGGTAGACGCCATTCACGGCCCGCACACCACCGAGAAGGATTGCGAGGTTCTGGTGCTCTGGACGCATCGGGCCTCGACAGCGGACGCCAACCTCGGCGATTTCTCCATTCCCAAGGCTGCTGGGCCCGCCTCGTAGATCCAGCGACGCTCGTCCGGCCCCAAGCGGGCCGGAAACGCCATCCAGATGCTCGGGCCTTTGGCCAAAGGGGGGACAGCGGTGCCTGCCGGGCTCAGGCGAGCGGCGGCAGCTTGCCCGTCTTGTAGCCGTACTTGCTCATGATGGCGTAGACTTGGTCGGAGATGCCGTTGAGGGCCGGGACGACGCCGAGGTCGCCCGAGAGGGCCTGGTTGAGGTCGATCTCGATCGGGGGGATGACCTCGTTGCCCTGGGGAAACGGGTAGAGGTTCAGGGAATATTCGAGGCCCTGGGCAAGCGGGGCCATCCAGCCATAGCCCGGCTTCCGGGCAAGCGGACCGGCCAGCGCCGCCTTGCTGACCGGCACGCCGCCGAACTCGGCACAGGCATTCTGAGCCGCGGGCGTCTGCCACCATTTGAGGAAGGCTACGGCCGCCCGCTGGCGCTCCTTGGGGATGTTGCGGGGCACGCCGCCCAGGAAATGGCCGAGCGGCAGGCCCGGCTCGACGCCCGGCTGCGCCGGCGGCACGGCGAGGCCAACCTTGTCGACGACGATCGACTTGCCTGAAATCGTTCATCTGCGACCAGGCGGCGACCACGACCATGATGTGGCCGGCCTTGCCGGTCAGCATGTTCTGGATGACCTCGGCCTGGCCCAGGGCGGCGCTCTTCGGATGACCGGCCTCGCGCGCCAGCGCGACATAGTACTCGAGCGCCGCCTTGCCGTTCGGGCTGTTGATCGTGACCGTGAAGTCGCCATGCTTCGGATCCTTGAAGAGGGCGCCGCCGAAGCCGTAGAGATAGGGCCAGAAGTCGAAGCCGATCGAGTTGCCGCGGGCGCCGCGCTGGACGATGCCGTAGCGCCGGGGCGGATCGTTCAGCGCCTCGGCGTTGGCCATCAGCGCATCGAGCGTGGTCGGCACGCTCAGGCCTTTTTGCTCGTAGAGGTCGGCACGGTAGTAGAGGAGCGGGATGTTGGGGTTGATCGGCACCGACATGAGCTTGCCGGTCGCGGCGTCCATCGTCTTCGAGACCGGGTCGAAGTAGATGAAGTCGCCGAAGGAATAGATCCCCGGGTCGAGCTTGAAGTCGGGGTCGATCTCCTGGATCGGGGTCAGGAAGCCCCCGAAATACATCTCGGCGAACCAGCTCGCGTTCATCGGCAGCAGGTCGTAATGACCCTCGCTCGAGCGCACCGAGCTGCGCTGCTTCTCGAGATTGCCGGCAAAGGGCTGGACGTCGAGCTCGATGTGATTGCCGGTCTCCTGCTCGTAACGGTTGACGGTCTTGACGAAGCCGTCGAGCCAGGGCGACTGGTTGATGACCATCGTGATCGGAACCTCGCTGCCGGCGGCGCGAGCCCGTCCGGCGGCGACCAGCCCCGTCGCCATCGCAGCGCCGCCCACGAAGCCCCGCCGTGACAGCGACGGGCCCATGGCAGTCAGGTTCATCGAGCGCTGGTGCCGTTGCATGGTCGCCTCCTCCGATCCTCGAACCGTTGGACCAATGGTGTCATGCCGCGAGCCGGAGGACAAATAGCCCGGCGCCCGGACGTGATAGCCCGGGCGCATGACGGTGAGGGGCCGCAACAGAAGCGGGACGCGGGCCCTCTGCCCTCGGCATGAGGTCGGTGAGTGCGCGCCGGTCGGGCTCCTCGCCCGTCGAACGGCGACCCGACCGTGGGCCTCACGGCCCTTCCGGATCGAGCCAGATGCGGATGTCGGCGCTACCGACGCCGGCCGACGAGGAAGGCTGCGATCGCCAAGCCCTGGATGAGCGCTGCCGCGATGAAGAGACAGGGCGAGGCTCCCGCCGATGCGGAGCCCACCCGTGGAGCGTATTCCGGGATCAGACCGAAGGCGGCCGGGGCGAAAGCATAGGTGGCTTGGCCGATCCCGACGATCAGAGGAACCACGCGCGTCGCGTCCGCCTGCACGAGCTCGACCTGAGCGATGAGGGGCGGCAGGGAGGTCGCGTTGCCGATGCCCGCGCCGAACAGCACGATGCCGAGGAGCAGCAGGGACGCGCTGTGGCCGGCGGCAAGAAGAAAGACGAGCGATCCGGCGATCTGCACGGCATAGCTGGCTGAGGCGAGCAGGCGGCGATCGGCTCCGACCGGCATCGACCAGCCGACGAGCGTGCGTCCCCCAATGGCCGCCGCGGTGGCGGCACCCGCCGAAACGCCGGCGAGCTGCGCGCCCGACGCCGGCACCAGGAGCGAGAAGAGGTGTGCCAGCAGGCCGATCTGCGCGAACAGGCCGAGCGCCATGCCGGCGGCGAGCGTGACGAAGCCGATGTTTCCCCACAACTGGCGTCCAGGAAGAGCACGGGCCGATCGTGACGTCATCGAGGCGGCCGGCGCACCCGGAGCGTCGCCGTCCGCGCGCAGTCCCATCTGCTCGGGCCTCTTCGAATAGTAGACATCAGCGAGGATCCAGATCGTGAGGATCATCGCAAGACCGATGACCGCCGTGGCCCAAGGAATCCGAGAAGCCCGATCGCCGCGACCCAAAGCGGCGAGAACACCATTCCGCCGAAGCTCGCCCCGTTGTAGGCCGAGGCCAAAGCGGCGGGTCGGGCTCGCACGAACCATGGAGCAATGATCGCGTTGACCGCTGCGGCCCCCAGGGTGGCCCAGCCGCCGCCGCTGAGCAGCGTCGCGAGGAAGAGCTGCCACGGCGCATGCGCCAATGCCCAGCCGGCGACACCGGTCGCCAGCGCGACGGACCCGGCGCGCGTCACGGCCGGCACACCGAACCGCTCATGGAGCTTGGGCAGGTTCGCGACGACGATCGCCCCGGCCAGGAAATGCGCCGTGACGGCCGTCGAGACGATCGCCAGGGACCATCCGTGCGCCTCCTGGACGGCGTGCAGATAGACCGGCGGACCGTAGAAGCCGAGACCCCAGCCGAACATGGCGAGGACGAAAACGGCCGCGACGACGCGCCAGCCGAAAAACGGACCTGCGGTCCCGACCGTCATCGCGAGCCTCCCGCCGCTACGCCTGCCAGAACCACTTGGAGCACTGGCGCCGACGCTCGGCTCTGGATCGGCCTATGTCCGCGAGAAGCCGATCATCGAGGGACCGAAGCGTCCGCCGCGTCCAGGCCCGTCTCCACCACAGCCGGAGGATGGATGTGCCAGCTGGCCGGTCACGAGATATCGATGCGCGCCAAGGGGTCATGGCCGCACCCTGGAGCGGAGGCCGCGCGAATGTTACGGGAACGGCCGAAGCATAAGGCCGGACATCGGAGTAGGATGGTCAGCCTGTCGTGGAGGTCGAGGTCATGGCCAGCAACGCACTGTTCGCCGAGGTCGCGGCGCTATCCGGCGATCCTGCGCGCGCCAGCATGCTGCACGCGCTGATGGATGGCCGAGCCCTCACGGCGACCGAACTGGCCCGGGCGGCCGGCATCACGCCTCAGACGGCGAGCGGCCATCTGGGCAGAATGACGGCGGTCGGCCTGCTGAGCGTCGCCAAACAGGGGCGGCATCGCTACCACCGGCTCGCCGCGCCGTCGGTGGCGCGCATGGTCGAGAGCATCATGCAGGTAGCTGCCGAGCTGGAGCCGGACCGCAAGCGGCTGACGGTCGGCCCGAGGGACGCTGCGCTGCGGAAGGCCCGCACCTGCTATGATCACCTCGCCGGGCGGCTCGGGGTCGCGCTGGCCGACGGCTTGATCGAGCACGGGCACGTCGAGGTGACGAGCGATGCCGGCCTCCTCACCGAGTCGGGGATCGATTTCCTGGGCGAGCTCGGGATCGACACGGAGCCCATGCTGGCGCGGCGCACGAGGCGGTCGGGACGCGTCCTCTGCCGGCCTTGCCTCGACTGGAGCGAGCGGCGAGCGCACCTCGCGGGCGCTGTCGGCGCCGCCATCTGCGAGCACTGCCATGGAGAGCGGCTGGACCCGACGACAGGAGGGCACCCGCGCCGTGCTCGTCACGCCGAAGGGCGAGCGGGTCTTCCGGGAAAAGCTCGAGATACGGATCGGGTAGAGATCCCAAGCCTCCGAGCACGGCTCAGTCCGGCGGCGCGAGGTCGAGGCGGCGATAGGCCTCGGGCGGTGCCTCGTGGCGCTCCATCTCCCTGAGCATCAGCCCGACGAGTCGCTCGCTGATGGCCGGGTCCTCTATTGGCTTGTTCTGGCCCGGATCGCGCTCCAGGTCGTAGAGGGCCGTCACCGGGCTCGAGCAGGGGATAGCGGCCGATCAGGTTGGCCTTGGCCTCCGCCACCACCGGCACCCGCAGCACCGGCATGCCCTTGGTGAAGCCCATCGGCGGCGCCAGCGTGGCAGCGCCCAGCTCGCGCGGCTCGAAGTAGCTGCGCATGTGCATGGGCATCAGCGTATAATGAAAAAGCCTGCTCCCCATTGTCCGGCGCCGGATAACGAAAATAGCTGTGGCGGCCGTCCGTGACGTTCACCGAGCCGCCGAACTGGCCGTAGATGCAGGCCTCGCGTGCGGCCTGGTCCCGGTGGAGTACGGGCAGGAGCGAGGCGCCCCGGACCTCGGGCGGCACGGCGATGCCGAAAGCGTCGAGCACGGTCGGCATCAGGTCGGTCGTCTGGGTCAGCGCCCGGCGCCGCTGGCCCTGGGCGGCCGCGCCGCCGGGGTAGTGGATGAACAGCGGGATATGCGCCACCTCGTTGAAGAAGGGCGGCCGATTCTTGCCCCAGAACTCGTGCTCGCCGAGCAGAAGGCCGTGGTCGGTCGAGACGATCAGCGCCGTGTCCCGCCACAGGTCGTCGGCATCGAACCGATCGAGGAGGCGGCCCAGATAGAGGTCGCACATGCGCACGAGCGCCAGATAGTTGGCGCGCAGCTCGCGGGCCTCGAGGCCGTCGAGCGACGGGCGCCCGTAGCGTGGCCAGTCGAGAACGGGACCCTGATAGCCGGTCTCGAGCCCCTCCCGGAAGCGCGCGGCCGCGAAGAACGGCTCATGCGGATCGAAGCATTCGAGCTGTAGAAACCATGTTTTGTGCTTTGCGGTTGTGGTCGAGGAATTCCGCCGCGTGCTGGAAGCAGCGGGCGATCGGGAATTTCTCCTCGGTGTCGATGAAGTCCCGGTTGACGACATAGGGCAGATTGGCGTCCGGGTCGGTGCGGCCGTCGAAGACCCAGGTATGATAGTCGCTGGCCGTAGCGCTCGAGATCCGGGGCGGCGATGCCCTTCCATTTGTCCTTCTCCTGGCCGCGGACGAACTCCCAGGAGCTGTAGCGGCCGTGGAAGCCGGTGCCGCCGTCCTCGAAGTAGTGGTAGTGGTCGGTGATCAGATGGCTGTAGACCCCGGCCTCCCTGAGCAGGTCGGGCAGGTTGTTGTCGAAGGGCTCGAGCGGGCCCCAGGCGCGGTGCAGGAAGTTGAGCCGCCCGGTCTGCATGTCGCGCCGTGCCGGCATGCAGGGCATGCTGCCGACGAAATGCCGCTCGAAGGTGACGCTCCGCTCCGCCAGCCGATCGAAATTGGGCGTCGCGACCTCGCGGCCGCCATAGGCGCCGAGAACGTGGCGGTTGAGCGAATTGAAGAAGAGATAAACGAGACGCACGGCTCGGGCACTCCCGGCCGTGCTCGTCAGGGATCGCCGGGCACGGTGACGGCGTAGATTCTCAACCCCTCGCTCAGGCCTTTCAAAGCGTGCACGCCACGGTCGCTGAACTCAAGCCCGGAGCCCGCGGCGAGGTCTTTTATCACCCCGGACGAGAGAATCTCGCCCGGGCCGGCGAGGGCGGCCACGCGGGCCGCCACGTGCACGGCGAGGCCGCCCACGTCATCGCCCAGAAGCTCGATCTCGCCGGTGTGCAGGCCGGAGCGGATCTCGACGCCGAGCGTCTGGAGGGCGTCGCGGATGGCGGCGGCGCAGCGCACGCCCCTGGCCGGGCCGTCGAAAACGGCGAGGAAGCCATCGCCCAGCGTCTTGACCTCGCGGCCGCGAAAGCGGGCCAGCTCGCGTCGCACGGAGGCGTCGTGGCTCTCCAGCAGACGGCGCCAGGCGCGGTCGCCGAGAGCAGCCGCACGCGCCGTCGAGTGGACGATATCGGTGAAGAGGATGGTGGCCAGCACCCTGTCGGCCTCGGCCGGGGGCCGCGAGCCGGTCAGGAACAGCTGGGTCTCGTCCAGGATGCGGCCGGAGTCGCCGGCGCAGAAGAGATGGTCCCGACCCGGCAACTCGACGTAACGGGCGCCCGGGATGTGGGCCGCCAGATAGCGGCCGGCCGCGACGTTGACGCGAATGTCGCCCTCCCGATGCAGCACGAGGGTGGGCACGCGGATCGTCGGCAGCACGTGGCGGATGTCGATCTGGCTGTTCATGCGCATCAGGGCGAGCACGGCCGACGGGCTGCCGCCCAGCCTCTCGAAGCGCGCCCACCAGCTCCTGAAGGCCCTGTCCTCGACGAGGCTCGGCGCGAAATCGCCCACGCTGGCGCCGGTTCCCCATGTGTCGCCGATGCTCTCCGCGAACCGCGCGAGCTTCTCGGGCGTCATGACCGCTGTCGTGAAGAGCGCATAGGAGCCGCAGAGGACGAGCGCCCGGACGCGACCCGGGTGCGAGGCGGCGAAGAGGGCGGACATCGGCCCGCCCTCCGAGATGCCGAAGACGGCGGCCCGCTCCGAGCCCGCGGCATCCATTACCGCGCGCACATCGTCCATCCGCTCCTCGAGGTCGGGATATCCGAGGCGCGGTCGGAGAGGCCGGTGCCGCGCTTGTCGAAGCAGATCAGGCGCGAGAACGACGCCAGGCGCTCGAGGAAGCCGGCCCAGCGCGGCTCCTCCCAGACATGGTCGACATGCGAGATGAACCCCGGCACGAAGACGAGATCGAGCGGCCCTTCGCCGAGCGTCTGCCAGGCGATGTGGACATCCCCGCTTCTGGCATAGCGGGTCTCCGGCGGCTTCTGCCTCATGCGAGCCTCCAGGGAGGCCGGCCGATGGCGGCTGGCGGCCGGTCGGCATTCCGCCGTTCCCTGGCACAGTCTAGGGCCTGTTTTCAAAGTGGGTTAGGCTGGGTGTATTGCCATGGGGCATGAGCAGGCACGAACTGACCGACGCGGCGTGGCGGCGCCTGGCGCCGCTGTTGCCGCTGCAACGGCCGGTGACCGGGCGACCCGCCCGGGACCACCGGACCATGATCAACGCCATGCTGTGGCTGACCAAGACGGGGACGCCCTGGCGCGACCTGCCGGAGCGCTACGGGCCGTGGCGGACGGTGGCGACGCGCTTTTACCATTGGACCAAGAGCGGGCTGTGGCAGCGGATCCTGGCCGAGCTGCAGCGGGCGGGCGACGCCGAGGGCCGGCTGGACTGGAGCGTCCACATGGTCGATGGCACCAGCATCCGCGCCCATCGTCACGCCGCCGGCGCCAAAGGGGGCAGGCGAATCAGGCGCTCGGCCGCTCGCCCCCTCGGCCGTCTCCTGACGGCCGCAGCTGCGCTGACGGATGATCGGCTGCTGCCGATCATGGCTTCGGCAGCAAGCTGCACCTGCGCTGCGAGCGGGGCGGCCGACCCATCGCCTTCGTCCTGACCGCCGGCGAGCGCCACGAGCAGACGGCGTTCGAGCCCTTGATGGCGGCCGGGGCCGTGAGGCGCTCCAGCCAAGGCCGCCCACGCTGCCGGCCTCGGGCCCTGCTCGCCGACCGCGGCTATACCGGCCGACCGGTGCGCGACGCTCTCCGGCGCCGCGGCATCACGCCGATCATCCCACAACTCGCCACCGAGACCCGACCATGCATGATGGAGTGGCGCACCTACAAGGAGCGCAACGTCGTCGAGCGCCTGGTCGGCCGGCTCAAGGAGCATCGCCGTCTCGCCACGCGGTTCGACAAGCTCGCCAGCTCCTACCTCGCCTTCGTCCATCTCGCCGCCATCCTCATCTGGCTTTGAAAACAGGGCCTAGACGAAAGCCTCCTCCCTGGCGATCCGGGACGCTGACCCGAGACACGGCGACCCGTCTCGGACCGAGGCCGGTGACCAGTGTCGGCTTCGAGATGCTCGAGCCAGATCCGAGTTTGATAGCCGCTTTTCGGTGCGTTCGACGAATTTGATGCCAGCTCGAAATTCAGCCAGAGCATAAATGAGTGCGATCCCACTGAAAGGAATTACTTGGCAAGCCGAACGAGCCCGGATAGCAACACTCGTGACTCAGCCAGCCGAAGGACAAGTGTGATGAAAGCGGAAGAGCTCAGGAGTTTACGAGATAGACTTCTGGACGCCCGTTGCCGACCAGCGGACATCCCGATTGTCGATCGACCGGGGCTGTATGCCCTGTTCCTCAATGACCCAATAGCTATCGCGGGTCTCGCCGTCGGACGGTCCGGTCTGCTTTAGGTCGGCCAGTCCGAGTTCGAGCCTCGAGGGGCGCAACCACTTCGTGTACAAGCACAGCGGATTCTCGTCGCCGCGCCGATCCCTCGGCGCCCTGTTGAAGGGAAAGCTCGGGCTACGAGCGGTCCCGCGGGCACCTGGACCGTCACCGTCCAACTTCGACAACTACCGCTTCGCGGGTGATGGCGAAACGCGCCTCACCGAGTGGATGACGGTAAATCTCGACTACGCTTTCGTTGTTGTCGAGGCGGGCATCAAGGGCGCTGAAAGGGAGTTGATCGAAACACTGGAACCTCCCCTGAACCTGCAGGGTTGGCCCAATCCTCAGCGCCTGTGGCTTCGCGACCTGCGATCTGCCTGCAAAGCCGAAGCGCGCCACAGTCTTCACAGACCAGGAGAATCCCGTTGGAGGCTTATCCCCTTGACGACGCTCGAGCGAGATGTTGTGGTGCCGTGGGCGGCGACAGGGTGGATGGGACAGATGGCGGTGTTTCCGAGGAGCCCGGTCGAGTTCCAGCGGCGCTTTCCGACGGACGAGGCGTGCGGCGAGTATCTCGTGGCGGTTCGCTGGCCGCGGGGCTTCTGCTGCCCGGCCTGCGGTCATGATCGGGGCTGGCGGCTCGAGCGGCGGCTGCCGACCTTCGAGTGCGCCGGCTGCGACCGGCAGACCTCGGCGACCGCCGGCACGGTGATGCACCGCTCGCACCTGCCGCTCACCACCCCGCCGAGGCCTCCTGGCCTCGGCCGCTGCGCGGATGGATCGGCGGTCTGCTGACCGACGATGGTTCTGGGCCGCCTATCTGATGACGGCGCACTCGAACGGCATCTCGGCGCTGCAGTTGCAGGCACAGCTCGGCATCGGCTCGTACAAGACGGCCTGGCTCCTGGCCCGCAAGCTGCGCCGCGCCATGGTCGATCCCGGACGGCTGCCCCTGGCCGGCCTGGTCGAGATCGACGAGACCAGCCTGCCGCAGCGGACGAAGGACGATCCGCCGGGCGGTGGCCATGGCCGCTCGGGCAAGGGCAGGATGCCGGTCGTCGCGGCCGTGGAGATCGAGGGCCGCAAGCCCAGGCGGCTGCGTCTCGCCACCCTCGCCGACTATTCGGCCAGGAGCCTGCACGCCTTCATCGCCAGGGCCGTGGCCCCGGACGCGATCCTCCGGAGCGACGCCTGGAAGGGCTATCGCGGCGCCCCGGTGGCCGACCACGATCCCAGGACCGTGGGCCCCATGGCAGCCCACCTCGTCCTGCCCTGGACCCACCGCGTCTTCAGCAACCTCGAGCGCTGGGCCTTGGGCACCTATCACGGCCTGCGCCGACAGCACCTCCAGGCCTACCTCGACGAGTTCACCTTCCGCTTCAACCGACGGCACGACCGCCACGCCGCGTTCCATCGCCTCCTCGGCCTCGCCACCACCCTCCCGCACGCCAGCCACCACATGTTGATCAGCCGTAGCTAACGGGATAAGCCTCGCCCGTTGAACGAGCCAGCAGTCTAACGCTGACGCTCGGTCTCGCGGTGCGATCGGACACCGTGCCGGAGTTACGCCAAAGGACAGTCTATGCGACAGGTCCTTCTCTGGCGACCCGAGCCACCGCGCCCGGGTGAGGTCTCGAGTTGCGCTAGGAGGGCTTTACATCGCTTAGGCCGGCATTCTCGCTGATTACCCGGATGACGGCGGTCATGTCGAGGTCGCCGAGGCCGCGGGCCATGGCCGAGAGCAGGTTGGCGTGGACGACCGCGAGGCCGGGCATGGGCGTCTCGGAGTCCTGCGCCGCCTGCTGCACGAGGGTCATGTCCTTCAGCCCGAGGGCGAGCTTGAACCCCGGCGGATCGAACCGGCCGGTGAGGGCGAGCTCGCCGTAGTTCTCGTAGACCGGCGAGCGGAAAAGGCCCTTGGCCATCAGCTCGTGGAAGGGGCGCGGGTCGATTCCGTGCTTGCGCAGAAGAACAAAGGCCTCGCACAGCGATTCCAGCATCGAGCCGATGAGGAAGTTGCCGGCGAGCTTGAAGGCGCTAGCCTGCTCCGGCCGGTCGCCAACATGGACGATCCCCTGCCCCACGAGGTCAAGCAGCGGCCGGCAGCGCTCGACCAGCACCGACGGCCCGCCGGCGCACACCCAAAGCTTGGCCGCGGCCGCGGCCGCGGGCCGGCCGAAGACGGGGGCGGCGAGGAAGGCCCGCCCTGCCTCCTCGTGGTGCTGCGCCAGAGCACGGGTCGTTCGGACGCTGACCGTGCTGGCCGAGACGTGCACGGCCTCGGGCGCCAGCCTGGACAGCAGCCCGTCGGATCCGAGGGTGACCGCCTCCAGCGCCTTGTCGTCGGCGACCATTGTGACCACGAAGTCTGCGCCCTCGGCCGCCTCGGCCGGCGTCGCGGCGACCGCGGCGCCGCTCACCTCCGAGGCCTTCCCGGGCGAGCGGTTCCAGACGGTGACCGGCCAACCGGCGGCGGCGATGCTGCGCGCCATGCCCATGCCCATATTGCCCAGCCCGATGAAGCCCACCTTGGCCATGCCCTGTCGTCCCGTGCTGAACGTACCTGCGGCCGGGCGTCTGCCGGCACGCCACCGACGCCTGCGCGGCCGGCGGCCGTCGCGCCCCGACTCTGCCGGGGTCGCCGTCGGTGGCCAAGCCCGGTGCTGCGATGCTATGCCTCCGTCGGGCTTCCGCGAAGCCCTCCGTCTCGCTCGGGGTTCAGATCGTGCTCGCCATTGCCCCTTTGTCGAGGCATCGCCCGACGGTGCCTCGACCAGTCGGCGATCGTCTCGCTCCAGCGCGCTCGGCAACTGGATCGGGGCGTGCCACACTGCTTGCGCCGGCAGATGGCGCGACTCGAGGGCCTCGAGACGTGCCGATGACGGCCGATCCAAGAGCTGCCCCTCACCGGCCGTCGGTCGTGCATCGGCAATGCGCGCCGTGGGGGCGGTGATGGCATGATCCTTGCGGACAATCGCCTGACCTGCTGATCGGCCCGAACGGGGACCGCTCGAGAGGAGGAACGAGAGAATGACGATCCAGCGTCGACGTTTTCTGCAGTCGGCGGGTGGCGCCGCCGCGGCCACCGTGGCGGCGCCCTTCGTCATGCGGCAGGCGGCGCTCGGCGCCGATCCGATCAAGATGGCGGGCATCCACGACGCCTCGGGCGGGCTCGACATCTACGGCCTGCCGATGATCAAGACGCTCGAGTTCGCCGTAGGCGAGATCAACGAGGGCGGCGGGCTCCTGGGCCGCGAGGTCCAGCTCATCAACTACGACCCGCAGTCGAACATCCAGCTCTACACCCAGTTCGCCACCGAGGCGGCGACCAAGGAGCGCGTGGCCGTCGTCCAGGGCGGCATCACCTCCGCCTCGCGCGAGGCCATCCGCCCGATCCTCGACCGCTACCGCACGCTCTACTTCTACAACACCCAGTACGAAGGCGGCGTGTGCGACCGCAACATCTTCTGCACCGGCTCGACCCCGGCGCAGAACGTGCAGCGCCTCGTGCCCTACGTGATGAAGAACTGGGGCAAGAAGATCTATATCCTGGCCGCCGACTACAATTACGGCCAGATCACCTCGAAGTGGGTCACGAAGTTCTGCCGCGACAATGGCGGCGAGGTAGTGGCCGTCGACTTCTTCCCGCTCGACGTCACCGAGTTCGGCACGACGATCCAGAAGATCCAGGCGGCCAAGCCCGACATGGTGATGTCGGTCCTGGTCGGCGGCGCCCACATCGCCTTCTATCGCCAGTGGGCCGCGGCCGGGATGAAGAAGGATATCCCGATGGCGTCCACCACCTTCGGCGGCGGCAACGAGACGCGCGTGCTGTCGCCGGCGGAGGCTGACGGGATCGTCTGCGCCTTCAGCTACTTCCAGGAGATCGACACCCCCGCCAACAAGTCCTTCCTCGAGCGCTTCAAGGCCAAGTATGGCGACCAGACGCCCTATCTCGGCGCGGAGCTGGCGATGCGCACCTATTACGGCGCCCATCTCTGGGCCGAGGGCGTCAGGAAGGCGAAGTCGCCCGACCGCATGAAGGTGATCGAGGCGCTCGAGACCGGCATCAGCTACGACGGCCCGGCCGGCCTCACCACCATCGATCCGCCCACGCACCACGTCACGCTCAACGTCTACGTCGCCGAGGCGGCGGACCGCGGCTTCAAGGTGCTCGAGACCTACCCGAACCAGCCGCCGGCCGACACGGCGATGGTCTGCGATCTCAAGAAGCACCCCAACACGAACAAGCAGTTCGTGGTCGACGTGAAGCTCTGAGCCGGCCGCCAGAGGAGGCGCTGCCATGAGCCTCGTGCTCGCGACACTGCTCCAGGCCCTGGCGGTGATCGCGACGCTGGCGCTCATCAGCCTCGGGCTCGCCGTCATCTTCGGCATGATGCGCGTCATCAACCTCGCCCATGGCGAGTTCCTGATGCTGGGCGGCTACAGTGCCATCGTGTCCTACAACGCCGGGCTCAACCTCTGGCTCGCGATGCTCGTCGTGGCGCCTCTGGTGGTGGGCGTGGTGGGTCTCGTGGTCGAGCGGCTGCTGATCCGCCGCCTCTACGGCCGCATGATCGACACCATGCTCGCCACCTGGGGGCTGTCGCTCGCGCTCATCGGCCTCGTCACCGTCGTCTTCGGCAACAGCGTCAGCGGCCTCTCGGCACCCCTGGGCAGCGTCGCCATCGGCGACTACCGCATCTCCGCCTACCAGCTCTTCCTCATCGGCTTCACGGCCCTGCTCCTGGCGGTGGGCTGGCTCGTGCTGCGCTACACGAAGCTCGGCCTCATCGCCCGCGGCACCATGCAGAACCCCGAGATGGCGTCCTCGCTCGGCATCGACCCGGGCAAGGTCTACGCCGTCACCTTCGCGGTCGGTGCCGCCCTCTCGGGCCTCGCCGGCGCCCTCATCGCCCCCATCGCCGGCGTCGTCCCGACCATGGGCACCAGCTACATCGCCAACGCCTTCATCATCGTCATCACCGGTGGTGCCGCCATCCTGACCGGCACCTTCTCCGCCGCCGTGCTGCTCGGAACGGTCAGCTCGATCGGCACCTTCCTCACGACGCCCGTGCTGGGCGACGTGGCCCTCCTGGTGGCCGCGATCGTCCTCCTGCGCCTCCTGCCACGCGGCATCACCGGCCGCTTCTTCAAGGGGGCCCTTTGAGCTACGGGCCCGTCGCCAGGGAGGCCGCGGCCTCCTCCGCCCCCGCCGGCGGCGCGTCGCAGGGCATGGGGGAGGGCACCCGCACGGGCCTCGCGATCCTCCTGGCGGCGGTGGCGGCGGCGCTCGCCGTCTGGGTCCTGCCCCAGCTCCTCGAGCTCTTCACCCTCATCAACGCCACGATCTACGTCTCGATGGCGGTGCTGGCGCTCTCCCTGGCGCTCGTCTGGGGCTTCGGCGGCATCCTCTGCTTCGGCCAGGCGGCCTTTTTCGGTCTCGGCGGCTATGCCTATGCCGTAGCCGCCATCAACCTGACGGACAGCACGCCGGCCCTGCCGCTTGCGATCCTCGTGCCGACGCTCGCCGCGCGCGATCCTCGGCTATTTCATGTTCTTCGGCCGCATCAGCGACGTCTACATGGGCGTCATCACGCTGACGCTGACCCTCATCCTCTTCAAGTTCTTCAACTCCACCGCCGGCGACCAGTGGACCATCGGCGAGGCCGCGCTGGGCGGCTTCAACGGCATGCCCTCCACGCCCCAGCTCAACATGCCGGGCGACCCCTCGACCCCGCTCGCCCCCGAGCAGATCTTTGCCGTCGCCGTGGTGGCGCTCGCCATCTGCTACGCGATCGCCCGCCTCGTCCTCGTGCAGCCGCTTCGGCCGCGTCGTCGTGGCGGTGAAGGAAAACGAGCTCCGGGCCGAGCTCCTGGGCTACGACACCCGCCTCTACAAGCTCGGCATTTTCACGCTCGGCGGCGCCATGGCGGGGCTCGCCGGCGTGCTCTTCGCCAACTGCGTCTTCGTCAGCCCGACCATGTTCTCGCTCGCCTACAGCGCCCAGATCATCATCTGGGTCATCGTGGGCGGCCTCGGCACGCTGCTGGGCCCCGTCGTCGGCTGCATCCTGCTGCAGATGCTGACGAGCTGGCTCGGCACGCTCCCCCACATCAACCCCAACCTCGTCCTCGGCGTCATCCTGATGATCGTCGTGCTGCTCCTGCCGCGCGGGATTCTGCCCACGGCGCAGGGCGCTGCTCGCCCGCGCCCGCGGCAGGGACCGGGAAACGCCTCGTGACAGCGCTGCTCGCAACCGAAGGCCTCACCATGCGCTTCGGCGGCGTCGTCGCCGTCGACCAGGTGAGCCTCTCCATCGCCGAGGGCGAGCTGCGCTGCCTCATCGGGCCCAACGGCGCCGGCAAGAGCACCTTTTTCAAATGCCTGACCGGCCAGCTCAAGCCCACGGCCGGGCCGCATCCTCTGGCGCGGCCGCGACGTCACCGGGCCTCGGCAGCTTCGCGATCGCGCGGCTCGGCGTCGGCATCAAGACGCAGATCCCCTCGCTCTTCGACGGCCTCACCGTGATGGAGAGCGTCGTGCTCGCGCTGCCCGCCGCCTCGCGAGCGAGCGCCTCGCCCGCAAGCGCGCCACGGCCGTCCTCGAGCGGCTCGGCATCGCCGGCATGGCCGGCGAGCACGGTCGGGCCGCCTCGCCCACGGCTCGCGCCAGCTCGTCGAGCTCGCGATGGTCGTGGCGCCCGAGCCCGACCTCATCATCCTCGACGAGCCCACCGCCGGCATGACGGCCGAGGAGACCGCGCGCACGGCCGAGCTGATCCGCGAGCTCAACCGCCGCCACGCCATCGTCGTCGTCGAGCACGACATGCAGTTCATCCGCGCCATCGCGTCGCATCGTCACCGTCTTCCACCAGGGCCGCGTGCTGGTCGAGGACACGGTCGAGCAAGGTCATGAGCGATCCGCGGGTCCGCGACGTCTATCTCGGCAAGGAGGCCGGCCTTGGCCGCCCGCGCGCCCTCGCCTGACCAGCCCGGGCGACAAAGCCGCTGCTCGAGGTCCGGGGGCTCGAGGCGGGCTATGGCCGCATCCAGGTGCTGGGCGGCGTCGACCTCACCGTCGCCGAGGGCGGCGTCACCGGCATCCTCGGCCACAACGGCATGGGCAAGTCGACGCTGCTGAAGGCGCTGATGGGCCATCTGCCGGCCACCGCCGGCACCATCCGCCTCGACGGCACCGACGTCACACGTCAGCCGCCGCACGCCCGCGCCCGCCGCGGCATCGGCTACGTGCCGCAGGGCCGCATGATCTTCCCCGGCCTCACCGTCCGCGAGAATCTCGAGATGGGCCTCGTCGGCCGCAACCGCCCCGCCTCGGTGATCGAGGCGGTGCTCGCCGATTTCCCCGAGCTGCAGCCGCCTGCTCGACCGCCAGGGCGGCGCCCTCTCCGGCGGCGAGCAGCAGCTTCTGGCCCTCGCCCGGGCGCTTTGCGGCGAGCCGCGGCTCATGCTGCTCGACGAGCCCACCGAGGGCATCCAGCCCTCGATCGTCCAGGCCATCGCCCAGCGCCTCTTGGCACTTTGCCGGAGCCGCGGCCTCACGCTGCTGCTGGTCGAGCAGAACCTGGACTTCATCCGCGGCCTCGCCGATCGCGTCTTCCTGATCCAGCGCGGCCGCATCGCCCGCGAGCTCGAGCCCGAGGCGCTCGAGACGCCGGATCTCATCCACGAGTTCGTCGGCATGGCGTCCTGACGCCGGCCCGCATTCCATAGCTGAGGGAGGAACGAGAGATGACGCTCGGCACGGTGAAGGTCCCGACCATCGACCAGCTCAAGGAGGTGGCCGAGGATCTCGGCTTCAGCATGAGCGAGGCCGATCTCGCCCAGCATCACGAGACGATGCACGGCTACGTCGCGGCCTACAACATCATCGACCGCATGCCCGACGAGCTGCCGCGCGGTGACCTACCCGCGCACGCCCGGCTACCGGCCGTGGGCGAGGAGAACAAGTACAGCGCCTGGTACGTCAAGACCACCGTCAAGGGCGCCGCGCGCGGCAAGCTCAAGGACAAAAAAATCGCGCTCAAGGACAATATCTGCCTTGCCGGCGTGCCGATGATGAACGGCTCCTCGACGCTCGAGGGCTATGTGCCCGACGTCGACGCCACGGTCGTGACCCGCATCCTCGACGCCGGCGGCACGATCGTGGGCAAGGCCGTCTGCGAGCATTTTTGCTTCTCCGGCGGCAGCCACACCAGCTCGTCGCGGCCCGGTGCACAACCCGCACCGCCGCGGCTACTCGGCCGGCGGCACTCCTCGGGCAGCGCCGCGCTCGTCGGCGCTCGGCGAGGTCGACATGGCGCTGGGCGGCGACCAG
Source organism: uncultured Alphaproteobacteria bacterium (assembly GCA_963828215.1). Classification (GTDB taxonomy): domain Bacteria; phylum Pseudomonadota; class Alphaproteobacteria; order Geminicoccales; family Geminicoccaceae; genus CAVTJL01. The sequence continues at coordinate 2,403 of CAWHFO010000074.1, read as the reverse complement.
GGCGGCTCGATCCGCATGCCGGCCTCCTTCTGCGGCATCTACGGCATGAAGCCGACGCACGGCCTCGTGCCCTACACCGGCATCATGCCGATCGAGCTCACGATCGACCACACCGGCCCGATGACCGCCAACGTCGCCGACAACGCCCTGCTGCTCGAGGTCGCTGGCCGGCCCCGACGGGCTCGACCCGCGCCAGTATGGCGGCAAGCCGCCGCGCTACACCGAGGCGCTCGGCAAGGGTGCGCAAGGGCATGCGCATCGCCGTGGTCAAGGAAGGCTTCGGCTGGCCCAAGTCGATGCCGAGCTCGACGCCGTGGTGCGCAAGGCCGCCGAGCGGCTACAAAGGCCTGGGCGCCACGGTCGAGGAGGTCTCGATCCCGATGCACCTGATGGGCGGCGCCATCTGGCTGCCGGTCGCGGCCGAGGGCGCCACCATGCAGATGATGCTGGGCAACGGCTTCGGCTTCAACTGGCAGGGCCTCTACGTCACCAGCCTTCTGGACTTTCACAGCGGCTGGCGCACCCGCGCCGACGAGCTGCTCGGACACGCTGAAAAACACGATGCTGCTCGGCCACTTCATGGTCAGCCACCATCGCGGCCATTACTACGCCAAGGCGCAAAACCTGGTGCGCCGCCTGCGCGCCGCCTACGACGCCGTGCTCGAGAGCTATGATCTTCTGCTCATGCCGACGCTGCCGCTCACGGCGACCAAGCTGCCGGACGAGAACGCGCCCGTGGCCGAGATCATCGAGCGCGGCTTCGAGATCCTGCCCAACACGGCCCCCTTCGACTGCACCCACCACCCGGCCATGAGCCTTCCCTGCGGCACGGTCGACGGCCTCCCCGTCGGCATGATGCTGGTCGGCAAGCTCTACGACGAGCCCACCATCTACAAAGCCGCCCACGCCTTCGAGCAGGGCGTGGATTGGCGGGGGATCAAGGGATGAGGGAGGGGGGCGACGGGAGGCGGCGGGTGGGAGGGCCTTAGTCGTAGGCCTCGCAGCGAAACAAGAAGGGCGCCAGCCGCCGAGGCCTCTCCGCCTTGGCCGATCAGCAAGAGAGGTGTAGCATCTGGCGCGTATATGCCGCACCGTTCGGCCCCGCATCCTCCCTCCGCTCGCCCTTGGCTTGGTCCCGTGCCCATTGCTCAGACGAATGATCATCGCTTCGGCGCCTGAGGCGGAGGATTGAGCAAGAAGGAGGCGGTAGGCTCGAAACCGGCCCGGACTCTGGCCGAATTACGCGACCGCGGCTCAGCCAATCCTAGACTTGAGGGAGAGGTCCCTAGTAAAAGGACGCGACCTCACTTTTCAAACGAGCTCGATGATACCAGGCTCGGGGCACAGGTTTTCACCCCTTGGATCATCGAAATGCGTCTTGTGATAAATTTTCTTGCAAAGCTAAATAAATCGAATACGATACGCGTTTGACATTAGGAACCGGGAGAAGGCGGATATGTCTTTAATCCGTGGCGTATTGCTGGCCGGCCAGTTCCGCACGCAGCACGAACTCGACAAAATGTCGCCCGACGATCAGCGCAATACGCTCATCGTCGAGATGGCGGGGCGCAGCAAGCAGACTAATCTACAATCGTTCGACAACGACACGCTCGCCGGCATGGGCGCAGTGCTCGTGTTTCTGCGGACGGCGCGCGTTCGTGACGACGCTGCGCTCAAGGGTATGACTGCGGATGACATGCGCAACATACTGATCGTCGAGCTCGGCGCACAGACGCAGCTGAGCGGCTCGACGTTACAGGGTATGAGCAACATCGAGCTGGTGCTGCTGGGCCTGGGCAAGCCGCAGCCAGGCGGGCTCGCGATGGGTAGCTTCATCCGTGGCGTATTGCTGGCCGGCCAGTTCCGCACACAGCATGAACTCAACGAGATGTCACCCGACGACCAGCGCAATACGTTAATCGTCGAGATGGCCGGGCACAGCAACCAGACGAACTTCCAGTCGTTCAGCGATTTCGAGCTCGGTGGTGCGGGTGCGATGATGGTGCTTCTTCGCCGAGCGCGCATCCGAACAGATGCCGAACTCAAGCAGATGAGCGTTGACGATCAGCGCAACGTCGCGATTGTAGAAATCGGCTCGCAGACCAATCTGGGCGCAAAGCTGCAAGGTTTAGGGAACATGGATCTGGTTCTCACGGCCTTGGGCGTGGACCCCGTATTCAAGACGCCATTGCCTCCCATCACCGCCCCGCCCGTAGTCAAGGGCGACACCGCAACGTTCGACGCGGGTCCTCTCACATGCGATCTACCGCTGGGCGGTTCCGCTCACGTTGTCATGAGGCGGAACGGCGACTTCACGTTCAGCACCCATGCCCACGACAGCGGCGCCGACAACATCGATTATGTCATTTCAGCTGTGCTGGTCACTGCATCCGGGATCGCGTT
>CAWHFO010000073.1:0-42080 GCA_963828215.1 uncultured Alphaproteobacteria bacterium | reverse complement strand
GACAAGGGGGTGTGCGCCATCCAGCTCGCGACGCCCCGACACCGTCGTCCGGGGCCTCCAGGAGCAATTCCACGACAAAGCTGGTCGGCGGCGACGTCGCCTTCGAGCGCCTGGTCGCCCGGTGTGGGCCTCGTCGACAGCCCGACAGCGGCAAATTGCCGCTCGACATCCGGGGCACCGCCTTCCAGATGCGTCTGGCAGGCGCTCCGCGCATCCCCGGCGGCACCACCGCGACTATACCGAGATCGCCCGGCGCATCGGCTCGCCGAGAGCCGTCCGCGCCGTGGCCCAGGCTGTGCCACGAACCGGCTGCCGTGGCGATCCCCTGCCACCGCGTGGTGCGGCATGACGGAAAGTGTCGGGCTATCGCTGGGGGTGAAAGGAAGCGGGCGCTGCTGGAGCGGGAGGCGGGGGTGTGAATCCCGGCGGAACACAGTCTAGAGCCGAAAGACATGAACTCGGCTGCGGGAGATTGGAGCGCCTCGTCTGAGCCGGGCTTGGACGTGGCGAGGCCCTAAGATGACCAGTTCCCCGCCGCTCGTCTCAGATCAGCGGGGCTGGTCTCTACCGCCAGCGTTGAGGGCAATCCCATATAGAGCACGCCGCCATCTTGGCATCCAGGCACGCTGTACCGGGAATTCGCTTTCGCCCCGCCCAAATCTCAAGCCATGCGCGGATCATGGAAGGCCTCCATAATCATCTCCAAAGCACTGTCACAGTCTGCAGCGAGATCCCGGAAGTACTAGGTAGGCTTCCGTGGGTGGAGATCGCTGCGACCGGATCGACCTCCCTGTTCCGTCGGAAGCATGCCCTTTGAGCTTGTTCGGAGATTATGAATCTGGTGGAGGGGCGACACGATCGAGCTTGCGTGATCCTCCTCAAACCCGAGGGCTCTAAGACACTCCTCGACCAGCTTGAGAGAACGACATGAAGGCGCAGGCGAGCGGCCGAAGCTCTCTTCGCCTTCGCACGGAGCCAGCGCTCCTTGATCCCTCGATGACAAGCTGATCAAGCCCGAGGATCTTGTCCTTCGACTCGTCAACTGATGACGTAACAGGGTACTGCACTCGGTCCATAAGATCTGCTAAGCGGAGCGTCCACCAAGGTATTACACCGGTCCCAAGCTCTCGGAGTTTACCCTTGAGGCTAGGCAGTGCATCGTAGTCCGAATAGAATTCGCCCTCGATGTCCGTCTTGAAGGCACGTTTTGATATTGAGGCTCTCGGCGGCTCGTTATATTGCTTCCAGTGTAGTTGCTCCTCGTAGGGAAGATGAACTCAGGTAACTAAGATAGGTATGCACCTGACCGGCCTCGTTGATGTCGTAGGTTTTCAGGTGCCACGCTCCACGACAGCTAACAGAGCGATCCCCAAGACGATATTTATCTCGATCTCCCTTATACTTAAGGAGAACCTCTGGCCTGAAAAACGCCGGCGTGATGTCGTACGGAAGATCCGATGGCGTGGAAATAGTCTGCTAGGGCCGACGGTGCGCAGGAGATCTCTGCGACCCGTCCATTCTTCCAATCATTGGCGATGAAGGTTACATATCTTTCACCGTCGGAGGCTCGCCCGGTGAGACAGTGGACGTCAAACTCACCCCCAGCGGCGATGTCGACGATCTGGACGCCTCGCGAGTAACTTGCTTGGCCCTCGTCAGTCCCGTACCGATAGTGTAGTCCCGATCCGCCCGACCGCCGCTGCTCGTGCTGATTTTGCCAAAAGTGAGCCGCATCCGGCCTACTTCTGGTAAACTCAAACATTCTGATCATCGTTGATTTCGCCACCTTCATATCCCTGCAGTACATCTCTATGAACCGTAACAATAGTTCCCCGTAATGCGCCCCGGCAGGATCGATATTGCGGACGCAGACGACGTCCGTCAATGTCCCCATAATGGTCGAGCCTGCACCACGCTCGGCGATCCGGCATATGATGGATACCCGAGATCTGTACGAATTTCTGTAGTATTTCAACGTAGTGTCGCCGCTCCGGAACACCCTCGAAGGACCGGCAGAATACCAGTTGCTCGCCGCGGGAATGGCTCTGCTGCCCGCGCCGGTAAGTGGTGGTTCAATCCAGGTGGCAGAAGCTGAGGAGACGATCTTCCAGGATGAATAGGCATTGCAGTTCCATGATAGCAGGTCGTCAATTTTGGCATGAGCAGCCACTTTGTTGGGGACAAGGACGGTATGAATATAAATGTGCGGAAGCGCCGCATAGACGACGATGTCCGAGTCCTCGGCGTTCTCGCTAAGGAATGCGATCGCATCTCCCTGACGGAGCCAGTTTTTGAGTATCTCGCCGTTATCAGGCGGGGCCAATGAGAGCCGATATACCTTTTGCCATACGCTGACCATCTCTTAGGGAACCTCTGCAAAAGTCATCCTTCCGCGATCCTGGTACAATGCCTGCCGGGTGGATTGGCGGGAAGGGTTGGGGGCGATGAAGCAGCTGACGCTGGCGACGGTGGGGTTCGAGCGCTACGGCAAGACGACGCGGCGGGCGGCGTTTCTGGCCGAGATGGAGCGGGTGGTGCCGTGGCCGGCGCTGTGCGCTTTGATCCTGCCGGTCTATCCGAAGACGGGCAACGGCCGGCCGCCCATCGGGGTCGAGCGGATGCTGCGCCTCTACTTCCTCCAGCAGTGGTTCAACTTTCGGACCCGGCGGTGGAGGAGGCGCTCTACGACTCGCAGGCGATGCGCGCCTTTGCCGGGATCGACCTCGGCCGGGAGCCGGTGCCGGACAAGACCACGGTGTGCCGCTTCCGCCATCTGCTCGAGGCGCACGATCTCGGCCGGCGGCTGTTCGACGAGGTGCAGCTTCATCTGGCGGCCAAGGGGCTGAAGGTGGCGACCGGCACGATCGTCGATGCGACGATCATCAGCGCCCCCTCCTCGACCAAGAACGCCGCCAGGGCCCGCGATCCCGAGATGCATCAGACCAAGAAAGGCAACCAGTGGTACTTCGGCATGAAGGCGCATCTCGGGGTCGACAGCCGATCGAAGCTGATCCATGCGGCGGTGGCGACGCCGGCCAACGTCGCCGACAGCGCGATGCTGCCCGATCTGCTGCACGGGCAGGAGACCCGCGTGTGGGCGATCAGGCGTACCGAGGCCAGACGGCGGTGATCAGGCAGCAGGCACCTGCGGCCAAGGACTTCGTCAATCGCCGATACCGTCACCGCGGCGTCGTGGACGAGGCGGAGCGGGCGAAGAACCGCACCAAGTCGAAGGTCCGGGCCAAGGTCGAGCACGCCATCGGGGTCATCAAGCGCATCTTCGGCTTCACCAAGGTACGGTATCGCGGGTTGAAGAAAAAAGCCGACCGCCTGCTCGTGACCTGCGCGCTCGCCAATCTGTTCATGGCGCGCCGACATCGGTGCGCTGCCAGGAGGCCTAGTGCGCCCGCAGCGGGCCAGCACTCCCCGCCGCCAGCCCAACACGGCTCCAAACGGCGCCGCCATCCAACCCTGTCGCCGGCTGAGGACGTCTCCGTCCTGCTCATCCAGACAACAAGCCCTTCTTCAGACGTTCCTTAGACGCCGAGCCCCATGGTTAAGATGTCGCCGCTCAACGGATTTGCCTTAGAACGCTGCTATCCTCTCCGCAAGGGAAGCGCGGGCAGCGACTGGTCTCTGGTAGGCGAACGTGGCTTTCGCGGTTCAAGCTGACCCACCCTAAGCTCGGCAGCTCGACGCCTCGCTGGACATGACGATGATGCCCAGCCCCAACTTGGCGATACAGTGTCGGGGATGCGTGCACCTGTCGCCCTCCGCGACCCAATGAGAATCATCGAGAGCTTGGCAGGCATGTGCAGTAGGCGCGCTTGGACGCCTTGGCCCGATCGAGGCGGCTGCTCTCAAGCCATCTCGATCCGGTCGCTCTGCGTGTAGGGGTCGATCTCGACGCGCAGCCGCTCGATGCGGGCCACCGGCACCTTGCGGCGGGCGACCGTCTGCATCTCGACGAGGCCGACGGCTTCGAGCTTGGCCAAGGTGCGCAGGAGGTTGGGCTGGGCGCGGCGGGTCAGGCGGGCGAGCTCGGCGACCGACTGGGGGCGGCGGTCGCGGATCACCTTCAGGAGGTCGCGGTTCTCGGGAGTTAGGAGGCGGATCAGGACGTCGACCGAGGTGACGCTGGCGGCTGACGCGTTCGGCGGGCAGGCTTCTCGCCGCGGGCCACGGCGCGCATCTCGGCTTCGAGATCGGCCAGGCTCTGGATCTTGAGGTTCTTCATCTGTCACCCCTTCCCTTGTCCACCCGGACTACCGCGTCCGCCAAACCACGCTCGGCAAGAACCCGCCGCACCTCCCGGAAGAAATCCACGATCAGCGTCTCGGCATCGACGAAGGCATAGGGACGACCCTCGTCGCTCTCGGTCCGGTGCCAATGATCGGCCTCCGGCGACTCCGGCCGACCCGAGCCACGGGTGCCACCGCATGGCATTGTCGATTCCCATCAGGCCCTCCCTCGGGGTCGTGCAGCGTCAAGGAATAGCGCAGCCCCTGAGGACGCTTGCGGCTCGGCGCGACGCGGCGGATCTCGAACTTCAGCCAGTGGCCCCGCTCCAGCCAGTGAATGCGCCCGTGGAACGCCAACAGGAACTCGAGCGTGTGCTCCGGCCGGCGGGTCATCTGATCATATCCGGAGCGGATATGTACTCGATCCGGTGAAGAGCTGTCAAGCGGGCTGCCTGCCCACCGCCCCTTCCCCGCAGGACCTCAACCTCCGCGCCAGATGCTCCCGCTCCGCGGCGTTAAGCGTGCAGCTCAGCGCCCTCTCGAAAGCTGCGGCAGCCCTGTCCTTGCGGTCGAGCCTTTGCAGAAGGTCGCCGCGGGCGGCGTGGTAGAGGGCGTAGGGGGCGAGTTCTTGGATGGTGGCGAGGGCGTCGAGGCGGGCGAGGGCGGCGGCGGGGCCGGCGACGTAGGAAAGGGCGATAGCGGCGTTGAGGCGGACGATGGGGGTGGGCTTCAGCTTGTCCAGCATGGCGTAGTGGTGGGCGAGTGCCGGCCAGTCGGTGGCCGCGAAGGTGGGGGCGGCGGCGTGGAGCGAAGCGATGGCGGCCTCGACGTGGAGGGCCGTCAGCGCCGACGAGGCCGTGGCCTGCTGGAGATGAAAAAAGCCCTGGGCGATGAGGGCCTGGTCCCAGAGGTTTCTGTTCTGCTCAGCCAGGGTTTTAGGGCGCCGGCGTCGCCCGTCCGGGCCGGGGCGCGGGCGTGATGGAGGCAGATGAGGGCGGCCAGGGCGTGGACCTCGCCGGTGGCGGTGGCAGGGTGGCGGGTCAGCAGCAGGGCCAGGCGCAGGGCCTCGGCGCAGAGGTCGGGCGCCATGAGATCGGCGCCGTCGCCTGAGGTGTAGCCGCCGTTGAACAGAAGATAGATCGCTTGGATGAGGACGGGCAGGCGCTGACCCAGATGGGCCCCCTCGGGGATCTCGAAGCCGAGCCGCAGTTTTTTTATTTTTTTCTTGGCGCGGACGAGGCGCTGGGTCACGGCGTCGGGGGTGGAGAGGTAGGCGCGGGCGATCTCGCCCACCCCGAAACCGCAGACCACCTTGAGGGTCAGCATGGTCTGCTCCTCTGGCTCGAGGGCCGGATGGCAAGCGACGAACATCAGCGCCAGGGTGTCGTCGAGCTTTCCCGTATCGGCGGGCTCGGCGAAGCCCAGGCGCCAGGCGGCGCTCTCGTCGAAGGGGCCGTTCTTGGCCTCCTGGCGGAGCCGGTCGAGGGCCCGGTTGCGCGCCGCCACCGCGAGCCAGGCGGCCGGCCGCTCGGGGACACCGTCCAGGGGCCAGCGCGCCAGGGCGATGCCGAAGGCGTCCTGGACGGCATCCTCCACGATGTCGAGGCGAGCGGGGCCGAGCAGACGTGCGAGCCAAGCCGAAAGCCTCCCGGCCTCGCGCCGGAAGAGATCGTCGACGAGCGGGTCCGCGTCGGCCACCCGGCTCACATCCGCTGGATCTGGCGCACCTCGATGCGGCCGCCATAGCCCAGATGCGGGCAGCTCTCGGCGAGGCGGCAGGCCTCCTCATAGTCGGCCGCGCGAACGATGAAATAGCTGCCCACGAGCTCCTTGCTCTCGGCATAGGGGCCGTCGGTGACGGCGACGCGGCCGGCCTTGGATCGCATCACCCGGCCGGGATCGTCGGTCGCTTGTCGCCGCCGGCGAGCTTGCCCTCGGCCCGCATCTTGTCGGCCCAGCTCATGTAGGATTTCGTCACTGCCATGATCTCGTCGGGCGAGGAGGGCCGCGGCCGGTCCAGGTCCTGGTGGAGAAAAAGCAAAAAATCGGGCATCGATCGCTCCTTCGTGCGGGCGTCCCGGCACCAGCGCCGCTCGCCCGTCACCTTGACGAGCGAGGGCCGGCAAAACCGACAGGCACGACGAAAAAAATCGTCAGGCGGGCGGGGCGTCGACGGGCACCGAGCGGGCCGGGCCCGAAAAAAGCCCGTCGGCGGCGGTCCTGAGGGCCCCGACATAGCGGTCCGCCAGCGCCGGCACGGCGAAGTAGGTGCGGCCGCTGAGCCGGGCCTCGAGGAAGACCGGATCGGCCTCCCGGATCCGTTGGACGACCGCTCGGGCGGCCTCGATCTCGCCCAGCTCGACCAGGGCGGCCACGACGACGATGGCGTGGCCCGTGAACCGGGCGTTGAGGCTCATGGCGCGCTGCCCGTGCTCGAGGCTGCGGCCCTGATCGCCCGCGACCCAGCAGGCCAGCGCCAGGGCCCAGTGGCCCATGTCGATCAGGCGGTCGCGCGGGCTGAGCCGCAGCGCCAGCTCGGCATGGGCGATGGCGTCCTCGGCGAGCCCGTGGTTCAATTCCTGCCAGGACAGCCAGCGCAACGACCAGACGTCGTTCGGGTTGAGCCGGTGCGCCTCTCTGAGGCTGGCGAGCGCCTCGGCGTGGCGCAGCCGCCGCATGGCGAGGTGGCCGAGGACGGCCAGGCCCATGTGATCGAGCGGGTCGAGCTCGCGCAGGTGGTGGGCCGCGGCCTCGGCGAGCGCCAGATCCAGGTCGGCGCCCGGGCTGAACGGCCGCATCGCCGCCCGCCGGCAATAGCCGTGCGCCAGCGCCAGGTGGCCCTTGGCGCAGAGCGGATCGATCTCGACGGCCCGGCGGCCGGCGGCGATGCCCTCGGCGGTCAGCGCCTCGTCCCGCGTCACCAGCCCGCGACGGACCAGCGCCATGGCGTGGAGGGCCAGGTCGTAGGCCTCGGGATTCTCGATCTGGAGGCGCCGGACACGGCGCTCGTCGGCGACGTCGAGCTCCGGCGCAATGCTGGCGACGATCTGGCGGGCGATCTCCTCCTGCACGCGCAGCACGTCGCCGAGCTCGCCGTCGTAGCGCTCGGCCCAGAGCTGGTTGCCGGACAGGCCGTCGTCGAGCTGGGCCGTGATCCGCAGCTGCCGGCCGGCGCGGCGCACGCTGCCCTCGAGGATGTAGCGGACGCCCAGGTCCCGGGCCATCTCGGGGATGGTGCGGGCGCCCGTCTCGGCGTTGAAGGTGGAGCCGCGGGCGATCACGATGATGTCGCGAAAGCGGGCGAGCTCGGTGATGATGTCGTCGGCGATGCCCTCGCAGAGGCTTCGCTGGTCCTGCTCGGCGCTGCGATCGACGAAGGGCAGGACGGCCACCGAAGGCAAGTCCGAGCGCCGATCCCCGACGGTGCGACGGGCCGGCGCCGCCGCCGGCCCCAGCCGCACGCGGTGGATGGCGACGGGGCGGTCCATGTTCTTGAGCTGGCGGTCGCCCAGCGCGTCGAGCGGCAGGTCGAGGGCGCTGCCGAGGTCGCCCCGGACGCGATCCGTCACGAGGATCTCGCCCGGCTCGGCCAGCTGCTGCAGCCGCGCCGCCACGTTGACGCCGTCGCCCAGGAGGTCGTCGCCGCTCTGGATGACGTCGGCCACGTTGATGCCGATCCGGAAGCTGAAGCGGCGCTCGGCCGTCTGCCGCCCGTTCGCCCCTCGACCATGCGCTGGATCGCGATGCCGGCGCGCACGGCCTGGAGGGACGTCGGGAACTCGGCCAGGAGGCTGTCGCCGGCGGTGTTGGCGACCCGGCCCTCGTGCGCGCCGACCAGCTCCCGGATCGCCAGGCTGTAGCCGTCGAGGGCGCGAATCGTCCCCTCCTCGTCCTGGGCGACGAGACGGCTGTAGCCCGCCATGTCCGCGGCGAGAACCGCCGCGAGCTTCCGCCTGATCATGTTGGTCACAAGGATGCTTCACACCCGCTCGAGCACGCCCAGTCTAGCCGGACGGCCGCCCGTGTCCAGCGAGGGCGGCCTCGACGAGGGCTCCGAGTGCCGGCCCTCCGGGCGAGGCCGCCGCCGACGGCTCTCAGGGGCTCCCCTGGCCCCAATCCGGTTCTCCGCCTCGCGACGGCCGGCCTCGGCCTCGATCGCCTCGGCCAGCTCCGGCCGCGCGGCGGCGAGGCGGCGGAAGTCCGCGATGTCGAGCTTGAGGAGGCGCGTGCGCCGGCGCGTCACCACGTTGGCGCTGCGCCTGCGGCCCTGGATGAGCGCGATCTCGCCGAAGAAGCCGCCGGCGCCGACCGGCACGTTGCGGCCGGGCAGCTGGATCGCAACCTCGCCCTCGGCCACGAAATACATGCAGTCGCCGTGCTCGCCGCGCCGGACGACGACCCGGCCGGCGGGCAGCTCCTGGGTTTTCAGGAGCATGGTGACGTCGGCGATGGTCGTGGCCCCGACCGATGCGAAGAGCGGCACCCGGGCCACGAGGTCCCAGGTGCGGAGGAAATCGCGGCGCCGCAGCTCCTGGCTGAAGCCGCTGGCGAGGATGCCGGCGAAAAGCGCAAAAAGGCCGATGCCGCAGACCATGACCAGCCCGCCCAGGAGCCGCCCCGGGAGCGTGACGGGGATCTCGTCGCCATAGCCCGTGGTCGTGAGCGTCGTGATGGCCCACCAGAGGGCCCGCGGGACGCTGCCGAAGGTGTCCGGCTGGACCTGCCGCTCGGCCAGGTAGCCGCCCGTGGCCGCGAGGAAGAGGATGATCAGGAAGGCGCTCAGCACGCCGGTCAACGGCTCGCGCTCGGTCCGGAAGACGCGGATCAGCAGATCGAAGGCCGTGGTGTAGCGAAAGACCTTGAAGATCCAGACGGCGCCGAGCAGGCGCGCGGCGGGCGCCGGCAGGCCGGCCACCAGGGCCAGCGGCAGGGCCACGCCCGACACGAGGTCGACCAGCCCCAGCGGCGAGGCGGCGAAGGACCGGCGGCCGGATCGCGCCGGGCCGGCCGGCTCGGCCGTCCCCGGGGGCTGGGCAGCCCAGAGCCGGAGGCCGTACTCGACGATGAAGATCAGGCTCACCGCCAGCATCGTCAGGGTAAGGGCCCGATCCTGCGCCGGCGACAGGCCCGGCATGGTGCCCAGGACGAGGGCGGCGAGGCCCAGGGCCACGAGGACCAGGAGGCCCGTCCGGACGGCCCGGGCCGTGCCGCTGGCGCCCGGCCTCTCCAGGAGATCGCCGATCGACCACAGCGTTCGCCACCTCTTGGCCGAGCGCCCCGCCTCGATCCGTCCGCCCACCGGTCCGCCCCTCCCCAGGCTCGGCGACGATAGCGGGTGGCGCCGGGCGTGGCCAGACGAGCGGCCGGCCCCGAGCGCGCTCAGGGGGGCCGAGCACCCCGGGGGTCGCTCGGCGCTGCCGGGTCTTCGGCCTGCTCGAGGCGCCTGATCCCGCCCGGCACGGAAGCGTCTACGAGGCGACGACGCCCTCGCGGCGGAGGAGGCCCAGCGCGTCCCGGAAGCCCCGACCGTCGCCTCGATCTCTGCCTCGCCGTGCGTGGCCGAGACGATGCCGCCGGGCCACCCGTTGAGGTCCACGCCGCCCAGCAGCATGGCGAGGCGCAGCTTGTGGACCAGCCCGGGCTGGCGCGCCTTCAGCTCGGCGAAGGGGATGGCGAGCGGGTCGAAGCGGCGGCGGTCGACGCTGCGCCCGGCGGCGTTGGTGAAGAGGTGGACGCCGGAGAAGGTGCCGTAGGCGACCCAGGGCAGCCCGGCCTCGTCCAGCACCGCGTTGAGGCCCTGGCGCAGCCGCTCGGCCGTGGCGTCGGCGCGGGCGCAGGCGTCGGTGTCCCGGATGATCTCGAGCGTCCTGATGCCGGCCGCGGCCGAGACCGGATTGGCGTTGAACGTGCCCGGATGCTGGATTTTCTCGCGCCCCGCGGCAGCCGTGGCGGCGAAGTCGAGGCCCTGAAGGACGTCGGCCCGGCCGGCCAGGGCGCCGCCCGGCAGGCCGCCGGCCACGACCTTGGCGAGCGTGGTGAGGTCGGGGGTGACGCCATAGTGGGCCTGGGCGCCGCCGGGCGCGACGCGGAAGCCCGTCACCACCTCGTCGAAGATCAACAGGACGCCGTGCAGGCTGGCGAGCCGGCGCAGCTCGGCCAGGAATTCCGGGCGGGTCGGGACCATGCCGAAGGAGGAGCCGGTGGGCTCGATGATGACGGCGGCGATCTCGGGGTCGGTCTCGAGCGCCGCCCGGACGCCCTCGATGTCGTTCGGGTCGACCAGCACGACCCGCTCCGCCACGCCGCCCAGCACGCCCGCCGTGGCCCTGCCGTCCATGTGGTTGGTCCAGCCGGACGTCATGTGGTCGTGCCAGCCGTGGAAATGCGTGCGGAACCGCAGAAGCTTGGTGCGCCCGGTGAAGCTGCGCGCGAGGCGCACGGCCATCAGGGTCGCCTCGGTACCCGAGGAGGTGAAGCGGACGGTCTCGGCGCTGGGCACCATGGCCTGGACCAGCCGGCCCCAGGCCACCTCGAGGGGATGGTTGGCGCCGAAATGGGTGCCCTTGGCGAGGGCCGCCTGCGCCGCAGCCAGGACCTCCGGATGATTGTGGCCGAGCAGCAGCGCCCCGTGGCCGCCGAAAAAGTCGACATAGGCGTTGCCGTCGACGTCCCACTTCCTCGGCCCGGCCGCCCGCTCGACGTAGACGCCATAGGGCTCGAGCCAGCGCCCGTCATGGGTGACCCCGCTGGGAAAGATCTCCCGCGCCTCCGCCGCCAGAGCCGCCGAGCCCGGCGTGCGCTCGCGATAGGCGTCCTCGATGGTGCGGTTGACGAGCGTGGTTTCTGTCATGACGGACTCCTCGGCGGCGACGGAGCCCCAGACTAGCGCCGGCCGGCGAGCATGTCCCGCAGGTTCCGCACAGGGCTCTTCGGCGAGGAGCGCGTCCGTGTGGGCCGGTCGCAGCGGGAACAGCGGTCACCGGCCACCGTTGCTTCGGGGAAGAGAAACCCATCCCCATCTGCTTCGAGGTCATTGATGAGAAACACCGTCATAGCCACCAGCCTGACGATCCTCATGGCTGCCGCCTCCTTGTCGGGAGCGGTGGCGGCCGACAGCTCCAAGAGCTTCGTCGACATGGCCATCCAGGGAGACATCGCGGAGATCAAGGCCGGCCAGCTGGCCGAGAAGGACGGTGCCAGCTCCGGTGTGCGGAAGTTCGGCGCGAACTGGTGAAGGACCACACCAAGGCCAAGTCCGAGGCCGTCGCCGTGGCCAGGAGCTCAAAGTCAAGCCGCCGACCCAGCCGACCGCCGAGGCGCAGGAGGAGTACAAGAAACTCGCGGCGATGTCCGGGCAGGAGTTCGATCGCGCGTTCGTCGAGGCGATGGTCGAGGATCATCGAGAAGACCATCCAGGCCTTCAAGGAGGAAGCCGCCGCCAAGCGACGGCAAGGCCAGCGCCATGGCCAAGGAACAGCTTCCGACCCTCGAGAAGCATCTCGAGATGGCCCAGTCGCTACAGAAGGCCGAGAAGTCGGCGAGCGCGCAGTAGCCACAAGCATTGGAGAGGGAGCGGGTGGGCGAGGCCAAAGCTCGCCCGCGCCGCAAAGTGTCGCCGGACTTGGCCTCAGGGAACGAAATCAACAGAGGAAAAGCGCAGCGATGGCGGCCAGGGGCATGCCCGCTTGTTCCGCTGGTCATCGCGGCTTCGGCGGGGCACAGTGTGCGGGACAAAGATGCTGACCAGAGGAGGCGACTGACTGGCATGGGTGCCACCACGCCGCGCCCGCTTCACCACGTCGCCATCGGCGTCGGCGATATCGAGGCTGCCATCGACTGGTACAGGGACGTGCTCGGGTATCGGGTTTTCACCGGCCCGGTAGAGCTGTCCCTCGAGGCCGACGTTCGCGGGCAGGTGCGCGACGTGCTGGGGCCGAGGTTCCGCCGCCTGAAGATCGCCCACCTGTCCACCGGCGGCGGGTGCGGGCTCGAGCTTTTCCAGCCGATCGATCCGCCCTTCGAGCGGCGTGCGGAGGACGTCGAGTTCTGGAAGAGCGGCACGTTTCATTTTTGTGTCACGGACCCGGACATCGAGGGGCTCGTGGCCCGGATCGTCGAAACCGGCGGGCGGCAGCTCTCCAAGGTGTGGGACGACCGGCCGCCGCACGACCTGCGGATGGCCTATTGCCAGGACCCCTGGGGCACGCTGATAGAAATCCACACCCATCCCTACGAGATCGTGCAAGGCTGGCGCTGAGGGAAGGCGCGGTGGGCGCGCTCACACGAGTTGCGCTGCCAGATCGTCGAGCCCCGCGGCGCGGAGCACCTCGAGCGCGGCCCGCCGGACGGCTCGGGTCGGGGTCTGTTGTCACCTGCTGCCGGGAGAGCCAACGGATGTACGGAGCGGGAAGCGGGTGTTGGCTGGGCGCCGGCCAGCGTGAGTGCGAGGTACCAGTCGAACGGCAAAAGGCTGGCGTCGCAGGCCTCCGGCAGGGCGCAGTAGGTGCTCACGACACGGCGCTGCCGTCCATAGGCTGCAATGACCGACTGCAAAAGCTTCGTCGCGACGGATAGAGGTTGCCCTCGGCGCGATCGAGGCTCGGGAGGTCGTGGCGGGCGATCTCGAAGAGCACGCCGTGCGACCAGGGGCTCATCCGCGCCGAGGCTCACGAGCGTCGCCTTGCCCGAGCCGTCGGCGCCGCGCTTGACGAAACGGATGGAGAACCCCGGCGCCGAGGCCGTCCCAGCAGCCGGGCGCTCGGGCAGCGTCGCCGGAGGCGCTCGGTCAGCATGTTCGAGCCGTAGGCGAAGTAGAAAAAGTCTTTCGCCCATCAGCCTCCTGCCGTGCTCGGCACCCCTCATACGAGTGGCGGACGAGCCAGTCGCGGGCGGCCCCGCTCGAGATCGCGAAGCCCTGGCCAGTGTAGGGCTCGAAGTGACCGCCGGGGACCAGGACGAGCTTTTTCGGCTCGAGGGCGCGGTTGTAGGCGTCGAGGGCCAGGTCGGTAGGCGAGAGCGTGTCCTGCGTCGCCACCACCATCAAGAGCGGCGTCGGGCTGATTGCGCGCGATGCCGGCGCCGGGATCGTACGCGCGCGCCATCTCGCCGCTTTGGAGGGTAACCTCGTTGCGCCATGACGGGGCCATGTCCCGCGTGCGCGGTGAAAAAGGCGCAGCAGCCGGCGCCCGGCAGGGCGCAGGGATTGGTGGGGTCGTCGGCCACGACGGGATGGGTTTTGGGCGGCGCTCCGGCGAAGCGGGCATCGCGGTCGGCGTCGAAGGCGGCGAGCAGGGCCGGCACGAGGTCGGGGCGCGGCCGCGCGAATCGACGCGGCCGAGCCGGAGATCGTCGGCACTTGGGCCGCCACGCAGCGCAACGCCGGTCGATCGAGGCCAGCGTCGAGAACATGGCCGCCGCTGTAGCTGCTGCCCCAGGCGCCGACGCTGTTGCGATCGAGCTCGGGCAGCGTCCGCGCGAACGTGATGGCATGGCGGTATCCCGCACCTGCTGGACCGGGTCGATCTCCTGGCGGGGCAGACCGTCGCTGGCGCCGAAGTTGCGATTGTCGAAGACGAGCGCTGCGAGGCCGGCGGCGGCAAAAACCTCGGCGTAGCGGTCGAGATACTGCTCCTTCACGGCCGTGAAGCCGTGCGCCATCACGACGACGGGCGACGGCGCGGCGGCATCCTCCGGCAGATAGAGCCAGCCGCGGAGCGTGGCACCCTCGGCGTCGAACGTGATGTCACGGCGCATCGGCTGCCTCCTCTTTTGTCGGAAGGGTACACCAGCCGGAGCCGATGAAAAAACCACGTCAGGCGAAGACGCCGTGGAAGCGGCCGAGGAAGGCTTTCAGGCGCTCGGATTCGACGTTCTTGAAAAGCTCCTCAGGCGGGCCCTGCTGGGCGATGCGGCCCTGGTCCATGAAGACGACGCGGTCGGCCGACCTCGCGAGCGAAGAGCCATCTCGTGGGTGACGACGAGCATGGTCATGCCGCTCTTCGGCCAGGTCGCTGCATGACGCCGAGCACCTCGCCCACCAGCTCGGGGTCGAGGGCCGAGGTGACCTCGTCGAACAGCATGAGCTTGGGCTCCATGGCGACGGCGCGGGCGATGGCGACCCGCTGCTGCTGGCCGCCCGAGAGCTGGTCGGGTAGTGCTGTCCGGCGCTTGTCGCCAGGCCCACGCGGTCGAGCCAGCGCTCGGCGATCGCCTTGCGCCTCGGCCTTGTCCTTGCCGCTGCACCTTGGCGAGGCCGAGCATGACGTTCTCGAGCGCGGTCATGTGCGGGAAGAGGTTGAACTGCTGGAAGACCATGCCGATCGTGGCGCGCTGGGCCGAGACCGCGCGCTCGCTGCAGGCGACGACGCGCGTCGCCGACCATGCGGTAGCCGATCGGCTCGCCGTCGACGTCGATCTCGCCCTCCTCGATACTCCTCGAGCAGGTTGACGCAGCGCAGGAAGGTGGTCTTGCCCGAGCCCGAGGCGCCGATGAGGGCCACCACCTCGCCCTGCTCGACGTCCATGTCGATGCCCTTGAGGACCTCGGTGCTCGCCGAAGCGCTTGTGGATGTTGCTGGCGTGGAGGAGCGGCTCGGGCATGGGCCTCAGTATCTGAAATGGGCGAAGCGGCGCTCGAGCCGTGACCCGAGCTGGGCGATGGTGAAGTTGAGGATGAAGTAGACGAAGGTCGCCGCGAGATAAAACTGGATGATCATGTAGTTCCGGGCGACCGCCTGCTGGGTGGCGAGCAGCAGCTCGACGACGCCGATGATCGAGAGCAGCGTCGTCGCCTTGACCATCTCGACCGCGGTGTTGATCGAGGGCGGCAGGATGCGGCGCAGCGCCAGCGGCAAGATGACGTAGCGCAGCCGCTGGCGGAAATGGAGCCCGATCGCCTTGGCGGCCTCGGTCTGCCCCTGCGGCAGCGATCCGATGGCGCCGCGCATGGTCTCCGCCATGTGCGCGGTGCAGAAGCCCGCAAGGGCGATGACGCCGGCCCAAAAGGACGAGATGTTGATCTTGAAGAATGCCAGCCCGTAGTACCAGAAGAGGATCAGCACCAGCACCGGGATGCCGCGCATGATGTCGACATAGCCGCGCATCGCCCAGCGGAGCGGGCGCCAGCCATAGACGAGAGCGAAACCGCCCAGCACGCCCAGGACGCCGCCGATGATGATGACGATGACGGAGATCTCGGTGGTGGTCCACAGGCCTTCGAGCAGCGAGTAGCGCGCGGTCCAGATCTCAGTCCAGAAGGTGTGTCGGGCCATGGTCCTGCCGCCCGACCTAGCGGATCGACGTGTAGCGGCGCTCGACGGCCCGAAGCGTCAGCGCGATGGCGTAGCAGGTCACGAGATAAAGGCCGCTCGCGGTGAGCCAGGCTTCCATGACGCGGAAGGTGTTGGCGTTGATCTGCCGGGCCGTGAAGGTGAGCTCGGGCACGGCGATAGCGGCGGCGAGCGAGGTGTCCTTGAAGAGCGAGATGAGGTTGTTGCTGATCGAGGGCAGCGTGATGCGAAACATCACCGGCAGGACGACCCAGAGCTGGCGCTGGACCGGCCTTAGGCCGATGGCCCTGGCGGCGTCCTGATACTGGGAGGGATCGAGGCGAGCCCGGCGCGGAATACCTCGCACATGTAGGCCGCGGAATAGATCGAGAGCGTCAGGATGAAGGACTGGTACTTGTCGAAGGAGCGGATGCCGAGCTCGGGAAGACCAAAATAGACGAAGAAGATGACCAGCAGCAGCGGCGTGCAGCGCATCAGCTCGACATAGCCCCAGACGAGCCAGTCGAGCCAGCCGATCCTCGAGGTGCGCCCGTAGGCCAGGAGCAGCCCGAGCAGCGAGCCGATGATCAGGGAGACGACCGCGAGGCCGAGGCCCAGGAGCAGGCCCTCGATCAGCTTGTCGGCATTGCGCCAGATGACCGACCAGTTGAACTGATACTGGATCAAGGGCCCGCGCTCCAGAGAGGGCGGCGTCGGCCGCCGCCCCGCTGTCAGCTCAGGCGAACTCGGCCGGGAAGCCCACCTTCGGCGTCGCCAGGTCGATGCCGAACCATTTCTTGTAGGAGGCTTTGAAGGTGTCGAAATCGACCCCCATCATCCCTTCCTTGTAGACCGTGTTGACCCAGTTGCAGCCAGACCTGGTCGCCGGGCTTCACGGCCGAGGCGTAGGAGTTGGGCATCCAGCCATAGCCGGCATCAAGGTAGCGGCCGGGAGTCTGGGCCATCAGCCAGCGCATCGCCGACTGGTCCGCCTGATAGGCGTCGATGCGGCCGGCGTTCAGCGCCTGGAGCGTCGAATCGGGGCTATCGAACTGGTCGACCTTGGCCTTCGGCAGCGCGGCGTGGATCCAGTCCTCGATGAAGACGTTCTGCATGGCACCCACCGTGACGCCGGAGCCGGCCGCGAGAAGCTGATCGAACGTCTTGTACTTGCCGTTGTCGGCCATCATCAGCAGGCCGATGCCCTCGCGGTAGTAGGGGATCGGTGAACTCGACCTGCTGGGCGCGACCGGGCGTGACCGTCATCCACTGGCAGATCACGTCGACCTTGTCGGTGATGAGGCTGGGAATGCGCGCATCGGAGCCCTGCAGAACGAACTCGACCTTCTCGGGATCGTCGAACAGGTTCTTGGCGATAGATGGGCGAGGTCGATGTCCATGCCGACGAGCTTGCCGTTGTCGTCCTCGAAGTGCCAGGGCGGATTGGTCGAGCCCGTGCCGACGATCAGATGGCCGCGGTCGAGAACCTGATGCAGCTTGCTCTTCGAGACGTCGACGAGCTGGGCCTGGGCCTTCGACGGCAGCAGCAGCGAGGCCGCAGCTCCGGCGATCGTGCCGACCGCGGCACCGGCGCCGACCAGCGCCCGACGGCTGAGGCCGCCTCCCTCAAGGTTTTGTCGGTCATGCTCTCCCACTCCATTTGTGCGGACCAGACGACGTCGTCCCGTCCTCCGTCTTGAGCCGAACACCAGCACAGCCCGCTCGGGCAGCGCAAGGAGAAAGGCGCGGCCACTCGGGACCGGGCGGCCGTTGGGCCCGATCGATCAACGAGGCTCTCGCGCAGACGCCGCCAGGATGGGGACGTCGTCCGGGCGCATGCAGGTCGGGTTGACGTGCAGGCGGCCGGCCGCGAGGTCGACCGGATCCAGATGGATGGCAGGCTCGCCCGTCACCAGCTGGCAGTAGAGTTCCGCGGCCGCCATGCGGGCCGGGTCGATCTCGAGCATGAGCGTCGGTATCGGGTCGGCCGCTCGCAGGGTCAGGCCGAGGCCGGGGAGATCCCCGACGGTGCTGCGCACCTCCTCGAGCAAGGCAAGCCAGCGATCCTTCCGCACCTCGTCACCTTCCGCGACGAAGAGCTCCAGGGCGGTCAGCAGGCCCACGACCTGCTCCTTGCCGACCTTGGCGCTGCGGCCGATGCCGTGCGGCGGAAGCCCTTTCAGAGAGCCCTGTCTATGAAGGCTTGGGGCGGGCGGAAGGCGGCCTCGGGATAGTCCATGTCGAGCATCTGGAGCGCCGCCGCGGCGATCAGGTCGCGACGGCCGCAGAGGATGCCGCTCGCCTGTGGGCCGCCGATGGCCTTGCCGCCGCTGAAGGCGACGAGGTCGGCCCCGGCGGCGATAAAGACAAAAGGTTGGTGGCGGGGGGAGCTGGGCCGCGGCGTCGACGACGACGGGCACGTTGCGGGCGTGGGCCACCTCGACCACGGCCACGAGCGCCGGCAGGCTGGCCGCGTCGGCCACATAGTGGACGGCGGCCGTGCGCTCGCCGATGGCTTCCTCGATCTCCCAGGGCTCGGCGTCGCGCACTCCCGCACCGGCATAGCGGTCGGGCAGGCCGACCTCGACGATGCGGGCGCCGGTGGCGCGGATGGCGTGGTCGTACTGGTTGCGCTGGCTGCGGACCATGACGACCTCGTCCTTCAGGCCCCGGAGGTCGGGCAGGCGCGCCATGGCGGCGGGATCGAGGCCGGTGATGCAGGCTGCGGTGCCGAGCAGAAGGCCGGCCGCGGCCCCGTTGGTGACGAGCCCCGCCTCGGCGCCCGTGTGGTGCGCGATGATCGCCGAGGCGCGGGCCTGCAGCTCGAGGACATCGACACAAAGAGAGGTCGCCTCGGCCATGGCGGCGGCCACCTCGGGCCGCATCAGCCCTCCGGAGAGGCGCGTGGCCGGGCCCTTGGCATTGACGATCGGCCGGACGCCGAGCCGCTCGTAGACGCTCATTTTTTCGCCTCCTGGAAGCCGTGGGGTGCGGCCGGGCCACCTTCTGATGCACAAACGGACCGTCCTGGACGAGCGCGACACGCAGCGCGGGGCGTCCATCGGTTTATGATTGCGCTTCGCCCGGCGGACCGCGCTCGCCAGCCCCGGCCTCCTGAGTTCTTCGCAGATTTCATATCAGGCTTACCGAGCTGTTGAAGTACCCCTATTTGCCTGTTCACATCTAATCCGTTGTCGACGATCAGCGCCCAGCAGGTGATCGCGCTGGGGATCGTCGTCCAATAGCCATAGCGCTCGTAGATCTGCGCGGCCTTGGTCGCTTCTTCCTTCTCAGTCAGGCCCGACGAGCCGATCTGGGGGTCCGAGGCGTTGCGCACCGCCGCCCACTTCGGGAGCGGCCGCCCCGAGCTGCCCGACGACCATCCCGAGCACCGCATCGCCCATTTCGACGGCAGCACCTCGACCCTGCAAGCCGAACGTATCGGCGCTGTCGTCGAAGGCGAAGAAATCCGTCGTCACGATGTCGGGCACGGCACATCGGCGCTCGCACACATGACTGATGCGCGGCGCGCGCGCCGCGGCGGGCAGGTGGGCGAAGATTGGCCTCGAAGAGACGGGCGGCGAGCCGGAAGGCTTCTGGTAAGCAGCGGGGAGCAGGCATAGACCTCGCTGGCGAAGGGCCGGGACTTGAAATTCCTCAGGCAGTCGAAGCGGACATTGGCGCCGACCACCACGTCGCCTAACTGCATGGTCGGGCCTATGCCGCCCGCCGTTCCCGTCGTGATGATGAGCTTCGGCTTCGTCTCCTCGATGATCTGCTTCCACAGCATGGCGATCGGCAGCTTTCGCCGTCCTGGCTCATGTGCAGCTCGGACTTGAAGCAGGCCACGCGCTTTCCCGCGATCGTGGTCGGAAACCAGCTTCCCAGACGCAGGCTCGATCGAGCCGGCGCTCCGTTGCGTATGAGCGGCAGGTAGTCCGTCAGTGAACCGATGAGCGTAAGGATACCAGTCGGCCTTGCTGGCGTGCCCTGGCGTCAGGGTGTCGGCCAGGCACTTCGCCTCCTCCACGGTCCAGGTGACCACGACATAGTCCATCTGCGGGAGCGGCGCGTTGGGCTCGGGCGGTGATGGCAGCGGCGCGGGGATCAGGCGCCTGCCGCCGCGGCCAGGGAATGGTGCTGCGTGCGACGGCCTCCATCACCTCGGGTGCCGCCAGCGAGTGGGGTCCGTATGTCGAGGCGTCGGCCGAAATCGAACTGGATGATGTGCCTCGACATGTCGGGCACGGTCGCCGCCGCTGACCGTGCCCGTAGATCGGAGCCGGTGTCGCGAGATGCTTCATGGGCATCGACCATGATCCTCCGTACTGTTGCCGTCCACCGCAGCTGTCGGCCGCACTGGATCGAAGCGACGGGAGCCGCCGCCGGAGCTCGCTTCCTCGAGTTAGCCGAGCTTGCGAAGCGCTCGCTATGACCATGATCACATCACGCACGAGCTGCGACCGCCCCAAGGCTCGGCGGGAGCGTCCGATGCTCTGTGACCGTTCCGTGACTGTTTCGTGACACGCGTTGACGCGCAACGGCCGTCTGCCATCAGATTGCCACGACGCTGTCGATAACGTGGGAGGCCGATCGGGCGCGCCGGCCGGGCGAGCCGGGTCCGTGCCCGAGGAACGGGAGACAAGAAGATGAGGCGCTTCACCGGCCTGGCGGCGGCTGCCGCTCTGGGTCTTCTGCGCTTGGCGCATCCGTCGCGCCGTCGCGGGCGGAGGAGGTCACGATCAAGATGTGGACCTGGGCCGACAGGTCCGGCCCGCTCAGGAGCGGCAACATCGTCGCCGCCGGCAAGCAGCTCAACGAGATGCTGGCGGCGTCCGGCTCCGACACGCGGGTCAAGGTCGACGTCTACGAGGACAATGCCGACGGGTTCGACACCGACGCGTTGACGCTCCTCAAGGCGTTCGCGGTGAACAAGGGCCCCGACCTCTATGTGGCCGCGCACGAGTGGATCGGCGAGTTCGCCCGCAACGGCTATGCGATGGATCTGGACAAGGTCGTCGCCGACAACCAATGGGCCTTCGGCGACGTCGTCCCGGTACTGTGGAACGCGACGAAGTATCAAGGGAAGATCTACGCGATCCCGCAGGACACCGAGATCCGCATGATCTTCTACGACAAGGACATGCTCCGGAAGATCGGCAAGTCCGAGGAGTTCATCGACAGCATTCCCGCCAAGGTCGCCAGCGGCGAGATCACGGCCGCGGATTGGGGCAAGCTCGTGAAGGAGGTGGTCGACAAGGGTGGGGCCAAGCTCGGCCAGCTCCACCGCCCCAATGTCGGGCCCGACTATCTGATGTCCTTCGCCGCCTTCGGCGTCCAGTGGCAGGACCCCAAGACTGGCAAGCTGCTCCTCCAGGTCAAGCCGATGGAGAAGGCGCTCGAGTGGTTCAACTGGATGGCCCGCAACAAAGCGACGCCGCCCGACAACACGGCGATGTCCTGGGACGACATCCAGAACGCGTTCAAGCAGGGCCGGGCCTTCGCCTACCATCACGGCATCTGGACGATGAGCTGGCAGCTCGGCGACCATAACGGCGCCACCTGGCCGACCGACGAGGAGGGCTATTTCCACAAGATCGGCTGGATCCCGATGCCCGCGGGCGAGAAGGGCGGCAAGCCCACCAACCTCTCCCATCCGGTCGTCTACGTCGTGAACCCCAAGTCGCCGCACGCCGACCTCGCCGCCCAGCTCGTGGCGATCGCGACGCTGCCCTACTACAATGTGGCGCACGCCGTCGGCAGCTATCACCTCTCGGTGCTGAACGGCGCCAAGGCCATGCCGGACTACAAGAAGCGTCTGGCCGCTGGCGATGGCCTCGGACATGCTGCCCGACACGAGCTTCATGCCCAGCCACCCGGACTTCGCCAAGTACAACGCGGTCCTCTTCAAGGCGCTCCAGGGCGTCGAGACCGGGCGGCTGTCGCCGGAGGACGCCGTCGCGTTCCTCCAGGACGAGCTGCAGAGCGAGATCGGCGACCAGCTCGAGATCGTCGAGTGAGCCTGGTCTCTGCCCCGGAGCGCCAGCCGCTCCGGGGCGACCGCCGGGATGACCGATCTCGCCCTGAGCGCGCGTCGCCGCCGCCGTGCCAACATGGCGATCTTCCTGGGGCCGGCGGTGCTGCTGCTGGCGCTCTTCTTCCTGCTGCCCGTCCTTCTGAACATCGGCCTCGCCTTCACCGACATGGGCCGGAATCTCAAGGTCACGGGCCTGACGCTCCACAATTTCGAGCGGATGCTGACCGGCGACCGCCTGCTCGGGCACGTGCTGGCCACGACGCTGATCTACGTCGTCGGCACGCTGCTCATCTTCAACACCGGCTTCGCGCTGGTCCTGGCCGTGACCACGACCTCCCTGCCGCCCAAGGGCGGGGCGTTCTTCAGGGCGATCTGGCTCCTGCCGCGGATGAGCCCCTCCGTCGTCTATGCGCTGCTCTGGAAATGGGCGATCTCGCCGACGCCGTCGGGCCTGATCAACCAGTTCCTGGGCCTGGTCGGCCTGCCCCGCCTGGACCTCATGAACCAGGCACCGCTGGTGCTGATCATCGTCCTCAACGGCTTCATCGGCGCCTCGCTCGGCATGATCATCCTGACCAGCGCCATCCGGGCAATTCCCGAGCATCTCTTCCACGCGGCCCGGGTCGACGGCGCCGGCGGCCTTTCCGTCATCCGCCACGTCGTGCTGCCCGCGATCCGCTGGCCGCTGTCCTTCATCACGGTGTTCCAGACGCTCGCCCTCCTGGTGAGCTTCGAATATATCTGGCTCGTCACCGACGGCGGCCCGTTCTACGACACCACCGTCTATGCCCTCTATGTCTACAAGCGCGCCTTCGGGAACGGGGAGTATGCCTACGGCGCCGCCCTGGCCCTCGGGCTCGTCCTGATCGGCATCGTCTCCTCCCTGGCGCTGTGGCGCTTCATGGACATGCGCTCGCTCCTCCAGCGGCCGCGGATCGAGGTCCAGTGACGGCCGCGACAGCGCTTCGGACGGAGGACTGGGCCCGCATCGTCCAGCGGAGCCGCCGCCGGCAGCAGTGGGGCACCGGCTTTCTCTACGGCTTCCTCACCCTCGCCTCGCTGCCCGTCATCATCCCCTATTTCTGGCTCGTCACGCTCGCCTTCTCGGCCCGCGGCGGAACGGACACCGTTGTTCTCTGGCGCACGCTCGCCGTGGTGGCGCCGGCAGTGCTCCTCTGGGCCCTGCTCGGGCCGGTCTGCGCCGACCGGGCGATACGACGCCGCGCGCGGCTCGCCCTCCTCGCGGCTGCCGTGGCGGCGCTCGCGATCTGGATCGGGCCCAGCCTGCACCTCGACAATTGGCGATTCCTCTGGAATCCGGCGTTCAGCGACACGCTCAAGGAGCGCCCGAGCGGCGCCGGGCTGCAGTTCCCCAACGTCTGGAATGCCTTCGGCAACTCGCTCGTCCTGGCCGTCTCGGTGATGGCCATCGTCGTCCTGGTGGCGACCCTCGCCGGCTACTACCTGTCGCGCTTCGCCTTCGCCGGCCGGGCCGGCCTCCTGAAAAGCCTGCTCGTGCTCTACTCGTTCCCGGCGATGACCCTCGTCATCCCGATCTTTCTTCTGATGTACTGGACCGGGCTGCTCGACACGCTGGTCGGCGTGATCCTCGTCGTCGCCACGCTCGAGCTGCCCTTCGCGATCTTCATCATGAAGGGCTTCTTCGACGGGGTGCCCTGGGACATCGAGATGAGCGCCATGACCGACGGCGCCTCGCGCCGCCAGGTTTTTGTCCTCATCGTGCTGCCGCAGGTCCGCTTCGGCATGCTGGCCGTCGGCATCTTCGCCTTCCTCCGCGGCTGGGAGGACTATGTCTTCGTCCGCACCCTCCTGATCGGCAAGAACAACTGGGTCATGAGTCTTTATCTCTTCTGGGTCTCGCAGGACATCATGGGGGTGGACTACGGCATCGTCACCGCCGTCGGCCTGATGTACCTGCTGCCGGCTCTGGTTCTCTATATCGCCACCCAGAAATACCTGACCCAGATGACCGTCGGCGGCATCAAAGGTTGAGCCCGATGCGGGAGCCCTGATCCATGGCACGCGTCGAGCTCAAGGGGCTGGCGAAACGCTGGGGCGACGTGGTCGCGGTCGAGCCGACGGATCTCGCCATCGGCGACGGCGAGATCGTCGCCATCCTCGGGCCGTCGGGTTGCGGCAAGTCGACGACGCTCTTCATGCTGGCCGGCATCTACGCGCCCTCGGGCGGCGAGATCCGCTTCGACGACGCCGTCGTCAACGACGTCGAGGCCAAGGACCGAAACATCGGCATCGTCTTCCAGTCCTACGCGCTCTACCCGCACATGACCGCGCGCGAGAACGTCATGTTCCCGCTGCGCTTCAAGGGCGTGCCCAAAGCCGAGGCGCGGCGGCGGGCCGAGGAGACGGCCGAGCTGGTCCGGATCCGTGAGCTTCTGGACCGGAAGCCCTCCGAGCTGTCCGGCGGCCAGCAGCAGCGGGTGGCGCTCGCCCGGGCCCTGGTCAAGGAGCCCCAGCTCCTCCTGCTCGACGAGCCGCTCTCGAACCTGGACGCGAGCCTCCGGCTCACCATGCGCTCGGAGATCCGCCGCCTGCAGCGGCGCCTCGCCGTCACGACCATCCTCGTGACCCACGACCAGACCGAGGCGACGACGATGGCCGACCGCATCGTCTGCATGAGCCGCGGCCGCATCGAGCAGGTGGGCCAGGCCGACGACCTCTATCATCGCCCGAACAGCCTCTTCGTCGCGAGCTTCATCGGCTCGCCGCCCATCAACCTGATCGACGGCGCGGTCGGCGGCGGCCAGGTGCGCATCGACCAGACGAGCCTGCCACTCGCCGGTCCGGCCAGGGACGGCCCGATCGTGCTCGGTCTCCGGCCGGAGACGGTCCGCCTCGGTGAGGGCCCCCTCCCCGGCCGGGTCGAGGAGATCGAGCCCCTCGGTCGCGAGACGCTCTATGTCCTCGAGACGCCGTTCGGCCTGCTGCGGGCGCTGGCGGCGGGCGCCACACCCGGCTTCAGGCTCGGCGACCAGCTCTCTTTCTCCTTGTCGTCGGCGCTGCTGTTCGACAAGGCGAGCGGGCGGCGGCTGGAGCAGGTGGCGCTGGCGGAGGCGCCGTGACGACGACGAGGAAAAAACCTCGGCTGAAGTGGCACAGGCTCAGGCGCTGGGCCGGCGATCCGCCCTTCGCGCGCCCCAATCTCCGGCCGGGGCTCGAGGCCGGCGCCGCGATCGAGATCGACCTGGTGGTGACGGCGGACGGCGATTTTCTCTGCATCCACGACCAGACGCTCGATCGCGAGACGACGGGCCGTGGGCCGGTGCGGGAGGCGACGCGCGCCAACATTGAGAAGCTCCGGCAGCGCGGCAATGCGGGCGAGCCGCTGAGCGAGCCGCCGCTTTTTTTCGATGAGGTGGTGGAAGCGGTGCGGGCCGTGCCGGGCGATGGCGGCGGGCGCGTCCAGATCGACCTGAAGGAGCCGGGCGACCGGCTGAGCGATGCGGAGGTGGCGCGCCTCGCAGCACTGCTCGGCGACGAGGCCGGGCGCTTCATCGTCAGCGGGACCGAGTGGGAGCCCGTGCAGCGCCTTGTGCGCGCGACGCCGGGGCTGACTTTCGGGTTCGACCCGCTCGGGCTCTATCGCGGCGGTCTGCCCGACGACGCGGCGGGCTTCCGCGCCATCGCCGAGGCCACGCTCGAGACGGCGCCCGGTGCCGCCATCTACTATCTCGAGGTGCGCCTCGTGCTGGCGGCGCTGCGCGGCGGCGTGGATCTCGTGGCGCTCGTGAGGCGCCAGGGTGCCGAGGTCGATGCCTGGACGCTCGACCTCGACCACGCCCGGCGTCAGGGAGACGCTAAAGGCGCTCCTGGACGTCGGCTGCGACCAGATCACGACCAACGACCCGGAGGCCATAGGCCCGATGCTCGAGGAGCTGCTGGCGTGCTGATCTCGGCAGTGGTCGATAAGATCGAGGCGCCGTCGGCGGCGCTGCGGGCCGAGCTTTCGAGCCTGCCGCTGGCCCGGAGCAGCATGCCGAGGCGCTGGCCTCCCTGCCCGCGCTCCATGCGATCGAGGCTCTTTCAGCACCGGCTCCGGCGGAGCCGCTGGCGCGGCCGGCGCGCATCGCCTTCTGGAACGCCGAGCGGCTCAAATATGCTGGGCCGTCGGCACGGCTCGTCCGCAGCCTCGGGGCGGATGCGCTGCTGCTGGCCGAGGTCGATCTCGGCATGGCGCGCTCCGGGAACCGCCATACGCTTCGGGATCTCGCCCGGGCCGTCGACGCTGGCTACGTCTTCGGCGTCGAGTTCGTGGAGCTGGGCCAGGGCGATGCGCGCGAGCGCGCGTGGCATGCCGGGGAGACGAACGAGCACGGCCTGCATGGCGGGGGCATTCTCTCCCCGCGACCCCTGCTCCGCCCGGGACTGGTCAGGCTGGAAACGAGCGGCCGATGGTTCGACGGACAGCTCGACGAGCGCCGCATCGGCGGCCGCATCGCCGTCTTGGCCGAGCTTCCGGTGATGGGAAGCGCGGTGCTCCTCGTCGCGGTGCACTACGAGAGTCATACCGAATCCCGACGACCGCCTGGAGCAGACGCGCGTGCTCCTCGACGCGATCGACGCCTGCGCCCCGGGCCGGCCCGTGCTCGTCGGCGGCGACTTCAACACCAACACCTTCGACGTCACGAAGCCGGAGCGCCTGGGCCGGCTCGAGGAGGCGCTGGCCGCCGACCCGCACCGCCTCGTCGACCCGGTGCGCTACGAGCCCATGTTTTCCTCGTTGGAGGAGCGGGGGTACGACTGGAGGGGCTGCAATGTGGCGCTGGCGCCGACGCAGCGCACGCGGCCCGACGGCACGCCGCAGCCGCCCTTCGGCAAGATCGACTGGCTCTTCAGCCGCGGGCTTCGCTGCTCCGACCCGGCGATCCTCCCCGCCGTCGATGCGGAGGGTGTCGCGATCTCGGACCACGAGGTGCTGGCCGTGACGATCGAGCCGGCCTGACGGGGCTTCTGGCACCGGCCGCTCTCGGGACTGTGCACGCGCCCGGCATTGTCTCGGCGCGTGGTGCTCCCATCTGGGCTGAGAGCGAGCCGGCCGTCTTCGCATCTCTCGTCGAAGGCCGGTCGGCGTGCAGGAGAGGATGATGCAAGCGTACAAAAAGGATCCCGACGTCATCGCGAAGCTCTCTCCGGAGCAGTATCGCGTGACCCAGCAGAGCGGCACCGAGCGCCCCGGCACCGGCGAGCTGCTCTACAACAAGGAGCCGGGCATCTATGTCGACATCGTGTCGGGCGAGCCGCTGTTCGCCTCGTCCGACAAGTTCGAGTCGGGGTGCGGCTGGCCGAGCTTCACCAAGCCCATCGAGCCCGCCAACGTCAACGAGCTGCGCGACGGCTCGCACGGCATGATCCGCACCGAGGTGCGCTCGACGCACGGCGACAGCCATCTCGGGCACGTCTTTCCCGACGGGCCCGTGGACCGGGGCGGGCTGCGCTACTGCATCAATTCGGCCTCGCTGCGGTTCATCCCCCGCGACGAGATGGAGGCCCAGGGCTACGGGGCCTATCTGGACCAGGTGGAGGACGTCCGATGACCGAGGAACGCGCGGTTCTGGCCGGCGGCTGCTTCTGGGGCATGCAGGACCTGATGCGCCGCTATGATGGCGTGATCTCGACGCGGGTCGGCTACTCGGGCGGCGACGTGCCGAACGCCACCTACCGCAACCACGGCACCCATGCCGAGGCGATCGAGATCATCTTCGATCCCTCGCGGATCAGCTTCCGCAGGCTGCTGGAGCTCTTCTTCAGATTCACGATCCCACCACGCCGAACCGCCAGGGCAATGATCGCGGGACGAGCTATCGGTCGGCGATCTTCTACACCAGCGACGAGCAGAAGCGGGTTGCCCTGGACACCATCGCCGACGTCGACGCCTCGGGCCTGTGGCCGGGCAAAGTGGTGACCGAGGTCGCTCCAGTCGGGGACTTCTGGGAGGCCGAGCCCGAGCACCAGGACTATCTCCAGCGCTATCCCACCGGCTACACCTGCCATTTCGTGCGGCCGAACTGGAAGCTGCCCGTGAGGGAGAGAGCGGCCGCCGAGTGACGTCCGTCGGGACGAGAGGCTGATGACCGTCGAGGCGAGGTGCCGATGACCCGTTCCGTTGCCGAGAAGCGTGCCGCCTTCCAGGCGCTGCACCGGGAAGGCTGCTTCGTGCTGCCCAATCCCTGGGACGTGGGCAGCGCGCGGCTGCTCCAGCATCTGGGCTTTTTGGCTCTCGCCTCGACCAGCTCGGGCTATGCCTGGACGACGGGCCGGCCCGACTACGGCGTGACGCGCGACGACGTGCTGGCGCATCTTTCGTCACTCTGCGCCGCCGTCGACCTGCCGGTGAACGCCGACTACGAGTTCGGGCTTTGCGTCCGACCCCGAAGGCGTCGCGGCCAATGTCCGGCTCGCCATCGAGACCGGCGTGGCCGGACTCTCCATCGAGGATCGGGCCATCGAGGCCCCGTCCCGCCTGTACGACGCGGGCCTCGCCGTCGAGCGCATCCGCGCCGCCCGGGCGGCCATCGACCAGTCGGGCGAGGATGTCGTCCTCGTGGCCCGCACCGAGGGGTTGCTGAGCGACCCGAGCGCGCTCGGCCCGGCCATCGACAGGCTCGTCGCCTTCGCCGAGGCGGGTGCGGACTGTCTCTACGCGCCGGGCGTGCGCGAGAAGGCCGACATCCAGGCGATGGTCAGGGCCGTGGCGCCCAAGCCGCTCAACGTTCTGGTGATGGGCGCCGGGATGAGCGTCGCCGAGCTGGCCGAGCTCGGTGTGCGGCGGATCAGCATCGGCGGCACGCTGGCCAGGGTCGCCTGGGGCGCGGTGCTGGCCGCTGCCGAGCAGATGAAGGCGGGCTCCTTCGATGGCCTCGCCGGCGGAGCACCCGGCAAGAAGCTGAACGACATTTTCGGCGGCTTTTCTTAGCCCTCGGCCCCGAGCGGGTCCGTCTACCGCACCAGCTATCCAGAGGCGGGCCTCCGATCAGCGGCGGAGCGGTCCGCTCCACCTCGATATCCGGAAGCCCGCCCGCCTCGCCTGGATCGGCCACCGCATCAGGGTTAGCCAGCCGTCGGGGGACGGCCTCAGCCGGTGACGTCTTGGGGCGCCGAGGCGACCAGGGTATCGATGCTGGGCGCGGCCGCCGCCTCGGAGGCGCCGCTCGCTGCGGGTGAGAAATCGCTCGCCGTGAGGCCGGTCTGCTCCCAGACGATCACGGTCTGGTCGGCTGCCGGCACATGCGCCCGCTGGCCCAGCAGCACGTCCACGATCTGCAGCCGCGTCGACCCCTTGGCGACCCCGTAGCGGGCGGAAGCCGGCTCGGCACAGACAGCCGCCTCCCCTCACACCCCCGCCTCCCGCTCCAGCAGCGCCCGCTTCCTCTCCACCCCCCAGCGATAGCCCGACACTTTCCCGTCATGCCGCACCACGCGGTGGCAGGGGATCGCCACGGCCAGCCGGTTCGTCGCGCACGCCCGGGCCACGGCGCGGACGGCTTTCGGCGAGCCGATGCGCCGGGCGATCTCGGTGTAGCTCGCGGTGGCGCCGGCGGGGATGGCGCGGAGCGCCTGCCAGACGCGCTGCTGGAAGGCGGTGCCCCGGATGTCGAGCGGCAGTTTTGTTCGCTCGTCGGGCTTCTCGACGAGGCCCACGACCCGGGCGACCAGGCGCTCGAAGGCCGCGTCGCCGCCGATCAGCTTGGCTCGCGGGAACTGCTCCTGGAGGCCCCGGACCAGGGCGTCGGGGTCGTCGCCGAGCCGGAGGGATTGTCAGAATTTCCGTGTGTGGGCCATGGGTTGAACATTGGTGGCTCAGTTGGCCTCGAAGCGGTCGTCGAAGAGGATCGCGAGCTGCGCCTTGGCCATGGCCCATTCCCGGGGTGGCATTCTCCACTCCCGCTCGGCCAGGTTCAAGACCAGGAACAGGAGCTTGAGCGCACCGTCATCGGTCGGGAAGTGGCCACGCGTCCTGACGGCGCGGCGCAGATTGGCGTTCAAGGCCTCGATGGCGTTCGCGGTGTCGATGATTCGGCGGACGTCGACTGGGAAGGCGAAGAACGGGATCACCGCCGGCCAGTGCCGGCGCCACGACATGGCGATCGCGGGATATCTGAGGCCCCATTCGCCTGCGGCGAAGGCCTCCAGGGCCTCGGCGCCGGCGTCGGCATCTTGGCCTTGCAAGATCTCCTTGAGGGCGGCCGCGACCGCTCTGCGGTCCTTTTAGGAGACGTCGTGCCATACGTGGGTTCCTTCCTTCCCCTCATCATGGCCCACACACGGAAATTCTGACAGTCCCCGAGCTGGATGGCTAGCCTGCGAAAGGCCACAGGCCCGCGCCTCGGCGTCACGGTCCCCGGCGGACCGTTTGCGCCGCCAGTACGGGCCTCCCAGGAACTCGAGCAAAGAGCTCGCGATCACAGCTCTTTGTCGGAACGGTGTAGTTCTCCTTGAACCACGCAGTCTCGCCAGCCCTGCGCGGAGGCCGGCTGGGCAAGCCCGGATGATCCATACTATGCCGATCTAGAGCGGAAGGGACCTCGTGTCGTGGTGATCAACTGCCCGGTCCCGCCTGGCCTTTACGAATTCACCGGCCCCGGTGCCCCACTTCGAGAACACGCCGATTGCCTTGGCGAAGGATATGTCGACCGGGTGCACTCTGTCGCGCGGCAGAATATAGACGCTGCCCGCCATTGGTGTCGGCGCCGAGGGAACAAGCACAGTGTAGGAGCCGTCCTCCAGCTCCTCGACGATCAAGGCCGGCACCAGAGCTTCCTCGATCTCCACCAGGGCAGGCTGCAGCGTTTCCTCTTCGTTCTGCCCCGCCAGACGCTTGGCCAGTCCTCGCATGAATGTATAGCCTGGGAGCCGCTCGAGCACGGCCCGCTCGCACGCATTCTTTGCGCGGAGACCGGGGCCCGTGCGCACGATCAAGCCTATCACGAAACATAAACAAACCAGCAGGACGATGGCCACAATCTCGCGGAGCTCGAATGCCGCTGGAACCCGTTCCGTTACGGGTTGCAGCAGCCCCAGTAGCCCTTTAGCGGTCTTGGCGAGCAACAGGACAGCAATATAGATCGGCAGGATGACCAGCAGGCCGCCAATCAGGGTTGTCCTGGCAAATTCCGCCAGTGTTCTCATGTCGAAGGCTCCTCCCTGTCTTATGAGGGCTCCAGTGAGCACCATAGGCGAGTTGTCAGCCTCACCCGGTATCCCCAAGCTGGGCTCGGTTGGCACCCGACACCCTGCTCCTCGGCCGGTTCCCGGTCAACGGGAGGGCATGTCCGACGGCGGACCTTGGGCGAAAGGAGTGGCTGGACCCTGGCCCGCCGGCGAGCCCGGGCCACTCTGGTGCTGGCGGTCGACCTCGGTGCATGGCTCTCCCCTCGGCTCCGGCGGCTCTCATGGTTCGCTCCTGTCAGGCCACTGCAACGGGCGGCCCTCGCTAGCGCTCGATCCGGCGCAAGCTCCCGGCGAAAAGCGCCCGCGGCGTAGCGGGCGATCACCGACACCAGCACCGAGCGCCAATCGCCAGCGCTGCGGACCTTGCCGGGCCGGAGCACGCATCGCTCAAGATCACCGAACCGGTGGAAGATGAGCAGCGGGCGGTAGCAGGCGCAGCGGAAGTGCCCGTTCCAAACCGACCCTTCCTGCTCGCCGAGGGTCCGGCTCTCGGAGCTCTCCATGTCGAGGATGATGCCGTGCGGCGGCCGCGGCTGCTGCGCTCCGGCGAGCCATGTGAGCGACCAACTCCAAGCCCGCAGCTCGGGCGATGGACGCGTCCTACTTCACGGCGCCCAGCGCAAGCCCGCGGACGAGGTAGCGTTGGAGAATGGCGAAGGCAATGGCGACGGGCCGGCCCGACTACGGCGTGACGCGCGACGACGTGCTGGCGCATCTTTCGTCACTCTGCGCCGCCGTCGACCTGCCGGTGAACGCCGACTACGAGTCGGGCTTTGCGTCCGACCCCGAAGGCGTCGCGGCCAGTGTCCGGCTCGCCATCGAGACGGGCGTGGCCGGACTCTCCATCGAGGATCGGGCCATCGAGGCCCCGTCCCGCCTGTACGACGCGGGCCTCGCCGTCGAGCGCATCCGCGCCGCCCGGGCGGCCATCGACCAGTCGGGCGAGGATGTCGTCCTCGTGGCCCGCACCGAGGGGTTGCTGAGCGACCCGAGCGCGCTCGGCCCGGCCATCGACAGGCTCGTCGCCTTCGCCGAGGCGGGTGCGGACTGTCTCTACGCGCCGGGCGTGCGCGAGAAGGCCGACATCCAGGCGTTGGTGAAGGCCGTGGCGCCCAAGCCGCTCAACGTTCTGGTGATGGGCGCCGGGATGAGCGTCGCCGAGCTGGCCGAACTCGGTGTGCGGCGGATCAGCATCGGCGGCGCGCTCGCCAGGGTCGCCTGGGGTGCGGTGCTGGCCGCTGCCGAGCAGATGAAGGCGGGCTCCTTCGATGGCCTCGCCGGCGGAGCACCCGGCAAGAAGCTGAACGACGTTTTTGGCGGCCCTTCGTAGACGGTTCGTCGAGAGCTTCGGGGAGCCGCCCGCGACTTGCATGGTGCTCTCGGCAGGATCCCGAGCTCGTCGGGTCGGCCGACGATCCGTCGAGCGGTATCGACAATCCGAGCCCGGGGTGCCATCCAGTGGCCTTCGTGCATGCAGGCTCAGTCGCGGAGCGTGTCGGATGCGCAGCTCGATGCTCGTCGCCAGCCTCGTCCTGTTGAATGCCGCGCCCGGACTGGCCGACGACCTCCTGTTCAAGCGCACCTGCGACGGGTCGGCCGCGGCTCTTCTGGACAATGGCCTCGTCGCCGTGGCCGATGACGAGGACAACACCATCCGGATCTACGACAGGGGCGGCGGAGAGCCCGTTCGGCACAGCGATCTCTCGGGCGTGGCCGCACGTCCCGAGCCGGACTTCGAAGGCGCCGCGCGCATCGGCGATCGCATCTATTGGATCGGCTCCCACAGCCGCAACAGCAAGGGCGAAGTCGAGGTCTCGCGGAGCGTGATCGTCGCCACCGATCTCGACGGACGGATGGTCGGGGCCGCCTATCGTGGTCTGCTCGACAGCCTTGCCGATGCCGACCGCTCCGAAAAAATCGGGCTCGTCGATTCGATTGGCAAGGCCGATCGGTCGCGGGCGCGGGCCGCCGAGGCGGGCGGCCTCAACATCGAGGGGCTGGCGGCGAAGCCGGACGGCTCCGCCTGGATCGGCCTGCGCAATCCGCGCAGCGATGACGGCGACGCCGTGCTGATCCCGATCGAGAAGCTCGACAGCGTCGGGACGGCGCGCGCGGAGGTCGTCCCCCGAAAGGCCGTCAAGCTCTCCATCGACGAGCTCGGCATTCGCGACATGGCCTGGTCGACGAAGCTCGACGCATTTCTCGTCATCGGCGGCACCTCGTCGGCAGGCGACGACTTCCGCCTCTACCGTTGGGCCGGCGACAATTCTTCCCGCCCGGCTGGTCGCGCGCATCAACGGCCTCGGGCCGGAGGCCGTCCTGCCGCTCCCCGACGGCCACAGCGCCCTGCTCCTGAGCGACGAGGGCGACCGCCGCGTCACGGTGGCCGAGGATGGCTGCAAGTCCGGATGGCGGAACGGCACCTGTGGCTGCAAGCATCTCGAGGACCAGGCCCTGCAGTCATTTCGCGGCCGCGTGGTCCGCGTCGACTGATCAGTCCCCATCGCCGGCCGGGGGGTCCCCGCGCCGAGGCTCGAGCCCATCCGGCAGGGGGCTACTTCACGGCACCGAGCGCGAGGCCGCGGACGAGGTAGCGCTGGAGGGTGGCGAAGACGATGGCGACGGGGACGGTGGCGAGGAGGGTGGCCGCCATGACGGTGTTCCATTCGACCGTGTAGGCGCCACCGACGAGCGTGAAGATTTTCATCGTCAGCGTCAGCTTCTCGTCTGAGCGCAGCAGCGTCAGAACGAGAACAAACTCGTTCCAGGAATAGATGAAGGTGAGGATGGCGGTGACGGCCAGCGCCGGCGTCGCCATGGGCAGGAAGATGCGCAGCAGCGACTGCAGCTTCGAGGCGCCGTCGATCCAGGCCGCCTCCTCGAGCTCCTTGGGGATCGTCGAGAAATAGGACTGCAGCATCCAGGTGGCGAAGGCGAGGTTGAAGGCGCTGTAGGCCAGGACCAGCGCCACGAGCTGGTCGATCAGCCCCATCGCCGCCATGAGGCGGAAGATGCCGATGACGAGCACGATCGGCGAGAGCATCTGGGTGACGAGCAGGAACTGGCGGTAGAGCCCCTTGCCGGGGAAGCTCGTGCGCGCCAGGGCGTAGGCGGCGGGGATCGCGATGACGAGGCAGAGGACGGTCGTGGCCACGCCGACGATGAGGCTGTTCTTCAGCGCCGTGCCGAAGCCGACCGTGGTCCACATCGTGGCGAAATTGTCGAAGGCCAGGCGCGAGGGCAGCCAGGTCGGCGGAAAGGCAAAAATCTCGTCCTTGGGCTTGAGGGCGGTCGAGAGCATCACCGCATAGGGAAAGAGGATGACGATCATCAACGGCAGCAGGGCCAGCCAGTAGACGAGGCTCCTGGTCCTCCTCTCGGAACGTCGCACACCGGGCCGGAACGGCCGTCACGTCACGAGCGCCTCCCTCGAGGCCAGGCCATAGGACTTCGTCGGGCGCCAGCGAGATCCACGCGCCTCGATCAGCCGTCAGCGCGCCGTGTGACTCCGACGACGCTCGCTCCACGACGAGCCTCATCGGCTGTCGCGGTCCTCGCGATCATCTCCGTGCTGTCCGAGAAGTCTTGCCCAGCTCGCCATGTCCGCCATTTCTCGAGCATGGTCATCTCCTCGGGCGTTCCTGGGCCGTGCCTCGCGCTCCAGGATGGCCCTCACCTCGCCCTGCAGCGAGCGGTGGCTCGCCTTCGCCCGCTCCTTCAATCGCGCGACGACGCGCTCATCGAGGTCGCGCACCAGGATCTGCGCCATGGTCCCTCTCCGCTGGAATGGCTTGCTCACATCATGATAGCAGGAGCGTCTTGCTTCATTGCTCGACCTCCCGGCCGCGCATCGCGAGGAAGGCATAGACGATCGTGAAGGCCAGCAGCACGGCGAACATGACGAGCGACATGGCGGCCGCCTCGTCGATCTTCCCGTAGCGGAAGGCGAGCTTGTAGAGGTAGGTCACCAGGATGTCCGTGCTGTTCGCGGGATCGCCCTGGGTCAGCACCCAGATGATCGGGAAGCTGTTGAACACGTAGATGATGTTCAGCACCAGCGCGATGTTGATGAAGGGCTTGAGCAGCGGCAGCGTCAGGAAGCGGAAGCGCTGCAGGGCCGTGGCTCCGTCGATCCGGGCCGCCTCGTAGATGTCGCCCGGCAGCGAGGAGAGGCCGCCCAGGAAGATCGTCGTCGTGAAGGGGATCGAGACCAGGATGCCGATCGCGATCTCGACCGGGAAGGCGATCTCGGCGGTGGCCAGCCAGGCCTTGGGGTGGCCCAAGAG
Source organism: uncultured Alphaproteobacteria bacterium (assembly GCA_963828215.1). Taxonomy (GTDB): domain Bacteria; phylum Pseudomonadota; class Alphaproteobacteria; order Geminicoccales; family Geminicoccaceae; genus CAVTJL01. Next base: position 7,042 of record CAWHFO010000073.1, on the reverse strand, counting down.
GCCGAGGCGGAAGAGCGTGGCATTCAGCATGCCGTGCTGCGCATCGAGCGCCCAGCGCCAGACCACCGCGGTCATGGTGAGCGAGATGGCCCAGGGCAGCATGATGACGACCCGGGCCAGCCCACGGCCATGGAAGTCGTCGTTGAGCATCAGCGCTATCGGCACGGAGAGCAGAACCGTGCCGGCGACGACGCCCGCGGTCCATTCGAGCGTGCGCCAGAAGCTGCCCTGGAAGATCGGGTCGGCGAAGAGCTTGGTGTAGTTGGCGAGCCCGACGAACTGCTTGACCTGGCCGAAGCGGTTGACGGCGTGGATCGAGGTCCAGGTCACGTCCCAGATCGGGTAGCCGATGATCCAGAAGGCGAAGAGGAGGCTCGGAACGATCAGCAGGAGGGGTGCCACACGCCTGTCCAAGCGGACTCTCCCGTTCGCGATCGGATCTGGGGTCCGGGCCGGCCGCCCTTTCGGGGCGGCCGGCAGGGCAGGCCTACTGCTGGATCAGGCCGTCGATCTTCTGGGCGGCCGCCTCGAGAGCCGGCGTCGGCTCCATCTGGCCGAGATAGATCTTCTGGAGCGCCGCCACGGTCGTGTCGGCCATCTGCTCCCAGTTCGGGATCAGCGGCGCGAAGTGGGCATAGGGCAGCATGCTCGTGAACGCCTTGAGCTGCGGGTCGTTCGCGAAGTGCGGATCCTCCTCGACCGACTTGAGGACCGGCAGGAAGCCCTCCTTGAGGGTGAACTCCTTGCGGCCCTTGTCGGAGAAGGCCGAACTCCTCGAGGAACTGCCAGGCCTCCTTCTTCACCTTCGAGGTCTTGAACATCATGATGCTGTCGGTGACGCCGTAGGTCGCCTGGGTCGTGCCCTTGGGGATCGCGGCGAGGCTGTAGTTGAGCTTCGGCGCCTCGGTCGCGATCTGGCCCCTGAGCCACGGCCCCGAGAGGATCATCGCCACCCGCCCCTGCTTGAAGAGCGCCTCGATGTCCTGGCGGTTGTAGTCGGTGACGCCGGACTGGGTGATGCCCTCGTCGATGAAGCGCTTGTACATGGTGGCGGCCTTGATGCCGGAGTTGCTGGCGATGCCGCTCTTGCCGCCCGACAGAAGCTCGCCGCCCTCCGACCAGAGCGCGTAGTACCAGTAGGCGTCGGTCTCGATCTCCTTGCCCTGCAGCCCGAAGCCGTAGACGTTGCCGCCCAGCGCCTTCACCTTCTTGGCGTCGGCCTCGAGCTCGTCCCAGGTCGCCGGCGGCTCGTTCACGCCCGCCTTCGCGAGCAGGTCCTTGTTGTAGTACATCGCCCGCGCCGAGGCCGCGACCGGCAGGCCCCAGGTCTTGCCGTCGATCACCGACGGCTTCATGAAGGCCTCGATGAACTTCGCCCTGAAGTCCGGGCGTGATGTAGGAGTTGAGAGGCTCGGCGATGTCCTGCTGGACATAGTCGACGAGCCAGCGCGTGCCGATGATGGCGATGTCGGGCGCGGTGCCGCCGGCGATGTCGGTCGTCAGGCGCTGCTGGAGATTGTCCCAGCTCACATCCTCGAGCTTGATGTCGACGTCGGGATGCTTGGCCTCGAAATCGTTGGCCATGTTCTGGAAGATGCCCATCGTCTGGTCGCTGTAGTGGGCGACGACGACCCGCACCTCGGTCTTGGCGAGGGCACTGCCCGCCCCGAGAGCGAGCACCGCGGCAGCGCCGAGGAGAGCCCCTAGGCTCCTGGTCATTGAGTGCTTCCTTTCCCTGCTTGGCGCCTGACGTTATGACCGGAGCATAGGAGCAACGCCTGCGCACCGGCAACGGTATGATGCGCAGGAGGCAGGATCTTCGGCATGAGCCGCTTCATCGGCAGGACGGCCCTGGTGACCGGCGGCGGCCGGGGCATCGGCCGGGCGACCGCCCTGCGCCTCGCCCGCGAGGGTGCGGCCGTGGCCGTGGCCGACATCGATGCGGAGGCGGCCCACGCCGTCGTCAGGGAGATCGCCGACCTCGCCCGCACCGGCGTGGCCCTCCAGGGCGACGTCGCCCGCGAGGCGGATGCCCCGCGGCTGGTGGCGGAGGCGGAGCGGGCCCTGGGGCCCCTCTTCCTGCTCGTCAACAACGCGGCACGGGCGCGGCGGCCGACCCTCGCCACCACCGAGGTGGCCGACTTCGACGCCGAGCTGGCCGTGACGCTGCGCTCGGTGTTCCTGATGACCAAGGCCGTGCTCGACGGCATGGCCGAGCGGCGCCGCGGCGTCATCGTGTCGGTCGCCTCGGTCAACGGGCTCATGGCCTTCGGCAATCCCGCCTACAGCGCCGCCAAGGCGGGCCTCATCAATCTGATGCAGTCGGTGGCGGTCGAGTACGGGCCCAAGGGCATCCGCGCCAATGCCGTGAGCCCGGGGACCATCCGCACCGAGAACCCGTCCTGGACGGCCCGTCTCGAGCGCGACCCCCAGGTGTTCGAGCGGCTGGCCAAATGGTACCCGGTGGGCCGGGTCGGGACGCCCGAGGACATCGCCGCCGCCATCGCCTTCCTGGGCTCCGACGACGCCGCCTTCGTCAACGGCGCCAACCTCGTGGTGGACGGCGGGCTCACCGCCGGCATGGCTCCCATGTTGGCCGAGATCAACCCCGAGAGTTGATCGGGGGCCGGAGCGGACCCACCTGACGTCCAGTCCCGAGACATGTCCTCGAAAGGGAGAGCATTGCGCATGGCGCAGGATCAGATGTCGGTCGACCTCTATGTCGGCGGCCAGTGGCGCCCGGCGATGGCCGGCGGCACGATGAGCATGATGGACCCGGCGACCGAGGAGACGATCGGCCGATTTGCCCGCGCCGAGCGCGAGGACGTCCTGGCCGCCATCGACGTCACCGCCGACACCTTCAAGAGCTGGAAGAAGACGCCGGCCTGGGATCGCTCGAAGCTGCTGCGGCGCGCGGCCCAGCTCCTGGCCGAGCGGGCGGACACCGTGGCCCGGCGGTTGACCCAGGAGTGCGGCAAGCCGCTGGCCCAGTCCAAGGGCGAGGTCGTGGCCGCCATCGAGTGCATCGACTGGTTCGCCGACGAGGCGCGGCGGATCTATGGCGAGACCCTCTCGGGCCGCAACGAGCACCAGCGCTTCATGGTGACCTACGAGCCGGTGGGCCCGGTCGCGGCCTTCACCGCCTGGAATTTCCCGGTCGTGCTGCAGGCCCGGAAGATCGCGCCGGCGCTGGCGGCCGGCTGCACGATCCTCTGCCGCCCGGCCGAGGAAGGCACCGGTGCGGTGGCCGAGCTCATCAAGTGCTTCATCGACGCGGGCGTGCCGGCGGGTGTCATCAACCTCGTCACCGGTGCGCCCCAGGTCATCTCCGAGACCTGCATGGATTCCGAGCTGATCCGCAAGGTCACCTTCACGGGCTCGATCCCGGTGGGCCAGCACCTGATGCGCCGCGCCGCCGACACGGTGAAGCGGATGAGCATGGAGCTGGGCGGCCACGCCCCGGTCATCATCCACGAGGATGTCGACCCGGCCAAGGCGGCCCAGATCGCGGCCGTCGGAAAATTCCGCAACAACGGCCAGGTCTGCGTCTCGCCGACGCGTTTCTTCGTCCATGCCCAGCACAAGGACGCCTTCACCGAGCACTTCGTGGCGGCGACGCAGAAGATGAAGATCGGGAACGGCTTCGATCCCGATGTCGAGATCGGCCCCTTGATCAACCGCAAGCGCCTCGAGTTCACCGAGAAGATGGTCGAGGACACGGTGGCCGACGGCGGCAAGCTGGTCTCCGGCGGCAAGCGGCCGGCGGCGATGAACCGGGGCTACTTCTTCGAGCCCACCGTGTTCACCGACGTCCCGGACGACGCCCGGATCATGGTCGAGGAGCCGTTCGGGCCGATCGCGCCGATGAGCACGTTCGAGAGCTTCGACGAGGTGATCGAGCGCGCCAACAGCCTGCCCCAGGGCTTGGCCAGCTACGTCTTCACGAACTCGCTGCGGCAGGCCCACAAGACCGCCGAGGCGCTGAAGACCGGCATCGTCGCCGTGAACAATGTGGCCGCCGCGACGGCCGAGATGCCGTTCGGCGGGGTCAAGCATTCGGGCTTCGGCCGCGAGAACGGCCGCCAGGGCATGCTCGACTATCTCGACGTGAAGTTCACGAACATCGTGATGTGAGGGCCCGGCCCCCGGCGGCGGCTGCCGCCGACGGGGGCCGCCTGTGGGGGCGCCGCCTGCCTCGCCGATCGGGGAGACCGACATGCTCAACGCCAAGAGCGGGCCGCGTGTCCGCCATGTCGTCGCCGCGGACGAGCCCTATCGCAGGATCACCGTGGACAAGCTCACGCCGGCCATCGGCGCCGAGGTCTCGGGCGTCGATCTCTCCGAGCCGATCGACGGCGCGCAGCTCGCGGAGATCAAGCGGGCACTGACAGAGAACCTGGTCATTTTCTTTCGCGATCAGGCCCACTCCCCGGCCCGGCATCTGGCCTTCGGGCGTCTCTTCGGCGACCTCCATCTCCACCCGGCCGCGCCCCACGAGCCGGGCCTTCCCGAGCTGATGACGATCTACACCGACAAGAGCTCGGTCCGCGCCAACGGGGAAGGGTGGCATTCGGACGTGTCCTGCGATCTGGAGCCACCGATGGGCTCCATCCTCCACATCCGGCAATGCCCGCCACAGGGCGGCGACACGCTCTTCGCCAGCATGTACGCGGCCTACGAGGCCCTGTCCGAGCGAATGCGGACCTATCTGGACGGTCTGACCGCCATCCATGATGGCGAGCATGTCTATCGCGGCCTCTACGCCAATATCGGCGAGCCAGATCGGGCGAGCTATCCCTCGGCCGAGCATCCGGTCGTGCGCACCCATCCCGTGAGCGGGAGGAAGGCGCTCTACGTCAATCGCGGATTCACGACGCGCATCCTGGGCATCCCGGTCGACGAGAGCGACGGCGTGCTCCGCTATCTCTTCGAGCATATGGAGAACCCGCTTTTCCAGTGCCGCTTCCGCTGGCGGCCGGGCTCGGTGGCCTTCTGGGACAATCGCTGCACCCAGCATCGCGCGATGTGGGACTATTGGCCCAACGTCCGCGCCGGCTACCGCGTCACATCAAGGGCGAGCGGCCCGTCTAGGGCGGGCTGAGGACGCTCGCGGCCCCGGTCACTCGGCTGCGCCGCCCGGGGACGAGCCTGCGGGGTCGCGGGCACGGCCGCCGCGGCATGCTCGACCGTCAGGAGACGAAGCTCACGAGCAAGGTCACGTTGCCGGCCGGGCTGCGGCGGTGGCGGGCGCCGCGGCCGGGGATGCCGGCGTGAGGGCCGATGCCGGCTGGGCGACGAGATAGGCGCGGACGAAGGCGACGGCGAGAACGCTCACGGCGCCGACGGCGAGGGTCTTCAGAAGGATGCTCGCGAACTGCGGATCGGGTGAGTGGAGATCGGCCAGCCCGACGACGGAGCCGGGCGTCGCCGCGTCTTGCAGGCCCAGCAGGATGACGGAGAGGGTGAAGACCGGAGCGCCGACGAGCGCGTAGGTCAGGGCCGCGCGCCAGCTGTCGCTGGAGCGGCGCACGAGATAGACCCGCACCACTGCCGCGAGGGTAACCGTGAGCCCGCCCAGCAGGCAGCAGCCCACGAGCAGGCGCTGCTCCTTCGCCCCCGAGCCGACATCCGCGAGGAGCTGGCGCCACGCCGCCGGATCGAGCAGGCCACCCGGCATGGGCAGGGTGCCTGCCGCGAGCCAGACGAGGCCGCCCAGGACGCCGGCCACGCCTCGACGAGCACCAGCCTGCCGAGGACGGTGGGCATGATGCCCCGCCCGGTCGCCTGATCGGGCAGAAGAGCCACGATCGTGAGGAAGCAGGCGAGGCTGATCGCCGAGCCGATGGCCGCTCGCAGCGGTGCCATGTCCGGCGGCGGCACGGCGAGCTCCAGCAGGAAGAGGACGAAGCTGAAAAAGAGGCTCGTGTGCAGGGCCCGGATCAGATAGGTGCCGATATCGGGGGACGCCGGCTCGCGAGGCAGGTCGAAGACGCCGTCCACCAAGTCCCAGGCCTTGTCGTCGGTGGCGTTGCCGCGCAGGAAGCGCAGCACGAAGCCGCGGCTGGTTTCGATGAAATGCTCGTTCAGCTCCTTCTTGCGATCGACGAGCTTGGCATCGACTTTTTCCTTCTGCAGCTCCTTTTCCTCCAGCCGTTCGAGATAGTTGCGGAAGCTTCGATGTCGTCGGCCCGCCGCTCGGCATAGGCCCGCTCGAGCCGCATCTGCGCCTCGTCGGCAGGATCCATCGTCCAGCGCCCGTCGCGGGTGCCCTGCTCGATCTGGTCGAGCACCGCGTCGTAGCGCCGCGCAAGATCGGCGAGATCGCCGTCGCTGGCGGTCAGATGGTCCAGCCGGTCGCGCACCTCGGCGGCCACCAGGTCGCGCGGGAACGTGCTCTGGCGAAGGCGGGGGTGGCGGCGCCCAGATGACGTCCCGGCCCTTGATCTTGAAGGTCTGCCCGCGCACAGCCAGAAAGACGGTCGGGACAACGTGCCCTTGATCAGAGCGCCCGGATCGAGCCAGTGCGCCAGTGAGCCATGCGGGCGAGTCGCGGAGAGCCGCGCAAGCAGGTCGGTGACTTCCACGACGAAGTAGAACGGCACGAAGATCGCCGCGTTGACCAGCACATCGCCCAGCAGGACAGCGCCGTGCCTGCACACCATAGCCGCGCAGGCGGACGGTCCTGAGGCCAGGAACTCGTGATCGGAGAGCCCCAGCGACCATGGCAGAGGGCAACGGCGAGGCCGAGGTGATGGGATCGGGCACAGGCGCTTCTCCTCCCAGTCCCGCAGAGACATTAGCCGCGCCCTTGCCGCGCCGACGGCAGAAGGCGATGTGACGCGGATCACCCGGGACTTGCAGCGCCGCCAGCTATCTGGATCCCTGCCTTGCATGGTCGGGCATGGACCGGGTCCCGCGGGCCGAGCATAGTCGGCGCCGGGTCGCAGCCGGTGGTCGGCCGATGACAGGGAGGTGAGACATGAACGCAGCCGAGATGCGGACGCGCATGGCGGGCGGCGAGGTGATGCTCGGCATGGGTCTG
>CAWHFO010000072.1:0-44034 GCA_963828215.1 uncultured Alphaproteobacteria bacterium | reverse complement strand
AGGCGTTCAGAGTTTCGCGACGAGCGCGTCGATCCGCTGCGAAATGCCGGCCTCGGCCAAAGCATCTTCGGATCGCGCGGCGCTTACTGCCGAAAGCCGGCGTTCGGAAGCTCCACCAGTGAGGCAGTACGCTCCGCCTCTGCGGCTGAAGTGGCCAAGTCTCGATGGAGAGCCTCCTGTTCGTTGAACTCAGAAATCGGCAGCTCCCAGACAAGCTTGTCAAAGTGGCGAGGATCACGCCATCCATGGGCCTGCATGGGAATAACAGCTTGGAGCGCCACTTCGCTGTTTACGATTGCGCAGAGATAGCGCGCCTCGCTGAAGTTGCGGATCAGCACCCGATAGGCCATGTGATCGATCACCACACTTAGATCTTCGACAATCGCTGCACTCAGCAGAGTACCGGCCTTCGTGTAAACTACCTTCGCCGTTGGTGCCGCGAGTTGGAGCAGACCCTGTCCGCATGTGGTCGATGCGCTGCTGAATAGTCATTCACGGAGCGCCAACCGCCTGGGAGCTTCGACGCGTGTACGCCCCGCCATTTCGTCTCGATATCGCGGAGCCAAGCAGAGAGGTGTCGGTGCCCTGCCGCGGCCACATTTATACAGTCGACAAGTCGCCCGTTCATCGACAGGGACGGACAGCCAGCGTCGTGCCCAGCAAGCGGTAGGGAGCGACATCCTCGCCAAGCAACAGCGGGCGTCAACAACCGGGCTTCGACGGGTCCAACCGGCGGTGTCACCTCGGTCCAGGGGCGCTTGTCCATCGAGCCTGTCCGTCCGCGGACGCGCGGGGCGGCCGGGTTCGCGCCCAGACGGCCCTCGGGCTCGCGCTCGACCAGGAAGAAGCGGCGGGGCACGATCGTGGCACCTTGCCGGAAGCGGGCGCGGTAAGGCGACCTCCCTTCCAGTGTCGTCATCGGCGGCCAGGGAACCCGCTGCCGCACGAGCCTGCGGTCTGCCTCGTCCTCTGTCGCGTGGCGGGGACGCGACACCCCCTCGAAGCGCTCCACCTCCGCGGGAAGTGCGGCCGGCTTGGCACGTACAGCGAAGAGCACACAGGAAGATTGCGGGAACAGCTCGCGAAGGCGCTGGAGGCTCCACGCATCCATGAGCCGGGCCTGCGCGGTCGCATACTCGCCGTGACGTAGCCCTTCGAATGCCGGTCGGGCGAGCGCGGCGAAGGGCATCACGAACGCGATGGTCCCGCCGATCCGCAGGTAGCGCTCGACGCTCCGCGCCCAGAACAACGCCGCAAGGTCCTGCTGTGTTGCGAGAACACCGCCGACCCAGAGGTTCATGCGCTGGCACGCGTCCCGCAGGCGCAGCTTCATCTCGGGGCTCAGATGCCGGTAAGCGACCCATGGCGGATTGCCGATCACGACGTCTGCGCGTTGCTCCGGGCGCGACAGCCAGACCGGCCGATCAGGTCGCGCAGGATGAACGGCCAGATGCCGTTGCGCCCGCTCTCCTTGAGCGAGCGGAGCCTGTCGTAGGTGTCGGCGAGCCGTCGAGCGTCTTCGGCCGTGACGCCGCCGATCCTCGCCAGGGCGGGCTCGACCGGTGCCCGCGGCGTGTCGTTCGCGAGGCCATCGGTGATCTCGCGCAGGGCCGGCTCGAACTGCGCCTGATCGGCGGCGAACGCGGCCGGGACATTGAGCGGGCCCTCGCCTGGCACGGGCAGCATGACCTCGGGCGTGTCCATGGTCAAAGCGAGGTTCCACTGCATGGCATCGCCGAGATAGACGGGCACATGGAGCGGCTCCTGCCGCGCCGCGACCGCATCGCCCAGGCGAGCAGCCACGTGACACGCGCGATGATCACCGCGATCGGGTGCACGTCGAGCCCGCGCACCTGCCCCGCGACACGAGGATGCTTCACGTCTGACCAGCCGGCTGCCCGCGCGGAACGATCAGGCGTCGCAGCGTATGAAAAAGAAACGTGCCCGATCCGCACGCCGGGTCAAGAATCCGGCTGTTCAGCGGATCCGGTATCGCCGCGGCCACCATCTTCGCGGCGAGCCAATCGGGCGTATAGTACTCGCCGAGGTCCGTCGCTGCTCCGGGTCGATCAGGCTCTCGTAAGGCCTTGAGAACATCCGCCTCGATGTCGCTGAGGCGGAACCGCGCCACCTGCCGGGCGATCCGGCGAACGAGATCGTGACCTCCCGGCTCCAGCAGAACCCAATCGAAGAAATCGCTCTCCACCGCACCGTAGATGTCGGCCTCGGTGAGGCCCGGCCCGACAGGATCGCCTCCGCATCGGCTGCAGGCAGATCGAGCACGCGCGCCGCGAGGGTCTTGGCTACAATCGTCAGATACGTGTGCTGCAGGAACAGCGAGTCGTCGCAACGGCGGCACCATAGGCCTCGCGAAGGAGCCAATCCCAGTGGCCACGCTTCACCATGACTCCCGGGTGGCCCGACAATATCTGCCAGAGCTGCTCCAGGGCGACACGGGCCCTGCCGAAGGTGAGGCTTTCCCGGCCCAACTCGCGAGAAAACGTAAGGGGCTCCGGAACCAGCTCGTCACGGCTGGATAGCGCAGGCTCGAGCCAAGCGAGAAGCATCGCCCTCGCCTGCCCTGACCTCGTGCCGGCTGATCTCGATTAGGATGCCGTCGCGCAGCTCGAATACTAGCTCTCCATGACCGTCAGGCTCGCCCGGTGGCGGCGACCAGCGCTCGATAGGTGAGCGGTTCGGTGACGAGGGCGTGCTCGATCAGGCGAGCGAAGCGGTGGCTGATGGTCCTGGCGGTACGGCGGTTGAAGCGAAAGACGAACTCGTCGAGATAGGCCGGGAGATGCTTCTCGGTGACGGCGCCGTGATGGGTGCCCAAGAGCCAGCGCTTGGCGAGGCCGAAGACCAGGTGGATGGCCGGCAGGCGGAGCACGGCGTCGCCCCAGGATCTGCTGAGGTTCACGGGATCATGGCGGTAGCCTAGCGTGCCGAGGCCAGCGTAACCGGTCCAGCCGTCGGTGGCGACGATGCTGGGCTTGGCGACGTTGCCGGCGAGAAAGCCCTCGAGGCTCGCGGCCCCGGCGTCGGTCAAGGGCGCAAGCCGCAACCGCCCGAGCCGGCGGCCCCTGGCCTTGCCGCGACCGCTCTCAACGGCACCGGCGACCAACGTCTTCCCGGCGCCGCGTCCTGCCTTGCCGGGCCTCGCGCCGCCGACATAGGTCTCGTCCGCCTCGACGCGATCACCTAGCCGGTCGCGGCCGGGCCGGACCATCGCCTTGCGGATCTTGTGCAGCCACGACCAGGCGGTCTGATAGCTGCCGAAGCCCATCTGCCGCTGCAGCTCGGTGGCGGCGATGCCGCCTTTGCTCGAGGTCACGAGGTAGATGGCGAGAAACCACTTCGCCAAACCGGTCTTGGTCTGCTCGAAGATCGTGTCCTTGAGCAGCGAGTGCTGCTGACCGCAGGCCGCACATTCGTAGATGTTGCGCCGCGCCAGCGCCCAGGCCTCGCCATGGCCGCAGGCGCGACAGCGGAACCCCTCAGGCCAGCGTTGGCGGAACAGATAGTCCCGACACGCCCCGTCGGTGCCGAAGCGGGCGATGAACGTCGGCAGGTCTCGCGGCAGATCGTCCGGCAGCATGCGAAAGCCCTCCAGGCCAGCTCGCCTCTCGCCATTCTACCGTCCTGCCACTACCATTCAACAAGCACCTGACGCTCGCGGATAGCCAGTTGCGACGAATGTGGCGCCGTCCGTGGCGACGCCCAAATACTTTCGGCTCGTCTGGCGCTCGCGCTCTGCGAGGTAGTCCAGCAGCCGTGCCAGGACATCGCGCATCTCGCGGCCGAGGTCCGACTTGAACTCGAACACCGTGGCGCCGAACAGCATATCCGCACGGCCGTGCACCTCGGGAAGGCGCACCTCATGATCGAGCCCGGCATAGGTGGCACCGAAGGCATGGCGAAGCATGTCGGCGAGCAGGACGCGGAGGCTCTCGTGGCCGGCCTGGTGCGAAGCCTGGCGACGAGCTCGGGCAGGTCGGTCTGGCGCCAAGTCGATGTCATTGGCCCCACCATGGCGGAGGGTTCGGACGCACTGCAAGGCTGGCGACGCGGGGCGCAGGCCGCGTATAAGGCGGTCATGAAGATTCGCAGCTCGACCTGTTCTCGCGCGAGGGGCCGCAGCAGACCAACCGTGGCGCCTCGGCCTTCCAGGACCCGCCGCCCGAGCTGGTCCTGCGCGTGCGCGCCGAGCTGACGGCGACTCTAGCGCGCGTCCGCGGGGCGGGCTTTTTGCCTTGGCCGGACCTGACGCAGACGACGCTCGCCGAGCTGCGCTTCAAGTCGATCGCCGGCTGGCTGCCGGAGGACGAGGCGGCGTCGCTCCGCGCCGCGTTCGAGGTGGAGATGGCGCGGCTCTACGAGGCGGAGGACAGCCGAGTTGAAAGCGCCGGTTAGCTGCACGCCCTCAGCCGCCTCGCCAGATGCTCGCGCTCCGCGGCGTTGAGCGTGCAGGTCAGCGCCCTCTCGAAAGCCTCGGCCGCCTCGTCCTTGCGGTCGAGCCTTTGCAGAAGGTCGCCGCGGGCGGCGTGGTAGAGGGCGTAGGGGGCGAGCTTTTGGATGGTGGCGAGGGCGTCGAGGCGGGCGAGGGCGGCGGCGGGGCCGGCGACGTAGGACTGGGCGATGGCGGCGTTGAGGCGGACGATCGGGGTGGGCTTCAGCTCCTCCAGCATGGCGTAGTGGTGGGAGAGGGCTGGCCAGTCGGTGGCCTCGAAGGTGGGGGCGGCGGCGTGGAGCGAGGCGATGGCGGCCTCGACGTGGAGGGCCGTCAGCGCCGGCGAGGCCGTGGCCTGCTGGAGATGAAAAAAGCCCTGGGCGATGAGGGCCTGGTCCCAGAGGCTTCTGTTCTGCTCGGCCAGGGGGACGAGGGCGCCGGCGTCGCCCGTCCGGGCCGGGGCGCGGGCGTGATGGAAGCAGATGAGGGCGGCCAGGGCGTGGACCTCGCCGGTGGCGGTGGCAGGGTGGCGGGTCAGCAGCAGGGCCAGCCGCAGGGCCTCGGCGCAGAGGTCGGGCGCCATAAGAACGGCCCGTCGCCTGAGGTGTAGCCGCCGTTGAAAAGAAGATAGATCGCCTGGATGAGGACGGGCAGGCGCTGGCCCAGATGGGGGCCCTCGGGGATCTCGAAGCCGAGCCTCAGCTTTTTTATTTTTTTCTTGGCGCGGACGAGGCGCTGGGTCACGGCGTCGGGGGTGGAGAGGTAGGCGCGGGCGATCTCGGCCACGCCGAAGCCGCAGACCACCTTGAGGGTCAGCATGGTCTGCTCCTCGGGCTCGAGGGCCGGATGGCAGGCCACGAACATCAGCGCCAGGGTGTCGTCGAGCTTTCCCGTATCCGCGGGCTCGGCGAAGCCCAGGCGCCAGGCGGCGCTCTCGTCGAAGGGGCCGTTCCTGGCCTCGTGGCGCAGCCGGTCGAGGGCCCGGTTGCGCGCCGCCACCGCGAGCCAGGCGGCCGGCCGCTCGGGGATGCCGTCCAGGGGCCAGCGCGCCAGGGCGGCGCCGAAGGCGTCCTGGACGGCATCCTCCACGATGTCGAGGCGGCCGGGGCCGAGCAGACGCGCAAGCCAAGCCGAGAGCTTCCCGGCCTCGCGCCGGAAGAGATCGTCGACCAGCGGGTCCGCGTCGGCCACCGGCTCACATCCGCTGGATCTGGCGCACCTCGATGCGGCCGCCATAGCCCAGATGCGGGCAGCTCTCGGCGAGGCGGCAGGCCTCCTCATAGTCGGCCGCGCGAACGATAAAATAGCCGCCCACGAGCTCCTTGCTCTCGGCATAGGGGCCGTCGGTAACGGCCACGCGGCCGGCCTTCGAGCGCATCACCCGGCCGGGGTCGTCGGTCAGCTTGTCGCCGCCGGCGAGCTTGCCCTCGGCCCGCATCCTGTCGGCCCAGCTCATGTAGGACTTCGTCATCGCCATGATCTCGTCCGGCGAGCTGGGCCGCGGCCGGTCCAGATCCTGGTGGAGGAACAGCAAGAAATCGGGCATCGATCGCTCCTTCGTGCGGGCGTCCCGGCACCAGCGCCGCTCGCCCGTCATCATGACGAGCGAGGGCCGGCAAAACCGACAAGCTCGACGAAAAAAACTCAGGCGGGCGAGGCGTCGGCGGGCGCCGACCGGGCGGGGCCCGAAAAAAGCCCGTCGGCGGCGGTCCTGAGGGCCCCGACATAGCGGTCCGCCAGCGCCGGCACGGCGAAGTAGGTGCGGCCGCTGAGCCGGGCCTCGAGGAAGACCGGATCGGCCTCCCGGATCCGTTGGATGACCGCCCGCGCCGCCTCGATCTCGCCCAGCTCGACCAGGGCGGCGACCACGACGATGGCGTGACCGGTGAAGCGGGCGTTGAGACTCATGGCGCGCTGCCCGTGCTCGAGGCTGCGGCCATGGTCGCCCGCGACCCAGCAGGCCAGCGCCAGCGCCCAGTGGCTCATGTCGATCAGGCGGTCGCGCGGGCTGAGGCGCAGCGCCAGCTCGGCATGGGCGATGGCGTCCTCGGCGAGGCCGTGGTTCGATTCCTCCCAGGACAGCCAGCGCAGCGACCAGACGTCGTTCGGGTTCAGCCGGTGCGCCTCCCTGAGGCTGGCGAGCGCCTCGGCGTGGCGCAGCCGCCGCATGGCGAGGTGGCCGAGGACGGCCAGACCCATGTGATCGAGCGGGTCGATCTCGCGCAGGTGGTGGGCCGCGGCCTCGGCGAGCCCGAGATCGAGGTCGGCGCCCGGGCTGAACGGCCGCATGGCCGCGCGCCGGCAATAGCCGTGCGCCATCGCCAGGTAGCCCTTGGCGCAGAGCGGGTCGAGCTCGACGGCCCGGCGGCCGGCGGCGATGCCGTCGGCGGTCAGGGCCTCGTCGCGCGTCACCAGCCCGCGTCGGACCAGCGCCATGGCGTGGAGAGCCAGGTCGTAGGCCTCGAGATTCTCGATCTGGAGGCGCCGGACACGGCGCTCGTCGGCGACGTCGAGCTCCGGCGCGATGCTGGCGACGATCTGGCGGGCGATCTCCTCCTGCACGCGCAGCACGTCGCCGAGCTCGCCGTCGTAGCGCTCGGCCCAGAGCTGGTTGCCGGACAGCCCGTCGTCGAGCTGGGCCGTGATCCGGAGCTGCCGGCCGGCGCGGCGCACGCTGCCCTCGAGGATGTAGCGGACGCCGAGGTCGCGGGCGATCTCGGGGATGGTGCGGGCGCCCGTCTCGGCGTTGAAGGTGGAGCCGCGGGCGATCACGATGATGTCGCGGAAGCGGGCGAGCTCGGTGATGACGTCGTCGGCGATGCCCTCGCAGAGGCTCCGCTGGCCCTGCTCGGCGCTGCGATCGACGAAGGGCAGCACGGCGACGGACGGCGAGTCCGACCGCCGATCCCCGACGGAGCCCCGGGCCGGCGCCGCCGCCGGCCCCAGCCGCACGCGGTGGATGGCGACGGGGCGGTCCATGTTCTTGAGCTGGCGGTCGCCGAGCGCGTCGAGCGGCAGGTCGAGGGCGCTCCCGAGGTCGCCCCGGACGCGATCCGTCACCAGGATCTCGCCCGGCTCCGCCAGCTGCTGCAGCCGCGCCGCCACGTTGACGCCGTCGCCCAGGAGATCGTCGCCGCTCTGGATGACGTCGGCCACGTTGATGCCGATCCGGAAGCTGAAGCGGCGCTCGGCCGTCTGCCGCCCGTTGCGCTCCTCGACCATGCGCTGGATCGCGATGCCGGCCCGGACGGCCTGGAGCGCCGTCGGGAACTCGGCCAGCAGGCTGTCGCCGGCGGTGTTGGCGACCCGGCCCTCATGGGCGCCGACCAGCTCCCGGATCGCCAGGCTGTAGCCGTCGAGGGCGCGAATCGTCCCCTCCTCGTCCTGGGCGACGAGACGGCTGTAGCCTGCCATGTCCGCGGCGAGAACCGCCGCGAGCTTCCGTCGGATCATGTTGGTCACAAGGATGCTTCACACCCGCTCGAGCACGCTCAGTCTAGCCGGACCGCCGCCCGTGTCCAGCGAGGGCGGCCTCGACGAGGGCTCCGGGTGCCCCGGCTCCTCCGGGCGAGGCGGCCGCCGACGCCCTCTCAGGGGCTCCCTTCGCCCCAGTCCCGGTTCTCCGCCACGCGACGGCCGGCCTCGGCCTCGATCGCCTCGGCCAGCTCCGGTCGCGCGGCGGCGAGACGGCGGAAGTCCGCGATGTCGAGCTTGAGAAGGCGCGTGCGCCGCCGCGTCACCACGTTGGCGCTGCGCCTGCGGCCCTGGATGAGGGCGATCTCGCCGAAGAACCCGCCGGCACCGACCGGCACGTTTCGGCCGGGCAGCTGGATCGTGACCTCGCCCTCGGCGACGAAATACATGCAGTCCCCGTGCTCGCCGCGCCGGACGACGACCCGGCCGGCAGGCAGCTCCTGGGTCTTGAGGAGCAGGGTCACGTCGGCGATGGTGGTGGCCCCGACCGAGGCGAAGAGCGGCACGCGCGCCACGAGGTCCCAGGTGCGGAGGAAGTCCCGCCGCCGCAGCTCCTGGCTGAAGCCGTTGGCGATGATGCCGGCGAAGAGCGCGAAGAGGCCGATCCCGCAGACCATGACCAGCCCGCCCAGGAGCCGCCCCGGGAGCGTGACGGGGATCTCGTCGCCATAGCCGTCGTCGTGAGCGTCGTGATGGCCCACCAGAGGGCCCGCGGGACGCTCCCGAAGGTGTCCGGCTGGACCTGCCGCTCGGCCAGGTAGCCGCCCGTCGCCGCGAGGAAGAGGATGATCAGGAAGGCGCTCAGCACGCCGGTCAACGGCTCGCGCTCGGTCCGGAAGACGCGGATCAGCAGATCGAAGGCCGTGGTGTAGCGGAAGACCTTGAAGATCCAGACGGCGCCGAGCAGGCGCGCGGCGGCGCCGGCAGGCCGGCCACCAGGGCCAGGGGCAAGGCCACGCCCGACACGAGGTCGACCAGCCCCAGCGGCGAGGCGGCGAAGGACCGGCGGCCGGATCGCGCCGGGCAAGCCGGCTCTGCCGGCCCCGGGGGCTGGGCGGCCCAGAGCCGCAGCCCGTACTCGGCGATGAAGATCAGGCTCACTGCCAGCATCGTCAGGGTGAGAGCCCGATCCTGCGCAGGCGACAGGCCCGGCATGGTGCCCAGGACGAGGGCGGCGAGGCCGAGCGCGACGAGGACCAGGAGGCCCGTCCGGACGGCCCGGGCCGTGCCGCTGGCGCCCGGCCTCTCCAGGAGGTCGCCGATCGACCACAGCGTTTGCCATCTCTTGGCCGAGCGCCCCGCCTCGATCCGTCCGCCCACCGGTCCTTGCCCCTCCCCAGGCTCGGTGGACGATAGCGGGTGGCGCCGGGCGTGGCCATACGAGCGGCCGGCCCTGAGCGCGCTCAGGGGGGCCGAGCACCCCGGGGGTCGCTCGGCGCTTCCGGGTTCTCGGCCTGCTCGAGGCGCCTGATCCCGCCCGGCACGGAAGCGCTCTACGAGGCGACGACTCCCTCGCGGCGGAGGAGGCCCAGCGCGTCCCGGAAGGCCCCGACCGTCGCCTCGATCTCCTCCTCGCCGTGCGTCGCCGAGACGAGGCCGCCGGGCCACCCGTTGAGGTCCACGCCGCCCAGCAGCATGGCGAGGCGCAGCTTGTGGACCAGCCCGGGCTGGCGCGCCTTGAGCTCGGCGAAGGGGATGGCGAGCGGGTCGAAGCGGCGGCGGTCGACGCTGCGCCCGGCGGCGTTGGTGAAGAGGTGGACGCCGGAGAAGGTGCCGTAGGCGACCCAGGGCAGCCGGGCCTCGTCCAGCACCGCGTTCAGGCCCTGGCGCAGCCGCTCGGCCGTGGCGTCGGCGCGGGCGCAGGCGTCGGTGTCCCGGATGATCTCGAGCGTCCTGATGCCGGCCGCGGCCGAGACCGGATTGGCGTTGAACGTGCCCGGATGCTGGATTTTCTCGCGCCCCGCGGCAGCCGTGGCGGCGAAGTCGAGGCCCTGCAGGACGTCGGCCCGGCCGGCCAGGGCACCGCCCGGCAGACCGCCGGCCACGACCTTGGCGAGCGTCGTGAGGTCGGGGGTGACGCCATAGTGGGCCTGGGCGCCGCCGGGCGAGACGCGGAAGCCCGTCACCACCTCGTCGAAGATCAAAAGAGCGCCGTGCAGGCTGGTGAGCCGCCGCAGCTCGGCCAGGAATTCCGGGCGGGTCGGGACCATGCCGAAGGAGGAGCCGGTGGGCTCGATGATGACGGCGGCGATCTCGGGATCGGTCTCGAGCGCCGCCCGGACGCCCTCGATGTCGTTGGGGTCGACCAGCACGACCCGCTCGGCCACGCCGCCCAGCACGCCCGCCGTGGCCGTGCCGTCCATGTGGTTGGTCCAGCCGGACGTCATATGGTCGTGCCAGCCGTGGAAATGCGTGCGAAACCGCAGAAGCTTGGTGCGCCCGGTGAAGCTGCGGGCGAGGCGCACGGCCATCAGCGTCGCCTCGGTGCCCGAGGAGGTGAAGCGGACGGTCTCGGCGCTGGGCACCATGGCCTGGACCAGCCGGCCCCAGGCGACCTCGAGGGGATGGTTGGCGCCGAAATGGGTGCCCTTGGCGAGGGCCGCCTGCGCCGCGGCCAGGACCTCCGGATGATTGTGGCCGAGCAGCAGCGCCCCGTGGCCGCCGAAAAAGTCGACATAGGCGTTGCCGTCGACGTCCCACTTCCTCGGCCCGGCCGCCCGCTCGACGTAGATGCCATAGGGCTCGAGCCAGCGCCCGTCATGGGTGACCCCGCTGGGAAAAATCTCCCGCGCCTCCGCCGCCAGCGCCGCCGACCCGGGCGTGCGCTCGCGATAGGCATCCTCGATGGTGCGGTTGACGAGCGTGGTTGTTGTCATGACGGGCTCCTCGGCGGCGACGGGGCGCCGAGACTATCCGCGGCCGCGCGGCCTGTCGCCCGCCTTCAGCGCATGGCGCGCTCCCGCAATGCCCGATCGGCCGCCCTCAGCCGGCGCCCGGCCGGCCGTCGGCGCCGCCTTTGCCGCGCTGCGAGCCCAGCTCGTTGGCCACCGCCGCTTATCTTCTCCATGTCCTCCGGCGTCAGCTCGTCCAGCCACGCCCAGGCCTCCGTCGCGGATTTTTTCTTCAGCGCCCGGTGGGTCGAGAGAAGCGTCACGGTGTCGGAGGCGGGGTGGTCCGGAGGCGGTGGAACCGGTGCGCGGAATTCGTTCGTGCAGAGTGCGGCGGGCGCCGCGACGGGCCCGGCGGCTGCGCGCGGCGCCGGCTCGCCCGGAAATTCGTTCGTGCAGGGCGCGGGCGCCTCGGGAGCCGGTGCGGCCTCGCTCTCCTCCGCCGCATCGAGCAGCCCCGCGAGCCGGGCCTTGCGGTGGCGCCAGAAGAGGTCGGTGGCGCGCCTGAGCTCCATCTGGGCCTGGGTGCGGTAGCGGAGCGCCGTGGCGAGCGAGGCGCGGGACAGGGGGCAGGCGAGATCGGTGCCGTGGCTGAGGCCCGGCTCGGCCGGCCGGTTGCGGACCATGTTCTCCCCCTCGATGCGGTCGGCCCTGAGCTCGCGCCACATCGCGACGGCGATCGCCTCCACCTGCCCGGCCTCGATCGCGTCCCCGGGCCGTAGGCGGCGCGGACGTCCGAGACGAAGGAGGAGAACTCGGTGGGGTCTTCCTCGGGGAGGAGCAAAAAGCGTTGGGCGCGGAGGCCGTGCCTCAAGGCGTTCATGGCCGAGCGCGCCTTGCCTTCGGGGGTTCTTGGGCCACGCTTTTTGGGCTCTTTACTGCGGGATTGGACATGGCTGAGGGCTCCGGCGGAGGGGAAACCGAAAAGCTTATGCCGGACAGACGCCCCAGTCAAGGATCATACTCCTACCTCATCGCGTTCCGCCTGGGTCCCGCCTACGCGGGGACGAGCGCCTGGATGTGCTGCTGGCACGGCTTGGCGAGCTTCGCAAGAGCCACTGGACTTGGGAGTGCCAAGCCGCCAGAACCGTTCTGTGTTTCCCACTGACTTTGCATCTGTATGTTCTCCAATGCCCTTGGAAGGGCCACACGCGCCACCAGAGCAAGCTGTCGCCGCGGCTCCCTTATCCAAACCCCGACATCGGAGGCCCTGCAGTGGGGCATATCTTCTCGATAGCTTCTTTTTAGTGGTTCGCAAAGCCTTAGCGACCCTGCCTCGCAAGCGCGCGGAGTCGCCCGCAACTGGGACGGAACCACAATCCAAGATCACTTAAACGAAGAACAATGGAAGTCGATTGTCGCGAACTAGTGAAGCAAATTGACAGTCAGAGTGACAGAGGTTTAGCTATTGTCGGCTGTTCATTGGTCGAAGACAGACTTAGGTGGCTCTTTGAGCGCAAGTGCATAGAAGGTCTATCTAATTCGAAGAAGGATTGGATATTTTCTGGGGTTGGACCTCTCTCGTCATTTAAATCAAAGGTCGAAGTTGGTTTCGCTCTGGGATTTATCTGGTGATATCGTTAGAGATGAATTGTTGATAATCGGAAGGATACGGAACAAATTTGCTCATACGGCTCTGGAGGTCTCCTTTGGCGATGCCGAGATTTCTCGCCTGTGCGTTGCGTTACATGACTTCAACAAAGATATTATTATTCCTCAACCAACCGATCCTCGTATAATGTACGGTACTTCATGCATCAGCACGATGACGTACTTACTCGTCGTTGGTCAGTAATCACTCCGCAGCGCTTGCCTCGTCCAGTCAAGGATAGACAAAGTCGACGTCGATCGAATGCGACGAAAGGCTTATCCCGTTAGCTACGGCTGCTCAGCATCTGGTAGCTGGCGTCGGGCAGCAGGGTGGCAAGGCCGAGGAGGCGGTGGAAGGCGGCGTGGCGGTCGTGGCGGCGATTGAAGCGGAAGACGAACTCGTCGAGATAAGCCTGCAGGTGGTGACGGCGCAGGCCGTGATAGGTGCCGAGGGCCCAGCGCTCGAGGTTGCTGAAGACGCGGTGGGTCCAGGGCAGGACGAGGTGGGCGGCCATGGCGCCCACGGTTCTGGGATCGTGACCGGCCACCGGGGCGCCCGGATAGCCCTGCCAAGCGTCGGTCTTGATCGTGGCGTCCGGGGCCACGGCTTTGGCGATGAAAGCGTGCAGGCTCTTGGCCGAATAGTCGGCGAGGGTGGCGAGACGCAGCCGCCCGGGCTTGCGGCCCTCGATCTCCACCGCCGCGACGACCGGCATCTTGCCCCTGCCGGAGCGTCCCTGCCCGCCGTGGGGGGGATCGTCCTTCGTCCGCTGCGGCAGGCTGGTCTCGTCGATCTCGACCAGGCCGGCCAGGGGCAGACGCTCGGGATCGACCATGGCGCGGCGCAGCTTGCGGGCCAGGAGCCACGCCGTCTTGTACGAGCCGATGCCGAGCTGCCCCTGCAGCTGCAGCGCCGAGATGCCGTTCGAGTGCGTCGTCATCAGATAGGCGGCCCAGAACCATCGTCGGTCAGCAGACCGCCGATCCATCCGCGCAGCGGCCGAGGCCAGGAGGCCTCGGCGGGGTGGTCAGCGGCAGATGCGAGCGGTGCATCACCGTGCCGGCGGTCGCCGAGGTCTGCCGGTCGCAGCCGGCGCACTCGAAGGTCGGCAGCCGCCGCTCGAGCCGCCAGCCCCGATCATGACCGCAGGCCGGGCAGCAGAAGCCCCGCGGCCAGCGAACCGCCACGAGATCTCGCCGCACGCCTCGTCCGTCGGAAAGCGCCGCTGGAACTCGACCGGGCTCCTCGGAAACACCGCCATCTGTCCCATCCACCCTGTCGCCGCCCACGGCACCACAACATCTCGCTCGACATCATCAAGGGGATAATCCTTTGCGACGAATTCTGAAATGTCACGGGCCGCGATGGCGACACTGTACGGTGATACTGCAAACCTGACAGGCCCCGCTCTTTGGGTTAGTTTGGTTTAGATGGCGATGGGATGGGGCATGTCGTGTCTATCCTTTCCTTGGGCGCCTTCGATGAAGGCCTGGAGGCGTGTTCGGCCATTCACGCCGCGGCCCTGACGCGGCCGCTCGCGGGGGTCCGGATGTGGGCGCTTCGGCTCGCTCACGACATTGGTGTCGAGGATGATGCCCTCTACGGCTTCTGTCTCGGGGATCGTCCGCTCGACGCCCGCGCCGAAGTCGATGTCCAGCTTGGGGCCGCGTGAGAGGCAGCGCCACGGCTCGCGGGCGTTGCGCGGCCGGCAGAGCGCCGCCTCGAGAATCGCCCCGTGCTCGGCCTCGACAAAGCGACGCTGGGCCTTCAATCGCGGGCGGTCTGGCTGGAGGTCTCAGTTCCTGCGGGGCAGGCCTCGCGATGGCCGCCCGGCGGGCAGGACGCCTAGCCTGCTGGTCAGCGAAGCTTCCGCGCGGCAAAGTGGGAGTGACAAACGCTGCCGAAGGAGGCGACTGTCCGGCATGGCTGCCACCACCCCGCGCCCGCTCCACCACATCGCCATCGGCGTCGGCGATATCGAGGCTGCCATCGGCTGGTACCGGGACGTGCTCGGCTACCGGGTCTTCACAGGCCCGGTGAGCTGTCCCTCGAGACCGACGGCCGAGGGCGCTGCGCGACGTGCTGGGGCCGCGGTTCCGCCGGCTGAAGATCGCGCACCTGTCCACGGGCGGCGGGTGCGGGCTCGAGCTTTTCGAGCCCATCGATCCGCCCTTCGAGCGGCGGGCGGAGGACGTGGAGTTCTGGAAGAGCGGCACTTTCCATTTCTGCGTGACCGACCCGGACATCGAGGGGCTCGTGGCCCGGATCGTCGAGACCGGAGGGCGGCAGCTTTCAAAGGTGTGGGACGATCGGCCGCCGCACGATCTCAGGATGGTCTATTGCCAGGACCCCTGGGGCACACTGATAGAAATCCACACCCACCCCTACGAGATCGTGCAGGGCTGGCGCTGAACGGCGGCGCGGTCGGCCCGGTCACGCGGGGTTGCGTTGCCGTTCCCGCCCCGCGCTCACGCGAAGACGCCGTGGAAGCGGCCGAGGAAGCTTCTCAGGCGGTCGGATTTGGGGGTTTTTGAACAGTGCCTCGGGGGGGCCCTGCTGGGCGATGCGGCCCTGGTCCATGAAGACGACGCGGTGGGCCACCTCGCGGACGAAAAGCATCTCGTGGCTGACGACGAGCATGGTCATGCCGCTTTTGGCCAGGTCCTGCATGACGCCCAGGACCTCGGCGACCAGCTCGGGGTCGAGGGCGGAGGTCACCTCGTCGAATAAAATAAGCTTGGGCTCCATGGCGACGGCACGGGCGATGGCGACCCTTTGCTGCTGGCCGCCGGAGAGCTGGTAGGGGTAGTGGTCCCGGCGCTCGGCCAGGCCCACGCGGTCGAGCCAGCGCTCCGCGATCTCTTTCGCCTCGGCCTTGCCCTTGCCCTGCACCTTGACGAGACCGAGCATGACGTTGCCGATCGCGGTCATGTGCGGAAAGAGGTTGAACTGCTGGAAGACCATGCCGATCGTGGCGCGCTGGGCCGAGACCGCGCGCTCGCGGAGACGGCGGCGGCGGGTGCCCACCATGCGGTAGCCGATCGGCACGCCGTCGACGTGGATTTCTCCCTCCTGATATTCCTCGAGCAGGTTGACGCAGCGGAGGAAGGTGGTCTTGCCCGAGCCCGAGGCGCCGATGAGGGCCACGACCTCGCCCTGCTCGACGTCCATGTCGATGCCCTTGAGGACCTCGGTGGCCCCGAAGCGCTTGTGGACGTTGCTGGCGTGGAGCAGCGGCTCGGGCATCGGCGTCAGTATCTGAAGTGGGCGAAGCGGCGCTCGAGCCGTGAGCCGAGCTGCGCGATCGTGAAGTTGAGGACGAAGTAGACGACGGTCGCCGCCAGATAGAACTGAATGATCATGTAGTTGCGGGCGATCGCCTGCTGGGTGGCCAGCAGCAGCTCGACCACGCCGATGATCGAGAGCAGCGTCGTCGCCTTGACCATCTCGACCGCGGTGTTGATCGAGGGCGGCAGGACGCGGCGCAGCGCCAGCGGCAGGACGACGTAGCGCAGCCGCTGGGTGAAATGGAGCCCGATCGCCTTGGCGGCCTCGGTCTGGCCCTGCGGCAGCGATTCGATGGCCCCGCGCATCGTCTCCGCCATGTGGGCGGTGCAGAAGCCCGCGAGCGCGATGACCCCGGCCCAGAAGGACGAGATGTTGATCTTGAACAGGGCCAGCCCGTAGTACCAGAAGAGGATCAGCACCAGCACCGGAATGCCGCGCATGATGTCGACATAGCCGCGCATCGCCCAGCGGAGCGGGCGCCATCCGTAGACGAGGGCGAAGCCGCCCAGCACGCCGAGGACAGCGCCGATGGCGATGACGATGACGGAGATCTCGGCGGTGGCCCACAAGCCTTGGAGCAGCGAGTAGCGCGCGATCCAGACCTCGCTCCAGAAGGTGTGCCGGGCCATGATCCTCTCGACCCCGGCCTAGCGGATCGACGCGTAGCGGCGCTCGACGGCCCGAAGGGCCAGCGCGATGGCGTAGCAGGTCACGAGATAAAGGCCGCTGGCGGTGAGCCAGGCCTCCATGACGCGGAAGGTGTTGGCGTTGATCTGCCGGGCCGTGAAGGTGAGCTCGGGCACGGCGATGGCCGCGGCGAGCGAGGTGTCCTTGAAGAGCGAGATGAGATTGTTGCTGATCGAGGGCAGCGTGATCCGGAACATCACCGGCAGGACGACCCAGAGCTGGCGCTGGACGGGCCTGAGGCCGATGGCCCTGGCGGCGTCCTGATACTGGGCGGGGATCGAGGCGAGGCCGGCGCGGAACACCTCGCACATATAGGCCGCGGCGTAGATCGAGAGCGTCAGGATGAAGGACTGGAACTTGTCGAAGGAGCGGATGCCGAGCTCGGGGAGACCGAAATAGACGAAGAAGATGACCAGCAGCAGCGGCGTGCAGCGCATCAGCTCGACATAGCCCCAGACGAGCCAGTCGAGCCAGCCGATCCTGGAGGTGCGGCCATAGGCCAGGAGCAGCCCGAGCAGCGAGCCGATGATCAAGGAGACGACGGCGAGGCCGAGGCCCAGGAGGAGCCCGTCGGCCAGCTTGTCGGCATTGCGCCAGATGACCGACCAGTTGAACTGATACTGGATCAAGGGCCCCCGCTCCCGAGGGGGCGGCGTCGGCCGCCGCCCCGCCGGCTGCTCAGGAGAACTCGGCCGGGAAGCCCACCTTCGGCGTCGCGAGGTCGATGCCGAACCATTTCTTGTAGGAAGCCTGGAAGGTCGCGAAGTCGACCCCCATCATGCCTTCCTTGTAGACCGTGTTGACCCAGTTGAGCCAGACTTGATCACCGGGCTTCACGGCCGAGGCGTAGGAGTTGGGCATCCAGCCGTAGCCGGCGTCGAGGTAGCGCCCCGGGGTCTGGGCCATCAGCCAGCGCATGGCCGACTGGTCGGCCTGGTAGGCGTCGACGCGACCGGCGTTCAGCGCCTGGAGCGTCGAATCGGGGCTGTCGAACTGGTCGACCTTGGCCTTCGGCAGCCCGGCGTGGATCCAGTCCTCGATGAAGACGTTCTGCATGGCGCCGACCGTGACGTTGGAGCCGGCCTTGAGCAGGTCGTCGAACGTCTTGAACTTGCCGTTGTCCGCCATCAGCAGCAGGCCGATGCCTTCGCGGTAGTAGGGGATGGTGAACTCGACCTGCTGGGCGCGGCCGGGCGTGACCGTCATCCACTGGCAGATGACGTCGACCTTGTCGGTGATCAGGCTCGGAATGCGTGCGTCGGAGCCCTGCAGCACGAACTCGACCTTCTCGGGATCGTCGAACAGGTTCTTCGCGAGCAGATGGGCGAGGTCGATGTCCATGCCGACGAGCTTGCCGGTGTCGTCCTCGAAGTGCCAGGGCGGATTGGTCGAGCCCGTGCCGACGATCAGATGGCCACGATCCAGGACCTGATGCAGCTTGCTCTTCGAGACGTCGACGAGCTGGGCCTGGGCCTGGGCCGGCAGCAGCAGCGAGGCGGCGGCCCCGGCAATCGTGCCGACCGCGGCACCGGCGCTGACCAGCGCCCGACGGCTCACCCCGCCGCCCTCAACGGTTCTGTCGGTCATGCTCTCCCACTCCATTTGTGCGGACCGGACGATAGCGTCCCGTCCTCCTTCGTTGAGCCGGACACCAGCACAGCCCGCTCCGGCAGCGCAAGGACAAAGGCACCAGGGCCGGGCACCGGGCAGCCGATCGGGCGGTCGATCAGCCGAGAGTCTCGCCCAGGCGCCCGGCCAGGATCGGCACGTCGTCCGGACGCAGGCAGGTGGGATTGACGAGAAGCCGGCCGGCTGCGAGCTCGACCGGATCGAGATGCACCGCAGGCGCGCCGGTCACCAGCCCGCGGTAGAGATCGGCCGCGCGCATGCGGGCCTGGTCGACCTCGAGGACGAGCGTCGGTATCGGGCCGCCGGCTCGCAGGGTGAGGCCGAGGCCGGGGAGATCCCCGACCCCGCGGCGTACCTCCTCGAGCAGGGCCAGCCAGCGAGCGCGCCGCACCTCGTCGCCTTCCGCGACGAACAGCTCGAGGGCGGTCAGCAGGCCCACGACCTGCTCCTTGCCGACCTTGGCGCTGCGGCCGATGCCGTGCGGCGGCAGGCCTTTCAGAAGCCGGCGATCGATGAAGGCGGGGGGCGGACCGAAAGCGGCTTCGGGATAGTCCATGTCGAGCATCTGGAGCGCCGCCGCGGCGATCAGGTCGCGCCGGCCGCAGAGGATGCCGCTCGCCTGCGGCCCGCCGATGGCCTTGCCGCCGCTGAAGGCGACGAGATCGGCCCCGGCGGCGATGAAAGACAAAAGATTGGCGGCCGGGGGGAGCTGGGCCGCCGCATCGACGACGACAGGGATCTTGCGGGCGTGGGCCACCTCGACCACGGCCTCGAGCGCCGGCCGGCTGTTCGGGTCGGCCACATAGTGGACGGCGGCCGTGCGCTCGCCGATGGCTTCCTCGATCTCCCAGGGCTCGGCGTCGCGCACCCCCGCCCCGGCATAGCGGTCGGGCAGGCCGACCTCGACGATGCGGGCGCCGGTGGCGCGGATCGCATGGTCGTACTGGTTGCGCTGGCTGCGGACCATGACGACCTCGTCGTCGAGGCCCTCCAGGTCCGGCAGGCGCGCCATGGCGGCGGGGTCGAGCCCGGTGATGCAGGCGGCCGTGCCGATGAGAAGGCCCGCCGCGGCCCCGTTGGTGACGAGCCCGGCCTCGGCGCCCGTATGCTGCGCGA
The DNA here is from genome assembly GCA_963828215.1 of uncultured Alphaproteobacteria bacterium. Classification (GTDB taxonomy): domain Bacteria; phylum Pseudomonadota; class Alphaproteobacteria; order Geminicoccales; family Geminicoccaceae; genus CAVTJL01. The sequence goes on along the minus strand of CAWHFO010000072.1, from coordinate 24,911 downwards.
TGATCGCCGAGGCCCGCGCCTGCAGCTCGAGGACATCGACGCAAAAGGAGGTCGCCTCGGCCATGGCGGCGGCCACCTCGGGTCGCATGAGACCTCCGGAGAGACGGGTGGCCGGGCCCTTGGCATTGACGATCGGCCGGATGCCGAGCCGCTCGTAGACGCTCATCCTTTTTTCCTTTGTCGCCGGCTGGGTGCTCACTGGCTGTTTAGTGACCGTTGTGTGACACGCGTTGACGGGCCTCGAGGCGTCTGCCATCAGATTGCCACGACGAGTTGATAAATGGGAGGTCGATCGGGCGCGCCTGCCAAGCGACGCACGGCTCCGTGCCCGAGGAAACGGGAGACGAGCGATGAGGCGCTTCACCGGCCTGGCGGCGGCTGCCGCCCTGGGTCTTCTCGCGACGGGCGCATCCGTCGCGCCGTCGCGGGCGGACGAGGTCACGATCAAGATGTGGACCTGGGCCGATCGGTCCGGCCCGCTCAGGAGCGGCAACATCGTCGCCGCCGGCAAGCAGCTCAACGAGATGCTGGCGGCGTCCGGCTCCGCCACGCGGGTCAAGGTCGACGTCTACGAGGACAATGCCGACGGGTTCGACACCGACGCGCTGACGCTCCTCAAGGCGTTCGCGGTGAACAAGGGCCCCGACCTCTACGTGGCCGCGCACGAGTGGATCGGCGAGTTCGCCCGCAACGGCTATGCGATGGACCTGGACAAGGTCGTGGCCGACAACAAATGGGCCTTCGGCGACGTCGTCCCGGTGCTGTGGAACGCGACCAAGTATCAAGGGAAGATCTACGCGATCCCGCAGGACACCGAGGTCCGCATGATCTTCTACGACAAGGACATGCTCCGGAAGATCGGCAAGTCCGAGGAGTTCATCGACAGCCTGCCCGCCAAGGTCGACAGCGGCGAGCTTACCGCCGAGGACTGGGGCAAGCTCGTGAAGGAGGTCGTCGACAAGGGTGGGGCCAAGCTCGGCCAGCTGCACCGCCCCAATGTGGGGCCCGACTATCTCATGAGCTTCGCCGCCTTCGGCGTCAGCTGGCAGGACCCGAAGACCGGCAAGCTGCTCCTCCAGGTCAAGCCCATGCAGAAGGCTCTCGAGTGGTTCAACTGGATGGCCCGCAACAATGCCACGCCGCCCGACAACACGGCGATGTCCTGGGACGACATCCAGAACGCGTTCAAGCAGGGCCGGGCCTTCGCCTATCATCACGGCATCTGGACGATGAGCTGGCAGCTCGGCGACCATGACGGCGCCACCTGGCCGACCGACGAGGCCGGCTATTTCCACAAGATCGGCTGGATCCCGATGCCCGCCGGCGAGAAGGGCGGCAAGCCCACCAACCTCTCCCATCCGGTCGTCTACGTCGTGAACCCCAAGTCGCCGCACGCCGACCTCGCCGCCCAGCTCGTGGCGATCGCGACGCTGCCCTACTACAATGTGGCGCACGCCGTCGGCAGCTATCATCTCTCGGTGCTGAACGGCGCCAAGGCGATGCCGGACTACAAGAGCGTCTGGCCGCTGGCGATCGCCTCGGACATGCTGCCCGACACGAGCTTCATGCCCAGCCACCCCGACTTCGCCAAGTACAACGCGGTCCTCTTCAAGGCGCTCCAGGGCGTCGAGACCGGGCGGCTGTCGCCGGAGGACGCCGTCGCGTTCCTCCAGGACGAGCTGCAGAGCGAGATCGGCGACCAGCTCGAGATCGTCGAGTGAGCCTGGTCTCTGCCCCGGAGCGCCAGCCGCTCCGGGGCGAACGCCCGGGATGACCGATCTCGCCCTGAGCGCGCGTCGCCGCCGCCGTGCCAACATGGCGATCTTCCTGGGGCCGGCGGTGCTGCTGCTGGCGCTCTTCTTCCTGCTGCCCGTCCTTCTGAACATCGGCCTCGCCTTCACCGACATGGGCCGGAATCTCAAGGTCACGGGCCTGACGCTCCACAATTTCGAGCGGATGCTGACCGGCGACCGGCTGCTCGGCCACGTCCTGACCAGGACGCTGCTCTACGTCGTCGGCACGCTCCTCATCTTCAACACCGGCTTCGCGCTGGTCCTGGCCGTGACCACGACCTCCCTGCCGCCCAGGGGCGGTGCCTTCTTCCGGGCGATCTGGCTCCTGCCGCGGATGAGCCCCTCGGTCGTCTATGCGCTGCTCTGGAAGTGGGCGATCTCCCCGACGCCGTCGGGCCTGATCAACCAGTTCCTGGGCTTGGTCGGCCTGCCCCGCCTGGATTTCATGAACCAGGCGCCGCTGGTGCTGATCATCATCCTCAACGGCTTCATCGGCGCCTCGCTCGGCATGATCATCCTGACCAGCGCCATCCGGGCAATTCCCGAGCATCTCTTCCACGCGGCCCGGGTCGACGGCGCCGCCGGCCTTTCCGTCATCCGCCACGTCGTGCTGCCCGCGATCCGCTGGCCGCTGTCCTTCATCACGGTGTTCCAGACGCTCGCCCTCCTGGTGAGCTTCGAATATATCTGGCTCGTCACTGATGGCGGCCCCTTCTACGACACCACCGTTTATGCCCTCTATGTCTACAAGCGCGCCTTCGGGAACGGGGAGTATGCCTACGGCGCCGCCCTGGCCCTCGGGCTCGTCCTGATCGGCATCGTCTCCTCCCTGGCGCTGTGGCGCTTCATGGACATGCGCTCGCTCCTCCAGCGGCCGCGGATCGAGGTCCAGTGACGACCGCGACCGCCCTTCGGACGGAGGACTGGGCCCGCGTCGTTCAGCGGAGCCGCCGTCGGCAGCAGTGGGGCACCGGCTTTCTCTACGGCTTCCTCACCCTCGCCTCGCTGCCCGTCATCATCCCCTATTTCTGGCTCGTCACGCTCGCCTTCTCGGCCCGCGGCGGAACGGACACCGTTGTCCTCTGGCGCACGCTCGCCGTGGTGGCGCCGGCAGTGCTCCTCTGGGCCCTGCTCGGGCCGGTCTGCGCCGACCGGGCGATACGACGCCGCGCGCGGCTCGCCCTCCTCGCGGCTGCCGTGGCGGCGCTCGCGATCTGGATCGGGCCCAGCCTGCACCTCGACAATTGGCGATTCCTCTGGAATCCCGCGTTCAGCGACACGCTCAAGGAGCGCCCGAGCGGCGCCGGGCTGCAGTTCCCCAACGTCTGGAAAGCCTTCGGCAACTCGCTCGTGCTGGCCGTCTCGGTGATGGTCATCGTCGTCCTGGTGGCAACCCTCGCCGGCTACTACCTGTCGCGCTTCGCCTTCGCCGGCCGGGCCGGCCTCCTCAAAAGCCTGATGGTGCTCTACTCGTTCCCGGCGATGACCCTCGTCATCCCGATCTTTCTTCTGATGTACTGGACCGGGCTGCTCGACACGCTGATCGGCGTGATCCTCGTGGTCGCCACGCTCGAGCTGCCCTTCGCGATCTTCATCATGAAGGGCTTCTTCGACGGGGTGCCCTGGGACATCGAGATGAGCGCCATGACCGACGGCGCCTCGCGCCGCCAGGTTTTTGTCCTCATCGTGCTGCCGCAGGTCCGCTTCGGCATGCTGGCCGTCGGCATCTTCGCCTTCCTCCGCGGCTGGGAGGACTATGTCTTCGTCCGCACCCTCCTGATCGGCAAGAACAACTGGGTCATGAGTCTTTATCTCTTCTGGGTCTCGCAGGACATCATGGGGGTGGACTACGGCATCGTCACCGCCGTCGGCCTGATGTACCTGCTGCCGGCTCTGGTTCTCTATATCGCCACCCAGAAATACCTGACCCAGATGACGGTCGGCGGCATCAAGGGTTGAGCCCGATGCGGGGGTCCTGATCCATGGCGCGCGTCGAGCTCAAGGGGCTGGCGAAACGCTGGGGCGACGTGGTCGCGGTCGAGCCGACGGATCTCGCCATCGGCGACGGCGAGATCATCGCCATCCTCGGGCCTTCCGGTTGCGGCAAGTCGACGACGCTGTTCATGTTGGCCGGGATCTACGCGCCCTCGGGCGGCGAGATCCGCTTCGACGACGCCGTCGTCAACGAGGTCGAGGCCAAGGACAGAAACATCGGCATCGTCTTCCAGTCCTACGCGCTCTACCCGCACATGACCGCCCGCGAGAACGTCATGTTCCCGCTGCGCTTCAAAGGCGTGGCGAAGGCCGAGGCGCGGCGTCGGGCCGAGGAGACGGCCGAGCTGGTCCGGATCCGTGAGCTTCTGGACCGGAAGCCCTCGGAGCTGTCCGGCGGCCAGCAGCAGCGGGTGGCGCTCGCCCGGGCCCTGGTCAAGGAGCCCCAGCTCCTCCTTCTGGACGAGCCGCTCTCGAACTTGGACGCGAGCCTCCGGCTCACCATGCGCTCGGAGATCCGCCGCCTGCAGCGCCGCCTCGCCGTCACGACCATCCTCGTGACCCACGACCAGACCGAGGCGACGACGATGGCCGACCGCATCGTCTGCATGAGCCGCGGCCGCATCGAGCAGGTGGGCCAAGCCGACGACCTCTATCATCGCCCGAACAGCCTCTTCGTCGCGAGCTTCATCGGCTCGCCGCCCATCAACCTGATCGACGGCGCGGTCGGCGGCGGCCAGGTGCGCATCGACCAGACCAGCCTGCAACTCACCGGTCCGGCCGAGGACGGCCCGATCGTGCTCGGCCTCCGGCCCGAGACGGTCCGCCTCGGTGAGGGCCCCCTCCCCGGCCGCGTCGAGGAGATCGAGCCCCTCGGTCGCGAGACGCTCTATGTTCTCGAGACGCCGTTCGGCCTGCTGCGGGCGCTGGCGGCGGGCGCCACGCCCGGCTTCAGGCTCGGCGACCAGCTTTCTTTCTCCTTGTCGTCGGCGCTGCTGTTCGACAAGGCGAGCGGGCGGCGGCTGGACCAGGTGGCGCTGGCGGAGACAGCGTGACGACGGCGATGAAAAAACCTCGGCTGAAGTGGCACAGGCTCAGGCGCCGGGCCGGCGATCCGCCCTTCGCGCGCGCCAATCTCGGTCCGGGGCTCGAGGCCGGCGCCGCGATCGAGATCGACCTGATGGTGACGGCGGACGCCGAGCCTCTCTGCGTCCACGACCAGACGCTCGACCGCGAGACGACGGGGCATGGGCCGGTGCGGGAGGCGACGCGCGCCAACATTGAGAAGCTCCGGCAGCGCGGCAATGCGGGCGAGCCGCTGGACGAGCCACCGCTCTTTCTCGACGAGGTGGTGGCCGCGGTCCGAGCCGCTCCCGACAACGCCGGTGGGCTGGTTCAGATCGACCTCAAGGAGCCCGGCGCCCGGCTCAGCGAGGACGAGGTTGCGCGGATCGCCGGCCTCCTGGGCGACCTGGCCCCGCGCTTCATCGTCAGCGGCGCCGAGTGGGAGCCCGTGCAGCGCCTGGTGCGCGCGACGCCGGGGCTGACGTTCGGGTTCGACCCGCTCGGGCTCTATCGCGGCGGTTTGCCCGGCGACGCGGCGGGCTTCCGCGCCATCGCCGAGGCCACGCTCGAGACGGCGCCCGGTGCCGCCATCTATTGTCTGGAGGCGCGTCTGGTGCTGGCGGCGCTTCGCTGCGGTGTCGATCTCGTGGCGCTCGTCAAGCGCGACGGCGCCGAGGTCGATGTCTGGACGCTCGACCCGACGACGCCCGGCCTCCAGGAGATCCTGAGGACACTCCTGGGCCTCGGCTGCGACCAGATCACGACCAACGACCCGGAGGCCATAGGCCCAATGCTCGAGGAGCTGCTGGCGTGCTGATCTCGGCAGTGGTCGATAGGATCGAGGCGCCGTCGGCGGCGCTGCGGGCCGAGCTTCGCGGGCCTGCCGCCCGGCCCCGATCAGCATGCCGAGGCGCTGGCCAGCCTGCCGGCGCTCCATGCGATCGAGGCGTGCCCGCCGCCCGGCCCGTCCGGGGCGCTGGCGCGGCCGGCACGCGTCGCTTTCTGGAACGCCGAGCGGCTCAAATACGCCGAGCCTTCGGCACGGCTCGTCCGCAGCCTCGGGGCGGACGCGCTGCTGCTGGCCGAGGTCGATCTCGGCATGGCGCGCTCCGGGAACCGCCATACGCTTCGGGATCTCGCCCGGGCCGTCGAGGCCGGCTACGTCTTCGGCGTCGAGTTCGTGGAGCTGGGCCAGGGCGATGCGCGCGAGCGCGCGTGGCATGCCGGGGAGACGAACGAGCACGGCCTGCATGGCGGGGGCATTCTCTCCCCGCGACCCCTGCTCCGCCCGGGCCTGGTCAGGCTGGAAACGAGCGGCCGATGGTTCGACGGACAGCTCGACGAGCGCCGCATCGGCGGCCGCATCGCCGTCGTGGCCGAGCTTCCGGTGATGGGAAGCGCGGTGCTCCTCGTCGCGGTGCACTACGAGAGTCATACCGAATCCCGACGACCGCCTGGAGCAGACGCGCGTGCTCCTGGACGCAATCGACACCTGGGCGCCGGGCCGGCCCGTGCTCGTCGGCGGCGACTTCAACACCAACACCTTCGACGTCACGAAGCCGGAGCGCCTGGGCCGGCTCGAGGAGGCGCTGGCCGCCGACCCGCACCGCCTCGTCGACCCGGTGCGCTACGAGCCGATGTTTTCCTCGTTGGAGGAGCGGGGGTACGACTGGAGGGGCTGCAATGTGGCGCTGGCGCCGACGCAGCGGACCCGGCCCGACGGCACGCCGCAGCCGCCCTTCGGCAAGATCGACTGGCTCTTCAGCCGCGGGCTTCGCTGCTCCGACCCGGCGATCCTCCCCGCCGTCGATGCGGAGGGTGTCGCGATCTCGGACCACGAGGTGCTGGCCGTGACGATCGAGCCTGCCTGACGGGGCTTTTTGCACCGGCCGCTCTCGGGACTGTGCACGCACCGGCATTGTCTCGGCGCGTGGTGCTCCCATCTGGGCTGAGAGCGAGCCGGCCGTCTTCGCATCTCTGGTCGGAGGCCGGTCGGCGTGCAGGAGAGGATGATGCAAGCGTACAAAAAGGATCCCGACGTCATCGCGAAGCTCTCCCCGGAGCAGTATCGCGTGACCCAGCAGAGCGGCACCGAGCGCCCCGGCACCGGCGAGCTGCTCTACAACAAGGAGCCGGGCATCTACGTGGACATCGTGTCGGGCGAGCCGCTGTTCGCCTCGTCCGACAAGTTCGAGTTGGGGTGCGGCTGGCCGAGCTTCACCAAGCCCATCGAGCCCGCCAACGTGAACGAGGTGCGCGACGGCTCGCACGGCATGATCCGCACCGAGGTGCGCTCGACGCACGGCGACAGCCATCTCGGGCACGTCTTTCCCGACGGGCCCGTGGACCGGGGCGGGCTGCGCTACTGCATCAATTCGGCCTCGCTGCGGTTCATCCCCCGCGACGAGATGGAGGCGCAGGGCTACGGGGCCTATCTGGACCAGGTGGAGGACGTCCGATGACCGAGGAACGTGCGGTTCTGGCCGGCGGCTGCTTCTGGGGCGTGCAGGACCTGATGCGCCGCTATGATGGCGTTCTGTCGACGCGGGTCGGCTACTCGGGTGGCGACGTGCCCAACGCCACCTATCGGAACCACGGGACCCATGCCGAGGCGATCGAGATCATCTTCGATCCCTCGCGGATCAGCTTCCGCAGGCTGCTGGAGCTCTTTTTCAGATTCACGATCCCAGCACGCCGAACCGCCAGGGCAATGATCGCGGGACGAGCTATCGGTCGGCGATCTTCTACACCAGCGACGAGCAGAAGCGGGTTGCCCTGGACACCATCGCCGACGTCGACGCCTCGGGCCTGTGGCCGGGGAAAGTGGTGACCGAGGTCGCTCCAGTCGGGGACTTCTGGGAGGCCGAGCCCGAGCACCAGGACTATCTCCAGCGCTATCCCACCGGCTACACCTGCCATTTCGTGCGGCCGAACTGGAAGCTGCCCGTGAGGGAGAGAGCGGCCGCCGAGTGACGTCCGTCGGGACGAGAGGCTGATGACCGTCGAGGCGAGGTGCCGATGACCCGTTCCGTTGCCGAGAAGCGTGCCGCCTTCCAGGCGCTGCACCGGGAAGGCTGCTTCGTGCTGCCCAATCCCTGGGACGTGGGCAGGGCGCGGCTGCTGCAACATCTGGGCTTTTTGGCTCTCGCCTCGACCAGCTCGGGCTATGCCTGGACGACGGGCCGGCCCGACTACGGCGTGACGCGCGACGACGTGCTGGCGCATCTTTCGTCACTCTGCGCCGCCGTCGACCTGCCGGTGAACGCCGACTACGAGTTCGGGCTTTGCGTCCGACCCCGAAGGTGTCGCGGCCAGTGTCCGGCTCGCCATCGAGACGGGCGTGGCCGGACTCTCCATCGAGGATCGGGCCATCGAGGCCCCGTCCCGCCTGTACGACGCGGGCCTCGCCGTCGAGCGCATCCGTGCCGCCCGGGCGGCCATCGACCAGTCGGGCGAGGATGTCGTCCTCGTGGCCCGCACCGAGGGGTTGCTGAGCGACCCGAGCGCGCTCGGCCCGGCCATCGACAGGCTCGTCGCCTTCGCCGAGGCGGGTGCGGACTGTCTCTACGCGCCGGGCGTGCGCGAGAAGGCCGACATCCAGGCGATGGTGAGGGCCGTGGCGCCCAAGCCGCTCAACGTTCTGGTGATGGGCGCCGGGATGAGCGTCGCCGAGCTGGCCGAGCTCGGTGTGCGGCGGATCAGCATCGGCGGCGCGCTCGCCAGGGTCGCCTGGGGCGCGGTGCTGACGGCGGCAGAGCAGATGAAGGCCGGCTCCTTCGATGGCCTCGCCGGCGGAGCGCCCGGCAAGAAGCTGAACGACATCTTCGGCGGCTTTTCTTAGCCCTCGGCCCCGAGCGGGTCCGTCTACCGCACCAGCTATCCAGAGGCGGGCCTCCGATCAGCGGCGGAGCGGTCCGCTCCACCTCGATATCCGGAAGCCCGCCCGCCTCGCCTGGATCGGCCACCGCATCAGGGTTAGCCAGCCGTCGGGGGACGGCCTCAGCCGGTGACGTCTTGGGGCGCCGAGGCGACCAGGGTATCGATGCTGGGCGCGGCCGCCGCCTCGGAGGCGCCGCACGCTGCGGGTGAGAAATCGCTCGCCGTGAGGCCGGTCTGCTCCCAGACGATCACGGTCTGGTCGGCCGCCGGCACATGCGCCCGCTGGCCCAGCAGCACGTCCACGATCTGCAGCCGCGTCGACCCCTTGGCGACCCCGTAGCGGGCGGAAGCCGGCTCGGCACAGACAGCCGCCTCCCCTCACACCCCCGCCTCCCGCTCCAACAGCGCCCGCTTCCTCTCCACCCCCCAGCGATAGCCCGACACTTTCCCGTCATGCCGCACCACGCGGTGGCAGGGGATCGCCACGGCCAGCCGGTTCGTCGCGCACGCCCGCGCCACGGCTCGGACGGCTTTGGGCGAGCCGATGCGCCGGGCGATCTCGGTGTAGCTCGCGGTGGCGCCGGCGGGGATGGCGCGCAGCGCCTGCCAGACGCGCTGCTGGAAGGCGGTGCCGCGGATGTCGAGCGGCAGTTTTGTTCGCTCGTCGGGCTTCTCGACGAGGCCCACGACCCGGGCGACCAAGCGCTCGAAGGCCGCGTCGCCGCCGATCAGCTTGGCTCGCGGGAATTGCTCCTGGAGGCCCCGGACCAGGGCGTCGGGGTCGTCGCCGAGCCGGAGGGATTGTCAGAATTTCCGTGTGTGGCCATGGGTTGAACATTGGTGGCTCAGTTGGCCTCGAAGCGGTCGTCGAAGAGGATAGCGAGCTGCGCCTTGGCCATGGCCCATTCCCGGAGTGGCATTCTCCACTCCCGCTCGGCCAGGTTCAAGACCAGGAACAGGAGCTTGAGCGCACCGTCATCGGTCGGGAAGTGGCCACGCGTCCTGACGGCGCGGCGCAGCTTGGCGTTCAAGGCCTCGATGGCGTTCGCGGTGTCGATGATTCGGCGGACGTCGACTGGGAAGGCGAAGAACGGGATCACCGCCGGCCAGTGCCGGCGCCACGACATGGCGATCGCGGGATATCTGAGGCCCCATTTGCCCGCGGCGAAGGCCTCCAGGGCCTCGGCGCCGGCGTCGGCATCTTGGCCTTGTAAGATCTCCTTGAGGGCGGCCGCGACCGCTCTGCGGTCCTTTTAGGAGACGTCGTGCCATGCGTGGGTTCCTTCCTTCCCCTCATCATGGCCCACACACGGAAATTGTGACAGTCCCCGAGCTGGATGGCTAGCCTGCGAAAGGCCACAGGCCCGCGCCTCGGCGTCACGGTCCCCGGCGGGCCGTTTGCGCCGACAGTACGGGCCTCCCAGGAACTCGAGCAAAGAGCTCGCGATCACAGCTCTTTGTCGGAACGGTGTAGTTCTCCTTGAGCCACGCAGTCTCGCCAGCCGTGCGCGGAGGCCGGCTGGGCAAGCCCGGATGATTCATACTATGCCGATCTAGAGCGGAAGGGCCCTCGTGTCGTGGTGATCAACTGCCCGGTCCCGCCTGGCCTTTACGAATTCACCGGCCCCGGTGCCCCACTTCGAGAACACGCCGATTGCCTTGGCGAAGGATATGTCGACCGGGTGCACTCTGTCGCGCGGCAGAATATAGACGCTGCCCGCCATTGGTGTCGGCGCCGAGGGAACAAGCACAGTGTAGGAGCCGTCCTCGAGCTCCTCGACGATCAAGGCCGGCACCAGAGCTTCCTCGATCTCCACCAGGGCAGGCTGCAGCGTTTCCTCTTCGTTCTGCCCCGCCAGACGCTTGGCCAGTCCTCGCATGAATGTATAGCCTGGGAGCCGCTCGAGCACCGCCCGCTCGCACGCATTCTTTGCGCGGAGACCGGGGCCCGTGCGCACGATCAAGCCTATCACGAAACAAACACAAACCAGCAGGACGATGGCCACAATCTCGCGGAGCTCGAATGCCGCTGGAACCCGCTCCGTTACGGGTTGCAGCAGCCCCAGTAGCCCTTTAACGGTCTTGGCGAGCAACAGGACAGCAATATAGATCGGCAGGATGACCAGCAGGCCGCCAATCAGGGTTGTCCTGGCAAATTCCGCCAGTGTTCTCATGTCGAAGGCTCCTCCCTGTCTTATGAAGGCTCCAGCGAGCACCATCAGCGAGTTGTCAGTCTTACCCGATATCCCCAAGATGGGGCTCGGTTGGCACCCGACACCCTGCTCCCCGGCCGGTTCCCGGTCAACGGGAAGACATGTCCGACGGCGGACCTTGGGCGAAAGGAGTGGCTGGACCCTGGCCCGCCGGCGAGCCCGGGCCACTCTGGTGTTGGCGGTCGACCTCGGTGCATGGCTCTCCCCTCGGCTCCGGCGGCTCTCATGGTTCGCTCCTGTCAGGCCACTGCAACGGGCGGCCCTCGCTAGCGCTCGATCCGGCGCAAGCTCCCGGCGAAAAGCGCCCGCGGCGTAGCGGGCGATCACCGACACCAGCACCGAGCGCCAATCGCCAGCGCTGCGCACCTTGCCGGGCCGGAGCACGCATCGCTCAAGATCACCGAACCGGTGGAAGATGAGCAGCGGGCGGCAGCAGGCGCAGCGGAAGTGCCCGTTCCAAACCGACCCTTCCTGCTCGCCGAGGGTCGGGCTCTCGGAGGTCTCCATGTCGAGGATGATGCCGTGCGGCGGCCGCGGCTGCTGCGCTCCGGCCAGCCATGTGAGCGACCGACTCCAAGCCCGCAGCTCGGGCGACGGACGCGTCTTACTTCACGGCGCCCAGCGCAAGCCCGCGGACGAGGTAGCGTTGGAGAATGGCTGAAGGCGATGGCCACGGGCCGGCCCGACTATGGGGTGACGCGCGACGACGTCCTGGCGCATCTTTCGTCACTCTGCGCCGCCGTCGACCTGCCGGTGAACGCCGACTACGAGTCGGGCTTTGCGTCCGAGCCCGAAGGCGTCGCGGCCAGTGTCCGTCTCGCCATCGAGACGGGCGTGGCCGGACTCTCCATCGAGGATCGGGTCATCGAGGCCCCGTCCCGCCTGTACGACGCGGGCCTCGCCGTCGAGCGCCTCCGCGCCGCTCGGGCGGCCATCGACCAGTCGGGCGAGGATGTCGTCCTCGTGGCCCGCACCGAGGGGTTGCTGAGCGACCCGAGCGCGCTCGGCCCGGCCATCGACAGGCTCGTCGCCTTCGCCGAGGCGGGTGCGGACTGTCTCTACGCGCCGGGCGTGCGCGAGAAGGCCGACATCCAGGCGATGGTGAGGGCCGTGGCGCCCAAGCCGCTCAACGTTCTGGTGATGGGCGCGGGGCTCAACGTGGCCCAGCTGGCCTATCTGGGCGTGCGGCGGATCAGCATCGGCGGCGCGCTCGCCAGGGTCGCCTGGGGCGCGGTGCTGACGGCGGCAGAGCAGATGAAGGCCGGCTCGTTCGACGGCCTCGCCGGCGGCGCGCCCGGCAAGAAGCTGAACGACATATTCGGCGGCCTTTCGTAGACGGTCGTCGAGAGCTTCGGGGAGCCGCCCGAGACTTAGATGGTGCTCTCGGCAGGATCCCGAGCTCGTCGGGTCGGCCGACGATCCGTGGAGCGGTATCGACAATCCGAGCCCGGGGTGCCATCCAGTGGCTTTCGTGCATGCAGGCCCAGTCGCGGAGCGTGTGGGATGCGCAGCTCGATGCTCGTCGCCAGCCTCGTCCTGTTGAATGCCGCGCCCGGACTGGCCGACGACCTCCTGTTCAAGGGCACCTGCGACGGGTCGGCCGCGGCTCTTCTGGACAATGGCCTCGTCGCCGTGGCCGATGACGAGGACAACACCATCCGGATCTACGACAGGGGCGGCGGAGAGCCCGTTCGGCACAGCGATCTCTCGGGTGTGGCCGCACGTCCCGAGCCGGACTTCGAAGGCGCCGCGCGCATCGGCGATCGCATCTATTGGATCGGCTCCCACAGCCGCAACAGCAGGGGCGAAGTCGAGGTCTCGCGGAGCGTGATCGTCGCCACCGATCTCGACGGACGGATGGTCGGGGCCGCCTATCGTGGTCTGCTCGACAGCCTTGCCGATGCCGACCGCTCCGAAAAAATCGGGCTCGTCGATTCGATTGGCAAGGCCGATCGGTCGCGGGCGCGGGCCGCCGAGGCGGGCGGCCTCAACATCGAGGGGCTGGCGGCGAAGCCGGACGGCTCCGCCTGGATCGGTCTGCGCAATCCGCGCAGCGATGACGGCGACGCCGTGCTGATCCCTATCGAGAAGCTCGACAGCGTCGGCACGGCGCGCGCGGAGGTCGTCCCCCGAAAGGCCGTCAAGCTCTCCATCGACGAGCTCGGCATTCGCGACATGGCCTGGTCAACGAAGCTCGACGCATTTCTCGTCATCGGCGGCACCTCGTCGGCAGGCGACGACTTCCGCCTCTACCGTTGGGCCGGCGACGATTCTTCCCGCTCGGCTGGTCGCGCGCATCAACGGCCTCGGGCCGGAGGCCGTCCTGCCGCTCCCCGACGGCCACAGCGCCCTGCTCCTGAGCGACGAGGGCGACCGCCGCGTCACGGTGGCCGAGGATGGCTGCAAGTCCGGATGGCGGAACGGCACCTGTGGCTGCAAGCATCTTGAGGACCAGGCCCTGCAGTCATTTCGCGGCCGCGTGGTCCGCGTCGACTGATCAGCCCCCATCGCCGGCCGGGGGGCCCCGCGCCGAGGCTCGAGCCCATCCGGCAGGGGGCTACTTCACGGCACCGAGCGCGAGGCCGCGGACGAGGTAGCGCTGGAGGGTGGCGAAGACGATGGCGACGGGGACGGTGGCGAGGAGGGTGGCCGCCATGACGGTGTTCCATTCGACCGTGTAGGCGCCACCGACGAGCGTGAAGATTTTCATCGTCAGCGTCAGCTTCTCGTCTGAGCGCAGCAGCGTCAGAACGAGAACGAATTCGTTCCAGGAATAGATGAAGGTGAGGATGGCGGTGACGGCCAGCGCCGGCGTCGCCATGGGCAGGAAGATGCGCAGCAGCGACTGCAGCTTCGAGGCGCCGTCGATCCAGGCCGCCTCCTCGAGCTCCTTGGGGATCGTCGAGAAATAGGACTGCAGCATCCAGGTGGCGAAGGCGAGGTTGAAGGCGCTGTAGGCCAGGACCAGCGCCACGAGCTGGTCGATCAGGCCCATCGCCGCCATGAGGCGGAAGATGCCGATGACGAGCACGATCGGCGAGAGCATCTGGGTGACGAGCAGGAACTGCCGATAGAGCCCCTTGCCGGGGAAATTCGTCCGCGCCAGGGCGTAGGCGGCGGGGATCGCGATGACGAGGCAGAGGACGGTCGTGGCCACGCCGACGATCAGGCTGTTCTTGAGTGCCGTGCCGAAGCCGACCGTCGTCCACATCGTGGCGAAATTGTCGAAGGCCAAGCGCGAGGGCAGCCAGGTCGGCGGAAAGGCAAAAATCTCGTCCTTGGGCTTGAGGGCGGTCGAGAGCATCACCGCATAGGGAAAGAGGATGACGATCATCAACGGCAGCAGGGCCAGCCAGTAGACGAGACTCCTCGTGCCGCGGCTCACGGGACGTCCTCCAGAGGAACGCTGGTTCCCGCAAGGGACGACTTCGAGATGACCAGATGAAGCCGCCGGTCATCCGTCACGAGCAGCGCCTGAGCCTCGAGCGCCAAGCCTACATAGAGACGATCGTAGGGCGTGCAGCCGAGATCCATGGCAAGCCTCGATGCGGCCGGCAGCAGCCGCTCGTGTGAGCTGGTCTCGATCGCGACGCCCGCGTCGATGCCAAGCTTCATCGGCTGTCACGGTCCTCGCGAATCATCTCCGTGCTGTCAGAGAAGGTCTTGCCCAGCTTCTGCCAGTGGCTCCGCCATTTCTCGATCATTTGCGTCATCTCCTCGGGCGTCATCCTGGGCCGTGCCTCCTGCTCCAGGATGGCCCTCACCTCGCCCTGCAGCGAGCGGTGGCTCGCCTTCGCCCGCTCCTTCAATCGCGCGACGACGCGCTCATCGAGGTCGCGCACCAGGATCTGCGCCATGGTCCCTCTCCGCTGGAATGGCTTGCTCACATCATGATAGCAGGGAAGCGTCGGCACGTTCATTGCTCGACCTCCCGGCCGCGCATCGCGAGGGCGGCATAGACGATGGTGAAGGCCAGCAGCACGGCGAACATGACGAGCGACATGGCTGCGGCCTCGTCGATCTTCCCGTATCGGAAGGCGAGCTTGTAGAGGTAGGTCACCAGGATGTCCGTGCTGTTCGCGGGATCGCCCTGGGTCAGCACCCAGATGATCGGGAAGCTGTTGAACACGTAGATGATGTTCAGCACCAGCGCGATGTTGATGAAGGGCTTGAGCAGCGGCAGCGTCAGGAAGCGGAAGCGCTGCAGGGCCGTGGCTCCGTCGATCCGGGCCGCCTCGTAGATGTCGCCCGGCAGCGAGGAGAGGCCGCCCAGGAAGATCGTCGTCGTGAAGGGGATCGAGACCAGGATGCCGATCGCGATCTCGACCGGGAAGGCGATCTCGGCGGTGGCCAGCCAGGCCTTGGGGTGGCCCAAGAGGCCGAGGCGGAAGAGCGTGGCATTCAGCATGCCGTGCTGCGCATCGAGCGCCCAGCGCCAGACCACCGCGGTCATGGTGAGCGAGATGGCCCAGGGCAGCATGATGACGACCCGGGCCAGCCCACGGCCATGGAAGTCGTCGTTGAGCATCAGCGCTATCGGCACGGAGAGCAGAACCGTGCCGGCGACGACGCCCGCGGTCCATTCGAGCGTGCGCCAGAAGCTGCCCTGGAAGATCGGGTCGGCGAAGAGCTTGGTGTAGTTGGCGAGCCCGACGAACTGCTTGACCTGGCCGAAGCGGTTGACGGCGTGGATCGAGGTCCAGGTCACGTCCCAGATCGGGTAGCCGATGATCCAGAAGGCGAAGAGGAGGCTCGGAACGATCAGCAGGAGGGGTGCCACACGCCTGTCCAAGCGGACTCTCCCGTTCGCGATCGGATCTGGGGTCCGGGCCGGCCGCCCTTTCGGGGCGGCCGGCAGGGCAGGCCTACTGTTGGATCAGGCCGTCGATCTTCTGGGCGGCCGCCTCGAGAGCCGGCGTCGGCTCCATCTGGCCGAGATAGATCTTCTGGAGCGCCGCCACGGTCGTGTCGGCCATCTGCTCCCAGTTCGGGATCAGCGGCGCGAAGTGGGCATAGGGCAGCATGCTCGTGAACGCCTTGAGCTGCGGGTCGTTCGCGAAGTGCGGATCCTCCTCGACCGACTTGAGGACCGGCAGGAAGCCCTCCTTGAGGGTGAACTCCTTGCGGCCCTTGTCGGAGAAGGCCGACTCCTCGAGGAACTGCCAGGCCTCCTTCTTCACCTTCGAGGTCTTGAACATCATGATGCTGTCGGTGACGCCGTAGGTCGCCTGGGTCGTGCCCTTGGGGATCGCGGCGAGGCTGTAGTTGAGCTTCGGCGCCTCGGTCGCGATCTGGCCCCTGAGCCACGGCCCCGAGAGGATCATCGCCACCCGCCCCTGCTTGAAGAGCGCCTCGATGTCCTGGCGGTTGTAGTCGGTGACGCCGGACTGGGTGATGCCCTCGTCGATGAAGCGCTTGTACATGGTGGCGGCCTTGATGCCGGAGTTGCTGGCGATGCCGCTCTTGCCGCCCGACAGAAGCTCGCCGCCCTCCGACCAGAGCGCGTAGTACCAGTAGGCGTCGGTCTCGATCTCCTTGCCCTGCAGCCCGAAGCCGTAGACGTTGCCGCCCAGCGCCTTGACCTTCTTGGCATCGGCCTCGAGCTCGTCCCAGGTCGCGGGCGGCTCGTTCACGCCCGCCTTCGCGAGCAGGTCCTTGTTGTAGTACATCGCCCGTGCCGAGGCCGCGACCGGCAGGCCCCAGGTCTTGCCGTCGATGACCGACGGCTTCATGAAGGCCTCGATGAACTTCGCCTTGAAGTCCGGGGTGATGTAGGAGTTCAGGGGCTCGGCGATGTCCTGCTGGACATAGTCGACGAGCCAGCGCGTGCCGATGATGGCGATGTCGGGCGCGGTGCCGCCGGCGATGTCGGTCGTCAGGCGCTGCTGGAGATTGTCCCAGCTCACATCCTCGAGCTTGATGTCGACGTCGGGATGCTTGGCCTCGAAATCGTTGGCCATGTTCTGGAAGATGCCCATCGTCTGGTCGCTGTAGTGGGCGACGACGACCCGTACCTCGGTCTTGGCGAGGGCACTGCCCGCCCCGAGAGCGAGCACCGCGGCAGCGCCGAGGAGAGCCCCTAGGCTCCTGGTCATTGAGTGCTTCCTTTCCCTACTTGGCGCCTGACGTTATGACCGGAGCATAGGAGCAACGGCTGCGCACCGGCAACGGTATGATGTGCAGGAGGCAGGATCTTCGGCATGAGCCGCTTCATCGGCAGGACGGCCCTGGTCACCGGCGGCGGCCGGGGCATCGGCCGGGCGACGGCCCTGCGCCTCGCCCGCGAGGGGGCGGCCGTGGCCGTGGCCGACATCGATGCGGAGGCGGCCCACGCCGTCGTCAGGGAGATCGCCGACCTCGCCCGCACCGGCGTGGCCCTCCAAGGCGACGTCGCCCGCGAGGCGGATGCCCCGAGGCTGGTGGCGGAGGCGGAGCGGGCCTTGGGGCCCCTCTTCCTGCTCGTCAACAATGCGGCGCGGGCGCGGCGGCCGACCCTCGCCACCACCGAGGTGGCCGACTTCGACGCCGAGCTGGCCGTGACGCTGCGCTCGGTGTTCCTGATGACCAAGGCCGTGCTCGACGGCATGGCCGAGCGGCGCCGCGGCGTCATCGTGTCGGTCGCCTCGGTCAACGGGCTCATGGCCTTCGGCAATCCCGCCTACAGCGCCGCCAAGGCGGGCCTCATCAATCTGATGCAGTCGGTGGCGGTCGAGTACGGGCCCAAGGGCATCCGCGCCAATGCCGTGAGCCCGGGGACCATCCGCACCGAGAACCCGTCCTGGACGGCCCGTCTCGAGCGCGACCCCCAGGTGTTCGAGCGGCTGGCCAAATGGTACCCGGTGGGCCGGGTCGGGGCCCCGAGGACATCGCCGCCGCCATCGCCTTCCTGGGCTCCGACGACGCCGCCTTCGTCAACGGCGCCAACCTCGTGGTGGACGGCGGGCTCACTGCCGGCATGGCTCCCATGTTGGCCGAGATCAACCCCGAGAGTTGATCGGGGGCCGGAGCGGACCCACCTGACGTCCAGTCCCGAGACATGTCCTCGAAGGGGAGAGCATTGCGCATGGCGCAGGATCAGATGTCGGTCGACCTCTACGTCGGCGGCCAGTGGCGCCCGGCGATGGCCGGCGGCACGATGAGCATGATGGACCCGGCGACCGAGGAGACGATCGGCAGGTTCGCCCGAGCGGAGCGCGAGGACGTGCTCGCCGCCATCGACGTCACCGCCGAGACCTTCAGGAGCTGGAAGAAGACGCCGGCCTGGGATCGCTCGAAGCTGCTGCGGCGCGCGGCCCAGCTCCTGGCCGAGCGGGCGGACACCGTGGCCCGGCGGTTGACCCAGGAGTGCGGCAAGCCGCTGGCCCAGTCCAGGGGCGAGGTCGTGGCCGCCATCGAGTGCATCGACTGGTTCGCCGACGAGGCGCGCCGGATCTATGGCGAGACGCTCTCGGGCCGCAACGAGCACCAGCGCTTCATGGTGACCTACGAGCCGGTGGGCCCGGTCGCGGCCTTCACCGCCTGGAATTTCCCGGTCGTGCTGCAGGCCCGGAAGATCGCGCCGGCGCTGGCGGCCGGCTGCACGATCCTCTGCCGCCCGGCCGAGGAAGGCACCGGTGCGGTGGCCGAGCTCATCAAGTGCTTCATCGACGCGGGCGTGCCGGCGGGTGTCATCAACCTCGTCACCGGTGCCCCCCAGGTCATCTCCGAGACCTGCATGGATTCCGAGCTGATCCGAAAGGTCACCTTTACGGGCTCGATCCCCGTCGGCCAGCACCTGATGCGCCGCGCCGCCGACACGGTGAAGCGGATGAGCATGGAGCTGGGCGGCCACGCCCCGGCGATCATCCACGAGGATGTGGACCCGGCCAAGGCGGCCCAGATCGCGGCCGTCGGAAAATTCCGCAACAACGGCCAGGTGTGCGTCTCGCCGACGCGTTCTTCGTCCATGCCAAGCACAAGGACGCCTTCACCGAGCACTTCGTGGCGGCGACGCAGAAGATGAAGATCGGGAACGGCTTCGATCCCGACGTCGAGATCGGCCCCCTGATCAACCGCAAGCGCCTCGAGTTCACCGAGAAGATGGTCGAGGACACGGGGCCGACGGCGGCAAGCTGGTCTCCGGCGGCAAGCGGCCGGCGGCGATGAACCGAGGCTACTTCTTCGAGCCCACCGTGTTCACCGACTCCCGGACGACGCCCGGATCATGGTCGAGGAGCCGTTCGGGCCGATCGCGCCGATGAGCACGTTCGAGAGCTTCGACGAGGTGATCGAGCGCGCCAACAGCCTGCCCCAGGGCTTGGCCAGCTACGTCTTCACGAACTCGCTGCGGCAGGCCCACAAGACCGCCGAGGCGCTGAAGACCGGCATCGTCGCCGTGAACAATGTGGCCGCGGCCACCGCCGAGATGCCGTTCGGCGGCGTCAAGCATTCGGGCTTCGGCCGCGAGAACGGCCGCCAGGGCATGCTCGACTATCTGGACGTGAAGTTCACCAACATCGTGATGTGAGGGATCAGGCTCGGTTGGCGGCGCCAACGGTTACGGATGGAGCCGTGGGTGCCTCAGCCGGTCGCATCCCGAGGCTAGGTGCGCAGGAAGGCCCCTGCCCGCTAGCTTGAAGCTCGGGATTCACATCGGGGCCTGAGTGTGCTATATTCCCAATGCGAGAGGCGGTGGAGGCAACGGGAATCGAACCCGTCGGGTCTGGATGGGAAGCCCGCCCCGGCGACCTGCTGCCCCCGACTGCTCCTGCCACCTCGGGGTTGTGGCCCACCCAGGTCGTTGCTCGCCGAGCCAGAGCCAGCCTAGGCGAGGTCGTACGTCGTCCGGGCGGTGCGCCACATCGCTCTTCTCCTAGCTCAAGCCGCTGCTCGTGCCGGGAAGCTCAACAGCGACTCGTGGGCACAAGAGGCCTCGGAGGGATTGCTCCCATCCGAGGCCTCGGCGTCTGAGGACTCTTTGAAGTCCTCGTTCTCGCCGGGCCCTACGTCGGGGACCGGCATTATAGTGTCGACGCTTTGCTCAACGGCCGATCCAACCTCAGGCCCGGGAACCCCGACGAGCCACCAGCCATCAGGCTTCCGATACTCGAAGTGCTCCTTGTCTCGCGAGAGTATGCCGGCAAGATCGGCCTTAGGCTGATCGCCGGCGATCTCTATTCCTTTGGCCAAAAGCTCATTGAAGATCCGCTGGATGGGCATGCGCCGCCCCTGAGCGCGAATGATTTCGCGCGAACTCGGCTCGCAGACTTCGGCAGCCTTGGACTGCATGGCGCCGCGACCGATTACCGGCGCGCTGCCCCCTTTGGCATAGCGCTCATGGAGCCGCAGGAAGATGGCTATTTCCTCGCGCTCTTTGATAGCGCGCGTGATGGTCTCCTGTGCCCGGCGGATGGTCTCGTCGAGCCGCTCAAGATCGGCCGTCGCAGCCGCGATGTAGTCCATCGTACCCTCGCCAGAGGTGACCATTCCCTGGCCGCTGATGTATAGCCACCGGACCTGCTTTGCAAGAAAGAAGTGGTCTCTCATCGCACTGATGAAACGCCTGCCGCCGGCGCCCTGCGGCCGGCAGCGCCCTTTCAGGCGGCCGCACTGCGCTCCTCCCTTGTCAACTTCTCGGCCCGCGCCTTTGCCGCCCTCTTGCCAAGCCCCTTGGCAGCATCATCCTTCCGATCCTCACGGGCGCGCGTTCCTGGATCTCACCCGTGGCAATCCGCATCAAATGCGCCGCGTTGCCGGGCACTTTCGCCAAGCGCTTCTCGCCCGCCGGTCCTCTGGGCATCAGTCGGGATCCTGAATGCACACCTTGCACTTGCCCTTATCGGTGAAGTGCGAGAACCGGTAGCTCATGTACGATTCCGCCTGCGCCAGCGTCTCGAAAGGTCGCGACCACCCCGTTGCGCCCGAGCCAGACGTCTGTTGGTTGGCGTGGCCTCTTCCGTCACGGCAATGGACACGGTACCCGTCGTGACACGGGGGCGCCCGTGAGGGGCAGCGTGGAACACGTAGTAGCTCATCTCATTCACCTCTCTACATCGTTTCCGCTAAGCACATGGAGGCGGCGCTTCGGCCGGAGCCCTCGGCGGGGTGGCGCTAGATTTCAAACCTCGATATTATCCGTGCCAGCACGCTTGCCGCACCCACGGCAAGGACTAGGATGAGATGCGAGGCTGCTCGGCGGGATCTGTGACGGCGCCGCCTGCCTCGCCGATCGGGGAGACCGACATGCTCAACGCCAAGAGCGGGCCGCGTGTCCGCCATGTGGTCGCCGCGGACGAGCCCTATCGCAGGATCACCGTGGACAAGCTCACGCCGGCCATCGGCGCCGAGGTCTCGGGCGTCGATCTCTCCGAGCCGATCGACGGCGCGCCGCGCGCGGAAGATCAACCGGGCATGACAGAGAACCTGGTCATTTTCTTTCGCGATCAGGCCCACTCCCCGGCCCGGCATCTGGCCTTCGGACGTCTCTTCGGCGACCTCCATCTCCACCCGGCCGCGCCCCACGAGCCGGGCCTTCCCGAGCTGATGACGATCTACACCGACAAGAGTCGTCCGCGCCAACGGGGAAGGATGGCATTCGGACGTGTCCTGCGATCTGGAGCCGCCGATGGGCTCGATCCTGCACATCCGGCAATGCCCGCCACAGGGCGGCGACACGCTCTTCGCCAGCATGTACGCGGCCTACGATGCCCTCTCAGATCGAATGAGAGCCTATCTGGACGGCCTCACCGCGATCCACGACGGGGAGCACGTCTATCGCGGCCTCTACGCGACGATCGGCGAGCCCGATCGGGCGTCCTATCCTTCCGCCGAGCATCCCGTCGTGCGCACCCATCCCGTGAGCGGCAGGAAGGCGCTCTACGTCAATCGCGGCTTCACGACGCGCCTCCTGGGCCTTCCCATCGACGAGAGCGAGGCCGTCCTTCGCTACCTGTTCGAGCACATGGAGAGCCCGCTGTTCCAATGCCGCTTCCGCTGGCGGCCGGGCTCGGTGGTGTTCTGGGACAATCGCTGCACGCAGCATCGCGCGATGTGGGACTACTGGCCCGAGGTTCGCGCCGGGTACCGTGTCACCATCAAGGGCGATCGGCCCGTCTAGAGCGGGCGGTGGCGACGGTCCACGGCTATCGAGGCAGGACCGAGCAGCACGTAGTGGCGGGGAGAGGATGCGACCGCCCGGAAGGACAGAACAATGAGCGGAAGGCTCGAGGGCAAGATCGCGGTCGTCACCGGCGGCACGAGCGGCATCGGCAAACGAATTGTGGAGCGATTCGTCGGGGAGGGTGCCGCCGTGGTCTTCAGCGGCCGTAGGTTGGCAGAGAGTGCCGCGGTCGCGTCGGGGACAGGTGCCATCTTCGTCGAAGCCGACGTCGCGGTGGAAGCCGACGCCGAGCGCACCATCAAGACGGCTCTGGACACACACGGTCGCCTCGATGTGCTGGTCAACAACGCCGGCGGGCCAGCGCCTGTCGGTCGGCTGGAGACCCTGCCGTTGGCCGGCTTCGACCAGACCGTGGCGGTGCATGTGCGGGGCGCGCTAGCGCACATGAAGCATGCGGCGCCGACCCTGCGCGCGCAGGCCTCGGGCAGCATCGTCAATATCGGCTCCGTGGCCGGCCATCGGGCAGGCTACTCCTCCTCGGTGATCTACGGCGTCGCCAAGGCCGCGGTGATCCATCTCACCCGCTGCGCGCCATGGAGCTGGGTGAGGACAGCGTGCGGGTGAACTCGATCTCGCCGGGCGGCATCGCCACCGGCATTTTTGCCGAAGGCATGGGCATGACGGATGCGAGGCCAGCGCGACGGCGGAACGGATCAAGGCGCGGCTCGCGAAGCTTCAGGCCATTCCGCGTGCGGGGCTGCCGGACGACATCGCCAGCGCAGCGATCTCTCTCGCCAGCGACGAGGCGAGCTTCGTCAACGGGGAGGATCTGGTGATCGACGGCGGGCTGATCTGGGGTCGTCGCCACTCCGAGGTCATGGCCGCCGGCGGCGTCTGAAAGCAGCTTTTCGATTGAGCTTGCCCGGACGATGGCCCGCTAGGGGAAGCGGGATATGGGTGCAGCCGAGATGCGCAGGCGCATGGCGGGATAAGGCACCCGGGCTTCGGCGCGGAAACGCCGACCGGGTGTGGCGACCGGCTCGACATGAGCCTCAGGACTGTCGTCATGTGAGAGGCTGGGCTCCGTCGGCAACGCCGAGCGCGACCGCCGACGGAGCGGCCTGCGCCGGCCGGGCCACGAGATAGGCCCGCACGAAGGCGACGGCGAGGATGCAAGTGGCGCCCACGGCGAGCGTCACGAGCAGAGCGGGAAGAATGTGGGGCCCAGGCGGCCAGAGATCGCCCAGCCGTATCGTGGAGGCCGAGGCCGGGGCCTCCTGGAGGCCCAGCGCCACCACGGCGAGCGTGAACAGGGCGTCCGACCAGGGCATAGGCCAGCGCTGCACGCCAGCTTTCGCAGTCCTCCCGGACGAGATAGCCGCACCTGGCGGCCACCACGACCAGAAGCCCGCCCAGGAGGCAGGAACCGATCAGCAGGTTGAGCTGCCTCGCATCCGCTCCAAGGCCGGTCAAAAGGCCCGACCAGGCCGCCGGCTCGAGCAGGTGCGCGGGCATGGCGGGGTTGCAGGCGGCGAGCCAGATGAGGCCACCGACGAGGCCGCCCGCGCACCCGACCAGCAGGAGCCGGCCCAGAACCGTGGGCCCGATGCCGTTCACGGCCTTCTGGTCGGGCAGCACCGCCACGATCATGAGGAAGCAGGCCAAACTGATCGCGGCACCGGAGGCCGCGCGGAGGGGTTGCAGATGGGGCGGCGGCCAATTGAGCTGGATAAGAAAGACGACGGCGCAGAAGAAGAGGCTCATGTGAAAGGCGCGGACGAACAGGTGGCCACATTGGTCGAGGCCGGCTCGCGGCAGATGGAAGACGCCGTTGACCAGCTCCCAGGCCCTGTCGTCGGTCGCGTTGGTGCGCAGGAACCGCAGCACGAAATTGCGGCTCTCCTCGATGAAATGCTCGTTCAGCTCGCTCTTCCGCTTGACGAGCCTCGCGTCCACCGCGTCCTTTTGCCATTCGCGATCGTCCAGCCGATCCGATAGGTGCGGAAGCTGTCGATATCGTCGGCCCGCCGCTCGGCGTAGGCACGCTCGAGCCGGATTGCTCCTGGTCGGCCGGGTCCACCTGCCAGCGACCGTCACGGGTGCCCTGATCGATCTGGTCGAGCACCGTGTCGTAGCGTTGGACGAGACCACCGAGCTCGGCGCTGCTCGCGCTCAGGCGATCGAGCTGATCCCCGACCTCGGCCGCGACGAGGTCCCGTGGAAACATTCCTCGGCGAAGGTCAGGATCGCCGCGGCGAGGTTGATGTCCCGGCCCTTGATCTTGAAGGTCTGCCCCCCGCACAGCCAGAACGCGGTCGGCAACAGCGTGCCCTTGATCAGCGCGCCGATAAACACCCAGGCGCCCGTGAGCCAACCGGCGCCTCCGGGGAAAGCCTGGTCGGCAGATCGGTGATCTCGACCACGAAGTAGAAGGGAAGAAAGATGGCGGCGTTGACCACCATGTAGCCCACGAGCACCGCGCCATACTGGACGCCATAGCCACGCAGGCGGACGACCCGCAGGCGGAACTCGTGATAGGACAGCCCGGCCACCATCAGGAGGCCGACGACGAATCCGGCGACGATCGGATCGGGCACGGCACCTTCCTCCCCTGCTCGGCAGAGCGGGGTGTCCTCAAACACCGGAGACGGGAAGGGCGCTGTGATCCAGATCACCTTTAAGTTGCGACGACGCCAAGGGTGCCGGCCCCCTGTCCTGCGGCGGCGGGTATGGGACTGGGTCCCGCGGGCCGAGCATAGTCCGCGCCGGGTCGCAGCCGATGGTCGGCCGATGAACAGGGAGGCAAGACATGAACGCAGCCGAGATGCGCACGCGCATGGTGGGCCCGAGGTGATGCTCGGCATGGGCCTC
>CAWHFO010000071.1:0-14291 GCA_963828215.1 uncultured Alphaproteobacteria bacterium | reverse complement strand
GGCTCGTCGCGTCCTTGGGCGACGATGCGCTGAGGGTCGACGCCGGCGCGGAGCAGGCTGTTGCGGACGGCATTGATGCGGCGCTCTGATATGTCCGCCGGGCGCAGGTTCGAGCCCGTGCTGGTGCCCTTGCTCCTGATCAGGACGACGCGCTCGGGGGCATCCCGGAGCAACGCCGCGATCCGCGTGATCTGCGCGCGTCCGTCGGCGCCAAGGTCGGCGCCCTCGACCCGAAACAGGCCGTCCTCCAGCATCAGGACAAGGCTGCGTTCGCTCGCCTTGGCGCCAAGTTTGATCAGCTCCGCTTCGGGCGGTTCGACCCCGCGCTCATCGGCTGCGCTTTGCGCCGGCCGCCCAACCGTCCGACGATGCTCGCTCAGGGCCTCGATTTCGTGCTGCCCGCGCCGCTCCAGCGCCCGCGCACGGGCGATGACCGCGTGCTGCTCGGCCAGATAGGCGAGATGATCGACCTCATCGGCTGCGGCGTTGGCCTGCCAGGCGGCCGTCGCCCGCGCGAGCGCCTGCTCGGCCTGGTCGAGCTCGCCGGCGGCATAGGCGCGCACCCGCAGATCGCTGCGAGCCCCTTCGAGCGCCGCCTGCGCCTCCTTGAGCGCCGCGCTGTCTGCCCTGGCCGCGCAAGCGGCGAGCATGGCAACGAGCGCCACGCCGAGGAGCCATTTGAACTCCTCGGACCATCGCCTTGTGATCGGGTTGGTCAGGATGCTCTCTCCCGCGCCCTCAGTAGTGGACGAGCTGCGGGCGCGCCTGGTCGGGCCGCCCCCGGATACGCTGGCGCATTTCGGCGACGGTCCGAAGGGCGATCTCGGCGCGGGCGCGCGCCTCGGCAACCTCTGCGTCGATCAGAGCCTGTTCGGCCAGCCTGAGCGCGGTTTCGTGCTGATCCGCCTGCATCGCCAGCTGTGCAGCATCCAGCTTCATGCGCGCCTGGCGCAGCTCGGCGCCGGCATGGGTCGCGGCGGTCACCTCGGCCTTGCGCACCGCGCGGTCAGCCGCGGCGAGCGCGTCGGTCGGGGCAGGCGTCGCACTGCACGCCGCCATCGCCAACAGCAGCAGCACAGGCAGGCCCCAGGTCGCGCCGGCCCGCGGCGTGCTCGTCCGCCCGGATATCCTGGCCGCCTTCCGTGCCTGATCCACGCTAAGGTTGATGAGGCCGGAGCGGTAAAAGCTTGGTTAAAGGTCGACCAAACGGCCACGAGCATCGACCGGCGACTTATTCCTTTTCGCCCTGTCGAATTCCGGCTGGTTCGAACGTCATGGGGCTGGCAGAGCATGATGCCCGGCCGGAAAGGACGAGGAGACCACCATGAAATACATGCTGCTGATCTACGCCAACGAGGCGGGCATGCAGGCGGCGACCAAGGCCGACACCGAGCAGATGCACGCCGCCTATGGCGCCTATACCGAGGCGCTGAAGAAGGCCGGCGTCATCGTCGGCGGCGACCGGCTGCGGCCGACCACCTACGGCGACCACCGTGCGCGTCGCCGACGGCAAGACCAAGGTGCTGGACGGGCCCTATGCCGAGACCAAGGAGCAGCTCGGCGGCTACTACATGATCGACGTGCCCGATCTCGACGCCGCGCTCTCCTGGGCGGCGCGCTGCCCCGGGCGCCAGCCACGGCGCGATCGAGGTGCGTCCGATCTGGCCCATGTAGGCCGGGCTTCACGATGCCGCGAGAAGACGACGCAGCCTGCCCGCGCGACCGCCGAGGCGGTGGCGCGGCGCAGCTACGGCAAGCTCGTCGCCTTCCTCGCGGCGCGCACGCGCGATGTCGCGGGGGCGGAGGACGCGCTGTCCGACGCCTTCGCGGCGGCGCTCGCCGACTGGCCGCGCGACGGCATGCCCGAGAAGCCCGGAGGCCTGGCTGATGGCGGTGGCGCGGCGCAAGCTGATCGACGCCGCCCGCCGGCGGCGCAGCAGCGAGGCGTGCGGCCGGCGCATCTGCGGCTGATCGCCGAGGAGCTCGAGGCCGCGACGGCAACGCCGGCGAGATTCCCGACGACCGCCTTGCGCTGATGTTCGCCTGCGCCCACCCGGCGATCGATCCGCGCATCCGCGCGCCGCTGATCCTGCAGACCGTCCTCGGCTTCGACGCCGCGACGATCGCCTCGGCCTTCCTGATCTCGCCGGCCACCATGGGCCAGCGGCTGGTGCGCGCCAAGAGCAAGATCAGGCAGGCCGGCATCCCGTTCCGCGTGCCCGAGCGCGAGCGATCTGGCGAGCGGCTGGACGCCGTGCTCGAGGCGATCTATGCCGCCTTCGCCGAAGGCTGGTCCGATCCCGCCGGCACCGACGTCCGCCGCCGCAACCTGCCGAGGAGGGGATCTGGCTCGGCCGGCTGGTCGCCTCGCTGCTGCCGGACGAGCCGGAAGCGCTCGGCCTGCTGGCGCTGATGCTGCATGCCGAGGCGCGACGCGGCGCGCGGCGCAGCCCGCGACGGCGACTATGTGCCGCTGGCCGAGCAGGACCCGGCGCTCTGGGACACGGCCGCTGATCGACGAGGCCGAGGCGCTGCTGTTGCGCGCGAGCGCGATGGGCGCGATCGGCCGCTATCAGCTGGAGGCGGCGGTGCAATCGGCCCATGCGGTCCGCCGGCTGACCGGCCGCTCCGACTGGGCGGCGATCGAGCGGCTCTACGACGCCCTTTCGGCGATCACCGGTTCGCCGGTGGTGGCGATCAACCGGGCGATCGCCCTTGCCGAGACGCGCGGCCCGACGCGGGTCTCGGCGCGCTCGAGGCGCTGGCCGACGATGCACGCCTCGCCGATACCAGCCCTATTGGGCGGCGCGCGCCGCGCTTCTGGCGCGCACGGGCGACGTCGACGCGGCCGACGAGGCCTACGAACGGGCGATCGGCCTGGAACCCGACCCGGCGGTCCGCCGCTTCCTGCAGCAATGCCGCGCAGAGCTCCTCGCCAAGCCCGTCGGGGCTGAGAATTCGCCCAGCAGCTGGTCCGGCCCGAGATCTATGAGCCCAAGTTCCGATCGAGCAACTGATCAGCTAATTGCTCGGTATTATATCAATCTATAAGCGAAATCTTGATCGTCTTCAGTCCCGATTTGACGTTGGCCTACCAATTCGCTTAACTGTGTATTTGAGGAGGTCAGCCAGAGGAACCCAGGACCTGCTCGGTCGTCTATCGACTGTGACTCGCGGGGAGGGCATGGTCGCGATGCTTTTCGAGGAGTTTACCAAACGGGTCTTTAAATGGGGTCGGCTGACGATCATCGATGCCAGCGGCCGGCGCCATGAGGTGGGAGGCCAGGATGGTCCATGGGTGACCATCCGGCTGCACGACAAGAGCCTGCATCGTCGGCTCGCCCTGAACCCCTATCTCTATCTCGGCGAGGCCTACATGGACGGCACGCTGACGATCGAGCAGGGCACCCTCTACGAGTTCATGGACATCTGCGCAGCCAACTGTCACCACGCTTTCGGCAGCCCGCTCGGGCAGGCGCTGAACGGCGCACAGACCCTGCTGCGCCGGTTCCATCAGCACAATCCGACGCAGCGGGCGCGCGCGCAACGTCGCCCATCACTACGATCTGTCGGAGGACCTCTACGCGCTGTTCCTCGACAGCGACCGCCAGTATTCGTGCGCCTATTTCCGCGAGCCGCACGGCGATCTGGAGCAGGCACAGGTCGACAAGAAGCGCCATCTCGCGGCGAAGCTCCTGCTCAGGCCCGGGCAGCGGGTGCTCGACATCGGCTCCGGCTGGGGCGGGCTCGCGCTCCATCTGGCCGAGGCGGGTGCCGCCGAGGTGGTCGGCATCACGCTGTCCGAGGAGCAGCTCGGGTCAGCCGCGAGCGCGCCCGGCGCCGGGCTCGCCGATCGCGTCCGCTTCGAGCTGCGCGACTACCGCGAGCAGACCGGCGCGTTCGACCGCATCGTCTCGGTCGGCATGTTCGAGCATGTCGGGGTCACGCACTACCCGGATTCTTCGCGCCGTCCGCGACCTGCTGACCGACGACGGCGTCGCCCTGCTGCACTCGATCGGCCGCATGGACGGGCCCGGCACGACCAACCCCTGGATCCGCAAGTACATCTTCCCGGGCGGCTATACGCCGGCGCTGTCGGAGGTGCTGCCGGCGGTCGAGCGGCCGGCCTGTGGGTCACCGACATCGAGATCCTGCGCCTGCACTACGCCGAGACGCTGCGCGACTGGCGCGAGCGCTTCATGGCCAATCGGGCCAGGATCGCCGAGCTCTACGACGAGCGCTTCTGCCGGATGTGGGAGTTCTATCTGGTCGGCTCGCGAGATGGCCTTCCGGCGCATGGGACCAGATGGTCTTCCAGATCCAGCTCGCCGGCGCCAGGACGCCGTGCCGCTGACCCGCGACTACCTCATCGACTGGGAGCGCGGCGACCTCGAGAGCGCGATCGCGGCCGAGTGACCTCCGGAACCGTATCGCTGAAGAGTTGGCAGCGCGACGCGCCCCGCTGCGGGCGGTGCGCGCGCGAGTGATCGAGTGACCGAGGCGCGATCGCCGATCAAGGCGGTGCTGTTCGACAAGGACGGCACCCTGATCGACTACCGCGCCACCTGGCTCGCCGCCAACCTCGCCGCGGCCAGCGAACTGGCCGAGGCGGCTGGCCAGGAGCGCGGCTTTGCCGACGAGCTGCTGCGCCGGCTCGGCTACGATCCGGCGGCCGACAGCTTCACCGAGGACAGCCCCCTGCTCTGGGCGACCAATGCCGAGATCGCGACGCGCTGGAGCGCCGAGCCCGAGCTCGCCGCGGTCGGCGACATCGTGCTCCGGGTCGAGCGTTGCTTCGCCGATCAGGCGGCGTTCCCGCCGGTCGCGGTCACCGATCTGGCCGCGCTGTTCGAGCGTCTTTATGTGCGCGGCCTCAGGCTTGGCGTCGCTACGATGGATAACACCGCGGCCACGGAAGCGACCCTCGCACGGTTCGGTCTCCGCGACGGGTCGCGTTCGTCGCCGGCGCCGACAGCGGCTTCGGTCTCAAGCCCGAGCCCGGCATGGTGCTCGCGTTCTGTGCGGCGATCGGGCCGCCGCCCGCCGCGGTCGCGGTGGTCGGCGACAATCTGGCCGACATCGCCATGGCGCGGGCCGCGGGGGCGGGGCTCGCGATCGCCGTGTTGACCGGCGGCTGTCCGGCAGCCGCGCTCGAAGCTCGGGCCGACGTGGTCCTGCCGAGCATCGCGGCGCTGGAGGCGGCTCTCGATGGCTGGCTCGGCCCGTCCAGCCGGCAGTTCTGAGGCGGCGGCCGATCAGCGCCGGGCGAGGGCGAGGCCGAGGCTGGCGCCGATCAGGAGGGAGCCGGCAAGGCGATTGCGCAGCCGGGCGCGCCTGCGGTCGCGAAACAGCTCGCGCAGCCGCCCGGCCAGCAGCGTGTAGGCGCCATCCAGCACCGTCGCCAGGACCAGGAAGGTCACGCTCAGGACGATGAGCTGCGCGAGCGGCGGGCGCGCGGGATCGACGAACTGTGGCAGAAAGGCGACGTAGAACAAGAGCGTCTTCGGGTTGGTCGCGGAGACGATGAAGCCTTGCCCGAAGAGAGCCCTCGCTGATTTCGCTCTGGGCTCGAGGTCGGCCAGTCCGAGCGCCGGCGCCCGCCATTGCTGAACGCCGAGCCAGACCAGGTAGACCACGCCCACCCAGCGCAACCATTCGAACCAGACGACCAGCACGAGCATCAGCGAGCTCATGCCGAGCACCGTGATCAGCAGCTGGAGCGCGATCGCCGAGCTGGTGCCGGCGAGCGCCGCGAGCGCCCGCCCCGCGCCGTAGGCGATGCTGTTGGCCACCAGAAACGTGACGTTCGGCCCCGGGATCAGGATCAGGACTGCGCTCGCCAGAACGAAGGCCAGGTAGAGATCGAGGTGCATGGCCCCGGACCTTTCCTTGCGAAGGTCAGCGTCTTCTCGCCGGCGCCCGGATCGCGAGCTGCGATCGACGACGGATCCCGGCCCGCAATGTACACGCGCCATCGCGAGACGCCAGTTGGCCGGCTTGCCTCAGGGCGCCGGCTTGGAACCGGCGGCAACCCGCGCGGCCCCGTTTCGTGATCCGAACGCGGCGGCGAGGGGATTGGCGCTCAGCCCGTGGGCGAGGATGCTCAGGATCACCGTGCAGACGACCGTCATGGCGAGCGTCTCGCCCCCGGGAACGTGCTCCTCGAGCACGATGATGATGAACACGATGCTCGCGAGCCCGCGGGGACCGAACCAGCCGATGAAGAGCTTGGCGTCGATCCGCAGACCGGTCCCGGCCAGGCAGATGAGGACGGGGACCATCCGGACGAGCGTGAGGCTCAGGACCGCGTACAGAACCACCTGCCATGACAGCCCTTGAAAAGCGCGGGCGACGACCGCCGCGCCGAAAGCGACCCAGGTCACCAGGGCAAGCGTGTCGCCGATCCCTTCGGCCGCCCGAAGCAGCTGATCCTTCGGCCGCCTGGCCAGGGCACCGGCGGCGAGGCCACCGACGAAGCAGGCGATGAAGCCGCTCCCGCCGATCGCCTGCGCCGTAACGAAGCAGAGCAGAGCCAGCGCCGGGACCGGGATCTGGAGCCAGACCTCGCTGGTCCAGCCGCGCCCGACCGCGAACCGCACCACAATGGCGGCCGCCGCCGTCAACGCCAGCCCTACGACGGCGCCGATGCCGATCTGCCCGGCAAAGTGCCTGAGGACCAGGCTGACGGTCGATTCCTCGCCGAGCTTGCCGACCGCGAGCGCCAGGAACAGGAGCAGAACGGGCACGCAGATGCCATCATTGAGGCCGCTCTCGACGTTGAGCGCCTCGCGAATTTCGGCCGGGACCGCCGGGTTGGTCACGACGGCCTTGCCGAGCGCCGCGTCGGTCGGCGCGAGCATGGTCGCGAGGATCGCGATCTCCAGCAGACCGAGCTGCGGGAAGATCGCGACGCCCACGCCAAAGCCGAGCGCGATGGTGAGCGGCAGCCCGATCAGCAGCAGACGCTCCGGCAGCGCGAGGCTGCGCCGCAGAACGCCGAGATCGGCATTCGCCGCATCCGTGAACAGGACGAAGGCCAGGGTAAGCTCGGCGAGCAGACGCAGCCCTTCGGTATCAACGTCGAGCTCGAGGATTCCGAGCCCGTGAGGGCCCGCGAGCAGCCCAAAGCCAGTATAGACGATCGCGCCACCGACCACGGTCCGCTCGAGACGACCGGCGAACACGCTGTAAAGAAAGACAAACCCAGCCAGGACCGCCAGGTTCCAATACACGATCATCTCCTTTCCACGGTCTGGGCTGGACGGATCGCCGACGCCGCCCGCCGCTGCGCGCGTATGCTGGACGCCACCGTAACGATCGAACAGAACGGTCTGCATGGCCAGCCCCCGACCCGGCCTCGACGGACGGCTCATCGCCCACTCGTCGAAACGGCGGCGTTGCGCTTCAGCTGGAGGTATGTGTCTTGCGCGATCTGCACCTGTTCCTCATCCATTTCTTTCGGGCGACCCACCTGGTACGCCATATCCTTGAAGCGCTGTTCGCCTGTCTGCTTGGCCTCGCGGTTGTGATCGCCCTGGCGGAGCACCGATCCTTCGCTGACGCGCTCTATTTCACGCTGATCACGGGTTTGACCGTTGGCTACGGCGACATCGCTCCGGTCACGCCGGTCGGCCGCGTTGCCAGCATCGCCGCGGCGCTGATCGGCGTGATCTCAACCGGAATCTATGTCGCCATTGCGACGAACGCGGTCTCGCGAGCCCTGCAGGCAACGCTACCGCCCGAAGCGACCCGAACGTCAACGTTCCAGGCTGACGCCTCGTCGATCCCGAAACGCCGCCCGCCGAAGCGGAGAGGCGGCCCTCAGCAGGGCCGCGCCTCGCTCAGATCCGCGCGCGAATCGCCTCGACGTCGATCGTCTGGAACTCCGCGGGCAGCTGGTAGCCGTCGGCATCGGCCTTGACGCGCGCGTGGTCGAAGGCGTTGGCCGGGGCGACGAAATCGTTCGAGAGCACGTCCTGCGGCGTGATGTCCTTGGTGACCTGGCCGATCTTCTTGATGGTCGCGAAGAACAGGCCCCACTGGTCGAAGTCGTGCCAGCCCCAGCCCTGGCGCTTGGCGAAGTCGCCGCCGGAACACGTTGGCGAGCTCCATCATCGATTTGGTGGCGACCGGCGGCTTGAGGGTCGAGGCCAGCGCGGGGAACTGCTTGAGCACGATGTCGGTCGCGGCGCGCGGGTTGAGATGGCCGTACTCGAGCCCCATCGCCCATCCCTGAAAATACGCCTGGTAGACCTCCTTCTTCGCCGGGTCCTCGAAGTCGGCGTGGCGGATGACGAAGCTGTTGGCCGGGAACTTGGAGAAGTCGCGACCGAGGAAGTAGTCGAACTCGAGCCCCTGCCCGGCCCATTGCGCGCGCAGCCCTTCCCAGCTGAGGCCCGCGTCGGCCTGGCCGCTTCACCGACTGGGCCCACTGGTTGCCGGCGTTGACGTACTTGACGCTGTCGAGCGCCACGCCGATCTCGGCCAGCATCGGATCGACGATCGCCTGCCATCCGGCGCTGCCGAGCGCGATCTTCTTGCCGGCGAGCTCGCTTGACCTCGGCCGGCTTCTCGCCCTTCGGCAGGCGAAGTCGAACACCTGGAAGGCGCCCATTTCCCAGACCGACTTCGAGCGGGATGCCCGCTGCGATGCCGAGCGAGAACACGCCGGGCGACGGATAGCCCATGTCCGCCTGGCCCTGCTCGACGAACTTCGTGCTCGCGATCGCGTCCATCGGGCCGGGATCGAGCGTGGTCTTGATGTCGCCGAAGTAGCCGATCTTGTTCGGCACCCAGTAGGGATAGTCGTCCATCACGTCGAGCGTGCCGCGCGGGCTGAATCCACCGCACCGTCCCCTCGCCGCGCTCGCCGCACGCGGCCAGAGGCCGGCCAGCGCCGCCAAGCGCCACCGCTGCGACGCCGGTTCCACTCACCTCGAGAAAATCGCGCCGGCTGAGACCGGTCGCCGAGTCCGATTGGCCTCGCCTGATCCTCATGCCTCCCCCTTCTCCGAGTTGTCTCGTTCGAGCTTAGCGCCGGTCGCGCCGGCGGTCACCTGTCCTCACGCCTCCCAGCTCGCCCAGCGCTTGCCGATGAAGTAGAAGATGACGTAGATCAAGATGCCGAGCATCGCGATGATCAGGATCATCGCGAAGAACTCCGGCATCCGGAGCAGCGACGAGTAGTAGACGAGCCGTTGCCGAGCCCGCCGCTCGCCGCCGACCATCTCGCCGCCGACCGCGGTGAGCAGGCCGAAGATCGAGCCGACCATGAAGCCGACGATGATCATCGGCAGCGCCAGCGGAAAACGGATCTTGGTGAAGATCTGGAGCGTCGACGGCGCCGTAGGACCGCGCGAGCGCGATCTTCGCCAGGTCGGTGCGTCTGAAGCCGGTCGCCGAGTTGATCATCACCATCGGCCCCGACGGCCAGCGCCACCGCGATGATCAGCGGCCCGAGGCCGAAGCCCATCTTCAGGCGCAGGAACGGCACGAGCGCGAGCATCGGCGTCGTGACCATGATCAGGACGTACGGCGCGATGATCTTCTCCACGAACGGCTTCTGGGTGATCAGCGCCGCGAGCACGAGCCCGATCGTCGAGCCGATCGCGAGCCCGGCGAGGAACTCGATCCGGTGTCACCTCAGCGAGTGGATCTCGGTGCTCGTGAAGTCCTGTCGCGAAGCCTCGATCATGTCGATCGGCGTCGGGAAGATGTACGGCGGCGTGTCGCGTCCAGCTGCAGGACCTCGGGCCGCGAAGAAGACGACCGCGAACAGCCCGACGCGCCGATCTCGGCCCAGGCCGACGCCGCCGAGCACGAGGTCAGCGCCGCTCCAGTCGATCGGGCCGTGCCTCGCCCGCCGCGGGCTTCTCGAAGCTCGGGATCTCGTCGCGCAGCTCGCTGCCATGGCGCCTCGCTCACCACTCGACCTCCAGGCCGCCTTGGCGCCCGCCGGTCTCGATCGACGCGCTTGATCTCCTGGACGAGCGCGATGAAACCGGGCTCGAAGGTCATCTCGATCGTCCGCGGGCGCGGCAGGTCGATCGTCGTAGACGCGGGCGACGCCGGCCCGGGCCGCGGCGTCATCACGACGACGCGGTCGGCGAGGAAGATCGCTTCGCTGATGTTGTGCGTGACGAAGACGATCGTCTTCCGGTCTCCGACCAGAGCCCCGGAGCAGGAGGTTCATCTCGTCGCGCGTGAAGGCGTCGAGCGCGCCGAACGGCTCGTCCATCAGCAGCACCGACGGGATCCTGCGCGAGCGCGCGCACGATCGAGGCCCGCTGCTGCATCCCGCCCGAAGCTCGCGCGGGTACTTGCTCGAAGCCGAGCAGGCCGGTCCGCTTCGAGCAGCTCGTCGATCCGCTCGCGTCGCCTCCGGCTTCCGCCGCTTGATCTCGAACGGGAACTCGAGGTTCTGCGCAGGTTGCGCCACGGGAGGAGGTTCGCGTCCTGGAAGACCATGCCGATCTCGCGGGCGCGGCCCGGTGACCGGCGAGCCGTCGAGCAGCACCCGCCCGCTGGTCAGCGCGTGCAGGCCGGACATCGCCCACAGGAGCGTCGTCTTGCCGCAGCCGCTCGGCCCGAGGATGCAGACGAGCTCGCCCTCGCGCACGCTCATCGAGTCGTCCTCGAGCGCGTGCACCAGCCCGGACTTGGTCTCGTAGTGCTTGCTCGCCCGCTCGACGACCAGCTTGGCCGCCCGGTCGGCGCCGTCG
The DNA here is from genome assembly GCA_963828215.1 of uncultured Alphaproteobacteria bacterium. GTDB lineage: Bacteria > Pseudomonadota > Alphaproteobacteria > Geminicoccales > Geminicoccaceae > CAVTJL01. Next base: position 3,570 of record CAWHFO010000071.1, on the reverse strand, counting down.
CCGCCGTTCCTCAATCCCGCCTCACCATCCCGCAACCCTGGCCCGCGAGGGCTCGCATCACCCTCTCCGAAGCCCGGCACAGCGTCAAGGGTGTCGCTGGGCGCAGTGTCTCAGTTGAATTTTCCGCTTCCGACCGAGCATGCTAGAAATTCTTGGGTCTTCGCGGCGTTTTGGACTCCGGTCGGTCATGTGAACGGAGCAAACGATATTCACCTCATTGGTGTTGCAGCTCTAATCTGAGAACTTCGGCACGAAGCCGAGGTTTCTATCGAGACACGTTAGGTCTCACAATGTCAGAAGACCATCCCACCCACCACATATTTTCTACGGAAGAGACGCCTTCCTGTACTTTGCAGGCCCCGGGGCTGAGAACTACCATCGCAGGGATGAAGACTGTGCTCTTCTTTGAGGTGTCTGGGAATCTGGTGGTCATCGTCGATCGGATCGGACGCGGATCGATTTGCCAAGGTTGAACTCGAAATCACCACCCCTTGGCAGTTCTCCCTGATCGCGGACAGTCATAACGTCCTGCTTCTGCACAACCGCAAACGATGACTACCGCAGCCAAGGCTGCGCATACCCTCTCCCACGAGGGGCGGAGCCTTCCAACTGAGACGCTGCCCCCTTGGTCATCCCCTTGCAAAGTCGAGCTACACGCTCGGTGACACGCATACAGTAAGGCATGATCCGATCGTTCAGGCATCGGGGACTGCGACGCCTGTTCTTGCGCGGCGATCGGAAGCAGGTGCGGCCCGATGCAGCTCAACCGGATCGAGGACACTCCTTGCCAGGTTGAACATCGTCGATCGGGCGGCGGAGATGGCGCTCCCGGGCTATCGTCTCCATCCTCTGAAGGGCGATCTGCACGAGACTCTGGAGTCGTGGCCGTATCCGGCAATTGGCGGATCATCTTCCGCTTCGAGGAGGGCGATGCTTACGACGTAGATCTGATCGACTATCATTGACGGAGGCCGCTCATGATCCGCATGAAGAACCCGCCGCATCCGGGACGATCCGTTCGGGATCGCCTGTCGGGAGCCGCTGGGGCTTACGGTGACCGCAGGCGCGAGGGTGCCTGGCGTGACCCGCGCCACGCTGTCGAACGTGATTAACGGGCGTGCACGGGATCTCGCCAGAGATGGCGATCCGGCTCGCCCTACGGGCCGCTTTGGCGCGACAGCCCGTTGAGACCGTGGACGTCAGCGCCACGCTGCCGATGCCAGCCTACGGCCGTGCAGCTCCGTTAGGCGATGAAGCTCGCCGAGGCGCCATGGCGGTGCCCTCGAGGCTCGCAGCGCAGTCGACGCCGGCCGGCGGCCTCGATGCGGCGAAAGCCGTCAAACCCACGCTTGCACGCCGCGCCACCAGACCGTCTGACCAGTTCGGGCGCATCGATGCCGTGCGCCTGAAGCACGCCCTGCGCGGCATGCCACGCGCACGCCGCGGGCACGGACCTCAGCCCGCCGCGAACGTCCAAATCGAACCCGAGCCGAGGCGAGCTTTGCTCAAACCCGGCGGCATTTCGCCCTGGAATCCAAACCGGGGCGGTCGGAGCCTTCATCAAAGCCCGCTTCTTTGAGAGTCGAAACTCTCCCTGCCGTCGCCGGTTTCCAATGCCCGGGCCGCACGCTATGATCCGCGGGAAATCACCACGGATGAAGGCGGGAGGCGGGCGTGACGGACCCGGTGCGCGTTCTGGTCGTCGGGGTCGGCAATATGGGCCATCGCACGCCATCGCCTATCACAAGCTACGACGGGTTCGAGCTGGTCGGGCTGATGAGCCGCTCGATCAAGCCGCAAGGACCTGCCGGCCGAGCTCGACGGCTTGCCGCGCTTCGAGGATTTCGACGAGCGCTCGCCGAGACGCAGCCCGGACGCGGTCTCGATCAACACCTGGCCGAATACCCATGCCGACTACGCGCTGAAGGCCTTCGACGCCGGCTGCCATGTCTTCATGGAAAAGCCGATCGCCACCAACGTCGCCGATGCCGAGAAGATCGTCGCCGCGGCCAAGGCGAAGAACCGCAAGCTGGTCATCGGCTACATCCTGCGCGTCCACCCCTCCTGGACCAAGTTCGTCGAGGTCGCGCGCACCCTCGGCAAGCCGCTGGTGATGCGCATGAACCTCAACCAGCAGAGCAGCGGGCCGGCCTGGAACTGGCACAAGAACCTGATGGAATTCGCTGTCGCCGATCGTCGATTGCGGCGTCCACTATGTCGACGTCATGTGCCAGATGACCGGCGCCAAGCCGGTGCGCGTGCATGGCATCGGCGCGCATCTCAGCGACGAGGTGAAGGTCCACAACTACGGCCCGCTGCAGGTCACCTTCGACGACGGCTCGGTCGGCTGGTACGAGGCCGGCTGGGGCCCGATGATGAGCGAGATCGCCTTCTTCGTGAAGGACGTCGTCGGGCCGAAGGGCTGCGTCTCGATCGTCGTGCCCACGCAGGAGGGCGAGACCGAGGCCAAGCTCGATGCGATCTCGACCTCTGCCGACATCGACAGCACACGAAGACCAACGCCCTCAAGATCCACCTCGCCGACATCGACACGGACAACAACTTCACCAAGAAGGACGAGTGATCAACATGGACGACGAGCCCGACCATCAGGAGCTGTGCAACCGCGAGCAGGCGTTCTTTCTGAAGGCGATCCGCGAGGACCTCGACCTCACCGACTGGATGAACGACGCGGTCAACTCGCTGCACATCGTGCTCGCTGCCGACGAGAGCATCCGCACCAAGCGCGCGTCGAGCTCAGCGCCGGCGGCCGGCCAGCGCGAGACGTGGGCGCGCGCCGAGCGAAAGTTTAGGCGCCCCAGGCGCCGCTCCTCGGGACGAAGGGCCGAGACGGGACACGCAGGTGCGTGGACAGGAAGGGTCGGTGCTAACAGACTGGCGTGATGGGGCACGTCGACCATGCGCCTTGTGCCGGCCGCCACGTGGTTGGATCTGGAATGAGTTCATGTTGCGGCCGTAGAGGTGGAGGCTGGAGCGCGGATTTCGCGTTCCTCGGGCACGCCGGTCATATGAATGTGGTCGGGGTTCGGCACGAAACTGGAAACCGACCCCGGGTTCAGCAAAATCACGCCGCCGCGTTTGAGGCGAATACCCCGGTCGCCGGTGATGTCGCCGGAGGCGCTGATGTAGTTGCGTTCCTCCAGCACGCCCCGGACGAGGCCGACCACGCCCCAGCAGCCGTGGTCATCGACAGGCGTCCACTGGCCCGGCAGCCAGACCAGCGCGAAGAGCGAGAGATCGCCGCTGGGAGCGATATGGATCGCGTTCCGGGCATAGTGATCTGGCTCGCTGCGGAAGTGCTCGGCGCTTAGAAAGTCCTGCGCCCTCCCCGCGAGACCCTGCATCAAAGGCGCAATGGCAGTGACCCGATCCGCCGCGTCCTCCGTCCTGGCTACGACCGATTCGCACCTCGCGATGAAATCCGCCAAAGCCGGATGCGTCATCATTCCTCCCCTATGCCGCTCGTTTCAACGCGGGATTCCCCATATGTCGAGTGCGGAAGGCCGACTTTGCTCCGTTTCAACGTGCCAGGCAAGGCTGGTAGGGCCG
>CAWHFO010000070.1:0-11741 GCA_963828215.1 uncultured Alphaproteobacteria bacterium | reverse complement strand
ACGCTCGGGTCAGCACCCAGGATCAGGACCCTGCCCTGCAGCTCGACGCGCTGAGGGCAGCGGGCTGCGAAAGGGTTTTCACCGAGAAGGCCTCGGGTGCCCAGCGCGACCGGCCGGAGCTACAGGCGGCGCTCCGCTATGTGCGTCAGGGCGACACGCTCGTGGTGTGGAAGCTCGATCGTCTGGCGCGCTCGATCAAGCAGCTGATCGAGACGGTCGAGGCTCTGGGTGAGGAAGGCATCGGCTTCCGCTCGCTCACCGAGGCGATCGACACCACAACGAATGGCGGCAGGCTCGTCTTCCACATCTTCGCCGCCCTCGCCGAGTTCGAGCGTTCGATCATCCGCGAGCGCACTCTGGCGGGGCTCGAGGCGGCCCGTGCCCGCGGCCGCAAGGGTGGCAGGCCACCTGCCCTTTCGCCCAAGGATCTGGCCGCTGCCAAGGCCATGCTGCGGGATCCGGACATCACCGTGAGCGAGATCGCAAGACGGCTCGGTGTCGTGTCTTCGACGCTCTACCGGCACCTGCCGAAGGCGCGGTCGGCGGCGGTGGAGGATGCGCCGTGAGCCCGTCGTCGGGCGTTCCGGGGCCCTTGCCGGGTTATCGAGCGGGGTACAGCCTGATTCAGGCGTGTGGAGTTAGGGTCGGAAATCCCGAACGCGACAGAGGGAAGAAAATAGCGGTGGAGCTCGCGGCCGTCTTGCGCACGGCGAGCGTCTAGGCAAAACTGGATCGCTGCGTATGCGTTTTGGATGGAGGGTCGAACCATGCACCGAAGCCTCGCCGCAGTTGCGCTCCCTCTATTTCTGGTCGCGGCCGGTTCAGTCGGCGCTCAGGAAGACCTCCTCAAGAGCGCCCAAGCGACCTTCAAGCCGATTCCCGAGACACCGCCCGCCGTGCCGGGGGTCGAGGCCACGGCTGACCGGGTCGAACTCGGTAAGATGCTGTACTTCGAGCCCCGGATTTCGGAATCGCACAGCATCAGCTGCAATTCCTGCCACATCGTCGGGCTCGGCGGGGTCGACATGATGGAGACCTCGCTCGGCCACCGCTGGCAACACGGCGGGCGCAACGCGCCGACCGTTCTCAACGCGGTGTTCAACACCGCGCAGTTCTGGGACGGGCGGGCCAAGGACCTCGAGCAGCAGGCGGGCGGCCCGATGGTCAACCCGGTCGAGATGGCTACCACCCACCAGCATGTGGTCGAGCAGCTGAGCGGCATCCCGGGCTACGTCGCGATGTTCCAGAAGGCCTTCCCGAGCGACCCCAAGCCGCTCAACATCAAGAATGTCGAGGACGCGATCGCCCTGTTCGAGGCGACCCTGATCACGCCGAACGCGCCGTTCGACCGTTACCTGAGGGGCGACGAGAACGCGCTTACGGCGGAGCAGAAGGAAGGTTTGCGGCTGTTCATGGACAATGGCTGCTCTGGCTGCCACAACGGCATCAACGTCGGCGGCGGCATGTACGCCCCGTTCGGCGTGGTCGAGAGGCCCGGCGCCGACATCCTGCCGCCGGATGACAAGGGACGGTTCCAGGTCACCAAGACGGTCGAGGACGAGTATGTCTTCAAGGTGCCGACCCTGCGCAACATCGCGCTCACGCCGCCCTACTTCCACTCTGGCAGGTCCTGGGACCTGCGCCAAGCGGTCGCCGTCATGGGCTCGAGCCAGCTCGGCATCCAGCTGACCGACGATCAGGTCGACAAGATCACCGCGTTCCTACACAGCCTGACCGGCGATCAGCCGCAGGTGGTCTATCCGATCCTGCCGCCCTCGGTCGCCGCCACGCCGCGACCCCAACCCTGAGCGTCTATCGGCGGCCGGCGCCGTGTCGGCATCCCGGCTGCCGGTCAGCTCCGACGCGGCCCGGTCATGTCCACGACCTCAACCTCGCCCGTCTTGCCGTTGACCAAGGTGAATTGGCGTTACGGGCCGATGCATCCTTATTAGTCCTAATCTCCATAGAGTCCTTGCTCAGCGCGCGCATGGCAGGCCGTGCAGTTGCCCTTGAACTTGGCCTTGGCCCAGTCGGCTTCTCGCACCTCCTCGCGGTGGTTGCGCACCCACCAGCGCTGCTCCGTGATGCGCAGCGGCGCCTCGCCGCCCCGCGTGGGGGCGGCGTTGGCCACGTAATAGCCGAGGATCTCCTGCCGCACGGCATCATCCAGGCTCGCGTCCTCGCCGAAATGTTTGCCGAGGTCGGCGAAGATCCGGCGCCAGGAGTTGGCCGGTAGGAACTGCGGCTGGTAGGCCATGTGGCAGGCCCCGCACTCCTTCTTCGCGGCTTCGTTAGTGACCGGCGGAACGCGCTTGAGCTCCTGGGCGAGCGCAGGGGCCAGGGTGGCGGCGACTGCGAGCAGGGCGGTGGCTATGGCGAGCGGACGCATCGGTCTCTTCCTCCTCGCTATTGGCTCATCATGAAGGTGATGAAATCGCCTTTCTCGGCCGGCGTGCATTCGCGCCCGAGGACCTGGTTGCAGTTGCGCTTGAACCACTTCTCGACGTCGGCCTTGTTGGTGTAGCGCTTCGGGTTGGCCGAGACCGCCATCGGCTCGATCGGCTTGCCGGTCTTGGCGTTCTGGCCGCGGCTACGGGGATCGTCGCTGTGGCAGCTCGTGCAGGCCGGGGTCGCGGAGTTGCCGCCGGGGTGCCGGATGCGGAACAGGGCGGCCCCGCGCTCCGCATTGAAGCCGGCGAAGGTGGCGTCGGCCTGCTTGGCCTGAGCCAGGTAGTCGGCGAGGATCTGGTCCCGCGCCGCCGGCTGCGCGGCCGCCGCGGCGGCGGCAAGGCCGGCGGCAGCCGATGCGATGGCAAGCAATGCGCGGCGGCTCATTGAGGCTCCTCCTTGGGGATGCGGATGGCTTGATCGTCGAACCGCCCGGTCGCCGCGTCACGGTGGCAGGTCGAGCAATTGACCTTGCTGCCCACGGCCTTGCGCTCGAACACGGGCGCGGGGATCCCGGCATGCTTGCGGCGCCAGTAGGGATTCGCGGTGATGCGCAGCGGCTGTGCCGGGTCGGTCACGCGGAAGCGGTTGCCGATCTCGGTGTCCCAGGTCTCGGCGGCGTTGGTCGTCAGCCAGGCCGCGATCTCCTCGGCGCGCGCCGGATCGAGGCTCGCGTCCTCGCCGAAATGGTCCTTCAGGCCGGCCATCAGCGCAGCCCAAGAGGCGGCCGACAGCAGGCTCGGGTGAAAGGCGTCGTGACAGGCACCGCACTCCTTGGCATAAGCCGCATTCTGGACCAGCGGATGGCCTGTCGTCGGCGGCAGGCGACCGAGGGCAACCACGGCCAAGGCGGCGACCCCGATTATCGCGGCCACGGTCACGGCGGCCGGAGCCAGCCGTGCGGGCCGCGGCGTCGGCAAGGGCGTTCCGGGCGGCAGGCTCTTGTCACCCGTGATCATCGCCGTGATCAGGTTCTCGCCGGTCAGGAGACCATGCGCGATCACGCCGGCAACATGTCCCGCCACGAGGACGAGGAGCACGAAGACCAGCGCCTCATGGGCCACCTTGGCGCCGTTGCCGACGCTATAGGTCGCGATCCCAGCAAGCGGTCCTTGCTTCTCCTCGCCGCCGAGCACGAGCAGCCCCGTCGCGGTCGTGGCGACCAGCACGGCGAACAGGAAGTAGATCATGACCGCGCCGGCTGGGTTGTGGCCGATGTGATGGCTGGGCCGCAGGAGCAGCAGGCCGCGGACGTACTCCCAGACATCGCGGGGACCATAGGCGAAGCTGGTGATGTGGCTGTACTCTGGCCCGAAGATCGCCCAGACCAGCCGCATCACCAGCAGCGCCACGATGGCGTAGCCGGCCCAGAGGTGCACGCCCATCCACCACTCCGGCGCGACGAAGCCGGTAAAGAGGTCCACGGCGACCAGGACGACCAGAAGCCAGTGAAACAGGCGGGTCGGCAGATCCCAGACCCGGATCGCCCGTTGCTTGACCTTCATGTGAACGCCTTCGGCTAATTCAGCGCTCCCACGCGGCACCATTCACCGAAACTAGCTTTCCACTACGCGTACAGCGGTCGGTGTTAGGGCGTCAACCTCGGGTGACCTCGCGCTGAGCGAAGCGGCAATTGGCGGGCTGTCCCTTTGGTGAGACTGGATGAGGTCATCGCAGAATCTGTCCGAACCTGTATACTGACGGCCGTCTGACCTTCGCGGTCTTCGCAGCCCTCGCCGAGTTCGAGCGGCGCGCAATCTCGGATCGGACACGTGCCGGCTCAAGGCTGCCCGCGCCCGCGGGCGGCCGCCCGCGCAAGATGACCGCCTCCATGATCCGCATGGCTGGCCGCCATGGCCGCACCGACGACAGGCCGAAGGACATCGCCCGCGAGCTCGGCGTCACCACCACAACGCTTTACGCGTACGTCAACGGCGACGGCTCACCCAAAGCCGCCGCCGAAGCGATCCTCCGCAGACCAGCCCACCCTTAGCGTACAGGTCCGAGCAAATTCTGCGCTGACCCCTTGCAGGCTCATCTCGATGCATGCATGGGGGGCGGCGCGCGAGCAGGCCGTCCGCGAGGCGTCGCCAACGGCGGGGATCCCCCGGGTCGGCCAAAGGCCGCCCGAGGGCAGGCGCTGACAGCCAGAGCATCAAGACGACGGAGGCCGGCGGCCCGCGCGGCGCAGCCTGTCCTCGGGCCGGCAGGGCCGGACCCGGGGGACGTCGGCAAGAAGATCACCGGCCGCAAGCGGCACCTGCTCACCGTCAGGTCGGGCCTGCCGCTGCGGCTGGTCGTCCATGCCGCCAATGTCCAGGATCGCGATAGGCTGGGGCTGGTCTGCGCCCAGATCCGACGGCGCTTCCCCTGGCTCACACATCTGTTCGCCGATGCCGGCTATCAGGGCCTTGTGGCCGGCTGTGCCGCAGCCGGCCAGGGCCCACGCCTCGAGATCGTCAAGCGCCCGGTCGGGATCCAGGGCCCCCAGTTGTTACCACGAAGAGGGGTTGTCGATCGCAGCTTCGCCCCTGCGCGGTCTCCTGCCCGCGCCTGCTCCGCAGTCGGATGAGCCGGCGTGCTGCCGGCGCATGGCTCGGCCGAAACCGACGGCTCGCCAAGGACTTCGAGCAACTGATCGAGACCTCGACCGCCATGGCCGTCCTCGCCATCATCCAGCCGCTCGCCCGGCGGCTGGCTATCCTTTGATCGATAAACCCAAACTTTACGGGACGGGCTCTTAGAGACGTTCAGATCCACTGAGGATCGGTGGAGGAGCGGGATCTGGGACGGCAGCCGAGCCGATCTGGGAAATATCGGCGCGCCAACGCAGGTGGGCAGCATGTAGCCGGGCCGAGCGGCTATTACGACACGCTGGCTAGTGGACCACGCATCGGCGGCGGCGCAGGATGGCGGACGATAGCGGCACCCATGGCGGAGAATGTAGGTCGTGAGCACGCGTGACGTTGTCATCTGCGCGCCGGTCCGCACGGCGATCGGAACCTATAACGGCACGCTCAAGGACACGCCGGCAGTCGAGCTCGGCGCCGACCGCGATCAAGGCCTGCCTCGAGCGCGCCGGCATCGGCGGCGAGGACGTCGGCACGGTCGTCATGGGCAATGTCATCCAGGCCGGCAACAAGATGAACCCGGCGCGCCAGGCCGCGATCGGCGGCGGCATCCCGGTCGAGGTGCCGGCCATGACCGTCAATCGCGTCTGCGGCTCCGGCGCCCAGGCGATCGCCACCGCCGCCGCCGAGATCCATGCTCGGCCTGATCGACTACGGCGGTCGCCGGCGGCATGGAGAACATGGATGCCGCACCCTACCTGATGTACGGCGGCCGCTGGGGCTATCGCATGGGCACTGCCCAGATCTACGACGCCATGCTGCAGGATGGCCTGAACGACGCCTTCTCCGGCGAGCACTCGGGCTGGCACACCGAGGACCTGGTCGCGAAGTACCAGATCACGCGCGAGGCTCAGGATCGCTGGGCGCTGCGCTCGCAGCAGCGCTTCGCTGCGGCCCAGGCCGCCGGCAAGTTCGACGCCGAGATCGCGCCGGTGATGGTCAAGACCGCGCAAGGGGCCGCAGCCCTTCGCCAAGGACGAGCACAACCGTCCGGAAACGACAGCGGAGAGCCTCGCCAAGCTGAAGCCGGCCTTCCGCAAGGACGGGACGATCACGGCGGGCAATGCGCCCGGCCTCAACAGCGGCGCCGCGGCGACGCTGCTGGCCGAGCGCGGCTGGGCCGAGCGCAAGGGCTTGCAGCCGATGGGCCGGCTGGTGAGCTGGGGCGTCGGCGCGGTCGAGCCGGGCATGTTCGGCCTCGGGCCGGTGCCGGCGGTGAAGCAGGCGCTCGCGCGCGCCGGCTGGAAGATCGGGCGACGTCGAGCGGTTCGAGATCAACGAGGCGTTCGCCGCGATCGTCCTCGCCGTCATGCGCGAGCTCGAGCTGCCCGAGGACATCGTCAACGTCGAGGGCAACGCCATCGCCCACGGCCATCCGATCGGCGCCACTGGCGCCATGCAGACGACACGGCTGCTCCACTCGATGCGGCGCGACGGCATCAGACGCGGCATCGTCACCATGTGCATCGGCGGCGGCCAGGGCATCGCGCTCTGCCTGGAGGCGCTGGCTTGAGCGCCAAGGGCGCATGGCGGCTCGGCCTGCTCGGGGAGCCACCGCGCCACCTGTTCTTCACCGGCAAGGGCGGGGTCGGCAAGACCTCGCTCGCCTGCGCCACGGCGATCGCCCTTGCGGATGCCGGCAGGTCGGTGCTGCTGGTCAGCACCGACCCGGCCTCGAACCTCGACGAGATGCTCGGCGTTCCGCTCGGCGACGGCCCGCGGGCGGTGCCGGGTGTGCCGCGGCCTCGCCGCCATGAACATCGATCCCGAGGCGGCGGCCGAGGCCTATCGCCGACGTGTGCTCGAGCAGATGCCGGCGGAGGCTGGCGAGGCGGATCGGGCGGCGGTGCGCGAGCAGCTCTCCGGCGCCTGCACCACCGAGATCGCCGCCTTCGACGAGTTCGCGGGCCTGCTGGCGGGCGATGCGCCCGCGGTCGACCATATCGTGTTCGATACGGCGCCGACCGGGCACACCCTGCGCCTTCTGAGCCTGCCCAAGGCGTGGACCGGCTTCCTCGAGGGCAACGACAGAGGCGCATCCTGTCTCGGGCCACACTCCGGCCTGAAGATGCAGGAGGCCCGCTTCAAGGCGGCCGTCGCGGCCCTGGGCGATCCGGCCCTGACGCGGATCGTGCTGGTCAGCCGGCCGGATCGGGCGGCGCTGGCCGAGGCGGCGCGCACGTCGGGAGAGCTCGCCGCCCTCGGCCTCGGCAACCAGCACCTGGCGGTGAACGGCGTCTTCACGCCGTCGCCGGCCAGCGATGCCGTGGCCCGCGCCGTCGCCGCGCAGGGCGAGGCGGCCCTGTCCGACATGCCGGAAGCGCTCGCGGCGCTGCCCCGCGACGATGTCCCGCTGCGCCCCTTCGACATGATCGGGCTGCCGGCGCTGCGTGCCCTGCTGTCCGGCGAGGCGCCACGGGCGGCCACGCCGACGGTCGCGCACCTGCCCGATCTGCCTTCCTTGAGCGCCCTCGTCGATGAGCTCGCGGCCGCCGGGCGCGGCCTGATCATGGTCATGGGCAAAGGCGGCGTCGGCAAGACGACGGTCGCCGCGGCGCTCGCTCTCGGCCTGCTCGACCGAGGGCACAGCGTTCACCTCACGACGACCGATCCCGCGGCGCACCTCGCCGCCACCCTTGCTGGCGAGGTGGACGGGCTTCGGGTCGACCGGATCGACCCCAGGGCGGAGACCGAGCGCTATGTCGGGAAGATCATGGCCACCAAGGGCAGGGATCTCGATGCGGCGGAACGCGACCTGCTGCTCGAGGACCTGCGCTCACCCTGCACCGAGGAGGTCGCGGTCTTCCATGCCTTCTCGCGCATCGTCGCCGAGGCCCGCAGCAGCTTCGTGGTGCTCGATACGGCGCCGACCGGCCATACGCTGCTCCTCATGGATGCGACCGGCGCCTATCACCGGCAGCTGACGCGCGACCTGGAGCCAAGCGCCGCGGGGCGATTCGTGACGCCGCTGATGCGACTGCAGGATCCGGGCTAGACCAGGATCGTCCTGGTCGCTCTGCCGGAGACCACCCCGGTATCGGAGGCGGCCGCGTTGCAGGAGGATCTCCGGCGGGCCCGGATCGAGCCCTTCGCCTGGGTGATCAATCGCAGCCTCGCTGCCACCGGAACCCGGGATCCGCTTCTTGCGGCGCGCATGGGGGCCGAGGCGGCACAGATCGCCCGGGTCACCGACCACCTCGCCCGCCGCACCTATCTGATACCTTACGCGGTTGACCCGCCGGTCGGGCCAGCCCGCCTGCGCACGTTCGCTGCAGATCCTCAGCGGAGCTGCCGCGCCACGGTTTGAGGGTTTGACGGTTTACGCTGCCTTCCACTACCGCCCAAGGAGCTGGCCGCTGCCAAGGCCATACTGCGGGATCCCGACATCGCTGTGAGCGAGATCGCGAGACGGCTCGGCGTTGTGCCCTCCACGCTCTATCGGCATCTGCCCAAGGCGCGGTCCGTGGCCAGGGAAGCAGAGTAGCCTGACGTCTGACGCGCCTAACCGAGCCATTCATAGCGGTCCCAGACCGAAGAAGAGCCCTCACCCCGGCGACCGACGATGGAAGTACTGTGCCGGGTCGACGATGCCTAATACCAAGCCCATTAAGTCATGACCCTGGCCCAGTGGTAGTCACAGAGTGACTGGATGCGTCCGGCTTCGGCGCGGACGGTATTCCAGGCGTGGCAGCAGGCGTCGAGGATGTCGTCGTGGCTCGGCCACAGGCGGTGCGAGAGGAACCGCTCTTTGAGATACAGCCAGAGCCGTTCGATCGCGTTGAGCTCGGGTGAGTAGGGAGGCAGGAAGACCGGGGTGAGGTTGGCGGGAATGGTGAGGTCATTGGCGCAATGCCAGCCGGCGCGATCCATCCGAAGCAGCAGCGGAGGCTCTGCCTCCGCAGGAGCCCGAGCCAGGAGGCTCAGATGACGAGGGCATGGGCGCCTGGGGTGACGGCTTGGCTCAGCTCGTCGAGCATGAGCTGCATCGCCTTGGTCTCGACACTGGGCAGGACCAGGGCAACCCCGGTGTCGCGTTCCGGGCAGACGGCGCCGAACAGGTAGACGGCCTCGTGGCGCAGGTCCCGGCGGCCGCGGGGGCGGATGCCCTTGCTGATACCAACGCCGGCATAGCCGGCCGGTCTGGCCTACTCTGGCCTCGTCGAGGAACCAGACCTCGAGGCGGCCATGGGCCTCCGGCTTGCCGGCCGCGATCTCGGCGATAAGGTTGGGAAACTTTTTTTAAATGTCTGTTGGGCCTTGGGGTCGGCGCGCGGATGCAGCGGCCGGGTCTTTTCCCAGGACAGGCCGAGCTCGTGCAGCAGCCGAAGCATGCCGTTCTCGCTGTAGGTCACGGCGAAACGCGCCTCTACCAGCTGGCACAGATCCTTGGCGGTCCAGCTGCTGACGCCATCGCGCTCCGGGTCGGGCCCGCGCAGAACCCAGGCCCCGAGCGACGCCAGCTGGCCCTCGCTGAGAAAGGTGGGTCGCCCGTTGCGCGGCCGATCGGTCAGGCCCTCGACACCGGCCGCGTTGAAGCGGATCACCCAGTCGCGTAGCGTCTGGCGGTCCATCCCGGCCTGCTCGGCTGCCGCCGCGCGGCTCATCCCCTCCAGCGCGTTGGCCAAGCCGAGCAGCCGACAGGCGACCCGCCCGTCGCCCTCCAGCCGTGCCAAGCGACGCAGCTCGGCCGCGGGAATATCGTCACGGATCGGCAGCGCAGCGCCCATTCCTCGCCTCCCTTTAGCTCGACGAACGATGCACCATAGCCGCTCCTATCTCACAAGACAGGTAAGTCAATATTTCGCAGGCTTGGTATAAGGTCGGGGACGAAAGATCAGGACCGCGGCCTCCGATCCCCCTCGGGCAGGGGCTGCCACGAACAGGCGGTCGAGCTGGGGACGAAGAGCGACGTCCTTGCTCCTGATGCTGCCGGAACCGAGGCTGCAAGGTGATAGCTGCCTTCCTCGCCCTGGAAGACGTCAACATCGCCAGCACCGCAGCTGACATAAAGTCTCGAGCGCGGGTCGTCGAAGAAGACGTCGTCAGCGTCGGTACAAGCCGTGGCTTCACTCACGACAGCAAGTCGGCGACGATCGAGGACGAGAAGTGTGGCCGGGCTCCGAAAGACGACAGCCAGCAGGTCCGCCTTGCCATCGAGCGCGATCGGAAAGTTTGCGCGAGCATGTGTCGATCTCGCGACGTCGGACACGTGACCGCTACCGAGGTCGACCGCGACGATCCGATCCGCGTCGGGCACGTTGACAAAGGCAAGGCCCTCAACCGGGTCGATCTGGAACCCCTCCGGGTGCGCCGGCAAGGCGATGTCGGCGACCTTCGACCGACGTAGGGGATCAATGAGCGCGAGCCCGCCTTCGCCATAGCCGACCACCACCATGCCGTTGCGAGGGTCCACGTGGATGTTGTCGGCATCATTGCCCAAAGCGATCGATCCGGCAGGCGTCAGGTCCTGGGCACCGAACATCCGCAGCTCGCCGTCGCCGGCATTGGCGACAAGCACGAGGTCGCCCTTTGCGGCATAGCCGACGCCTTGGGGTACCGCAGGCCGGTGAGCCGACGGAGGATCCTGCCGGAGCCCAAATCGATTACGTCCACCGTGTTGTTGCCGACTCGGCTACGATCAACCGGCTGCGCTTCAAGTCGACGGCCAAATATCGATCCGGCCCGTCACGTCCGGCAGCGAAATTCTGGACTCCAAAACCAGTGGAGCCTCATCAGCCAGCGCTGCCTCGAAGCCACCTGTCATCATCAGTGCCAGCAGAACTGCCAACGCAGACCGGCTGCTCAACCGACCCGCCTTGCGCAAGGTGTGTTGTTGGCTGAGGCCAGCCTGCTCTGTGGCAAGATATGCTCCACTGGATTGCCAGGACCGATCCCTCGCTCGGGCCCCTCCACTACCTCCTCCCCGCCCGGCCCTGAAGGCGCCTGAACCGGACGGCAGCTACTCCTGGCAGGCAACGGATGGCCCTGGCCAGCTCAGGCCGCTGCGCCAGAAGTTGCCCATGGCCGGTTAGCGCGAAACCGTGCCCCACCGTGCGTTCTCCCCGGATAGAGGTCATCGCCTCCATGGATGATTTGACACCATGGTAGCGGCGGCGACGACCTCTGCTCCGAGCTCGGCGAGGCAGATCGTCAAGCCGAGGTCCTGCGAGGCGAGCGCCGGGTTCGCCCACAAAATCTCGAGGGCAGCGCGCCGGAGTAGCCCCCTTGATCACGGCCCGGAGCATGTCGACGGCGGGGTCTATGTCGTCAGAAGCGCATCGGCTCGCGCCCCGTCGACCGGCAGAGGCGCCGACTCGCCCGGATAGCGCCAGCGCCATCGACGAGGCCGGGGAAGGGTCGGGATCGGAACCCCGCGCCACCCCTCCCATGGTCAACTGCGCCGACACGCTCGGCGTTGGCCTGATTGTCGTTGGCGAGTCCCCGATGCCGAGACCCGGCAATTCTCCGTAACGTTCCAGCGAGAGGAGAGGCTCGCGTCTGAAGCAGCAGCCGGGGCTCGGTCACGGGAATCCTGATACCCCGTTCAGTAGCTGCTCTTCTTTTTCGCGCCCTCCTTGTGCATCTCGCCTTCGGCCGTCTCGAGGTCATGCCAGCCGGCGTGACGAGATACCATTCGCCGCCGAAGCCCTTGAGGCCCTGACC
>CAWHFO010000069.1:0-30373 GCA_963828215.1 uncultured Alphaproteobacteria bacterium | reverse complement strand
CGCGCTATCTCGCCCGCGCCCTCGACGCCTTACGAGCTCGCGGCGAGGTCGTGCCTGATCAGCTCTTGCGCATCTCGCGCCGCTCGGCTGGCAGCACGTCAATCTCACCGGCGATTATCTCTGGGAAGCGGAGCCGCCGCGCGACGCCGACGGCTACCGGCCACTTCGCATCCCGGCGGATCCGTTCGCCGCCGCGGCATGATGTTCCCCTATCGTACCGGCCAAGCGTGAATTGGAGTTCGTTCTATGGCGCGACCCCGACGATCGGATCGCGACACGTTTCGCACGGCGCTCCACCCGTCTCGACCGGTTGACGCACCATCTCGGCCTGGCACTCGGTGGTCGTCCTGGTGCCGAGCTTGCGGCCAGGCTGCTGCTGCCGGTCAGCCGCGACACGCTGCTTCGCACGCTGCGCCGTCGCGCCGCTCGGCCTCACGATGCGCCAACGGTCATCGGCATCGACGACTGGGCGTGGAAGCGCGGGCAGCGCTACGGCACGCTGATCTGCGATCTGCAGCGTCGCCGGATCATCGATCTGCTGCCGGATCGAGCACCCGCCACGCTGGATGCCTGGCTGGCGGCGCACCCCAAGATCGCGATCGTCGCGCGTGATCGTGGTGGCGGCTACGGCCAAGCGGTGACCCGGGTTCACCCTGAGGCGCTGCAGGTCGCCGACCGCTGGCACCTCATGGAGAACGCCAGTGCCGCATTCCTGGACGTGGTGCGTCGCATGATGACCGCGATCCGCCGCATTGTCGGCGCGGTCGTGATCGACCCCGCCTTGCTCACTCGAGCCGAGCGGATCCAGTACGAAGGCTACCTGAGACGAGGGCAGACCGATGCCGCCATTGGCAAGCTCGCCAGGAGCGGGCTCGGGATCAAGGCGATCGGCCGCAAGCTCGGATGCAGCCGCAACATGATCCGGCAGGTCCTGCGCGGCGAGCGGTCCGACGTCTTTCGCTGCCGGACGAGCTCGCTCGAGCCCTGGTTGCAACAGCTCGACCATGAGTGGATCGCCGGCTGCCGCAATGGAGCCGAGATCTGGCGACGACTGAAAGCTCGCGGATTTGCCGGAAGCTTGCGGGCGGTGGGCGAGTGGGCGACGCGCCGCCGGCGCAGTGAGGGGGCAGCAACCGTTGGCCTGGATCGGGCGCCGTCAGCACGAAAGTTGGCACGCCTGATGACCTCGGCTCGCACCCAGCTCGCCAAGGCCGATGCTCTTCTCATCGCCACCCTGGAGGCCGCGCTGCCATCCCTGGTGAAGGCGCGTGAGCTGGTCGAGCGCTTTCAGCGGATGCTCCGCAGCGGCAAGGATGACGGGCTCGAAGATTGGATCGACGAAGCCATAGCGACCCCGCTGGTCTCGTTCGCCGCCGGCATTCGTGCCGACCGCAAGGCCGTTGCCGCCGCCATCACTGAGCCGTGGTCCAATGGCCAGACCGAGGGCCAGATCACTAGGCTCAAGCTCGTCAAACGGCAGATGTACGGCCGCGCCAAACTCGACCTGCCGGCAGCACGACTTTTCGCCACCGACTGAGGTTTGCGTCATCGAAAGTGCGCCAGAGCCACTTTTGCACGCCGTTTGACAGCGATAGACACAGCCGTGGCGGCGTTCTGCGGCAGGCAGCTCACCCCGCCCTCGGCGAGGCCGCTCTGCCAGGGCTTTATCCAGGGGCGACACCCCGCTCAAGCTCGACAACGATCCTTCTCCGTGATCTCCTCATGGATCCTGGCGCTCACCTGTCTCTCCCGGCGCTGCGCCAGCCTCGCACCATTGCGAGGCTGGCCGACGCCGGGGAGCGCCCGAGGCCTCCCCTGCCCTATTCAAGCACCGCCCGGGCCCAAAGAGCCGCCCGGGCTTATCCACAGGTTCGGGGACGGATCGGCGGATGCCGTGGTGGACGATGACAAAAAAGAGAGCTTTGGGTTGGGGTTCGGTGACACGACGAGCCGGAGCGGCGCCAGCGCAGCGAGCCGGCCCTTCCAGACCTTCCTCTCCCCGCGGGCACAGACCCGATTCTAGAATAAAGGCCCCCTCGCCTCGCGCGATGAGCAAGAAAATGCGACAATGCCAGCGGACTGAGAAAAGGTTCTTTCGCCGCCCCTCCTCCGCCTGCGCCGCGACGCTGGATCGCGTCGACGACGTCTACCTCGAGCTGTCCCCGAGGAAGATCGGCGAGCTGCGGCAGACCATGAAGGCCGAGCGGGTGAAGCTGAGCCGCTGTTCCGGCCCGGCGGCGGCCTCGGGAGGCTAGACCCGATGTTCGCGGGCTGAGACGGGCTATCGGGCCTCGGCCGCTATCCTCCCATGCCCGGAAGGCCTCCCGAGGGCCTACGGGGCTCCTAGGGCCCTATGCTGCCGAGAGGCTGCACACGAGCTGAGGGGAGAACGATGGCCATCGCTCAGGCACAGCGGGCTGGTCGAGCGGACGGTTTGGCCTCACAATCCTGAGACGAACATACCGTCCTGGGCGTGCAGATGGATCCGCAGATTTAACAGACGGTCGGCCAAGTCGCCGGCATTGGTGGGCTTGCGCTGGGCGTCTTCCTGCTCTTGTTCCGGGACATCATCCGCAAGAACATCTTTCCCAAGCTGCCGGCGGCGGAAGCCTATCGTCTCTTGCGTCTGATCACGGGTGCTGTCTGCTCGGTGGCGATCGTCGGCATCGTCGCCTGGGTCTATGTCGTGACCCGGCCGCCAGCGGCAGCAACGAGCTTGTCGGCGACGGCGGGCACAGGCATCGCCAACACCGGCACACAGACCATCCATGGCCCGTCAATATCGGCGGCATGCCCGAGGCCAAGAGCAAGTGAGATGGGCGACCGCATGGCGCGTCTCGCCTGCCTTTGCCGGGGATCCTGCCCTTAGCCACTACCCTCGCCGACGAGGCCAAGGTCGAGCTTGGCATCGCCAACACCGGCACGCAGACCTTCCACGGCTTCGTCAATATCGGCATTCCCCCATCGCAACTGCCGGCGATCATCGCGGCGGCTACAAAGCCGCTGCAGGATCTGACCGAGGCGCAGCGGCACGAGCTCGACGACATTCGTGCCAAGCTCGAGGTGAGCGAGGGTGCGCTGCAAGGCTTTCTGCGGACCATCGGCGCGGTGGTGGTGCCGCCGGAGAAGCAGGCAGGGCAGCTGCTTGAGATCGCCCAACGCCACAAGGAGCTGCTCGCACAGCTCGAGAGCGCGAACTCCAGCGATCCCGAGGTGCAGCAGCTCAAGGAACAGGCCCGTCAGGCTCTCGACAATGGTGACTTCGCTCGAACCGAGGAGCTACTGAACCAGGCCAAGGCGCGCGACCTCGCCGCCATCGAGCAGATGCAGGCCAATCTCGATGCGCGCAAGCTCTCGGCGGCAGCCTCGGCCGCCGAGAACGGCGACCTCATGATGACCCTGCTGCGCTATGCCGACGCCGGTCGCTACTATGCCGAGGCCGTCAAGCTTACGCCGGAGCAATCTGCCGAGCTGCTCTCGAGCCGTCTGATGGATTGGGCGATCGCTGCCCGGCGTGCTGGCGATTACCCGACCGCTGTGGGGGCGGCGCGCCGAGCGCTGGCCCTGGATGAGGCGCGGCTACTGCCTGACAATCCCCGCGTCGCCACCGACCTCAACAACCTCGCCCAGTTCTACCAGGCCACGGGCCGCTATGCCGAGGCCGAGCCGCTCTTCGAGCGCGCCCTGGCGATCGACGAGAAGGCGCTCGGCCCCGACCATCCCGATCTTGCCACCGACCTCAACAACCTCGCCATGCTCTACGACGACACCGGCCGCTATGCCGATGCCGAGCCACTCATGAAGCGCGCCCTCGCGATCACGGAAAAGGCGCTCGGCCCCGACTACCCTGACCTTGCCGCCGAGCTCAACAACCTCGCCGGTCTCTACGACGACACTGGCCGCTATGCCGATGCCGAGCCGCTCTTCGAGCGCGCCCTGGCGATCGACGAGAAGGCGCTCGGCCCCGACCATCCCGGCGTTGCCAGAGGCCTCGGCAACCTCGCCCTGGTCTACGAGGCACGGGCCGCTATGCCGATGCCGAGCCGCTCTTCGAGCGCGCCCTGGCGATCGACGAGAAGACGCTCGGCCCCGACCATCCCGACGTCGCCACCCGCCTCAACAATCTCGCCGGGCTCTATTTGGCCACGGGCCACTATGCCGATGCCGAGCCGCTCATGAAGCGCGCCCTGGCGATCATGGAAAAGGCGCTCGGCCCCGACCATCCCGGTCTTGCCAGAGGCCTCGGCAACCTCGCCATGGTCTACGAGGCCACGGGCCGCTATGCCGAGGCCGAGCCGCTCATGAAGCGCGCCCTGGCGATCGACGAGAAGACGCTCGGCCCCGACCATCCCGATCTTGCCACCCAGCTCAACAACCTCGCCCTTCTCTACGAGGCGGCCGGTCGTTATGCCGATGCCGAGCCGCTCTTCAGGCGCGCCATCGAGATCCTGGCGAAGACCTTGCCCGCAGGCCATCCGAACTTGGGCAAGGCACGAGAGAACTATGCCGCGCTGCTCGAAAAGCTCGGGCGAACCGAGGAAGCGGCAAGGCTCCGCGCCCAGGCCACGAAGAGCCCGTAGCAAGGCCGAGGCACACTGTCCGGTGCTTGACGAGGGGGGACGGTGCTTGACAGGGCCGCCAGGGCCGCCAGGGCCGCCAGGGCCGCCAGGGAGCGAACATGATGAACCGAGCTATGCTGGCAATCCTCGGCATGGTGACGCTGGCGTCCTGCGTCGAACAGCCTCGATCGGTAGAGCCACTACGAATATCGCCGCTCAACGCGAACAGCTTATCCAGGCGGCGCGCTTCTCCGATGCAGCGAACGATCCGGCGAACATCAAGCGATGCGCCGATGAGATGCGTTCGACGCTTCTCGACCCGACGTCGCTCATGATCACGTCGCCCTTTGAGCTGATGACCGCGTGGCCGGGCTTCGTGTATTTCACGGCAACGGCGCTGGCGGAGAAGTCGCGCCGGGCTGCTGGTCCCGACGGGCCTCACCTGCGGCTATGAGATCGTAGGCGGCCGCCTGCGCTTCTACCGCGCGGCCTGGGCCCCGACGTGATGATGCAATTGGGGGATGCGTGGGAGTCTCTGCAGGATTGTACGCTAAGCGGACGGCGGCGTGACGCCCGTGAGCAGGGCGAGCTCGCGGTAGACGGTTGATCGCCCAAGGCCGACCTGGTCCGCGGCCTTGGTCGGCGATAGGCCGCGCGCACCAGCGTCAGTGCTGCCCGCACCTTCTCCTGATCGAGCGCCGGGCGCCCCGGCTTGCGGCCCTCCGCCCGTGCGGCCGCGATCCCGTCACGAGTACGTTCGGCGATCAGCCGGCGCTCGAACTGCGCGATGGAGCCGAACACGTGGAAGACGAGCTCGCCCGCGGCCGACGAGGTGTCGATCTTCTCCTCCAGCGACACCAGGGCGACGCCACGCTGCTTGAGCAGCTCAACCACGTCGAGGAGCTCGCGCAAGGATCGCCCGAGCCGGTCGAGCCGCACCACCACGAGGGCGTCGCCGGCACGGGCGTAGGCGAGAAGCGCCTTCAATCCCGGCCGCTCGAACGTCCTGCCCGAGATCACGTCTTCGAAAGTGCGCGCAGCACCGGCAGCCTTGAGACGCATGACTTGGCCGGCGAGATCCTGGTCGCCCGTGACACACGCGCATAGCCCAAACTGGCCGACAAGGCGGATCTCCTCGGGCGGGATAGGCGTCCACGAAACGCTCGATTGCTGGACGGCTCCGCGCGCGGCTCCGGCCAACGCGAGCCCCGTCCACAAACTACGTCCAGAATGGATGGTCCGTCCAGGTATTCTGGGTAGGTTTGCGGGACGCTTCCTCCCGTCCCGGATCTCCATGCCCGCGCCATCCGCCCAGCTCCTCGCGCCATCCGCGCGTACCTTGCTCTTCGACCCGCCGGCCGACCGCGACCAGGCCGTGCGCCGTTGCGCCCTGGCGCCGGAGGACCTCGCGCTCGCGCGGCGGCACCGGCGCTCGCACAACCGGCTCGGCTTCGCCGTGCAGCTCGCCCTGGTGCGCGACCTCGGCCGCCCCCTGCGTCTGGACGAGGCGCCGCCCGCCGCGGTCGTCGAGGCCGTCGCCGACCAGCTCGACATCGAGCCCGCCGTCTTCGGGCTGTACGCCCGGCGGGACGGGACGCGCCGCGAGCACGCGGGGGAGATCGCGGCGTGCTCGACCTGCGCGGCATGCGCCAGGCGGACTACCGCATCTCGATCCGGGCGGCTGCGGCCTGCGCCGCGGGCACGGACAGGGGCGAGCCGATTGCCCGCGCGGTGATCGAGGACCTGAAGGAGCGCCGCATCACCGTGCCCGCGCCTGCCCTGGTGGAACGCCTGGCGCTCGCGGGCCGGGCCTGGGCGCGGCGGCAGTCGCACCGCGACCTGGCCCGCGACCTCGACGACACGCAGCGCGCCCTGCTCGAGGTGCTGCTGACCGATCGGGCCGAGGACGGCCGCACCCTGCACGGCTGGATCGCCGAGGCCCGGGAGGGCCCACCCTGAAGAACCTCACCGGCGTCACCGCACGGCTGGAGGTGCTGCGCCGGATCGATCGACGACGAGCGGCGGCACACGGTGCATGCCAACCGCTATGGCATTCTCGCCCGCGAGGCACGCATCCTACCGCGCGCGCCCTGATGCGCTTGGCCGTGGAGCGCCGGCTTGCGACCTTGCGGCCTTCGTCATCGAGCGCCAGGCGGCGCTGACCGACTCGCGGTCTAGATGTTCGACCTTGCTCGGCTCCGCGCGGCGCCCCGCCGAGCGTCGGCACGAGGAGAAGCTGCTGGCTGAGGCTGAGGTGCTCGCGGCCGTGGCGCAGGATCATGCCGCCCTGGGCCGGGCGCTGTTGGAGGCGCGCAGGGCCGGCGGCGGCTGTCGGAGGCGGTCGAGGGCTCGCTGGGCTGGGATCGTCTGGCCGCGAGTGTTGAGGCCGCGGAGAAGGCGACAGGCGGCAGGGCGGAGGGTGATGGGATGGAGGAGATGATCGGCCGCCACAGCACGCTGCGCCGGGCCGCGGCGATCCTGTTCGGTACCTTTGTCTTCCGTTCGCACCTCGCGGACGACCCGTTGCTCACCGCCATCGACCTGCTGAGCGAGCTATACCGGGCAGCCGGCGCAAGCTCGCCGGCCGTGTACCGACCGTGTTCTTGGGTCGGGCCTGGCGCAAGCGGGTGAAGGCCGGGCCGGACGGCCTCGATCCGCGCGCCTACGAGGTCGCGGTCCTCGTGCATCTGCGCGACCGGCTGCGCGCGGGCGACATCTGGGTGGAGGGCAGCCGCGCCTACCGACCTTCGACGATTACCTCTTGCCGCGGGCCACCTTCGCCCTTGCGGGCGGAGGGACGGCTCGGGCTCGCGGTGCCCGACACCGCCGCGGCCTGGCGCGAGGCGCGCGGCGGCGTCTGCGCGAAAGCTGAAGGTCGTGCTCGCCGCGGCCGCCGAGGACAACTCGTGGACGCCTCGCTGACCGAAGCCGGGCTGCAGTCTCGCCGATCCGCCGCGAGGAGCGCGACCACGCCCGGGCCCTCTCCTGACGGCTCTACAACCTGATGCCGCGGATCCGCATCACCGATCTTCTCGCCGAGGTGAATGCCTGGACCGGTTTCGCGGACCGCTTCACCCACTTCCGGACCGGCGAGGCCGCGACCGGCGAGCCGGCCCTCATGGGCGCCATCCTGGCCGACGCGACCAACCTCGGCCTCGACCGCATGGCCGAGAGCTCGCGGGGCCTGACCATCCACCAGCTCAACCTCGTGATCGACCGCCACGTCCGGCCCGAGACCTACGCGCCGGCGTCGCCGCCATCGTCGACGCCCAGCACGCCGAGCCCCTGTCGGCGATTGGGGCCCGGGCAGCACCTCCTCCTCCGACGGCCAGTTCTTTCCCGCCGGCGGTCACGGCGAAGCGGCGGCCGACCACAACGCCCGCCATGGCTCCGAGCCGGGCCGGTGTTCTACGACTTCATCTCCGACCGCTTCGCCTCGTTCTATTCGAGGGTCATCGCCGCCGCGGCCAGCGAGGCGCCCTACGTCCTCGACGGCCTGCTGCACAACGAGAGCGCGCTTGAGATCCAGGAGCACGCGACCGACACGGCCGGCGCCGTCGAGAGCGTCTTCGCCCTGTTCCACCTCTTCGGCTATCGCTTCGCCCCGCGGATCCGCGATCTTGGGGAACGCAAGCTCTTCGTGGCCGACCGCGACATGGCCGAAGGGCTGCCCGATGCCATGATCGGCGGCGTGATCAACCGCACCACCATCGAGGAGAACTGGGCGGAGGTGCTCCGGCTCGCCGCCTCCATCCGCGCCGGCGTCGTGCCGCCCTCAGTGATCTTCAAGAAGATCGCGGCCTTTCCCCGCCAGAACGCGCTGCACCGAGCCCTGCGGGAGATGGGCCGGCGGAGCGTCGATCTTCACCTGCGACTGGCTGATGGACCTCGAGCTGCAGGAGGCGCAGCAACGGCAACCTCAACAAGGGCGAAAGCCGGCATGCCCTGGCGCGGGCCGTGTTCTTCCACCGCCTGGGCGAGCTGCGCGACCGCACGGCCGAGGCGATGGCCTACCGCGCCTCGGGGCTCAACCTGGTCGTGAACGCCATCGTCCTGTGGAACACCACCTACCTCGCCCGCACCGTCCATTACGTGCGTGGCCAGGGCGTCGCGCTCACGGACGAGGAGCTGTCGCACGTCGCCCCGGTCAAGTGGGACCACATCGCGCTCACCGGCGACTATCTCTGGTCGGACGTGCAGACCCCGCGCGACGCTTCCGGCCGCTGCGCACCAGCCGCTTCAGGCCGGAAGCGTTTCGGGCTTCGTCGGCTGCTTAGCGTACGCCGCTGCAGAAACTCCCACGTATCCCCCTCATCGCGGCGATAGCGCGCTGCTCAGCGGGTGCATCCGATAGAACCAGAGCTTCACGACTTGGACGACCGCGAGATACCCGAGCGTCATCGGCACCAGTACGGCGAGGAGCACCGGCGGTACCGGCACGAGGCCGAACCAGCTGTCCAACGGCGTGAAAGGCAGGGCCACGGCGACGGCCACGACCAGGAGCGAGGTCGTGGCCAGCAGCGGGTGCGGCCGACTCCTGAACGGGTCCCCCCGGGTCCGGATGATGAAGATCACCAGCACCTGTGTCGCCATCGATTCGATGAACCAGCCGGTCTGGAACAGCGATTGGCCCGCGTGAAAGATCCAGAGCAGGATCCCGAAGGTGAGGAAGTCGAAAGCCGAACTGACCGGCCCCAGAACCAGCATGAAGTCGCGCACGAACCGCATGTCCCAGTGGCGCGGGAGCGTCACCATCTCGGGGTCGACCCGATCCATCGGGATCGGGATCTCCGAAAGATCATAGAGCAGGTTGTTCAACAGGACCTGGACGGGCAGCATCGGTAGGAATGGCAGGATCAGCGCCGCACCGGCCATCGAGAACATGTTGCCGAAGTTCGAGCTGGTCCCCATCATCACGTACTTCATGATGTTGGTGAAGGTGCGCCGCCCCTCACGCACACCCTCGGCCAGAATGCCCAGATCGGGCCTGAGCAGAATCATCGCCGCCGCGTCCCGGGCGACATCGGCGGCGCCATCCACCGAGAGGCCAACATCGGCGGCATGCAGCGACGGGGCGTCGTTGATGCCGTCGCCCAAATAGCCCACGACGTGCCCGCGCCTGCGCAGCGCGCGGACGATCCGGGCTTTCTGCGCCGGAGCGACTCGGCAGAACAGGGTGACCGTCTCGACGCGGGCGAGCAGAGCCTCCTCGCTCAGCGCCTGGACCTCGTCGCCCGTGATCGTGCCCTTGATGGCGAGACCTAGCTCCCGGCAGACATGCTCGGTGACATGCTCGTTGTCGCCGGTGATAATCTTGATCTCGATGCCCAGCCCGACCAGCGCATCGAGAGCCGGTTTGGCGCTCAGCTTCGGTGGATCGAGGAAGGCGGCGAAGCCGGCGAAGACGAGCTCGTCCTCGTCGCCGATGGCGGCCTTACCTTGCTCGGACCCGACCTCGCGCCAGGCGACACCGAGCACGCGGAAGCCTTCACGGCCGAGATCTTTGAGGATCTCCTCGGCCCTGGCGACAGCCGGCGGGTCGAGCGTGCGCGGCGCCGGCGTGCCGTCGAGCTGGTAGCGGGTGGCGAGCCGCAGCACGTCCTCGGGTGCACCTTTCACGACCAGCAGCCGCCGGCCCTTCGCCTCGACCAGAACCGACACGCGCCGGCGCTCGAAGTCGAACGGCACCTCATCGATCTTGGTCCATTGGCTGACGTCCAGCTGCTCGCGGCCAAGGACGGCATCGTCCAAGGGGCTCTTGATGCCGGTTTCGAAGAAGCTGTTGAGATAGATCAGGTCGAGGACGCCCCGGCTTTCCTTGCCGGCTGCATCGAGCTCGCGGATCAGCTCGATCTTGGCCTCGGTCAGGGTGCCGGTCTTGTCGCTGCACAGGACGTCCATGCTGCCGAGGTCGTGGATGGCGCCGAGGCGTTTGACGATCACCTGCTCCTTGGCCATGCGGACGGCGCCATGGGCGAGTGTGACCGAGACGACCATGGGCAGCAGCTCGGGCGTCAGGCCAACGGCGAGCGCCATGGCGAACAGGAACGATTTGAGCATCGGCCGTCCTGCCACGAGATTGACCAGCAGCACGAACAAGACCAGCAGCACGGTCAGGCGGACGATCAGGAAGCCAAAATCGCGGATGCCACTCGCAAACGCGGTCGGCGGCGGCTGGCGCTGCAGACTTCGGGCGAGACTGCCGAACTGTGTCGCGGAGCCGGTAGCAGCGATCAGCAGCGTGCCCGTCCCGCTCACGATCGAGCTGCCCATAAACAGGGCATTGGTGGCGCCGGCGAGCTCCACCTGTCCCGCCGTCAGATCCTGTGCGTGCTTCTCGGCGGGGAACGACTTGCCGGTGAGGAGCGCCTCGTTGACGTAGAGGTCCCTCACCTCAAGCAGCCGTCCGTCCGCCGGCACAAGGTTGCCCGCTGCCAGCGTGACGAGATCGCCCGGCACGATCTCTGCTGCCGCGATCTCGCGCTCGGCGCCGTCGCGATGCACCCGCGCGGTCAGCGCCACCTGATCGCGCAGCCGCTCTGCCGCGCTCACGGCGCGCTGCTCCTGCACGAAATCGAGCACGACGGACAGGAGCACGATCGCTGAGATGATCAGGAAGCTCGCGACGTCGCCGGTGAACGCCGAGATGCCGCTAGCCACAATCAAGATCAGGACCAGCGGGTTAAGGAACCGGCTGAGGAACTTCCTGACCAGCGAGGTGCCGGTCACCGGCGCCAGGACGTTCGGCCCGAACCGCACGAGCCTGGCTTGCGCTTCGGCGACGTTCAGCCCGGCGGCCCCGCTCCCGAGCGTTGTCTCGAGCTCGGCCAAGGGGACTAGCCAGAACGCGGCCTTGCCATCGCTCCCGGCCTTATCGGATATCGCTCCTGGCATCGTGACCTCGTCGGCGCGCTGGAAGAGCAGGAAGTCGCCGAACTCGCGGTAGGTCCGGCCACCCTCCACTCAGACGTCGCCGGCCCTCAGTCGATCGCGGAGATGGACGAGGACGGCGAGCTCGTAGGGCCGCCGGTTGGGCGTGCCGGCCGGTATCACGACCCGGCGCCAGCCGCGCTGCAGAAAGGATGTCGGCGGACGGGACGGCAGGGAACGGCGGCTCGAGCCATGAAATGCGCGGAAGAGGTCGACCGCCCTTAGGAGCTGGTCGTTCGGGCGATGGGAGCGGAACGCGAGCGCGGCGAGCGGGCCGGCCGCTCAGTCCGGCCGGATCTCGATTTGTTGCCGCTTGGCCGGGCCTGCCTTGGGCAGCTTCAGGTGCAGCACCCCGCCGCGGACCCGCGCCTCAATGCCGGCGGGATCGACTGCGTCGGATAGCGTGAACGCGCGCTCGTAGTCGCCCGGCTGGTACTCGAGATGGAGGGGCGCCAGGCCCTCCGGCACCGACATGGCGGCGCTGCCGCGGATGCTCAGCACCCGCTGCTCGAGTGTGACCTCGACGCTGTCCGGAGTGACGCCCGGCATATCGGCGTAGAGCTCGAGCGCGTCCCCGGTCTCGACGATGTCGACGGGCGGCACGTAGACCGGACGATCGCGCGTGCGCTCGGTCCCTTCGGGTGCCGCGACCGGCACGCGTTCCGGCACGCCGGAAGGGCTCGTGATGGTGGTCGGTTCCTCAGGCATGCTGGGTTCCTCCGTTGGGCGAAGCGGCGGCGATGGGCGGTGACCGCTCACCCGCCGATGGCGATCCGGCGCGGCTTGTCCTCCTCCGGGCGCGGCAGGCTGAGGTGTAGCACGCCGTTCTCGAGCCGCGCCTCGATCCGCTCAGGGTCGATCCGGTAGGGCAGCTGGATGCTGCGGGTGAACGCGCCACTGCGGCGCTCCCGCCGGTGGTAGACTTCATCCGTCTCCGCGGCCGGTCGGCGGGTCCCACGCAGGGTCAGCGTATCCCGGTGCGCGTGGACCTCGAGGTCGTCCTTCTCCACGCCGGGCAGCTCGGCCAGAAGCGCGATGCCGTCGGGGCCGGCATAGACGTTCACGGTCGGGAACCCCCGAGGAGCGGCCGTGGACCCGCCAATGCGGCGGTCTATCTCCTCCTGGAGCCGGCGCAGCTCGCGGAACGGGTCCATGCTTGCGAGATAGCCGAAGGGCCGCGAGGTCATCATCGCTCGTTCTCCTCCCGTCATGTGCGGCGCCTTTGTCGGGCGTCGGCACGGCTTCATATAATCCGAGATTGCCCAGACAGCATCCGTTGCTGGGGGTGACGCTGCTCCTCCGAGACGTGCCGGTCAATGGATAGGCTGCCGCCCACGGCTGGGCGCGGAGATGCCCGGAGCGGCGTCGCCGAGGCGCCCTCGAGCGCGGGGCGGGCTGTAAGGTGACGCTCCAAGACCTTCAGGGCGATAGCCCCACCAGCAATAGACCTCAGCCTTGGGCCAGCTCAGACTGTCCATATTTTGACCATAAGCCGGAAAGTGAGGGAGGCGATAGCGTCGGCTGCCGTTTGCAGCCAGGAATTGACAGCCGCCGCGCACTCGTGCCCCCACTGAGGCGGGGAGCGTCGCCCGAAGGTGGCATGATGGGTCCGCTACATCTCAAAGTCTTCCTGTCCTCGCCAGGCGATGTCGCCGCCGAGCGCGAGCTCGCCCGCCGATTGATTAAGGACGAGCTGCCCTACGACTTACTGCTACGCGGCAGGGTCACCTTCGACATCCTGAGCTGGGACGACCCCGCCGCCGGCGTCCCCTTGCTCGCTACCATGACCCCGCAAGAGGCGGTCAACCAAGGCCTCGGCCGGCCGACTGCGATAGCACTATCGTCATCCTCTGGTCGCGGCTCGGCAGCCCGCTGCGTGCAGACGTCTTTCGTAAGCCCAGCGGCAAATCCATCGATAGCGGTGCCGGCATCCCAACACCCTCATCTACCGCAACCAGTAGTCTCGAATCACCGGCACCGATTCTATGAAATAGGAAAATGCTCTAGTACTACAGCCGTGTTTCGTGCTAGGAGCTGTCGTCATGGAGGAGAGCCATGGCGACAATGGATGGTGGCGACGCTTGGGCCGGGGCGTTCGAGGCCTTGATGGGGCGGCTGGGGCCACGTTTTGGGCGGGTCGAGCCGCGCCGGCGGTTGGCCGCGTATCTGCGGGGTCTGCTGGCACCGGTGGAGCGCAAGAACGGCTGGCAGCTGGCGGAGGCGGCGGGGGACCGGACGCCGGACGGGGTGCAGGAGTTCCTGAGCCGGGTGCGTTGGGATGCGGAAGCGGTGCGCGACGATCTGCAGGCCTATGTTGCCCTGCATCTGGGCGACCCTGGTGCCGTGCTGGTGCTGGACGAGACGGGCTTCATCAAGAAGGGGGTGAAGTCGGCCGGGGTGCAGCGGCAATATTCGGGCACCGCCGGTCGGATCGAGAACTGCCAGATCGGGGTGTTCCTCGCCTACAGCAGCCGCTATGGCCGGACCTTGATCGACCGTGCCCTTTATCTGCCGGAGAGCTGGGCGGGGAACCAGCGAGGCGCCGTGAAGCCGGCATCCCCGATGCGGTGGGCTTCCTGACCAAGCCGAAGCTGGGCCTTGCCATGCTCGAGCGGGCGCATGCCGCCGGGCTGCCCTTCGCCTGGGTAACCGCCGACAGCGTCTATGGCGCTGATCACAGCTTACGTCGCTGGCTGCAGGAGAAGGAGCTGGGCTATGTGCTGGCGGTGACGAGGGCGCAACGGCTGGGCTTTGACCGGGTCGAGGAACACGCCAGCGAGGTGCCGCCCGGCAGCTGGCACCGGCTGAGCGCCGGCGACGGGGCGAAGGGCCCGCGGCTTTACGACTGGGCCTACGCTCCCTACGGCAGCGATGCGGCGCCGGGCTGGGAGAAGGGCCTCCTGATCCGCCGCCGCCTCGCCGATCCCGGCGATCTCGCCTTCTATCTCACCCATGCCCGCCACGGCACGGCGCTCGCCCGATTTGGTGCAGGTGGCCGGCACGCGCTGGACGATCGAGGCCTGCTTCGAGGCGGCCAAAGGCGAGGTCGGCCTCGACCAGTACGAGGTCCGGTCTTGGACCGGCTGGCACCGCCACGTAACGCTCGCCATCGCTGGCCCACGCCTATCTCGCCGTCCTCCGCAAGACCGTCGTCGGGGGACGAGCCCACACTAGACTTGGCCGCCGAGCTGCTCCCGCTCACCCTCCCGGAGCTGCGCCGTCTGCTCTGGCATCTCGTCTTTCCGCCGCGACCCACCATCGAGGCCGTCCTCGCCTGGTCGCGCTGGCGACGACGGCACCAGCAATGCGCCCGTCGCTCCCATTGGCGCCGACGAACCTCCAATGAAACACGGCTGTAGTACTAGGAGGCCGCCTTTTCGGGCTTACTGCGCTGGGGGAGGTCGGCGGGCGGTGACGCGCCCGCGTCCTCATCGAGCTCCCGAAGGTCCGGCCGCCCGGACTTCGCCTGAGCGGGGTCGCGGGGCACCAGATGGCAGCCCATGATCCTCAACAGCACCTCGTCGCCCGGTCGCAAGCCGCCGACCTCGGCAGGGGGCCGCTCGGCGCGAAGCGGTCCGATTCCCCGGCTGTCGAGATCGACCAGGATGGAGGTCCCCTGGAACACGACGTCCACCACCCGGGCGGGAAAAGCCCCGGGTTCGGGGGCCCTCGGCCCGTGCTCCGGGCGGTCGATGCCGAGCTGCTCGGGGCGGATGCAGATCCAGATCGGCTGGTTGGAGGCCGCGACCCCCGGGGCCCGGCTGGTCGCCGCGATCGGCTGATCGAGCCCTGGAACGGCGACCGCGCCTTCCGACCCGTTGCCGAGGAAGGTGCCGGCGACGAGATTGTTGGCGCCGATGAAGCGGGCCGCGAACTCGGTCGCCGGGCTCTCGTAGAGGGCCTGCGGCTCGCCCACCTGCTCGATCACGCCGTGGTTCATCAGGACGACCCGATCGCTCATGACCAGCGCCTCGATCTGGTCGTGCGTGACGAAGATGGTGGTCTGGCCGGCCTTGCGCTGGATGTTGCGCAGGTCGAGGCGAACCTGCTCGCGCAGCTTGGCGTCGAGGTTGGACAAAGGCTCGTCGAGGAGGACGAGGTCGGGTCCGAAGGCCAGGGCGCGTGCCACGGCCACCCGCTGCTGCTGCCCGCCGCTGAGCTGGCCGGGCTTGCGCGCGCCCAGACCCTCCAGCCGGACCAGGGCCAGGAGCTCCTCGACACGCCGGTCGCGGCGCGCCTTCGGCCAGTGGCGCATGCGCAGCCCGAAGGCCACGTTCTCCGCCACCGTCATGTGCGGGAAAAGCGCATAGTTCTGGAAGACGAGGCCGACATTGCGGCGGTTCGAGGGCAGCATGTCGACCCGCCGCGTGCCGAAACGGATCTCGCCCCCATCCTGCGGCAGGAGCCCGGCGATGATCTTGAGCGTGGTCGACTTGCCGCAGCCGCTCGGACCCAGAAGGGTCACGAACTCGCCCGCCCGGACCTCGAGCGACAGGTCGCGCACGGCGACGAAATCCCCGAACCTTTTGAGGATCCGGTCCAGATGGACAGGCTGCGAGCCTGGAGACTGACCGAGAGAAGTATTCATCGACTAGCCCTTCCGCGACATCAGCGTGCCGGACATGTATTTCGGGCCGAGCACCAGGCCGACGACGGCGTAGAACAGCAGCGCCACGTAGACGAGCACGGCGGCCATCGCGATCGCCTGCGGCAGCACGCCCCGGTCGACGATATCGGTGAAGAGCCGGATCGAGATGGGCGTGGCGCTGGGCCCGGCGATGAAGAACAGGAGCACGAAGGTGATCAGGTTCTGCATGAACAGAAAAAGCGCGGCGATGGCGATGCCCGGGGCGATCAGCGGCAGGACGATCAGCCTCAGGGCGGTGAGCTTGCTGGCACCCAGGGACTGCGCCGCCAGCTCGTATTCCTCGGGCAGCCCCTCGAGCAGCGCCTCGCCGAAGCGGAGGCCCATGGCGAGATTCAGCGCGATCAGGCCCAGCAGAACGCCGCCGAAGGTGTTCGAGAGCTTGAGCGGGATGAAGACGGTGAGGAGGGCGATGCCCATGATCAGCTGCGGCACGATGTCGGGCAGCAGCACGAGGTTGCTCACGAGGCGCCGCTCCCAGAGCCGCCCCCGCACCATGGCCCAGGCGGCCGGCATCGAGATGAGCAGCGAGCAGGCGGTGGCGAGCAGCGCCACCTTGACCGTGAACCGGAACGACTCCCAGTAGCCGATCGGGATCGCCCGGTAGGCGTCGAGGTTGAGATTGTGGAGCGAGAGGTTGACTTCCAGCTTGCCCTGGAACGAGGCTGCGATCACGAGCAGGATCGGGAAGACGAGCCAGAGTATCAGAACGCCGAGATAGACGCTCCAGAGCAGGCCCGACAGCAGCTTTCGCGGCTGGAGGACCGGGCGGGAGGCCGGCGACATCGGCACGCCTGCGGCGATCATGGGATGGCCCTCACCGTTTGCCGTAGCGGGAGAGGAAGACCTGCGCCGCACCGGCCACACCGACAGCCAGGACGGAGACGAGCACGGCCTGCGCATAGGCCAGATGGGTCTGCTGCAGGGTCAGGAGGTTGGTCGCGACCACGATCGAGATCATGTAGGGCACGCGGCCGGCCAGCATCACCGGGATCGAGTAGGCGGTGGTGACGGTGGTGAAGATCAAGGCACTGGCGGCGATGAGTTCCGGCACGCTGAGCGGCAGGGTGACGGCGAAGAAGCTCCTGAGGCGCGTGGCGCCGAGGCTCACCGCCGCGTCCTCGAGCTGGGGATCGATCGACAGGAGCACGCCCGTCAGGATCCCGCAGGCGACGACGATGCCGGAATAAAGAAAGGCCAGCGCCTGGCCCGGCCAGTCGAACAGAATGAACAAAGGCTGCGAGATGATGCCCGTCGCCAGCAACAGCTTGTTGAGCACGCCGGTGATCGGCGCCAGAAGGAGAATCATCGCATAGCCGACCACGACGAAGGGCAGCATGCGCGGTACCGTGATCACCGGCATCAGCACATTGCGGAGCGCCGTCCTGCGCGCCATCAGATAGGCGATCGGCAGGGCGAGCACGATCGAGGCCACGGTCACGCCCAGCGCTATCGCGATGGTCGAGAAGAGCGTGCCCATGAAGAAGGCGTTCGTCAGCGAGTGGGTGTAGTAATAGAGGGTCCAGGCGCCCGTCTTCTGGTCGAGCAGGCTCTGCACGATCAGAAGCAGCAGCGGGGTGACCGCCACCAGCATCGTCACCGCCAGCGCGGGCAGCGCGCAGAGACGATAGAAGATCCGCTCGCGTCGCCCGCGGCGACCGGCAAGGATGCCCTCGGCCAGGAGCAGAGCCGCGCCGGCCGTCGGCCTGTCGGCTGTGGCCGTCGCCATCCGCTGGATGCTCGAGGACATCGAGACCGGCTCCCGCGCTGTAATCACCGGACGGACCCTGCCACTGCGCTAGCCACCCTGGATCACCACCTTGTTGTAGAGATCCAACACCTGCTCGTTGTACTGGGGGCCGAGCGTCAGCCGGCGGAACTGATTGACCCAGACGATTTTTCCTTTACTCGCGAATTCCTGCCAAGGCTTGCTGGCCTTGTCGCCCTTGCGCGGGATCCTGTTGTACTCGTTCAGGGAAATCGCCAGGTCGTCGGCGTAGCTCGAATGGAAGAACTTGACCCATTCGAACGCCGCCACGGGGTTCTTCGTCTTGGCCGAGATCACCGGGCCGCAGCCCACGGCGGCGGGCAGGCCTTCCTTGGGGTAGACGATGTGGACGGGCGTGCCCGATTCCACCTCCTGGACCCCGTTGTGCCACCACCAGGCGGAAAGCAGCGCCTCGCCGCGGCGGAGCAGGGGGCGGATCGAGCCCGAGCCCTGGGTCAGGGTGAGGGCGTTGCCCGCCCAGCGCGCCGCTTCCTCGAAGGCCGGCGTGGCCGCCTTGACGTCGAAGGTGCCGTCCTTGAACCAGCTCGTCCAGTCGTCGCCGACGGTGAGCGCAGCCGCAGCGATCATGTTGTACCCGCTGCCCACGGCCAACGCCGAATTGAAGGTCGCGCGTCCTTTGTATTTGGGATCGCCGAGGGCGGCCCAGGAATTGATCGGATCGCTCAGCGAGTTCTGGACGACCAGCACCGAAGCCGAGATATCCATGGGTGCCACATAGCCGCCACAGTCCATGGTCTGGACGGCACCCTGATCGAACGTAGCCCATTCCTCGGGGGAATAGCCGTCCCGCAGTCGCAGATAGTATCCCTTGGGGATCCCCTCCTGGATGTACTCCGGGTAGAGCTGGTAGGTGTCGCCCGCCGGACTTGGCCACTGCGTCTTGAAGGAGACCCAGGCGGTCGGAGACTGGCCGACCACCGTCTGCACGCGCGTCGCGACCCCGTACTTCTTTTTCATGTAGTCGGCGAAGGGATCGACCAGCTTGTCCGCGAGATCGGTCTGCAGGCCGGTCCCGGTGTAGGCGACGAGGTCCGGGCCGGGCTTGCCGCCGGGCATCGCCGCCAGCGCCTTCCGCGCCCAGGGCCCTATCGCCAGTGAGCCCAGCGACGCCGCGCCTGCGCCGAGCGCCTCGCGCCTCGTCAGTCTCATTCCCGTTCCCTCACCTCTAGAGCGATGATCCTCATCCGCGTCGGCCGGCTTCTCAGCCGCCCTGGATCACCACCTCGTTGTAGAGGTCGAGCACCTGCTCGTTGAGCTCCGAGCCCAGCACCTTGCTGCGGAAGTCGTTGATCCAGACGATCCGGCTCTGCTTCGTGAAGGCCTCCCAGGCGGCGCTGGTGGGCGCCCCTCGACGCGGAACCCGGTCATACTCGTGCAGCGGCACCGCCAGCTCGTCGGCGGTATCGGAATGGAAGAACTTGGCCCATTCGATCGCGGCGATCGGGTTCTTGGCGTGCGCCGAGACCACGGGCCCGGTCTCGACCGAGGCCGGCAGGCCTTCCTTCGGATAAACGACGTGGACAGGCGTTCCGATCTCGCTCTCGCGCTGCCCCTGCTGCCACCACCAGGCCGAGATCAGCGCTTCGCCGCGGCGGAGCAGCGGCGTGATCGAGCCCGACCCCTGGGTCATCGTCAGCGCATTCCCGGCCCAGCGCGCGACCTCCTTGAAAGCCGGCATGGCGGCGTCGCGGTCGAAGGTGCCGTCCTTGAACCAGCTCTTCCAGTCGTTGCCGACGGCGAGCGCCCCGGCCGCGATCATGTTGTAGCCGCTGCCGACCGACAGGGCGGAATTGAACGTGATGCGCCTCGAATATTTCGGATCCCCGAGAACGCGCCATGACGTGACAGGATCGGTCACGGCATTCTGGACCACCAGCACCGACGCCGACAGGCTGAGCGGGGCCGTGTAGCCGTCGACCTTCATCGTCGCCACGGCGTCGGGGTCGAACCTCGCCCACTCCGCGGGCTCGTAATAATCCCGCAGTCGCAGGAAGTAGCCCTTGCTGGCTCCCTCCTGGATATACTGGTCGTAGAGCTGGTAGACGTCGCCATTCGGGTCCGGCCATTGCGTCTTGAAGGCCGCCCAGGCCGCGGGCGACTGACCAGCTACGGTCTGGACGCGGACCGGCACACCGTATTTCTGGTTCATGAAGTCCGCGAACGGCCCGACCAGCTTGTCGGCGAGGTCGGTCTGCAGGCCGGTGCCGACATAGGCCACGAGGTCGGGGCCGGGCTTGCCGGCCGGCATCGCCGCCAGCGCCCTCCGCGCCCATGGCGCTATCGCCAGGGAGCCCAGCGACGCCGCCGCGCTCAATGCACCCCTTCGGGTCCAGCTCATCTTTCGTACTCCGCAGCTGATCGGGTCGCGCCGGGGCGGGCGGGACCGAGGCCCCGCCCTCCGTCTTCCTCAGGCGACCCGGAACTCCTCCAGAACCTTGTAGTTCGGGCTCACGCCGATGCCCGGGACCATGGGCGGGCTCACCGTGCCGTCGGCGTTGAGCGTCAGCGTCTGCTCGTAGATGCGGCCCCACATCGGGTCGACCGTGTCCCGATAGAACTCCAGGATCAGGCCGTTCGAGATCGCGGCCACGAGGTGGACGTGGATGTCCTGCGAGCCGTGCGGGGCGATGTCGAGGTCGTTGGCCTGGGCCAGGGCCACCACCTTCATGAACTCGGTGACGCCGCCCAGGATCTTGGCGTCGGCGTTGAGGATCGCGGCGGCGTCGTGCTTGATCAGATCGCGGAAGCCGTAGCGCGTATACTCGTTCTCGCCGGTGGCGATCGGGATCGTCGTGGCCTGGGCGAGCTTGCGGTGGCCGTCATAGTCGTCGGCGGCCACGGGCTCCTCGAACCAGAAGACGTCGTACCTCTCGATGCGCCGAGCCAATTGCAGCGCCTCGTACCAGCGATAGGCGCAGTTGGCGTCGACCAGGACCTTGACCTTGTCCCCGACCGTCTCGCGGACGACGCGCACGCGCTCGGCGTCCTCGACGACAGGCACGGCGCCCACCTTCATCTTGATCGCCGTGGCGCCCATCCGGAGGTTCTCCTCCATCTCCTGCGCCAGCTCGCGGAGGCCCTTGCCCTCCTCGTAATAGCCGCCGGCCACGTAGGTCGGCACGCTGTCCCGGTAGCCGCCGAGAAGCTTGTAGAGCGGAAGACCCGCGACCTTGGCCCGGATGTCCCAGAGCCCGATGTCGATCGAGGAGATGGCGCGCGTCGTCAGGCCCCGCCGCCCGATCAGCTTCGGCACCCACATCCTGTTCCACAGCCGCTCGACATTGATCGGGTCCTGGCCGACCAGGTCGCGGGCAAGCTTGTGGACGGTCGCGCGCCAGATCTCTCCGCCATTGCCGAGCCCGATGCCGGTCACCCCGTCGTCGGTCTCGATCCGCACGAGCGCGAACTCGACATCGGTGTAGGTATGCTTGCCGTTGGTGATCGCCTTCTTCCGCGGCCAGCGATATTCCTCGGTCGAGATTTTCGTGATCTTCAAGGCTCCGCTCCTCTCATCGGTATTGTCTTGTCGATAGGCCTTCGTGAACGGCAGGGACGGGCGGATCTGGCCCGCTCCTTCCCCGGCGCCTCAGGCGGTCGTCGCCTGGGGCGATGCCGGGGAGGCCGCCGCCGGCGGGCCCGAATTGGCCGCCGTCATCTCGAGAAAGTCGCGAATGGCGCCGTCCAGATGCGCATGGGCGGCCCGCCGTGCCCGTGCCGGGTCGCGCTCCCTGACGGCGCGGAGGATCGCCGCATGCTCGTCGATTCGCGTCGGGCGCACGTTCCGCCGCTCCCGGAGCTTGGCCCAGAGCGCACCCTGGTTCAGCAGCTCGTCCCAGATGAATCCGATGACCCGCACGAGCACCGAGTTGCCCGAGGCGGCCGCCAGCGCCAGATGGAACCGCCGGTCGCCCTGCTGCCCGAGCAGGCTGGCACCCTCCTGGGCCTCCTGGCGCATCTCCTCGAGCGCCGCCGCCAGCTCGGCCAGATCGTCGGCGGCGGCGTTCTCCGCCGCCATGGCGGCGATCTCGCCCTCGAGCGCTCGCCGCGCCACGAAGGCGTCGTAGGGCCCTTCCCCGACGTCGGGCACGTGAACGGGCGGCGGTGCCGCGAGGTGGCGCACATAGACCCCGCTGCCGCCGCGCACCTCCACCAGCCCGGCGATCTCGAGCGCCACCATGGCCTCCCGCACGACCGGCCGGCTGACGCCGAGCTGGCGGCTGAGGTCGCGCTCGGGCGGCAGGCGGTCGCCCGGCCGATACTCGCCGCCCCGGATCAGCTGGGCCACCTGGTCGGCGGCCACCTGATAGAGACGACGCGATGCGATGGTGATGATCGGCATGGGCGCTTCCTGTTCACATCATCCTCATACCAAGGATGTGGTCTGGTGGCAAGGTGTCCTGACCAATTTTTTTGAGTGACCAGTTTCAGCAGGAGCGCGCAGCGAAAAGGCCCGGAGGCGGGGGCCGCAGCCATGTGCGCCGCTTTCTTCTGCGGGCCTTGACCGAAGCGATCATCCGCGCCTTCGAGGTCGGCGCGGCCGAACCTGCGGGCGCGCTAACAACGTAGCACCCACCCAGATCGTGCCGATCGTGCGCCGGCGGCGGACAGGTGCGAGCTCGTTCCCGTGCGCTCCGGCCGCCTTGAGCGAGGTGCAGGAGCCGTGAATGCCAAGTACGGTCCCGAGCCCGGCCGGATCGAGCGCACCGTCTTCGCCGTCGACTGGCCCGAGGATCCCGCCCTCCGCCGCCGCAGCCATGGCGGCCTCAACAAAGGTGAATCGCACCACTTGCTCAAGAAAGCCGTGTTCTTCTATCGCCTCGGCAAGTTGCGCGATCGCACCTTCGAGGACCAGAGCTACCGCGCATCAGACCTCAAGCTCGCCGCTTAGCGGACAATTTCGAGCAAGACTCTGCGATGACCCCAGTCAGCGGGCGTCTACCCTTGTTCGGCAGGGGTTCAGCAGCGGCCACGCATCCATCCCAAGCTTTGGGGAGATCTTGTGACCTCATGGTGTCACGCCGCTTGAACCGGCGGGATCAGGTCCAGGAAGACACGTGCGGCGGCGCTGCCAGGACCGCCATTCAGGTGTCCGCCCCCGGCGAAGATCACCGCGAGCTCCCAGCAGGGCTCCGGCGGCGCCAGCTCGGCGTAGGCGACGGGCGTGCGTTGTCGGTCCGCGCGTCGCGCCGCCACCACCGCCTCCGGCATCAGGGCAACGCCAAGATTGAGGGCCACGAGGTCGAACAACATGGTCGCGTCGTTGACCGCGAAGGCGATGTGGCGGTGCAGGCCCGCGCTCGCGAAGGTGCGGTCGACCAGGCGTCGCATACCCCATTCGTTCTGCAACTCGATGAAGGTCTCGCCGGCGAGCTGCGCCAGGCTGAGCTCGTGCTGTCCGGCCAGGGGATGCGACGGGGCGCAGGCGACCACCAGGCCCTCACAGGCCAGCATCCGCGGCACCACATCCTGCGGCATCGAGTTCGAAGAGCTGGGTGAACGCGAGGTCCACCTGGCCGTCGCGGACCTTGTCGATCAGCTGCGCCGAGCCACCCTGGGAGAGCTCGATGTCGACTCCCGGATGGGCGCGATGGAATTTCCCGATCAGGGCCGGCAGATCGACAAAAGGTGCCAGGCTCTGAATCGTCCCGATCCTCAGCTTGCCGCGCTGCAGGCCCTGAACCGCCGCCACCGCCTCACGGGCGTCGCGCGCCGCGGCCAGCACACGCCGCGCCTCGCCAACCAAGGTCCGGCCCGCGGTGGTCATCTCGACCCGGCGCGTGCTGCGCTGGAACAAGGGCGTTCCCAGCTCCTCCTCGAGCGCGCGGATCGAGGCCGAAAGCCCCGACTGCACGATGTTGAGACGACGCGCGGCGCGCGTGAAGTGCTGCTCCTCCGCCACCGCCACGACGTGCTCGAGCTGCCTGAGGTCCATGGCGATTGATCACCGTTCGCGCTGAGTGCGATCACAATATTCCATTGGAATGATCAAATAGGGCCTCCCATCTTCCCTGGCAACAGCCAAGGAAGAAACCGATGAGCAAGTTTGTAACCGTGCCAGACGCGCAGCTGGCGTCGACTGCCGTGAGCCTCCCGGGACTGGGCATTTCCGACGTACGTCCCAAAGCAGACCCTCTCCATCGGATGGTCGGGTGGCTGCGCGCCCGTCT
The DNA here is from genome assembly GCA_963828215.1 of uncultured Alphaproteobacteria bacterium. Lineage (GTDB taxonomy): Bacteria > Pseudomonadota > Alphaproteobacteria > Geminicoccales > Geminicoccaceae > CAVTJL01. The sequence continues at coordinate 6,283 of CAWHFO010000069.1, read as the reverse complement.
CCAATACGGGTCCGTGCTGCGCGAGCTTGAACGCCTCGATGACCGCACACTCGCGGACATCGGCATGGAGCGGCCGCATCTGACAAGAATAGCGTGGCGCCTTTCTCGTCCGAGCCAGTGACAACAGTGCCCACGCGCATTCAGCCAGCACCTACGACGCTGCGTTCGGCTTCCTGAACGGCCTGAACGACTGCGAGGTAGGACTCCGCGCCGCGAAGGTCTGGTGCGTGGTCGAGCAGATCGCGCGCGGGGCAGCGGCCCTGCGGCACCCGCCGCGTCTATTTCGCAAAGTGGAAATCACCTGATGAGCACCAAGCACACGCATGAGGTTTTCGCGACCGACCTGCCCAGGGTCACCCGGCACGATCTTGCCCGGCTCGTCATGGAAGGTAAGCGGTTGCGCAGCGCGGAGATCGACAAGCTTTCCCACTCGATGGGTCGCGGCATGGTCCGCCTCGGCTCTGCCCTGGCTCAGCCAGTCACTGCGGCGATCAGGGCCACCGGCCTGCCCCAACGGATCGCACTTGCCCGGCTCTGGCGGCGCGAGTTCCGCAAGGCGCGCACCGAGCTCGAGAGCTACTCGGAGCGCGAGCTCGAGAGCGATCTGCGGATCAATCTTTCCGACATCCCGGAGATCGCCGCCGAAGCGGCGGAGCAGTCCGTAGCGGCCTTTGTCCGGAGCCACTCCGACTATGGCAAAGTGCGGGGATGGCCAGGCCGCCGTGAGCTCGTCACGGGCTGACCGTAGGCGGCCATGAGCGGCTCGCGGACATCGGCATGGAGCGGCCGAGGACGGTTCTGCCGGCGATAGCATGCCGTCTTTCCCTTCCAGGCCAGCAACGCTGGCGCGCATGCGCTTTTATGGAGCAACATCATGATCGAGCAGATCGACATCGAGGGCGTGGCGACGAAGGCGTCGCGCATCGCCCTCGGCACCTGGGCGATGGGTGGCTGGATGTGGGGCGGCAGCAACGAGAGCGATGCCGTCCGTACCATCCATGCAGCCCTCGACCATGGCATCAACCTGATCGACACGGCCCCGATCTATGGCTTCGGCCGCTCCGAGGAGCTGGTCGGCAGGGCCCTGGCGGGTGGGCATCGCCAACGGGCGCTGATCGCCACCAAGGTCGGCCTCGAGTGGCGGGGCGGCCGAGTGTTCCGCAATTCCTCGCCGGCGCGTCTGCGCCAGGAGCTCGAGGACTCGCTGCGGCGGCTGCAGACCGACGTGATCGATCTCTACCAGGTCCATTGGCCCGACAAGTCCGTCCCGATCGAGGAGACCGCCGCGGTGATCGAGGGCTTTCGCCGCGACGGCAAGATCCGCGCCGTTGGCGTCAGCAACTTCAGCCCAGCGCAGATGGAGCGCTTCCAAGCGGCTGCCTCCCTCCAGACCGTGCAGCCACCCTACAACCTGTTCGAGCGGCAGATCGAGACCGACGTGCTGCCCTACGCCGAGCGCGGCGGATTGACCGTCCTCGCCTACGGCGCGCTTTGTCGCGGCTTGCTCACGGGCAAGATCACGGAGGCGTCGACCTTCACAGGCGACGATCTCCGCAAGACGGACCCCAAGTTCGCACCGCCCAGGCTTGGCCAATACCTCGCCGCCGTCCGCCAGCTCGACGCGCTCGCCCGCGACCGGTACGGTAAGACGGTGCTGGCCCTGGCCGTCCGGTGGCTGCTCGATCGCGGCCAGGTGGTGGCGCTCTGGGGTGCGCGACGGCCCGACCAGCTGACGCCGGTCAGCGAGGTCATAGGCTGGTCGCTGGATGGCGAGGGCATGCGCGAGATCGACCGGATCCTGGCCGCGGCGATCGAGGACCCGGTGGGCCCCGACTTCATGGCCCCGCCGCCGACGCATGCTGCCGACGCGTGGACGGCAGGCGCAGAGGGGAGGCAAGTGGCATGAAGGTCGGGTTGATCGGTCTCGGCAACATGGGCAGCGGCATCGCGGCGAACCTGCTCCGGGCCGGCCACGACGTCACCGTCCACAACCGCACGCCCGGGAAGGAGCGGGCGCTGGTCGAGCAAGGAGCACATGCCGCTGCCCGGGTGGCAGACGCCAGCCACGGCGATGCCGTGATCACCATGCTGGCGGACGATGCTGCCGTCGCAGCCGTCGTGTTCGGCGATGAAGGCCTGCTCGCGAGCTTGGCGAAGGGCGCCATCCATGTCTCCATGAGCACCATCGGTGTTGCCTTGTCGGAGCGGCTCGCGGCGGCCCATGCCACGGCTGGCCAAGGCTTCGTCGCAGCGCCCGTGTTCGGGCGGCCGGAAGCGGCGGCCGCGGCGAAGCTGTTCGTCGTCGCCGCGGGCGTGCCGGACGCCATCGATGCCTGCCTGCCACTCTTCGAGGCCATCGGACAAAGGACGTTCCGCATCGGCGACAAGCCGCCGGCCGCCAACCTCGTGAAGCTCAGCGGCAACTTCCTGCTCGCCTCGGCGATCGAGGCGCTGGGCGAGGCCATAGCCCTGGTCGCCAAGGCTGGCGTCGATCGGCGGCAATATGTCGATCTCTTGACCGCGACGCTGTTCGCGGCACCGGCCTACAAGACCTACGGCGGCCTGATCGCCGAGGAGCGGTACGAGCCGGCCGGATTTGCGGCGCCGCTGGGCGCCAAGGACATTCGCCTCACTCTGGCGGCGGCCGAGAGCCTGCGCGTGCCGATGCCGCTGGCGAGCCTCCTGCGCGACCGGTTCCTCACCCTCTTGGCTCAGGGCGGCGAGAAGCTCGACTGGTCGGCCATCGCCCACCTGGCCGCGAAGGATGCCGGCCAGCTGCCGGGCTGAGATGTGGATCGGCGTCCAACCGTGACCCCACAGAGGAGCAGTAAGCTCATGGGCCCAACGAGTTAGGCTGTCTCGTCCGGGGGTGGACGCCGATCCACAGTCTGGGCCACGCGCCGCATTGAGCAGTTTGATCATCTGCCGGCGGCACCCCTGCGGATACACGCCGTGCGTCGTTCCCAACCTTCGGACGCCTCCGGCGGAAGCGTCTCGGCTGCCCACGGGAACGGGTCAGCTCCAGACTGGCCCGACAATTCGAGTCCCGCTCGGGCCGCATGACGATGACTCCGGTCAGCCAAGATCGGCCCACGTCCCTGTGAGAAACATCACTGACGCGAGCCCGATGCTGGGCCAAGAGAGTCGTCAACCAGCAGTGTACAGAGAACGTCGGGCGCGAGCATCGATGCAGGCTGGGACGAGAGAGGGCGGGTCATGGCTCATGTGTCGAGACCGGCAGCACAGCCGCCACAAGCCCACCTGTGGCTGGCCTTTGACCCGCAGCAGGGCGGCGTCGCCCACGTCGAGAGGCTGCGCCGCAATCTTTCCGCGGTCGAGTGCGCCAAGGGCGAGCTGTGGGTTGCCGGTGACGAGGGCGCCTTTCTCGACCGGCTGAGGATCGGCTCGGACGCTGTGTGCGCCGGCCACCGCGCCTATGGCCTGGCCCATCCGTTCCGCTTGCCGGCTGGCGAGGCAGGCGAGGTCGACGCCGAAGGGCTGTGTCGCGATGGCGCCCGCCTCCGGGTGATGGGCTCGCACAGCCGGACGCGAAAGAAGCCGGGACCGCCACCGCCGAGCGAGGCTTTCGCTCACATGGCGCGGCTGCGGGACCGCCAGCCCAACCGCTACCTGTTGGGCTTCCTCGATCTCGACGCGGAATTGTCCGATCCGGCCAGGCCATTCGGTCACAAGGCCGCCGCCTCCTTGCCGTTCGTCCAATGGCGGGGGCAACGCGCTCACGGAAGCGCTCGCCCACGCCCCCCATCTGGGGCCGTTCCTTGCCCTTCCTGCCAAGGAGAACGGGCTCGACATCGAGGGCCTTGCAGCCCGCGGCCATTCCGTCTTCCTTGGCCTGCGTGGGCCTGTTCTCTCGGGGCTGGCGGTCGTTCTCGAGCTCAAGGTGATGGTGGAAGGCGAGACGCTGCGACTCGAGCGCTTCAGAGACGGCTTTCCCTATCTGAAGCACGCCCTCGACCTCGGCGGCCTCGGCATCCGCGACCTCGCCTTCGACGGCGATCGGCTTCTCGTCCTGACCGGCCCGACCATGAAGCTGGACGGCCCAGCCTCGGTTCTCGCCTGGGATGTGGGCGCGCGGCCGCCTGAGGGTGGCCTTGCCGACCCCGCCACCCTGCAGCGGCTCCTCGACGTTCCGGTCGGCGTCGGCTGCGACCATCCCGAGGGCATTGCGCTGTTCGAGGAGAGCCAGCTCATCGTCATCTACGACAGCCCGGCGCAGGACCGCCTTGCGGACCCGAGGGGCTACCGCGCCGACCTCTTTGCGCTCTAGGACCCGTCCACCGGCGCCAGAACGAGCGACCCGCGCGGACGGCCTAGGGCGTGCGCCTGACTGTCATGAAGTGCGCATAGAGTGGCGGACGTTGGATCATCGGGGCGGAAGGATGACCACCTACGCCATGGCGTGACGATCAACCAAACCCGATGGAGGTCACTATGAGCCTCAAGCACTATGGTGTCCTGCGAGGCCGCGTCGTCGCCGCCAAGCGTGAGGACGACGCGAGCACCCCGCACTACCAGGTCCAGGTGAGAGCAGCGGGGGTCGACTACCGCCTCGCCGTCAATGTCAAATCGCAGCTCAGCCCATCCGAGCTGTTGTTCCTTGTCGACGAGAACTTCAGGCACCCGGTGATCGACAAGCTCTTTTCTCTCGAGGAGGGCTTCACGCCGCTGCCGGGCGGCCCGGGACGGCTGCGCTCGACTTCATCCGCGGCAACCTCTTCAACCGCCTCGATATGCGCCTCCTGCCGTCCAGTCTGCCCGGGCCGGATAACGATCTGAGCGACCGGCTGGCGCACTATATCGAACGGGCCAAGGCGGAGACCGACGCTGTCATCCACGCGTTCGGCGAGCGCTGGGGGCCGGAGCAGGGAAAGCCGGACCAGGTCTTCCGCTTCCAGCCCGGGAATGGCGTCCACGATATCCATATGAACCAGGGCAACGATGCTGGCCACCGGGGCGAGGATGGCGTCTGGCAGGATGGCGGGCTGATCCTTCGCTTCCCTTCGACCGATCAGTGGGTCGCCATCTTCCTCGCCTTTCAATCGCAGGCCTGGCACACCGATGACGTCACCGGTCACACGCTTCCGGGGCCGACCCCGGGACCCGGGCCCGCCCCGCATCCGAGCGAGCCCGACTTTCGTGTCCGGATCGTCGCGGCCCTCGTGAACCCGATCGGGCCGGCGCCGGAGGCGGAGACCGTCACCCTGCTCAACGCGACGCCCGATGCCATCGACCTTTCTGGCTGGGCGCTGATCGACAGGGCCGAGCGCAAGCAGACCCTCGAGGGCACGATCGCCGCAGGCGCGACGCTGGTCGTGCCGATCCTTCCGCCGCTCGCCCTCGGCAACAAGGGGGGCGCCATCACGCTGGTCGACGGCAGCGGCCTCAAGGTCGACGGCGTCGCCTATACCGCCGAGGCTGCCGCCGCGGAGGGATGGACGATCGTCTTTTGAGCCGGGATTCTCCAGATGGCCGGCTTCCGAGGGCCGATGATGCGTCGCTACGTTGCATGCTGCAAGCCTGCGAGGGCCGGAACCAGCCTCGGACACCGCATCGACCCGCGTCAAGATGCGTGACCCCCATCTTGCGGCCGCGTTCGACGGTTCTCGGTTGATCAGGGACGGACGTCACCTGTCGGGTCGCCATCGAGGGTTGATCCGCGCTGCTCATGCCGGGATCGGCGGCGACCGTGGCCGCAGCCGATCGATGCGGCACAGGATCTCGGCGAACAGCGCCCGCGGCACGGCGACCTCGGCCAGCTGGAAGACGGCGTAGCGACCGTGCCGGACGATCCGGGCGCCGATCTTGACCAGCTTCTCGCGCAAGCTTGTCAGCGACCACTGCGCGACCGCGTCGGGCAACGCCAGCGAGCGCAAGAAGTTGGCGAGGTTGTAGGCGAGGGCGTGGAGCTGCAGCCGCACCGCGTTGTGGCGGAAGGCATGGCAGGAGAGCCGGGTCCAGCGCAGCGCCAGCTTGCCCTCCTTGATGTACTGCTCGGCGGTGCCGCGACCGTTGTAGAACTTGCTGATCCGTCCGGCCGGCCGCTTCAGGCTGGTGACGATGAACCCGACCTTCGGGTACAGCTCGCCCTGGTGCCACTCGACCTTGGCCACCACTGACGCGGCTTGCTCCAGCTCTGCGCCTGGTAGCTGAAGCTCGCGAAGAACACCTGCGGCCTCCTGGGCGGGCGGCCAACGGGCCGGGTCAGCAGGTGGCCGATCCGTTCATGCAACACGGAGTTGGCCGGGAGGCGGATGGCGTAGCC